>CAYYPH010000030.1:0-52946 GCA_964473485.1 uncultured Prolixibacteraceae bacterium | reverse complement strand
TTCAAAATTCAAAATTCAAATGTCAAAATTCAAAATTATAAAAGTAAGGAATGACTGAATTTGCGGACATGTTAGCGGACAGGTTCGTCGGGCTTGTGGTCGGAGTTATTCAAACCGAGAAGCAGATGGTTAAGACGTATGCTGGTCGTCATATTTTCGGACAACTTTTCAGGGCGGTGTCCTCTGCAGGGGCTAATTATGAAGAAGCCCGGGCTGGTGAAAGTACGGCTGATTTTATCCATAAAATGCAGATTGTCCTGAAAGAATTAAGGGAAGCGAAATATTGGATCAAAGTGATTGAAAAAGCACGGATTGTTCAAAACGAAAATGGCGAAATAATACCTCTTAAAAAAGAATCTGAAGTATTGACGAGCATTATTGCAAAAGCAATAGTAACTGCAAAGACCAATCGGAAAACAAACCAGGTAAGCGAGCACCCTGAGACCTACATTACTTTAACCAATGACCTTGACCCTCCCTCACCCACAGCCCCTGCATTTGAACTTTGACATTTGAATTTTGAACTATATTAATAACCCCGCCACACCCAAACTCCAGACTCCAATTTTGAATTTTGCCATTTGAATTTTGAACTTAATCCATCATCCTTCCACACCCACACTCACTGACTCCAATTTTGAATTTTGCCATTTGAATTTTGAATTTTGAACTTAATCCATCATCCTTCCACACCCACACTCACTGACCCCACATTTGAATTTTGCCATTTGAATTTTGAATTTTGAATTATTCCACAGCGCTATTATAAAAGATCATGACAACAAAAATACCTGCACTTCTAACAGCGATCCTTCTTATCCTGTCTCTTTTTTCCTGTAAAAAGGATTTCACGGAGATCAACACCGACCCAAGTTCTTTCACCACGGCCAGCGACGGCTCCCTGTTCAACCAGGTCATCTCCACCCTGCCGCTGGGGTGGAATGAGCAGTTTTACATCAACAACGAGATCCTGTACAAACAAACCCAGCTTGCCTCGCTCACCAAGGAGGCGTGGGGCAACTTCACCCTGGGCACCGAGGAGATTTGGAGCAACTATTACGGCACCCTTCCAGAGATCAGGGAACTGGAAAAGCGGTTCGGCGGCTATGGCGAATCCCCCGGGGTGCTGAACATGAAAGCCATGCTGAAGATCCTCGTGGCGTACAAAACCTTCCGGGTCACCGACCTGTTTGGCGACATGCCCTTCTCGCAGGCCGGGTATGGGTTCCAGAATCTCGATTACCTGCGGCCGAAGTTCGACACCCAGCGCGAGATATACCTGGCCTTGTTAGAGAACCTGCGGTGGGCCGATGAAAAGATCGATGAATCCGCTCCGCTGGTTGAACCCTTTAAATCGTTCATAGTCTTCGACAAACTGTTCAACGGGGATATGGCAAAATGGAGAAAGCTGGCCAACTCGCTCCGGTTGCGGCACGCCATGCGGATGTCGGAGAAAGAACCGGTGCTCGCCGGCGATATCATCCGTGAGATCATCGAAAACAACAGGCCGGTGTTCATCGGTTATGATTTTGCCGCCCCGAAACTCGAAAGCGCCTCCCTCTTTCCGGCTGCGGTCGGATTCAGGAACGAAAGCCTGCCCTGGTCGTTCAGGGAGCACAAGAACCTTCGCATGGGAACCAATCTCTGGCACCGGGTTTCGGTTCACGACAGCGCCGACGGCAGCGGGATCTTCGACCCAAGAGCGTATATCTTCTTCGAAACCAACAACGCCAGCCTGTGGAAAGCCTATCCGCAGAATCCCGATGCAACCACCCCGTCGGAAGGAGGGATCCCGTACGACAGCCACCGTGACCAGACGGGTTCCTTCAACATCAAGGGGGAGACCTGCAAATACTCCCCGTTCAACTATTTCGTGATCGCCGATGAATACTACATGCCCATCATCCTGATCACCGGCGCCGAGGTCCATTTCATCAAGGCTGAGGCCTGGTTCAGGGGTATCGGGGTGGCGGTCGACAAGGACATGGCCGACATCGAGTACATGAACGGGATCAATTCCTCGGTAGATTGGTGGATGCATGTGGCCAAGAATTCAAAACTGCCCGTGTCGGGGATGACTTTCCCTGAGATGATCCCCATCCCCGAAAACCTCAACGCCTCGTCGGTGCTTTCGGTGTATGGAAGCTGGATGGCCAAGACCGAGGAGGAGAAGCTGGAGTTCATCTACACGCAGTGGATGGTCGATGCGTTCAGGCAGCCGTGGGAGGCCTACGCCCTTGCCCGGAGAACGGGAAAGACTCCTCGCGAGGGGCAGCCCATTGCCCATTTCCGTTTGCCCTATCCCCCGTCGGAAGCCGAGTACAATTCGGCCAACTGTGCCCAGGCCGTCGCACGGCAGGGCGGGGATCAGCCGGGGAATAAGATCTGGTGGATACCTTAAGGGAATTCAAAGTTCAAAATTCAAAGTTCAAAATTCAAAATAATGATAAGGGAATAACGATTAGCGATTAGATAAGCGATAAGGTAATAGGAACAAGGATTTTTAATTGAAGGCAAAACTTCAGATCTAAATGATCAATGATTTTTTAACGATTATCAATCAAACATATGTTTTCAGTCTTATATCCTGAACAGGAAGAATTTTGCCATTTGAATTTTGAATTTAACTTTTCATTTTGAATTTTGAACTTTGAATTTTGAACTTTGAATTAACTATCTTTGTTAATCCATAAACCCAATTTACCATGAAAAAGCTACTTACTTTCTTCACCTGTTTTCTTTTTTCGGCATTGCTTTTTGCGCAGACCAACCAGTATCTTCATTTCGACAAGATCGACGACTTCTGCCAGTTGCCCAACGGCTCGCAGTTCGTTTCGGGCACCAATGCCCTCTCCATGACCGGCTGGTTCTATTGCGACGCGCTGGCCTACGGGCAAGGATACATGGGGTTCAGGGCCGGATCGGGAACCGCTGAATTTTACCTGATCCAGCTCAACAACGGGGTCATGGAGTGCCGGCTGGTGACCACCGCAGGGTTTTTCGAGTATGTGGCGCCGGCCAACACCATCATCCCGCAGGTGTGGCAGCACATCGCCTGGATCTACGACGGAACCTCCATCAAGCTTTATGTAAACGGAACCCTCAAGGGCAGCAAAGCCGCTTCGGGAACTTTCCTGGGCACCAACGTGAACTTTGGCATCGGAAAAAGCCTGCTCGGCGGGTTTAACTTCGTATACGGAGGTCGCATCGACGAAGTCTCGGTATGGAACAAAGGCCTAAGCCAGACCGAGATCCAGGACATCATGGCCAACGAGCTCACCGGCTCCGAAGCCAACCTGCAGATGTACTACAAGTTCAACCAGGGCGTGCCGGGGGGGAACAATACCTCGATCACCAAACTCGTTGATGAGGTTGGAACGGGAGAACGCGACTGTGATCTGCTGAATTTCGCGTTGATCGGGGAGACCTCGAACTTCAACGGCACACTCGATCCCGGATACCAGGCCATCTCCTTTCCCCAGATAGCGAATCATCTGACCACCGACCCGCCGTTTGCCATCGAGGCCACCGCCACCTCCGGGTTGCCGGTGGAGTTCGAGATACTGTCGGGACCCGCCACCATCAACGGCAACCTCATCACGCTGACAGGCGCCCAGGGAGAGGTGACCGTTAAAGCGACACAACCCGGCAACGGCACCTATAACCCAGCCGAACCGGTGATCAACAAATTCATGGTGCTTGACCCGATGCTGCATGTTCCCGACGTCGATCCGCGGCATCCGCTGGCCGGCGATGTACACGTTCCGGTCCTTTCAAAGATATTGCTCTCGGCCTACTGTACGATCACGTATCCCGAGCTGTTCAATGTTGCAGAGGTAAAATTCAGGATCAACGGTGAGACGATTCCGGCACAGACTTTTCAGAATGGTCACTATATTGCCTGGTGGACCCCACCCAGCTATGGAAACTATCCGCTCGAGATCATTTCGACCAATAACTACGGAGCCTCGGCCAACGAGAATTACAGCATCAACATCGTGCAGGGTGCGACCAACATGCAGGTGGTTGCCGCCGAGAATGTGTGGCTGAACCCCAACAACGTCAGCCAGGTGGTGGAGGCCGAGATGCCGTCGTACCTCGGCGCTTTCAACAAGATACAGGCGACCCTTACCGTGACCTGCCCGCCGGGAGGCTGCGGCGAATGGGATCGCGTGGCCAGCGTTGACCTGAAGGGACACGACGGGTACTGGTACGAGATCATCAGGTATATCACCCCTTATGGCGTCCCATGCTCACATACGATCGACCTCACCGATTACATGTCGTTGATGCTGGGAAAAGCTGAATTCAGGTTCAACTGCGCGACGCTCGACAATGGTTATTATTACAAGCTGACACTCGATTATACGGCCGGAACACCCCAGTATCTTTACAGTTCTGTTCACGAGGTGTGGAATGAAGTCTACCCCTTCGGCGATTATGCCAATCTTCAACCCGTTGAGATCCGGAACTTCCAGTACTCATCGAACGCGATGGCCTCCAAGCTTAAGCTCGTTTCCACGGGCCACGGATGGGGAGACCTGAACACCGGCAATGCAGCCGAATTCTACAATGCCACCCATCATATCTGGGTAAATGGCGCGCAAACATTCACCCAGCATAACTGGACCGACTGCAACCCGAATCCCGACGCCTGCCAGCCACAGAGCGGCACCTGGTACTACGACCGGGCAGGCTGGTGCCCGGGATCCATTGCCAAGTGGTTCGACTACGACATGACACCGTTCGTGGCGGGGCAGAACGTAGAGCTCAAATATGTCTTTTATGAGAATTATGTGGACCAGTGTCATCCAAACAATCCCAACTGCGTTACAGGAGTGACCTGTTCAAATTGCGACGACGGTTTCAATCCACAACTCGACGTGGCCTGCAACCTGGTGGTGTTTTCCGAAAACCCGCTCCTTGTTGGTGTGGATAACAGGAAATCGACGGTGTCGAATGTCAGCGTGAGGCCTAACCCGACCGACGGGGTGGTGGAGGTCTATGTCTATGGATCATCAGCAAACACCACCGAACCGATCGTGATGTACAACATGACCGGATTGCAGGTCGATGCATTCGAATGGAACGGCAAACAGGTACAGATTGATTTGTCGGGCCACGCCAGCGGCATGTATTTCCTGAAGATCCGCACCGGCGATCGCACGGAGATGAAAAAGGTGATTCTCAGGTAAGTAGGAGAGGGCCTGCGGAAAGAGCGATATGGCGGATAGACCCGTCAAATCGCTCTTTTTTTTCAGACTGTAGTCAGAAATTCAACGTAATTGTCCTGTGAGATCACCTGAAATGCCGACTCCGGATAAGCGTTCATAAAAGTTTTTGATGCCATTGCGCTTTTAACCGGTTTCCATTTGAATTCATAGGCAAACAGTCTTCCGGATCGCTCTTCGATGTAATCGATCTCCTGTTGCTGCGTCGTTCGCCAGAAATATGCCTTATATTCCACGTCTTTGTTCCTTAAAAACTTCTGACGCTCGCTGATCAGAAAGTTCTCCCATAAGGAACCTTTATCAGTGCGGGATTGCAGTGCTAGGTGATTTCCAATGATGGTGTTCCTGATCCCCGTGTCAAAGAAATAGATCTTCTTACCCTTTTTGATCTCGTTGCGTACATTCCGGCTCAATGCAGGCAACTTATAAATGATATAAGCCTTTTCGAGCAGATCAATGTATTTCTCAATGGTTTCTTTGTCGGTGTCAAGCAATCCTGCTAATTCATTGTATGAAACTTCATTTCCTGTTTGCAAGGCCAGCGCTTTGAGAATTTTTTCCAGAATGACCGGCTTGCGGATCTGATCAAGTGCCAGCAAGTCTTTAAAGAGAAAACTTGACGTAAGTGATTTTAAAAGTTTTGTTTCGTTTCCTGAATTCAGCACAATGTCGGGATAATAACCATAGACCATCCGGTCCTCAAGCAACCTTTGCTCTGCCAGCAGTCCATGATAACCTACCATTTCTTCAAATGAAAGAGGATAAAGGAAAAATTCCAGCTTCCGGCCGGTCATGGGTTCACTGATCTTGCTTTCAAGATCCAGTGATGATGATCCGGTCGCGATTAATTGCACCGTTGAAAAGTTATCATGGATGATCTTCAGGACAAGGCCGGGTTCAGGAATCCGCTGGGCCTCATCGACCAGCACAATGGTATGATCGCCAATGATCGATTTCAACCTGCCGGAATTGACATTTGTAAGCAATTCGCGTACATCGGACTCATCGCCGTTAAGAACCAATGTTTTATCTGGCAGATTCCCGATCAGTTGTTTCGTTAATGTGGTTTTACCGACCTGCCTTGCACCATAAATGATAATGGTCTTTTTTTTGAAGAGGAATTTTCGTATTTCCTTTTCCAGTATCCTGGGTACCATCTTTTTTTTGCAAATATAATAAATTTCGGTCATAATCGAAAATAATTATAATATAATTCGATTACGATCGAATAATATTATAATGAAAAGTGGTTTTCAATCCACATGCCATGTTTTCTCTCCATGGTAAAAAATATTCAGTATCTTTGTACCAGATTTCCGATTTAATCAAACCTTAAAAAAAAGAGTATGAAAAGCATTAAACAACGTGCAGCTTTGATTGCGACCATGATGGTGGCAATGGTATTTCTTTTTGGTCAGGTTGCCAACGCCCAGGCCCAGGCCAAACCGAAACCCTGGCCCGTTCCCGACAAAGACAAAGCCATAAAGGCCCCGGTGAAGCTGACGGATGCAGGTGTCATTGCCAACGGCAAAGACCTGTGGGCCAAGCATTGCAAATCATGCCATGGAACCAAAGGGATTGGTGACGGCGCAAAGGCTGCCACTCTGAAAACTTTCCCGGGTGATTTTTCAACGGCTGCTTTTCAGTCGGGTACCGATGGCGAGATCTTCTACCGGATGAACAAGGGCCGCGAAGAGATGCCCGGTTATGAGAAAAAGGTTCCCGACGCGAACGACCGCTGGTCGTTGGTCGCTTACATGCGTACGATGAAGAAGTAAGGGAACCGACAACTTTATTTCCACCGGCAGGTGCAAAGAATATCTTTCAGAAAGGTAGTCTTTGCGCCTGTTTTTTTGTCCCGTTTTATCCTGTCATTACTAGTAAATCCGCGACATCGACCCTGAGCGGAAAATGATTTACAATGGTTTTACAAGTGAATTTCAATGAGCCCTGGCGGCCGGGGGGTAATTTTACGCCATTGTAACAAATGCATCAAAAACAGGAGGAAACATGAAAACAAATTCAACGATCCGGCAGACAATGACCGCAATGGTCACCCTGCTCCTGCTGATCCCGCCGCGGATCACTGCACAGGAACAGGCAACGACGTTTCAACAGGAAAAGAAGCCCGATTCGGCGGCCTGGTACCTTCAAAAAGGTAACCAGTTCAGGCAGCAGCAAAAATTTACCGAGGCCCTGGCCGCCTATGAAACGGCCTGCAGGTTTGAGCCAGGCAACGACGAAGCCATCCTCGGCCAGATGAAGGTGAACTTCAGTACGGGGAAGCTCGATGAAGGATTCAGGGTGATGGAGGATTGGGTGAAACTGGAACCTGAAAATCCCGTCGCCTGGCACACCCTGAGTATGTACAAGGCGGTGGCCGGGAAAAACGAGGAGGCGCTGAAAGCGAACGACCGGCTGATGGAGCTCTGCCCCGATTCTGCATCTTACTGGAATGAGCGTATCGGGTTGCTTTTCGCTTCCGAACGGTTCGACGACGCACTGAAGGCTGCCGACAAGGCGGTCGCCATTTCCCCGAAGTCGCCCCAGTCCTGGTATTATAAGGCTTACTGCCTGGCCAAAGTGAAACAGTTCGACCAGGCCGTCGATGCCGCCAACAAGGCCATTTCGCTTGACCCGGGCGCAGCGGAGGGCTACTACACCAGGGCATGCATCTATGCACAGAAAGGTGAAAAGAGGAATGCGCTTGCCGACCTGGCCCGGGTGATCGGAACCGATCCGTCGTTCAGGAAAAGGGCGCAGGCGGACACCGATTTCAGGGGTCTGTACAATGACCAGGATTTTAAACAACTCACCGGCGAAGTAAACGAGGCGGCCTCTGCCGATTCGGTCTGTTCCATTCCCGGGAAAAACTACCTGCGCAAAGATTATGTCGCAAGGGTATCGGGCTCCTGGAAGGTTGTCAGGGCCTATGTGCATGGTGAAAATCTCCTGGGCGAACGGTTGTTCCTGTTTATCTTCAAGCCTGACGGGACCATCGGGATCAAGGAAAAGGCAACTGGGTTTGATGTCAAAGGCACCTGGAAGATCGGCGAGACAACAAACACCATCGCTTGGACCATGCCGGATGAGAACAATTCGCTGAGCGGAAAATTCGACTTCCTGGGCAGCGACCTCGTGATCTCGGGGCCGGGATTCGTCGGCAAATACGAGCATGTTTGCCTCAGGCTGATGCGTGAGAAATGAGCAGGCGCGAAGCGGGCCGGAGCGGGAAGATGGCCCGAGGGTCTTTGCTTACTTCACCGCCGGTTTTTTATGCTGTCTGAAGAGCCAGGCCATCATCAGCGGGTCGCTGTAAGCCGCAAGCCACGCGAAATGCCCGACACCCGGGTAAATGGTGAGACCTGGTACGGAACCCGCCCGGGTGAGCGCCGCGGCCATGTCGAGGGAATAATGCACATCGACGCCGGAGTCTTCGGAACCATGGAAAATCCAGATGGGAAGATGTGCGAAAGTTCCGGCTTTCGTGATGTCGCCGCCGCCGCATACGGGCACCGCCGCCGCAAAAAGGTTCGGGTAACGCGCAATGGCATCGAACGTGCCGAATCCGCCCATCGAGAGGCCGGTGATGTAGATCCGGCCGGTGTCGACCGGCATCGTTCGAATCATCCGGCTGACCAATCCGATGACAAGTTCCATTGGTCTGGAAGGATCGGGTTGCAGCAGGGCCTCCCTCATCCTGTCGTTCCAGCTGAAGTTGGACCAGTCCTGGCCGGGCGGGCACTGCGGGGCGATGACCAGGGCCGGGTACATCGCCATCGCCTGGTCGGCGGCAAAGTTGCCCACGCCCCATTTCAGCTGGGCCTCGTTGTCGCTTCCCCGTTCTCCCGAACCGTGCAGGAAGACCACCAGCGGGTATTTGCGAAGCGTGTCGTAATCGGGGAAAAGCAGCCGGTATGCAAGGGTGTCACCCTTCTGTCCGATGAATTTTTCATGGCTCCAGCGCGAGGATGACTGGGCCAGGGCGATATCTGCACCGGCACTTACGAGCGCGAGCAGGAAGAGGATTTGGATGAAACGGGTTTTCATCATTCAAAGGTTTGGGAGAAGGATAAGTTTACGATTTACGATTGCCAGGATGAGCCAGGCTGCACCAGAGATCTTTTTTAACAGACTTAGCTTGTAACCCGGATTCATGGGCGGGATTTTCGATAAAAGTAGTAAATCCCGTTCATGCTGCGACAGGGATGAAAAAAGAGGCCCCCAGGTTTCCCTGGCGGCCCCGCGGAGGTTCCCGTTATTGAGAACAATGTATGATCAGGTGAATTGGATTAACCTCACCGATTGACCTGCACTCCGGATCAGGAGATTTCGATCTGCTTGGCAGGTTTAGGTTTTGCCTCCTCCTTTTTGGGGATGGAGACCTTCAGGATGCCGTTTTCGTATTTCGCCCCGATCTGATCGCTGTTTACGATCTGCGGCAGGGTGAATGAACGGCTGAAGGACTGGTAACTGAATTCGCGACGGGTGAAGTTTTCGCCTTCACGGGTCTCGTTTTCGGTCTTTTTCTCCGAAGAGATGGTCAGCAGATTGTTGTTGAGCTCGATTTTGAATTCGTCTTTCGCGAATCCCGGAGCAGCAACTTCAACTTCGAATGATTCAGGGCTCTCCTTTATATTGACCGAAGGCAGTGTGGTATTGGTATCGGAAAAATTCCTGTTCGACCAATCAAACAAATCGCCTTCAAAAAAACGGTCGAAAACCCTGGGGAACTGGTTTGAAAATCTTACGATTGACATGGTTAAATCCTCCATTTTTAGGTTAGACATTTATTTAATTGAACAATCATAAGTGGTCAAAAAAAATGCCTTTTGCGAAAAATGTCAATTTGGCGTTTTTCGTGTTTAAAACTGAGAACTTGACGCAGTTGGAATGTCAAAATTTCAGTTTTTTTTGATTCAAAAATGAAAAATCCGGACCTTTGACTTTTCAATTCCAGGGTGATGAAGACAACCTATAAGATATCTAAAATGGATTGTCCGTCGGAGGAGCGACTGATCAGGATGAAACTGGACGGCCTGGAGTATGTCGAGTCGCTTGATTTTGACATCCCGAACCGCAGGCTGGTGGTTTATCATACAAAGGGCGCCGGCGATATTCTCCGGATGCTTGAAAGCCTTGACCTTGGGGCCTCCCTGGTCGGCAGTGAAGTCTCGGATGCCGCGACCCCTGCAGGAGATGCCGCCCGCGAGCGTAAGCTTTTATGGATGGTGTTGGGCATCAACCTGTTTTTTTTCTTCCTTGAGATCGTTGCGGGCCTGGTCGCGAAATCGATGGGACTGGTCGCCGACAGCCTCGACATGCTGGCCGACAGCATTGTGTATGGTTTGGCCCTGTATGCCGTAGGAGGGGCCGTTTCGCGGAAGAAGAACATTGCCAGGATCAGCGGTTATTTCCAGTTGTTGCTGGCCGTGCTGGGTTTCGCCGAAGTGATCCGCAGGTTTATCAGCATGGAGTCCCTGCCCGGATTCCGGGCTATGATTATCATCTCCTTGCTGGCCCTGGCGGGGAACGCGTTGTGCCTGTACCTGCTGCAAAAGAGCAGGAGCCGGGAAGCCCATATGCAGGCCAGCGTGATCTTCACTTCAAACGATGTGATCGCGAATCTTGGCGTGGTTGCCGCGGGGATACTGGTTTACCTCACCGGCTCGCGGTTCCCCGACCTTGCCGTCGGGCTTGCCGTGTTCCTCCTGGTGGCCCGTGGAGCTTTCAGGATCCTGAAACTGGCGAAATAATCGTTCATAGATGAATCTCAGGTGTCCGGTGGTGATTTCACCCTGACCGGAGATTATTGTTTTACGACGGGCACCCGCCATCTTATCTTTACCGGCGATAATTTCAAAAACCAAACGTTATGAAGACACTTCAAGGAAGATTGATTACCGTCATTGCCATGCTGGTTGCAAGTCTCTGGATGACCGGTGTTTCTGCCCAGGACAAGGGCACATCAGCAACAACAAGCCCTGATCAGGGTATCGATAAGCCCTTTTACCCGAAGCGCGCATTCCGCGACCAGCCATGCCGCATGGACCCGGCCGATGACCGTGGGGAGCATATCAGAAAAGGTCCACGGCCTATGGACCTCCCTGACCTGACGCCGGAGCAGCAGGAGAAAATGAAGAAAGCCGGGTTGAAGCACATGTCGGAGATGACCCCGCTGAAGAACCAGCTTCGCGAAAAGCGAGCCAGGCTCGGCACTTTAATGAGCTCCAATCCGTTCAACCAGACCCAGGCCGACCAGGTTGCGGAGGAGATCGGTAAAATGGCGTCGGAGATCCTGAAGGCACAGATCAGACACGACCGCGAGATCAGGGCCATCCTGACGCCCGATCAGCAGGTGATCTTCGATGCCAGGCCCAGGCCCTGGATGAAGAAACAGCGTTGATCGGCGGATCAGCCGGTTCCTGCCGGGATGTCCTGGATTTTATTTGTCAGAATCCAGGGTATCCCGGTTTTTTTGATTCCCGAAAATCTTTGGATTACAATATTTTGAGGATTGCCTGGTATTTGGGATAATGCGTGGCGACGCCAAAGTTACCGGTTGCCTGTCTTCCGTTACGGTCGAGGTTGATTTTATAACCGGTCTTTCGTATATTTGGAGATGGTTTGATCAGGGTAAACCCAATGAAAAGGCAAACGAACAATTACAGCTATCGCGGCGCGGCCATCGTGTGGCTGGTGATGTTCGCTTTTTCGCCATCTTTTGGCCAGACCCCCACCGGCTGGCCGGGATGCATGACCACCTGGCCCACCGTGCAGCTTACGGCCAACAATTGCTACACGGGGCCATGGGAGCTGGTTTTCGAGGACACTTTTTCAGGCAGCACGCTGAATACCGGCGCCTGGGTGCCGCGTACGCCCTGGGGCGATCCGCCGGACCACTCCACATACAACCTTCCCGCGAATATCGTGGTACAGGGCGGAAATGCCCGCCTGAAGGTGAAGTCGCAACCCGGTTCCTACCCCGTGCCATGGTGCAGCGCCAATCCTGTCATGACCTGGTACGACTGGACCGGAGCGGAGATGTGGACCTGGGACAGGTACCAGTACGGCCGGTTCGAGATCAAATGTACGATCCCGAGGGGGGTGGGTTACTGGCCGGCTTTCTGGCTCTATTCCACCACGGCCAGCCATGCCGAGGAGATCGACATTTTCGAGTTCTGGAATGAGTGGATCCTTTACTGGTGGAACTGGATCAACTGGGATTACATGTCGCGGAACCAGCACATATCGGTGCACCATTGCAACTGGGAAGTGGATTCCGAACACCTGGGATGGGAGTTCTGGACCGGGTCGTGGATCTTCGCCCTGGAGTGGGATCCCTTCACGGTCAGGTTCCTGGTGAAGGAGGCCGGCGGAGCCTCCGAAACGCTGCTCCGCGAGGATTATCACTATTACGACTCCTTTACCGGGAACCCGCTGTACAACTGCGACGGGATCATTGCCGGCCGTCCTTACCAGGTCAACACAACTTTTCCGACCATCCCCATGAAGGTGATCGCCAGCTTCAAGATGGGGTGGGATGAGATGGGAACGAACAGTTCCACGCCTTCTGAGGGCAGCCTCGTGATCGATCATATCAGGGTGTTTGAGAAAAGACATTGCAATTACGTGATCAACCAGTGTTCTCTCGGCGACCTCATGAACTATCCCACCACCGTAAAGGCCCAGCAAATCCTTGTCGGGAGCGCCACCGGTGCCTGCGCCACCGACATCCAGGGCCTCGATTTCAATTTTATCGCTTCGGGCAAGATCGTATTGAAACCGAATGTCCACATCAAGCCCGCCATCCTGTTCCATGTTTGCGGCAACACCACGCGCTACAGCTACTTCAGGGCGAAGATCGAACCCTGCGTGCCCGGTGTGCTGCCCGTCACCCAGCTCGACCACGCGGGATCGGCCGAAATGCTGAAGTCGACCGACACCGCTGCGGATATCCTGTCACATAACAACCATGACCAGACCATTGAACATGAACTGCAATGCCGGATATATCCAAATCCCACCGACGGCCTTGTGAATGCAGTATTTTCAAGACCAGTGGACATCCGGAAGGCGCTTGTATACAATAACCTCGGCATCCTTGTCAATGAACTCAGCGATCCGGGCCGACTGCAACAGTTGCAGATCCGTGTCTCCGGAATTCCGGGCGTTTATTACCTGGTCATCCAGACCGGAGGGACGACCATTTGCAGGCAGAAAGTCATTGTTCATTGACACACGTATACCATCGCTTCACCCGGAAAAGAATTTATTGTATGGCATGGTCGGGCGTTTGAACTGCCCTGTTATTGTGTAAATTTGTGCACGGCCGGCTGCTGTTGATCTTAATAAGACATTGCCGGCCAGGCCTTCAGGATCTTTGCTGCATAAGACTTAACAAAGCTAAACAAGGCCGAGCCAGATTGAACAAGATTGAACAAGGATATCATGGAAATAAAGCCACATCCGAATCATTCGCATTACATTCTGACGCTGCGGAGGATGACCCCTGAACAGCGGTTATCCAAAGCGTTTGAACTTTCGGCGATCTCGCGGCAGTTGTTCATACATGGATTGCGAAAAAGGTTCCCTGAAAAAACCGAAGTAGAGCTCAAACAACTTTACCTGGAAAGAATTGCCAAATGTTACAACCGGAATTATTGAATTATCTGATCTCGACGAGGAGAGTATCAGAGAGGCGATCAGGCGTAAAAGCATGTTCAATCTTCTGGATACAGAGGCGGGCGACAAGGTTGACTTCTGGATCGTTACCGATGAACCATTTGACATTTCGAGATTTAAGAGAAAGATTGAAGAAAATGTGTTCGGTTTTACCATGCATGTTTCAAGCCCTGAGGATACCATACTGGCAAAACTCAGGTGGGCGAAACTTTCGGGCGGCAGCGAGAAACAATTCACCGATGCGTTGAGGGTATATGAGGTGCAGTATGCACAGCTTGACCATGATTATTTAACACATTGGGTAACCTCTCTGGATGTAACTGAGTTGTGGGAAAGAATCCGGAAAGAGGCAAATCCCATTTAATTCTTCCCCAACCTTTCCACCTGCTTCTTTAGCTCCTCCACCTGCTTTTGCAAGGCTTCGATAACCGCCTGCTGCTCCTGCACCGCCTTCACCAGCGGCACCACGAACTCGGCGTAGCGCAGTCCGTACATATCTTTTGCGTTTTGAGGTTTATCCACCCCGCTGAACTCGAACCCGAGGCTGCGGGCCGCCTGCTCCACCTCCTGGGCGATGAAACCGGTGGTGAGGGGCGACAGGGATTCACCTGAAAGGAATTGCGCTCCGGCGTCCTTTTCGCGGATTTTGGCCCGCCGTTCGTTCACTCCGGTGAATTCACAAACCTTCTCCCGGTTCAGTTGATAAGTAACAGGTCTGAGCTGTTTAATGAAGGCGAGTCCGGGTACATTCTCCTGCACCCCCTCCTTGAACCGGCCATCCGACAAGGTTGACCACCCTACCTGCCCGCCGATGGAGGTGACAAAACCATTGCCGATTCTCACCATGTTGTTCCCGGTGGCCGTGGCGTCGATCCCCAGGCAGGTAGTGTTGCCGAGATTGCCGGAGTTGGGACCAGTGTTGTATCCGAGTGTGGTGTTGTAGTTGCCAGTGGTGTTTGACAACATCGAATTGGCCCCGATGCTGGTATTCTGCCATCCGATACTGGTATTGTTCTGGGCGTTGTATCCAACTGCAGTATTGGAATAGCCATTTGTGTTGTGATACAACGCATCCGACCCAAATGCGGAGTTTTGGTAGCCGGACATGTTCGAGAACATGACAGCATGGCCAGTCCCGGTATTTCTGTGGCCGGTCGAATTTTGCCATAGCGCTTTGGAACCGACAGCTGTGTTATACAAGGATTGCCCCTGGCTTACGTTAGCGCCATTACCATTTTTGTACAAAGCCGAGTCGCCAACTGCCACCAGGTTGCTTCCGGTTGCATTGTAGACTAATGTCTTTGCCCCCAAAGCAACATTATTAAACCCGGTGGTATTGGATGCGAGCGCTTCGTATCCATAGGCGACATTATTTGACCCGGTAGTATTATTAATAAGCGCTGTGGCTCCATTGGCAACATTATCAAAACCAGTGGTATTCGAAGAAAGCGCTATATACCCACAGGCGACATTATTATAACCGGTAGTATTCGAAGAAAGTGCTCCGTATCCATTGGCGACGTTATATGACCCGGTGGTGTTCGAAAAAAGCGCCAGGTTTCCATTGGCGACATTATACCACGCGGTAGTGTTAAGATAAAGCGCCTGGTTTCCATTGGCGACATTTTCTGATCCGGTAGTGTTCGAAAAAAGCGCCTGGTTCCCATTAGCGACATTATATGATCCAGTAGTGTTCGAAAAAAGCGCCTTTGAGCCAATTGCTGTGTTATAAATAGCCTCCCAGTTTTGTGTTGCACCCTGACCATTGTTAAACAATGCCGAATCCCCCACCGCCACGAGGTTGCTCTTCGTGGTGTTTCTGAACAATGCCCTGGCGCCGATACCCACGTTCGAAAAGCCGGAGATGTTGGCGTTGAGAGCATGGTAGCCGAAGCAGGTATTGTATCCCGGTGATGATTCGATTTTTCCACCGGGCTGGTTGTTCA
This sequence comes from uncultured Prolixibacteraceae bacterium, assembly GCA_964473485.1. Lineage (GTDB taxonomy): Bacteria > Bacteroidota > Bacteroidia > Bacteroidales > FEN-979 > CAIVAT01. The sequence goes on along the minus strand of CAYYPH010000030.1, from coordinate 37,084 downwards.
CCCTGAAATGGAGAGGCTTATTGTCGGTGGTCCCGATGAAGTTTACCGCCGGGTTGGTGCCGCTGTTGCCGGTGGTGAGCCAGCCGGATGTGGTTACGGGGGTCCAGACTCCGGAACGATAGTAATAAAAGGTACCCAAGCTCGTATCGTACACCAGCAACCCCTCGGCCGGCGAGGCTATGGCGGTTCGTTGGGCGGTGGTCATCCTTGGGGCCAGGAGTCCTTTGGAGGTGCTCATCACATCAAGCATCGCCGAGGCATTGGGGGCCGAGTTATCGGTGTTGATGGCCACCTGGGCTTTAAGGGAGAGATGCCAGGGCATCAGCAAAAAAATGGTTGTGGCAAAAATCAGCAGGTTTTTCATAAAGAGGAGAGTTTGATAAAAGTGGAACGATATCTTTTTCTGGTTGGGATGTCGGGGTTAAAAAACTTTCAACCCCGGTAAGGGGATCACTGTTTTGGTTAGAAAATGAAAAATGGCGGATGGAAAGATCATCCTAACGTATTGAAAGAAAAAAGAGATAATATTTTCTACAAATATAAACTAAGGAAACCGTCATTGTCAACCCCAGAACTGAAAATGCTATTAAAATCCCTCTGCGTACCTCTGTCATGCATCACGTCGATCGACTTACCATTTGTTCCGTTCATTGTTTCCTGAGTATTTCCGTCACTGCCACCTTTAATGCCACCACCTCACGCGAGAGCAATTCGATGGTCTGTTTTCGCTCATCGATCAGGGTTTGCTGCTCCTGCACCGCCTTTACCAGCGGCACCACGAACTCGGCGTAGCCTGATCCATACATATCCTTGTCGTTCTGTGGTTTGTCCACCCCGCTGAATTGGAAGCCGAGCCTGAGCGCCGCCTGCTCCACCTCCTGGGCGAGGAAGCCTATGGCGGTACCCTTCACATCGAGCATGGCCGAGGCATCGGTGATCGAGTTGTTGGTATTGATGGCCGCCTAAACCATGGTGATGCTGAACAAAAACAGGATCAAAAGGAAGAAGGAGATCTTTTTCATCAAGATGCAGTATAAACACGTATTGACCTTCGTTGTCACCGGATCACCACCAGCTTTGATGTTGCCGTAACAGCCCCCGCCAAAAACCGGACCAGGTAAATTCCCGGCGCCAGGTCGCCGGTGTTAAGGTGTACCGTTTGCGGGCCCTGTGCATGGCCCTCCCATAGGGTTCGGATCGCGATCCCGCGGTTATCAAAAAGTTTCAGAACTGCCGGCCCGGAATCCTGAAGGGTGAACCGGATCATAGTATGGGTCGTGGCAGGATTCGGCCACGCTTCGATGGAAGCCTTTGTGGTTGCGGTGTTAACGGGCAAACCGTACACGGTCTCATAGGCGATGGCAGCATCGAAGATCTCGTTCACAAACCGGGGTGCTACCAGGGCGGTGGCAGCGGCGTTGGGGTGGCTGTCGCCGGGCCCGGCTGCGTAGGAGGGGAGCATCATGCCGTTTGAACCGGTGAGCATGTGAAAGAAGTCGAACACATAAACATTGGGAGGAAACGCACCGGTCTCCGGGTCCAGGCCGCTTGCCAGGGTCTCTTTGGCCCAGGTGCAGAACTGGCTGGAAAGGGCGGCTTCCGTCGCATTCGTGGAGCTGGGTTCGAGCGGTGCATTGGTCCAGATGACGAAGAAATTTTCGGGATGCTGCCGCATCACCCTGACAATATGCCGCCAGTGCCATTGGTAGGTGTACACGGTCTTCATCTCCGGATCAAGGGTGTCCTGCGGATTACCCTGCCAGGCAATGGCCGACGAGGGGAAGCACGATTTGATCACGATGATTGGGTTGCCGGCAAGGTATTGCCCGATGCCTGTCGACGGTTCGGGATCCTCAAAAAAGGCATGCCATCGCGCCCATTCGTTGTCGTGAGGCGACCACCACTCCTCGTTCATGGTCACCGCTTCGGCCCCGGCAAAGCCGTGTGCGGCGTTGTAACTGTTCATTTCATTCGGAATGCTGGTACTGCTGCCGTTCGGTCCCCAGATGTTCTGGCCGGTGGAGTGGTGCAGAAAGATCCCGCTGCGGAAATAAGACTGAGCAGTAGTGAATCCGCCAAGGTGGATAAAAGCAATAAGGATAAAAACTATTTTCATGATTAGGTGGTTTTTGGGAATAAAGATAATTCAAAAAATATGAGATAACAGAAATTTTCCGGATGCTTTTACCGGTCGACAACGAGGTGAGCAGCATAACCGGCCTTGCCATCCAGCGACCTCACAACAACCAGGTAATTCCCTGACCTGCACGACTGAACATTTATATGCGTCAGATCAGCGTTACGGATTACCTTGGTCTGCATGGTTCTTCCTGTTGCATCCAACAGGGTGACAAGGAAATCCCCTTTGTCGGGCAGAACAAGCAAGGTGTGTGAAGTTGCGGGATTCGGCAGCAATTTGACTGTAGCACGGTCATTTACAGTTCCATTGGTTGCCGACATGGGGTTATGTTCATAGGCTCCGATATCGAAGCCTGCCCCATATGGCCTTGGATACCCCTCGAAGTCGTAATCCGGCGCTCCAATCGGAGATCCTGCATCAACCGCGGGACTCCCGTTTTTCAGGTGCAGGTTATAGGTGGCGGTGTCGGTAAAAACGGTGCTCAGATCTCCCGGCAATTTTGAATGAATATCCGAACCGCTGAAAGATTGCCAGGATGTTAAAGTATAGTCATTCAGACCAGCCACTGCTACGATCCGGTTGGTGTCGACAGAATGAAGGATGTTGTAATCGCCCCGGTAGGATGGATTTAGTACCAGGGGATCTTCAAAATAAATTGTCACCATCGCACTGTTAGCAACGATACTGTTACGCAGGACCAGGGTGTCAAGTCCCGACATGTACACATGGATGCCGTGATCACCCCCATAGAAGGTGCAGTTTTGGATGGTCACGGTTTTCCTGTAGGATCCTTGTGGCCAGCCCGGATCAAGTTCGGCAATGCCATTGGTGGAAGGATGGGCTGTAGTCGGTATAAAATAGCCGATGCAGTTTTTCATCGTGATCTGGTCGGACCAGAGTTTCCATACCCCGTTATAACAATTGTAACCGATACAATTGTTGATCAGGGTATTCCTTGCGCTCACATCCCAGCCGTCGAAAACATCGTACACCACGCAGTTGTTGTATGTGAAATTATACATGATTGAATTCATCGACCAATGGCCGGTAGCAAAGCCATCGACATTTTCGGTCGGGTTCAGGTCGCTGTGCGCCGAGCAGTAATTGAACGTGAAATCATGATGCGGATCGTTGGACAAGGTGTCGTAGCTCACATCAAAGGCATAGGTGTCAAAAGTCCCGGCAAAATGATGACATTCCACATGATTGAATTCGATGTGATGGCATCCGTACCCGTAACAGGTCACCCCGTATCCGAAATCGTGGATGTCGAGATTGTTGAAAGTGAGGTGATGGGAGCTGTTAAAAATGGTTAAAACCTGCGAGGGAAAGTCTCTTAATTCGAATCCCTCCATGACGACATAGGAGATTCCCTCGAAGGTCGGCCCGTTATTTGAACCGGCGCCGGTTCCGTCGATCACCGGTTTCTCGCCGGGGTAATTTTTCAGGACAATGGGGCCGTCCGAAGCATTGCCGGAGACATTGAAATAGATGGACTCGTTGTACTCGCCATCGTGGACGAGGATGGTGTCGCCTGCCGTTACATGATCGATCGCATATTGAATAGTTCTCCAGGGCTGCTGGATCGTTCCGGGATTCCCGTCATTCCCGTTGGGCGAAACATAAAAGGTCGCACCGTAAGTTGTTATGGCAATAAATACCGATAACAAGAAGGAAAAAGTTGTTTTCATAGTTTTGACATTTTTTAAATTATCAATGAAATGTTAATTAAAAACAATGGTTTGCCAATCGGTTTTTTAATGATCTTCAACGTCTCACGATCACTTTGCCGGTATAAACGGCCCTTCTCACCGCACAGGTAGCGATTACATGATAGGTAGCCGGGGCCAGACCTGTGAGATCAAGGTGGGTGATGGGTGTATGTTTTGCAATGATGTTCCGGCACACATTCCCCATTTGATCTATTATCATTAAAGTGTAAGACTCCTCTTCGGGGAAAGTGATCAGAACGACACCGGAAGAGGGGTTGGGAAAAATTCCGAGCGATTTTTGAACTTCATTACCCTTTGGGCTTGCAGGATTCGCCGATCCTGTAATATCCCTGAAGCTTTTTGCTTCATTGCTGTATGCTGGAAAGCCTGACTGATTGCAATATGTGGAGTCTGTTGTGATCCTCGCTGTAAGATGACCTCCCGGCAACACGTGTACACCCGGTAAAAACGTGATACTGTTTCCAGCAAAAAATTCGACATCACCCCCGCTGTTAACAGTAAATATATTCCCGTTACCGGCCACCGTAATGCTTTGTGAGGCATTGTAGCAGTTTGCATTCCCGGTCATCAGGGTAATATTTTTGACCGCCAGGTTTATCGGAATCCCTGAAAGAGGGCTCCATTCATATGCGCCGATATCAAAACCGGAACCATAAGGTCTGGGATACCCCTCCAGGTCGTAGGCGGGCGCACCGGCAGGAGATCCTGCATTGATGGCCGGACCAGAGGGATTAAGATGGAGATTGAAGGTAGTTGTGTCCATAAAAACCTGTGCCAGGTTAAGGGGCATGAACGAATGCTGGTCCATCCCTGAAAAGAGTTGCCATGCCGACATGTAATAATCGTTCATACCTGCTACAGAGACGATCCGGTTGGTGTCGACGGAATGAAGGATGTTGTAATCGCCCCGGTAAGATGGTTGAAGGACCAGGGTGTCTTCAAAGTAAAGTGCCACCATCGCGCTGTTAGCAACGATACTGTTACGCAGGACCAGGGTGTCAAGTCCCGACATGTACACATGGATGCCGTGATCACCCCCATAGAAGGTGCAGTTTTGGATGGTCACGGTTTTCCTGTAGGATCCTTGTGGCCAGCCCGGATCAAGTTCGGCAATGCCATTGGTGGAAGGATGGGCTGTAGTCGGTATAAAATAGCCGATGCAGTTTTTCATCGTGATCTGGTCGGACCAGAGTTTCCATACCCCGTTATAACAATTGTAACCGATACAATTGTTGATCAGGGTATTCCTTGCGCTCACATCCCAGCCGTCGAAAACATCGTACACCACGCAGTTGTTGTATGTGAAATTATACATGATTGAATTCATCGACCAATGGCCGGTAGCAAAGCCATCGACATTTTCGGTCGGGTTCAGGTCGCTGTGCGCCGAGCAGTAATTGAACGTGAAATCATGATGCGGATCGTTGGACAAGGTGTCGTAGCTCACATCAAAGGCATAGGTGTCAAAAGTCCCGGCAAAATGATGACATTCCACATGATTGAATTCGATGTGATGGCATCCGTACCCGTAACAGGTCACCCCGTATCCGAAATCGTGGATGTCGAGATTGTTGAAAGTGAGGTGATGGGAGCTGTTAAAAATGGTTAAAACCTGCGAGGGAAAGTCTCTTAATTCGAATCCCTCCATGACGACATAGGAGATTCCCTCGAAGGTCGGCCCGTTATTTGAACCGGCGCCGGTTCCGTCGATCACCGGTTTCTCGCCGGGGTAATTTTTCAGGACAATGGGGCCGTCCGAAGCATTGCCGGAGACATTGAAATAGATGGACTCGTTGTACTCGCCATCGTGGACGAGGATGGTGTCGCCTGCCGTTACATGATCGATCGCATATTGAATAGTTCTCCAGGGCTGCTGGATCGTTCCGGGATTCCCATCATTCCCGGTAGTTGAAACATAGAATGTTGCGCTGTAGCCGCTTGCAGCGGCCCACGCAATACAAATAGCGGTGCAAAGTGTTCTCATATCTTTTGGTTTATATCCTGTTGATTAATACGGTAAAGGTAAATCGGCCTGAAGGCGTCGTCAATCACATGAAAGTAGATAAATGAAACCGGGGCGGATGTTGATCCGCCCCGGTTTCATTTCCGTGCCTGCAATTTCGGTTTCAGAGGTTGATGATCCCTTCGCAATAGAGATTGGTTGGGATTGGGACTGAATAACTCTGGAGAGATGCCGGATAAACCAACGGGAGGTTCCACTGTTCGCCCCAGGCGGTGAGTGTGCCGGTTGCCTGGCGGAATTTTCCGGTTCCTCCGGTGATGGTGCAGGTGGTCGACAGGATCTCGCAGGTGGACGGAATCTGAAAACCAGGAATACCCTGATAGGAGTAGGGGACCCAGCCGCCAAACTTGTAGGTGCCACCGTAATTGCCCAACAAAGGATGAGTGGCGGTTACGTCAACCTTATAAAAGATCTGATCGCCGTTGGCTGCAGTGATGACTCCGGAGGCGCCTTCAAGGACAATGCCGTTAAAAGCAGCCGCGGGATTGAGATTCAGTGAGACATAGGTGTAATCAAAAGTCATTTTACACATGCCGAGGTGGGTGAATACGCCTCTTCCGGTAAACAACTTATGAACTCCCGGAACGGGCGGCGTCCAGGAAACCAGCGTCACATGGCCTCCGGAGTTGCCCTTGAACACGATGGTTTGGTTGGCTTTAAGCGGTGACGGCGACTGGTCCTGAGGTTCAGGAACTGTTTCATCTTTAGAACATCCTGCAAGCATCACGATGGACACTGCTACGAGCATTGTTGCAATTGTTTTCATTTTGACCTCCTTGTTTTGAATTGTTGGTTGAATTGTTATGAATGGTTAAAGAATTGATACCAGGGTAACCACGATCGCGAAGAGCGGAAATGTGATGAAGAGAATCGTTTCGAATGTTTTTGTCAGGGTTTTCATGACGGCCTCCTTTGTTAAAGTTGATGAGGTAAAATTACAACCGTGACGAGGCAGCGTCAATCGCATGAAAGTAGATAAATGAGGGAGTTACAAAAAAAAAATCCGGCAGGTTGTGCCGGATTTTCATGACAGATCCTGGTTAAAAACAATCCTAGAAATCCTTGGGAAAAACCTTGTTCAGGGCTTCGACCTTGGAGTGGACCTGAAGCTTCTCATAGATTTTCCTGAGATAGGTCCTGACCGTTTCGATGCTGATCAGCAGGTTGTCGGCGATCTCCTTATACGAAAAGCCTTTTGACAGGGCCGTCAGGATCTCCTGTTCGCGGGTGGTGAAGGTTTCGAACAACTTCTGGTTTTTCCCCTTATCCGGAAACGAGTTGACCACCAGCCGGGCGATCTGGGCCGACATCGGGGATCCTCCCCGGTGGATATCGCGGATGGCATCGAACAATTGCTGGGGTGAGGCGTTCTTCAGCAGGTAACCGGTGGCGCCGGCGCAAAGCGAATCGAAGGTCTTCTGGGCATCGCCGTGCGAAGTGCACATCAGGAACTGCACCTCCGGACGCAAGGGTTTTAACTGCTCCACACATTGTATCCCCGACATCCCGGGCAGGGAGATGTCCATCAGCACCACTTCAACATCCAGCATCCTGAAAGCCTTCTGAAAATCTTCGGCACAGCCAAAATCGCCGGTACAGATCAGATCGTCGGTCGTGGCCAGGAACTCCTTCATCGACTCGCGGATATCCTTGTCATCCTCAATGATTGCAACATGGATCAGTTTCATATTAATTTACTTTAAAATTGTTCAACAAAACATAACTTTTCATTTTGACTTTTCATTTTGACTTTTGACATTTGAATTTTGAATTTTGAATTTTGAACTTCAGTATATCTTCCCTTCCATCCTGATCGTGGTTCCCCGGCCTGGTCCCGAATCGACTGTGAACCGGCCCATGACATGCTCTGCCCTCTTTTTCATGTTGATCATGCCATTGCCCGTACCCAGCACCACGCCTTCGGTGATCCCCACCCCGTCGTCGCTGATCCTGAGACAGTATTCATCTGCCTCCAGAGTGAACTGCACCGTGATGTTGTTCGCTTTCGAATACTTGACGGCATTGTGCAACGCTTCCTTCATCACCAGGAAAAGGTTCCTTTTCAATTCGGGGTTCATCACCACTTTATTATCCTGTTCCTGAAAGTCGATGTTGATGTTGAAGGATGTATCGTCTAAAAAACGGTTGATATAGTTTCGCATGTAAGCCAGGAGGCTGCCGAGGTTGTCGTTGACCGGGTTGAGCGACCAGATGATCTCGATAAGGTTGTCGACGCTTTCGCGCGATGCCCGGATGATCTTGTCGAGAGCGGCGTTCAGCTCATCGGCGCTGTATTGTTTCGCTTTGATCTTGACCAGTTCGCTCATCCAGGATATCTTGTTCAGTTGCGAACTGATGTCGTCATGGATATCCTGGGAGATCCGGATGCGGACTTTTTCGGTTTCAGCCTGGCGGGCGATGAGTTCCTCGGTGCGGGCCGCGACCTCTTTTTCGAGCCAGACATTGGTCTGTTTCAGTAAGGTTTTGCTGTGTTTGAGCTGCAAATGGGTCCTGACCCTGGCCAGCAGTTCGTTGGTGTCGAACGGTTTGGTAATGTAATCCTGGGCCCCGGCCTCAAAGCCCCTTACCTTGGCCTCATTTTCGGTCTGACCGGTAAGGAAGATCACGGGAGTGTCGTCGTAGTCGCTCATTTTCCTGATCTTTTCGCACACCTCATAACCCTGTATCTCTGGCATCTGGACGTCGAGCAGCACCAGGTCGAATCCTTTCCGGGCCACCCATGCAAGCGCCTGGTGGCCGTTCATGGCAAACTCCACCCGGTATTTCAGCGGACGCAGGATACCTCCGAGTACCTGCAGGTTTTTCGGATTGTCATCCACGATCAGGATGGAAAAATCTTCATTTTTAAAGTCGATCATACACAATACTTTTATTCCCTGGTATTGCCGGGATATCAGAAAACAGGTCCAAATCCCGGGGTGTAAAAATAAGGAAGAACCCTGCCGCGATCAATCACATAAAAGTAGATAAATTGTTGAAACACGGCCCGGAATTTCAGCCGAAATCGCTCATCCCGGGAAAATCCCGGTGTACAGCTGGTAAATGCCAAGCACTGCCAGGAACAGGGTCGAGAGCTTCAGCAGCCTGCGCCTGACAGATGGTCCGCGCTCCCTGGCAAGGTTAAAGAGCAGGATGATGGCAGCAGAGACGGCAAACATGGTGAAGTAGAAGCCGGCGACCAGTGAAAAACCCCACAACGGGGATAACCTCCAGCTTTCCAGCAGCAGCGGCCCCATCACCAGGCTCCAACCCAGGTAGGGACCGGGATTCAGTAAATTAACCACCGAAGATTGGAGGATTGTCCTGCCGGATGAAACATCGCCGGTTGTGCTGAAGCCGCTTTCTTTCTGCCACCTCCTGGCCGATTGCCAGGCCAGGTAGAGGAGGAACAACCCGCCTGCGATGCGGACATAATCCAGCATGAACGGCGGTAAATTACCAAGTAGGAAAAGGCACACCACGGCGATGGGACCGTCGGTGAGCAATGGCGAGAAGATGGCCGGGAACGTTTTTTTCCATCCCGACTGCAGGGTGCGTGAGATAAAGTAAGCCATCAATGGTCCGGGCTGGGCCGCAGCGGCAAAACCAAAGGTGATGCCCGGGATCAGGTAGGTCCAGAGGGAATGGCTGTCGGTCATGAATGCCTTGATTCAGGCCGCAAGATAGCAATATTCCGTTTTCCATCCAGTTGCGGTTGTAACGGGGGAACAGAAGGACCAATTTGGCAAACCTGTTCCGATCCGGTATACGCATTTATGAATAATGACCACTGAGTTTCCGGAATCCGGACCCAGCCTGGTCACGGTACTGAAGCATCCGGTCCATCCGGATAAGGAACGCGTAATTACCCCGTAAAACAGGAAATGAAAAACAGAATTCCGTATCTTAGCCACCAACCAGGAGCGCGACCGGCCCAATCGTCAATGATCAATTCTGTCAATCATTCCATGAATCGTCAACCGTCATTGTGTTCAATACTGAATTCATTCGTTAATCGTCAATCCTGTCAATCGTAAATTTCTTTAATTCCCTTCGTTCCCCATGAAAAAGCCCCGCTTCATCCTGTTATCCGCTCTCGCCTGTCTGGCCTGTTTTCTCTCCGGCGCATGGATCGCCGTTCAAACTTCGCTGATCAAACCCGGCGATGTAGCCCATGCGGCGCGGCTGATCGGGATGGAGTTCACCGGGGTGGAAACCGACAGCATGGTGCCGCTGCTGAACGACCAGCTGAAAAACTTTGAGAACATGCGCCGTGTGGAGCTGCCCAACCGTGTTCCACCGGCATTCCAGTTCAACCCTGTTCCGGTGGGCAAGCAGTTTGACACGGTGAAAAGGCCGGTGAAGTTCTCGGATTATAGCCAGACCAGGTTCCCGGCCAACCCGGATGACCTGGCCTATTATTCGGTCGGGCAGCTTTCGCACCTGGTTCACACCCGGCAGGTCACCTCCGAAAAGCTGACCCGCTTCTTCCTGGAGCGGTTGAAAAAATACGGCCCGGTGCTGCGGTGCGTGGTAACCTTCACCGATTCGCTGGCCCTGAAGCAGGCCCGGCGGGCCGACCTCGAACTGGCGAGCGGTATCGACAGGGGGCTGTTGCATGGCATTCCGTACGGCATCAAGGACATGTTCTTCACGAAGGATTACCCGACCACCTTCGGTACTCCCCCCTTCAAAGACCAGCGGGTACAGGAGGATGCCACCGTGGTGAAGAAACTGGCAGAAGCAGGGGCGGTGCTGGTCGCCAAGCTGTCGCTGGGTGAGTTGGCCATGGATGATGTGTGGTTTGGCGGCCAGACCCGCAATCCGTGGGATACCGCGAAAGGTTCGAGCGGGAGTTCCGCAGGTCCGGCATCGGCGGTGTCGGCCGGGCTCGTTCCGTTTGCCATCGGTTCCGAGACCTGGGGTTCGATCGTCGCACCGTCCACCGTGTGTGGTGTCACCGGGCTGCGACCCACCCCCGGCCGGGTCAGCCGCACCGGGGCCATGGCCCTGAGCTGGACCATGGACAAGGTGGGTCCGCTCTGCCGCAATGCCGAGGATTGCGCCATCATCTTCGCGGCCATCAGCGGGCCCGACGGCATCGACCAGACGCTGGTCGACCTGCCTTTCAACTACCTGCCGGCGGTTGATTTCAAAAAACTCCGGATCGGGGTGCTGGCCGGGGATTTTTCGAAGGATACATCCCTCAACAAACCCTTTAACGATGCGGCGCTCCAACAACTGAAAAAGATGGGCGCCACCCTGGTGCCCGTCGACCTGCCGGCCTTCCCATACCTAGACATGTCGGTCCTGCTGATGTGCGAGGCCGCAGCCGCCTTCGACGACCTGACCCTATCGAACCGCGACGACCGGATGGTGCAGCAGGGTAAGTACAACTGGCCCAACCTGTTCAGGGCCGCCCACTTCGTCCCGGCCACCGAATACATCCGGGCCAACCGCCTGCGTTACCTGTTGGTTCAGCAGTTCGACAGCCTGGTCAGCCGGTACGACCTGATTGTGGCCCCCTCGCGGGCCGGCGACAACCTGCTGGTCACCAACCTCACCGGCCACCCGTCGGTCGTGCTGCCCAACGGCTTTCTCAACGGGCTAACGCCGGTGAGTCTCGTCTTCATCGGGCAGCTTTACGGCGAAGCAACGCTGATAGCGGCCGCCAAAGCCTACCAGGATGCCACCGGGTTCCATCAGAAACACCCGCCGCTGTTCTGAACGTAAAGGTCATGAGGGATTTGACAATTTTTTTGATGTAATTTTTGGCCTAAACCGTTGCACGAGACCGCCCGTTTTTCTGACTTTGATTTTTGATTTTGCATTTTGCGTTTTGATTCTGGCTTGTCCAGGTCAGGGGATTACGACAATTTTCAGGGTTGGATGAGTGATTTCCTGTATGTCGCATCCGTGCCACGGCCGGGTTCTCAGTTATCGGGTGAAGCCTGGTTCAGCAGCTTCGATTGGCTGAGATACTGGTTGCTGTTTGAGTAAATGAAGAGGCAGGTGCCCCCCTTAATGGTTTCGATGACCGGCTTGATCAGGTCGGGAGGAAGTGAGGGGCATCCGAAACTCCGGCCAAGGCGTCCGTATTTCCGGATAAATTCCCCGGTGGCATAATCGGCCCCGTGCATGATGATCTCGCGTTTCACCGCGTTGTCGTTGAATCCTTTCTCGACGCCATCCAGGATCAGCGAAACGCCTACCTCGGCACCCACTATCTCTTCTTTGGTGACATAGAACCCGAGGCTGCTCTTGTATGATCCGGCGGTGTTGGAAAAATCCCTGGCATATTCATCGCCGGTGTTGCGGCCATGCGCCACGAAGGTGTTGAAAAGCAGGCTCCGGTTGAGCAGGTCGATGACATAGAGGCGTTTGTTCCTGCTCGATTGCGACAGGTCGGCAATGGTTATGATCTCCGGGTTGCGAAGTTTTCCCTCCTTCATCAGTTTCTCACGGCCTTTCAGGGCCAGGTTGAAAACCTCAAGGGTCAGTCCTTTGGCTTCCAATCCGAGGGAGTTGAAGAGCCCGGCAGCCCGGTCGGCCGGGTGAGCGGTTATTTCGGGTACTTCCCTTTCCGTAAGGGGAAAAAGAAAGAGAAGAAGATAGATAAAAGCTAAGGGCATGGGGCAAAGGTACCAAAAATCTGTAAACGTGATGAAGCGGTACAGCAGTGCGGAAAACGATTTTTATTGCCCGGGCTGGTCGCCGATCATCAGTTGGGCCAGCCGGTCGTCGCGCTGGTAAACATCGTTAAAAAAGCTGATCTCTCCCTTCAGATTGACCCAGGCGGTGAAATAACCTATATAGACCGGGATCGGTTCTTTCAGCACCACCGTGTTTTCCCTGCCGGCGTTCATGGCGGCCCTGATCCGTTCAGGGGGCCAGCCGGGGTCATCCTCGAGAATGGCCACTGCAAGGTCGAACGGTTTCCCGACGCGGATGCAGCCGTGGCTGAAGGCCCTGTTTTCCTGCGCGAAGAGACTTTTGGCCGGTGTGTCGTGCATGTAGATGTCGTTCGAGTTGGGGAAGATGAATTTGACCTGCCCGAGTGAGTTGTTTTTACCCGGTTTCTGGCGGACCTGACCATCGATCATTTCCATGTTGTGCTGCTCCAGGTAGTTTTTATTCCGGGCCATTCCGGGCTTGATCTCTTTGTTGTAAATGCTCGTGGGAACGTTCCAGTAAGGACTGAAAATGATGTAGCGCATCATTCCACTGAAGATGACGGTCCTGGTCACGTTCTTGCCGACCACCACCGGCGACCTGAGCCATATTTTTCCATCGCGCACCATGGTAAGCATGTAGGCCGGGATGTTGACCACGATATATTCCTTTGCCCTGGCAAATTCGGGTGAGATCCACCGGCAGCGCTCCATGTTCACGATGATGGTCTTAATCCGTTCGCCAACCGGCACATTCATCTCACGGATGTGTTCGGGCAGTATCAGTTCGTTCGGGTTCTTGCCGGTATGAGCCTGGAATTTCTTCACCGCCTCTTCCAGCTCCGGATCGTAACGGCTGAGCCGGCTGTCCTGCTTCAGGTATCCTTCGGCAAACAACCGTTCCCTGACCTGGAGGATGACGCGTGAGGTATCGCCGGGACGATAGCCGGGATGCCGGGGGTCAAGGTCAACAGGCTTCCATCCGCCGTTCTTTTCAATCTCCCTGTATTTCAAAAGGAAGTCACGAAGTTTGTAATATTGACCGATCAGCATGCTGTCGTCGCGGTTGATCAGCTGGTCGCTGGTCATGAGCGAATCAAGCAGCGCCCTGTATTCCACCTGTTTCCGGGGCAGCAGCCAGCCCATGGCCGCCGAAGTCGAATCTGCCAGTCCCTTGTAAACATTCTCCGCGTAAAAGAGATAGAGGTTCGTGAGCATCAGTTCGGTCTCCACCTGTGTCAGGGTGTTCTCTATTTCGTTGTCAAAAACACTTTCGATCTTTTCCCGGTACGGAAATTTCGACGCGATCCCTTCCTGGTCAAGCTCTTCCGATTTCGTGTAAAGCGTCTGTCCGAATTCGATCACCCCCTTTTCATCATACCAGATATGGAAGAACTTATGCTGCCTGTAGACTTCTGTCACGTCCTTCCGGTACTTTTCAAGTTCGGGAAAATGGGTATAGAAAATTGCCACCTGGTTGCTGTCGAACGCAACATTGTGCCGGTGGTTGATTGCCCCGTGTAGATGATCGTCGGGCCTGGCCATTTTGCGGTGCTCCCTGGTTTTGCATGCATTGACCGTAAGGAGTGTGACTGCCGCCATGAAAAGAAGGCCGGTCATTTTATTCATCGATTTTACATTGATGTTTCTCATGGGGATAAAAAAAAGGCTAAATTAGTCACTTTTATTTCAGGAAGTAAGTTTTTCAGGATGCACAGCCGGAGTTAAACTTATGGATATTCATACATGCATAAGTAAAGATATGTCATTAATTTTAGTAATTTTGCACTTTTTTCCAACCCTATTGATTTATGAATTCTGCGACTTTTAAGATCAGGAAGGGTCTTGATATTAAGCTTGCCGGAAAGGCCGCGGGGACCATGACCACGGTTTTGCCCCGGTACTGCGCCTGCAAACCGACCGATTTCGCCGGCGTTTTTCCGAAGATGATGGTTCAGGAAGGCGAAACGGTGAGGGCCGGCACCCCGCTTTTTCATGACAAGAACAGAGACCGCATCCTTTTCACTTCACCGGCGAGTGGTACCGTAAAGGAGATACGCCGAGGCGAGCGGAGGGTTTTGCAGGAGATCGTCATTGAGTGCGACGGCACCGGCCAGGCGGTTGAGTTCGGTAAGTCCGACCCGCACTCGCATTCACGCGAACAGGTGACGGAGAAGCTGCTGGCCAGCGGAATATGGCCTTATATCAGGCAGCGTCCGTTCAACGTCATTGCAAACCCGGGCGACAGTCCCAAGGCGATTTTCATCTCCGCCTTCGACACCGGTCCGCTGGCTCCCGACTTCGGATTGATGGTGGATGGGGAAGCCGAAGCCTTTCAGACAGGCGTTGACGCCCTGCGCAGGCTGACCGACGGCAAGGTGCATCTCAACATTGCCGACAGGCCCGATACCTCAAAGGTTTTTCTCGGGTGCAAAGGAGTTCAGCTTAACCGGTTCAGTGGTCCTCACCCGGCCGGCGATATCAGCGTTCAGGTGAGCCGCCTTGATCCGATCGCCAAGGGAGATGTTATCTGGTACCTGAGGCCCCAGGAGGTGCTTACAATCGGGAGGCTTTTCTTGAAAGGGGTGTACGATGCCACCCGGATCTACGCTCTCACCGGTTCGATGGTCACAAAGACCGGCTATTTTAAAAGCGTAGCGGGATCATCCATCCATGAAATGGCCGATGGTAATGTCGCCCCCGGAAATGCCCGGTATATTTCAGGGAATGTCCTCACCGGCACCAGGATCACGACCGGTGGCTTTGCCGGCTTCTACGATTCGCAGATCACCGTGATTCCCGAAGGCGATTACCATGAATTTTTTGGCTGGGCCTTGCCTGGTTTTACGAAGTACAGCTTTTACAACATGTTCCTGTCAAGGCTCTTCCCGCGCAGCGATTACCGACTTGATACCAACCTGCACGGCGGTGAACGGGCCTTTGTGATGACCGGAAAGTACGAACAGGTCTTCCCCTTCGATATTTACCCCATGCAGTTGCTCAAAGCCATCCTGGCCGAAGACATCGACCTGATGGAAAACCTTGGCATCTACGAGATCGATGCCGAGGATTTTGCCCTGATAGAATTTATCGACACCTCGAAGATCGAGATACAGTCGATCGTGCGAAAAGGGCTTGAACTGGTTCGAAAAGAAACGATGTAATTTCAATTAATCCTCAGGATCATGAAAGGACTGAGAAGATATCTCGACAATATCAAACCACAGTTTCAGAAGGGAGGGAGGTTCAGCAGGCTGCACTCCACCTTCGATGCGTTCGAAACATTTCTGTTTGTGCCCGACCGGGTCACCTTTTCGGGCAGCCACATCCGCGATGCCATCGACCTGAAACGGACCATGAGCATCGTGGTGCTTGCCATGATGCCCCCCCTGCTTTTCGGTATGTGGAACGTGGGGTACCAGCATTTCCTGGCCAACGGGACCGACGCCGGTTTCTGGCAGAATTTCTGGTTCGGGTTCATCCAGGTGATGCCCATCGTGGTGGTATCGTACGTTACCGGACTGTCTATCGAGTTTGGCTTTGCCCAGGCCCGCGGCCATGAGGTTAACGAGGGTTTTCTCGTGACCGGTATGCTGATCCCGCTCGTCATGCCGCCCGATATCCCCCTTTGGATGGTGGCTGTTTCGACTGCCTTTGCCGTCATCTTTGCCAAGGAAGTTTTCGGGGGCACCGGTATGAACATCCTGAACCCGGCCCTTACCGCACGGGCCTTTCTCTTTTTTGCCTATCCCAAGGATATTTCGGGCGACAAGGTGTGGATCGCCGACAAGCCCGATGCATTCACCGGCGCCACCCCGCTCGGTCACGCCATGGTGGGTGAGGTGGATAAGATCCCTTCACCGTTCGACATGTTCATGGGTTTCATCCCTGGTTCCATTGGCGAAACCTCCACCCTTGCCATCCTGATAGGCGCCTTTATCCTGCTGGTGACCGGAGTGGCAAGCTGGCGGATCATGCTCACCGTTGTGCTGGGCGGACTCACCATGGGATGGATCTTTAACCTTGTTGCCATCAACGACTACATGCGGATACCTGCCTGGGAACACCTGGTGATGGGCGGATTCGCCTTCGGGGCCGTGTACATGGCCACCGACCCGGTTACCGGTGCACAAACGCTCAAAGGTCAGTACATCTATGGGTTCCTGATAGGGATGTTTGCAATCCTGGTCAGGGTCTTTAACCCGGCTTATCCCGAAGGTATGATGCTGGCCATTCTATTTATGAACATTTTCGCGCCGCTGATCGATCACTATGTGATACAGGCCAACATCGGAAAAAGGAAGAAAAGATGGATGAAAATCCCCGTTAATGACCGGAAAATAATATAAAAAAAGCCCTAACGTCATGTTCAGCAACAAATACATTTTTTTCTATGCGACCTTCATGGTGATTATCGTGGCGGCGCTGCTCTCATCGACGGCGCTGCTGCTGCAGCCGAGGCAGCAAAAGAACCTCACCATTTCAAAGATCCAGGGGATCCTGGCTGCCCTGAATGTGGAGGCGACCATGGAGAATGCGGAGGAATTATTCGCGAAGTATATCACAACCGAACTTGCCATCGATCAGACCGGTAAGGCGGTAAGCGTGTACAAGGGGGGTAAGTTTGAAACCGGTTCGATACGGCCCTTCGCCATCGACCTGAAAAAGGAACTGTTCAATAAGAAGAACGGAAAACCCTTCGTAATCCCGTTGTTTATCGCTGAAGTCGATGGAAAAACCATTTACCTCGTGCCACTCAGGGGGGTGGGTCTCTGGGGACCTTTATACGGAAACATCGCCTTCGGACCCGGTTTCAATGAGATCATCGGGGCGGAATTTTCGCACGACAAGGAGACGCCCGGCCTCGGCGCTGAGATCGAAACCAGGGAGTTTTCCGATCAGCTTAAAGGCAAGAAGATCTTCGATGAATCGGGCCACTTCACCTCGATCCTTGTGGTAAAGGGAGGGGCCGCCACCCTCGACCCTGCCAGGCAGATCCACGGGGTCGATGCCATCTCAGGCGGTACCATAACCAGCAACGGGGTAAGCGACATGCTGAAGGACTGCCTTGAAAATTATTTACCATATATCAAAAACAACATGAAGCCATGAGTGTGGACGTAAAAGAAAAGGAACCCCTGTTTTCGCCGAAGAACAGAAAACTGCTGACCTCCCCGCTTAACCGCGATAATCCCATCACCATCCAGGTTCTTGGGATCTGTTCGGCCCTGGCCGTCACCGCCAAGCTCGAACCCGCCTTTGTCATGGCCCTCTCGGTGATTTTTGTCACGGCCATGGGAAATGTGGTGATATCGCTGCTCCGCAACACCATCCCGCCACGCATCAGGATCATCGTGCAACTGGTGGTAATCGCCACCCTCGTCATCGTAGTCGACCAGTTTCTGAAAGCCTTTGCGTATGACGTGAGCAAACAGTTGTCGGTATTTGTCGGCCTGATCATCACCAACTGCATCATCATGGGCCGTTTCGAGGCCTTCAGCATGGCCAACAAACCCTGGCCCTCGTTCCTCGACGGGCTGGGCAACGGACTCGGATACGGACTGATCCTGATCATCGTGGGCTTTTTCCGCGAGCTTTTCGGATCGGGAACCCTGTGGGGCTACCCGGTGATGCAGCAACTCGGGCTGTACGAAACAGGATATGAAAACAACGGTATGATGATCCTCCCCCCCATGGCTCTCATCCTGGTGGGTGTGATCATCTGGGTGCAACGGGCCAGGTTCCGCGAACTGATCCAGGACAAATAGTGTTAACCGCTCAATCAAGGGAACATGCAAGAGTTAATCAGTATTTTCGTTAAGTCCATCTTCATCGACAACATGATCTTTGCCTATTTTCTGGGCATGTGTTCATACATCGCGGTGTCGAAGACCGTGAAAACATCGGTGGGCCTGGGCATCGCAGTCATCTTTGTGCTGGGCATCACGGTTCCGGTAAACTACCTGCTCAACGAGTACCTGCTCGGACCCGGCGCCCTGGCCTGGCTGGGTAAGGATTTCGCCGACGTCGACCTGAACTTCCTCACCTTTATTGTCTTTATTGCCGTCATAGCCTCTATGGTTCAGCTGGTCGAAATGGTCATCGAGAAATATTCTCCGGCCCTGAATCATTCGCTGGGGATCTTCCTGCCGCTCATCGCGGTCAATTGTGCCATCCTGGGCGGGGCGCTCTTCATGCAGGAGCGCGAATACCAGTCGGTGGCCGAAGCCACGGCTTTCGGGCTCGGCTCGGGCGTGGGCTGGTTCCTGGCCATCGTGGGGATTGCCGCCATCCGCGAAAAACTGCGTTATTCAAACGTACCGGCCCCCCTGAGAGGGATCGGCATCACTTTCATCATCACCGGCCTGATGGGGATCGCATTCATGATGTTTATGGGAATTAAAATTTAAGGCGTTCAAATTATCTGACATGATTCTGCAAATCAGCATTGGAGTAACCATCTTAACAAGCATTATCGTCTTTCTGCTCATCCTGTTGTCACTGGTAGGGATCCTGCTTTATGCACGGCAGAAGCTGACCCCTCAGGGCATGGTGAAGCTGACGATCAACGAAGATCGGGAGCTGGATGTCGCTCCCGGATCGACCCTGCTTACCACCATGGCCATGAATGGCATCTACCTGCCCTCGGCCTGTGGCGGAGGAGGTACCTGTGCCATGTGCAAGTGCCAGGTACTGGATGGCGGGGGCAGTATCCTCCCTACCGAAGTGGGCTATTTTACAAGGAAAGAGCAACAGGATCACTGGCGACTGGGATGCCAGGTCAAGGTACGCGAGGATATGAAGATCCATGTCCATCCCGAGATATTCGGCATTAAAAAGTGGGAGTGCGAGGTGGTATCCAACCGCAACGTGGCCACCTACATCAAGGAGTTTGTCGTTAAACTGCCGCCGGGCGAAAGGCTCGATTTCAGATCGGGCGGTTACGTGCAGATCGACGTGCCCAAATGTGAGGTGGATTACCGCAAAGACATCGTGGTAGGGAAAGAGTACAAGGAGGAGTGGGACAAGTACAAAATGTGGGATCTCAAGATGAAGAATACTGAGCCCGTTTTCCGCGCCTATTCCATGGCCAACCACCCGGCCGAGAGCGACATCATTATGCTGAACGTTCGCATCGCCACCCCGCCCTGGAACCACAACACCAACAGCTACCTCAACGTGAACCCCGGCATATGTTCTTCCTTTATTTTCTCACGGAAACCGGGCGACAAGGTGATGGTGTCGGGCCCCTACGGCGAGTTCTTCATCAAGGATACCGACCGCGAGATGATGTTCATCGGCGGTGGCGCCGGTATGGCCCCCATGCGTTCGCACATTTTCGACCTGTTCAAGACCAAAAACTGCCAGCGAAAGACCACCTTCTGGTATGGCGGCCGGTCGCTGAAGGAGCTTTTCTATATCGAGGAATTCAGGGAGATTGAAAAAACCAATCCCAACTTCCGCATGCATGTGGCCCTTTCGGTACCCGAACAGGAAGACAACTGGACAGGCCCTGTGGGGTATATCCACCAGGTGATCATCGACACCTATCTGAAGAACCATCCGGAACCCGAGGAGATCGAATATTACATCTGCGGACCTCCCCTGATGAATTCGGCGGTTCTCAAGATGCTCGACGATTACGGCGTGCCCAAGGAGATGATCGCGTTTGATGATTTCGGGGTTTGACCTCCTGCTCCCGTCAATGCGTTGGCATACGGTGTTATGCCGGTTGCCTGCGTTAGATCGGTGAATATTGATGAATGAGGATTGTTTTTATGTGGAAGATCGTTTTACTTACTGCGCTTATCATCGGGCTGGCCATTGCCGCCATTGCCGTAAAGCTGTTTGTTAAAAAAGACGGTGAGTTCAAAAAGTCGTGCTCAAGTGTCGATCCCACAACAGGCAGGCGGGTGGGCTGCACCTGCGGCAACGCCGACGGCGGCTCAACCTGTGAAAATACGTAGGCAGTAGGCGGTAGGCAGTAGGCAGTAGGTTAAATCAATCACTCAATCACTCATTCACTCATTCACTCATTTTATTAAGGTATCTCCTCCATCCCATTCAGGTACCTGGCAAACCTGCCTTTGTCGCGGGGATGAACATTATCGGGCCGGGGCCATGGCCATCCGCCGAATTGCGTGGCACGGTAGTCGCTGATCGCCTGCCTGATCTCGTCCTGCGTGTTCATCACGAAAGGTCCATACTGCGCAACCGGTTCATCGATGGGTATGCCCTGTAACAGGAAGAGCAGTCCTTCCGAAGGTCCGTTTTCAATGATTATCTCCTTCCCCGCATGCACCTCGAACGAGTGCTGAGCGGCAACCGGTATCCCGGCGATGGCCAGGCTTTCGCCCCCGTAGAAGTAGATGTTTCTCAATGCGGACGGCCCGGCCGCGGGCAGGGTCCATTGCGCACCGGCATCCATCCGGATGACCCAGATGGCCACCTCGTTGCGCGGGTCGGCCGCCCAGGAGTCGGGAGCCGGGTCGAGGGCCGCTACATCCCCGATCTGCCCGGCGATCACACGAACTTCGGTGGATTTTCCCTGGTCGTCGCGATGCCGGTACACCGGTATTTGCTCGCTCCACAGCATTTTAAAATGAGGTTCTGCAAATTTCCGGGCTTTCGGGAGGTTCAGCCAGACCTGGAAAAGCTCGAGCGTGTTTTCACCTTCGCGGTTCAGCAGTGGGAACATCTCGCTGTGCTGAAGGCCCGACCCGGCGGTCATCCACTGCACATCGCCCATGCCGTAACGACCGGCCTGGCCGTGCGAATCGGAGTGGTCAACGAACCCTTTCAGGACGATGGTCACCGTTTCGAATCCGCGGTGCGGGTGTTCGGGAAAGCCGGGGATGGTGCGGCCATGGTACATGCGCCACCCATCCCTGATGGTGAAATCCTCACCGAGGGTACGCCCGGCCAGCGAAGTCACCGGTCCCAGGCTGTCGTTCCCCGCAGGGTAGTAATCGAGGTGATGGGCGCAGAAGAGGAAAGGATTTTGCACTTCCCAGAGGAAGGCGAGGGGTTTAATATTGGTTATTGGGTTTTTCATGGCTTCCTGTTTTTGAGCGCCTGCACATGCTGAAAAAAGCATGAATGTCAATGCCAGCGCCATGATGGGTAATGGTTTCTCCGTCAATGATAATTGCAAAAGTTTTTGCCTTGTTTTCCACAAAGATAAAAAATTAAGGTCGGCCCCGATGCATAAAAAAGAAGGTGACCTTGCGGGTCACCTTCCATTACTAACAAAAGCCCAACCATTACCTGTTGATGATGATCCTGCGCACTACCTGGCTGGAAGTGTTACGCAGGACGACGGTGTAAACTCCGCCTGCGATCTGGCCGAGTTCGACCGGGATGACGGTGGTGCCCGTGACCCTGATATCCTGGTTGCTGTAGATCCTGGATCCGATGGTGTTGTAGATCTCGAGCTGGTAAGTCAACTCCGTTGAACTGGTGATGGCGATGCTGAACTGCCCGTTGTTGGGCACGGGGTAGATCTGCACCTGGGGTCCGGCCGATAATTCGGGGGTTCCGGTCACCACCACGTAGACCTTGTTGGAGATGGGCGAAGTGCACCCGTTGAGGGTGACGGTGCACCAGTACCAGCCGGTGTTGTTGGCCACGGTGTATGTTTGGCCGGTTGCACCCGGGATGGCGCCGGTGTTGTCGTAGTACCACTGGTTGCCGGCGGGTGCGGAACTGGTGAGGATGTTCCCGTTGGCGGTCACCACGGGTGCTGCGGGGATGGCATTGACGGTGACGGCCAGGGCGGGTGAAGCCTGTCCGTTTCCGCAGGCGTTGACACCCTTAACAGTGATGTCACCGGAAAGGGCCCCTCCCGGGAAGTTGACGGTGACCTGGTTGGTGGTTGCCCCCGAAACGATGGTCACGCCCACGGGGAATGTCCACTGGTAGGAGGTGGCGTTGGCGATGGTGGCCACGGAGTAGCTGACACCCATAGCGCCCTGGCAGACGGAAGCGGGACCGGTGATGGGTCCGGCAGCGGCGGGCAGCGCGTTAACGGTGACGGGGAAGTTGGGCGAAGCGGTTCCGTTTCCGCAGAGGTTGTTTCCCAGCACGGTGATGTCACCGGAAGAGGCGTTTGCGGCAAAGTCGACGGTGATGTTGGTGGTTCCTGCACCGGAAGCGATGGTGGCACCGGCGGGGAGGTTCCATACATAGTAGGTGGCGCCGCTGATGGGGGCGCAGGAGTAGGCCACGCCCATGGCACCGCCGCAGACGGCCGAAGTACCGGTAACAGGCCCGGCGGCGGCAGGTGCCCCGTTGACGTTGACGTTAAATACGGAGGGTGCGGCTGCGAAGCAACCGAAGGCGTTGGCATAGTTGACCGAGACGCTCTGGGCGCCGGCGGTGGTCCAGTTGACCTGTACGGCGCTGGTTCCCTGCCCCGAGACAATGGTGCCTCCGGCCGAGACGGTCCAGGTATATCCTGTTTGTCCGGCTTCGGTTGAATAGGATTGGTATCCGGAGTTTGCACAGACGCTGTTGGGACCGGTGATGGTTGGGGCAGGCAGCGGGTTGACGGTGACGGGGAAGGAGACCGGTGCCAGGGCGGTACAACCGCTGGCATTGGCATAGTTGACGCTGACGGTCTGCGCTCCCGCGCTGTTCCAGGTCACGGTGATGGCGTTGGTACCGGCTCCGGCGGTGATGGTTCCTCCTGCCGATAAGGTCCAGGTGTACCCGGTCATACCGGCCTGGGTGGTGTAGGTGTTGTTGACGGATGCCGCACAGGCGGAAGCGGGGCCGGAGATGACGGGCGTGGAGGCTGCATTCACGGTGACAGAGTAAACGCCCGGGGCCGGCGCGGTGCAACCGCTGGCATTGGCATAGTTGACACTGACGGAGTGCGCACCGGCTGTGTTCCACGTCACCGTGATGGCATTGGTACCGGCTCCTGCGGTGATGGTACCCCCGGCAGAAACGGTCCAGGCGTAAGCGTTCATGCCGGCCTGCGTGGTGTAATTGTTGGTGGCGGATCCGGCACACACCGTGGCGGGGCCACTGATGACCGGGGGCGGAAGGCTGGTGACTGTGACGTTATAGACCACTGGAGTCGATGCGGAACAACCGTAAGGATTCTGGTAATTGACGCTGATGGTCTGGGCTCCCGGGGTATTCCAGGTAACCGTTATGGCGTTGGTTCCCGATCCTGAAGTGATGATCCCTCCGGCTGATACTGTCCACATGTAATTGGTGTTCCCTGGTTGGGTGGAATAGACATGCCCGCCCGAAGGAGCGCACGCCGTGGCAGGGCCTGCAATGGTGATCACCGGGGCGATGCAGTTGGTCGTGAAGGTCTGGTCAAACCCATAGGTCGTCCCGGAACCATTGGTTCCAACGCACCGGAAGTGGTAGGTGGCATTGGGCAGCAGGCCGGTCAGTCCTGCCAGCACGGCCGTCGGCGTGATGCCCGTCACTGAAGCAGGGTTGGCGTTGACGGTATTGCCATAGGCGTTGGTCAGTCCCCATTCGAACGTGACAGTGGTCGGGGCATTGTTGGCGGTGACAGTTCCGTTCAGGGTAGCGTTGTTTCCCCCGACATTGCTGGCGAGGTTGGTGACCACCGTGGCCGGGACCGTGGCTGAGTTGAAGGTCATGTCGTTGCCGTAGGTGGTACCGCTGGAGGATACGGCCACAGCCCTGAAATGGTAAACCGTGTTCGGCAGCAGCCCGCTGATCATGGCAGATACCGGCGTGACCGCTGTTCCGGTGACATTGTTGGGAATGGCGTTGACCGTCGATCCGTAAGCGGTGGTAAGGCCATATTCGAACGTGACGGTGGAGGCCAGGTTGTTGGCGTTGACCGTGCCGTTGAGCGTTGCCCCGTCGCCGGCGATGGCAGTGGCGGCGGTGGTCACCACAAGGGGAGGTGCATTGACCGTGGTGAAGGTCATGTCATTGCCGTAGATGGTGATGCCTGCCGAAGAGATGCCCCTTGCCCTGAAGTGGTAGGTGGTGCCGGGGGTAAGGCCGGTCAGCGGGGTATTCATCGGCAATAACGAGTTCCCGGTTATCGTTGGCGGCGTGGCGGCAACCGAAGAGCCGTAGGCTGGAGTCAGGCCCCAGTCGAAAAATACCGCGATAGAAGTCCCGGTCGCATTGGCATTCCCGTTCAGCAGGGCGCCATTCTGGGTGATCCCCGATGCGGCGAGGGTGTTGACGATCGACGTGGGCGTGAATTCGTAGGCCCCGAGATCGGGCGGGTTGGTGCGGCTGATACCGGTTAGGTCGTAAGGAACCAGGGGGATGTAAATCCCTGCCTTGGGGATCGTGGTGATGGTCGGCACCAGATTGCTTGGCGAGGTGAACTGCGGGTCAATCGATTTGGAGTGCTGGTCCTGGAGCGTGGCAGCCTGCCATTCGGCCAGTGTTATCATATTGTTGAAATTCATGAACCCGATGGTGGGACTGCAGCCGTTCACATGGTAGTCGTTGTAGTCGATCATGGAAAAATTGCTTGCGTTGGTGGCCGTGGTCATGATGGCGTATGCTCTCCCGGTGGCCGGGCAGCCCATGGATCCTGACAGTCCAAGCATGGTGTTCGCAAGGATGTTGTTCCTGACCTCGATGTTGTTGGTCAGCGAACCTCCCTGCAAGATGCCGATGCAGGAGGAGGAGGCATCGTGCATGTTGGTCGGAGAGAGCAGGTTCCCGTAAAGCCAGATGGAGTTGTGGAGGATCTTGATGTTCCCACCGGTCTTGATGAAGATGCCGTACGGGTTATTGGGTGAGGCGCCGGGTGCGGCCCCTGAAGATTTAATGCCGTAGATCGAGTTGCTGGAGATCTCCGTGACCGTGCTGCTTCCCGACTCATACCAGATGCCGTAGGCGCCGGATCCGTCATCCACATTGCGGAAGAAGTCATGGATCAGGTTCCTGCGTATCTTGGTATTGGTCGATCCGCCGAGAATGTAGATGCCGGCATGGGTGGGCACAGCGTTCCCGTTGGCGGCCCCCATGATGTTGTTACCCTCGATCAGGGTGTTTTCGGAATAGGATAGCACGATGCCTTTGGTGGTGATGTACCGCCCAGGCATGTCAGAACCGATGACATTATTGGTGATCTGCCCGTTGAGATTGACCCCCCCGAAGGTGCCGGTGTACCGGATCCCGGTGTTGGCCCCGATGATCGAGTCTCCGGTGATCACGATGTCATGGTATCCGGCACCGACAGGACTCAGGTAGATGGCACAATTTTCAACGGTCGTCGAACTGAATCCCCGGATGATGCTGTTTTTGACGACGATATGGGAGGCGGGATCGTTACCGCCGGCGTTGAACAATCCAAGGGTATACGCCCCGCCGGTTTCGCTCGCATTGTAAACGGTAAGGTTTTTATCGCTGCCGCCGCTGGCTGATCCGTCGATGACCAGGTAGTCAAACCCGTTGATCTTGAAAATGCCGTTGGATGCGCTTGCCGCCGCAAAGACCGGATGAACGCCGGTTTCGGGTTTGATCGTCAGGGTGTTGGCCGCCGAACTTCCGCCGTTCGGGTTCAGGGTGATGGGGTAGGTTTCCGACGCATAGCTGCTGCTGATCAGCACCAGGGTGACCGGGCAGGTTATTCCCTTCGCGTTGACATCGTTGATGGCGGCCGTCAGGGTGGGGTAGTTGCCGCCTGTACCCACGGTAAGGGTGCCGCAGATCGGCGGTACAATGACGTACCTGTCGGGTGCCGACGGCGGGGTGGAGGCACCCGGGGGGGTGGCCGTATATCCGCCTGCGCCGGGCATCGGGTTGGATCCGACGTTTGGTGTATTCCATGAATCCTGCGCCACCACGTAGTAATAGATGGTGTCGCCCAGTGCACCTCCGCCTCCGAAGGTAAAGGTGTACTGGTTGTTCCCGGTTGATAGACCGGTCACATAGGTCCAGGAGCCGTTGAAGTTCTTTTTCCATCGGACCCTGGGCAAACCGTTACCGGAGGCCGGCACGCCTTGGGTATCGGTGATGGTCGCCGTGAGTGTACGGTCGCCGGTGGTGGCCACGTTGGCAAAGGGGGCGTAGGCAATGAACGGGGGGGTCAGGTCACTGGGGATCCCGCCGAATTCGTCAGCGCCGATGTCCGGCGCGGTAGCCGGGTAATCAGGGTGAACCGGGTAACCGGCATTCGGGAACCGGGGATGGCCGTCAATATCATCGGTGAGTACGATTGGAAATAAAACCTCCCCGCCTCCGCTTTCGCACTGGGTCGGGATCGTCGCATCCAGGTGCAGGTTAACCGGCGTGGACGCAGAGATGAACGGAGGATTTTCCGAAACGGAGTTGTATTCCCTCGGATAAAATGCCGAACGGTATTCCTGCATGGTCTGGAGGTTTGTGACCCCGTCGCTGAAGATCAGGCGCTGCCCCGAAGGGGTTCCGACATAGTAGTTATTGTTGTTGGATAACCGTGCAAGGTTTCCGAATGTAACGGAGTCGGTAAGCAGCGCCACGGTGCGGCCCGTTCCTTTGGGGATCGAGGTGTTGACCAGGATGTTGTTGCGAATGTCGTAGACTTTTGCAGCATTCGATGCGTGGATGCCCGAGGTCCCGAAATTGGCGCCGGATGAGGAGGCGTCGATAAACACGGTGTTGTTGTATAACCCGATGTAGTTCGAGTTGCCGCCGTATGCCCATATCCCCTTGATGGCGGCGACCGATGACGTGTTCGGGGCTTTCAGGTCACCCGAGAAGTTATTGCTGATGAAGATATTCCCGGCGGTGGTCATGTTGCCCAGGTAAAATCCTGCGATGGTGCTGTTGTTTCCTGTGGCATTGATATTGAGGACTTTGTTTTTATACAGGTTGATCTCGGAGCCTCCGTCGATGTAAATACCATAGGTTGCACCGTTGGCATTATGCAGGTTGGTCACGGCGTTGCCATAAACATGCTTGGCGCCGATACCCTGCGGCATCCAGATCCCGTAGGTGATGCCATTGGTGGCTACCGTGTTGTTGTCGACCGTGTTCCCGTAAACATTGATGGTGTTCGACCAGTGCGAGAAATGAAGGTAGGTAGTGGATCCCCCGCCGACAACCGACTGGATCCTCGTGTTGTTGCTCACGGTGTTGTTGTAGCAGTCGGCCGTTCCCTTGACGACGGGTTGGGCGTTCACCGAAATATAGGTCACCTGGCCGGTGGCGGTTTTGGAAATTGATCCGTAGGTGTTGTTGGTCACGCTGTTGTTATAAAAGCTGATGTTCACCGCCCCGTGCCCGATGTTGATGTAGCTGCAGGTGGAAAAAGTGGCATTGGGGAAGGTGCACCCGGTAACGATATTGTCGTGCACCGAGATGGTGTTGGATGAGTTGGTGGTTCCCATCCAGTCCTTGATCCCGTAAAAGGTACCGGTGCCGTTGAACTGAACGGTGATGGTGTTCCCGTAAATGCTGACACTGGCGTTGGGTGTCGCCTGGAATTCCATCACGTTGCAGGTGCCCCCATCGACCGTGCTGGTGAAGGTGTTGTTGGCCACCGTCAGGTCGTTCTCATACTGGGCATAGATGCCGTAGCAGGTGCCGGTGGTGCTGCCGAAATTCGTGATGGTGTTGCCGGCGACGGAACCAACATCGTTGTCCTGGTCATAAAACAGGTAGGGGGCCAGGGAACTTGATCCATACAGGTACATGCCGGTGAAGCAGTTGGTGATAGTGTTTCCCTGGAAGGAATTATAGGAGTTCGATTTGCGCGGGTCGTTGATGGTCGAAAGGATCACTCCCGGGGCGGTGCATTTCCAGTTTCGGAGGATGATACCGACCGTGCCGGTGTTGGTGCGTTCGAGCGATATGGTACAGTTCTTTATGGTGGCGTGCTGCACTCCGCTGGTATCTGCGTCTGCCTTGGCCAGGACAAACCCGAACTCGGCCTGTGAAATGTTATCCACGTTCAACGGGTTCTCCTGCATGTCGATACCGTCGAACGTCAGATAATCAGTGCCGCCGATGCAGAACACATAGTCGTAGTAGCCGACCCCCATGGCGGGCGTGATCTTCGGATTGGCCCCGGTTCCGCTTTTCTGGAAAATAATGGGTTGGGTCGCCAGGCTGTTGTCCACCGTGATCAGCCCGTCGGTCGGATTGACAAAGGTCTCGGTATAACCTGCCGCCAGGTTGAAGGTGACACCCCCCGGCCCGACACCCTGCGCGTTCAATGCAGCGATCGCCGCGGCCATGGTGGAGTAATCCCCGGGAATGTTTTTAATGCCGGAGAGTTGCGCGAAAGTTGAAGCGCTGGTCAGTCCGGTTAAAATCAGCAATGCAATGATCTTTGTTTTCATGTTGGTCCTTTGTTTTGATATTGGTTCTTGTTATCGGTTATTTCTGGATCAGTATCATTTTCACCATGCGCTTGTCTCGCTGACGGTTTGAGCTCCCGGGCTATTCCAGGTCACGGGCAGGGACCGGATCTTTTCGGCATGCAATTCCTGCTTTCGCGATCCGGTGCACAAATGTATCCCGCGCTTTTAGTATTGGCACGCTCCCAACCTGCTACAAAACCTGTACGGGAGAAAAACGAGACCTGTACAAAAACTCTACAGGATTTATATCAGATTGATTATATGAATAATGCAAAAAAATAAACCGCCCCGGTTTCCCGGGACGGTTTAACCAAACACAGCACAATCCTGCCCGTACCCTTCGGAACAGGGCAAGAAAGAAGGTTATAATCTGATCAGCTTAACCGTGGTCTTGCCAAGCGTGGTCGTTACATGCAGGAAATAGACGCCCTGGCGCAGTTCGGTGCCCGGGAATTCGTGCCTGCGTTCACCATTCAGCTTCACTTCAGCCACTTTCATGCCGCTCACACTGTAGATCTCCACCGATTGCAACGTTGCATCGGAGGATCCTGCCATTTCAAGCGCGAAGTTGCCCGGTGTCGGGTTCGGATAAACCCGGATCACCTGGCCGGCGGTGATTTCAGGAACCACGGCCTCTACATCCCCCGATTTTTCATTGTTGTTCACCACCGGGTTCGGTTGCGAGCACCATGGTCCGTTCGGGGCGATGAAACCGTGCATGTAGCCGCCCGGTTCGACGGTTGTACCCGGGTAGTAGATGATGTTCAGACCTGCGATCATGGTGGCGCTTCCGCCGTTCTGCACTGTGAAGGTTGTACCGCTGCCGGCGATGTAGATGGTCTCGTAGGCATTGTAGCAGTTCGATTCTCCGCTTGCCACGCTGATCCCCTGGAGGCTGACGGTTGCCGGGATGGGCAACCCCACGGTGATCGTTACCATGTTGGTAATGCCCGACCCGCAATTGCCCGACCCCGATTGGAGTTGCCTGTAGTGGGTGGTTGACAGGAGCATGCCGGGAGCGTAATCAAGGTCTGTTGCCCCGGCGATGTCGTTGAAATCGGTGCCGTTCAGCGAGCTCTGCCATTGATAGGTGTAGGGTGCCAGTCCACCGGTGGGGGCAATCCCCGCCAGGGGCGCCGGAACGGTATGGTAGCCGATGCTCTGGTTTGCCGAGATGGCGCCAACTGCGAACGGCTGGGCCACCGTCACCTGGAAAACGACCGGTGCGGAGACCGTGCAGCCGTGGGTGTCGACATAGCTCAGGCTGACCGACTGGGGACCGGAGGTATTCCAGTCGACCATGATAAAGCTGGTGCCCTGGCCATAGGTGATGGTTCCGCCGGCCGAAACGCTCCAGGCGTACCCCGACATTCCCGTCTCGGTCATGTAGATGACGCCGGTGGCCCCGGCACATACCGCTGCAGGACCGTTGATGTTGATCACCGGCTCGATGCAGTTGGTGGTGAACTGCTGGTCGGCTCCGCTTGTGGTGCCCTGGCTGTTCACCCCCACCAGCCGGTAGTGGTAGGTGGTGTTGATGGCGAGGCCGGTCAGGGGCAGTGAAACGGCAGTGGAGGATGTGCCTGTTACCGTTCCGGGGATGGCACTGGCCGTTGAACCGTATGCGGTCGTAAGCCCGTACTCAAAGGTGAGGGTTGTTGCCAGGTTGTTCGCATTGACGGTGCCATTGACGGTGCCGCTGGTGGCCGTAATGGCCGACGCGGGGTCGGTGGTGACCGTCGGGGGAATCGGCAGGGTCGTGAAGGTCATGTTCGCGCCATTGCTGGTGCCCGTGCTGTTGGTCCCGGCAACCCGGTAATGGTAGGTTGTGTTGGGCAGCAACCCGGTGAGCGGGGTGTTCACTCCAACGGCCACACCTCCCGAAACAGGGGATTGCGGGGCCGTGAGTGTCGAACCGTACGCGGTGGTGAGCCCGTACTCGTAGGTGACGGTCGTGACTGCATTGTTCGGGTTGACCGTTCCGTTCAGAACGGCTCCGTTCGGGGTGATCCCGTAGGCAGCAAGGGTGGTGACCGTGGGTACGACCGCGGTGGTGGTGAAGGTCATGGTGGCTCCATACGCTGTTCCTGCTGCATTGACGCCATAAACCCGGTAATAATAGGTCGTGTTGGGCATCAACCCGGTGAGATTAAGAATCGTAGTGACGGTTGAATTTGTTGCCGAAGAGGAGGGGGTAGGTGTCCCCACTGTGCCAAATAATGGAGTCAGTCCGTATTCAAACCTGAAATTGGTTCCGGAGGTTGTATTGGTTAATACGGTCCCGTTCAGTCGTGCCGTGGTCGATGTGACCAACGTTGCAGCAAGCGTGGTTGAGACGGGCATCGGAGGTGTCGTAAAAGTAATGTTGGCGCCATAGACTGTCCCGGCGGCATTGGTTGCCACAACCCGGTAGTTGTATAGTGTTCCCGGAGAAAGAGAACCGGGAACGAAGATGTAGGTCCGGTTCGAACCTGAGGTACCTGTAACGGGATTGGTTGCAAATTGAACCGTAGAGCCATAATCTGTGGTTGTGCCGTATTCGTAGCTGATATAGGTTGGCGAGTTGTTCGGATTGACATTGCCGCCGATCGTAACACCGTTTGCATTCATGGTAGCCGCGTTGGTTGTCGCAACCGGAACAATGGGTGTTGTCATGGTCATGGTTGCACCATAGGCGGTGCCAGCCGGATGCACAGCCTTGGTCCGGTAATAGATAAGCGCATTCAGGTTGGTGGTGCTGAGTGTCGTTGCGGCAGTCGTGATGCTTGTTGCAGTCGTACCAGTCACGGTGGCGGGAATCCCATTAACAGAGGACCCAAATGTTGTTGTCAGGCCATATTCGAAGGTAACGGTTGAAGTATAGGTGTTGGCATTGACGGTTCCGTTGAACACAATTGTTCCATTCGTGGTTGCAGGTGTCCATACTGATGGTCCGGTTGTCACATCGGGGAGTTCAGCCGTGGTGAAGGTCATATCGGCTCCATTCACGGTACCACTTGCATTGGTGGCATTGACCCGGTAGTGGTAAACCGTGTATGGCAGCAATCCTGTGATCCCCGCGGAGGCTGTTACTGTAAAATTGCCGTTTACAGGAGAATCAGTTGCGGTTGCGGTTGCGCCGTAGGTGTCGGTCAACCCATATTCGAAGGTTACAGAGGTGGAAGCATTATTGGCGTTCACGGTTCCGTTAAGGGTCGCTCCGCTGGTTGAAAGTGAAGTGGCGGAAGTGGTTGTCACCATTGGCAGGGCAGGCGGGGTCGTGAAGGTCTGATCTGCACCGTAAGTATACGTACCGGTGTTATATCCGACAGCCCTGTAATGGTAGGTCGCACTATTGGCAATCAGCCCGGTAAGGGTTGCGGTAATGGTCGTGGTACCGGATCCTGCGGTTATCGGCGACGGTGTCGCTGCGGCAACAGAACCGTAACCGGTTGTCAGTCCGTATTCGAAGTAGGCGGTGGTTGCGAGGCCATTCGGATGGATAGTACCGTCGAGCGTTGCCCCGGTTCCGGTAAGTGCTGTGGCTGATCCGGTGTTTACGACCGGCGCCAGGTAAGGAGTGGTGAACGAAACCGGACCGGTCCAGAAGCTGTACGATCCAGAGCCGCAATTCTGGCGAATATATACGTCGTATGCAGTGCTGGGAGCCAACCCTGAAATGGTGATGGGATTTGCCGAAGTGGCTACAATCGTTCCGGTTCCGGCAGTATGGCCAGCCGAGCCGTAGTCGATCTCAACATTGGGTGCGGTCCCCGTCCAGCTGATGTCGGCGCTTCCGGTCGTTACGTTGGTAGCAGAAACTGTGAGCGGCGCCGCACAGGGATTGGTGGAAATGGTAATGTCGTCAATGTACGGGCTGTTGCCGTTCGGTGGATTGGTGCTGTGCCAGCCAAAATAGTAAGTGCCCGTGCTGGTGGGAGTGACGTTGACCGTTGCCTGCGGATAAGGGGTGAAACTCGAAGGTGTTACGATGGTGAACAGCGCCGGGCTGAACATGCCTGAAGGAGTTGGGGAAGTTCCCCATCTTACCTCGAATTCGGCCGCAGGATAAGTGTATTGTGCCCGGTAGAAGAAAGTAAGCTGGTATGTCTTTCCTGCCTCGAGGTTCAGTCCCCGGATAAAATACCAGTCGTTATCCTGAATGGCTCCAGTGGCAATGGCCAGTACTTTCGTACCGCTGTGCGGAGCAGTTCCGGTTACGCTTTTCGAACCCCACACAATACCATCGCCATTCCCGTCGATCAGGGTCCCGCATCCCACGGCCGGCGGGGTGTAGGATTCAAATCCTTCGGTAAACGGCAGGGTGGAGGTAGGTGCACAGGCCATTGTTGTGACATTGCAGGTCGCGCCGCTGGTGGAATACCATCCAAAGGCATCATACGACCAGGCTTTGTAATAATACCGGGTGCCAATGGTCAGCATGTTATGGCTGAAGCCCGACAGCGGGCCGGTGTATATCACCGTCCCGGCGGTTGGAAGCGCATCCCCCGGCAGGTAAGAGGTGCCGTTGACCGGCTGGCCAAATGTACTGCTTGTGTTAACCACCACTATTACATTATTGTTCAGCGTGTTCTTTGTCCAGAAAAGATCGATATCACTGGTCGACATGGCATAACCGATCAGACCGGAAGGAGGAGCCAGGATTGTTGAAGTGGAAACCGGGACTCCGGATGAATAGGAGGTTCCGTTGTAAGAGTAACCTTTGTAATAAATGGTGGTTCCTCCGGTGAGGCCTGTATGGTTGACCGGTGAGGATGTTCCGGTGTATAGAACGGTACCGCCCGCAAAAGAGCTGCCGGTGGTTGGCGGAGGCCCGGAAGGTGTAGTGAAATAGCCTGATGTATTCCATACAATAATCACCTGGTTACCGGATGAATTCAGCCCGAATGTCAGGTCAACCTGTTGTGAACTGGAAGCTGTGGCTGCAAATCCGACCGGGTTTCCCACACCTGCCGGTATGCCGGCAAACTCGTCAGCGCCCACATCCGGTGATGTCGATCTGGGATTGCCATCGAAATCATCGGTAATTGAAGGGATAGTAACCGGCATGCCGCTGCCTTCGCAAAGGCTGGGTATCATGCCGTTCATGTGAAGGTCATATGGCACCGTTGTCGAATTGATCAGCGGTGAATTTTCTGTAAATGAATTGGCCTCCATCGGATAAACCCTGGTTTGATAGTCAGCAATGAGCATATCTGAATTGGTACCGTCATTATAGATTAGTCTGTTGGCGGAAGGTGGACCAGCATAAAAATTGTTGGTATTGGAGGATGCCGAATAATAGATCGGATTATAGGCACCCGACCAACGATATGCCACGGTCGCCCCGCCTGAGATCCCCGGTGTGGAGAGATTCATAATCACGTTGTTCCGCAGATCAATGGTCGTGGTCGCGCCGGATTTGAAAATACCGGATGTTCCGAAGGTGGTCCCTGAGGAAGCGGCATTCAGATAGATGGTGTTGAAATAGATGCCGGCATTCGTTCCACCGGTGACAGAAAGGCCGGAGATGGCATTCAAACTCGTTGCCATTGGCGTTTTCAGGTCCGAAATGAAATTATTATATACATACGTCTGAGTTCCCCCGCCGATTGAAAATCCATGGATCACATCGGTAGCTGTCGAAGCGGTGAGATTGAAAACCTGGTTCTTATAGATATTTGACAACTGTGAGGATCCGATGCGTAATCCATAAACGACATTGCTTCCATAGCTGTTGTTTACATTGGCTGTCAGGTTACGGACCGTGTTGTTATACCAGTTCCTGAGGCATGTCGAAGGGGTCTCAGTGTAGATTCCGTTGATGGTATTGGTAATGGCTGAAGTACTCGTGGTCAAACCGGTGATATTCAGATCATAGACCAGGTTCCCGTAAATATTCTCGGTGGTTTGCGCATTGAGGTTGGCGGCGATCCCGGTCAGGGTCGATCCTGAGGTTGCGGCGCTCGCAAGGGCTATGCTGTTTGAAAAAGCCTGGTTATTGTAAATATTCACCCCGTAGTACATCGAGCGCAGACAGATCATTGTGCCGGGACCTGTTTTAGTATTGCCCGAAATGATATTGTTGTAAATGTTGTTTTGTGTTGCAGTACCCCCGTCAACAAGGGTTAGTGTTCCGTTGACACATGTATTGGCGGTCAGGGTGTTGGAATAGATATTCATGACGGAACCGGCGCCGTTCCCTCCGGCAATTCCTGTAAAAGATCCGGTCCCAAGGTTAAAACAGTTCTGGATCGTATTGTGGTGTACATTGA
This sequence comes from uncultured Prolixibacteraceae bacterium, assembly GCA_964473485.1. Lineage (GTDB taxonomy): Bacteria > Bacteroidota > Bacteroidia > Bacteroidales > FEN-979 > CAIVAT01. The sequence continues at coordinate 1,953 of CAYYPH010000030.1, read as the reverse complement.
CCGTGAAGCCAGGAAATCCTGCTGCATAACAGTCGATCCCGTAAACGGAACTGGTGCCGGATGAGTTACCAATGCTTATTTGGTTGTGATGAATATCGGGGTTGGTTGAAACACGTGGCGTGATTCCCTGAAGACTGCCTGTAGTTGAACCACCAGTTATTGAATTGTAAGCGATTGACAAATTGGTCTGGTAACTTGAATAGATTCCGTAAGTTGTATGATTGGAAGCACCGATGTTGAAAATCATGTTTCCTTGCCCCAAAGCGCCGATCTCATTGTTCTGGTCAAACATTGCGCCGGTCGCATCATTGAATCCGTTCAGGCTGAAACCTCTGACCACGTTGCTGATGGAGTTGTTGTAAAACCTGCAGTTGTTCAGCAGGTCTGACGGGCCTGAAAGGTTTGCCTGGCTGATCGCACTGGTTGATGCAGTGGTGTGGCTCCCCGAGTAAATTCCTACCGAAGCGGCATTGCTTGCATTCAGGGTAATTGAGCAGTTCTGTATGGTTATATATTGACATCCGTCAACTGGGACGGTGTTCCTCGCCTTCACCATCGCGAATCCCCATTCCATCTGAGTGGTTGGGTAGGTATTCATTGCGTTTTCTGCAAGGCTTATACCGTCGAAGGTGATATAGTCTCCGCCTGCTATCACGATGATCCCGTCAACAGTGGCGGACACACCGGTGCCAGCGGTGATCAGCGGGTTGGCCCCTGTGCCGGACTTCTGGAAAATGACCGGGCTGGAGGACGAACCGGTGGCGGTGATCCATCCTGCCGTGGGAGAGGAAAAGGTCTCCGAGTAACCGGCTGCTATGTTGAAGGTGACACCTCCCGGGCCAACGCCCTGCAAATTCAGATCGGCAATGGCCGCCGCGATGGTCGGATAGTCGTTGGTTCCGCCCGAACCGGGGATGTTTTTGGTTCCGGCCAATTGGGCAAAGGTGGTGCCCGCAAGGACCAGTCCGCAGATGAACAGTACTAACTTTCTCATGATCAGGTTTTTTGGTTAATGTTAAAGGTAAATGATGAAATGCTTTTTTGCTGCCCAAACAGGGGCGTCCGATAATTGCAGGCAAAGTAATTGTGACTCGCAGGAGGGTGCAAATAAAGCACCTGTACAAAAAAGCATCACAGGCGGAAAACCACCTGTACAATTCCTGTACATGACATGCATGGAATTGATAGCCAGTGTCTAACGGGAAAGGGGTGGAAGGGCTGCAGCGGGATTTTTCACTTGTGCGATCGCTCCATCCGGCTCTTGACCCCGCTGATGATCCTGAACGGGGAGTCGACGATCAGCATGTTGATGACCCAGTCCGGAATCGTTCCGGCCGGGTCGACATACCCTTCAAGGATCACCTGCGTTTTGTCTTTACCGCTTGGGTTGACGGTCCACACCTGTCGGTATTCCCTGATCCGGATGTGCTCCTTTTTAACGGGGATCAGTCCTGGCAACGGCACCGCAGTGATCGTGCCTGCACCGGTTGCGGGATCGTGGGTGGCGACCACGTCAACGCACAGATCGCGGTCCGTCAACGGCCAGGGAAGATCGTAAACAAGGTAATACCTGGCCGATCTGTTCTTCTCGTAACCCAGCACCTTGATCTGGGTCAGGTTTTTGTCCCACCACTCGGTGTGATGTACGTCCTCAAGCAGGGCAAAGACCTTCGCGGCAGGCGCATGTATTTCGGCAATGCCCTTGTAGGCGCGCAGCGTCTTCCCGGTTTCTTTGCGGGTGTAGATCCTGATCCCCTCCTTTTCCTTCACGAAATCCCAGGTCTGGGCTGCCAGCGGGAAAGAAAGCAGGGTGAAAAGCAAGATCAGGACTTTCATTGACCGGTAGTTTAGCGGCAATAGTGTAAGCAAAGATATGAAATACGGTCGGGCCCGGCGTAATAAAAAAGAAGGTGACCTTGCGGGTCACCTTCCATTACTAACAAAAGCCCAACC
>CAYYPH010000029.1:36211-53785 GCA_964473485.1 uncultured Prolixibacteraceae bacterium | reverse complement strand
GGAAAATTGAAAATGGAAAATTGAAAATGGAAAATTGAAAACGGAAAATTGAAAACGGAAGAATCCATGGCAGAAGAAGATGTATTCTTAACTTTTTATTTTGTTGCTATCTTTGCCTGAAATCACCGCGATTATGAACCGGTTGGGAGAAAGAATCAAGAAGAAGAGGGAGCTGATGCACCTCAACCTGCAGGAACTGGCCGAAAAGGTCGGTATCAGCGCCAGCGCCCTTTCACAGATCGAGAATTCAAAATCGTTCCCCTCGCTCCACACCCTGAAATCGATCGCCGGCATGCTGCACACCACCATCGGCGAACTCGTGGGCGAGAATGAGTCGCTGTCGAACAACCCCGTCGTGTTGAAAAACGACATCCGCTTTATCGACAGGAACCCGTCGGGAACCATCGTCTTCCTGCTGTCGAACCACGACATCAACAAGCAGATGGACACCTTCCTGGTAAGGTTCGCCAAGAATTCGGGCACCGAGGGGCTGCTCACCGGCCGGTTCGGACAGGTTTTCTGCCATGTCCTCAAAGGTGCGGTCCGGTTCGACCTCAATGAACGGCAATACCTCCTCAACCCGGGCGACAACCTTTATTTCAACGCGAAATCATCCTTCGGCGCCATCAACATCCACGACGGGACCAGTGAAATGCTCTGGATCCAGTCGCCCCCGAACGCACCATCAGCAAAGGTCGATTAAGTATTACTTAAAGAATTAAGAAATGGTTACTATCTTTGTGCCGGGAAACCAGACACAAATCACCAGCCATCTTAAAACACATATGAAGGACGAAAATTACAAGAAGGATTTTGATACGACGGACCTGGCCCGGATGAGGCAACGCTACCAGCTGAGCGAAGAGACCGTCAGGATCATCGAAAACGAAGAACTTTTGCCGTTGGGGCTGCTCAAGCGGCTCCATCACTGTTACCCGCAGCACTCCCGCTTCTTCAGGGAGGATGAGGCCCTTTTTACCGGGAAGAACTTTTATTCCGGCCTGCAGGGTTTCCGGGAGATCACCGAAATCCTGTCGCGGCACGGCATTGAGCTGGGCGACACCCGGGAGCGCGAGTTCTTCATCGAGGTCTACCGTTTCCTGGCCACGAAGCACACGTTGAACAACATCGACTGGAGAAACTACCAAAACGACACGATGTTCCACCTCATCTTTCCCCAGCCCGGCATGATCGCCGCCGGGGAGGTTCAGAAATACCTGGATGCCGCCTCGGATGAGGAGCGCAGGCAGGTGGTGGAGGACTACCAGAAGAAGACCAACCCCCACGACGGCAAGCAGAAGCTGAACAAACCCTGGTACGTCAACGATGAGGGCCAGGTGGAGATCCTCGAGGGCTGCCAGCACAAGTACCCCCCGGTGAAGCTGATCTTCGACCAGTCGACCCAGCATTGCTTCGCGTTCTGCACCTACTGCTTCCGCCATGCCCAGGTGAGGGGCGACGATGACATCTTTATCCAGCGCGACATCGGCCATGTGCACGAGTACCTGAGAAGGCACCGCGAGATCAGCGACATCCTGATCACAGGAGGCGACGGCGGCTTTATCACCTACGAAAGGCTGAAGGCATATGTAACGCCACTGATGGAGGACCCCGCCCTGTTCCACATCAAAACGGTGAGGTTCGGATCGAGGGCCATCACCTTCCACCCCGAGCTGATCCTCAGCGACAAATTCACTCCTATTCTCGAATTGTGGAAAAAGGTGTTCGAAAGCGGTATCCAGGTGGTGTGGGTGGCCCATCTATCCACTCCCCGCGATATCCTGAACCCTGCCACCGTTGCGGCCATCCGGCGCCTGAAGCGGTATTCCATCACCATCAAAAGCCAGAGCCCGATCATGAACCACATCAGTCTCTTCAAGGATGCAAGCGGCAACGTTGACATCGACCGTTCGGCGCAGAACTGGATCGACCTGGGCAACATCCTGGCGATGGTGGGTGTAGGCTTTCATTCGATGTACTGCGCACGCCCCACCGGCGAGCACCACTACTTCACCGCTCCGCTGGCCGACATCAACAAGATCTTCAGCAAGATATACAAGGAGCTGGCCTCCATCAACAGACCTTCGCGCTACATCACCATGACCTCCTCGTCGGGCAAGATCTCGCTCCTCGGCACGGCCGAGATCAACGGCGAGAAGGTGTTCGCCCTCAAGTTCAACGAGGGGAGGAACATGGACTGGATGGACCGCGTCTATTTTGCAAAATACGACGAGCAGGAAAACACGATTGAGAAGCTGAAGCCCTTTGGCTCCGACAGGTGGTTCTATGCCGATGAACTGGTGGCGATAGAAAAGAAGCTTTCGGACGACCTTCAGCGTGAGATCCAAAAATCGGGGAGCCATGATCAATAAGATAGTTGCTTCAGCAAAAGAGGCGGTTGCCGGCATTCATGAAGGGGCCACGGTGATGATCGGCGGGTTCGGCGAAGCGGGAAGCCCCATCGAACTCATCCACGCCCTCATCGACCGGGGAACGCGCGGCCTGACCGTGGTCAGCAACAATGCGGGAAGCGGCAACGTGGGGCTGGCCGCGTTGATTGAGAACCGTCAGGTGAAGAAGATCATCTGTTCGTTTCCCCGTACCATGATCTCGGTGGTGTTCCCCGAACTCTACCGGAAGGGTGAGATTGAGCTGGAACTGGTGCCACAGGGCACCCTGGCCGAGCGGATCCGCGCGGCCGGGGCGGGCATACCCGCCTTCTACACGCCGGCATCGGTCAACACCCCGCTGGCCGAAGGAAAGGAGACCCGCGTCTTCAACGGGAAGAGCTATGTCATGGAGCATGCCATCGCGGCCGACGTTGCCCTGGTCAAGTGCCAGGCCGCCGACAGGTACGGTAACCTGGTCTACAACAAGACGGCCCGCAACTTCGGCCCCGTCATGTGCATGGCGGCCAGGACCACCATTGTCCAGGCGCGCCGGATCGCGGAACCCGGAACGCTCGATCCCGAGTGCATCGTCACCCCCGGCATCTTCGTGCAGCGGGTGGTGCACATTGAAAATCCCGCCGATGAATCGGTTCTTGTCGCTGAAAAAAGGAGGTACCCATGGAGTTGAACGAACAACAGGGCTGGAGTGTGAACGAGATGGTGAGCCGGGTCGCCGGCGACATCCCCGACGGATCCTATGTAAACCTGGGAATCGGCATTCCCGAGCTGGTCGCCGACTTCATCCCGGAGGGCCGTGAAGTGATATACCATACGGAGAACGGGCTTCTCGGGATGGGAAAGGTGGCTGAGAAGGGAAAGGAGGATTACGAGTTGGTGAATGCCGGTAAAAAGTATGTGACGGCCATCCCCGGTGCGGCCTATTTTCACCACGCCGACAGTTTTGCCATGATCCGCGGGGGGCACATCGACATCTGCGTGCTGGGCGCCTACCAGGTGTCGGAGGAGGGTGACCTGGCCAACTGGTCGACGGGCGACCCCGCTGACATTCCGGCCGTGGGGGGAGCCATGGACCTGGTGGCCGGTGTCAGGACCATTTTCGTCGTCACACAGCACATGACCAAGAGCGGCGAACCAAAGATCGTCGGCCGATGCACTTACCCGCTCACCGGCAAAAATGTGGTGAGCCGGATCTACACCAACCTGGCCGTGCTGGATGTGCGCGACCGGAAGCTTTATGTTCGTGAGATGGCGCCGGGCATCACCTTCGAATACCTGCAGCAGGTCACCGGCGCCCCGCTGAACAAAGATTTTTAACGCGAACGATGATGAAGACAAGCGAAACGATCTACAGGGAGGCCTGTGAATTCCTGCCGGGCGGCATCAGCCGGAATACGGTGTACCGCAAACCCCACCCGCAGTATGCCGAAACGGCCGCAGGATGCTATATCACCGACATCGAAGGGACCGAACGGGTCGATTTTGCCAACAACATGGCTGCGCTGATCCACGGCCACGCCTTCCCGCCCGTCGTGGAGGCGGTCACGGAACAGCTCAGGCGGGGTACCGCTTACACCCTGGCCTCGGAGATCGAGGTGGCCTACGCGAAGGCGCTGACCGGTCGCGCCAGGGGTTTTGAGAAGATCCGTTTCGTGAATTCGGGCACCGAGGCGGTGATGGCCATGATCAAGGCCTCGCGGGCCTTTACCGGGCGACCGAAGATCGCCAAGGCCGAAGGCACCTACCATGGCACCTACGATTTTGCCGAGGTGAGCCAGACGTCGAACCCCTCGAACTGGGGATCCATTGACAGCCCGGCCAGCGTGCCCCTTGTGTACGGGACCCCCGAAGGGGTGCTGGAGAACGTGGTGATCTTCCCCTTCAACGACACCGAACGGACCCTGGCCATCCTCGACCGGCATGCCGACCAGCTGGCCTGCGTGGTGATCGACCCGGTGCCGCACCGGGTCGGCCTGATGGAGGCCAGGCCCGAATACATCGAAGCCCTGTACGGCTGGACCCGGCGCAACGGCGCCCTCCTCGTGTTCGACGAGGTGGTCACCTTCAGGGTCGGTTACGGCGGGGCCCAGGAAATGTACAGCGTCACACCCGACCTCACCGCGATGGGCAAGATCATCGGCGGAGGGTTCCCGGTGGGCGCCGTTACCGGGCGGTCGGACGTGATGCAGGTGTTCGACCCCCGCGAGAGCAACCTGCGCTTCCCCCACTCCGGCACCTTTTCGGCCAACCCCATCACCATGACGGCCGGTTACACCGCCATGCACCATTACGACAGGGATGCCGTGGAGCGGCTCAACCGGCTTACGGCAACCGCCATCCGGCAGATCAGTGAGGTGATCCGGCTGGCAGACGTGCCGGTCTCCATCACGGGGGCCGGTTCGATGTTCCGCATGCACCTCAGCGCCGCCCCTCCCCTCACCTACCGGGAGGCCTACCAGCCCAAAGAGGTCAGCGCCGTGGTCAACGAGCTGATCGATCGCATGTATTACCATGAAAAGGTTTTGATGATCAACACCTTTGCCTGCATGCTGTCGACCGTGATGACGCAGAAGGAGGTGGACCGCCTGGCCGACGCCCTGCTGAACACCTTCAGGGCACTGAAAGAGCGTATCATGAAACTGCAAAAAGTATGAGCAAGGAGGTTTTTCTGTGCGACGCCGTCAGGACGGCCGTCGGCAGGTACGGCGGGACGCTGTCGGTGGTGAGGACCGATGATCTTGCGGCGATCCCTTTAAAGGCGCTGAAAGAGCGCAACCCGGGCGTGGACTGGGAGTGCACGGACGACGTGCTGCTCGGCTGTGCCAACCAGGCGGGCGAGGACAACCGGAACGTGGCGCGCATGGCCCTGCTGCTGGCCGGGTACCCCGAGGCCGTTCCCGGTGCGACCGTCAACCGCCTGTGCGGATCGGGCATGGAGGCTGCCGGGCAGGCTGCCCGGGCCATCCGCTCGGGCGAGGCTGACCTGGTGATCGCGGGAGGCGTTGAAAGCATGTCGCGCGCCCCGTTCGTCATGGCCAAGGCCACGGAGGCCTTCCAGCGGACGGCCACGATGTACGACACCACCATCGGGTGGCGTTTTGTAAACCAGTCGATGGAACGGATGTACGGTACCGACTCCATGTTACAGACGGCGGAGAACCTGGCAGTCCTGTACGGTATCAGCCGCGAAGCGCAGGACGCCTTTGCCTTTCACAGCCAGCGGAAAGCCGCCGAAGCGACGGCAGCCGGCTGGCATGCCCGGGAGATCTGCCCGGTGGTCATTCCTTCGGCGAAGGGCGACCCGGCGGTATTCGACCGCGACGAGCACCCGCGCCTGACCCCGCCGGAAAAGCTGGCCACGCTGAAGCCGGTGACCGGCAGCGGGGGCACGGTAACGGCCGGCAACTCGTCGGGCATCAACGACGGCGCCGCTGCCCTGCTGGTGGCATCGGAAGATGCGGTGAAACGTTACGGCCTCACGCCAAAAGCCAGGATCCTGGGGATGCAGGCGGCCGGCGTCACCCCCCGCATCATGGGGATCGGCCCTGTGCCTGCCACCCGGAAACTGCTCAGCCGCCTCGGGCTCACGCTGGAGAGCATGGACATCATCGAACTCAACGAGGCGTTTGCGGCCCAGGCGCTCGCCTGCCTCGGGGAACTGGGGCTCAGGAGCGACGACGAACGGGTCAACCGGTGGGGCGGTGCCATCGCCCTGGGGCACCCCCTCGGGATGTCGGGCGCCCGGCTCATCACCACCGCCCTCTACCAGCTGGAGCAGACCGGATCAAGGTACGCCCTGTGCACGATGTGCATCGGCGTCGGCCAGGGAATCGCCGTGGTCCTGGAGAAGGCCTGACAGGCCCTCGCCGGTAGCTGGTACATAACCCTGGTTGCATTGACCAATCGCTGGTTTAGCTGGCAACAGGCAATTGAAAATTGAAAATTGAAAACGGAAAACGGAAAACGGAAAATGGCCTATTGCTGTGCGGCATCTGCAATGATGGTCAAAAAAGGGGGAAATTGCGGATGATGAAGCACATCCGCTTCAATTGCAACCTATCGGCCAGCCATACGTCAAATGGTCCTCAAACCACTTCCGGTCATGAAACACCTGCTCCTGCTGCCGGGCATCCTCCTCGCCCTGCTTTCCCCCTCAGGTCTCCGTGCCGGGGTTAACCCGTCCGACACCGGCCGGGTGGTACTCATGCGGCCCTGCCATCTTGAACACAAGGGGGTTCCCCTGCTGGAGGTGATGCCGGCCGACGACCCCCGGTCGAAAACCATGGACGAACTGGTGAGGCGCAGCTTCATCGGCGAACTGGCAACGCTGCACCGCATCATCCAGGACAGCCTGCTGGCCAACGGGCTCATCGGCCGCCGGGAACCCCTGTACCTGCTGGCATCGGGGAGGATGGGCGGGTTCCCGATGAGGGGATTCTATCTCAAATCGGGGGGGAGGATTCACGACAAAACAGATGTACCGTATGTCGACCTTCCCGATGTGGAGCAAAATTACCGCAGGCTCGAATCGATCACGCAGATCTTTCCGCACGAACAGGCCCATATCTACCTTCGGCAGTTCTCGGGTACGGACCCGGAGAAAGTCGATGCCTACTCCTCCGACATCCACTATTTCAGCATGATCACCAACTATTCCACGGCGTTCGACGAGGGCTTCGCCGAGTCGTTCGAGAACATCTCGAGGAGCCATGAACCGGATGGGGCCACCGCCTCGGCCATACGCGATGACGCCGCCCGCACGGGGGACCTCCTCCGGCAGCGGACCCGCGGATTTGACAGGGATTTCAGGTGGCCCCTGAGGCTTGGCCTCTACCGGCTGACCATGCTGCTGTGGTACCAGCAACTGGAGGATTACAAGCGGTATGAATGGGTGCGCCGGGGTCTGGCACGGTACCACGCACTGCCCCTCAACTCCGCATCGCCTGAAAAGAGGTTATTATACATCAATGCCTGCGCGATCCCCGACACCCTGAACGTCAGAAACCGGGCGCAGTGCGCTTCCACCGAAGGGGTCATCAACACCTTTTTCACGCTGCTCATGGAAAGCCGGGCGAAGGAGATGAACCGCCCGGATGCCAGCCTCACCCCCATGCAGAACCAGCTGATGAAAGAGTTCCACGCGATTGCCCTGGCGGCGAAAACCCCCGGCGTCACCGGCAGCAGGTTCGATGACTTCGTTTCGGCCTACATCGCCAGGTACCCGTCTGAGCGCGAGCTGGTCCTCGGCATCTACCGCAAGGCCTGTGGATTTGATTTCACGGGCAGGGCGGTGCCGGAGATCTGGCTGTTCAACCCCGGGCACCGTCACAACTGCCTCGTGATGGCCCAGTACGGGGGGTCGGAGATACCGTATTACACGATGAACCTCAATACCGCCCGGGTGGCCGACCTGGTCACGTTCGCCGGGATGGATGAGACGACCGCCCGGGACCTTGCCAGGTACCGGGATTCGGTGGGCGGTTTCGGCGACATCCTTGAGTTGCAGCGCCTTCCCGGCCGGTTGCGCGAGGCCGCGACAGTCCTTGAACGGGCGAAGCTCGACCCCGCTGCGCTGGAAAAATACGGCGACGACCCCGGCTTCACGATCTCCGGGTTCCTGATGCACACCGGCCTCCGCGCCGGGTTCCTGGCCCTGGTCCTGCTGCTGATCGCTTTGCCGGTTCAGCTGATCCTGGCTGCACCGGCGCGGCGCACCCTCCCGGCCACCCTGAAAAGAGGCCTCGCCCTGTGGTTCAAAGTGCTGCTGTTCCTGGCGGCCGCCCTCCTGTCATTCCTCTTCCGCTGGCCGCCCCTGGCGCCGTTCACCCTCTTCACCCTGGCCATCCTTGCCCTCAACCTTTTCCGGACCAGGCAAGACACTGCCCGGCGCAGGGAGATCGCCGGAACCACCCTTCTGCTCTTCTTCCTTCTCGGGTATTCGCTGGTATAACAATCTACCGGGGATCAGGGGCAGGCGGCATGCAACACCGACGAGAGCATGGACACCCCTTGTTCCGTGAAGGCAAACGGAGGATACTTGGAATGCTGACCTTGCTTTAAGGACGCAAATTGCGACCTTAAACTTTTCATTTCATCAGCCGAAACCTCGAAGAGAAAATCAGCGGGGAACCGCCTGATATTTCGGCGTACGGCTTCTTTCAGCCTCTTTACTTCAACGCCATAGAGGCTTGCCAGATCAGCATCGAGCAACACCTTCTCGCCCCTGATACAATGAATCAAACCGGCAGCGGATCCAACGATGCTAAAAGATCAGAACGATCTGCTGCGTTTTTCCTCCGCCCTGAACGGTCACCACATCCTTCACACTGGCGGCTCCGCCGGGAACGTATAGGCTGATCTGACCCGTGGCGGTGATGGTCTTCGTGCTGGAATTCGTGTACCCGTCGGACCCCACTACTGAAATGGTGACCTCGGTGCCCGCGGGATCGGGGCACTGAATGTCGGCGTAGGCCGTGTATCCCTGCCCGGGACCCGGGTCGGGTGGATCGGCGCGCAGGTTGACGATGTCGAAGGAACCGCCCATGTCGACCAGATAGGTCTGCGGATTCGAGGGATCGAAGGTCTGCGCCCCGGGGGTATGAACGGCACGTCCGGGGACGCTGACAGAGACCGTAAAGGAGTACCCGCCCTGGGGTTCCGTGTAAAACAACATGGAGAGCATGCAAAATTTCGCCAGCGTCTGGGCATCCTCGAACTTGTCGGCAAAATTGCACAGGGCCTTGAGCGTCTCAATGTGTTTTGAACACATTGCTTTGATCTTCTCACCCGAGGCGGAACCGGGATAAGACTTGTCGATGACGCTGGCCACCTCTTCACAAATCTTCGTTTGCAGCGATTGACTTGTAAAAATCTGGGAGAGAAAACCATAGGCCGTACATACATCCATGATCTGGTTTGCAATTTTTTCGCAAGCCTGGTCGGTATTTGCCGGGGGTTCGCCGCTTTTGGGCACGCTGGTCGAATAAAACCCGTTCCCGATGTGCGTGCAGTTGAATGTCGACACACCCAGTGCCGGTGAGACCTTCATCACAACGGTCGCATTCGTTACATCCATCCCGCATTTGACAACATGAAAGATCATGGCATTATCGGCAACCATCTTGTATGGCCCCGCATTAAGCTCTTGTGCACTAATGAATACCGGTTCAGGGCGAAGGCCGGTCCGCGCAATCCCCGTCGTGTTTCCGGGCATGGCCTGCGCCGACTTTCCGGTGCCCTTAAGATCAATGGGTATGCTTACCTGGATATCGCCGTCGGGCGATATCACCGTCAACCGAAGCACCGAATCTCCTTTCACCTGGTATTCGAAAACGGTACCGTTCGGAGTGAGTTGCCGAACCGGCTGGTTGTTATCATCGATTGACAATAAAAACTCACCGGGCACATCGGGATAGGTGACGTTGACGTAATGTACTTTCTGGGGCATGCCGGCGGCATCTTTCACCCCCAAGAATATCACCGTTGTTCCATCTTCGTAAGTTACTTTGAACAACGCGGGATCCGTCGGGTTTGTGTAGGTCACCATGGTGAAACCGGTGTCCTGAGTGGTCTCTTCGCTATTCTTGTTGCAACTGTAAAGGATGACCAGGAGGCAGCCTGCCATGATCACCTGGATAATTTTCTTCATGGTGGGAATTTTTCCCTAAATTTACATAATCCATTTACGGATGTCAAGGGATTTTTTTCAGGTAAAAATGATTTTCGTGACGCATGTACCTAAAAACAAACAGCGCCGAACCGTGATACAGGGGAAAGGCGGACTTTTGCACAAAGACCTTCAGGCTACCGCCGGTCGATCTTGTACCCCACGGGTTCGCGGGGTTCATTTTTCTTCCCGATCAGCTCCCGGATGGTCTCGAAGATCAACCGGATCTGTTCATCGTGGATCCCGACGGTCCGCTCGAGTTCTTCGATCTTGCGGGCCAGTTCCTTGTGCGTTTCAAGGAACCTGCGCATTTGAACAAAAGCCCTCATAATTGCAATATTGACCTTAATGGCTCTTGCTGAATGCAACACCGACGAGAGCATGGCCACCCCTTGTTCCGTGAAGGCAAACGGAGGATACTTGATATTTTGCCCCCGCTTCAAGGTCACAATTTGTGATCTTGAACCAATAAACTCATTTTCAGTCAACTCAAACATAAAATCGGTCGGAAATCGGTTCAGATTCCTTCTGACAGCCTGTTTAAGCACCCTGGTAGGCACCTCATATAATTTTGCCAGATCAGCATCGAGCAACACCTTCTCGCCCCTGATACAATGAATCAAACCTGCAATACGCTCCACCTGCAACTGAGCATCTGGTTCCATCGTTCAATTTATGGTTAATCGGGAAAAGATGAAAAAGTAATACTACTTTTGAAAAAGAATACCCGCTGGATTTTTGAGCACATTCATGAACCCATAACGATCTTGTTGCATGAGCAGGGGATTTGTAAAGGAAGGCGACCAGGAAGAGGTCCCGATGGTTCCGCCGCGGGCCGACCTGCCCCAGGGCGTCACCAACTACGTGACCCCCGAAGGGATGGCCCTGCTGCTGGCGGAGCGGGAGTCGCTGATCAGCCAGCGGGAACAGGTGGACCGCACCAATGAAAATGAACGGAGGATCGCGGTGAACTTCATCAATGCAAAGCTCATGCTGCTCGAACAGCGCATATCGGGGGCCCGGGTGATCCACCCGGAGGAGCAGCCGCAGGACGAGGTCCGGTTCGGCGCCACGGTGACGCTCAGGATCGAAGCAACGGGAAAGGTCCAGGACTTCAGGATCGTGGGCGTCGACGAGGCCGATATCGCCCGGGGAAAGATCTCCTTCCTTTCGCCGCTGGCCAGGGCGCTGATCCACAAAAAAGCCGGCGACCGCGCGGTGATCAGAATGGGCCGAGAGGATCGTGCGTTTACCATTCTCAGGATCGCGTATCGCTGAGGGAACCGGGTGAATCCCCTGCACCTGCAGAAAAGCATCAACAGGTCATTTTCACCATTAATGGAAACCACATTTAAACACAAATTTACTCATCTTTGCCGGCAAAATCCAAATACCCATGAAAATCGCGATCATCGGCGCCGGCGGCGTCGGCGGCTATTTCGGCGCCCGGCTTGCCAAAGCAGGGTTTGATGTCACCTTCGTGGCGAGGGGCGAACACCTCCGGGCCATCCAGCGCGATGGCCTCTTCGTGAAAAGCATCGACGGCGATTTCAGGACGGGGCCGGTCGGGGCCACCGGCCGGATCACCGGACTTGAAGCGCCCGACCTGGTGATCGTTTGCGTGAAAGCCTGGCAGATCAGCGAAATCAGGGACGATCTCGCGAAGATCATCCACCCCGGCAGCATCATCCTTCCGTTGCAGAACGGCATATCGGCGGCGGATGAACTGGCGCAGGCCACCGGCCGTTCGCACGTACTGGGCGGGCTGTGCCGCATCATCAGCAGGATCGAATCGCCGGGGGTCATCAACCACTTCGGCATCGAGCCCTTCATCGCGTTCGGCGAAACGGACCGGTCGCACACCGAAAGGCTTCAGACCCTCAAAAAGGTGTTCGACCGGGCCGGGATAAGCTGCAGGATCTCCGGTGACATAACGGCCGACCTGTGGAAAAAGTTCATCGCGATCTGCGTCAGCGGGCTGCTGGCTGTGGCCCGTGCCAATTACGGCGAGATCCGCAGCATCCCCGAAACCAGGGAGATAATGATCAGCCTGCTGCAGGAGATCCATGACCTGGCCGCCGCGATCGGCGTGCACATCGGGGATGATTGCGTGGCGAAGACGGTGGCGTTCATCGACACCTATCCGCCCGGCTCCACCTCATCGCTCACGCGCGACGTGTGGGATGGCAGGCCCTCGGAGATCGAATACCAGAACGGAACGGTGGTGCGGCTTGCCCGTGAATACGGCGTGGAAGTGCCGGTCAACCGGTTCGTGTATCACTGCATCCTGCCCATGGAGAGGAGGGCCAGGAAAGCGTGACGCGGGACGGGTGACGCGGGACGCGTGACAAAATCGTGACGCGTGACGGGTGAGGGAAATATGCGAACAAAATTATTTCGCAAATGCAATATAGACAGTATCTTTTGGATCTACCTCCTTGACCATTCGTTCTGCATATTTTCGAACTGACAGAGGCAGATGTATTTCTGATATGAAAGATATCGGTTTGTAAACCTTATCTTCAATGTTCAGTAGTTCGGAATTCGAGTAACCAGCAATATCAATGATCTTTAGATGATGCTTTTTTATCCGCATCAGATTGCTTGGCCTTGCTTTTCGCAGTTATTTCCAAATACTCAAGGTAGTCCATGATCCGCTGAAATCCAAAGGGATCTACCTTTGGTGATATCTTAATAAGAATCTGATCTTTCGTCTTTTCGATTATCATTTTTCAATCTTTCTTTCAAAGATACGAAATTAGTCATAGACTCTGGAAAGGAGCGCTGCATTTTTTTGTGTTGCCACCTACATCCTTATTACTTACTTGCCTGGATATTGCGTAACTCGCCATAACCTCCATGCCCGGCAGGGACTCCGTGAATTCAATGCGCTGCTTCATTCCTCGGCCGGTTTTAAAAAGTCCCCGTCGATGATCAGCAACCTTACGCCGGTGCGGGTCGATGACCGGTGAGTGCTCAGGTCATCCGACACAACATAGGTCATCCCCTGCGTGAGCACCTGCCGCCCGCCATCCTGCAGTTCACTTTCAAATTCCCCTTCCAGGCAGTGCACGATATGGCCTTTACGGCACCAGTGATCGGCAAGGTACCCGGGGGAATACTCAACGATTCTGATTCTCAGGCCATCAAACCGGAGTGTTTGCCACCACGACATGCCTGTCTCGCCCGGGTGTTCGGTTTTAGGCACCTCCGGCCAGTTTACCACCTGGTATTCAATTGCGCTCTTCATGTCAAACAGATTTGTGTTGTTTCTTTCCTATTGCAAAAATTCTTTCGTTTTGAATCTCAAAATCATACGGATTACGGGTCTCCATCCATTCAATTGCAAACCCGGTCTCTTCGAAGTATTGTTTTATTTCGGCTTCGGTGAACAGTGTGAAGTAGATTCCGGCTTCTGTTCCGAGAAATCCGCTTTTCATCCCTTCCTCTGAACCCTGCTTGACAACCACGAGGAGATACCCCCCCGGCTTCAGGATCCTGTTGAATTCGGCAAATATATCGCAAACATTCGTTTTGGGCGTGTGAATGATCGAATAGAAGGAGATGATCCCGTCGAAGTTTTCGCCCGGGAAACTCATCCGCAGGATATCTTCACGCACAAACCGGATCCCCGGGGCGTTTACGGAAGCCAGTTCAATGCACCGGTCGGAGATGTCCACCCCGGTCACGTTCAAGCCCTTGTCGCGGAGATATTTCCCGATGTGTGCCGACGGGCCGCAGCCCGCATCGCACAGGAACGCCCCCGGCTCAAACAAACCCGAGAACGCATCCAGCAACCGCCGGTCGTATTCTTTCTCCTCCAACTCATTACCGAACAAGTCGTGGTACCTGCCGGCGGCCACGTTATAGGCTTGCCTGGTCAGCTCATGGATGGATTCAAGTGGGTTCATGGTATCATGCATCATGTTCATGGTCCTGCATTCAGTAATAACCGGTCGCCGCGAAACCCTGCCGCGCGACTCATCCGCGGTTCCCCGCGCAGCCGGTCAGCAGCCACGCAGCCCAGTCGTCCCTTCCGTGCGCAGCGGCGCAGGCGGCCGCTTTCCTTACATCATACGTCAGCGATACCGGCTCGATCCGGATGCTCTCCCCGTCTATTTCAACCATGCAGTATTGCGCCTTGTTATGATGGTTTTCGATTTTATGGAACGACGGATGGTCATCATCATACGCGTTCAACCCGACACTGCCGGGATTGACAATGACCCTCCCCGGCGTGCGGAGGATTCCCGGCAGGTGACTGTGCCCGCAGCATATCAGCCGCTGAGGTATCCCCTGCAGCAATTCTTCAACCGCCGGTACATCCCTGCGTTCAACAGCGGAGTCATTCACCCGCTCCAACAAGTAGGTCTCATCCGAATGCGGCGTCCCATGACAGAGAAACGCGCCCCAGTCCATGGTACGTGTGCAAGGCAGCGATTGCAGCCAGTGAATTGCTTCGCCCGGCAACTCGTTGATGACATGCCCCAGGTTCCTGCCGGCGTTTTTATTGTCAATGTTTTCAACGATGAGCCTGTCTTCGTTTCCCGAGATGCTGACAATGCCCGTGGATTGAATCATTTCATACGTTTCCCCGGGGCGCAGGGGTCCATAGAGGCTGTCACCCAGGTTCAGGATAACGTTGGGACCTCGCCGTTCAATATCCTTCAGGACCTCCCTGAGGGCCCAGGAATTTCCATGGATATCGGAGATGACGGCAATTTTCATTTCGCTTCAAGAACCCTGGCCGAAACCCAGTAAATATCCTCTGATTCATGGCGATTGCTGGTGAAGAACAGGTACCTGCCGTCGGGCGTAATAGTGGCTCCGTATTCGGAAAATTCCGAATTGACGGGCTCACCGAGGTTGCGCGGCTCCGACCAGCTTCCGTCGGCTTTCTTCAGGCTGACATAGAGGTCGGCGCCTCCGAACCCACCCGGCTTATCCGAGGAAAAAATGATCATTTTCTCATCCTGGGTCACGTACGCATCAAACTCCCGGTACGGCGTGTTGATGGTCCCGGGCAATTTCTCCGGTTTTTCATACCTACCGTTCACAAACTTTGAACAGTATATGTCGTTGGTTCCCCGGCCCGCCCGCTGCGAGTTAAAATAGAGATTTCCGCTGCGGGTCACCACCGGGTAATAATCCTCATAATCCGAGGCGGCCTCCGGGGCAAAGAGAACCGGGTCGGACCAGTTGGTCCCTGACCTCCGCGATATCCTGAAATCGTGGTCGGGATGCGGTCTGCTGCCCTGCGGCTGGGCCACACCGGAGCAGAAGATCATCGATTTCCCGTCGGGCGTGATGAAAAGGTCGACATCGTCGTTTTTGCCGCTGAAGCCGACCGGCTGCGGAACCGTCCAGGTGCCGCCCTCCATCCGGGTGAACATGATGGCCGAGGGTTTTCCGGGCACACCCCGCCGCGAAAAATAGAACTCGCTGCCATTTTCAGTGAATACGGAGTTGAGCTCGCCATACCCGGTCGATATGAACCCCGGGGCGAACACCACCGGCGTCGTCGCGGGAGGCGCCTGCCCCAGGTAGGGACCGTTCGGCGGGACCGCAGTTTTTTGCTGGCAATGCGCGGATGCGGGTGCGGCCAGCAGGGCTACCGCCACCAGCAGTGATCTTAACAGCTCCATTCAATCCTGTTTTAAATTACTACATTCCCTAGTACAATGCCTTTCGGGGCCACACTTCGTCGGCGGGCGAACCGAACTGTAAAAATATAACTAAAAACATTGCATATCTACCAAATCTGCCGATTTGTGACGGATATAAAAGCGATTTTGGCGATCGGTCAGGTCCGTTCGCAGAATTGAAATATTTCCTTGATGAAAATCGTAAAACGGGGAAACATGACAAAAACTGTTTATTTTTGATTGGGCGAAACGGCTAATCGGGCATATCCATGGAAGAAACGATTCACAACAGCGAAAACCTTCCCAGCAACGGGACCACCGGGGGCCGGCAGACGCAACCAGACCCGGGTGCTTTAGAGGCATACTTCAGGGAATTCTTTTTCAACAACCCGCAATCGGTGCAACTGGTCGACCATGACGGCTTCACGCTGCAGGTCAACGAAGCGCACACCCGGTTGTTCGGCGCGGTGCCGCCCCCGGGTTACTCAGTGTTTGAAGATCCCCTGATCCGGCAGCAGGGCCTGGCTGGGTTGTGGGAAAACGTCCGCAACGGCGAGGTGGTCAATTTTCCTGAGTTCCGGTACAACACCGCCGAGCTGAGCCCGCAGTTGCCTGACCGGCCCGTCTGGCTTCAGATGACCGTTTTCCCTTTGCCTGGCACCAGCGGAGACCAGTCCCGGTATGTACTGATGCATACCGACATCACCGGCCGCAAACGGGTCCAGCAGGAATACACGACCCTTTTTCGCGAGATGCTCGACGGATTCGCGCTGCACGAGATCATCCTTGATGCGGCAGGTACTCCGGTCGACTATCGTTTCCTGGCGGTGAATCCGGCCTTTGAACGCATGACCGGCATGAAGGCCGGGGATGTGGTGGGCCGGACCGTGCGGGAGATCATGCCCGGCACCGAGCGCCACTGGATCGAGACCTATGGCAGGGTGGCCCTCACCGGCGAACCGGTTCAGTTTGAGAACTATCACGCCGAACTCGGAAAGTACTTCGAAGTGACTGCCTTTCGTCCGGTACCGGGGCAGTTCACCTGTGTTTTCCAGGATATTACCGAACGCAAACGGGCCGAGGAGGCCCACAAAATGTCGCTGCAGCTGTCGGCCGACATCATCCAGGCCATCCCGTCGGGCTTTTTAATCTACCGGTTCGAAGATCCCGACCGGCTGATCCTGCTCAGCATCAATCCCGAGGCGGAACGGCTTACGGGCATCACCGCCGCTCAATGGGCGGGCCGCGAGTTCAACGAGATCTGGCCCGAAGCGACCCAGCTCGGGATCACCGGCAAATATCTCGAAGTGATGCGCACCGGCGTCATGTTCGAAAAAGAGGACCTCTTTTACTCCGATCAACGCCTCACCGGGGCCTTCCGGATCCGCGCCTTCAGGCTGCCCGACAAAAAGCTTGCAGTGGCCTTCGAGAACATCACCGAACGCAAGCGGGCCGAAGAGGCGCTGAAAGAGACCGAGGAACGGCTGGAATTCGTGATCGAGGGGAGTCAGCTGGGTTACTGGGACTGGAACATCCAGACCGGCAAGGTGCACCGCAATGCGCAGTGGGCTGAAATGCTCGGCTATACACTCGAGGAAATCGAGCTGAACGTAAAACAATGGTCCGACCTTCAGCATCCCGATGACCAGGCGCATGCCTGGCAATCCATCACCGATCACCTTGAAGGCCGGACACCGGCTTACCGGGCCGAATACCGGATGCGCACAAAGGGCGGGCAGTATAAATGGATCCTCGACCAGGCCCGGATCGTGGCGCGCGATGCGGAGGGCAGGCCGCTGAGGATGAGCGGCACCCATACCGACATCACCGACCGCAAGCAGGCCGAAGAGGCACT
>CAYYPH010000029.1:0-36111 GCA_964473485.1 uncultured Prolixibacteraceae bacterium | reverse complement strand
CTTCGCCAGAACCGCAACATGCTCGACACCGTCCTGAACACCATACCGCAAAGCGTGTTCTGGAAAGACCACGAAAGCCGCTACCTGGGATGCAATGCCCAGTTTGCCGGGGCCGTGGGCCTGCAGGATCCCGCCGAAATCATCGGGAAAACCGACTATGACCTGCCCTGGCCGAAAGAGGAGGCCGAAGCCTACCGGGCGGATGACCGGTATGTCATGGATCACAGCCAGCCCAAGCAACACATCATTGAGCCGCTGCAACAGGCCGGTGGCAGCAGGATCTGGATCGACACAACAAAAATCCCGCTGCACGACAGCCATGGAAACACCTACGGGGTCCTTGGCGTTTACGAGGACATCACCGACCGCAAAAAATCTGAAGATGAGCTGCGTAAACTTTTTCAGGCCGTTGAACAAAGCCCTGCAAGCGTGATTATTACCGATACGGATGGTGCGATTGAATATGTGAATCCGAAGTTCTGTGAAATCACTGGTTTTACTCTCCGGGAAGCAAGGGAGCAAAACTACAATGTCTTCAGAACGGAGGAGATGCCTGAAAGCACCTACCGGGAACTTTGGGAAACCATCAATGCCGGCAACGAGTGGAAAGGCGAATTCCACAATAAAAAGAAAACCGGGGAATTTTACTGGGAGGCGGTTTCGATTTCGCCCATTTACATAAACACCACAACCATTACCCATTTTCTTGCTGTAAAAGAAGACATTACTCAACGGAAATCCACCGAACTGGTCATGGAACGGAACCGTGCCGAACTGAAGGCAGTTTATGACAATGCACCTGTCATGATTGCCGTGATTGACAAAAACAGGAATTTACTTTTTGCCAATCCATCCTTTACGGCATTCACCGGTGTACCTGAGGCTGAGCTTAAAGGCGGCCGGGCCTGCGGGGTGTTTGGCTGCATCAACGCATTCGAGGATCCGCAAGGCTGCGGCTTCGGTGCCGAATGCAAGGACTGCAACCTGCTTCATGCCATTGAAGATTCATTTTTAACCGGCAGCACGCATAAGGACATTGAATACAACACCACCCTGGTGCGTGATAATGTATTACGGAAGGTTTCGCTTTTAGGATCTGTTGCACCCATTCATTTTGCAGGAAAAAGTCTGCTGCTGCTGAGCTTTGTTGATATTTCCGACCGCAAGCGCGCGGAGGAGGAGCTGATCAGGGCCAAGGAGAAGGCTGTGGAGAGCGACCGGCTGAAATCGGCTTTCCTGGCCAACATGAGCCACGAGATCCGCACCCCGATGAACGGCATCCTCGGATTCGCCGACCTGCTGAAAGAGCCGGGCCTCTCGGGCGATGAGCAGCAGCGCTACATCACGATCATCGAAAAGAGCGGACAGCGGATGCTGAACATCATCAACGACATCATCGACATTTCGAAGATAGAGGCGGGTCTGATGACACTGAAAATGGCCGAATCGAACATCGTCGACCTGCTGGAATACATACACACCTTCTTCAGGCCCGAAGCCGAAGCCAAAGGGATCCGACTGTCGGTCAGCAACAAACTTACACACCGCGAAGCCACTTTCATCACCGATCGTGAGAAACTCTACGCCATACTCACCAATCTGGTAAAAAATGCCATCAAGTACTCCGACCGGGGCGAGATCGAGTTGGGCTGTTCACGGAAAGGGGGGATTGTTGAGATGTATGTCAGAGACACGGGCATCGGGATCCCCGCAGACCGGCAGCAAGCCATTTTCGAGCGTTTCATCCAGGCCGACATCGACGATAAGATGGCGCGACAGGGGGCCGGGCTGGGGCTTGCCATTTCGAAAGCCTACGCGGAGATGATGGGAGGTGGTATCAGGGTTGAAAGCGAGCCAGGTAAAGGTTCCGTCTTTTTCCTTACCCTGCCGTTTAAAACCAGCGCCGATGAGCAATCCGAAACGCACCTGCAGGCCCGGGCCAATACCGGCGATGACGGATTACCGGAATTGTCCGTGCTCATTGTCGACGACGATGAGGTGTCGTTGATGCTGCTGGAGATCGAACTGAAAAAGGCCGCCGGTAAAATACTGAAAGCCCGCACGGGCCCGGAAGCGGTTGAGATCGTGCGCAACAACCCCGGCACCGACCTGGTGCTGATGGACATCCGCCTGCCCGGGATGGCCGGCTACGAGGCCACGCGGCAGATCAGGCAGTTCAACAGCCACGTGGTCATCATTGCCCAGACCGCATACGGCCTGGCAGGCGACCGCGAGAAAGCCCTCGAAGCCGGCTGCAACGACTATATCGCGAAACCCATCATCAAGAAGGAACTGCAGGCTATGCTGCGGAAGCATTTTGGGAAGAAGGAAAAATGAAAAGGATGAATTCAAAATTCAAAATTCAAATGGCAAAATTCAAAATTTAAAATCAGGCAATAGGCAGTAAGAATTAGCGATAATTCAATCACTCATTCACTCATTCACTCATTCACTTACGTCACGCGTCACCCGTCGCGCGTCACGATCTTCAGAGTGGCCAAAGTCTTGAATCAATGTTCCAGGCATCCCGGATGAAGGCGATGTAGTCGAGGGTGAATTTCAGGTAGCCAAGGTCCTGCTTGTGGGGATACCTGATCCCGACGGAGACCTCCGATGATTCGAGCGCCTGCACCGAACACAGGACATGCAGCGGCTGCACGTTCTCGCGGATCGAAAGGAGGTACTGCCGGTATGCGGCCGTCGTTTCATCAAACCAGTATTTCAACAGCACCGCCTTGCCTGCCTTTGCCAGTTCCGACCTCATGGAGCTACAGGCAGCGGCATCGCCTCCCTCACCGGTACACCGGTCCATGTAAGCCTTGTGCTTCGCCAGATACGGCTGAAAGTCGCCGTCAAACGCCGCCCGGAGGCTGTCGGAATAACGCTGGTATTTTTCCAGCATCCGGGTCAGCTTTTCCTGGTTGGCCATCATCTCTTCCGTTTTTTTCTGCATTTTCGCAATGTCGCCGGCATTCACCTGGGTATAGGCGGCGACCACGGCCGCAGGATCGATGTTAGAAGCAGCAGCCTGGTTCGCGGTTTCGAATTTCTGCACCTGCCCGTCGATCTCCTCTTTCAGGGCCGTCAGCTGTTCCATGAAGGCGCCAACGGCATCGGAACTGACGGTGCCCGGGAACGGGGGGACTTTCTGAAGGTAGCTTTGCTGGCTGAACGCAGCCATGAAAAGCATGTAAAACATACAAAAGAGGACCGGCTTTTTCATGGGATGTTGTTTTTTTTGTTGGACATATCTTCACACGGTAAAAGATGCCGCATAAAGATACAAAACCATCCTGCCATTTGCCACTTTTTTTTCGCACCGGGCACCGGCCGTTCAAGCAGTGCTGCGGTTGTAAAAAATCATGTTTGCGACCAGACTATTTCCTACCTTTGATACTGTTAATTCCACCCTTCTTTCCATGAAAAACCTGCTGCTCCTCCTGCTCCTGCTGCCCCGGGCCGCGTTCCCGCAGTTCGTCAACTACACCACCTCCAGCGGGCTGGCGGGGAATACGGTGAAACGGATCGCCATCGATGCGCAGGGCAACAAGTGGTTTGCCACCGACAACGGCGTTTCGAAGTTCAACGGCTCGACGTGGACCACCTACCGGACCGCGAACGGACTGGTGAGCAACATCGTCAACGCGGTGGCGATCGACCAGCTGGGCCGCAAATGGTTCGGAACGCCCTACGGCGTGTCGATGTTCGACGGAACTGCCTGGACCACCTACACCACGGCCGACGGGCTGGTCGACAACTACATCTACGACATCGCGGTGGATGACCAGGGGAACATATGGTTCGGGACGAGCAGCGGCGCGAGCCGTTTCGACGGCACCACGTGGACGAACTACAAGGAGGGGTATTCGGTGTTCGTGGTGGAGAAGGATGCGCCGGGAAACATCTGGCTTGGACCGGGCGGCAGCGGCATGTGCAAGTTCGACGGGGTGGCGTGGCACGACTACACGCCCGACAGCGGGCTGGTGAGTTACTCGACCTACGCCGTGGGCTTCGACCTGCAGGGAACGAAATGGATCGGCACCAACCGCGGGGTGGCCATTTTCGACGATGTAATGTGGGACACCCTGAGTAAATCGGACGGTCTGCCGAACCAGAACGTGTATGCCGTTGCGGTGGATGCGCTCAACTGCAAGTGGTTCGGCACCTGGGAGGGCGGGCTGGCCAAGCTGAACGGCACAACGTGGTCCTATTACACGGTGCTCAACGGGCTGGCCAGCGACAAGATCTGGGACATCGTGATCGACCCCCAGGGGAACCTCTGGATCGGGACCGGCGGTGGGGGGGTGTCGAAATACGACGGCTCACCTCCCCCGAAGAACGGCCCCGACTGGCGGTGGGCCCGCGGAGTGGGCGGCGACTACAACATCTGGGGGTATGCCGGCCATGCGGCCCCGAACGGCGACCTGGTGACCGCCGGCGGCTTCGGCAGCGATTCGGTGACGTTCGGCACCACCACCCTCCATAACCACGGCGGGGTGATCCGCAGCGACGTTTACATCACCCGCACCGACGGCGGGGGTAATTTCCTGTGGGCGCGGGGGGCCGGGGGCACCGATTACGACGACGCCTATGCCGTGACCACCGACCCCGACGGCAACGTGTATGCCACGGGCCGTTTCAGGAGCGACACGGCCCATTTCGATCCCGACCTGCTCATCAATGGCGGTGCTCCGGGCACCGACGACATATTTATAAGCAAATACGCCGGCGACGGCACCTTGCAGTGGGCCAGGGGCCTGGGCGGGCCGTCCATGGACGAAGGCACCTGCATCGCCGCAGCGGCCAACGGCACCGTGTACGTGGCAGGTTCGCTCGACAGCGCCCTCTTCATCGCCGCGTATGCACCCTCGGGCACCCTGCTGTGGCTGAACCGTTCGTCGGGCGACGGGATCAACGCCGCGAACCGGATGGTGACGGGCCCGGGCGGGGCCGTGTACCTCGCCGGTTACTTCGGTGGCACCTCCATCACCTTTGGCAACCTCACCCTGAACAACTCCGGCTCCTCGCGCACCGACGGCTTCCTGTACCGGTTCGACGCCGCCGGCAACCCCCAGTGGGCCAAGCAGGTGCAGGGCGCCGAATGGGACGAAGGCACCGGCCTGGCCACCGACGCCGCCGGCAACCTGCTCTTCTGCGGGTCGTTCACCAGCTACCAGGTCATCATCGACGGGGCTGTTCTGTATAACACAGGGTACATTTACCACGATTTCTTCCTGGCGCGGTTCGATGCTTCGGGCAACCTGCTGTGGGCCCGAAAGGGCGGCAGCGACAGCGACGACGAAGCCCTGGGCGTGACCTGCGACACGACCGGCAATGCCTACCTGGCAGGCACCTACCGCAGCCAGACGATCAAATTCGGCAACACCACCCTTCCCAACGCCGGGTACCGCGACGGCTTCCTGGCCAAGTACGACGTGTCGGGCAACGTAATATGGGCCAAACGGGTGGGGGGCAACGGCGAAGACTACGTACAGTCGGTGACGGCCGACAGCGAAGGGGGCATCTACCTCTCCGGCGATTTCTCGAGCAACACCATGCTGTTTGATTCGATCGGCCTGTCGAACAACGTCTACCTCGACCTGTTCATCGCCCGGCTGCAGTCGTACATCCGCTCGAACAGCCCGGTGTGCGAGGGCACCCGGCTGCAGCTTTTCACCGATTCCATTCCCGGGGCGGCTTACGCGTGGCGGGGGCCGCAGGGGTTCACCGCGGCCCAGCGGTGCCCGGTGGTGAGCAACAACGCCACACTGGCCATGGCCGGGGTTTATTACCTTTCGCTGACCACGGGCGGAACCACCAGGAAGGCGGGCCATACCACCGTAAGCGTGGTGTCCGGCCCCGGCCAGGTGGCGGCGGCGGTGACCGGCCCCGCCTGCACGGGCGCCCCCCTTTCGCTTACCGCCACGACCGTGGGCGGCGCCTCGTACGCCTGGACCGGGCCGCTGAACTTCCGTTCAAACCTGCAGAACCCGCTGGTGAGCAACCATGCCCTGCCCGACATGTCGGGCGTGTATACCGTTGCCTGCCTGGTGGCCAACTGCCCGGCAAAGAAGGCAACGGTGAGTGTCGCCGTGCACGATGGCCCGGCCGTGCCGGAGATCTCCAGGGACGGCGGGACGCTGATCTCGACCGCTTCCAGCCATTACCAGTGGTTCATGGGCGGCACGGCGCTCGCCGGGGACACGCTGCAGGCGTTCACCCCGGGGGCGAACGGCGACTACACCGTGCTGGTGACCGACGCGAACGGCTGTACGGCCCTTTCGGCCATCTACCCCCTGGTCAACTACGGCCTCGACGATCCCCGGGCCGCGAACGTGATCACGGTCCACCCCAACCCCACCCCGGGCGGACTGGTGATCCGAGTGCCCGCGAACAAGTGGACACTTTCGGTCACCGACCTGGCGGGGAGGGTCGTTTACGGGCCGGACCACCGGGTTGGGAAGGAGGTGCGGATCTCCCTGGCAGCCGAAGGGGTCCACTTCCTGGTTCTGGACGGCCCGTGGGGCCGGGAGACCCGGAAGGTGGTGGTGGTAAAGCCGTAAGAAGAAATGGAAAATGGAAAATGGAAAACGGAAAATGGAAAACGGAAAATGGAAAACGAATTGACAATGGACAATTGACAATGGACAATTGACAATTGAAAACGGAAATTGAAAATGGAAAATGGAAAATGGAAAATGGAAAATTGAAAACGAAGAGGTTTTCCTGGTTTTTCCCGTCACCCGTCACGCGTCACCTGTCACGATTTTTTCACCCGTCAGCCGGAACGGCGTTGCGGTCCTGGTTATACGGCCACTCCCCGGCGGCAGGAGACCGGCCGGAAGATGAACAGCAACACGATTTTACGGTGAGCAAGAAAAAAGTGCAGGAAATGTTGCGCCATTCATCAATTGTTGTGTAAGTTTGGCGCAGCTTCAGCGGATAAAAGCAGCATCCTTTAACCCGGTATTTCTCACACGGCGAAAAGAACCAACCCTTGTTCAACCATTAAAACAAACCATCCGATGATGAAGAAACAGCTTTTACTTTTCGCAGCCGTTTGCATGGCCACGGCGGGTGCGTTCGCGCAGTTCTCCTTTGTGCACCTTTCCGACATGCATATTTCCGACATTCCATTTGCCGAAAGCGACACCAATGCACAGTACTTCCGGTGCTATGCCAAAGAATTTGCCGGCCTCCTTCCTAAACCGGCCTTCGTTGCCGTGAGCGGCGATGTTTCCAACGTGGGCAACCTGCCGCCCGACGGCATGTATCCCACCTTCACCAAATACCTGTTCCCCCCCTCCCTGACCAACCCGGGTATTGGCGATTACTTTATCGATTCCGCCCGCACCATCCCCATTTACTTCGTTCCCGGGAACCACGAGTACTGGACCGCCCTGGTCAATCCGCCCGTATCCAACGACACGCTTACCTATTACCAGCGGCTTGTCATCCCCGACATCGATTATGCCGTCACCACCGACCTCGCCGTGATCGTGTTCCTGCGGTCGGGCTCCGATTCGACCATCACCCCCCAGGACAAGAAAGGAAAGGGGCTTTCGGATGCACAGTGCGCGTACCTTAGAGATGTGCTGCGCATCCACAGCAGCAAGCGAAAGATCATTGTCATGCACCATCCCGCCGTCAACGCCATCGGCACCAACTCCGACGGCACCCCTTTCACCGGTGTGATCAACAGCCCCGAAGACTGTTCCATCGCCAACAACCGGACCACGTTCCTTAACATCTGCGATTCGAACCATGTGGATGTGGTACTCAACGGGCACGAGCATCAGAATGTAGTCGCAAACCGAAACGGGAAGGTGATCGCCGAAAACGGATCCGACAGCACCCGCTACATCCAGACCGCCGCGGCCTTTAACCGTTCCTACCGCATTATCACGGTAAACCCGGACTATGTAACGGTAAGCGCCCCGATGCGAAGCTGCAACACCATCTACCATGTCGATGAGCCCGGCCAGGCGCTGCACCTGTCGGTTTTTCCCAATCCCACCGGCGACCGGGTCACGGTTGAATGCCCGCCCAGGGCCCGCCTTGAAATTTCGACGGTCGACGGCCTGGTCGTCCAGCGGTTGACAACCACCCACCGGCAAACAACCATCGACCTTTCGGCCTTGCCGTGCGGGATTTACCTGGTGAAAGCGGAAACCGGCAAAGGCATTGCAGTGCAAAAACTGCTGAAGCAGTAAACGCCCGCTGCACGCCAAACTTCTGCAGGACTTTCACTCAACCATTCTTTACCGGGCAGGTTTATCTCCGGGCCTACCGTAAGGCATTTGGCCAGCCAGTGCCCTTCCCTTTCCGAACAATTTCTGGCCTTTTCATGTAACGTGATGAATAACATCACTTTGCATTACATTTCCCAGCATAGAAAGAACATAGAAAGAAGATAGAAAGAAGGTAGTCCAGCAGGAACGGCTTCGAGGCTATCGCATCGGGAATGCAATGATGCGCTCCGGGGCACCTAACAAAACACATTTCCACCATAACATTTTTTCACTTTCCAGGGGCAGCCCGGATCGGGCATGCTGAAATTTTGTCTTTTATCTTGTTTTCTACAAATTCATATATATCTGTATAACAAACAGATAAAAAGTATTTCAAAAAAAATCAAAGTTTTTTTGGGAGGTGATGTACCCCTTTGCTCCTGAAAAATGTCATTATATATAAACGAAGTAAACTTTTACATCATCAACCATACCATAAACCTATGTTCAACCAAAACCAACAAACATGAAGAACCAGTACGCATTGACCAGAACCACCGGCCGAATGGATACGGCCATTGAACAAGCGGTGCGCAGTTACACCATCAGGCGCATCCATGACAGCCAAAGTTTTCAGCCAAAGCCACCGCCCGCCGTTAAAAAAGAGTTGCAGCATTTCGGGAAATGCCAGAAGATAACGGTCTATTTCATCAGGCAGAGCGGCCCTACGCCGGGCAGCAAACAACCATTAATTCGCAACCCTGAAGGACGGCCCCACATTTTGCTGACCGACCTCGATCATGCCCCGCTGATCGATTATCTTGACCTTGAGAGGTTCGACGGCAAACCGGGCAGCATCATCCGCATCGCTTCAGACCTGAGCGAATACTTTGTAAACGTGACGGTGAAGGTAAGCGATATGAAATGCCGTGTAATGGACCACGAGCGGGCACACCTTGACCGGGACATGAGGCACTGGTGCTACGTTTACTTCCCGAAACACCGGCTTGCCGACGCCCACGGGGTGCTTAAACTGGAGATAAGGGCGAGTACGGAGCCAAGAAAGCCCTGTGTACCATGGAACGATCCTTATGAACTTGCGCCCGATGAGTTGCGCAGTGCCCTTGCCATTCAAAACTGAACGGTCATGAACATTCACCACCGGCAAGGGAAGCTTTACCAGGTGGCCGGGGGCCACCCTCCCTGATCGCAATACCCATACCAGAGAATATAAGCGCGCATTACATATCTATTCCTTTATTATTCACCATTAAAAAACAAGCCTATGTCAAAAGTAGTTGAAAATCTCCTGACCGAAGGATTGTCGGGAAAGTATTCGAACAAGATCGTGTTCCGTCAACGTTACGGCAAGACCATCTTCGCGAAAAAACCCCGCAATTACCGCCCTTCGCCCGTGCACCAGGCCAACCGTGAAAACTTCCTGGCCGCAGTGGACTATGCCCTTGGGGTGATGAACAACCCCGAAAAAAAGGAAGTGTACCGCCAGCTTGCCCCGATCGGTGTAACCGCCTATAATATGGCCATCGCCGACTTTCTGTCTGAACCGAAGATCGAACGAATCGATGTGAATCAGTACACGGGGCAAATCGGCGACCCGGTGAGCGTGGTCGCCATCGATAAGTGCAAGGTGGTATCCGTGCACGTAAAGATCCTCGATCCGGGTGGCAACATCGTGGAGCAGGGTCCGGCCGTGCAGGTTACCGGCGGGCGTATGTGGATGTACCTGGCCGCAGCGCTGAACACCAGCCCCATCGGTTCAACCGTAAACGTTACGGCGACCGACATGGTTGATCATTCGGCAGAAGCAAGCGCCCTGGTGTAACCGTCAGGGTTCAGAAAGCCAACAACCAAAATCAGATGAACATGAAAAAGCGTGTCAGAAAAATTGGCCGTGACGCCAAGACCGGCAGGTTCATACCGCTGGCGCAGGCAAAGGAGCAGCCTGCCACCACGGTGACCGAAACCATCAGAGAGCCGAAGCAACAGTAACCCGGCGGGCTGCCCTTGCGGCAGCCCGCTTTTTCTTTCATTTCAACCGCATTCGCATGGAAACCCTGTTAACCCATCCTTTTGCCATCCTGGCGGCCGATTTCATGCTCAGCCTGGCGGCCACCTGGATATTGTTCCGCTACCTGAAGTCGGCCACCACGATCAGCCGGCCGGCCTGGAGGGCAGGCGGAGCCATCGCGGGATTCATCGTGCTGTTCGGCATGGCGTTCAGCTTCAGCGACGCATGGCTCGAAAAGTACGTGTACGACGCCCGCCGGTACAACATCAGCGGCACCGTGATGTTAGACAGTTGCTGCCTGCACGAGGGCACGGTGGTGGAGGAGCTACCGCCCACGGCGCGGTGCCTCACCGAACGCGACGGCAATTTCATGCTTACCGGCATACGTTACGACGAACGGGAGGCCGGCGAAATGACCCTTTCCTTCGACCATGTAAACTTCATCCCGGTCAAGCATGTCTTCAGGCCGGGAACCTTCACGGTTGACCGGAGGCGGATGCAGATCCGGCTCCACGACACCGTTAAACTGCTACACATCCCCTGGGAGGCACCCAGGCGTAACCACTAACGATCATTAAAAACCAAAAACCATGAAAAAAATCACATTTTTCCTTGCAGGGCTTTTATTGCTGGCCACGGCCAGAGGGCAGACGTCCACAACCTGGGGGTACGTTTATTTCGCCGGCCGCACCGACACGGTCCACCTGTCGAAGGCGCGGGTAGCCATATACGAGCACACCCTTGACGGCCCCGGCGCCCTGGTGGCCGACCAGTACAGCAACGACCAGGGCAAGTTCATCTTTGCCAGGCTGCCTTACGGCCGCTATTTTATCCAGGTGTATTTCGGAAGCCCCGTGCCCCTGATGATCGGCAAACCCGGTGGCCGGGAGGCTTTGCGCGAAACGAACATCGACCGCCCCCTGGTCAGGCTGCCAACGTTCTATGTCAGCAATCCCTGAATTTTCAAGAAAAAAAAATCCGGACATACGTTTGCAAATTAAATATTTTGTAATTTTGATAGGTACTATATTCCTGCCTTTCGTCCGGTTAAGTTTAACTAAAACATGACAACACAATGAAAACAAGAAAGACGAAACAACAGATGATCGATGAAACGCTCGGCCTGATCGAAAACCTTCCGCTCACCAGGGCCATGGCCGAAGAGACAGCGGGCGGCAAAGGCAAAGACAAGGTAAAACGCAAAGGTAAAAGCAAAGGAGGCGGCAGCGAGGCAGAAAGGATCCGGTGATGTATTACAATTGCCACATTCACCTTTTTACCGACGCCGACGTACCCAACGGGTTCCTCCCGCTGGGTCTGGTCAGGATCCTCCGGTCGGCCGCGGGGTATAAAATCGTTGCCGGGATTCTAAAGCGGATCATTTTCTGGACCGACCGCGACATTTTCGACCGCTACGTGAAGTTCGTCACCACCGGAAGGCTCGGGTCGCAGCAGAAGATATTCGAACGTTGCCGCAGTTTTTACCCTGACGGAACCCGGTTCATCGCATTGCCGATGGACATGGCCTACATGGGGGCCGGACGGGTGCCGAGGCCTTACCCTGAGCAGCTGAGGGAGCTATACGACCTGAGCAAGGCCTGCCCGCAGGTGATCCCGTTTGTGCATGCCGACTGCCGGCGCCCGGATATGATGGGCCTGGTGAAGCAGTGCGTGGAACAGTGGGGTTTCAGGGGCGTGAAGCTCTATCCGCCGCTGGGCGTTTTCCCGTACGACGATCGTTACGACCCGCTTTACGCATACTGCCAGGAGAAGAACCTGCCGGTGATCACCCATTGCAGCCCGGCCAACCCGGTACATTTCAAGGGGCCGGACAAGGAGCTGATGGAGCTGCTCGGGCGGGCGGATAAGCCCGTCGATACCAGGGGGAAGAAACGGAAAGTGTTGTGCTCCCTGTTCACCCATCCCGGTAATTTCAGGCAGGTGGCCGACCGGTTTCCCGGTTTGCGCATCTGTTTCGGCCATTTCGGCTCGCAGGACCACTGGGACAAGTACATCCATCAACCCTGGGAGGAGGACAACTGGCTGCGGGTGATCCGCGACCTGTGCACCGTAGGGCCCAATTTTTACGCCGACATCTCGTTCACCATGGCCGACATGAAATATTTCTCGCTGCTTAAGGTGCTGCTCACTGATGAACGGCTGAGCGGGAAGATCCTTTTCGGGTCTGATTACTACATGGTTGAGGTTGAATCGAACGAACGCCGCTTCGGCCTCGACCTGAGGGCCTACTTAGGCGAGGAGAACTTCAACAAAATAGCGGTGGAGAACCCAACGGCCTTTTTATATGGTATACAACAAGCATAACTGGCAACGGATTAGCCCCGGGAACCATGGATTTTTATTGATCGGAGAAATTGATTATGATTTGACAAAAAAAAAGGAGAGATAGTGTGCAAGGATAATTTCACAGCAACGACCTATACAAAGGAACGCTTTGTTCAATTAGCATCAGAATTTGATGTGGAATTACAACTAACAGAAATAGATAGATCAAGTTTATTTTTTGAAATGATAAAAAAATAAATCTAAAAAATACATGAGCAACATAAAACTTTTTGAAAGCAAACAAATACGAACCGTTTGGAATGAAGCGGATGAAACATGGTATTTCGTTGTAGCAGACGTTATTCAGGTGCTTACCGACACCCCCAATCCGTCCGACTACATAAAGAAAATGCGTAAGCGTGACGAAGAACTTTCCAAAGGGTGGGGACAATTTGTCACCCCCCTTTCGGTCGACACTGTTGGTGGAAAACAAAAGCTGAATTGTGCCAGTGCTAAAGGACTTTTGCGTATTATACAATCCATTCCATCACCGAAAGCAGAACCTTTTAAACTTTGGTTAGCACAAGTGGGTTCGGACAGATTAGATGAAATTGAAAATCCCGAATTGGCAACACAGCGAACAAGAGAACTTTATAAACTTAAAGGCTATCCAGACGACTGGATTGAAAAGCGAATGCGAAGCATTGCTATTCGTGAGGAGTTGACAGAAGAATGGAAAAACAGAGGTGTAAAGGAACTAATAGAGTATTCCATACTCACAGCAGAGATTTCAAAAGCAACTTTCGGCCTGACACCTTCTGAGTATAAAAAAGTCAAAGGACTGAAGAGCCAAAACCTGCGAGATCACATGACCGACCTTGAATTAATTTTTTCCATGCTTGGAGAGGCTTCGACAACTGAAATTGTAAAGACACAGAATCCAAAAGGATTTGTCCAAAATAAAAAGGCAGCCCAACAAGGTGGTGCCGTTGCTGGTAATGCAAGGCGAGAACTGGAAAGTAGGACTGGAAAGAAAGTTGTATCTACCGATAATTACTTACCAGAAGCAAAGAAGAACAAAGAACTAAATAAAGGTGAAAATAGCCAAAGCTAAGGACTAAAAAATATGCAAATACACAATTTAACGCATAAACTTGACATTGCAGAAGTGTTTCTTCATTTTACCTAAATAAATTTTAAAAACCGCTAATGCATCACCCAGCATAAACAATTAATTTGACAATGACTGCAAATCTTACTATAGACAAAGATTTAAAGGACGAAAGAAAAAACGCCAGCCTGTAATAAATAAGGCTTCGTGCGGTCGAAGCATGATCATGGCTTTAGGAGTACCGAAGGTTATGGTTAAAACTTGTTGCGCAAATTGGACATAGCTTATGGCGAATCTGGAAATAGATTCTTTGATCAGAATGGCTGCCTTTAAATGGCTGAAGTGGCAGACTGACCTACATGGCGAGATTCTGTCGTGGAGTCTTTTAACGAAAGGTTTTTCATGTCAGGGAGAAAGAGTGCCTTTGATGGGATATACCGGTATTTGGAAACCAAAGCTGTGTGAACTGCCCATTTCAATCACCACAACGCTTAAAAATCCGTATAAGGATGACCGTACGAATGAAGATTTCATCAATTACCGTTATCGGGGCGAAGATGCAAACCACAGGGATAACCGCGGATTAAGAGAGATATGGAGGAGACAGATTGCCTTGATCTATTTTGCCGGCACGTTGCGTAAAGGATACTACCAGGTCTTTTTTCCGATGTACATTGAAGAAGATATACCCGATCAATTGATGGTAAGGATCTCGCGTGGCTCAATAAATTCGTTAATTGAGACAAGGCCGCTGCAAGAACCGGAAACGGGGTATAAGAAAATTCTGAGGTCCTATCTTACTCAGGAGGTCAAATCAAGGATACATCAACGGGAATTCAGGGACCAGATCATACAGGTTTATCGTAAACAATGTGCGATATGCCGATTGAGACATACCGAGTTACTCGATGCGGCACACATTATTGCCGATACCTTACCTTTGGGGGATGCCATCATTCAAAATGGCATTTCGCTTTGCAAAATCCATCACGCAGCTTTTGATAACAATATTCTTGGAATCAATCCCGATTTCGGTATTGAGGTAAGGAAAGATGTTCTTCAGGAAGAAGATGGCCCCATGCTGCAGCACGGCCTGAAAGATTTTCATAATAAAAAACTGATTTTACCATTCAGGGAGGAGTATTATCCTGACAAAGAAAGGGTGGAAATCAGGTACGCCGAGTTTAAAAGGACCGGATAGCGTAATCAGCATTTATATAACACAATAACCAGTAACCAACCATGGAATCCTTCGACTCAACTAAAAAAAGCTTGTACGAGATCCTGAAAGATGTACATTCAGGAAAAATCCAACTGCCCGATTTCCAGAGAAACTGCGTTTGGTTTACCCATTGCATGCAACATTATGAATATTACCAGAATGCTTGATGTCCCGGTCCGTCTGGTTCAGGATGATGAATTGAAAACACCTTAATATGAAAAAGCTACACGGTTTCCTGTTTTTAATCATGCTGGGTTTCACGGTCTGGTCCTGCAGCAAGAAGGATGACAGCCAGGAGGATCCCGGCAATACCGAAGTGCGTTCCTTCAGCGGGAAGGTACAGAAAGGGCCGTTCATCAAAGGCGCCACCATCACCCTCCACGAGCTGAACGGAAACCTCGGGCAAACCGGCAGATCGTTCACCGCCAACATACTCACCGATGAGGGAGGATTTGAATTCCTGAACATCGGCGTGTTGCCGGGGCCGGGGCTGTTCACGGCCAACGGGTACTATTTCAACGAACTGTACGGCAAACTCTCGCCTGCCACGCTCAGCCTGCAGGCGCTGGCCGACCTGGGAGGCGGCTCCACGGTCAATGTCAACGTTTTAACCCACCTCATCAAGGAGCGCATCATCACGCTGAGGTCGTCGGGCCTAACGTTTGCCCAGGCGAAAAAACAGGCGCAGCAGGAGCTGCTTGCGTTTTTCGGCATCACCCTTCCCGATGATGAACAGGACTTTGAGACGGCCGACATATCGGCCGGAAGCGAACTGAACGCGGCCGTGCTGGCAGTGTCGGTTGTGCTGCAGCGATACACCGGCAACCTGGCTCAGGTTCCCTCGCTGACCGCCGAACTCACCCAGCTGATCGCTACCATGGCCTACGATTTCAGCGGCGACGGCCTCATCGCCTCGCAAACGGTGAAAGACACCCTCCTGCACAACATCACGATGGCCAACCTTGTCACCGTACGGCAAAACCTGGAGAAGCGCTATGCGGACCTCGGCGTCACCGCTTCGGTGCCGGCCTTTGAACCGTACGTGAAGGTCATTCAGAAACACCTCTCCGCCACGGTGGTAGGTGATTACCTCTTCCCCGACCTGGCATCGCCCTATTATCAGTTCCAGTCCGACACTTCGGCCTGGGCGCCGAACCTGCTGAACGCGAACACCGTGACCTTCGAAACCGCACGCGATTACAGCGTGGCCGCCCTGGTGCCGTTCGATTCGACCCTTACGGTGAAGTTTCTTTTTTACGGGGGCGGTTACAGCCTTACCATGGCCCTTCACGGCTGGGAAATGGTAAGCAAGGATCCCACCGGGTTCACAATCCGCTCAACACTGCAGAACGAGCTCATCACCATGCCCGTGGGCACCGCTTACCCCGGCGATGCGGTGATCGGTTTTTACAGGAACAACGAAACATCGCCTTACCGGGTAAAGCAAATCACTTTTTTATAGATAGAAGCTTGTCCAGCATAACGTTCCAACAAAATTTTACTTTCCATGAAAAAGTTTTACTATTTTTTGCTACTGTTCTCAACCTTGCTTTCCCAAACTATTCAAGCTCAAACATGGATGAAGGGCTACATGGTGAATTTAAACAAAGACACCATTCAAGGTTTGATAAATGATAAGACTGACCGTGATTTAGGATCAGAACTTGAATTTAAAGAACAAATTAAAGATAAACTGGTTCAACATTATTCAACAGAAGATCTGTTGGGGTTTGGCTTTAATTATGGAAGAATTTTTGAACGTATCGTTTTTACTGATACGTTGAATGACACGATCAAAGTTTTTGCAAAAAGAATATTGGAAGGGAGAATAAGAATGTTTGTCTGGCGAAAAAATTCACGGACTGATTTTGATGTCTTCCTGTTTAATTGCAGCCCTGAACGATCGGTACATTTAACCGAACCGATCAAAAAAGTCATAAGCGAGGAAAATGGCGTTCAACAAACCATATATAAAATAAACCATGTCGGTTTACTCCATTATGTGAAGGATGATACTTCAAGTCAGCAAGGCAAAGAAACAAAGATTCCATTTACTGAAAGAAAAATCATCCAGAATGTACTGCAATATAATCAGGTATATCAGGAACAATATCCCATCAGTATATATAAAGAAAAGAAAAAGTACTTCTTTGATATTACTGTAGGAATGCCCTTTATTGGTGGACCAGGGACCAGTTTTCGCGTGGCATTTTATGCAAACCGTTTTTCGCCCGAAAAAAACCGGCATCTCTCATTTTTTGCAGGTGCATCCTATCGCTTTGGGAGATCCAACACAAATGTTGAAAGCGTGGGCCAGGATGAAAGTTTAAATTATCAACAACAGTGGATATCTTTCATTCCTATTGGGCTGAACATTCATACTGCTGCAAAGGTAATCCGGCCCTATTTCTATGCCGGGCTTGGTGTTTCAGTTTTAGCAAACAGTAATTATGAAATGGTCGACAATGGCAATTTAGGCACTGTCATGGACTTCCTGTTTTTGCCTGCACTTAATATCGGGGTTGGTGTAAAAATCAAAGTTGGTTCACAGTTTATCGCAATTGAAATTACTCCTACCGGAAATTACGGTGGGGTATTTGCTAATTTAGGGTACTCATTTTAATCGTAAACTTTGTAAGACACGCTTCTGAATCGCAACAATAACGCCATGAAAACCTTCATCATTGTATCGCAATGTTTCATCTTACTTTCTGTTAATATTTGCTTTGGGCAGGAATCATTGCTCTCGCTATCCTTTACAGGGATAAAAAATGAAACGTACCAGCAACTGAGCAAAGTTGAAATTCGAAATCTGAATTCAAACAGTGATACAACAATTTACTGGCCTGACACGGTTCTATCAATAAAACCCTTGAACGTAAACGAACTCCCCTCTGTTTCTGATGAACTGGAGGTTTTTCAGAATGTACCCAATCCCGTCACTGAGCGTACCAAAATCCTGTTATTTGTTCCGGAAAGCGATGAGATCTCAATCAGGGTATCGCTGGTGAACGGCGATCAGGTTGCCTCTTTGAAACGAAAACTCCAACGAGGTTTTCATACCTTTTTATTCACCACCGGAGGATCTGATTTGTTTTTATTTACCGTTTCCGACAAGGCGATGATGAAAAGCATCAAGATTATTTCGTCAATGACAGGATCTCCCTCCGGATGCACGCTTGCTTATTTTGGGATGGAACCTGAACTTTATCCTTCAAAACCAGCCCAAAGCCGCAGCGGATTTACCTTCTCAATGGGTGACACCCTGCGCTTCACAGGGTATTCGGATTCCAGTACCACTGCATTCCAGGATGCACCAACCATCGACAGTCTGTTTACAATCAACTTTCCAGGCACTGGTATTTCATGTCAGGGTTTACCTTCGGTAACCTTCATGGGGCAAACCTACAATACTGTCAAAATAGGTACACAGTGCTGGCTCAGGGAGAATCTTAATGCGGGAGTAAGAATTGATGGGATTCAGGAACAAACGGACAATGGAATTATTGAAAAGTACTGTTACGACAACGACATAAACAATTGTACTGTTTATGGAGGATTATACCAATGGCCTGAAATAATGCAGTACGGTTTCACCCCGGGGATCCGGGGCATTTGCCCTGAGGATTGGCACCTGCCAACATCTGATGAATGGGATACACTGACAACATTTCTGGGCGGATTTATAGCGGGTGGAAAAATGAAGACCCCTGGCACAATCGAAGATGGAACGGGTTTGTGGATTGCTCCGAACATTGGAGCAACGAATGAAAGCGGATTTTCAGCACTTCCGGCAGGTCATCGATACCGCGTTGACGGCTTGTCTTACGGTCTTGGATCTAACGGTTCATGGTGGAGTTCTTCGGAAAGTTATCCGGGGTATGCCTGGATGCGCTATATCTTTAACAATAGCGACGGCATTCACCAATGGGGCTGGTTCATGAACGAAGGCTACTCGGTAAGGTGTGTTTCTGATTACTGATATTCATTATTGAGCATATTAACGGAATTAAAAGCAGGCCAATAAATAACAATTTCTTTGATATGTCAACAATACTTTCTAATTTTACAATTCCATAACTATCCTGTTCTAACTTGCTGCCATGTCGAATTTTCAGCAACTCTCCTCCCTCATCTGGAACGTAGCCGATGATGTACTTCGCGGACTGTTCAAACCCCACGAGTACGGGGATGTGATTTTGCCGTTTGTGATCCTGCGGAGGCTGGATTGTGTCCTGGAGCCGCGGAAGGATGAGATCTGCCTCATACCCCACCATTACATCAACGGATTTTCGAAGCAGGTACAATACTTTTCAATTGTTTCAGGAAAGTGAAAGGAGAATCAATATGGTGAAAAATAAAACCATGCAGGTTAAAGGGACAGAGATTGTTGTTCTCGCCTGGCAGGAATATGATTTCATTTCGCTTACAGATATAGCCCGTTATAAAGATCCGGTTCATACAGATGACTTAATCAAGAACTGGATGAGAAACCGGAACACTATTGAATTGTTGGGGTTTTGGGAAGTCCTGAATAATCCAAATTTTAAACCCGTCGAATTCGACGGGTTTAGAAGCCAGGCGGGGCTAAACAGTTTTGTAATGACCCCAAAGAAATGGATTGAATCAACCAATGCCATTGGTATCAAATCAAGGCCAGGAAGAAATGGAGGCACATTTGCCCAGAAAGATATCGCTCTTGAGTTTGCTACGTGGATTTCGATCGAGTTCAAATTGTTTTTACTGAAGGAATTTCAGCGCCTTAAAGCAGATGAAAATGACAGGTTACAGCTTGAGTGGAACCTGCAACGAACACTGGCAAAAGTGAATTACCACATCCATACGGATGCCATAAAAGAGAAGCTGATTCCTGCCGAATTATCCAAACAACAGATTAGTTTTATTTATGCTGATGAAGCTGATATGCTGAACGTAGCAATGTTTGGCATTACGGCAAAACAATGGCGAGATAAAAACCCTGAATCCAGGGGAAACATTCGGGATGATGCGACCATCGAACAATTGGTGGTGCTTTCAAATTTAGAAAGCATCAATGCTGTATTGGTTCACCACGGAATGAAACAGTCTGAACGGTTAACAAAATTGAATGAAATTGCCATTACACAAATGAAATCATTAGTAGGTAATATGCAATTGAAAAAGTTGAAAGGAGCGCCGAATCTGGAAAATAAGTTGGACAGCGTGTCCAGGTAAAATGAAACGATAAACAAATTAAAAGAAACTAATGCCCAACTCCCAAACCCTCTCCTCCCTCATCTGGAACGTAGCCGACGATGTACTTCGCGGACTGTTCAAACCCCACGAGTACGGGGATGTTATTTTGCCGTTTGTGATCCTGAGGAGGCTGGATTGTGTGCTGGAGCCGCGGAAGGATGAGATCCATGCACTGTACGAGGAGTACAAAACCAAGGTGGAGGATCCCTCGCCCGTCATCCGCAGCCGGATAAAGGCTGAGTTTTACAATACGTCGAAGTATGATCTTTCGCGGCTGAAGCAGGATCCGAAGAATGTGGGGATCAACTTCCGCAATTACATCAACGGCTTTTCTAAGAACGTGTACGACATCATCGAGAATTTCCAGTTAGACAAGCCGGTGGAGAAACTGCATAAGAACAACCGGCTGTTCCTGCTCATCGAGAAGTTCACCGCCGTGGACCTGCATCCGAACACGGTCGACAACCATACCATGGGGCAGGTCTTCGAGGAGCTGCTCCGGCGCTTTTCCGAAATGTCGAACGAGACCAGCGGGGAGCATTATACCCCCCGCGATATCGTGCGGCTCCTGGTTTCCCTTGTGTTTTCGGGGACTGCGGATGACCTTCGCGGGGAGGGAAAGATCCGTTCGCTGTTCGATCCCTGCTGCGGTACCGGCGGAATGCTCACCATCGGAAAGGACTGGGTGCTGGAGCATGTCAATCCGCAGATAGACATCAAAATTTACGGACAGGAACTCAATCCGCAGACCTACAGCATCTGCAAATCAGACCTCCTCATCTCGGGCGAGAACCCCGACCACATCCGCCTGGGCTCCTCCCTGGGCGAAGACGGGTTCAGCGGCGAGAAGTTCGATTACATGATCACCAATCCCCCCTTCGGCGTTTCCTGGAAAAGCGAAGAAGAGTTCGTGACGGCCGAAGCGCAGAATCCCAATGGAAGGTTTTTCGCCGGCACGCCGCGCACCTCCGACGGCTCCCTGCTGTTCCTTCAGCATATGATCTCCAAGATGGAGGAAAAAGGATCGCGCATCGGCATCGTGTTCAACGGCTCCCCGCTGTTCACGGGCGATGCCGGAAGCGGGGAATCGGAGATCCGCCGGTGGATCATCGAGAACGACTGGCTGGAGTGCATCGTGCAGCTGCCCGATTCCCTCTTCTTCAATACCGGTATCACCACCTACATCTGGATCCTTAATAATCATAAGCAGGGACTGCGGATGGGGAAAGTCCAGCTCATCAACGGATCGGCCTTGTTCAAGCACATGAAGAAATCACTCGGAAGCAAGCGCAAGGAGATCTGTCCCGAGCAGCAGCAGACCATCCTCGACACATACACCCGCTTCGAGGAGAGCGAGATCAGCAAGATCTATCCCAACAGCTTCTTCGGATACACCAAAGTCACCATAGAACAGCCCCTGTTTGAAAACGGCGTGGCCGTGACCAACAAACAGGGAGAACCCAAACCCGACAGCAGCCTCCGCGATTACGAACGCATCCCCCTCGGCACCAACATAGACGAATACTACCAGCGCGAAGTCAAGCCCCATCTGCCCAACAGCTGGATGGACCGCGCCAAAGATAAAACCGGATACGAAATCAACTTCACCAAATACTTTTACAAATACAAACCCCTGCGATCATCGGAAGAGATCATGAAAGATTTGCTGGAGCTTGAGAGGGAGAGTGAGGGGTTGATGAGGGGGTTGGTGGATTTATAGGAATAGAAAGTTTCAATTGGCACTATTAATTAGAAAAATGTAAGCGCAGTAAATGTTTTTGTTCATATAAAGAAAGTGATATGGAACTACTTAAATCACCAAATTCATCTAAAAAGATGCTTTTAGATCTAATGAAATCTCTTTATTATCCAGCTGTTTTAGGGTCTTGGCTATTTCTCTATTTTTCTAAAATTCATGAAATTTATTCAACTAATAGCTCAATACATGAAGTTCTCTCAAATCTTTCCATTTGGTTTGGGCTTTATCTTATTTTATATTTTTCAATAACCTTTTGGGATACTTATAGTGAAGATATAACCAAATATAAACCATTAAATTTTTTCATTGATCTAATAGAATTAGCTATAATAAGTTCATCCTTTTATTTCCTTGGCTTCTTTGCCAAATCAGGACTAAATGCAAATATTCCATTTTTCTATTTAACAATGTTGCCATTGCCTTGGTTGCACCCAATTTGGGCTAAATTAGCCGGATATAGAAGTATTCCGCTACCCAGTTCAGTCCAATTGTTTAGGTTCATCTTTTTTCTGTGTGGATTTATTTTTTTTAGTCAATCAGTCGTATTTAGTATTATTGTTTTCTTCTTTTTATTTTTCAATATTGCATACCTGTTTTTCGAAATGTCAAACAGTATCTCATTTCTCTTTTTTTGGGATAGAAAACTTTTTCCTAAAAGATTTTTTATTGAAAAGAATAGATATGGCATCACATTGATTCATCTTCCAGAAAAATGAAAAATGTAAATAGTTTTTCGAGTAGAATATTATTTTCAAATTAATTATAGCATTTTATAAAATTTCATGGATTGGTCGGATCTACTTCATTGAAAGGAAAATACAAATTATGAAAAAATCTATAATTCAAATCAAGGACAGATTAAAAGAATTATCTGAAAAAGAATTGCGACAAATCCTAGTAAAGTTATTTGAGTCGATGAATTTTCTGGAAGTTCAAGAAAATCATGGAGTTCATGAATTTGGTAAAGATATCGTATTTTATGAGGAAAGTAAATTGCATCATACTATTTGGTATGCTTGTGTTGTAAAAATAATCGATATTAATCAAAGAGACTTTGAGGATGTTTCGAGACAGATAAATGAGTGTTTTAGAAAATCATATCCAAGTCATACAAAAGGGAATATTAAAATCAATAATGTTATTGTAATTACGAGTGGTGTATTCAAAGACAATGCTAAACAGCAAATTGCTGACCTTATCCAATATCCACAAAATATAGATAAAGTGTCATATTGGGATTGTGGAGATATTGCCGAAAATGTTCAGCATTCTGAAGTTTGTGATATTCTTTTTAATGATAACAGAGACATTACTCAAAGCATATTCAATAAGGATACACTTTTGGTTTTAAATACTGATTCAAGTTTAAAATTGCTCGAGTCGGATTTTAATATAAAAGTTGACAATATAGAAGATTTTAGAATTAAGATTAAGGCTAAAACTAGGGAATTTGAAAACGAAAGGGAAGAGTACTTAAAATCGGCAGATTTAGTTCATAAAAAGATGCCTGTTAAATTTCTTCCCGAAATCAATGAATTACTAGGTAATAACCGACCCGTACTACTGCATGGTATCGCGGCCTCAGGAAAAACTACGATTATAAAGAAAATTGGGAAAGACTTTATTAATCAAGGAATAGATGGTTATGTTTTCTTCTTTGAAGCTTTTAAATTTAAAAAGGAAATCGAAAAGAAAAAGCTTCCGGTATTATTACAAGAAGTATTTAAAGATATAACAAGTTCAGATTTAGACTTTACGTTATTAAATCAGAAAAAAAGAATACTTCTGCTAATTGATGGTTTGGATGAACTTTATAGTAATGATGATAAATCATTTATCATTAATCATGTCCTTGACTTAATTAAGGTTAGTCCATTTATAAAAGTTGTTATATCGTCAAGAAATAACGATTATCTAGAAAGTACGGATCTAATTAAGGATAGTTTTGATCGTTATGAGCTTTTACCATTATCACTTGATGAAA
Organism: uncultured Prolixibacteraceae bacterium; assembly: GCA_964473485.1. Taxonomy (GTDB): domain Bacteria; phylum Bacteroidota; class Bacteroidia; order Bacteroidales; family FEN-979; genus CAIVAT01. The sequence continues at coordinate 12,254 of CAYYPH010000029.1, read as the reverse complement.
TGATAGATATTGGTTCTAAGCTTCTTGAAAGTCATGATCAACAATCTTCGTTTATTAAACTGATTAGAAGGAATGAGATCGCAAAGGCCTTCCCCAAAACACCATTAACAGCGATTTTATTAGCAATTCTATTTAAAGAGAATAAAATTGATCTGAAAGAGCTTCCTCGAAATTTGACGGAATTATATAGTAAATTTATAGATGTATTTCTTAATAAATGGGATAAAAACAAGGGTGTTTCAGAACAATTTAAGTACCAAGAGCGGCAATTTGTTATTCAAAAAATTGCAGAGCATTTACATAAAAAAGGAGAAAAAACGATCTCACTTCATGATCTTGAAGTTTTTTTATCAGAATTGTATAAAAGCAGACCTATTCAGGCAATTAAGAATGTCGATGATTTTATCGAGAATATTTGTCAAAGATGTAGTATAATTGTTAAAGATGAAAAACTAGATATGTATACGTTTTTTCATCTTACAATTCAAGAGTACTTAACTTCAACCATTATTGATACTTCTGATGAAGCTACCTTATTACAAAATTATTATGATGATTGGTGGCTTAATACCAATATATTCTATGCTGGAAAAACTCCATATCATTCAACTATTTTAGAGAAGGTTGCAGAGTTTAAAGTTAACTATCCTGGTGACCCTGAAAATAAACTTGCATTTATTATACATACTACCAAGATATTACAAGCAGCTCATTTAATTGATGTCAAGTTGAGATTGAAGGTGTTAAAAGCTGTGATAAAAATCTTCGATGAGATGATGAGGGAAACAATTGAAGAATATATAACAAGTCAGGATCCGCGAATAAATAAAAGAACAATGCTTGAACTCGTACTTTGGTCCAGAAATATATTTTTTGAATTTTTAGGAACAACTCAGTTTTTAGATCAACTAAAGGAAATTCATTCTGAAATTATTTCATTAGAATCAACGGATCTATTAGATATGACTGAATATAATTTGTCTTATTGTATCGCGGTTTTACAGAGAGATGCAAATCCTTTATATGACTTTATAATCTCAAGAAAACAAATTAATCCAAGATGGTACAGAATAGTTGATGTTGATGTAAAAATAAAAAATCTCGAAATATCAAATAGAAAGTTAACAGCAAAGTTCAAGTCTAAAGCGTTAATTAATAAGGAATATATTAAAAAACAGTTTAAAGATAAGTTGATAAAACATTATCAAAGTTTAACTGGGATGAAATAGCAAAGCACTTTGATTTAGTGAAAAACTTCTCCACATACAATGATTCAGGTGTTCAATGGATTGGAAATATTCCAAAGCATTGGAAAATAATAAGGCTGAAATATTTTACCAAACCGGTAAGAATTAAATCGTTAAATGGAAGTGAAGAATTATTATCAGTTTCAGAAAATTATGGTATAATCCCTCGGATAGAAATCCGAGAGGATAATGAAACTTTAACAAGGTCTGAAAGCCTAGAGGGCTATTTAAAGGTCAAGAAAGGGGATTTAGTAAACAATATTATGTTAATGTGGAAACGAGGTTTAGGAGTGAGCAATTTCGAAGGAATTGTCAGTCCTGCCTATTCTGTATTTCGTTTCATGGAAGGAATACCTAATTATTTCAATTATTTGCTTCGGACAGATCTTTATACTTCAGAATTCCGAAGGAATTCTACAGGTGTGATTGAGTCAAGGTTAAGACTTTATGACGATTCCTTTGGAGATATTTTTGGAATATTTCCACCAATCGAAGAACAATCCCAAATCGTCTCATACCTCAACCAAAAAACTTCTATCATAGATGCACTTATTCAAGGGAAACTGCGAAAAATCGAATTGTTAAAGGAATATCGTACCATCATCATCAATCAGGCTGTTACCAAAGGATTGAATCCGGAAGTAAGGATGAAAGAATCTGGAGTGGAGTGGGTTGGGGAGATACCAGAGCATTGGAAATTTGCTCCTCTAAAATATTTTGTAAAGGATAAAGATGGAATTAAGACAGGGCCATTTGGCACGCAATTGAATACTAAGGATTATGAGCCTAGTGGAATTAAAATTCTTAATCAAAAAACACTTATTGATGAAAATTATAATGAGGGAGATGAATTTTTAAGTCATGAGAAGTTTGATTCTCTTAGGGAGTTTGAAGTAAGACCAGGTGATATTATAATGGGAACGCGCGGTTCATATAGCAGAACAAATCGAACGACTTTTGGAAAATGTTCCATCGTCCCTCAAAACCAGATTCTGAGTGTTCTTCATCCATGCTTAATCCGTATAAGATTGGATTTTGAAAAGATAATAAACGAATATTTCTATTATTATGTCAATCAATCGTCGATTTTTCTCGAAAATGTTATCCTTAATAGCAATTCTACTACCATTGAAGTAATTTACGGAATCACTTTAAGAGAAATTAAATTTGTAATTCCTCCATTATCAGAACAAATTGCCATATTAGCATTTATTACAAACAGGACTTCCGAAATCGATAAACAAGTTGATCTTGAAAATAGAAAAATCGCATTACTAAAAGAGTACCGTCAATCCCTGATCTCCGAGGTGGTGACGGGTAAAATTGATGTACGAACGAATTGAGTGTTATGGATGCTCCGAGCGAGAAACGGTTTGAGAAGCATATTGAGTCATCTCTGAATAGCCAGGGATACCGGTCGATTCTGCCATCTGAGTATGACCGTAGCCTTTGCCTGATCCAGGGGGAGTTTCTGGAGTTTGTGAGGGATTCCCAGCCGGTGGAGTATGAGAAGCTTACGGTTCAGTATGGGGTGGAGACGGATGTGAAGATCTGTAAACGGCTGAATGAGGAGATCGTTCGCCGGGGTGTGATCGATGTGCTGAGGAACGGGTTCAAGGACCGAGGGGCGAACTTTTCTACGGTATTTTTTGAGCCAAATTCCGGATTGAACCCTGAACACCGGGAAATGTGGTTGAAAAACCGGTACTCGCTCATCCGCCAGCTTAAATATTCATTAAAAAATGAGAATTCCATCGATATGGCGCTTTTCCTGAACGGGATCCCGCTGCTGACGATGGAACTAAAAAACCAGCTCACGGGCCAGGATTTCAGGAATTCTGAACTGCAGTACCGCCGCGACAGGGACCCGAAGGAGCCTCTGCTGGGCTTTAAACGGCTGCTGGCCCACTTCTGCGTAGATAATGATGTGGTGACGATGACTTCCCGCCTCATGGGTGACGATACGAAATTCCTTCCGTATAACCGGGGGATAGAAAATCCGCCCAATCCCGAGGGCTACCGCACGCATTACCTCTGGGAGGAGATCCTGAAGCCGGATTCCCTGCTGGATATCATCGAAAACTACGTGCACCTGGCCAAAGAGACGGATAAGATATGGGATCCGTACAAGGGCAAGGTGGTGGAGAAACCGAAGGAACTGCTCATCTTCCCGCGTTACCATCAGCTGGATTGCGTGCGGAAGATCAGGGACCAGGTAAGAGCAGAGGGTACGGGGCATCATTACCTGATCCAGCATACCACGGGCTCGGGGAAATCGTACGAGATCGGCTGGCTGTCGCACCTGCTCACTTCGCTCTACCGCAGCAAGGACGATACGCACCGCATCTTCGACACGATCATCGTGGTCACCGACCGCAAGGTGCTGGATAAACAGCTTCAGCATACCATCACCCAACTGGAACAAACCCGGGGCGTGGTGAACAGCGTGGACAGGGATTCGGGCCAGCTCAGGGAGTTCCTGGAACAATCGAAGGATATCATCATCTCGACCATCCAGAAGTTCCCGATGATCTCCGAATCGATCTCGCGTCTGCGGTCGAGGACGTTCGGGGTGATCATCGACGAGGTGCACAGCTCACAAACGGGCGAAACGTCGAAACACCTCAAAAAGACGATCTCCAAAGGGGAAAGCGGCGAAGAAGAGGACGAGGAGATTCCCGATTATGAAGACCTCATCAGGGAGGAGATCCGCAGCCGCGGGCGGCAGGAACATGTGAGTTTCTTCGGGTTCACGGGGACTCCGAAGAATAAGACGCTGGAATTATTTGGTCGCAGGACTGCGGATGGCCGATTCGTACCCTTCCACTCGTATACGATGAAGCAGAGTATCGCCGAGGGTTTTACGCTGGATGTGCTGAAGAACTATACAACCTGGTCGCGCTGGTTCAGGCTGGTGCAGACGGGCGACGATCAGCAGCTTCCCGAGGGCAAGGCGATGAGGCAGGTGGTGAACTTCGTGGATTCCCATCCGCAGACCATAGAACAGAAGGTAAAGATCATCCTTCAGCAGTTTACGGGTAAAACCTCCCGCACGATCAACGGTAAGGGAAGGGCGATGGTGGTGGTGCGGTCGAGGCTTCATTGCGTTCTCTTTCACCAGGAGATGAAAAAGCAGATGAAAGCGTTGGGGCTGCCATATTCGGTGCTGGTGGCGTTTAGTGGAACCGTGAAGATCGGAATTCAAAATTCAAATGTCAAATATCAAAATTCAAATGTGGGGTTGAGAGAGGTTACGGAGGGAATTTTGAACCGGGAGAATGGGCTGCCTCACATGGTATCTATTCAGGACGGGTTTAAGGATCCGAGGTACAGGATATTGATCGTGAGCAATAAATTTCAGACGGGTTTTGATGAGCCTCTGCTGCAGGCAATGTTTGTGGATAAGCGGCTTTCGGGGGTGCAGTGCGTGCAGACCCTTTCGCGGCTGAACCGCACCTGCGCCGGCAAGACCGACACCTTTGTGCTCGATTTCGCCAACGATACCGCGGAAGTCGTTGAGGCGTTCCAACCATTTTATACATCCACCGAACTTTCAGGCGAAACCGACCCCAACAAGCTCTACGACCTGGAGACGAAGATCCGCGGGTTCAACCTCTTCACGAAGTATACGGTGGATGAGTTTTGCCGGTTGTTCTATAACGAGCGCGAGACCGACGAGATGCTGCAGCCGGCGCTGAACAGGGTGGTAGAGAAATGGAACGAGATCGGCAACCCGGAGCAGAAGAACGAATTCAAATCATTGATCCAGTCGTACATTCGCCTCTATGGCTACATCAGTCAGATCATCACCTTTGAGGATGTCGAACTGGAGAAACTCTTCATCTTCCTGAAATACGTCAACAAAAAGCTACCCAAAGGCGATTCATCGCTGGTTGATCTAAGCGGCGCGGTGGAGCTATCCTCATTACGCATACAGAAGATCGGGGAGTACAGGTTGTCGCTACAGGATGAGAAAGGGGTTCTGGACCCCATGACCGCCGAAGGGTACGGCAAGAGGCAGGAGGAGCCAATGGACTTCCTTTCCGAGATCATCCGCAAGCTGAATGAGATTTACGGCGCCGAGCTCACTGAAGAGCATCGCCTGGATTTGAAGAATGTTCAAACCCGTATTCATGCCGACCCCGGTCTCCGGGCCGTGATGACCGGCGACAACAGCGAGACCAACAAACGCCGTAAGTTCGAGGAGGTGATCGGCTCGATCTTCCTGTCGTATGTAAACGACCGGGTTGATTTTTACAACAAGTTCGAGAACCCGGTTATCCGGGATCTGGTGGTGGAGGAGTTTTGGAGGGAATATGTGAAAAAAGTTGTTTAACAAGCGTATCAGGAGCATGTTAAACTTTGAAAGAGATTCCCAGATCAGAACCGCTGCTTTTCAATGGTTGAAACAGAAAGTAGATGTTCTTGGAGATACGCTGCCCTGGTCTCTTTTAACGCAGGGTTTCTCATTTCAGGGTGAGAGGGTTCCGCTGATCAGATACACAGGCATATGGAAACCAAAACTGTGTGAACTTCCGATCTCCATTACCACAACGTTAAAAAATCCATATAAGGATGACCGTTCGAATGAAGATTACATCCATTACCGTTATCGGGGCGAAGATCCAAATCATAGGGACAATTGCGGATTAAGAGAGATCTGGCAACGACAAATCCCGCTCATCTATTTTGCCGGAACCCTTCGCAAAGGATATTATCAGGTCTTTTTCCCGATGTACATCGAAGAGGACTTACCTGATCAACTCATGGTCAGGATTACAAGTGGTGCATTAACCCATGCCATTGAGCTTGGAATGGTGAATGAGCCGGTTACTGACTATAACAAGATACTAAGGTCCTACAAGACCCAGGAGGTCAAAACAAGGATCCATCAGCGCGAATTCCGGGACCAGATCATACAGGTTTATCGAAACCAGTGTGCCATTTGCAAGCTCAAACATCCCGAATTACTGGATGCGGCGCATATTATTGCCGACACCTTGCCATTAGGGGATGCAATCATTCAAAACGGCATCTCTCTGTGTAAGATTCATCATGCAGCATTTGATAATAACATTTTGGGTATCAACCCCTATTTCGAGGTCGAAGTCAGGAAAGACATACTCCGCGAAAAGGATGGGCCCATGTTGCAGCATGGTCTGAAAGATTTTCATAAGAGCAATCTCATATTACCTATGAAAGAAGAACATTACCCCGACAGAGAAAGAGTCGAGATCAGGTACGCGGAATTTAAAAGAACGGGTTGATTTCATCCTATTTGATTAAATACAATAACAATTCAGGATGGGCATTTTTAATAATATCCGGAGATAAACAAGGGCGAAATAATCATCTATCAAAGTTCTGAAGGGAATATCAAAATTGACGTTCGCCTGGAAGATGAGACTGTTTGGCTGACACAGGAACAGATGTCAATGTTGTTTGGGAAGGCCCGTAATACAATGTAAATGGAAAGTCGATTTTCACTTACATTTGCTGCCGACAAGGGTTTACATGAAGAATCATTCTACATTCCCATCCCTGGTTTCACACCATTGGAAACAAAGCACCCGCTCGCCATTCTGGGAAAAAGGACTGCTGATCAGGATCCTCCTGGGGATCATGCTGTTGTACCTGGCGGTCAACCTGGTAGTGATCGGGCTGTTCATGGGAAAGATCGTCGCAGGAACATTTCCCGGTGAAGACCCGTTAAGGGCGTTCTCACTGCTGCTCTTTTATTATTTCCCGGCGGATCTGCTGTTGCGGTTTTTCATACAGCCTGTGCCGGTGATCGCCATCGTTCCTTACCTGCACCTGCCGGTGAAACGATCGCGGCTGTTCCATTTCCTGTTGCTGAAATCAGGGCTCAGCCTCTTCAATTTCATGCCGTTGCTGATCATTGTGCCGTTCACCCTCCGAACGGTGGTTCCATTGGCCGGCGGATCGGGCGCCCTGGCCTGGCTCGCTGCCGTATGGCTGCTCATCTTTTCGAACAATTACCTGGCCTTCCTGCTGAAAAAACTTTACCTGAAGAACATCTGGCTTATGCCGGTCCTGCTGTTGGTCACAACTTCCCTGGTATTTGCCGATTTCAAGACACATCAGTTCATCGCGGGCGCGTTCGCCGACACCCTCACCGCAACCGCAACACATCCGTTCCTTCTTTTTGTGCCGATCCTGATCCTCATGATCATGTATCAGGGATCCCGCATCTTTCTAAATAAACAAAGATACCTCGAACTCTTCCCCCGAAAGGAAAGGCTGATTTTCGCGGGTAACGGTGGCGGTCCCCTGCATTCGCCCGGCATCCCGGGAAGACTGGTCATGCTGGAGCTCAAACTGATCCTCCGCAACAACCGTCCGCGCAGTTTCCTCATGCTCAGCCTGATGTTCCTGCTGTACGGACTCCTCATCTATCCTCCGCATGCCAGGACCACGGGAGAGGGAATGTTCCTGTTCGCGGGACTGCTTATCACAGGTATCTTCTCCATGCAGTACGGACAACTCATCATGTGCTGGGAAAGCCGTTCATTCGACAAGATCGTTACCTCGGGCCTCCGCATGCACGATTACTTCAGGGGGAAGTTCTGGCTCTTCTTTACGGCCAACGCCATTTCCTTCCTGCTCACATTGCCCTATGCATTTTACGGATACCGCATCGCCCTCATCAACCTGGCGTGCTTCCTGTATAATTCAGGCATCAATGCTTTCATAATCCTCTTCCTGGGCACTTACAACACCCGTCGCATCGACCTGGGAAAGGGCGTCCTGTTCAACTACGAAGGCACCACCTTCGTTCATTTCCTTCTCTTCTTTCCGTTGCTGGGCTTGCCTTTCCTCGTTTATTGGCTGTTTACGCTTTCCGGAAATCCCGAAGCGGGCATGCTGGCCGTCGGTTTTGCTGGCGCCGCAGGACTTACGTTTTCGGAGGGCTTCATCCGCCTGATAACAAAACAGTTCAACTCACGAAAGTATAAAATTCTCAATGGTTTCAGAACGACTTAGGCATGATAACGATCACCGGACTTACGAAAATTTATGGAAAAACGCGGGCGCTGTCTATCCCCGCGCTGGAAATTACCAATGGCGAGATGTTCGGTCTCGTGGGCAACAACGGGGCAGGGAAAACCACGATGTTCAGGCTGATCCTCGACCTGGTGGAGGCTACCGAAGGGGAAGTGTGGATAAGATCCATGCCGGTAAAGAAGCGGGAGGACTGGAAAATGATCACGGGCTCTTACCTCGACGAGGGCTTTCTTATCGATTACCTGAGCCCGGCTGAATACCTTTCGTTTGTGGGCGGGTTGCATTTATGGACTGCGGATGATTATTCCCGGTTCTACCGCTCGCTGGATGGATTTGGCGATGAGCGCCTGCTGCAGGAAAAAAAGCCGATCCGCAGCCTGTCGCAAGGCAACAAGAATAAGATCGGGATCATCGCTGCACTGATAGGGAATCCCCAACTGGTGATCCTTGACGAGCCTTTTGCACATCTCGACCCTTCGTCGCAGATCGGTCTCAAACGGCTGCTATCCAGGATCAACATGGAAAGCGGGACCACCATGCTCATCTCGAGCCACGACCTTACGCATGTGACCGAAGTCTGCCACCGCATTGTGCTGCTCGAAGAGGGATTGATCCTGAAAGACCTTCAAACCGCCGACGGCACGTTGGGTGAACTGGAAGCATATTTTTCCGGGGCAAACAAAGGACTAAAAGACCACAACCTTTATACAAACGATTGATCCGGGTAAAAATTCCTGGTTGCTGCCACTTTGGAAAATCCTTCCTTCAAAGTTTGAGAAATACATCGCCGGGATGTCCGGGTTCACTCTTCAGGGTTGGAGTTTAACCTTGCCGCTCAGTGCGTCAGGAAAATCAGCTTGTGCTTTCAACTAAAATTTCTATTACCTTTATCCACCAAAATTACCCAACATGAAATATACACTGCTGGTCCCGGGATTTCTTGTCCTTGCATGGTCTATTTACTCATGTAAAAAAGACCCTTCGGGTGCATCGGCCGAAAAGATAATCACAATAACCGCCTCCGACCATACGGCATGGGAAATCTACGGAGACTCGGCTGACTTCATTCTGAACTCAGGCGTACCGAACAGCACAGGCGCCGACCTGAAGGTTTACCTGGAGGTTTCGGGCAGCGCAATCATCGGCTCCGACTGTGATTCGGTCATCTCAAACGGATGCGTTACCATACCGCCAAATCAGCAGTATGCGAGAATTGTCGTAAAAGGTGTACGTAGCGACAGCATTCTCGAAGAAACCGAATCGATATTCCTGAAAATAACGGGATGCAGCAGTCAGGAATATGCCATAGGTACTCCCGACCAGGCAAATATTATTATCATGGACGGCAACGGTCCGGTTGTTACCGATATTGACGGCAATGTTTATCATAGCGTTTTAATCGGCACACAGACCTGGCTGGTGGAAAACCTTGCCACAACGAGGTTCAGAAACGGAGATATCGTTAGAAGCTGGTGCCTTAAAATGAAACCCCAGAACTGTATCATCTACGGCCAGCTTTACCAATGGAAATTCATGAACGACGCCCGCGGTTTATGTCCGCCGGGCTGGCATGTACCCAGCGATGCCGAATGGAATACCCTTATAAACTATCTGGGCGGTCCTGGCGTTGCAGGTGGAAAAATGAAAGAAATCGGATCGGAACATTGGAGCAGTCCGAACGTTGATGCAACAAATGAAAGCGGATTTACTGCATTACCCGGTGGATTTCGTGACTGGAGATTTAATTTTCAAAAAATAAAAGATGGTTATTCCGCTTATTACTGGACATCGACAGATAATGGAAGTCGCCCGACAGCTCCCAGCCTGTATCATCATCATCCGTTTGTAGAAACAAACCAATATGAAATGGACCACGCGCTATCTGTACGTTGCATAAAAGATTAGGGGGGCCCCGACGCACATGAACCGTCGGGGAATCAATTACAGGTCAATAGTTACCGCATCTTCATGAAAATGCACGGCATTTCTCAGTTGGCTGCCGTTGTGCCGCGCTTGACCGGCACGGCCTGGATATATATTTTTTTCATGACTTTGCCGAAGAGCAGCGCATCGTACCACATGTAGTAAAACCGCTGGGCGTTGAACCAGGTGAGGCCGTCGCGGTGATCGTCGTGATAGTCGTAGGGATCGGCAAAGATGATCACATCGTCCATGATGTCCTCCGGGTTGCGTATGTCGTAGCCCACCACGAGCACCCAGTGACCGCCCCAGTCGCTCCACTCCACCAGGGTGGGAATGTTTTCGGAGAGGTTTTTCTGCAGCAACTCCAGCGAGCCTTCCTGGTGCCAAGATGCCTTGAATCCGTTCTTGTTGAGCCAGTCTGTCATCTGGTCGGGGGTGGTGCCTGTCGTGGTGCTGGTTCCCATCTCAGCCGCGATGGTCATCTCATCGCCGTCACGGCCCCAGAACCTGAGCAGCGACACCACGGCGGCCGGTCCGCAGGTGTACTCGGTGGTTTGCAGCTTTGCATCCACCTCGAGGAAGGTGAGCCCCTTGATAGGGTACGGGGGTCTGATGTTTTTTACATAATAGGCAATGGCATCGGAAACGGGTTTCACGTCGCTGCTTTGCTTGGTGCAGCCGGCCAACCATGCCGCAACGGCGACGATGGCCAATGGAAAGAGAAGGCGTGTTTTCATGGTAAAAGAACTGATTTTTCAAAGGTACGGCATTCGAATAAATATGCAAGGATTTTTCCCTGAAGTGCAGGAATGCCTTCAGGAACAGCAACGTTTCCGATTCGGTGTATATTTGCATGAAAACAACCCGCCATGAAAACCCTGAACCTTACGCTGCTGCTGGTGGCCCTGCTTACTGCAGGCACGGCATGTAAACAGAATCTCCATGAGCCCCTGAAGCCCGGTTACGACAAAGCCGAACTCGCACGGCTGCTTCCGGTAATGGAACGCACCTACGATTCGGCCGACCTGGGCGGCTTTAAGACCCCCGAACCCGTGAATATCACACGGGTCTTCCGCTCGTCGGTATCGCCGTTCAAAAACCGGTTCGACATCTGGCTCACCGGCGATGGCGTGGCCGTGATCGCCATCCGGGGTTCCATCGTCGATTCTGCTGCCATGAGCTTCACGGCCGCCTTTTACTGTCACATGGTGCCGGCCACCGGCAGCATCAGGCTTTCGGATTCGTTCACCTTCGGTTACCAGCTTGCCGCCGACAGCAGCGCCGGGGTGCACCTCGGCTGCCTCATGGGGCTTGGCTTCATCTCGCGTGAACTGCTGGAGCAGGTCGACCTCCGTTACACGGAAGGGATCCGCGACTTCATCATCCTGGGGCACAGCCAGGGGAGCGAGATCGCCTATTTTGCCACCTCGTGGCTGCGCTACCTCCAGGCCGGCGGTCGCCTGGCCGCCGACCTCCGGCTGAAGACCTACTGTATCGCCGCCCCCAAACCCGGTAACCTGCAGTATGCCTACGATTTCGAAAGGATCACCGCGGGCGGCTGGGCCCTGATCGTCAACAACGTGCTCGACTGGGTGCCGTGCATCGCCATGACCCTGCAATCGGTGCACGACTTCCCGCCGGTCAACCCCTTCAACAACCCGAAGGCATTCCTTGAGAGCATCAACTACACCCCCGGCGCATCGTTCGACGAGGGATTCAAACAATTCAGCGGCCTTGCTCCCGCCCTGAACGAACAACTGACTGCCATTATCCGCCGCGACGTCTACCCGCGGGTCATCAGGGCCAACCCGGGGTACGTGGAGCCGGAGCTGATGAAGAGCTTCGATTACGTAAGGGCGGGCCTCAGCATCCCCCTCTATCCCGATACGGCGTACTTCAGGCTCTTCCCGAACAACCCCGCCACCTCGCAGGTGTGGGAGAATCATTCGGTGTATCCTTATTACGTGTTGGTAAGGGGGGAGTGAAGGGGGAAGGGAGAAGGGGGAAGGGAGAAGGGGGAAGGGAGAAGGGAGATGGGGGAAGGGAGATGGGAGAAGG
>CAYYPH010000028.1:0-55979 GCA_964473485.1 uncultured Prolixibacteraceae bacterium | reverse complement strand
AGGATCTGTGCCGCGGAGAGGAACGTGGTTGCCTCGTTTAACGGAACTTTCTGGAAATAGGTCAGGAGCAATTCTTCCTCCACCGTGTTTATCTGGAATTGCTCGTTGGATTCGCTGATGGCCTGGATCTCATCCTTATCAAAATAGAATATAAAGCCCTGCTGAAAGAGGTCGTAGGCCTGGGCATAGACCATCTGCAGGTTGACGGTATGCCGGTAATCGATGGAAAGGATCTCGAAGCAGAGAAAGCGGCGGGAGCCGGTTGAATCGGTGAGGAACTGGCTGGAGTTGACGGAACCCATGAAGGAGGCCCGGCGGGTGAAGGCCTCGATGTGGTGGCCATAGGCCCGGCGCATGCGGATGGCCGACTTGGTTATGACCTCCTTGAAGGCGCCGATCTCGGTGCGGTTCATGTTTTCGAGTTCGTCCATATTGATAAACATGCACTCGGTAAGATGGATGAGGGTATCCTTATTATTGGGGTTGATGGTGCCGGAGAAGATGTAGTCGGTTAACTCAGGGGGACAAAGGTTCAGCAGCCAGGTGGTTTTTCCGATGCCTTGTCCGCCGGAGAGGATGATGGCGGTGTGGTTGACGGTATCGCTATCGAGGACTGCCGCCACGGAGGCTACCAGCCATTTTTTAAAACACTGGCACCACAATTCGTGGGCGGTAGATTGAACGGTTTCGGCCAGTTGCCGGATATAATCGGTCTGGCCATCCCACAATGGCAGGTGGAGGAAATAGTCGCGGAATGGATCGTAATAATGGCTGAAGTCGGAATAGAGGATGCTGCGGAGGAGGGCGGCGGAGCATTTGAGGTTACTTTTCAGGATTTCGCGGAGGAGGGAATTCTCATGGTAATCGGTGAGGGGATGAAAATCGTGACAAGATTCGTGACGCGTGACGCGTGACGCGTGACAGGGATCGTGACGCGTGACGGAAAAATCGTGACGCGTGACGCGTGACGCGTGACGGGTGGGGTCAAGGGTATGGGGTAATGAGATTGGTTCTGTTGATTTTTTGCGGATTTCGAGTTTGGAGGTGACGGTATTAAAACGCAGGTCGTAGTGTTCGGAGATGTAGGCTTCGATGGCGTCGACCTGATTTTTGCGTTTCTTCTTCTTTAATTGGGATTCGTTGGTAATTTCGCCAGGGATTGGATCAGTGGTAGCGTTTACCGAATGCTCCGGCTGGTCTGGCTGAGCGGATTGGGAACTAACGCCCTGGAGACCTTGTGGTGTTTGCGGTGTTTGTTCGTCCTGGAGTTCTTGTATCGTTTGCTGTGCTTGTTTGCCCTGGAGTTCTTGTGTTTGCTGTGATGGTTCGCTCGGGAGTCCTTTTAGTGTTTGCTGTGTCCGTTTATTCGTTGGTGAGGGTTCCCGGTAATTCCTGGTTTGAGATCCGACGACGGGCTGGGTGGTCCTGAGCCGGGAGATGTCGATGCCGTGGTCGCGGGCGTAGTAAAACAGCGTGGCGATAGTGATACCCGTGTTATTCGATTTGAGACACTTGTCAAACTGGTCATCGCAGGCTTTGGGATCATAACCAGGATAAAACCGGCTGAGCCTGTGGAAGTAAGACCTTCCCTCCTCTCCTATCGCATCGGCCAGGGCGAACCCGATCCTGACCCACTGGTCGTATTCCTGCGTAAGATCCACGCGCCGGTCCTCGATCTGGCGGACCACTTTTTCGATATCGTCTTCTACCATATTAATATGTGTTTGAAAAACTGCAGCGGAGGGATTGAGATACAAAAATTCATCCCATGAAACAAAGCAAAGCCGGGTGATATCCTTGCCGGAGGGATCGACGTTGATACCCAGGGCCTCCTCATAGAAGTCCTTCACCTGGTTAAAGGCCGATTTGTGAAAGACCGGCCGGGAGAAGACCTTGACCAGGACCTTCAAACCACGACCACTCGGGCTGATGAAGGAGGCGTAGGTGTAACTGATCTCATGGGTCTTCTGAATTGCCCCGGCCAGCGCTTCCTGATCCAGGTCATCGAAATCGAGGACCAGCAGTCCGGAGTATTCGCGAAGGAATTCCAGTTTTCGTCCGCCCTCGAAGAGACCCGAAGGGGTGAAGGCGGGCAGGGACCGTTTGGCGCTGGCGTATTCATCGGCAAGGCCCTGCCGGAGCAATTCGCGGAGGGCCTGGACGCGGGCTTTGTATTTGCCGCTTTTAATCTGTTCGAGGATCACGGCCAGGTCGAGGTTGGCCTCAACCTGGTTGAAGTTCCTGAAAACCGATACTTTCATGAGGGGCGGTTATTTCGTATTGAAAGCCTTTTTGTAGTGTCGGTTGAGATGGGCTTCGATGTCGGTGATGCGGTAGTAGATCTTACCCCCTATCTGGCTATAAGGGAGGATCCCGTTGTCGCGGTAAGCCTGGAGGGTGCGTTTGGAGACCTTCAGCAACTGGCAGGTCTCCTGGATGTCGAGCCAGGCGGGGTTCATGGGGTTGGCACTCTTTTTCTCTTCTAACTTGCGGTCGATTTCGTCGAGTTTTGCGACCACTTTTTGAAAAACGTTGGCAAGGATTTCTGTTGTTTCCATGTTGAATGAATTTTGAAGTTTATGGAAGCAAAACTATTTCACGGGCACCCCCCGGGGGTAGTTGCAGTGGATTGCAACCCCGGGCGCAGGAGGGCGGGTTTGGGATTGCAACCCAAGTGCAACCCTGGCTGAAGGTCAGCGGGTTAGGATGGGGGAAGGGAGAAGGGGGGAAGGGGGTGGGGTGTTGATAAGTTGGGACGTGGGACGTGGACCGTGGGCAGTGGGACGTGGGCGGTGGGCCGTAGACCGTAGGCAGTGGGCAGTGGGCGGTGGGTCGTGGGGTTTTCTTTTGGTTTTTACTTTTACTGGGTGAGGCGGGTGCGTTCGTGGTGGATATGGTCGAGCCATTTCTGGAGGAGGGTTTCCCAGTAGTCGAGGGCCATGAGGTCGGGGGTGATGAAGTTGTTACGCATGGACTGGAAGGTGATGGAGGGCTGGTTTCGGGAGGAGAAGTTGTTGATGATCCACCGGATGAGGGCGGATACGAAACGGTTGGGGATGATGATCTGCCCGGATTGTACCAGTAAATTGAAGAGGAGGCCGAGCTGGGGTACGGTAAGGCTGGTCCTGATCTTCATCAGGTTGCCTTTTGATGAAGCTGGCTGGCTGGTCACAGTTTCCTGTTCTACAGTCAGGGCCATTTTCAGCAGATCCTCGACCAGGTGAAGTTTATCGATGGCCATGTGCATGGCTTCAAACCACAGTTCGGCAAATTTTACAGTGCGGTTACGGAGGTAACCGATCATCCAAAGAATATCATCGCCGCATTGACCAACCGGAATGACTGTGCTGAAATACCGAATCTTCGTTCCTGACAGATGGGATGCTGACTGATCGGGTAGGATCGGATCGCCGATGCAGGCGATATTGGCCATTTGTTCGAGGCGATAATGAACATGACCGAGAAGGGGTGGCCAATAAATGGGGCTTACCCGGTATAGGATAGTATATAATTGCTGCATGCCTTGCTCAATCAGGTCATGCAGCAATTGGCTGAATAGCTGAGGTGTTTCGCAGCCGCAGACGGTCTGCACAGTGATCCATTTATTAAGCCTGGTTACCTGGTCGGGCGATCCAATTTCATAGCAAATGGTGATATTCCTGCCCAGGCTGATCAATGGTTCGAAGCTTTCCTCAAAAAGCTGGAGCGGGGCAGTGTGCAGTGAGGGGTCGGTTTTTGGGGCCATGACACTGAAATTTGCACGTATACGGTATATAAACAGGGATACTTATCTATATACAATGACCATACAAACGGGCAAAAGGTTGCATTCAAAAAAAAAATATTTTTTATTTGCTAATTGGCCAGCACCCTATCATATTTCACATAGATCTTCTGCATGTCGCGGTAATCCATGTCGACCTCATCGAGGTGGAATTTGATATTGGCAAACGGGTCAGATTTCATCCAGTCGTTGGCCCTTGCAATACGGGTTATCTTCTTGAAGTTCTTGAGGTACTTGGTGGCGGTGTTGTGGCAACACTTGCAGGTGGTCATTAAATACAACTCAAGGCCGCTGATGAAGGCTGGGGTGATCTCGTGCAGCGGCAGGTCATCGCGCTTGTATTTGAGTTTTATGAAGGATTCAACGTGCTTACAACAGGTGATGTACCGTTCGACGGTGCCCGGGGCGAAATCGATATTCTTCAGCTGTTTGCACTTGTCGTTGTGCTCACGGAACACTTCCAGGATTGTCCTGGATTCGTTCTCAATGCCGAGGTAGCTGTTTTTGAGGATATGTGCCGTGACGGGTTTTCCCTGTTCTTCGAGTTCTCTTTTGCTGAACAGGAGGTCGGCTTTGACCAGGTCGAGGTAGGCGTTGGTCTCTTTGGCGGTTTTGGTCAGTCCGATGGCGCAGCCCCTGACGGGGTCCCATGCGTCGGCTTTGATTCGTTGCTGCAGTCCGAATTCTGCTCGCTGGCGGTTGACGGTGACTCTGGCGAAGATGGGCACGGTTCCATCTTTAAGCTCTTTGGTCCGTTTGATGTAAAACAGGACGTTGAACGTTGCTCTTGTCATTTTGTTGACTTTTGAGGTTGACAAATATAGTTTTCAAGAGCAAAAAGGCGAAATGTAAAGTAGTGTAAATCAGTGAAAAACGAGCTTATTCGGTGGACTTGCGGTGGACTTGATTTAGTCCACCGCCAAGTCCACCGCGAAGGGTGCTTTTTTATGCCTTTTTATGCGTTTGGTGAAATAAAAAAACCACTGAAATGTGTTGGATTTCAGTGGTTTGCATTTTTTGGCATTTGATCTCAGCGGAGAGACAGGGATTCGAACCCTGGGACCCCCTTACGAGGGTCAACGGTTTTCGAGACCGCCCCATTCGACCGCTCTGGCATCTCTCCGAAGGGGGTTGGGTGTGCGTGTGAGTGTGACAGTGCAGAAACAATTTTGCAGGGCGCAAAAGTAATAAATAAATATTACAGCGCAATGAAATGAACCTGGATGGTTTTTAGAAAATAAATTGATGAAAACTTGACATCATTCGCATGCTTACCGATATTTGTAAAAAAACCAGAATGGTTGCATTACCAGTATAAATGATTCATTAACCTTAACAAATTTTTTTATGAGAAAATTCTACAATGCCTGGATTCTGTGCCTGGTGGCACTATCCATGCCGGTTGTGTTGACGACCGGTTGCAAATCATCGAAACCTGCAACCACCGTACCCGACGAGACGGAGGTAGTCCGTTATTGCTACGGACCTGAATACCAATCCGACAAGGAACACTTCAGGGCCAGCGCCACCGGCGAAAGCATGGACCAGATGATGTCGGAAAAAAAAGCCGTTACCGAAGCCCGCTCGAAGATGGCGGCACAAATCGAGACCGTCGTTAAGACCGTGACCGACAACTACGGCAAATCGGCCGAGTTAGACAAAAAGGAGGAGCTGATGAAGCGCTATGAGACCCTAACCCGAGAGGTGGTGAATCAGAAACTTTCGGGGACGATCGAAATCTGCAACAAGCAAACCAAAACGAAGTCAGGAAATTACAAAACCTATATCACCCTTGAACTTGGCGGCAACGATGTGCTGGCAGCCCTCAACAGCAAGCTCTCCAAGGACGAGATGCTGAAGATTGATTACAACTACGAGAAGTTCAAAAAGACTTTCGAGGATGAGATGAATAAAATGGGTTCGAAATAATCCATGAGACTTGCCCCGACAGGTATGACCGCCCGGAACAGGCCGGGCGGTTACCGGCAACGGTATGCCCTGCGAATACGGGCCTGTTGGTGTCTTTGTCTCTGGCTGCAGTTGTTGGTGTTTCCAACGCTGGGCCAGACGGTGCAGGATCGCCCGCCAACCGGCAAAAAGGGAGATCAGCCTTCGATCTACAAGGTCTTCGACCAGGAGATGAAACAACACCGATCGGCGACTACCGACACCCTGAAGGTTCCGGTTTGGTCGGTTTTGCCCGCCTGGCTCACTGCGGAAATCGCCGAAACGCCCGGTACACTGCTCATGCCTGGGATATCCGACCCGGGATTGCCCTCCACACTGGCTTACAGGCAGGCCCTGACGCGCGCCCTGTCGATGGCCATGCTCGCCCGGGGATGCACCGGCAGTTATATCTCCGACCTCTACGCCGAGTCGGCTGGACCACAATCCAGCTCACGTTTCGAAGAGATCTACAACTTCACAACCCGATCCCTGCAACCGTTGAAAACCTCAATTGTGTACGACACAGTGCTCGCTTCGGGAGAGGTGGCAGTGCTGGCGGCCGTGGAAGTGAAGGAAGGAATGGAGAAGGGGGAAAGGGGAGACACTACTCATGCTCAGTCAGAAGATACCGCAGGAACCGTAGATCCCCTGATGACGGTATCAGCCTTTCTTTATAACTATGAATTCACGAACAACGGAGGCGGGAACTGGCTGCGAAAGAGTGAGATAGTCAGCAAGTCGGCGGGCGGCGACAGCGCTTTTCTGAGCAGCGATTCGCTTGCGTTTTATCAGATCGACCGCAGGTTCACGGCAGCAACCAACCTGCAGAAAACCACCGGCAGGGACTTTGGCCACCGGGAGTATTATTATGGCATGCCGGCTAATGCGTTCCGGCCAGCCAATCCCGTTAAAGATCCGGCTGACTCCGTCAATGCCAGGAGTAATCTGCAAACAATCGGCGACAACACGGACGAAGACCCTGGTAATGCCGGGATCCCCCCCGAGGTCCGCGGAACATCCTGCGAATGGGGTCTCTGGCTCGCTTTTACCGACCAGGTAATGGATGCCCTGGCGTTTTACCTCAAGAAAAATACGGTTGAGACCCGCACGGTAACCGACCAGACCACAGTGGTGAACCACGGTCTGAACCGCGAGATGCAGCGTCTCAGCCTCCGTTATGCTGTAAGGCAGGTGAGCCTTTCGGAAAACAGGCTGAAGGTATTGCTGAACATCACCCAATGATTATTTATAATAAAATGACAATCATTACAATGCGTGCCATGAAGAAAAAGATCGTTTTATTGGTGGTTCTTACGATGGGGCTTGCAGGCTACACCTGCGGCCAGACTTACGAGGAGTACCTCAGGCAGGAGAACGAGGCGTTCAGGAAGTTCAGGGAACAGGAAAAAGAGGCCATGGCCCGGCTTGAGAAGGAATACACGGAATATGTAAACCAGCGCGACCGGGAGTACACGGCCTACCTCAAACAGGAATGGGAGCGGTTCAGGGTCTTCGCGGGAATGCAGCCGCCTGAAAAGCCAAAGCCAACGACCCTTCCGCAGTACCGGCCCCAGGATGAGCCCGCCATCAACCGCCTGCCGGTTATGGAGATACGCACAGCGGTAAAGCCGGCGCTGAACAACCTGACCACCCTACCACTCATCGAGCGACCCTATGAGGATGGCGTGGAGGTGCAGCCAATGTCCTTCGACTTTTTCGGGAATAAGGTGCGCCTCGATGCCGATCCACGGTGGGCGACCCTGAATTTACGGGATAAAGGCAAAGCGGCCATTATCCGTTACTGGGAAGAGGCGTCGGAGATCGCTTACACCGGGCTTGTCAACACCCTGAAGGAAGCCCGTGAACAGTTCAGGGTGAACGACTACGGGTATTACGAACTGGTGACGAAAGCCTCCGCCGAGATCTACCCGATGCAGGAACAGGAAAGCGAACGGCTCCTCTTCACCTGGGTCATCCTGGTTCGTTCGGGGTACGACGTGCGGATGGCATACAACAATGAGCAGATGGCCCTGCTCGTACCCTCGTGGAACACCCTCTACGGAAAACGGTTCCTGACCATTGGCAACCTGAACTATTACCTCTTCACCCCCTTCGAAGGAGAGGAGATACTCACCTGCGGGAAGGCCTGGGACATGGCCAACCGCCCGCTTGATTTCAGTATCTCAGGGGCAATGAACCTTGGCCGCGAAACAGCCAGCCGTGAGATCACGTTCGAATTCCGCGACAGCATTTACCGCTTCAATGTGGCCTACGATAAATCAGCCGTGACCTTTTACCGCGATTACCCGCAAACCGACCCGGAGGTCTATTTCAACGCCCCAGTCTCGATGGCTGCCAAGGAGTCACTGGCATCGCAACTCCTCCCGGTGATCAGAGACCTCAAGGAGACCGAAGCCGTAAACCTCCTGCTCGCCTTGGTACAGCGTGGCTTTGTGTATAAGACCGACCCCGAGCAGTTTGGCCGCGAAAAGTTCTTCTTTGCCGAAGAGCTCTTTTACTACCCGGCAGCCGATTGCGAAGACCGATCGGTGCTCTTCTCCTATCTTGTACGTAACCTACTGTCGCTGAAAATGGTGGGGCTCGAATCGCCCGACCATATGTTTACGGCTATCAATTTCAACGACGAAGAGGCCTTCGGCGATTACGTGACCTACCGGGGAGAGACCTTCATCGTGGCCGATCCCACTTACATCAATGCCCCGTACGGGAGAACCATGCCGGCCATCATGCTCGACAAGGCCAGGATCATCCCCGTGAACAACCCTGGATACGATGCCCTGACCGAAGGGACAGCGACGGAGATTGCCGACCGTGCCGGCATCAAAAGGGCTGGTCCCATGCCGGGCGTGCTGGTCGACGGAACGGGCAGCTTTTTCGTAACTGGATACTTCTATGCCAGTCTTACGATCGGCTCTTTCTCCGCCACGGGTTATGTTGACGCCCAGTCGTATATCGTTGCACGGATGGACGACAAGGGAAGGCTGCAATGGGCCGACCATATCAGGGGTACGGCCAGTGCCACGGGGCTTACCATTAACCGCGATGACGCGGGGTATCTTTACGTGGCGGGGTCCTTCAGCGGCAGCCTGGGCGAACTGCGGGGTGGTGAAAATCCCGATTTCTTCGTAGCGAAATACACCCCCGGCGGCGAACGGCTCTGGATTCGTAAAGCCGGCTTCGACACCATCCCGGCCGGTATGGGACTCATCGCCTCGGTTGCCTTCGACCCAAGCGGCGAAAGGCGTTTCGCACGGGTTAACGGTTACTCCGAAACTTATAACGGGTATGGCCTCTACCCTGGCGACAAACTGGTGATCTTCAACGGATTTATGCCAAACAGCCTCGTTCCGGCAACTGCCAGCCTGGCCGTGAACATGGTTACGGAGCTCGACTACGCCGAATTACTGAAAAAAGAGTACGACCAGTTCGTTTCGAACAAGACCGACCGGGCCGTGGCAGGATTGCTGGCCATGTCGAACATCATCCGCAAACCAGGCATGGCTCTTTCGGGGAAGGAGGTGCAGCGTGCATTCGACAAGTACAATCCCACATTTAAGACCACTTATGGCAACATCTACAAACTGATCGGCAAGGTCAACTTCATCCGCAACGCCAACAACATCATCACGGTGCAGACCGAAAACGGCTCCGACGTGCTGTTCGACAAGCTGAAGCTGACCAACAACAGCCAGATGCGGGTGACGATACTTCCCGACGGCAATGCCCAGGTGGATGCCATCACCGGGGTAAAGGTGGGTAAGATGGTGATCTGGTACCCGCTGAATTGGGTCCGGGTCTTTTCGCAAACCGGCGACCTGTTGTTCGACTACGACACCGACCACGCACAGGTAAAGCTGAACCTACGTAAAGACATTCTTGACTGAAAGACTGCCACCTATGCAAAGGATGATTTTAACCATGCTGCTTGCGCTCAACCTGACTGTGGCAGGGGCCCAGGAACTTCTGGTGAAAGACTATACCTACCGGCTGGTCAGCACCGACCTCTCGCCCAGACAGGCCATCAGGCAGGCGTTGCGTGAGGCCCTCACCGCATGCGTGCAGGAAAACCTGGGAACCAGCGTCATGAACCTTACAAGGCTCGAAAAACAGGAAGTGGACCAGGCTTACCGCGACCGTTTCACCGACTTTTCCCAGCAGATCAGCGCAGGGTATGTAAAACGATACCGGATCACCGACACGGTATCAGTGTACCATCCGGAACAACTTGCACTGGAGACCAGGATCGTGCTCGACATCACTCTTCAGAATCCCGCACTGAACAATGAAATCGGGCTGAATGCCTCGGCGGGGAAAGCCTTTTTCCGCAACGGCGAAGCAGCCTCCTTGAGCTGGTCGGTGAAACGCGGGGCCTGGTGTTACCTCTTCGACCTGAACTTCCGCAACGAATTTTGCCTTATCTTTGAGACAAAGGCAGAACTTGAACCCAACGCGACCTTTCACTTCCCGGGCAACCGGAAATTTGAACTGGCGATGACGAAAGAAGACGCCAACACCTTTGAATTCGGCAGTTTTGTGGTGCTGGCCTCTGAAAAACCCCTGAATTTCGGCGTTCCGGCTGCTGTTGACAATGGTTTCCAGTGCAGCTACCTGACCTTCGACCGCTTTTTTGCCGTCTTTTCAGGGATCAGGAAAGATCACAGCATCATCTATTTTCCCTACTGCATCGAGTAGACCGGTAAATCACACCATTGAACATAAAATGATAATCAACCAAAACAATCATCAATGAAAAAGTTTATCATCGGAATTATCCTGGCCTTCGTGCCAATGATCCTTTTCGCCCAGTACGACAAGATGCTGGAGGTCATGGAGGACGAAATGCAGACACTGGAAGACGGCAGGCTGGTACTGCGCTTTATCAATGCCGAGAACGGAGGGCCGGTGGATTCGGCCACCATCGAGGTTGACGGCGGCGATACCTACGTAAGCGATATGCTGGGGAAGGTCTACCTGGATCCGCCACCCGACGGACATTACGCCTTCAGGTTTTCGCGCGTTGGTTTCATCAGCGCCACCTATGATTTTAAGGTGGAAGCGGGCACCATTTTCAACAACCGGTTCATGGTTTCACCCATACTGGAATTCGGGGCGTTGCGCGTGGTGCTCGATTGGGGTAAAAGCCCCGATGACCTCGACCTGCACCTCGTGAAAGAGGGAAAATACCACATTTCCTACCAGGACATGCGCCGTTCAGAAGATGGGGAGGCGCAGCTCGACCGCGATGACCGCAAAGGTTTCGGACCGGAGACGATCACCGTGACGACGATCGATGATAAGGCTACCTACACCTGCTATGTGAAGAATTTTTCAAATGCCCGGTCGTCAGGTTCGAAAAGTCTTTCAAAATCTAAGGCGCGGGTGCTGATTTACGGCAATGAGCGCCTGCTGAAAAGTTATATTGTGCCGGTCAACCGGAAGGGTACCACCTGGATGGTCTTTACCGTGAACGGCGGGAAGATTTCCGACAGAAATGAGGTGGGGAACTGGTATTGAGAAGGGAGAAGGGGGAAGGGAGAAGGGGGAAGGGGGATGTAGACCGTAGACCGTAGACCGTAGACCGTGGGCCGTGGAAAGGAGAAGGGAGAAGGGAGAAGGGAGAAAGTGGAAAAATGATGATGATTGATGATTTTTGAATGATAATTTATGAAGAAAACGAGGATTAAAAAGGTTTTTGGGCTGCTGGCATGGATCTTTGCAGCTGGTTGTTGCCTGTTGCCGGGTGGTGCCGTTCAGGCGCAGAAGGTCAAGGTCGACAATGTACATTACGAACTGAAAGAGAGCTACGTTGAGATCTGGTACGACCTTATCGGTGAGCCTTATAAAAACTATAAGGTAACGGTGAAGCTGAAACGGGAGTCGGATCCGGCGTTCAGTTTCACTCCGCAGTCACTGTCGGGCAATGTGGGGAAAGGCAGGTTTGCCGGTGAAGGGCGGAAGATCACCTGGTATTTTTCAAATGAATTCAAACCCGCCGAGGGAGTGGAAGACTACTATTTCGAGGTGACAGCCGTAAAGCCCTCGAAGGTGTGGATATGGGTGGCCGGCGGCGCCCTGGTGGCGGGCGGAACCACGGCGGCAATCCTGCTTTTAACCGGGAAAAAGGATGAGCCGGCCGCCCGGTCGTTCCCGGTACCATCAAGACCTTAAGAAAACAACTATGAAACATACCGCTTTTTGTCATCCCAGCCTGCTGATGGCCCAAGTAACCCATAACCCGCTCAATCCCGGTTCAATCCCGGCCTTAAAAAACAACTATGAAACACACCGCTTTTTTTATCCCAGCCTGCTGATGGCCCGATGAACCCATAACCCGATCAATCCGGGCACCATCCCGGTCTTAAAAACTGATGATCATGAAACGTTCAGCCCTATTTTTGCTCTGTCTGCTGCTGGCCCTGGGAGCCGCTGCGCAGAAGTCGACCTCGCGAAGCCGCACCGGGGTGCTTGCCCCGAAAAAGACACAGGAGCAGGTGCCCGAAAACCCTGCTGTTCAGAAGACCGCTGAAAAAGAAACAGCCGTCAATAAGACCGACGGTGAGGTGGTGCCGTTGCCGCCTGCCGGCGACCAGGGCGCCATGGAGTACCAGACTCCGTTTTTGACGGCAGCGATCGACTTCACCGATCCCAATGGAAACAACATGCTGGATGCCGGCGAGGAGTGGCTCTTCACCATAAAGATCACCAATACCGGGAAGATGGCGGCCGAGATCTGCCAGCCCGAGCTGGTCCGTGAAGTGAACAACCCCTACATCTCCGTCAGCCCGCTGGCCGCCATCGCCAGGATCAGTCCGGGCGACTCGAGGGAGCTCACAGTACGGGTAAAGGCATCAGAAGAGGTGATCACCGGGAAGACCCCGGTGAAGTTCCGGGTGCTCGAGAGCAGGGGATTTGACCTTGAGCCTGAACTGCGGCTCACCATACCAACCAGGGCCTTCCAGCCCCCAGTGCTCGAATTCAGCGAGTACGTGATCCAGGACCAGAACCGCAACAGCCGCATCGAACGCCGCGAGATCGTCGATGTGATTTTCAGGATCCGGAACCAGGGTGAGTCGGTGGCCAGGGGATGTGTCGCGGTGGTCACCCCCGGCGCCAATGTGCTCGCGGTGGATGTTCCGGATCAGTATGATCTCGGGGATATTCCGCCGGGCGAATTCCGCGATATCACCGCCTCGGTGGTCACCAACGCCCGCACCACCGAGGTTACCATGACCCTTGTCCTGAGAGAGACAACCGGCCTGTACGGCGGGCAGCGACTTTTTACCATGCCCTTCGATGTGGTGCAGAAAAAGCCCGAAGAACTCTCCATCAACGCCCCGGTTGTCGCGGAACGCGCAGCAGGCCCCGGGGTGACTACCCTGAAGCTCGACATCGCCGAGAATATTCCGGAGACCACCCATCCCAGGCCTGAAAGCATTGCCGTCATCATCGGCAACCGTGACTACCAGAAAGCCCCGCCGGTCGATTTTGCACTCAACGACGCCCGCATCGTGAAAAACTATGTAAGGAAGTCGCTCGGCTACAGCGAAGCAAATATCCTTGAACGCGAAAATGCCCGTCAGTCGGACCTCTTCTCCATTTTCGGCAACGAAAGCAACCACAGGGGACAACTCTACAATTACGCCATCAAAGGAAAAAGCGAACTCTTCGTGTATTACAGCGGGCACGGAGCACCCGATCCCAACACCGGTCAGGGTTACCTGGTGCCGGTCGACTGCGATCCGAACACCGTGGCCCTGAACGGCTACCCGCTGAACCTGCTCTTTGCCAACCTGCAGAAGGTGATCGAAGAAAAGCAGATCGGCCATGCAACGGTGGTGCTCGACGCCTGCTTCTCGGGAGGCAGTGAAAAGGGCAA
Source organism: uncultured Prolixibacteraceae bacterium (assembly GCA_964473485.1). Taxonomy (GTDB): domain Bacteria; phylum Bacteroidota; class Bacteroidia; order Bacteroidales; family FEN-979; genus CAIVAT01. The sequence goes on along the minus strand of CAYYPH010000028.1, from coordinate 42,351 downwards.
CCTGCTCACCAACGTTAGCCCGGTTTCAATAAGGCTGAAAGAACAGGAGACCGGTTCCGATCGCATCACGGTCTTCACCAGTTCGTCGGGCGACCAGCTCAGCAACTGGTATCCCACCATGCGCCAGGGGCTCTATACCTATTTCTTTCTCAAGGGATTAAAGGGAGAGGCCGACATCGACCGCAACCATGTCATCACGGCGATTGAACTACACCAGTACGTTGCCGACGAGGTGAGCGGGGTGCCATACTGGGCCAAGCGGCTGCACGATGGCCGTAACCAGACCCCTACAATGAAAGGTGACCCTGCGCAGGTGATCTTTAAATAAACAGGTGAACGGGAATACAGGATCAGGGCATGGCAGTATTTAAAGTCAAAATGCAAAGTCAAAAAGAAAAGTCAAAATGCAAATTCAAAATTCAAATGTCAAAATTCAAAATTCAAAATTCAAAAGGAAAAGTCGAATGGCAAAATGCAGAGGCCTTTTACGGAGAGTTTATTGCAGTTGAAAACGTATATGGAATGAAAAAACACTAAAACACCGATCCATGAAGTTGCTTTTAGCGGTTATTACACTTATCCTGATTTTTGCAGCGCCGCCACTGGCTGCACAGGATCTTCTGTTCAGCAACGGGCCGTTCGTGACCCACCCCGGTGGCGGTCCCGGGGGTTCAGACTACAGTCTGCTCAGCGATCCCCTTGTAAATTATGGCTTCGGAAACCAGGTTTCGGCCGGAAACCGCGTATCCGACGATTTCACGGTGACCGGCGAGGGCTGGATCATCGATTCGGTGGTGTTTTTCCAATACCAGACCGGTTCATCGCTGATCTCGACCTTCACCGCCACCAATATCATCATCTGGAAGGGGACGTCGTTGGAGTGGGGCGATGCATCAACGAACCGCCTTAAGCGCAGCGTGTGGACCGGATGTTACCGCGGCGACGACCTTTTCAGCACCGACCGACCGGTGATGCGCAACACCTGTGCAACCCCTTCGCTCACGTTGTCGCCTGGAATTTATGAAATCGACTGGCAGGCCGACGGAAGCCTCGGCTCCGGTCCCTGGTGCATCCCCGTCACCATCACCGGGCAGTCCAACACCGGAAATGCCATCGGCTTTTCTGACGGCAGTTGGTCACCACTTTACGGCGACACCCTCGACAGCCAGCCCCAGGGCCTCCCCTTCCTGATCTACGGGCGGGTCAAAGGATCGTACCCTTCCAACATCACTATCAACGTCAACTATACCTTCGCAGATCCATACAACCTGTCCAGTTACAGGATTGCCGGTTTGCCCGGCCAGACCGGGATCCCGCTGGCCGGCGTGATCCCCGGTGAAGCCAATAAAAACTGGACTGCCTTCTGGGACAACGGCAACGACATCAATTACATGCTGGCCTACGATGGTACCAGCACTTTTTCATTTAACCCGGGCAAAGCGTTCTGGATCACCAGCACCTCGGCAGTGTCGATCAGCAGGACCGTGCCTTCGTTACCCCTGAACGGAATGGGAGGATATGAAATCCCGGTGCATGCCGGAACCTGGACACTTATCTCCAACCCCTTTGAACGGGAGGTGAACTGGGCTTCGGTACTTGCCATGAACGGACTCCCATCGAACACTGCCTTGTGGGACTGGAACGGGTCATGGGTCAATGCCTCATCCCTGCAACCTGGCAAGGGGTATTATTATTTCGATGGTACCGGGTCGGCTTCGACCCTCAACATTCCCTATCCGCTTTTCCAGCCTGAAATAAAATCTGCTGGAATCACGAGGCAGGAAAAGAGTTTCAACCTGTTGCTTCTCGATGACGGGAGGGTGATCAGCAGTGTCGTAATCCTTTTCAGCGACGGAGCGGCAATCGGCTTCGACCAATACGACATCCCGATGCCTCCGGGCGATTTCGAAACGGCCTCGGTAAGGATCGGTCAGGCGACGGGAACATCAACCGGCAGGCATGAGTTATTCACCGATGCACGGACCCTTAGCGGCGAGGGCAACGCCTACAGGATTCTGTTAAAGAACGGAACCGGGCGCGAGCTGACGCTGGTGGCGCAGGGGCTGGAAAAGTTCCCGGGTCACAGTGCAAGGCTGGTCAGCGACCACATGCCAGTATCGGCCGACCTGAACGGCGGATCGGGTTATAAGGTATTCGGGGGCAAAGATGAATGTCACCTCTATTTCGGGAACAGCAAATATGTGAACGACCCTGGCCGAATGCCGGTGGCTGCCGATCCCGGCCTTTTCGCCTGTGTTCCGAACCCGGCCACCAATGCATCCAGCCTTCGGTTTATGCTTGATGCTGAGGCACACGTCACCATCGATCTGTTTGACCCCGCCGGCAGGGACCTCGGAATCATCTATGACGGAACAGCAGGTGAAGGATTTCACCAGGTACCGTTGAATATCTCGCACACTGTGGCAGGAGTCGTGACATGCCGCATGAGGATTTGGACTGACAAGGATATTGAGGAGGCGCGATACCTCAGGATTGTGGTATTGAAATAATTATGACAGTGATGGTGAGGGTGTTTTATCTATCAATGGTAATACTGACTTCAGGTTAACAATTAATTATGGCCTGCAGATCAATAATTTAAACTTAAAGAATCACCAACTTTTCAACTTCGACTGCGTTATCTGACTCGATTCTTACAAAATAGGTACCCGGTGCCAACAGACTTACATCAACCTCAACCTTTTCAAGGTTCTTTACCACCTCCGAAATGACCAATTTTCCGGTAAGTGTGAAAACGGATATTTTCGTTTCTTTCGTAAAAGTTCGTTCATTCAGGATCGTAATTTTATCGGAAGATGGATTGGGAAAAACGAGTGAATTAGCAACCCGGGGATTTAACCAGGGGCCAGCCGAAACCTGGATCCCTCCATTGGTCGTACCAAATAAAAAACACCAAAGACCTCCGGTGGATGCATTGTTGCCTGTTGTTGCAACAGCATAAAGGGGCCAGTTGGAAGGGATGAATTGCTGATGCCAGTTAGTGCCTCCATCCGTGGTTTTCAAAATAAGTCCGGTAATTATCTCCGTGCCACCAACCGCATATCCGGTATCTGCATCATAGAAATGGACGTCATAAAGGTTGTCGGTGGTCGGAAAATTGTGCTGTTCCCAGGTAATACCACCATCGGTTGTCTGGAGGATCAGGCCGTTGCTGCCGACCGCAAAACCCTTGTCGGGTGTTGGGAAATCAATAGCATAAACATAAAAACCCTCTTTGATCACGTTCCAGGTCGCACCTGCATCGCTGGTCATTAAAAGCGATGAATTACCGGCAGCAAATCCATGGGTTGCATCGGAAAAACACACAGAACGATAATCCAGGTTCGGGACACCGGTGAGAAAGGACCAGGACTGCCCGAAGTCAGTGGACCGCAGAAAGCTTCCTTCATAACCCACCGCGACCATTACCCCATTGACCGTGTGCGACAGGGACCTGACACCATAAAAGCCAAGGTTTGACATCCTGAGAACCCATGTTTGACCCCCGTCGAAAGTCGTGTATATATTATTGCCCCCGATACAACCCATGTTTGTGTTGAAAAAGTCCACTGCCCAGGATCCCGGGAATTGAGAAGAGGTATCCTGGATAAACCAGGTAGCGCCACCATCAACAGTCTTCAGTATTTCACCTAAACCGCCCATTCTATGGTTGATGACGGCATACCCGGTCTGGGCCGTTGGGAAGTGAATGCCATGGATAGCTGAACCCCAGGCTATTGGCGGAGCCACCCATGTGGAGAGGGATTCCCAGGAATTTCCATAGTCGGTTGTTTTTTCAATACAGCCCCAGTCACCCGCAGCATAAGCAATTCCACCGGTCTGCGCGGTGATGTATCTGGTGAACGGTGACCCGGCAGGTAGCTGGATCCGGGTCCAGGAGATTCCTCCGTTTGTTGTAAGGTACTTCACCGGCCCACTGTAAGGAGTAATGGTACTGTGCTCAATACCGTTTATGATCAGCGTGTCGGGACCAAACATCGCAATTGATGAGAAAGTGGCAGTATCATTGAGATCTTGCCGGGACCAGGTTGATCCGCCATCGGTGGTTTTCATCACCAGGCCCTTGTCACCTGCAACGTACCCTGTGTTTGTACCTGTAAAAACCATGCTCCTGAGCATGATCGTGGAATCGGTATAAACTGAAACCCAATCATCCCCACCGTTGACAGTCTTTAAAATATATCCGTATAATCCTGCAGCATAACCGGTTAATGAAGTGGTGAAACAGACGCAATTCAGGTTTACCGGCTTCCCGAAATAATATGGGACCCAGGTATTGCCGCCATCCAGGGTCCGGATGATCTTTCCGCGGGAACAAACCACGAAACCATGCTGTGTATCGGTAAAACATGAGGCATTCTGATCCTCTTCCATTTCCCGGTATATCGAATCCCATGTGATACCGGCATCCATCGTCTTGTATATATACCCATATTTGTCAACGGCAAAGCCGGTGGAATCATCCGGCCAGTCAAGCCCAATAAAATCCGTGTATTTATCGTGTTCAGCCAGGTTAGCGATTTCCCAGCTAAGACCTTCATCCTGCGAATGCATCACTGTGCCGACAAAACCCGCCGCCCAGATGGAGTTGTCATTCCTTATCCGGATTACATTTAGATCATTGCCCTGTGGAACCGGACTCCTCCACGTCCATTGAGAGTGGGCAAATACGGTGAGGCCTATCAGCCAACCGGTCAAAAGAATTTTTCGCATCACGCTGTTCATTCTATAAACTACCCAATTCGGGAAGACAAGTTGAATACACTGTTTCGCAATCAAGCATTATTCAAAATTACGGATTAATTGAACAAAAACCACCAAAATCTCTATGATTTCAGTGATTTAGAATGGTTGTACTTTAAAACGATTGTAAACAATCGAGCTGTGGTAATCTTACACCCAAACTATCACTCTCTTTGCGGAGAGAGAGGGATTACTCGCTCCGCTCGTGATCGCCTGTTTGGGGGGATTCAACCAAAAAACCCGGCACTGCGTGCCTGTTTTTTTCGTTTCTCCGAAAACCTGAAAACAAGTTTTCGGTTTTCTCCAAAACAAAAAAACCGCCTTTCAGCGGGTTTTTTGTTTGCGGAGAGAGAGGGATTCGAACCCCCGGACCCTTGCGGGTCAACGGTTTTCAAGACCGCCGCAATCGACCACTCTGCCATCTCTCCGGGGGCAAAAGTACACCTTTTTTGTGAATTGCAAAAAACCAGCGCTCAAATCATTCACCGCTTCAGCGGATAAAATGGTCATCATACCGATTTTCCTTGCAAGTTCAACCGATCAACGGTATCTTTGTACCTTCATATTCGCACTAAAAAACAACCCCATGAAACGACTTGCAGTTATCCTTATCATACTGATCTCCGCTGCGCTGGCGAACACCCTGGCAGCGCGCAACCTTTGGGCATTTCTCACCTATGCCACCTTCAACTCCCCCGAAGGCCCCTACGTGGAAACCTATCTGTCCATCGATGCAAAAACTGTGAAATTCGTGCTGAACGAACAGGGGAAATACCAGGCCACAGTGAATGTACTGATGACCTTCAGGCAGGGGAACGAGATCAAGGCATTCAAGAAATATGAACTCAGCAGCACCGAGATCAGCGACACCACGCGGACCGATTTTCACTTCGTCGACCAGCAGCGGATCCCGGTACCCAATGGCACCTATGATTTTGAGATCCAACTTGCGGATAAAAACCGTACAATCCCGGCGGTTCCTTACAATCAGAACGTTGTTATCGATTTTCCGTCAGACAAACCGGTTTTCTCAGGCATTGAACTGGTGAAATCCTACAAAAAAACCACCGAAACGTCAGCGCTGACCAAAAGCGGTTACGACCTGGTTCCCAATACCTTTACATTTTACCCCGAAAATGAGTCGAAAATGATCTTCTACGCGGAACTTTACAACACCGCGAAACTCTTTACGGGTGACCAGAAATTCATTCTCAACTACTACCTTGAATCATTCGAGAGCAACCTGAGAATAAACGATTACGCGAGATCACGGAAAGAGACCCCCCGGGATGTTGTGGTAATCCTTACCGAACTTGACATTGCAAACCTTCCCTCAGGCAACTATAACCTGGTGCTCGAAGCCAGGGACCAGAAGAATGAGGTGATCGCCCTGAGAAAGCTCTTCATCCAGCGCATGAATCCCACCGCCCAGCTGACCGCGGCTGCCATCCAGACCACCGAGATCACCAACACATTTGCCGAAAGGATCATAAACCCTGACACCCTGCGCGAGTACATCAACAGCACCTATCCCATCGCCACCGGCATTGAAAAGGCCTTTATCCGCGAATCGCTGAAAAAGGCTGACCTTAAAACCATGCAGCAGTTTCTTTACAGCTTCTGGTTCCAGCGGGTTCCCTCCGATCCGACGCTTGCCTGGCAGAATTACAACGAACAAGTTATCAAGGTCCAGCAAAACTTCGGCACTCCCGTGAAAAAGGGATACCAGACTGACCGGGGGAGGGTCTACCTGCAGTACGGCCCTCCGAACACACGCAGCGTGCAGCTGAACGAACCCAGCAACTATCCATACGAGATCTGGCACTATTACACCCTCAGCAACAACCAGAGCAACCGGAAATTCGTCTTTTACTCTCCCGACCTGGTTACCAGCGATTTCATCCTGCTCCACTCCGATGCCATCGGAGAGGTGAACAACCCGAGATGGAAGGTGGACCTTCGCAGCCGCATATACAGCACGGCCGACATCCAGGACACACAGGTGATCAAGGCCTGGGGTGACTTTGAACAGGATTACTGGGATCTTCCTAATTAATTCGCTCCGGGAACATCAATTCCCTGCCCGCTTAACATTATTATTTTTACTTTTACAGGCAATTTGTCACGATCATTGACAAACAGCCTCAATCCTCTGCGCCATGCGTATTGCTGTCATCATATTAAACTGGAACGGGAAGAAATACCTTGAACAATTTCTCCCGTCGCTCCTGCAGCACAGCGCCGGCGATGCTGAGATCATCGTGGCCGATAACGCATCAACCGACGGATCGGTCGCCTTCCTGCAACAGTCCTATCCCGCGATACGGATCATCCGGAACCCCTCGAACAACGGATTTGCAACGGGTTATAACCTGGCCCTTGCCCAGGTTGAGGCCGACTATTATATTCTCCTCAATTCAGATATCGAGGTTACGGCAAACTGGATCGCCCCGGTGATAAAGCTGATGGAATCGGACGACAGGATAGCCGCGTGCCAGCCTAAGATACGCAGTTTTCACGAACCAAAGAAATTCGAGTACGCCGGGGCTGCCGGAGGTTTTATCGACAAGTTAGGCTACCCCTTCTGCCGTGGTCGCATGTTCCTTACCATCGAGGAGGACCATGGCCAGTACGATGATGAAACCGAGATCTTTTGGGCGACCGGGGCCTGCATGTTCGTGAAATCCAAATACTTTCACGAAATCGGCGGTCTCGACGATGATTTCTTTGCCCACATGGAGGAGATCGATTTCTGCTGGCGCCTGAAGAACCTCGGTTACCGTATCATGTACTGTCCCGCCTCAGCGGTTTTCCACATCGGAGGCGGAACCCTGCCCAAGATCTCATGGCGGAAGACCTACCTCAACTTCAGGAACAATTTTTATCTTTTATACAAGAACCTGCCCGACGACCGGCTTTTCAAAGTGTTTGCCATCCGGCTGATCCTCGACGGGATCGCCGCCTTCAAATTCCTGTTCCAGGCCGGCTTCAAGGATTTCTGGGCCGTGACCAGGGCCCATTTCACCTTTTACAGCACTTTCGGCACCTTCAAACAAAAACGAAAAAAGTTGAAGCACGGCTCGATGAGCAATGTTTATTCCAACAGCATCGTGTTTGATTATTATCTCAAGGGAAAAAGAAAATTCAGCGAACTCAGTCAGGCGAAGTTCCTCTCCTAACCCATGCCGGTTTTTCCGACAAAACTCTCGATGGCAAGCCTGTAGGATTCAAGCCCGAATCCGATGATTGAACCTTTCACGTTGGCAGCGAGAAATGAAGTGTGCCTGAAGGGTTCACGGGCAAAAGTGTTGGTGATGTGCACCTCCACCACAGGGGTCCTGATGGCCTTCACGGCATCGGCAATCGCAACGGATGTGTGGGTGTACCCCCCGGCATTCAGAATGATACCATCATAAAGAAAACCCGCGTTGTGCAGGGCATTGATGATCTCACCCTCGATGTTGCTCTGAAAATACTCAATCGATGCCTCCGGATAAACTTTACGAAGTCGTTTCAGGTACGATTCGAAGGTCTGCCTCCCGTATATCTCGCTCTCCCTGATTCCCAAAAGGTTAAGATTGGGACCATTGATAATTAGGATCTTCATAAAGCAAAGGTACGAACATTTTCCATTTTTCAGTATATTTGCAGCGCCATATCTCCTGAGGGGGTGCCTCAAAATAAGGGCTGAGATTATACCCCAATCACCTGATCCGGATAATGCCGGCGTAGGAAAAATGAAGAACCATGAAAATAACCAATGCTTTTACGAGCCATAAACTGGCTTATGCAGCCATCGTGGCTGTGATGTTCTTACTGAACCAGTCACTCTTTTCGCAACACCGGCTAACCGGGAAGATCACTGCAGGCGATACCGGCCAGGGATTGGCGGGCGCCAATGTTACCCTCGAAAAAACCGCCCATTCAGCCGTTTCGGAACCCGATGGCACGTTCGCCATGTCGCGGATCAAACCAGGCCGCTATTCGCTCCGGGTCTCTTTCGTGGGGTACAAAACGGCCAGGATCGAACTGGATATCAGGCGCGACACCGCGGTAAGCGTTACCATGGAGGGCGATGCACTGCTGGGCGAGGAGGTGAACATCGTGGCCACGAGGGCGCCACAGAAATCGCCCGCCGCATTCACCTCCCTCACCAAACAGGAGATCAGCAAGGTAAACCTGGGAAAAGACATCCCCTACCTGATCCTCACCACCCCGTCGACAGTGGCCACTTCGGATGCCGGCAACGGCGTCGGCTATACCGGATTCAGCATCCGCGGCACCGACCTGACCCGCATCAATGTGACCATCAACAGCATCCCGCTGAACGACGCCGAGTCGCAGGGGGTGTGGTTTGTCGACCTGCCCGACCTGGCCTCCTCGGCCGGAAGCGTCCAGATACAGCGCGGGGTGGGGACCTCGACGAACGGCTCCGGGGCTTTCGGGGCTACCATCAACTTCGTTACTTCGGATATGCACCAGGATCCCTATGGCGAACTCGACCTGTCGGGCGGATCGTTCGGGACCTTCAAGTCAACCCTGAGGTTCGGGACCGGCCTGATGAAAGACCGCTTCAGTGTTGACGGGCGGTTCTCCTACATCCGTTCCGACGGTTACATCGACAGGGCATTTTCTAACCTGAAATCCTATTACCTCTCGGCCGGGTATTTTGGCAGGACCACCACCCTAAAACTTATTACCTTCTCCGGTTTTGAGCGGACCTACCAGGCCTGGGAAGGGGTCCCCGGGGATTCGCTGGCCACCAACCGGACATACAATCCCGCCGGTGAATATGTTGATGAAAATGGCAAGGTTTGCTACTACCCCGACCAGACCGACAACTATCAGCAGGACCATTACCAGGCCATCTTCTCGCAGCAACTCCTGAAAAGCTGGAATTTCAATCTTGCCCTGCATTACACGAGGGGCAACGGGTATTATGAAAACTACAAGGAGGATGCCTCCTTCTCGAAATACGGCCTTCCGGATGTAATCATCGGCAGCGACACCATCAGTTACACCGACCTGGTAAACCGGAAAATGATGGACAACGATTTCTTCGGGTTCACTTTTTCGACGAATTACAATATCGGCGAAGCGCTGAAACTGACCCTCGGCGGAGCATGGAACCAGTATTACGGCCGGCATTCCGGAAAGGTGATCTGGGCCACCTACGCGTCGGCGGGCAACAATGAAAGGGACTACTATTACAATACCGGTCTGAAAAAGGATTTCAACCTGTTTTTAAAGGGAACGTACAGGATCAACAAGGTGATCTCGCTGTTCGGCGACCTGCAGTACCGGAATGTGTATTACAATATGAAAGGGATCCTCGACAACCTGAATACGGTCGACCAGGTACACCGTTTTGATTTCTTCAACCCCAAGGCAGGCGTTTATCTCGATATGAATGCGAGAAACAGTGCCTGGATCTATTTCGGGATCGCCAACCGTGAGCCCAGCCGGAACAACTACAAAGACGCCGATCCCGGATCTGTTCCGACCAACGAGACCCTTTATGACCTGGAAGCAGGTTACCGGCTGAAACTGAACATCTTCACCCTCGATGCCAATGCCTATTACATGAACTACCGTAATCAGCTGGTCCTCACCGGGAAAATCAACAACGTGGGAGAGGCGGTCATGGTGAACGTGCCGAAGAGCTACCGCGCCGGCATCGAGCTCGCAGCGGGTGTCGACCTGTTTTCGAAGAAGGTGAACTGGTCGGTGAACGTAACCCTAAGCGCTAACAGGATCAAGGATTTCACTTACTACATCGACCTTTACGACGCCGACTGGAATTATCTCGGCCAGGACTCCACCAACATAGGAGAGACCAACCTCTCCTTTTCTCCGCCGGTCATCGCAGGGAGCCTCCTCACCTACCGGCCAGTGCGAAACCTTGCGCTGATGTTAAATTCAAAGTACATCGGCAAACAATTCATCGACAACACTTCCAATGAACAGCGATCGCTCAAAGGCTATTTCGTGAACGGGTTCCAGGCCGTCTACACGATACAGACCGGTCTGTTTCGCGAGATCTGGTTCAACCTGATGATCAACAACATTTTTAACCGGATGTACGAATCAAATGCATGGGTGTACCCCTATTACCAGGACGGGCAGTATTATGAGGCAAACGGGTATTTTCCCCAGGCACCGGCCAACTTTCTTTTTGGTATCACCCTGAAGATCTGATTTTTCGGTTAATGGCTTGGGAATATGGCGGAAAAGTGATAATCTTGCATACTTTTTCCCGTTATTTAAATCCACAGCCATGAAGCGGATTGCCTACTTGTTTTCTGTGACCATTGCCCTCGCGCTGGTCACTCCGGTAACCTTTGGACAGACTTCGGTCATTGACCTGTCGACTCCGATTGCCGTCGACCCCAGTGTAAAGATCGGAAAGCTTGACAACGGACTGGTCTATTACATCCGCCAGAACAAGAAACCGGAGAAAAGGGTTGAGATGCGGCTGGTGGTGAATGCCGGTTCAATACTCGAAGATGATAATCAGCAGGGGCTCGCCCATTTCATGGAGCACATGAACTTCAACGGCACGAAGTCGTTCCCCAAAAACGAACTGATCGATTTCCTGCAGAAGACCGGCATGCGGTTCGGTGGAGACATCAATGCCTACACCGGTTTTGACGAAACGGTCTATATGCTTCAACTGCCAACCGACGATACGGTTTTACTGAAAAAGGGCTATCAGATCCTGGAGGACTGGGCGCACAATGCCCTGCTCGACGGCAAGGAGATTGACAAGGAGCGCGGGGTGATCGTTGAGGAATGGAGACTCGGACTTGGCGCCCGCGACCGCATGATGAAGAAGTATTTCCCTGTGATCCTGAAGGATTCAAGGTACGCCGAGCGGCTTCCGATCGGCAAGGTTGAGGTGATCGAAAAGTTTGATCATGAGACCCTCCGGGCCTTTTACCGCGACTGGTACCGTCCCGATCTGCAGGCGGTGGTGGTGGTCGGCGATATTGACATGGCGCAAACCGAGGCCAGGATCAGGGAGCATTTCGGAAGGCTTCAGAATCCTCCCGATCCGAGACCAAGGATAACCTACGACATACCCGGCAATACCGAACCCTTGGTGGCCGTTGCCACCGACAAAGAGGCGACCAACAACAGCATCATAATTTTCTACAAGCACCCGCTGACCCCCGACAAGAATCTTGGCGATTTCAGGCAGCAGCTCATGGCCGAACTCTATACCGGCATGCTGAACAACCGGTTCGGTGAGATCTCGCAGAAACCCGAATCACCCTATGTATTCGCAGGGGCCGGTTACGGGAGGTTTCTCGCGCGCACAAGGGATGCCTATATTATCAATGCCCTGGCGAAAGAGAACCAGATAGACCAGAGCCTGAGGGTCATGCTCGCCGAGAATGAACGCGTGAAACGCTTCGGGTTTACGCAGACGGAGCTCGACCGGCAAAAGGAGGAGCTGATAAGCCAGTACGAAAAGGCCGCGAAAGAGTTTGATAAAACTGAATCGTCGGCACTGTGCGACGAGTATGTCAGCAATTACCTGTCGGGCGATGCCATTCCCGGCCCGCAAAAGAAATTCAAATACCTGAAAAACCTGCTTCCGGGCATCACCCTCGCCGATATCAATGAACTGGCTGGCCGGTGGGTCACCGACGACAACATGGCCATGGTGGTCATGGCGCCGGAAAAAGAGGGGGTAAAGGTACCCACCGTCAATGAACTCCTTGATATCGTCAAACAATCGCGCACTGAAGCGTTAACAGCCTATGTCGACAACTTCAGGGAGGAACCATTGGTACAGGATCCTGCCCAACCGGGCAAGATCGTATCGCGCAACGAGAACCCCGACCTGGGATACACGGAGATAAAGCTTTCGAACGGGATGGTGATCGGACTGAAGCCAACGGCCTTCAAAAACGATGAGATCCTGGTGTCGGCATACAGCCCCGGCGGACATTCCCTCTGCGCCGACGATGTTTTCATGTCGGCCAATTATGCCACGCAGATCATCGATATGAGCGGCGCAGGTAACTTCGACAACATCGAACTTCAGAAGAAACTCAAAGGCAAAACGTTGCAGATTTCGCCTTACCTCGACGACGTGAAGGAGGGATTCCGCGGGAACTGTGCGCCCAAAGACCTGGAGACCCTGAGCCAGTTGGTTTACCTCTATTTCAGGCAGCCCAGGAAAGACACAACCGCTTTCAAGGCCTTCATGTCGCAGATGGAGAACCAGTTGAAGTTCATGAAAAGCAATCCCATCATGGCTTTTTACGATACCCTGTTCAAGAGCGCTTATCCCGGCTACAAGAGAATGGTAATTTTCCCGACACCCGCGCAATTAGGGCAGGTAAGCCTCGACAAGGCCTATGAAATCTACCAGGACCGGTTCGCCGATGCCGGGGACTTTAAGTTTTTCATGGTAGGGAACTTCAACATCGACACCATTTCACCTGTGCTTGAGAAATATTTCGGCAGCCTGCCCGATCTCAGGCGGAACGAATCATTCAGGAACACTGCTCCCCGTTTCGCCGAAGGCAAGAATAACCTGGTGATCTATAAGGGCACCGATCCGCAAAGCCTGGTCGGGATCGTACTTTCGGAGAAGATCGAATGGAAGTCTTCGAACCTGCTGCATCTGCAGTTGATCGAGGAGATCATCAGCATCAAACTGATCGAGGTGATCAGGGAAAAGATGAGCGGTGTTTATTCACCCCAGGTGATGGCCAACTTCGACCAGTATCCCGAAGCCACCTTCCAGCTGATCGTCATGTTCGGATGTTCACCCAAAACCACGGAAAAGCTGGCAAAAGCCGTGTTCAGCGAGATCAGGAATCTCCGTAAAAAAGGACCGTCGGCCACCGACCTGAAGAAAGCACAGGAGGCGCTGATCAGGAGCAGGGAGACCGACCTGGAGAAAAACGAGTTCTGGCTGGGCAAGATAGAATCGTTTTACTATAACCATGATGCAGCCGACGGCGTGAAAACCTTTGTCGACAGGGTCAATGCCGTTACGGCCGCCGACCTTATGAAGACCGCATCGGCCTACCTGAACCCGGAACATTACGTGAAGGTGGTGCTGATGCCCGAAAAGAAATAAATGGAGAAAACCGTTAACATAAAAAATAAAAAAGCGGCCCACGAGTTTTTCCTCATCCAGGAGTTCACCGCGGGGATCCAGCTGACCGGCACCGAGATCAAGTCGATCAGGGATGGCAAGGCGGCCATTGCGGATGCTTACTGCACGTTTACGGGCGAAGAGCTCTATGTGAGGAATATGCACATTGCCGAGTATTCGCTGGGTACACATTACAACCATGAGCCCAAGCGCGACCGCAAGCTGCTGCTGACCAGAAGGGAGTTGCGCAAGCTGCTCACGAAGGTCAAGGAACGGGGGTTTACCATCATCCCGGTCCTGCTCTTCATCGATGAAAAAGGAAGGGCCAAGCTGAATATCGCGCTGGCCAGGGGAAAACATGCTTATGACAAACGGGAAACGCTGAAGAGCAAGGACATGCAGCGGGAAATGGACAGGCACAGGGAACATTAGGAAGTCAAAATTCAAAATGCAAAATTCAAAATTCAAAATTCAAAATAAGTGATTAGTGATTAGCGATTAGCGAATAGGGGAAAAATTATTCACTCAATCACTCATTCACTCATTCACTCAATCAATAAATCAATCATTCAATCATTCAATCATTCAATCATTCAATCATTCAATCAATACTAATATGTATATCAGAAAATTCATACTTCCGCTCATATATTGTCTGACGCTATTTTCAGGCGGGTCTTTCGCACAGTCGGGTGCGCCGAAGCCGGCGAGCCAGGTGAAGTGGTACTCGTTCGAGGAGGCTTATAAGCTGAACAAGAAAAAGCCGAAGAAGATGATGGTGGATGTATACACCGACTGGTGCGGATGGTGCAAGAAGATGGACGCCGAGACATTCGCCAACCCGGTGATCGCATCCTATATGAACGACCATTTTTACAATGTAAAGTTCAACGCCGAGCGCAAGGACACCATCGTGATCGACGGGGTGAAGTTCTCGAACCCGAACCCTTCGTCGAGCCGCAGCACACACCAGTTAGCGGTTGAACTGCTCAGGGGGAAGATGTCGTACCCGTCGTACGCATTTCTGAACGAGAAAGGTCAGCTGATCACGGTAGTGGCGGGTTACCAGCAGGCGCAAGGGTTCGAGAGCATCCTTAACTTCTTCGGGTCCGACGCTTACCTGACCACCAAATGGGAAGATTATCAGCCGAAGTTCCAGGGAAAGATCAAATAAACCGGCGGGGGATGCGGTAAAAAAAAGGCTGTCGGTTAATGACAGCCCTGGTTCGGGGTGGAAGATGGGGCTCGAACCCACGACCTTCAGATCCACAATCTGACGCTCTAACCTGCTGAGCTACGTCCACCATGTAAATGCGGTGCAAAGGTACATCATTTTTTTAAAAACCAAAACAGTATTCATATCATCAGGCTGTTCAGAAAAAAAAGCATGGCACCAGGTTCGCTCTCACTGAACGCGATGGCCTGGAAACGGTTCAAAAAGAACAAATTCGGAACCGGTTCGCTGTTTTTCATCCTTGTTGCAGTTGCGATTGCCGTGCTCGGCTACCTTATAACACCCGACCAGACCCCGTTCGCAAACGACCAGCATCTTGAACTTGGCCTGAAAAAACCCGGATTCACGGTGCTTTTCCTGCCCGAAGCCGATACCGCTGAAAAAGAAAAGCCGGGATTCTTTGACCTGATGCTCTTCGGTGACCGGAATCTGCAGCGGTTAATACCCATACGATCATGGTCAGTGAAAGGAGACTTTTGTTATTATGTTCCCTACGGAGCCCTGCCCGGCGACGATCTTCAGGTCGGGCGACTGCCATCCGTCAGGGCCGGTGAACCTTTTTACCGGACCTTCTGGCTTGGTACCGACCGTTTTGGCAGGGATTACCTTAGCCAGCTGATGATCGGCACCCGCGTCAGCCTTTCTGTGGGGCTTATCTCTGTCCTCATTTCCCTTGTGATCGGCATCACGATCGGGGCCATCGGCGGCTACTACCGGGGTTGGATCGACCACTTCATCATGTGGCTGATCAATGTGGTCTGGTCGATCCCGACGCTGCTGCTTGTCATCGCCATCACCTTCGCGTTGGGCAAAGGATTCTGGCAGGTGTTTATCGCCGTGGGACTGACCATGTGGGTGGAGGTGGCCCGTGTGGTGAGGGGGCAGATACTGAGCATCAGGGAAAAAGAGTACGTGGAGGCGGCCCGGGCGCTCGGGTTCTCCGACTTCCGGATCATTTTCCATCACATTCTGCCAAACGTGATGGCTGCCGTGATCGTTATCTCGGCTGCCAACTTTGCCTCGGCCATCCTGATTGAGGCGGGGCTGAGCTTCCTGGGGATGGGGGTTCAGCCACCCGTGCCATCCTGGGGTTCAATGATCCGCGACAACTACGCCTATATCATTCTCGACTATGCCTGGCTGGCCATCATGCCCGGCATCGCGATCATGCTGATGGTACTGGCCTTCATGTTCATAGGCAATGCACTGCGCGATGCCATGGATGTAAAAATGGCTACCTGAAAACAAACAACCGGTTATCAATCCTGCCGGTACCTGGTCCGGTCGCCGCAATGCACCGGTCCCCGCTCGCGGCAAACACCCTTGTCGAGGAAAAACCGCGCTGCCACGTAAAAATCCATGCCCGAAAAATTATTCATGTGAAAAAAGCCGCCCAGCTTGTCGGTGCCAATGGTAATCCCGTAAACCCTGACCGCAAGTCCGATCCTAGGCAGTTGCCAGTTATATAGCGAAACCGGGAGACTGGCTTCGAACCATCCGGTTTCGTACCGGGGCGTTACGGTAAGTTCGGCGGGCCGATGGATTCCACTCTTATGTAAAGGGAATCCATAGATCAGGTTGGTATTGAGAAACAGGTTTTTACCGAAATTGTAATCGAACGTGATGTTCACTGCCGCCGGCAACCACATGGTAAAACGGTCGCCTGACCAGGCCGATACGGTATCACCGTAAAACTGGTAACTGATGGTGTCGAGCAATTGATCCACGCTCCGGAACTCAATGGAATGAAGGTCGGTCCACAATGAACTCCGGTTGTCAATGTTCATCCTCCTGGCGTTTTCCGAAAACCGGATGCCGCCGAGATCGGTCAGCGAAACGCCTATACGGTAAAGGTAATTTTCATATTTCGGTGCACATAACGACGCATAGTGCTGCTCCTGGTAGTATTCAGTCAGGCGGGTATAGGTAAACCCGATATCGGCGCCAAAGCCCCTCCCCTTGACAAGCGGATCGGTGTTGACGGTATTGACGGAATAACTGAGCGGAACGGCAACTCCCATCTCCGCATCCAGGTTATTGACCACGAGCGTGGAATCGTCGGGAACCACATAATCCAGGGCGGCAGAAGCCACGTACATACCGGCGTATCCCCACAACCGTTTCACCGTCAACCCGGCGCTGACCATGTCGTACCCCCTCGCATACAACTTGTACGCATAACTCAGACCGATCTCTGACCAGGTTGCAGAGGCTGCGTTGAACGGGCGGTTATGCTCATACCTGATGTTATGCTGCGGCCAGTAACCCAATCCCAGGTAGGCAAAATTGGCCACATCGTAGGGCACATTCCTGAATGACGTTACCGACCGGATGCCTGTCGTAACAGCAAAGGCATGCCGGTTCCAGATCAGCATTGCTCCGGGTCCAAGAACCCTTGCCTGCATGAAGCCACTTTTAGGCCTTGCATTGTCGTACCGGTACAAAACCCTGTACTCCGGTAAATTCTCTTCCTGGTGAACCGGCCATTCATAGCCCGCTTTAAAAAAGTTCGAGAACCGATAATCGTTTTTTGAGATATAAAATGCATTATTCTGCACGAAAAGTTGCATACCGGCCAGCTGAACATCGAGCCAGACCCTTGCACTGTGCATGGATGATGGATTTGATATCACTCCGTTCACACCGGAATAGTTACCCAGGACGAGACCGGACATCTGCTGCGAATAAAGATAAGGCGGGATAAAAAGCAGCAGCAGGAACAACGGCAAACGAGGATTCACCTTCATTTTACAAAAGTTTTTCGCGTAGAAATGGAGTCCCTGATCTTCGTTTGCGTCCTGATTATTTAAACGAAACCGGTACTGAAATATTTCAATTGTGTAATTTTGCATCCGAATTAACTAACCCAAAACAATTTATGGCAACAATCACATTAAAAGGAAACCCCATTCACACTACAGGCGATCTGCCTGCTACCGGAACCAAGGCGCCCGACTTCCTGCTTACAAAGACAGATCTTTCTGACATCAGGTTGTCTGACTTCGCAGGAAAAAGAGTCGTAATGAATATTTTTCCGAGCCTCGACACGGCTGTTTGCGCCGCCTCGGTGCGGAAATTCAATGCAGAGGCTTCGAAGCTTGACAATACGGTCGTTCTTTGCATTTCCAAAGACCTTCCCTTTGCACACGCAAGGTTTTGCACAACCGAAGGTTTGACCAATGTCGTTTCGGCTTCGGTTCTCCGGAACAATGATTTCGGCGCTGCATATGGCGTTGCTATCACCGACGGTCCGCTCGCCGGACTCACATCAAGGGCAGTGGTGGTACTTGATGGGCAGGGAACGGTCGTTTACCGTGAGCAGGTGCCTGAGATCGTCCAGGAACCAAATTACGATGCAGCACTTACTTCCCTGAAATAGACATTGGAAAAAGTTGTATCTTTGCACTCCCTTTCGGGGGAGTGCCTTATGCGGATGTGGCGTAATTGGTAGCCGCGCAAGACTTAGGATCTTGTGCCTCAGGGCGTGGGGGTTCGAGTCCCTTCATCCGCACGCATCATTTATTTATCAATAGTTTTTTCATGAACATTACGAAAGAGAGTACCGGTGAGTTGACGGCAACGATTAGGATTGAAATAACCCCGGCCGACTATTCAGAAAAGGTAGACAAACAGATCTCCGATTACCGACGGAAAGCCAACATACCCGGGTTCAGGCCGGGACATGTTCCGACCGGCCTGATCAGGAAAATGTACGGCAAAGCCATCCTGGCCGATGAGGTGAACAGGCTGCTTTCCGACAGTCTCATGAACTTCATCCGCGAGGAAAACCTTGATATTCTGGGCAATCCGATCCCGAATATGGAAAAGAATGCCGCGGTGGATTTCGATACACAGGAAACCTTCACCTTTTATTTTGATCTCGGACTCACCCCCGCCTTCGAAATACCGGCCACCGATGCGCTGGAGGTGAACAAATATTCCATCATCGTTGATGATGAAATGATCGACAAATATATTGAAGACACCCGGAAACGGTTTGGCACCCCTGTAAATACCGAAGATGCCGAAGTCATTGCCGACGAAACCGTCACAGAACCTGCTGAAGGTTCGGGCGATACGGAAATCGCGGAAGGGAAAGAAGCAAAACCGGAGACCAAGACACCGGAGGTCATTCCTGCCGAGATGAACAGCGAGTTCTTCAGCAAGGTTTACCCCGGGCTGGAAATTGCAACAGAAGCGGATTTCCGCGAACAGGTGAGGAAAGACGCGCAGAGCAGTTTCAGTGCCGAAACGGACAAAATTTATTTCAACGATATCATGGAAGCCCTGGTTAAAAACACCACCATGCACCTTCCCGACGAATTCCTGAAACGCTGGCTGGTTGAGCACAACGAAGGTAAGTTTTCACCCGAAGAGGTTGAAAAGGATTATGATTCGTTTGCCGAATCGATGAAATGGCAGCTCATCGAAAACAAGATCATCCGCGAAAATGGCATCGAAGTGAAAGAGGCCGAGATCCGTGATTATATCAAGAATGTGATGTTCAGGCAGATCCTTGGTGGCAATGTGGATGCCGAAATGCAGGAGCGGTATGAATCGCTGGTTGACACCTTCATGAAAAACAAGGAGCAGGTGACGCGCATCAACGACCAGTTATACAACGCCAAAATGCTTGCCTTCTTTAAAGAACATTTCAAAGCAGAGGAAAAAGAGGTGACTTACGACGAATTCATTAAGATCGCCGGAGAAAAAGCAAAGCATCACCATTCTCACTCACATGGTCACAGTCATGATCATGATCACGAACACGAAAACGAACATGAGCACGAGCACGACCATGACCATGAGCATAAACACGGTCATTGATGTTCGCAAACACTCAAAAACCTAACCTGGACAAGCCAGAATCAAAATACAAAATCAAAAAGCAAAAATCAAAATCAGAAAAAATAACGTCCTTGTACAACATTTTATACCAAGAATTACATCAGAATAATTGTTAATGCACTAAACATATTAACCTGAATAAATAAACTGTATGGACGAATTCACCGGATACGCAGTCGGTCATCGCCGCATCAACCGGCTTGCACTTGAAAAATACAAAGCGGTGTCGGCAAACTACATATCCCCGACCATCATTGAGGAGCGCCAGCTGAACATCGCCACCATGGACGTATTTTCACGTCTCATGATGGACAGGATCATCTTTCTGGGTGTTCCGGTCGACGATTATGTCGCGAACATCATCCAGGCGCAGTTACTCTTTCTTGAGTCGGTAGATTCGAGAAAGGACATTCAGATCTACCTGAACACCCCGGGCGGTTCCGTTTACGCCGGTCTGGGAATTTACGATACCATGCAGTACATCAACCCTGATGTGGCCACCATCTGTACCGGCATGGCCGCCTCCATGGGCGCCATCCTGCTCTGCGCCGGTGCGAAGGGAAAACGCACGGCCCTGAAACACTCCAGGATCCTGATCCATCAGCCGATGGGCAGCGCCGAAGGGCAGGCCTCCGACATCGACATCACGGCCAAACAAATCCAGATGCTGAAAAAGGAGCTTTACGAGATCATCTCGCTGCATACGGGTCAGCAGTACAAAAAAATACTGAAGGACGCCGACCGCGATTACTGGATGACCAGCGAGGAAGCCAGGGAATACGGCATGATCGACGAGATACTGGTACGGTCGCAAAAGGAAAAATAGACAATCATGGCAAAATCGATTGAAAGGTGTTCGTTTTGCGGCAGGCTGAAGCGCGACACAAAGGTCCTCATCTCGGGGATTGATGGCCATATCTGCGACAATTGTGTCAGGCAGGCCCAGATCATCCTTCAGGAAGAGATGGTGACCGAACAACAAAAGGAACTTCCCGATTTCACGCTTGTCAAACCGGTCGACATCAAACGTCATCTCGACCAGTACGTCATCGGCCAGGACGAAGCCAAAAAGATCATCTCGGTTGCCGTTTACAATCACTATAAACGAATCCACAGCAAGGCGAACGGCAAGCCGGATGATGATGTGGAGATCGAAAAGTCGAACATCGTGATTGTCGGGGAGACCGGTACCGGAAAAACACTCATGGCGCGGACCATTGCCCGTATTCTGAACGTTCCCTTTTGTATCGCCGACGCAACCGCCCTCACCGAAGCCGGCTATGTAGGCGAAGACGTGGAGACCATCCTGGCCAGGCTCCTTCAGGTGGCCGATTACAACCTTGAAGCCGCCGAACGGGGCATCATCTTTATCGATGAGATCGACAAGATTGCCCGTAAAGGCGATAATCCCTCGATTACCCGCGATGTGAGCGGCGAGGGCGTGCAGCAGGCCTTGCTGAAGATGCTCGAAGGGGCCCTGATCAATGTTCCCCCGCAGGGCGGCAGAAAACACCCGGAACAGCGCATGATACAGGTCAACACGCAGAACATCCTCTTCATCACCGGCGGAGCCTTTGACGGTATCGAGAAAAAGATATCCAGCCGTTTACAGACCAATAAAATAGGTTACAAAGCCGACCGAAAACAGGAAACACTTGACAAGGACAACCTGCTGCAGTATATCTCGCCGGTGGACCTGAAAGCATTCGGACTGATCCCTGAATTGGTCGGACGAATGCCGATCGTGACCCACATGCACACCCTCGACCGGGATACCCTGCGCAGGATCCTTACAGAGCCAAAAAATTCGCTGGTAAAGCAATTCACCAGGCTTTTCGAACTCGACAACATCAAGCTTACCTTCGACGATGATGCGCTGAATTTCATCGTTGATAAATCCATCGAATACAAACTTGGTGCACGCGGGCTCCGTTCGATCCTCGAGGGAGTGATGACCGATGCCATGTTTGAGCTGCCATCCAAGACCGGGACCCGTACACTGAAAGTGACGGTTGCCTTCCTGGAGGAGAAATTCAGGTTGTCAAGCATCTCGAGACTGAAGGTCGCCTGATACGAAACCGATCGCATTTCCGTTATCTTAGGTAAATAATTTTACCGGAAATCCGGATGACATGAAGGCAGTCTTTGTTACCATTGTCATCGTTTTTACTTGTTTCGTAGCCGCATTCCCGCAGGATACTGTCAGCAAATCACCGGTTGCAACGGTCAACGGCGATACGCTGACCATCCTGGAAGTAAGGCCGGTAGTGATATTTCCCCCCGTTGTACATAAAAACAAACGTGAAGCAGTCCGCTACGACCGGCTGGTGTACAACGTAAAAAAAGTTTATCCCTATGCCAAATTAGCCGGTCAGAAATTGCGCGAATACGAGCGGATCATCGACACCATACCGACCGAAAAGGCCCGAAAGCAATATCTGAAGAAAGCCCAGAAAGAGCTCGAGGATCAGTTTGGAACTGAAATCAGGGATCTCACCTTCTCGCAGGGAAAGATACTGATAAAACTGGTATACCGCGAAACGGGAAATTCCACTTACGAGATCGTGAAGGAGTTGCGCGGAGGATTCACGGCCTTCATTTTCCAGACCCTGGCCACCATTTTCGGGTATAACCTGAAGTCGGATTACGACCCGGCCGGCACCGACCATGCCATTGAACAGATCGTGCTGATGATTGAGGCCGGAGCCCTTTAGTTTTTTGATCAAAATTGGAGATATAAACTTAACTTCGCCTGCTGATCGCGGAAAACCACATGAAACTCTCGGTTATCATCGTCAACTACAATGTCAGATACTTTCTGGAACAGTGCCTTCATTCGGTCCAGAAAGCGTGCAAAGACATTGAAGCCGAGATATTTGTGGTCGACAACAATTCGGTGGACGGTTCGGTTAAGATGGTCCGGGAGAAATTTCCCGGCGTGATCCTGATCGAGAACAAGGATAACAAAGGATTCTCGGTGGCCAACAACCAGGCTATCAGACAGTCGAAAGGCGAATACGTCCTGCTGCTGAATCCCGACACGATCGTCGAAGACGACACCCTCACCAAGGTGACCGCCTTTATGGACAACCATCCCGATGCGGGCGGTCTGGGCGTGAAGATGCTCGACGGTAAAGGCAAATTCCTGCCCGAGAGCAAACGCGGTCTTCCTACCCCTGCCGTGGCATTTTTCAAAGTTTTTGGTTTTTCCAGCCTGTTCCCTAAATCAAAGCTTTTCAACACCTACCACCTGGGATATCTCGACAAGGACAGGAACCATGAGATCGACGTGCTGGCCGGCGCTTTCATGCTGCTGCGGAGGACGGCCCTTGACAAAACGGGGCTGCTCGACGAGACCTTTTTTATGTATGGCGAAGATATCGACCTGAGTTACAGGATCCAGAAAGCCGGTTATAAAAACTACTATTTCGCCGACACCAGGATCATCCATTATAAGGGAGAAAGCACGAAGAAAAGCAGCCTGAACTACGTTTTCCTTTTCTACAATGCCATGATCATCTTCGCGAAAAAGCATTTCACGAGCGAAAATGCCAGGTTTTTTGCGATCATGATCAACCTGGCCATTTACTTCAGGGCCTTTATCTCTATCATTACCCGGTTTTTAAATAAAATCTCACTGCCGGTAGCCGATGCGGTGCTTATATACACAGGTATCATCTATATCAAGGATTACTGGGAAAGTCATTTCATCTTCCCCGAAGGAGGTCACTACCCGCAGCTTTTCATCATGGTGATCCTGCCGGTTTACCTTGTCATCTGGCTGTTGTGTGTTTACCTCGCCGGCGGTTACGACAAACCGGTCAGGATCCGGCGGATCGTTCAGGGCATCGCCACGGGCACCATCATCATTCTCGTACTCTATTCGCTGCTGAGCGAAAGTTACCGTTTCTCGAGGGCCCTGATCCTGCTTGATGCACTATGGGGAGTTCTCATCATGGTGGGGCTCCGTTTTCTGCTTCATATCATGAATATCAAGGGATACACACTCAACGCCTCCAGGAACAAGCGGTTTGTCATCGTTGGTGAAATGGAAGAGGCTGAAAGGGTGGCCGACCTGCTGCAGAAGGCAGGCATGAATCCCGCGTTCACAGGCCTGGTCAGCTACATCGCGCACCCGAACAACATGAACGGTTTTATCGGGCACCTCGGCCAGATCAAGGAGATCATCACCATACATAAAATCAACGAGGTGATCTTTTGCGCCAAGGACATACCCGCCCAGGTGATCATTGATCAGATGTCGGAGCTTAAAAACGAGCAGGTCGATTACAAGATCGCCCCGCCCGAAAGCCTCTCCATTATCGGCAGCAACTCCATCAACACCTCCGGCGATCTTTACGTGATCGACATCAAGGCCATCACGAAAAAAACAAACCGGCGCAACAAACGGCTGCTCGACGTAGTCGCCTCGGTTATACTCCTGCTGCTTTACCCGCTTGCCCTTTTTGTCATCAGTAAACCGGCCGGATTGCTGAAAAATATCTTCCTGGTGCTCTTTGCGCGAAAATCGTGGGTCGGCTTCACGCATCACCACGAGTCCGACATCCATCGGCTTCCGGATATCAAACCCGGTATCCTCACTCCGCTCGACGCCCTCCATACGGTCAACGTACCTGCCGAGACCGCCACCCGTCTCGACATCCTTTACGCCCGCGATTACAACCCGGCCAACGATGTCAATATCATAATCAGGGGATTCAGGAAACTGGGCCGCACCTCATGATATATTTTTATTTTGAATGATTACAAATAAGAAAATATTACCTTTGCACACATAAATACGGTTGATATGGGAAAATATGAAGTAGTTGTTCCGAAGCTTGGCGAAAGTGTGATTGAGGCTACCATCACCCGCTGGCTGAAGCAGGAAGGCGAGATGATTCAGGAGGACGAACCGCTGGTTGAGATTGCAACCGACAAGGTCGATTCGGAGATCACGGCGCCCGTCGGCGGGATGCTCTCCTCCAAAGTTTTCAAGGAAGGCGATATTGTTGCCGTTGGCGCTGTGTTCGCGATCCTCGATATTGCCGGAGAGACACCCGTCGCCGTACAGGAAACCGCACCCGCGGCTGCCGCCCCTGCAGCACCCGCCGAAACCGCCGGCAAAGGCCAGGTAGAAGAAGAACGGGAGCATGTAAACCATTTTGAAGAGGCCTCTTCGGGAACGCGGTTCTATTCGCCGCTGGTCAAAAGCATCGCCCGCCAGGAAAACATACCGTTTGCCGAACTCGACAACATCAAGGGAACCGGCAAGGATGACCGGCTCACCAAGCACGATATCCTCAATTATGTAAAAGAGCGAAGCCTGCGGCCGGTCAGTGTCCAGCCACCCTCCCCCACCGAAACATCCAAACCAGCACCTGTGCATCACGGGTCACCGGCTCCCGCACCGGTCACCATTCCTATACCGGAAACCCAGCAACAGGTCATCCCGGGCAACGACCGCATCGTGGAGATGGACCGTATACGCCAGCTGATCGCCAACCATATGGTGAAATCGGTACAAACCTCCCCCCATGTCACCTCATTCATGGAAGCCGACATGACACGGATCGTGCAGTGGCGCGAAAAGAACAAGGATGCCTTTCAGAAGCGGGAAAATGCGAAACTCACCTTCACCCCTGTTTTCATTGAGGCCATCGCCAAGGCAGTGCGTGATTTCCCCATGGTCAACGTTTCGCTCGACGGCACCAAGATCATTATTCATAAAAGCATCAACGTGGGAATGGCCGTTGCCATGCCCAATTTCAACCTGATCGTGCCGGTGGTCAGGAACGCCGATGAGAAGAACCTGCTGGGGCTGGTCAAGAACGTGAACGACCTGGCTGAACGGGCAAGAATAGGCAAACTGATCCCCGATGAGATCACCGGCGGAACCATTTCGCTGACGAATCTCGGATCGTTCGGCACCCTGATGGGAACGCCCATCATCAATCAGCCGCAGACCGCTATTGTTGCCGTCGGAGCAATAAAAAAGCGACCGGTTGTGCTCGAAACCCCCGATGGCGACGTGATCGCCATACGGCCCATCATGATGATCTCGGTGACCTACGATCACCGGGTGATTGACGGAGCCCTTGGCGGACAGTTCCTTGCCAGAGTGGTACAGTACCTCGAAAATTTTGACGCCAACCAACCCATCTGATGGAATTAAACCTAACCCGTCCGCTTGCTTTCATCGACCTTGAAACAACGGGCATCAAAGTGGCCACCGACCGCATCGTGGAACTCTGTATCCTGCGGCAGAACCCTGACCAGTCGACCAGGATCAAAACCATGCGGATCAATCCGGAGATGCCTATCCCGCCTGAAGTCACGGCCATTCACGGCATTACAGATGCCGACGTCAAAGATTGTCCCCCGTTCCGCAATGTGGCGCATGACCTTGTGCAGTTTCTCGATAATTGCGATCTGGCCGGGTATAATTCGAACCATTTCGACATTCCGCTGCTGGTTGAAGAGTTTCTCAGGGCCGGCGTTGATTTCGAATTAAAGGGCCGCCGCTTCATCGACGTACAGAACATCTTTCATAAAATGGAACCCAGGAACCTCCGGGCTGCATATATGTTCTACTGCGGCAAGGAGCTCGAAAACGCCCACAGTGCCGAAGCCGACACCGTGGCCACCTTCGAGATCCTGAAATCGCAACTCGATCGCTATGCCAATGTCGGCATAAAGGACCGCAAAGGGAACATCATACAGCCTGTCGTGAACGACGTAAGGGCACTCAGCGATTTCTCCTATTCCACCCGGGCGGTCGACCTGGTCGGGCACATCGTTTACAATGATCAGAATGTACCTGTCTTTAACTTCGGGAAGCATAAAGGGAAGTTGGTTGCCCAGGTGCTGCGCGATGAGCCTTCCTATTACGACTGGATCATGAAAAGCGAATTTCCCCTGTCGACCAAGAAAACCCTCACCGCATTGAAGCTGAGAGGATTCAACAACGATGCAGTGAAACTCGAACTATTCTGACCGATTAACCAATAAATCCCGAACGGCATGAAGATCATCTGCATCGGACGTAACTACGTGGCCCACATCCGCGAGCTTAACAACGAGATCCCCACCGAACCAGTCTTTTTCCTGAAGCCTGATACCGCCCTTCTGATCCGCAACCGGCCCTTTTATTATCCCCCGTTCTCGGCAAACATCCATTACGAAGTGGAGCTGGTGCTGAAGATCAGTAAGGTCGGGAAGTGCATCCAGAAAGAGTTTGCCCATACCTACTACAATGAGATCGGCATCGGCATCGATTTCACGGCACGCGACATCCAGGATGCCGCCAAGCAGAAAGGATTGCCCTGGGCCATCGCCAAGGGATTCGACCATTCGGCGCCCATTGGCCGGTTTTTGCCTGCCACCGCTTTCCCCGATCACCGTAACATCGATTTCAGCCTTACTCTAAACGGGACCACTGTTCAGAAAGGAAATTCGGGACTGATGATCCACGATTTCAATGCCATTATCAGCGCCATTTCGCAGTTCATGACCCTTCGCACCGGCGATCTGATTTTCACGGGAACGCCGGCCGGAGTGGGACCGGTAAAGACAAGCGATCGCCTGGAAGCGTTTATCGGAGATGAAAAGCTGCTCTCATGCCAGGTCAGGTAAACGATTACCTATCAGTTTATTACAACGTCATCGATAACCTTTGAACCGGCTTCACGGTTCAGGGAGTTCAGCAGTTTGGTGCGGGCGTAAACCAGTTCGTTGCGCAGTGCCGATGAATCTACCCTGACATACAACACCCGGTTACGGACCTTCAGATCACGGGTGTTCTTCGCGATCATTGGCCCAACGGTCTTCTCCCATGACTGTATGATCTTTGTCTCATTCAGCTTGTTCCTGAGATGGTACTGCTCAATGAACTCATCAATGACCGCCCTGAGCGGTAAACCGGCTGTGTGACGTCTTCGCATAACGGAGGATGTTATTTCATGATCCCTCCCGGAGCAAAGGTAGTGAAAATATGTGGTGGTCGATGGCCATGGAATCAAAGACAGACCTGGTGCGCTGTTCACTGGTATCGGTGATGAAAACCTGCCCGAAGCTGTTTTCACTCACCATCCTGATAAGCTGTGCCACCCGCAGATCGTCCAGCTTGTCGAAGATGTCGTCGAGCAGCAGGACTGGCTTGTACCCCTTCAGATTCCGCGTGTATTCAAACTGAGCAAGTTTGATGGCGATCACGAATGACTTTTGCTGGCCCTGCGACCCGAATTTCTTCACCGCAAATGAATCGAGAAGAAATTCCAGGTCATCCTTATGAACGCCGGTGGTGGTGTACTGCGCCTGGCGATCGGCCGGCAGTGCCGATTTTAAGAGGGAGCTGTAATCGGTATCGCTGAGGGATGAGATATAACGAATATCCACTTTTTCCTTTCCGCCCGATAAAATCTCAAAGTACTGCTGAAACAACGGAATGAACCTCGCCAGGAAACCGCTCCGCTTTTCATGGATGGTTCCAGCCGTCCTGATGAGTTGTTCATCCCATACCTCAAGCGAAGCCTGGTCGAAAAAGTGATGATCGGCAAACGATTTCAGCAGGGTATTCCGCTGGAGCAGGGCCTTGTTGTATTGAATGAGATCGTCGAGGTAAATCTTGTCGAACTGCGAAATCACGCTATCGATGTATTTCCTCCGGATCTCGCTGCCATCGTTGATCAGGTCGCGGTCGTAAGGCGAGATCATGACGAGCGGAAAAACCCCGATATGGTCTGAGAGCCGTTCGTATTCCTTCCGGTTTATCAGGAATCTTTTGCGCTGGTTCCTTTTCTGGATGCACTGCACAAGGTCATCGGAGTCCGCACCCCGCGAAAAGGTACCGTGAATGGCAAAAAAATCCTCCCCGTGCCTGATGTTCTGTACATCGAGACTTGAAAAATAGCTTTTACAAAATGAAAGATAGTAGATGGAATCAAGCAGATTGGTCTTCCCCACCCCGTTGTTACCGGTAAAGCAGTTGATCTTATCCGAAAAGCTGAATTCTGCCTGGGAATAATTTTTAAAACCGGTCAATATCAAACGTTTCAGGTACATATCACCGGCCTGAATTCCTGATTTCATTCCCGATCTCCTCCATCAGCCACATGGGCGTGGAGGTGGCCCCGCACACTCCCACCGTTGAGACGCCTGAGAACCAGGCGGGTTCCACATCGCTAGGCTCTGAAACAAGGTAGGTCTTCGGATTAACATTAAGGCACTCTTTATACAGGATCATCCCGTTTGAACTCTTTTTGCCGCTGACAAAAACGATCACGTCGTATTTCGAGGCAAAATCGCGCAACTGCCCCGAGCGGTTCGAAACCTGCCGGCAGATACTATCGTTCCATTCAAAATCTATCTTTCCGTCAGGAGAGGCCTTTTCCATGCGGCCGGTGATCTCGCTTACAAGCTTCCTGAATCCTCCGACACTTTTGGTGGTCTGACTATAAAGCCTGACCGGTCTTGTAAAATCAATCCGGTCGAGATCCTGCTCCTCGCTGATCACGATGGCGGTGCCCCCGGTCTGTCCTTTCAGTCCGTTCACTTCGGCATGACCCTCCTTGCCATAGATCACGATCTGGCCGTTGCGCTTCTGCATTTCGATAAAACCCTGGCGGATTGAATTCTGCAACTGCAAAACGATGGGGCAGGATGCATCGATCAGTTCAATATTGTTCTGCAGGGCAATACGGTAGGTTTCGGGCGGTTCTCCATGGGCCCTGATCAGCACTTTACAGTTACGGATCTCCTTCAGGTCCTTATGTTCAATGATGGTGAGACCCATCTGCCTGAGCCGGCTTACCTCCATGTTGTTGTGCACGATGTCGCCAAGGCAGTATAGCTGTCTACCCTGCTCCAGTTCACGCTCCGCTACCTCGATGGCATAAACCACGCCAAAGCAAAAACCCGATTGTGGATCGATGGTGACCTGCAAACTCACTGTTTTTTGGCAAATTCCTGCAGGTTAACTCCCAGGGTGATGTAATTGGCATTGGGATTGCCTGCCTGCAAAATGGAGCGCGTGTAATTGATATTGAACATTTTGATGCGCAGGCCGGCGCCCAGCGAAAAACCGGCCAGGCCGGCCTTGTTCGAAAGTTTCAGTTCCTGCCTGCGCTGGTAGTTATAACCTACCCTCACCGCGAAAACTTTGGCTATCGTCAGTTCGGCTCCAAGCACGATGTGACGCATAATGCCGTCGGCGATCTTTCCGGCCGTTGTTTTCTCTTTTGTCTCCCCTGTGATGGGATCGGGCTGGTTGGCCGGGTCAGTGGGATCGGTGTAAGTAAGATCCCATCGCTGGAGGTTTGTGATAAGCTGCGAAAAACGCAGCGGGATATGTTTGAACTTCTGGCTGAGACCGAGTTGTAGTTCAAAAGGCAGCGGATCGCGGGTGCCAGGGATGTACGGTACAATCTGAAAACCGATGTTACGGCCGATAAGTGAGGCTGTGAAAGACTGATCCTTAGAAGTATATGTTCCGGCAACATCCACAGCAATACCGAAGGAGTTGTACGACTCCAGCTGCGAATAAACGAGTTTTGCATTGGCGCCGATACTGAAAACAGGCGACAACTGCCGTCCCCATCCAATGTTGAAAGCGTACTCGGAGGCGCCGAATTCACCCGTGAGATTACCTGAAGCG
Source organism: uncultured Prolixibacteraceae bacterium (assembly GCA_964473485.1). Taxonomy (GTDB): domain Bacteria; phylum Bacteroidota; class Bacteroidia; order Bacteroidales; family FEN-979; genus CAIVAT01. The sequence continues at coordinate 11,733 of CAYYPH010000028.1, read as the reverse complement.
TCAGCTCCTTTGAAGGTGCCGTAATCGACAAACTGCAGGCTACCCACAAAACTTCCTGCTTTGCTGAAAGTGCGTGAATACATCGCGAAACCGTAATTCACTCCCCCGGGCATGTTGACATAGCTCAGCGCCAGGTTGTTGTGCATGAGCGGGGTGATCAGCGACGGATTGGCCTGGGTGAGGGTGATATCATGATCGTTGATGGCCAGAAAGTTGCCCCCGAGGGCCGCGATCCTGGCCGAATTGGGAGTCGACAGGAATTTGTAGGTGCCGTTTCCGCCGATCTGACCGGCCGCCGGCCACGAAACGATCAGGAGGATCGCTGCAATGACAGTGTTTCTCTGGAGTATATGTCGCACAAACAAAAGGTTTAGGTAAGGTAACGGGAAAGACCGGGAAATATTATCCTGACGCCCATTTATGTCATCAGTCCGCGGCCCGTCTTTTTGATCTTGTTTTCTGCCGTCAGGTCCTGGACCAGCTTGTCAAGGATCCCGTTGATAAACAACTTGCTTTTTTGTGAACTGAACTGCTTGGATATCTCGATGTATTCGTTGAGTGTGACCTTGACCGGGATCTGGCTGAATTTCGTCAGCTCGGCCAGGGCCATCTTGAGGATAATGATATCGGTAAGTGCTATCCGGTCGAGTTCCCAGTTGCGGGTGCGGGCATCGATCAGCTTGTTCGATTCATCGCTCTGCCGGATGGTCTCCCTGAAGAGTTCGATGATGAACTTACGGTCTTCGGCCGGGTCATCGGCCTGTTCGCGGGTGAAAAGCGATTCAAGCGTGTCTGATTCTCTGAATTCGGGGGTCATCAGGCGGAATGTCTTGAGAACGAACAGTGCGGCCACTTCAAAATCGTCAGACCAGAAAATATTCCGTTCCTCGCAGTAATACTGGAAATCAGGCGACTTTGCGATGAATTTGCGGAATACAAGTTCGAGGAAGGCACGGTCGCCGTCATAGCTTGAGTCAGCGGAGGCAATGTATTCCTGGTGGTCCTTGCTGGTTTTCAGTTTCTGGTAAACTTTCCTCACCATCTCCTGCTCCTCGGTCCAGGATATCTTATACTGTTCAAACCTCCGGCCCAGGTCTGCATTCTGCTGCAATTGCCTGATAAGCAAGTTCTCCGAGAATTTGTAACTGGGATTGAGTTCCTCAGGTGTTGGATAGAATTTCAATTTGGATTCCTCGAGCCGGAAACGGTAAAAATGGACCACCTCGAGCAGGAATGAAAGATGGATGTAATAAAGTTCATAAACCTTGTCGATACTGTTTAAAAGGTTTTTCCCTGCCACATCGGGCCGGTTCTCCCCACCCTGAAACCAGGCGTATAATGCCTGTAACACCTTTGTACGATAATGTCTCCTGCCTAACATGTATGGTTTATGAAAAAGAACATGATTATCTGAATCGGGCTGCAAATCTAAGCAAATAATAAGAAATTCACTTTTTGATTCAAATAATATTTTTATTTTTGCGTTCACTGAAATGACCAAGCAATCTAACCAAATCTTAACAAATCTGCAGAATGGAAGACATTGAAAATAAGGATCGGGACAGGGGTGAAATTTTTTCTCGTGCAATTCGTGCTGGCAAACGAACTTATTTTTTCGACGTGAAGGCCACTGTTGGAGAGGAGTATTATATCACGATTACCGAAAGCAAACGCAGGTTCAACAACGAACAGGGCAAGTTTTTCTACGAAAAGCATAAACTGTTCCTGTACAAGGAGGATTTCGACAAGTTCGCAACCGGTTTGAGCGACGCTGTTGAGTTTATCCGTACCGGGAAAGCTCCTTACCGTCCCGAACTGGAAAATGAGACCTTCGAGGAGCGCCGTGGCAGTAACAACGGGCCACGCAAAACCAGTTTCGAATTCGAAGATCTTTCGGCAGGGCACGAAGACCGGTAACCGACGGCGTGCCCGTATTTTCAGTTCTTCAGGGCATTCGGGTGCCCATAAAAATTATTAACATCCTTTCAGGTATCATCGATTCGGTGTAATTTTGTAACCGGTTAAAGTACCGTTCAATATTTCCTATGGGTAAAGTTATCGCGATTGCCAATCAGAAAGGCGGGGTTGGTAAAACCACCACGGCTATCAATCTCGCTGCAGGGCTGGCCGTTCTGGAGCATAAAACCCTGATCATCGATGCTGATCCTCAGGCCAATGCTACCTCGGGTGTGGGGTTTGACCCCAGAAATGTCAAAACAAGTATCTATGAGTGTATCATCGACGATGTAGAGCCGAAAAATATCATTCTGAACACTTCCACTCCTTTTCTCGACCTGCTTCCGGCCCATATAGACCTGGTCGGAGCCGAGATTGAGATGATCAACCTCCCGAACCGCGAAAAGATGATGCGCAAGGTGGTTTCGAGGATCAAAGACGATTACAGTTTCATCATTATCGACTGCTCTCCGTCACTCGGCCTGATCACCGTCAATGCCCTCACTGCGGCCGACTCGGTGATCATCCCGGTACAGTGTGAATATTTTGCGCTGGAAGGGCTTGGCAAATTGCTCAATACCATTAAGATCGTACAGTCGCGGCTCAACCCGGCGCTCGATATCGAAGGGATTCTGCTCACCATGTACGACAACCGCCTGAACCTTGCCAAACAGGTCGTTGATGAGGTGAAGACCCACTTCCAGCAAATGGTTTTCAAGACCATCGTTGGCCGGAATACCAAGCTGGGTGAAGCTCCCAGTTTCGGCGTATCGATCATGATGCACGACATTAACTCGTCGGGGGCGGTCAACTATTTAAACCTGGCACGGGAAATCCTTCAGAAGAATGAACTGACCAAATTGACAAACGCTGAAAAAGAGATACATGTCTGATTCACTCGGAAAAAAGAAAGTGCTCGGAAGAGGTTTGAGCGCCCTGCTTGAAAACACTTCCGGCGATGCGGCCGAAGGAGAGGTTGCTGCCGTCCATACCGCCGGAACCATCTCGATGGTACCGGTACAAATGATTGAATCGAACCCGTATCAACCACGGCAACATTTCAACGAAACCGAACTGCACGAGCTGGCATTGTCTATCAGCGAGCACGGAATCATTCAGCCTCTTACGCTGCGAAAGATCGATCAGAACAAATTTCAGCTGATCGCCGGCGAACGAAGACTGAAGGCAGCTCAGCTTGCCGGGCTCACCGAGGTTCCGGCCTACGTACGTCTGGCCAACGACGAGCAGATGTTAGAAATCGCCCTGGTTGAAAACATCCAGCGCTCCGACCTCAACCCGCTTGAGATCGCGCTCAGTTTCCAGCGGCTGCTCGAAGAGTGCCGGATCAGCCAGGAAGAACTCAGCCAGAAAGTGGGAAAAGACCGTTCGACTGTTTCCAATTATATCCGCCTGCTCAAACTGCCCACCGAAATACAGGTGGCCGTACGCGATAACCTGATCACCATGGGGCATGCCCGTGCCATCATCAACGTTGAAGATGAAAAATCGCAGCTTGAGATCCTCCAGCGGATCCTCGAAAGCAAACTCTCGGTGAGGGATGTCGAAGAAACCGTCAGACAGTCGGGCAGGAAAAAGGAGATCAAAAGCCCCGACCAGCCGCCCGCCCTTCCGAGGAAGTTCGAAATAGCGAGGGAGACCCTGCAGGACCGGCTGCAGGCCTCAATCAACCTGAAAGTGAACCGTAAAGGTGCCGGATCCATCATCATACCCTTCCACTCCTCCGCTGATTTCGACAGGATCATTGCCAAACTCGAATCCTGATGAAGCTGGTCTTAACCACTATAATTCTATTGCTTACACTCTTTTGTTCAGGAACGGCATCTGCCCAAAGCGACAGCATTGCGGCAGAATTGCCCGATTCGGTGATGGAAAAGATGCACTCTCCCACCAGGGCAACGCTCATGTCGATGTGCCTGCCGGGGCTTGGACAGATTTACAACAAAAAATACTGGAAAGTGCCCATCATCTATGCCGGTTTTGGTGTTATGGCCTATTTCATCTACACCAATACCGACGAATACCTGAACTACAAATGCGCCTATATTGAATCCTCATACGGAAATATGAACGGGAATTACAGTAACCTGGTGCAGCGGTACTCCAAGGATGAGCTTCTTTCGGCCCGGGAGTATTACCGGCGAAACCTCGAGATCAGTATATTGCTTACTGCGGTTTGGTATGCCCTGAACATACTGGATGCCACGGTCGATGCTCATCTTTATACATACAACATCAGCGAAAAGCTGACGCTGAAGATCGAGCCGGCCATCCAGCCCGCCACCCTCTACACAAAACAAACAGGCGGGGTGAAGCTATGCCTGAAATTCTGACCGGCCGGCAACAACAAACCAAAGTAACGGTCGTATGCATTCTGAAATGATGACCTTAAAACGATAAAAACTGACAAAGACCATGAAGATTGCACTGCTTGGATATGGAAAAATGGGACAGGAGATCGAAAGGATTGCAACCAAAAGAGATCACGAAATCGTTGTGATCATCGATAACCTGGACGACTGGGAAGAGTTCGGCGAAAAACTCGGCGAAGTCGACGTAGCGATCGATTTCTCAACTCCTTCAAGCGCAGTCGAAAACATTTACCACTGCTTTGATGCAGGGGTCCCCATCGTGATCGGAACCACCGGATGGCTCGATGACTTCGACCAGGTAAAAAAGGATTGCCTTGAACGTAACCAGTGCATGTTTTATGCGCCTAATTACAGTATCGGGGTTAACCTCTTTTTCCAGCTGAACCGGGATCTGGCCGGCATCATGGCCGAATGGCCCGACTACGAGATCTCGATCGAGGAGACACACCACATCCATAAACAGGATGCACCCAGCGGAACGGCAATCGCACTGGCCAACGACATCATCACCAGCAGCGAACGGAAGGACAGATGGGTGAGGGATCAGGTGGAAGCCCCGCAGGAACTTGGCATTAAATCATACAGGACCGAGAATGTACCGGGAACCCATGTGGTGAAATACGAATCGGACGAAGATATCATCGAGATCAGACACACGGCAAAAAGCCGCAAGGGTTTTGCCATGGGAGCCATGCTCGCAGCCGAATGGGTTGCGGGCAAGAAGGGTTTTTTTGATATCCGCAATATCCTCGAACCTCAAAAACTAAGGTAAATATAAGATTTATCCGCATTTTTCGTTAACTCCAAATAACCTATTGTCATGAACCTATACCTGGTATTAACCATCCTGTTCTTTATCCTTACCCTTGCCGGGCTGTGGGGTATCTTCGAAAAGTCGGGATACAAAGGCTGGAATGTCCTTATTCCCTTTTACAACCTTTACATCTGGCTTAAAATAATCAGGAAACCGCTATGGTGGTATATTTTCCTACTTGTACCATTCATCAACGTATTTGTCATACTGCTGATGATCGTTGAGGTACTGAAATGCTTCAAAAAGCATGGACTGCTCGACCAGGCGCTCGGTGTGCTGTTCCCATTCTTCTACCTGCCCTGGCTTGCCTATTCCCCGAAGGAGAAGTATTACGATCCCACAACGCAGAAACCGGTAAAAAAGACCGCCCTGCGCGAATGGGTCGATGCCATCATCTTCGCCGTCATTGCCGCCAGCATCATACGTATCTTCCTTATCGAAGCCTACACCATTCCCACCTCTTCCATGGAAAAGACGCTGCTTGTCGGCGACTACCTGTTTGTCAGCAAAGTCAGTTACGGCCCCAAAGTACCCAACACCCCCCTGGCCTTCCCATTTGTACATCATACCCTTCCTCTCACCGAGAGTACAAAATCGTACCTCGAGTGGATCAAACTGCCCTACTATCGTTTTCCAGGCATGACCGATATTAAAAACATGGATGTGGTCGTTTTTAATTACCCCGACGGCGACACCCTGTCGACCAAACTGCAGAGCAATATCAGCTATTACCAGCTGGTCAGGCAATACGGCAGGGAGTGGGTATGGAACAACAAGCAGGAACTGGGCGATATCGTTGCCCGGCCCGTCGATAAAAGGGAAAATTTCATCAAGCGGTGCATCGGGATTGCCGGTGATACGATCAGGATCATCGACCGGAAGGTTTATATCAATGGTAAACCCGAACAAAATCCGGGCGACCTGCAGTACAAATATTTCCTGAAGACCGACGGCAGCCCGATCAACCAGAAAAACCTTGAAAAACTCGATGTAACGGAAAACGTCCTCACCGACAACAAAGGCGGATATGAGCTGACCCTCACGCAGAAGGCGGTCGACAAACTGAAACAATACAGCAATGTTGTTTCCATAGAGCCCATAACGGTACCAAAAGACAACTGGGATCCGAACATCTTTCCATACGACTCGGCCTACCGCTGGAACATCGACAATTTCGGACCACTCTGGGTGCCGAAACAGGGTGTGACGATCCCCATCAATCTGAATAACATTTCACTATACAGCAGGATCATCGATGTATTCGAGGAAAACGACCTCGAGATCCGCGGCGACAAAATCTTTATCAACGGCAAGGAAGCAAACCAATACACTTTCAAAATGAATTATTACTGGATGATGGGAGATAACCGTCACAACTCGGCCGATTCACGATACTGGGGTTTTGTTCCCGACGACCACGTGGTCGGAAAAGCAGTCTTCGTCTGGCTTTCGCTTGCACCCAACAAGTCGTTGATCGACGGAAAAATCAGGTGGAATAAATTGTTCAGAATTGTAAAATAGGTAACTTTGGCAAAATTGAAATACTACTTAAGTTTCTTTAAAACCACATAATTCTTAACATCTAAATCATGAAGAAGAGCTTTTTTTTCGGTACACTGCTGATCGCAGCAATGTTCCTGAACATGGCCATGGCCCCGGCCGCAAAACCTTTCGAAGGGGTCATCACATTTAAGATCACTTACCCCGACAGTAAGTTTTCGGAAAGTCAGCTGGCCATGTTCCCCAAGGTGCTTACCGTTTCCATCAAGGGCGACAAATCAAGAACCGACATGCAGATGAGCGGCATGAATACCGTTGAGATCACCGATTACGCAGCCAAAACGAAGGTTGCCCTGCTCAACATGATGGGCCAGAAATACGCGATCAAACAAACAGCCGAAGAGATTGAGAAGGAGATTGCCAAGTCGCCGAAGCCAACTGTTGAACTGTCGCAGGAGACCAAAACGATCGCCGGTTATAATTGCAAAAAGGCCGTCGTAACCGTGAACGATGACGGCGAAGTGAGCACCTTCGAAGTGTTCTATACCAGCGAACTGGGTCCTAAGATGGCAAATTTCGACAACCCTCTTTACAAGGATATCGATGGGGTTTTGCTGGAGTTCACCATCCAGAACCGTGAGATGAACATGAAATTTTCGGCCACCTCGGTTGAAAAGAAAAGCCTGTCGTCAAAAGACTTTGAAATTCCTTCAGATTACACCCTCACCACCCAGGAAGAACTGAAAAGTAAATTCGGAGGAGGAGGAGAATAACAGATCATGGGCCGCCCGGTTTATCAGCCGCGTACTAATACTTTCAGGGGAGGCCTGAACGATGAGGCTATGCCTGAAACTGCAGCCAGCCCGGAAGAACCTGCTGAAGAAAAGGCAAAACCCAAAAAAAGCCGTTCAGCAAAACAAGGCGCACCGGTCCGTGAACCAAAGGTAAAAAAGGAAAAGACGGAAGAAGAACTGGCCCGGAGCGAGCGAAGAATCCATGTCCTCGGGCTGTTCTTCCTGATCCTTGGTCTATACCTTCTTTTTTCCTTTACCTCGTACCTGCTTACCTGGAAAAGTGATTTCGATTACACCGACACCATCTTTAAACACTTCAGCACGGATGTGCTTTTTGAGACGCACGTGCCGGTGGAGAACTGGATGGGGAAAATCGGCGCCATCACTGCACACCTGTTTATTTCGAAATGGTTTGGCGTGGCTTCGTTCCTCTTCGTTTTCATTCTGCTCAACACCGGTCTCAAGCAGTTTCTCCACCTGCCCACCTTCCCTGTCTGGAAAACCCTGGAATACTGCTTCTTCGGCATCGTCTGGATCCCCGTTCTGCTGAGCCTGGCATTTCCCGGCGACGATCTGCTTTCGGGCATTTACGGATTCCAGGTCAACCTTTGGCTCACAGATTTCCTGGGTACTACCGGTGTCACGCTGTTTCTGGCTTTCACGGGGCTAAGCTTCCTGATCCTGTCATTCAACATTCCGTTCCGCTGGTTCAGATCAGGTCCGTCCACACGCATACCAGTGGGTGATCCTTACGCAGGAGTGACTGTGCAACCGGTAGCCGGAGATATCCCCGCCACACCGGTTGAGTCCTTCCCCGTGAACTACTTCTCAGAAACTGAACCCGCCCCGGTAAACGAGGTTGACCTGCAGGTAGATGAACCGGCAAAGCCGGATCATCCCGCTGACAACCAGATTGTTTTGCAGATTGAAAAAGGAGCTGAAGAGAAAACGGCCAACGGGACCATCGGTCATCAAACCCTCGAAACCCGCTATGATCCGACTCTCGACCTTCCTCACTACAAATACCCCACCCTTGACCTGCTTTCGGATTATACTTCCGAATCGGGCAATGTAAGAAAGGAAGAGCTCGAAGCCAACAAGGATAAGATCGTGCAGACCCTGTCGAATTACGACATCAGGATCCAGAAGATCAAGGCGACTATCGGTCCCGCCGTTACCTTGTATGAAATCGTACCAGAAGCCGGAATCCGTATCTCCAAGATCAAGAACCTCGAGGATGATATCGCCCTGAGCCTGGCCGCCATGGGTATCAGGATCATCGCACCGATCCCGGGCAAAGGGACGATCGGGATCGAAGTGCCCAACCAGAATCCCGAAATCGTATCCATCAAATCAATGCTGGGTACCGAAAAATTCCGGAACAGCGCCTTCGAATTGCCTTTCGTCCTGGGAAAGACCATCAGCAACGAGACCTTCATCGCCGACCTATCCAGGATGCCTCACCTGCTCATGGCAGGCGCCACGGGCCAGGGAAAATCGGTGGGTCTCAACACCATCATCACCTCGCTGCTTTACAAAAAACACCCTGCACAGGTCAAGTTTGTACTGATCGATCCAAAAAAGGTTGAACTAACCCTTTATCAAAAGCTTGAGCGTCACTTCCTTGCCAAGCTGCCCGATGCCGAGGAGGCGATCATCACCGACACCAAAAAGGTGATACGAACCCTGAACTCCCTCAACATCGAGATGGACAGCAGGTACGACCTCCTGCGTGATGCACAGGTAAGAAACATCAAGGAATACAACGAAAAATTCTTCTCCCGTAAGCTCAACCCGCAGGAGGGACACCAGTTTCTGCCATACATCGTCCTGGTGATTGATGAGTTTGCCGACCTGATCATGACCGCCGGCAGGGAGATCGAAACGCCATTGACCCGTCTTGCCCAATTGGCCAGGGCCACCGGCATCCACCTGATCATTGCCACCCAGCGGCCCTCCGTGAACATCATCACCGGTACCATCAAGGCCAATTTCCCTGCCAGGATCGCCTTCAGGGTCATCTCGAAGATCGACTCGCGCACCATCCTCGACTCCTCCGGCGCCGATCAGCTCATCGGCCGGGGCGACATGCTGCTGTCGACCGGCAGCGACCTGATCCGCCTGCAGTGTGCCTTTGTCGACACCCCGGAGATCGACCGGCTGACCGAATTTATCGGTGCACAGCGCGGCTACCCGGACGCTTTTGCCCTGCCGGAATATTATGATGAAGAGAGCGGTTCGTCAAACAAAGAATTTGATGCCAACGCCAAGGATGAATTTTTCGCTGAAGCAGCCCGCCTGGTGGTCCAGCATCAGCACGGTTCCACCTCGCTGATCCAGCGCAAACTGAAACTTGGCTATAACAGGGCCGGACGGATTATCGACCAGCTTGAAGGAGCCGGCATCGTCGGACCCTTCGAAGGAAGCAAAGCCCGTGAAGTAAGGTACAAGGACCTTACAGCACTAGAGGAATACCTGAACCTTCTGGGGCAGTGAGAGGGGATGCCGGGAAATTCAAAGTTCAAAATTCAAAGTTCAAAATTCAAAATTCAAAATCAGGCAATAGGCAGTAGGGGAAAAATCACTCATTCACTCATTCACTCATTCAATCATTCATTCAATCATTCATTCATTCAATCAACCCTTCAGATGAACACCTCACGTTTTTTTATTTCAATTCTTTTATTATTAGTTTCCGGCCTTTCCCTGGGTCAGGGCAAGGATGCCAAAGCCGTCAAACTTCTTGACGAAGTGAGCGCCAAAGCGAAGGCATGCAAATCGATCAAGGTCGATTTTTCGTATTCCATGGTAAATCAGAAGGCGAAGATCAACGAAGAAAAGACCGGGACATTGCTGATCTCGGGCGACAGCTATAAAATGAACGCTGCCGGGCAAACGATCATCTGCGACGGTGAAACCGTTTGGACCTACATCAAGGAATCGAACGAGGTTCAGATCAATGCGCTTGAAAATAAGGATGATGCCATGACTCCATCGAAACTGCTGACCTCCTACAATGCCAATTACAAGTCGAAAATGCTGAAAAGCAATGACCCGGCCCTCGAATCCGTGGAACTCATACCGAACGCTTCGAAAACATTCACCAAGGCTGTCCTCGGTATCGATAAGGCAAAAAAGCAGGTGAAAAGTTTCACCCTCTACGACAAAAGCGGCAATACCTTCACTTACAAAATCAAGACCTACCAGACAGATGTTCCGGTATTGCCAGCCGATTTTGTATTCGATGCCAAGAAATTTCCCGGTGTCGAAGTCATCGACATGAGGTAACGCCCCCCGGAAACACAAAGCCCCAACCGACATGAGTTTTCAGCGGATCAACGAGCATGATCAGTTAAAGGCGATCGCCAAGTCGGTCAGGAAATCGGTTATCGCCAGTCTCAGCGCCGCCGGATCAGGCCACCTTGGGGGATCGCTCGGGCTGGCCGATATATTCACCCTGTTGTATTTCAACATTATGAACCATGATCCGGCTGATCCTGGCTGGAAAGGACGCGACCGGCTGATCCTCTCCATCGGTCATGTGGCACCGGTGTTGTATGCCACCCTTGCCCATGCCGGTTATTTCAGCGTCGATGAACTGGTTACCCTACGAAAATCAGGCAGCCGGCTACAGGGTCATCCGGGTCGCGACCACGGCCTGCCCGGGCTTGAACTTTCGGCAGGATCGCTGGGCCAGGGACTTTCGGTTGCGGTCGGCATGGCACTTGCCGCAAAAACCGACCGGTGCGATCACAAAATCTATTGTGTCATGGGTGACGGAGAGCTGCAGGAAGGTTCCGTGTGGGAAGCCGCCATGGCCGCTGCTCATCATAAACTCGGAAACCTTTGTGCCATTGTCGACCGGAATGGCCTCCAGATTGACGGTGCTACTGAAAAGGTCATGGCACTTGAACCATTGGCTGACAAATGGACAAGCTTTGGCTGGCAGGTTTTCTCCTGCAACGGAAACGATTTCGATGAACTGACCAAAGTTTTCGCGAAGGTCAGACAGCCTTGTGAACGGCCTTCCGTAATCATTGCCAGAACTGTCATGGGAAAAGGAGTTGCAGCGATTGAAGGCGACTACCGCTGGCATGGCAAAGCACCGACCAGGGAGCAGGCGGAGAAATTCATTGAGGAAATTGGCAATTGACAATGGACAATGGACAATGGACAATTGACAATGGACAATGGACAATGGACAATGGACAATTGACAATTGACAATGGAAATTCCCATAAGGCCAAGACATACCAACCGCGAATGAATATTTAATTTT
>CAYYPH010000027.1:49295-59608 GCA_964473485.1 uncultured Prolixibacteraceae bacterium | reverse complement strand
ATGTCATTGGTGCCTTGAATGCTGTCGCACATTATTATAGGGACTGATTAGTTACAAACCCTGAACTCAGGGATATCCGGATGGGTTTCAACCAGTATTGCGAGTTCAGTGGCGGTTGCGATTTTCTTCAGGACCTTACTTTCGGTTTCCAGTATCTCTTTTTGCAATTCAGCAGGATAGTTATAGAAATTACCCGACTGGACCGAAAAATAGGGTCTCAAAGATACAGTGGGCCCATCTGGCGTCGAATTTAAATCCATAGATTTTGGGTTAATTTTGGGGTGGGATTATTGAAATTACCTTTGTGGATTCTTCCCCATATTGAGAGACAATTCGAATAGCAATCTTTTGCCCCTTTCGTTTCAGTTCAACCGGATGCGAAGTATGACCATACAACCGTTCAAAAGCCTCTTCGTCGATCTCGATTTTCAGGGTATCCTGAAGTTCTTTTTTCCGCCTGTTTCTCGATTCGCTGAGATCGCCAAGGCCACGCTTCCACTTGTCGAATTCGGTTTTATCGCCTCCGCAGAAGAATACCTGCTTCACCACGAAATTGCTTCCATCATAATCGTCGTCGAGCATCCAGTAGGCAATTTCGTGGATGTTCCGGGCTTTTACCTCGTCTCTTATCGGATCATAGATGTCCAGTCCTTCGATGGTTAGTTGAAAGTAGTGGTTAGTGGACAGTGGATAGTGGATAGTTGGGGTTAATGGCGGATGGGTAGGGATTTGGATAAGCCGTGCAACATCTTGTTGATTTCGGCGCAGAGTTTCAACAAATTCTCTGAGTCTTCGTTCGTCAGAAAGCCCAAGTGTTGCGATATAAGAATCAAAGTCTCCACTTCCGCTAAAGAGGCCCGTGAATACCCCAGGAAGCGGTGAAATTCCCCGGGTGTGTTCCTTGCCTGACCCTCCGCGATGTTGGCCGCTACCGATACCGAGGCCCTTCTGATCTGCGAGGTCAGCCCATACATCTCGGCTTTGGGATAAGAGGCAGTAAAGGAGTAGATCATCTTTACCAAGTCCATTGATTTCTGCCAGACTGTCAATTCCCGATAACTTTTTAAAGCTGTCATATAAACAAATTTTATTTTTAAAACTATCCACTATCCACTCACAACTATCCACTGAAACGTCCGGTTCACCGATCGTAATGAACGACGCCGCCGATTTGGCCGGTTTCTTCTTTAAGCCTTCCTGCAGCAAATCGTCGTGGATCTTGGCTTTGGTAACCTCGAACGAGCCGATGCTTGTCGTTTGTTCGCCGCCCTGGATGTCGCTTTCGAAGCTGAAACCCAGGATCACCAGCCAGTTGGCGTCGCCCCGCTGCCGGCAGGCCACGATGGCTTTGTTCACCGCCTCTTTGCTCACGGTGCCAAACCTTGGACCGATGTGGAAATAGACCTTGTGCTCGCCTTTGGCCGTGTGATAAAATCCTTCGGCATGAAGCCAGGCATCGGCTAACAGTTCAACCCGGGTAAAATCGACGCGTTCATCTTTTCGGCCGTTCTTGATGCCTGTCGAAAGCAGGTGCTGTTTAATTTTCTCTTCCCATTCGCCCACCTCTTCGGTGACCAGCGTTTCCTCTTCCAGTTCCGATGGACTCACCGGTTCAAAGTTCTGCAACGTCTCCACGGTAAAGGGGCCGCTTACCCGCAGCACGCTTTTGTCGGTGAACGGCTGATCGTAAAGCGTCTCGGTTTCGGGGGGCTCGTCGTTGGCCAGCGATTTCAGGGTAATGTGCGGAACAGTTTTGTAAATAAATCCCTGCCGGATGTCCCCCTTCGTTTCATCGTACAGCTTGTAATACGGAAACACCGCGGTCATAATGCGCTGTTTGGCGATGTTGATGGCGATGCGGCTGGTGTCGATGGTGATCCACCGCCGGCCAAACTGCTCGGCCACATAAGCCGTGGTGCCGCTGCCACAGGTGGGATCGAGGACCAGATCGCCGGGGTCGGTGGTCATGAGGATACACCTTTGGATTACTTTTGCTAGTGTTTGAACAACATATTTCTTAGACTCTCCAAATCCGCTAATACCAGTGTCTGTCCATAATGAATCCAATGGAAATACTGGAAAATCGGAGAAATATCTTATGTATCTAACGCTATTCCCTACTAACATTAGCCTTCCCTTTTTTTGAAGATTAATCATTCCTGCCAAATTGGATTGCCATAATCTTCCTTTTGGAGGCATGACATTTCGTCCATCAATAGTAATAGGGAGTGCTCCTTCAGCGGAATTTGACATAGCAGAAGCATCTCCTATGTGGAATAGTTTATCACCTTTTTCAATGTGTTCATTTGGTTGTAATCTTCGTTTTTCACCAGAATGTTTATGAATCCAATCGTATTGAGTGGCTCCTAATTCTCCCAGGGTTTTTTCTTCAAATAGTTGTCTATATTTTACTGCTTCAATATTTTTTGAATACCAAAGAATAAAATCGCATCGAGATGGGATTCCTTTTGATTTTAACCCTGTGGATTTCGTAAAAGTAATTAATGAGCAAAAATTCTCACTCCCAAACACCTCGTCCATCACGCTACGGAGCAGGTGCACGTTTTCGTCGCTGATCTGCACGAAGCAGGATCCGCTTTCAGTGAGGAGTTCGCGGGCGATGAGCAGGCGGTCGCGCATGTACGACAGGTAGGAGTGGATGCCCAGTTCCCAGGTATCGCGGAAGGCTTTGATCTGTTCGGGTTCGCCGGTGAGGGCTTCGTCGCTGCCATCTTTCACATCGCGGTTGTTGAGTTTGATCTGCCAGTTGCTGCCGTATTTGATGCCGTAGGGCGGGTCGAAATAGATCATCTGCACCTGGCCGGCCATCCCTTCGCGTTCGAGCAGGCTGCCCATGGTGAGGAGGCTGTCGCCCTGGATGAGGCGGTTGGTCCAGCCATCCTGGTGGTGGTAATATTCGCTTACTTTATCCAGTTCATCCTTTTCAAGTGCGTTGCCGAAGAGTTCGTTGATATTGTCGAAAAGAAGCGGCTGGTTGTCAGTGGATATTGGATAGTGGTTAGTTGGAATGGGATCATTAAGGCCGATCAGTTGTTTCTTTCCGGTCTTTCTATCCACTATCCACTGACCACTAACCACTTTATATAGGTTCTCGATCAGCGTTTCGGGGGCGATGTGTTCATGCCGGTAGAGGCTGCGGATATCGACACGGAGCAGCTCTTCGCGGTCGTCGTGGTCGTATTTATTCAGCCAGAAAAGCTCCGGATCCTGGCCGCGGTGCACGACAGGGTTTTTCGGCGTTTCGAGTATTTTCTTTCCCTCCTTCACCTTTTTGTTCTCATCTTCATAGCCCGCCTCTTCGTGGCTGGGGATGTGCGCGCGGGTGTCGGCCGGGTGTTTGAGGGAGTCGATCTTTTTAACCATGGGATGTTGATATTTTTTTGGGTAACCGATTCAATTCAATGTTTTTGATGTATCTTTGCACCAATCCGCTGATGCGGAGGTGGAAGGACGCAAGAGCCTTTGCCCCGGTTTACCGGGGTTTTTTATTTCCATTTCTCCGGAATTTTAAGTTCAAAACCATCGGGTTTAATAATCGTGTCAGGAAAAACACTTTCAGCAAATTTTTTTCTACCAATTGTAAAATGCCCATTTGCCAGAATTCCCAATTCATAGGAGAACCGGTTTGGTGGGAATGCAATAATTACTCTTTTTGAAGGGAATGCGCTTCGTATCGATGAAATTGCAGCGGATAAATCGCTATCTCCAGAGATCAGAATCGCCGTGTCAAATACATCAAGAAAGGCATCATTGAGCATCTGAATGGCGATATTCACATCTGTCATCTTTTCACTGGGACGAGGCATAACGAATCCGCAATTCCAGCAAGTCACATCATTTGTTTGAAACTTTCCGTAAATAATATCGATGTCGTTTAGCGTTTCAAGGGCCTCAATATATGTCCTTTGCCTGATTCTTTTATCGGTTGGTGTTGTTACTTGTGATGTAAAGTATTTTGTGCCTTCGAGTTGTTGATCAGGTTTTAACAGGGATTCGGACAACTTAACCAGGTTCAGCCAATAATATCGATTCCAGCCTTTTGACTTTAATCCAAAATACAAATTAAAACCATCAATATACACTACTGTTCGATTCATTTTTAACACTTTTTTCTTGCAATCTGAGAAGTTATTATTATATTTGCACCATTAACCAGGCCGGAGATAGCATCTCCGGTTTGACGGCAAGGGCAACCCTGCCGTTTCTTTTTTTCCTTTTGACTATCCACTAACAACTATCCACTATCCACTCATCATCTCCAGCAACTGATTCCTGATATTCCGGATGTCGTTGGCGATCTCGATGAAATGCCATTCGGGGTAATCATATTTTTCGCGCACGGCATTCACTGCAGGCAGCCAGCGGTTTTCGACATACCAACGTTTCTCCTCCTTGTCCTTGTTCATGCCGGTGATCTCGACGATCAGGTTTTTCAGGGTTCCGTTCTTTCCTTTGCACCGGACGATGAAATCGGGAAAATAGAGTTTGTCGGCGCCATCCTTGACATAAGGGATTTGAAATCCCAGGAAGGCATTTTTCACATAGCATTCAACCTGGTCCAGTTCCTCCAGGGTCTTGGCCGCAATCTGTTCCCAGCTTTCGGTGTCTGCCACCACATAGTTCACATGGCTTCGGATGGTAGGGTAAACCTCCTTCGAAGTATTTCCATTCACATGTTTGGTGCTGCCAAACTTGTTGTAGAAGTTGAAAACCGGGCGGATAAATTCAGAAGTGTTTTTCCAGGTGTTGATCCCTCGTGCGATGTGGTCGGAAACCGTTTTTTCATCCTCAAACCAGATCAGTCGCTTGTATTGATCACCGGTGATGTTGAGAAGGATAACTTTCGTTTGATACCAGGTTTCAACGGCTTTTTTCAGTTTACCGAACCGCTGGAATTTCGGATTCTGCTCGTCATCGGAAAAGTGCCTGTTGATCAAATCTTTGGTGAGTTTAAAAATGACCTCCTGGTCTCTTTTTTCGAGCACACTCTGAATCTGAATCTCAATCTCCTGTGCTGAAAACGCGCTGGCAAGTTTCGTTTTTACCGGCATCAGGTCGCCTCTGATCTCGAAATTTCCGAGCGCCGAAAAATCAAAAGTGAGTTCATCATCGCCGATCTCGATCCGGTAACCGGTCACATTGGGAAAGGTGATCTCAAATTGTTCCTGCCGTTCGGGCAGTGCTTTGATGTGTACCAGTTCCTCGGGGGGGATCGGAGTAGCGGTTTCCCCGCCTTTGAACATTTTAAACGGGATCCCGATGATGTGGGCATATTCGGGAGGGAACTTCTCGGTTACGATCTTCTTTTTTTCGCTGGTCGGGTTTCCTGCTTTATCGTATCCCTGCAGGTTGTAGTTCATCCTGCGCAGCGCCCGCCCGGCCACCTGTTCGCAAAGCAATTGTGATCCGAAGGCGCGCAGGCCCATGATGTGGGTTACAGTGTTGGCATCCCATCCTTCGGTAAGCATGGAAACTGAAACCACACACCGGATGTGGGCGCCCAGTTTTCCGGGCTTCCCGACGGTATTCACCACTTCGCGCAGGATCTCGGCATCGGTGATCCGTTCGGCGCTGCCCTGGCCATGAATGCGTACATAATCGCGTTTGAACTCGGCGATTTCCGAAGCGAAAATCTTTTTGAAATCATCGTTCACCTGATCACTGTTCTCGAGTGCGTCGCTGTCGATGAGCAGGGTTGGCGGCTTCCGAAGCAGTTTCCGGGTGGTAAAATCGTAATTGCTGAAGATCTCCTTCACTCCGGTGACGGTGATCAACTCCCCGTTTTCATCCTCGAATTCATAACCGGCGATGTATTTGTACATCTCCTGCGACACCGAAGTGTTGTTGCAAACCACGATGAACACCGGGGGCGTGGTAAAGAGATTGGCCCTCTCCTCCCTGATTTTTCGCTGCCCCTCCGCGTACTTTTCATAGTGGCTGTAGAATTGATCCAGTGCAACCTTCACCGTTGATGGTAATTTGGGCGGTTGCTCTTTTAACTTTGTGCCTTCGGCGGCTGCTTCCGACTTTTTCTTTTTCTGACCTTTCCGGGGCAACTGATCCCTGACATGTTCATATAGATTCCGTAGCACAGGTCCCGATAACTCCTGGGTATTGTCACTGTCGGGAATGAAGGGTATTTTCACAAGCCCCGACTCAATGGCTTCGATCAGACCGAAATCGGAAACGGTCCACGGGAAAAGGCTGTACGCAGGGTATCCGGATCCCTGCAGGTAGTAAGGTGTGGCCGAAAGATCATAAACATGCTGTACCTTAAACCTCGAAGCGATCTCCCGGATGCCGGTGAACCATACCGCTGCCCTGGCATTTTCATCGCTCTCTTCATTGTCGGAAGTTTTTCCCTGCGATTTAGGCAGATAACAGTGATGGGCTTCGTCGTTAAGGATCAGCAATCTGCTGCCCGGTTTGAATTTGCCCAGCGCCCGTTTCATTACCAGCGAAAAATCTTCGGTGTTCCCTGTTGCCAGTTTTTTCCCCTCAAGGTCCACTTTCCCATCGAACGGACTCCGCTTGTTGCCCTGGAGGGTCTTTGGCTCGAAGGTGTGATAATTGGTGATGACCAGTCTGGCATTCAGGTTTTCAAGTCGAGGTTCGAGATGTGCAGGCACCAATCCCCGGATGCGGTAATAATCCTCGATCTCGTTCCTGACCTTGTGCGTGGTATCCACAAACAGCACGCTCAGCCTGTCTTTGATGGTGATTCCCGGGGCAATGATCAGGAAATAATCGGCAAAACGGGTATCTCCGCGATATTCCTGGCGGTTGAAATAGTGGTAGAGGATCAGACATCCCATGACGACTGTTTTTCCGGTCCCGGTTGCCATCTTAAAGGCGATTCTGGGAAGGGAATCGTTTTTATCCAGACTAACGGAATGGTGCCCCTGTTCCAGTAAGTTGAGGATATGCTGTCCGGCATTCGATTTTTCGGCTACTTCGTTTAACCATATTGCTGTTTCCACAGCCTCTCGTTGGGCAAAAAAGAGCTTTAACTGTGCATGTCGATCCGGATTGCTAAACCAGAAGGTCAACAGCTCTTTCGACACTCGTGTTGTGCCCGGATACTGATCTGCACGCCATTTCCCGACTTCATTCCGGCATAGGTTGATCAGATGGTTCTGGTATTCTTCTGCGAAATCGTTTACTTCAAACATTTCATTCTGGGGTCCCTGCCGGGTGGGGATGAGCTGAATGTCCGTTGAAAATATCCTTCTTCCATTCCGTATGTCGCTGTAATTCAGGGAACCATCTTTATCGGTGGCATAATGGGATGAGGGTTCAAGGTAAGGGCTGTTCAGGATTGGATTGTCTGAATCCATGGATGTTGTGATTAATACATTTTCCCAACAAATCTAAAGAATTACCGCTTTTGTTTTTTCGGGATGGGTAAATGCGGACAATTTTTTTACCTTCGCATTGATATACATTATTGGAACAGGTTTGCAAAATTGGTTCTTCTGTTCTTGGCAGGATAAAGTCCAAACCGGATGACAAGCCCCTTCCACATGTTTGAACTTACCCGGAAACTGGTGGAAGAGATCCGAATGCATCCGGCTCATCCGCACCGGCACGAGTACGAAGAGATCCTGATCATCACCAAGGGGAAACCCCATCATTTCATCGACTTCGAAGAGGTTACCGTGGCTGCCCCCGTCGTGATATACGTGGCCCAGGGTAAAGTCCACGAATTCATGCCCGATCCGGAAACCCGGGGGTGGTGTATCCGTTACCGCAACGACTTTATCCCTGAAAGCAATTTTCACTTTTTCTCAAACTACCTCGACCGGATCTCTTTTGCCTTCGACCAGGGCGTCTGCCGGCAGGAAATCGGCATCCTTTGCGAACTGATCCTTTCCGAATATCAGCGAAATCCGGAGAAAACCAATGTGTACCGGTACCTTTTCCAGGCACTCCTGGCCAAACTCGATTCCGAAGGGTCACACCATATTCCCCATGAGCAGGACAACAATAATCCCCAGCAAATCGCCTTCAGAAGTTTCCTGGCCATCCTCGAGCAAAACTACATGCGCGACGTCAGTGTAACTTTCTATGCCGACAAGCTGAACACCTCAATCCGCAACCTGAATCACCTTTGTTCAAAAGTCTTCGGGAAAAGCGTTTCGGAGATCATCGAAACACGGAAGATGATCGAAGCACGGAGACTGCTGCTCGCCGGGGCCATGACGGTTTCGGAGATTGGTTATTCGCTGGGATATAACGAGAAATCATACTTCACCCGGGCCTTTAAAAAGAGGACCGGAATGACACCAACTCACTTCAGGGAGTCGGTCAGGGTAAAGGGGTAACCTCAATTGACGATTGACGAGTTAAATTCGTGATTAAACTGTCATGTGATTTCACGAATAGTACCACTATTAAATATCATGATCTATTTTTCCATTGATTTACTGTAATTTGACAATGTAGAATTATTCCATTTTCCTGAAAGTACCACTGATTTTCCTGAAAGTGTAACCTGCAGTCCGCAGAATCCGGCCAATTTTGCACCGTTAACCACGGACCATGCGACGGAGAAATTTTTTACTGAAAATGGCAGGTCTGGCAGTTACCGGAGCCATGATGAACCATAAAGAACTGGAAGCCCTGATCAGCAACAACGACGCCACTGCGCCGATGCCTGCTGTATTTGTCGGTCACGGCAGCCCGATGAATGCCATCGGAAACAACGAATTCACCGGAGAATGGCGTTCACTGGCTTCCTCCATCCCGGTTCCCCAGGCTATTCTATGCATTTCAGCCCACTGGGAAACCAGGGGAACCTATATCACGGCCATGGAACACCCTAAAACCATTCACGACTTCTATGGCTTTCCCGATGAACTTTTCGCCGTTCAGTATCCCGCCCCCGGAAATCCGGAACTGGCCGGTGAGATCGAAAAATCCTTCAACGGTTCGGATGTGCGTCCCGACAGTTCCTGGGGATTGGACCATGGCACCTGGAGCATCCTCCGGCACATGTACCCCAAAGCGAACATCCCCGTACTTCAGCTAAGTCTTGATTTTTCAATCGATCCTGAAGATCACATCGCCCTGGCCCGGAAACTGGGGGCCTTCCGTAAACGCGGCGTGCTGATCCTCGGAAGCGGAAACATGGTCCACAACCTCCGGCTTGTCGACTGGAAAAACCAGGAAAACGGCCACGACTGGGCCATCGAGGCCAACGAGACCCTGAAAAGGATGATTCTGAATGGCAACCTGAAACAACTCGGCAATTATCGCAAATTAGGGAGCGCGATACAACTTGCCATTCCCACACCGGAACATTTTTATCCCTTGCTTTATATCCTTGCCCTTCGCGGCGATGGCGAAGAGATTACAGTTTTCAACGACCGGTGCGTCATGGGATCAGTATCCATGACCTCTTTCAAGATCTTTTAATCAATCATTTATGTTAAACCTAAACTTTGAAACAATGAAAACAACCGCCAAATATCTGACCGCTGTATTATTCAGCATCCTGATCTCAGGAACCATTTTTGCACAAACCAAATGGAATCTCGACAATTCCCACTCGAATGTAAAATTCACGGTGACCCACCTTGTGATTTCAGAGGTGGATGGATTCTTCAAAACGTTCACCGGGACAATGACTTCTTCGAAACCCGATTTCACCGATGCACAGATCGAATTCTCGGTCGATGTCGCCAGCATCAACACGGAAAACGATGGCCGCGACAACCACCTGAAAAGCGACGATTTCTTCAATGCCGAGAAATACCCGAAGATGATCTTCAAAAGCATCTCCATGAAGAAAATCAGCGGAAACAAATACGAACTGGTCGGCGACCTTACCATCCGCGATGTGACCAAGAAGGTGAAATTCGCTGTGACCTACGGTGGCACCGTGAAGGATCCCTGGGGCAATACCAAAGCCGGTTTCAAGGCCACTACCACCATCAACCGCCTTGAGTACGGCCTGAAATGGAACACCCTGACCGAAGCCGGCGGCGCCGTTGTAGGTCCCGATGTCGACATAACCATCAACGCATCGTTCACCCAGGCAAAATAAATTGCAGCGCCCCGTCAGGCTAAGGCCTGAAATACAAAAACCCCGCAGGCTGTTGGCTTACGGGGTTTTTTACTTCCGGCAAAGAAACATTGAAATGGAAAACGGAAAATGGAAAACGGAAAACGGAAAACGGAAAACGGAAAATGGAAAACGGAAAACGGGAATCGAATTACATGATATTCAAACTGTTCCCTATTCGCTAATCGCTAATCGCTAATCCCTACTTTGCCAGCGTCTGCAATGC
>CAYYPH010000027.1:11701-49195 GCA_964473485.1 uncultured Prolixibacteraceae bacterium | reverse complement strand
TCCCTATTCGCTAATCGCTAATCGCTAATCCCTACTTTGCCAGCGTCTGCAATGCCGTCTGCCAGGCCGGCCGTGCCTTTGCCCAATCGCCTTTGAAATATTTGTCATTGATGGCGCCTTCAAGCGTTCCGGTCAGACCGGCTACCTCCTTTACGGTCTTTGCCGATTTCGCATCCTTAAGCCATTTGTCCTTCACCTTTGCCCACCCGGCATCCATCGCGCCGGAGGCAAGGCCACCCTGCAATGACTGCAGCGCCGACGAAGCGCCGCCGGCATCGGTAACCTGGTTCGTTTTCGTTATAAAATCAGATTTGTTCTTTTTGAACGAATCGGTAAAGGCGCCATCCGAAAGACCTCCCGCTAACTGACTGATCAGGCTCCCGATATTCAGTTGGCTGGTTGCCTTTTGAGTCTCGCTTTTAAGATCCTTCTCGGCCTTTTTCACGTCAGTACTGGTAGGTATTTTCAGATTCTGGGCATAAACACCTGACAGGATAGTAAATCCGATCAATAAAACAAGCAGTTTTTTCATGGTTTCTGGTTTTGGTGAATGAATGGATTGATAAACTGATCTTGGAATAATTATCATTATGTGTTTTCCCCCGGGGATTATGTGTCCATTGCGGAGATTACCGGTAGCGGTACACCGTACCTGATTGATAATTTGTGGGTCAATCCCGGTTGTCGCAAAGTTAAATGAAATGAAAGGGCTTGTCAAGCAGGCTGGTCGAAATTGTCTAATTTTGAAAAACCAATACCAGTCCTGATGAAAATAAAGTTTATATCAATCGTATCGGCATTCTGTCTGTTGTATAATGTGACTTTTGCTCAGCCATTCACCGATGAGATGAAGATGGACCAGTGCGAGAAGATCAGGGATGCCTGCCGGCACGCATGGACAGGATATCTAACGTATGCCAAAGGTTACGACGCCCTTAAACCCCTGAGTAAAACGGGTCACAACTGGTATAACACCTCCTTCCTGATGACCCCCGTGGATGCGTTCGATACATTTTTCCTGCTCGGTATGGACAAGGAGGAGAACGAAGCGCAAAAGATCGTGACGTCGGGTCTTACCTTCGACGTTGACGCGGAGGTACAGCTCTTTGAAGTGTCCATCCGCCTGCTCGGGGGATTGCTTTCGGGATATGAGCTGAGTCATGACCCGAAATTCCTGGAACTTGCCACGGACCTGGGTAAAAGATTGTTACCGGCATTCAGCTCGAAAACCGGCATGCCCTGGCGGTATGTAAACCTGAAAACAGGCAAGGTGCGCGATCCTTTGTCGAATCCGGCGGAGATCGGCACCTACATTCTCGAATTCGGAAAACTGACGCAATACACCGGCAATAAAAAGTTTTACAATACCGCTAAAAAAGCGATGAAAGAGGTTTACCGGCGCCGGGCTCCGGAAACCGGGCTTGTTGGCACGGTGCTCAATGTCGAAACCGGGAAATGGACCAACACAGAAAGCCAGATCGGGGCGAGGATTGATTCCTATTACGAATACCTGTACAAGGGCTGGCTGCTGTTTGGCGACAAGGAGCTGCTGAAAATGTGGAACGCCTCGCTTGCGTCCATCCGCAGCCACCTTTATGCCAAAACCCCGCATGGCCTCTTCACCACCAGGGTGGAGATGAAGACCGGGAAGGAGACCCGCTCCTATTACGGCGCCCTCGACGCATACTTTGCCGGTTTGCTGGCTCTTTCGGGAAACCTGACGGAAGCGGCCGAAAACCAGGAGGCCAATTACCACATGTGGACCCGTTTCGGGATCGAACCCGAAGTGTTCAATTTCAGGACCGATACCATTGTCTGGCCAACTTACGTGCTGAGGCCTGAGAACATAGAAAGTTGCTTCTACCTTTACCGGTTCACGAAAGATGAAAAATACCTCCTGATGGGAAAAAAGATGGTGGATGATATCCTGGAACACTGCCGCACCGAAGCAGGCTTCGCGCACATCAGGGATGTTCGCACGATGAAGCAGGACGATGCCATGGAAAGCTTTTTCCTGGCGGAGACACTGAAGTATGCCTGGCTGTTGTTCGCCCCCGAAAGCGCTCTGGATCTTGAGAAATTCGTCTTCAACACGGAGGCGCATCCATTAAGGAAATTCAAAATTCAAAATTCAAAGGTCAAAATTCAAAGGTCAAAATAAGGGATTAGCGAATAGGGATTAGCGATTAGGGAAAAAATCACTCATTCACTCATTCACTCAATCACTCATTCAGTCAATCAGTCAATTACAATGGACGATTATATTCTTCGGTTTCCGTTCAGGATTACCACTGCCGAGTCTGACATGGAGGGCAGGTTGAAACCCGGCGCATTGGTGAACTTCCTGGTCCAATCTGCCATCAGTTCGGCTGAAAAACTGGGATTCGGTTTCAATGTCCTGCAGGATCAGCAATTGTTCTGGGTGCTTCACCGTTTAACGGTCCAAATCGTGAAAACTGCGGGGTGGAACAATACCCTGACAGTAGAGACCTGGCCCAAAACGATCGACGGGCTGCTGTATCTCAGGGATTTCATGGTGTTTGATGAAAACCGGGAGGTGGTTGCAAGGGCTACCTCCGGATGGCTTGCCGTGAACCGGTCGACCAAACGGCCCGGAAAGGTGTCGACCCTGCATCCCGAGAAATTTTCATCGCTTAAAGACAGGCATGCGATCCGCGAGTTGCCGGAAAAGATCACATGGGAAGCTCATGAAAACATGAAGTTCAGGGACGAGTCAGAACGGTTGATCAACAGCGAACCAGGCGGCTGGAAACCGGAAGACAAAAAACATATGCCAACCGACCCTGGCAGTCAGGGACCAATATCGACATGCGACGATCACCCTTTTAACCAGGGCGGTTCCTTCCGGCAGATGACAACAGACCGGGCCGCACCGTCAAATACAGACAGTAATGCAGATCACGGTGCGAAAGCGATCAGGGATGAAAATTCATCGACACAAGCGCACCCTGATTGTTCACGTGATGTTTCAGAAAACCTGCTGATCCATCCTGTCTGGAGCGACTTCGACATCAACCACCATGTCACCTCCAGCCGTTATATCGACTGGATGACCGACACGCTGACCTGGGATCTCCAGAAAACCCGTTATCCTGTGAGGTTGTCAGTGAATTTTCTGAAAGAGATCCTGCCTGCTGATGTGATCCGGTTGAAACATTGGTGTACCGGAGACGTACATTGTTTCGATGCGGTAAAGGAAGGATCGGATACGCCGGCATTCAGGGGAAGAATCCTGATGCATGAAAAAACCGTGACACGTGATGCGTGACGGGGAAGAATTGATTGAATGACAGAATGATTGATTGTTTGATTTTTTATTCGCTAATCCCTAATCGCTAAGCACTTATTTTGACATTTGCATTTTGAATTTTACTTTCTTCCCTTCTCAATACCTCCTCCACCTTCACGGTCATCTCCTCCGTAAAATCAAGATGCGTTACAAACCGGACGGTCCGGTTGTCGAGAAACAATGCGTGGATGTCGTTTTCCTTCAGTTTTAAGATAAAATCTTTGACCTTCATGGACGGATGCAATCTGAAGATGATGATATTGGTCTCAACCGGAAGAACTTCCTCGACAAATGACAATGATCCAAGCAGGTTGCCGATGTACCGTGCCCTGGCATGATCCTCGGCCAGGCGGATAATGTTATTTTCAAGGGCATAGATGCCTGCCGCCGCCAGGTACCCGGTCTGCCGCATGCCCCCGCCGAACGCTTTTCTGACCCTCCGGGCCTGTTTGATGAATGCTTTGTTGCCGATCAACAGCGAGCCGACGGGTGCTCCCAGTCCCTTGGAAAGGCAGATGGAGATTGAATCGAAAATCGCTCCGTACTGCACGGGACGCTCATTCCTGGCTGCCATGGCGTTGAACAGCCTTGCGCCGTCGAGATGGTATTTCAGGCCTCGTCGGCGACACACCGCGGAGATTCGCTCCAGCTCCTCGAAATTGTAGCAGGCCCCTCCCCCTTTGTTCATTGTGTTCTCCACTTCGACCAACCGGGTCAGCGGCCGGTGCGGATCCTCCTCGGGGTTGATGTGCGCTTCCACCTCTTCAGCGGTGATCATCCCCCTCGGACCATCGAGCAGGCAAACGGATACCCCGGAATTCTTCATCATCCCGCCGCCTTCATAATAGTAAACATGCGAAAACCGGTGACAGATCACCTCGTCGCCGGGTCGCGTATGCACGTTGATGGCCACCTGGTTTGTCATGGTGCCTGAAGGACAGAACAAGGCAGCTTCCATGCCGAACATCGCGGAGGCCATCTCCTCCAGGGCATTTACGGTAGGGTCATCCCCGAATACATCATCGCCCACCCGGGCAGCCATCATCGCGTCTAACATGGCTCTGGAGGGGCGCGTCACAGTGTCGCTTCTGAGATCGATCATTGGATTTTCGAATTAACAGGTTGAAAATTTTGGATTGAAGGTGCAATATAGCAATTATCTGCTGCAAATGTTCTAATACGCCGCCGGACGGTGGGGCTGTCATGTTCAACGTTCACTCCCCGAAGGATTCCCTTTTATTTTGAGAAACGATGGAAATTTCGTACATTTACCATGGTTATAATTCCTAAAGAAAAAGTCAATGACCAGTACCATGAGATTTTCCAGTTCGATGTTTTTTATTGTGGCTGTGGCTTTTTTCCAGGCATGCCTGCCGGGTAAGAAAAATCCAGGCATCATCTGTACAGAAGAGTACCGGATCTTAATGGTGACCGTCACCGACTCGGCCGGCAAACCGGTACTGCTGACGAAATACTACCTCAGTGAGGTCGCCACGGGCAAACGGATCGATTTTTCAAAGGAAGATCCCTACATGGATAGCACATACCGGAAACTTGGACAGTACATCCTTATGACGGATGGCAAAATGAGCATGACATCACGATCCGGGACCGAATTTGAATTTTTGGGGTGGAAGGATGACACCCGGCTTGTTTCCGAAAAATATAGTATCGGTAACGATGCATGCCATGTCATACTTTTATCGGGGAAACAAAATATCATTGTTTCTGAATGATTTTTTTAAGCAACCCGGCTTCACCGGTAACCCTGATCGAGTCGGAAAGTGATGTTTGGCTGTGCCTTAACCCTGTACAGCCGATATCAACATTGCCTGTGCCTCCGATACTGAGATACAGCGTGTCGAGGACATTTGATCTATCCAGTGAGAGGTTATTATCACGACCGCCATGCCGGCAATTCAGGGTCAATGACCCGAATTTATTGTCTCTGAGGATAAAATACCGGACATCTGAAGAAACAACCTCTAACTTCTGCTGTTCCAGTCCATCAATATAAAGATCCTCGAGGTAATAACAGGATAATTGCTGCAGATCGGGAACCATGATTCTCACCTGCTGGCTTTTCTTATTATCCTTTCCTTCCAACTTCAAAACCATCCGCCCGTTGTCGAACCACCATTTTACGGTCGTGAACAGGGTCGTGTCCAACACTATCGCCCTGGTTTCACCCCTGAGTATCGTAACACTCACTTTATTTTTTGCTATGATCTCCAGAGTATTAAAATGCCTGAGGGGAATTCCTGGTCGTTTTATGGGTGATCGTGGCATCTTTTTATATTCGTACCGAAAGGCGGTTCCCGATGATTTGCCATTGGAAATATCCACCACAGCCCTGGCGCACAGGAATTGGAAAATAACGAACCAACCGGTGATGATTACGGCAAGGATGATCAGAAGGATGTTACTCTTCTTCATGTGTTTTACGTTTAGTGGATTTTTTTCGGTCATTTAAATATTGCTCATAGCAGGCTTTCAGCTCTTCAAAGTTTATTTCCATCAGGGTCATCTGCCTGAAAAGCAACGGAAGTTCATGCCCGATGAAAGACTCCCTGCGGCGTTCCCTGATAATACGAGCGGCGCCGGGTGCAATAAAATGCCCAACCCCCCTACGGTTCTGAATGATTCCGCGCTGCTGCAGCTGTTCGTAAGCCCGCATAACCGTATTCGGGTTCACCTGCAGGTCGGTCGCCAGGTCCCTTACCGAAGGGATCTTTTCTTCCGGCTTCCAGGCCTCCTCCAGTATATGATCCTCCACGTATCCTACGATTTGCAGGTAAATGGTCTGCCGTTCCGTAAACTCCATCGTCATGACACTAAATCTCCCTTTCTTTTAAACGCAGGTAGGCAGCGACGTATAAACCCGCCGCCAGGAACAACCACATCCCTTTGTTCAGATAGGTTATCCATGGTTTCAGGATGATCTCAGGGTAGGTGCCGCTGTTCCGTAACGAAAAATAACTGAGCTTTCCCTCAACGACGAAATAGTTATAGTTGAAAGCCAGCATATGGGTTAAATTCATCATCATCAGATGCTGGGCATAAAAGTATGCCACGAATAAAGTGACTATGATCAGCACCATGTAAAGGAACTGGAATTTCCTGAACCTGACGGCTGTATAAAACGCCAGGGGTTGTACCAGCAGGTATACCAGCACTGTATTCAAGTAATATACGGCCGAATCTCCGGCGGTGTTTTTTCCTCCCTGAAGTATCTCGCCAACCGTTAAGGGCCCATGGAAAACATTGAGCATCACATAAGCCGAGAAAAAATAGACGATGAAAAAAAACGGCACAAACAGGAACAATCCATATACCAGGCCAACCAGGTACTTTTCCGTCACCGAGGCCGGTACCATCAATACCGAGGCTGCGTGACCCGTGTCGCTCCACTTACCAAACAGACCGGATGTGAGAAGGCATCCTGCCGCACAAATGGCAAAGGGGAAAAACCCAACGATCATTTGTGCCCCTCCCACCAGCGAAAGATATATTATTAAAATAAACAATACGCCGTATGAGACGAGGCAGGCTTTCCTGTTTTCGAGGAACAGGAGCCTGCAAAGACCCAGGAATCTTTTTAAATCAAAATGTTTCGCCATACACTTGTCATATTTCATTGTTGCTTCTCATTTCTGCAATTGTTTTGCTTAATCCACTTTCTGGGCTGTCAACGGATGGTATTTTACACCTGAGAACAGGCCGGGGACCTGCAGCGAGGCGTTAAACAGCGTCTCCAGGTCAACGATTCCCGTATCTCCATTGGTGTTGGGAAGAATGAATGAATACCCCATCTCCCTTTTACAGGAATAGATAAGACCGGGATGTTCGGGGTTAACGGAAGATTGGTGAAAGGACAGTTGCGATGCGATTGCATCCAGTGACTCATTGACCAGGATGCGGCGTTCCGACAGAATCAGGACATGGTCAATCAGACTCTGCAGGTCCCTGACCTGGTGGGTCGAAAGTATGATGATGCGGTCTTCAGACCAGGCCGATGCCAGTAAACTCCTGAAAGCCGCCTTTGAAGGTATATCAAGTCCATTGGTGGGTTCGTCGAGAAAAAGGTAACGGGTGTTGCATGCCAGCGCGAAGGCGATGAGCGCCTTTTTTCTTTGGCCGAATGACAAACGGCCTATGTGCTTCTCCCGATCCACCTCGAGCCGTTCAAGACTCTCAACAAACTGCAGGTTATCAAACTCCGGATAAAATGATGCATACAACCTGACCAGTCCCTCGGGACTGACTTGAGGGAACCAGACCTCCTCTGGCAGAAAGAATATCTCCTGTAAAAAGAATGGGTCGCGCTGTAATGGGATCCAATGGTCAAGCCTCACTTCTCCTCCTTTCGGGAAGGAGAGGCCCGACATGATTTTCAGCAGTGTGGTCTTCCCGGCTCCGTTCTTCCCGAGGAGACCGTAAATATGGCCGGGCTCCAGCTCCAGGCTCAGGTCTTCAAAGAGTTTCTCCCGCCGGCTGTACCAGAAATCAAGATGATTGATGGTGATCATGATGGTTGGGTTATTTGTATTTGTGTATTAGCACACTAATACACTGCAAAGATAATACGGGAAAATGAAAAGTCAAGAAAAATCGTCAACTATTTCATTTTTTGTGTGAAAAAGGCCCCCGATTTTTATTTGTCCCGCTGGCAATAAAGCCTTGACTTATCAAAATTGATTTCATATATTTAGGCACTTTTTACTCTCTGGATCAGGATATTGTTTTCAAACTCTTTTCCTGTTTCTATTTTTCAAAACCGACCGCATTTTCTGATAAAAACATTCCATCATCCATCAATCATCAGGAGGAAAAAAAATGAAAAAAATGAGACATCTTGTTTTGCTGTTATTCTGTATGGCCTCAACCCCGGCCTTCACACAAGCCCCCGGAATCGCGTGGACCAAACTTCACCATCCCATGTTTATGGGTAACCAGGTCGTTGCCATTGCCAACGACGGATTTCAACTGAGCGACGGAGGCTATATCGCTTTGGGATATTCTTACGTCGTGAATGCCTACCTGGTCAGGACCAATTCGCTGGGCGACACGCTTTGGACGAAACAGATCTTTAACGACTGGGCATCGGGCAAGGTGGTCACCGGAACCGACATCGAAGCGGCCGGTGATGGTGGCTATTTCATTGCCGGTTATGGAACAAACATGACCGATGCCGGTGTATGGCTGCTCAAAACCGATGTTAACGGGAACCTTTCGTGGTGGAAATTCCAGTCCGGGGGTTCGGTTGACACCGTCTGGGTCACGCACGACATGCGGGTCGCTCCCGACGGAGGGGTGATCCTGTGCGGGAGCTATTACTCATTCAGTTCCGATCTGAATGCCTTTCTGATGAAATTCAGCAGCGACGGCACGTTACAATGGCAATGTCGTTTTGCCACCGAAGGAGCCGAGGATGAAGGGCTGGCAGTTGAAAATGCGTTTGGCGGCGGTTACATTCATGTGATGGGATTTGATTCGGCCGGGATTACCGTGCTGAAGGTTGCAAAAATCAGTGAGCTGGGAACAAAAGAATGGGCCTACAGGTACGACGAAGTCATATTCAATGATCACGGCTGCATCCGTCAGACCGACGACAACCACTACATTATTGCAGGGGAGGATGAAGCGGATTTCCTGCTTATGAAGATAGAGCCAGACGGTGACGTTGTATGGATTCGGAATTACGGCATTGGGGAGACACAGCAGGAGGCCTTCTGGGTAGACCAGACAAACGATGGCGGGTATGTGCTGGTCGGGAAAAACAATCCGCCGGGTACTGCCATCCTTGACATCTGGGTGGTAAAAACCGACGGAGAGGGGAACATGGAATGGGACAAGGAGATCAACCTGTACAATTACAATGACCTGGCCTTCAAAATCCAGGAGACTGCCGATGAAGGTTATATCCTCTTCGGGCAGGACAGGATCAACCCCGATGCGCTGGATGAGGTTTTGATGATCAAACTGGGGCCTGCCGGCAACATCGATGAACCGTCGGAGAACTCCGGAAGTCTGACCCTGTATCAGAACAGGCCCAACCCGGTTTCGGCGGCGACCAGCATCAAATATTCAACCAGCATAAAACAGCAGGTAACCGTGACCCTTACCGATATCACCGGCAAGTTGATCAGGGTTCTTGAAGATGCAGTCAGACCTGCGGGTACTTACCTTGTCACGGCAGATCTGCAAGACCTGCCACAGGGATTGTATTTTTGCCGGCTCAGGGGCGAATCATCTTCCGCAACCAGAAAAATCATCAAGATTCCCTGAAGATGATCATTGGCTTTTCAAAGGATGTCAATACCTTTGAAAACTGAATGATTCATCAGGCTCAACGGGATCATACCCATTCCATTGATCGGGCTCAAAACGGCATGGTTGTCATTTTCGACTGACCAGTGTTTTAAAAGATCATGCTGCAAGTATGGGTGGAAGACCCTCCCGATTTGATATTTGTTCTTAGCATGAACCATAGGAAACATGAGCCGGGCACCCTGATCCGGTTCTTCGAACAAAGTGTTGAACAATTTGCCGGTCGCACCTACCTTTGGGAGAAACCGGCCGGTATGAGCGAATACAAGGGAACCACCTTCCGGGAAACCCGGGAACAGGTTTACCGGGTGGCTGCCGGACTGATGGCGCTGGGACTTGAAAAGGGCGACCGGGTCGCCCTCCTCTCTGAAGGGCGGAATGCATGGGTCATCAGCGAACTGGCCATTTTATACAATGGGGCGGTCAACGTCCCGTTGTCGGTGAAACTGGCTGAACCCGAAGAGATCCGTTTCCGGCTTGACCATTCCGGTGCCAAAATGGTCATCGTTTCGGGAAACCAGGCCGGCAAGATCAGGGCCATCAGGAAGGATCTCAAAACGGTGGAAAGGGTGATCCTGCTCGATGGCACTGCCGATCGCGAAGCAGGCGAGACGGAGATGGTCCGGGTTGAAGAGGCCGGGAGGGAGTTCCTGCTTTCACACACCTCTGATTTTGAGAAGCGCCATCAGTCGGTGCTGACCGATGATCCTGCGAACATCTGCTATACTTCCGGAACCACCGCCGATCCGAAAGGGATCATCCTGAGTCACCGGAACTACGTGTCGAATGTTCATCAATCCTATTCCCTGATGGACATCACCCCCGATTTCCGAACCCTGCTCATCCTTCCCTGGGATCATTCCTTTGCCCACACGGCAGGCATCTACTGCCTGATGGGCAAGGGGGCTTCGGTGGCATCCGTCCAGGTCGGCAGGACCCAGATCGAAACCCTGAAAAACATCTTGCAGAACATCAAAGAGATCAAGCCAACCCTGCTGCTCAGCGTTCCGGCCCTGGCATCAAACTTCAAGAAAAACATCGTGAAGGGCATCCAGGAGAAGGGACAGCTCATCACATGGCTTTTCAGGGCAGCGCTCAGGATCTCCTACGCATACAACCGCGACGGCTGGACGAAGGGCGCCGGCCTCACCTGCCTGCTCAAACCGCTGGTCGCCCTCTTCGACATGATCCTGTTTAAAAAGATCCGTGAAGGATTCGGAGGTAAACTGGAGTTCTTTATCGGCGGGGGCGCCTTGCTGGATATCGAGTACCAGAAGTTCTTCTATGCACTGGGAATCCCGATGCTGCAGGGCTACGGCCTTTCGGAGGCATCGCCTGTCATCTCCTCCAACTCTATGCGAAAACACAAGCTGGGATCCTCGGGAGTGCTGGTTTCTGATTTGGACCTGAAGATATGTGATGAACCGGGTAATGACCTGCCGGCGGGAAGCCATGGCGAGATTGTGATCAGGGGCGGGAATGTCATGAAAGGATACTGGCAAAACGAGGAGGCCAGCCTCCGGGCCATCCGCGAGGGGTGGCTGTTCACCGGCGATCTCGGGTATGTGGACCCTGACGGGTTCCTCTATGTGCTGGGCCGGTTCAAAAGCCTGCTGATCGCCAACGACGGGGAGAAGTACAGTCCCGAAGGCATGGAAGAGGCCTTTACCGGTCAGTCCGGTTTTATCAGCCAGTGCATGCTTTACAACAACCAGGATCCGTACACCATTTTGCTGCTCTACCCCGGCAGGGAAATGTTGTCGAAGTACCTTCATCATCATCACATCGATGCGGCTTCGGCGGATGGGCACAAAGCGGCGCTCGCAAAACTGGAGGAGGAGATCAGGGAATACGGACCGGGCGGGAAATTCAGCGGCATGTTCCCCCGGCGCTGGCTTCCGGCAGCCATCGGCATCCTGGGCGAAGGATTTTCAGAAGAGAATCACCTGATGAATTCAACGATGAAGATCGTCAGGGGGAAGATCAGTGAACGGTACAGGGAACTGATCGGCTTTTTGTACACTCCCGAAGGCAAAGCGATCAACAACCGGCGGAATCTCGAAACCATCGGTAGGATTCTGCAGTGATGGATCATCTGTGTTGTGCTTCCGAATCTGCCGGGTTTCGCTATTAATCAGCTGTTTGTTTTGCATCCTCCACCATGGTAGGGCAGAATCAAAGATAAAAATGCAAAGTCAAAAATCAAAAATCAAAATGTATGGGGCTTGTCAATCGCTATAGCTAAAAACCATTTTAAAATGAATGATAAATCACCCATGCGTTGCTGTCCGGACCCGTTATCAACAATTTACATTTCATGCGTGGCGACCCGATGAGCACTTTTACAACATCCGTTGCCGGGGTGATCCTTCTTGTCGGAGGACTCTCCTGGACCGCTAAATCCCAGGTTCCAAATGCCGATGCGATCGGGACAAATAACGAGTTGAAAAAAACCGGCATTGAGATATTGAACGGAAAAAAAATCGCAACGTACGACACCTCTTTGATTTATCGCCTCCTGGATGGTGTTTTTGTAAAAGACTCTGCTGAAAGAGCTTTCTATTTTAAGGTCTTCAACGAAATCGATCGCCAGGCAAAAGGCGAGATTGCCGTTGTAATGGACTGGAAAATCAAGGAATTCTGCACAAAATATCCCAATGAATTCCTTGCTTTATCTGTTGCCGAAATTACCGGTTATTCGCAACGAATCGGCGAGTTGTTCAGGACCGAAGAGGAATTTCCCGTCGAATCAGCTCAAAACTACCTCAATGACATCTGGAAAAGGACCAATCCGGCTTATTCAGATGGGTTCAGCGTGTTCTCGAAAGAACTGCTGAAGAAAGTACAGGGGGAAGAAAAAAACTGAGGCCAGCTCAGTTCACCGAAGCAAAACTCCTCCGGATCCCCTTCAGATACTCCGCTTTGGGGTATCCCATGATGAGAAAGATCCCCTCGCGGCTCTTAAAACGAATGCCATGCGCTTCCCGGAATTTCTTTGCCGCACCTCCGCTCTGGATCATCGGATGGATGGCGCCCAGCATGCAGGTGCCGAGGCCCAGCGATTCGGCGGCCAACATGGCATAGGTGGCGGCAATGATCGGGTCGGCCGGATCGGAATAGGGTGAACCGTAGAAATAGATCATCGCCGGGGCGTCGTAGGTCACCATGTTCTCCCCCTCTTTCATCGAACCGATGTACTTGTCGATGAGCGGCCGCATGAAATTCCTGAACAGTTCGTCGGTCTCCTTGCCCCATACCGGCTTCATCAGGGTGAGGAACCAGGAGGAGGAGATCCAGCGAATCTTCTCCAGGTATTTGCAGAAATCTTCGGTGAACGACCGGACCTTCTCCCTTGAATCAAAGACGATCACATTGACATCGGAGGGGGGCAGTCCCATCGGGGCCGCCATGGCCGCTTCAACCACTTTGTCGATCAGCGTCCTGTCGACAGGTGTGCTTTTGAATTTGCGGATGCTTCGCCGCCGCTGCATCAGGTTCATCAGGACCTGGTAGTCCGCCCGCTGTTCAACGCCCGGCAGCGGGAAAAGATCGGCCGGTGAGATGGCTCTCCCGCTGATGCTGATGGCATTGTCGGGGCATACGGCCATGCACTGCCCGCAGCCGATGCAGCCGAAAATGCCCTGTCCGGTCGGTCTTGCCTTCTTGTCATGCAATTCAAGGTCTAAATCACTGCAAACGGCCACACATTTGCCGCAGCCTTTGCACTTTTCCGGGTCGATGGTAATGATGCCGGGTTCTTTGGTTCGTGAAGTGGGAATCGCCATGGTATCATTTTTAATAACGTTCAAAGTTATTCATTATATCTAAACAAACTGCATTTCACCGGATAAAATGAAAATTTCACCGAAAAGTACTTGACTTTTGGGTTTTAATAGTTGTACATTTGTATACTTTATTTTTTTTGAAGTTTATAAATATTTACAACCATGAATCTTCAACAAAAATTACGGTTATCGGTGGGCATGTATTATCCCATGGCCATTTTCACCTGCTACATCATAGCCATCGCGGAATGGGGTATCAGGAAAGAACTGATCGGAACGGGAAAGGACATCAGTCATTTCCCATTCATAACCTACTTTGTCTGTGGAGTATTCTTTGCCTCCATGGGCATTTACCAATGGTTCAAATACCGGATCTGGATCTACACGGTGATTGGTTTTCTGTTGGGGCTTATTTGCATCCAGGGACCGTTTGCCATCTCCATGCACCTGTACATTTTTAAAGCCACCTATTTTATTACCATGATCGTGCTGGTACTTTTCATCATTTTCAACTGGACAGTACTTTACGGCCAGGAGCGTTTCGAGATCAATGCCAGGAGGTTGTTCCGCCTGGCGGTGGAGCACATCCGTGAAGCATCCAACGGGTTTACCGACCGGCCTTATGTCATCGGTGAGATCGACGCTTCTGAAGAGGAGGTCCTTGGATTTGCAAGATTCATGGAAGGGCGGTTCGTTGCAAGGACTTTCTGTGAAGAGGGCATGGTTTTCCTGGCCTTTTCGATGAACAGGAGCCTGTATGCTGCCGGGCATGCCAGCCAGGTAAGCTACGTTTGCATGGCCAATACAGGCCGCGTGAGTGTTTTCATAACCGGGGCCGACTACCGGCAGTACAGGAAGACGTATAACTTCGACCAGCTTTGCGCCTCCATGGGATCCGTTTTCCAACGATTCTTCCAATATTACAAACAGGGGCTGGAAGCCAGGATCATCACGGAATTAAAAGGAGCCCGGTAAATCAGTATCAAAAACATATGATATGAAAACAGATTCTGTCTTTAAGCCTTCGATCAACTGGAATGCCTGGGCCCTTCCTGCCCTGTTCCTGCTGATCCTGATCATTGAAAAACAGGCCAATGGAACCTATTTTTCCGCCTGGTTGTACGGGCTCGCACTGATTTTTTTTGGATTCCTCTATTCTTTCCGGTACCGGCTCTGGCAGCCGGCGCTGATCCTATGCCTGGCCGGGATTACGCTCTGGCACTATGTGTTGTCGGCTCATTTCGAGACCAACCTGAACATGATGGGCATGCTGGGTATTGACCTCCGCCAGGGTTCCATACATAACCCGTTTTCAATGCTGACATGGATCGTAAACCTGTTGATATTCCTGGTGACGCTTGCTGTATTCGGCCCCGCGGCAGGAAGGGCCTTCCGCCTTGAACGATCGGCAAAAAGGTTGTTCAGGCTTGCATCACTGACCATTACCTCCGAAACAAACGGATATACTTCCCGTCCGTTCCATGCCGGCAGCATCGATTGTTCAAAGGATGACCTCACCGGGTTTACCGGTTACCTTGCCGGAAAAAACATTGCCTCTCCTGTGTTCACTGATTCAGGCATTTTCCTGACGTTCTCCATGGGCCGAAGCCCTTTGTCCGTCGACGACCCAATGGCCGTCAGCAACGTTCATTTTGATACGGCGGGGAACGTCCGGGTGAATATCACGCCGGGCGACTACAAGCGATTCCGTAAGAGGTTCAGCTTCGACCGCTTGTGCGGTTCCCTCGGGGATGTCTTCTGCCGTTTCCTGAATTATTATGTAAACCATCATGAATCAAAAATTTCGGAAGAGTTGATCTGGTCTCCGAACTAAAACTGAATACGATGAACTACCCTCGAAAACTCAAACAGGATTCTTCGATTACAGGCCTGCTGCCTGCGATCGCGGCGATCGCCGTGCTGATCGTTGCCAATATTTTCTGGGGAAAGCCAATGGCCTACAAGGCCCTGGCAGCCATCCTGCTGGCATGGTTAATATACCTGCTCATCACGCGCAAAACCAAATGGAAGGGCCGCGAAGTCCTCGAACTGGCAGCCATGCCTGTGGAGGAGACTTCGGACGGCTTCATCGACCGGCTGGACTCATTAAAAGTATCCATTTTCACCTGAACAAGTCATGGATTTCAGACAAGCCGCCCTGCTGGGCTCATATATCTCGAAAGACTACGCCGAAGACCTGCTCCGTCTCCTGGCTACCTATGCGAGCATTTCGGCATCCGAAGCCGCCTCACGGCTCAACCTGCACATCAAGACCGTGCAGGATTTCATGGAGGCCATGTTCGAACTCGGCTTCCTGGATCGCGAAGAGGTGTATGAAAAGAAACGCCCCTATTTCAGGTACCGCCTTAAGGTGAACCGCATTATGATGGATCTGGACCTGGCCCCGCTCCTTCCGGCGGAGAATCCCGGTACAGGTCTACTCGCCAGGATCCGTGAAAAAAAGAACGCCGGGGCGCGTTTTACCACTTCCCGGGACAACACTTATATCAGCAGCATCGCCATCTGGACGGGGCAGGGTCGCGACCGGACCGAACGCCGCATCAACCTGAGCATCCCTCAGGGCAGGTTCCTCTATCACCTCCCCTTCCCGGGGGCTGAACCCATGCCGGTCGGTGACATCATGCAGAAGGCGGGGGTGGAGGCTGTTCACACCTCCGAGATACTCGATGTAATATGTGCGTTGAAGGAATTTGGGGTGATCGAGGAAGGTAAGAACGGTCATCTGAGTGTCATATAAAAAAAGGTCCCCTCCTCTTTGGTAAGAGAGGGGACCAACAACTATAAACTGCCAATTGTGGTGTTGTGGCGTTATGGTTATGGCTAAAAGGCTCTGACAGGTCTTACCCAGCAGGTGCTTGCGAATTTTGCGGTGTTATATTGGGTTCCGTTGTCAAAGTTCTGAACCCACACGTTGGCACCGTCATATTCCGACGAACTCCAATAGGCCTGACTCGGGAAAGGCCCGATAAGATCCTTCCGGAAGTACATCTCATTCAGTTCATCTTTCGAGGGCAGGAACCAGTCGCTGTAACCGTTCAACACCAGTTCGTCGCACACGCGGGCAGCAATCCCTGGAGTGTTGATGACTGCTATGATGGCTGTTGTGTTGGCCTGCCCGGTTCCGATCGCAGTTGCAGTGCCAACGTTGCCGACACCCCAATTCGGGGCACCCCTGTTCTCGGTGGCGGCGATCAATCCATGAAGGCCGGTGCCATCAACATAAAAGATGACACCCCCCTGGTAATACTGCCCGGCGACGAAGGTTCCCATGAGGGTGGTAAATGTAACCTCGTTGCCATAAACGGTGCCTACGCTATTGGTAGCATAAGCCCTTACATAGTAAAGTGAGTTTGGCGTGAGGTTATTCAGGCTGCTTACAAATGATCCTGTGCCCGTTCCGTCGGTGGTATGGGCATCAGCAAGTGTCGGGTTTGGGTATTGGCTGTAACACACTCCACGCGCAGTTACCGGCGTTCCTCCGTCGGAAGTTATGTTTCCGCCGCTGAGTGCAGAATTGGAGCCGATCACTGAGGCTGCTGCCGTGGTAAGAACGGCCAGTGTTCCGCAGGGTGATGTGGTCTGGTCGAGAACACATGATGGCGACGCTCCACCGGCATCATAGGCCCATACATAGCGGGTGTATGCAGTGGCACAGGTGAGGCCCGTTTCGACCTTCGTGGTGGCAGTGCCCATGTCGGTTGCGGTTGAATAATTATTCACCGTGTTCCATTTATAGCCTGTGGCACCGTTCACG
This sequence comes from uncultured Prolixibacteraceae bacterium, assembly GCA_964473485.1. Classification (GTDB taxonomy): domain Bacteria; phylum Bacteroidota; class Bacteroidia; order Bacteroidales; family FEN-979; genus CAIVAT01. Next base: position 31,995 of record CAYYPH010000027.1, on the reverse strand, counting down.
GTAGTCCAGTTCCAGGTCACCTGGGTCTGCGTGGGAATATGGGTACCGGCCGTTGGTGCATTAAGGGTGGTCGTTCCCTGCGCATCCTTGATGCATCTTGCAGCAAAAGCATTGGCCTTCGTGGTTCCGGCTTTCGTGACAGTCGTGCTGTTATATACCATCTTATAGTTAAACGACCAGTCGTTGGGAAAACCTCCGGCCAGATCGGGTGAGGCGGTCCAGAAAAACCCGTTCTGCGGGAATGCGGTCAGGTTCATCTGCCCGTCGCTTCTGCGCATTCCGGATGATCTCGCCGAGAACTGGCTCGCGTTGGTCGCCCCGGTGTTCGGATTGGCCCAGTAAGTGGTGCCGGTCTCCTTCAGGGGCCCCCCGGCCAGCGTAAGTCCTCCCTGGGAGGTCATGAGAACATCATACTCTGCCGTTGTCGGAAGGTGCCATCCCGGGGGGCACATGCCCTGGACCGGGCCGATGGGCGTGGGGTCCCACAGGAGGGTGTTGGTGGCACCGTTGAGATACTGCACCAGTTCGGCCCATTGATACAACCCGCCCCGCGTGTTGCAGTTGGCGTCGTCATTGTTGAAACAGTATTTCTCAGGGATCCCGTTGTTGGTCTGGTCGCCGGCCGAACCCAGGATTTTCGTCCCGTAGTTCAGGTTTTGCTTGAACCAGCACTGGTCGCCGATCATCACCACCGCGTAAACCTTTCCGTCACGCGGATCGGTTATAGGCTCCTGGCAACAGATCAGGGTCGACTTTGTCAGGGTCACCGGCGAGGAATTCCCGCAACTATTGTAAGCCCAGACATAGATCGCATAATTATTGCCGCAAAACAAACCGGTCTGTGTCACGCTCGTCGCAGTGCCGGCATCGGTAGCCGTGCTGTAGGAATTCTTCGTGTTCCATTTATATCCGGTTGCACCAGTTACCGGGTTCCAGTTCCAGGCGATCTGAGTCACACCTGCCACATGGATTCCTGCAGTGGGAGCAGGAGGAGATATGCAGGAAACATTCATGGTATTCCATGAACCCCCGGTATAAACCAGCAGAGCCCCGCTGGGCTGGCAATCCGTGCAATAAATGATCAGTCCTGCAGCCGGGTTCTGAATGGCATAGATCTGCGCATAGGTAAGGCGTGGCGGCAGAAATCCCTAATCGAAAAATTTTACATCCAGGCCGGCCGACGGGTGTGGCTGGCTGTTATCGAGGTTGATGCCTACCTGGGTGATTCCAGGGGACGCAAACCACAAGGCAATGAATAAGAGTAAAAATGACTTTTTCATATCTGTCTGTTTTTTATAGTTCTATTTCTTGATGATTTTTGCTATTCCGGAACGTTCCGGTGAACTGACCTGAATGATATAAATCCCAGGAGGTAATCCTGCCAGTGATAACTGGTGAAGGCCATTCTGTGGCACCCGGTCTCGTTTGATCACGGTACCCAGCAGATTATAAACCGTGACCCCTGCGATGGAACTCTGGATCTCGGCGTTGATCTTTATGTCCACCTTGTCGGAAGCCGGATTGGGCCATACACTGATCCAACCTGTGTTTTCAGGTTGAAACAGGTTCATGGCCTGCTGTTCGCCTCCCTCTGGGTTTACGGGCACCGGTGCAACCGGATTACTGCAAAAATTCCCGGTGAGGGTGATATACCCGTGAAGATATCCTCCGCTGCTGACCATGGTACCCGGCTGCATGGTTATCTTCTCCCCTGCGATCAGTGTGACACTGGCCCCGGTGGCCACCAGGAAAGAGGTGCCGTTTCCGGCAACCGTCAGATGCTGCTGGGCATCATAACAATTGGAAATACCGGATCCGAGACTGATGTTTTGCAATTCCTGGTTCATTGGCGCCACCGCGCTCTTTGCGCCCGTGAATGAGCTGAAAGAGATAACGCCCGTCGCTGTTAGCATATGAAGTACAGGATCGGTTAAACCGTAAGTGATCCAGGGCAAAGGGTTCACTTTCGAGCAAGAAAGAGCGGATTCGGTTCCCGTAACATCTGCCACTGTGTACTGAAAGGTCACATTGCAATTCAACGAAGTAACGCCACCCTGGGTGATGGTCCAGTACCTTTTCAGGTAATTTTCGGTAATGCCTGGATCCGGATACTTATCATTCAAAAGCGATACACCAATGTAATTACCGGTGCTGAAGGTCGCACCGACAATGGTAATGACAACCGGTGAATATTCTGCTGTGCCAGTTCTGTCACCCACAGGGTAAGCAAAACTACCCGTAAACCCTGCAACATATTCTTTTCGCAACTCACCCGTTATGGCCACGATCATTGCACCGGCCGAGGGTGTTCCCGCGATCGTTGCGGAAGTTCCCAGCCACAGGTTGACATTTCCCAGATCAAGAATGCCGGCCGCCAGGGTCAGTGTTCCGTTTACCCTTGTTTCACCGGCCAGTGTGATGCCTTCCGGATTATTGATGACCAGGTGATGAAAAATATTCTGACCGGAAACCGACTGGGCAATGGTCCCGGCCAATTCAATGATGCCGTTGCCAAGACTTGCCGGCACAAGGTTTTCGTTGATAAAATCCTTGCTCAGAACAATGTGCCCCAGGTTGTCTAAATTCCCGGTATTTTTTATGAGAACCCCCTCTGATGTCACCACCCGCGTACCTGAAAATACCTTCAGGTTTGTCGATCCGGTAATGACAATGCCTGCCAACGCGATATTCGGTCCGGAAAAAAACATCAGCTGGAATATCGTCATGCCGCGGATAAACGGATTGATCAGTCGGTAAAGCTTTCGTGTTTTCATAGGCATTTGTTTTATAATTAGAATGATTGGATTCAATCAGAACTGTCCTGCCGTATAACCTGGTGCTGCCCGTCTTCTCCCGGATGGTTTTCCGGGACCTTCTCTTCTGCAAGCTTTTTTTTCAAAGCTTTCAGTACCTTATTCTTTCCGTTTAATTTCACAATCAATCGGGATAGGTTCTTGTCGTCGGTTTTTTGTTTCTTTTCCTTCTCCATGTTCATATGCCGTCAACTTTGATCGGTGACGCCAAAGATACCTGTCCTGATCAGCCTTTGTCAATCAAACACAGTGCACAAAACATGCTGGGGGAGATGCACAAAAGATGCACAAGGGGCAATCAGATTTCAGAAAGGAAGATGGCAAGGTTGTCATTGGTCTGTAAACCAAGCTTTTGCCGTAACCGGTAACGTGCCACAACGATAGCACGTTCCGATTGATGGGTAATGGCGGATATTTCTTTGGTGCTCATATTGAGCCTCAGGAAAGCACACAAACGAATTTCACTGTTGGAAAGATCGTTGAATCTGGCTCTGAGCCTGTCATAAAAATCGACCTGTACATTCTGAAACCGGATCTCAAACTCTTTCCAGCTATCCTCTTTATTTACCGTACTTAACAGTTCCCTGATGATCTCATTTTTCATCCGGGCATTTACGGACTCCTCGTCAAGTTCCATTTTTTTCAGCTTCTCGGCAATTCGGATAACCAGTTCATTCAGGGTGGTCGAATGCATCACCTTGGTTACAAGTTCTTTATTTTGGGTCTCAAGCTTGTCACGAAAGACCTTTTTCTCAAGCTCTGCATTTTTCATCTCAACCTGGATCCTGTTCTTTTTCTGTTTCTCCATTTTTAAACGCAAAACCAGGATGATGATAAGCGCTAAAAGTACAAGACCGACCGAAATAAAGACAATCAGGTTTCGCTGCTGGATCTTCTTATTATAGGATATCTGAAGTTGCTTGTCCCTAACCTCCTTTTCATACTGCATCCTTACCTCTGCCAGCTTTACAATATTGATGGATTGTATCTTCAACAGCGAATCCGAAGTACGTTTGTATATCCGCATGTAAAAAATTGCAGAATCGGGTTGCCCGGTCTTTTCAAAAACATGACTGAGGTGATTGGATGCATTGACCTTTTCCGAGAGCAGGTCGAGCGATTCGGATAACCTGTATGCCTGTCGCAAATAGTCTTTCGACTCCATGAATTCGCCGGTTAGGAAATAGGCCCAGCCAATATTGTCAAGAATTCTTGTCATCAGGATTTTCTGTTGAGTGTTCGACGATCCTGGTGTGTTTTTCTTCACGATTTTCAGGCTGTTGAAAAGATGTTGCAAAGCCTGGTCGTATTGTTTCCTTACAAAATAGCTGTGAGCCTGGATGTTACTTGACAATCCAAGTAGGACATACTGATCGACGATATGAGAAACTGAACTGGCTTGTTCAAGGTATTGTCTGGCCAGTTCCGGACGGTCAGTTTCACTGTAAGTTGAAGCAAGGTTGAGTTGAACGGCAGCTCGCTTCAACGAATCGCCGGTCCTTTCAAAGATCCTGATAGCCTTGAGATAGTATTCCACGGCGCTTGAGAAGTCATTGGTTTCTGCATATATCTTCCCCATGTTGTTGAATAACCGAGCCTGCATGTCCTGATCTTTTTCCGCATCGGCGATCTCCTTGCATTCGAGGTAAAACTTTAGCGCTTCTGAAAAATTACCGGCTGAAGAACTGAAGTTACCCAATGTGTTTAAAATGACCATCAGACTTTTTCTGTCATCGACCTTCCGGAAACAGTATAACGCTGTCCGGTAAGCATTTTCAGCCTCCTTCGGATGCCCTATGGCATTATAAAGATTGCCCTTCGACTGGTTGAAGAGACCCAGGAAAAGCAGTGGCTGACTGTTCGAAGTCAATGCTTCTGCTTTACGGAGATAGAAAAAAGCGCTGTCGGTTGAACGGGTCCTGAATGCCTCCGCAAGATCAAGGTAAATACGGATCCGGGCATCAACACTTACAACCCGGTTCAATTCCCCGATAAGGCTGTCGACAGTTGCACTATTCCGGGCAAATACACCACCAATTGAAAATAATAAAAACACCATCGTAGCATAACCGACTGCAAATGATCTTTTTAGCATGTCCGGGTAATTTATCAAAGGATCCTGGTCTGAATTCGTGATGAACGTACAAAAATAACTATTCCGTGAAATGTGGTTGATTCTCAGGATAAAAACTGAATACCTTTAGTGATGATACCAGGGTACGACCGGACCGAACGCCGCATCAACCTGAGCATCCCTCAGGGCAGGTTCCTCTATCACCTCCCCTTCCCGGGGGCTGAACCCATGCCGGTCGGTGACATCATGCAGAAGGCGGGGGTGGAGGCTGTTCACACCTCCGAGATTGTCGACATCACCAATGCACTCATGGAGATGGGAGTGGTTGAGCAATGCTAAAAAGCCTCATCATCGATGGAGGTACCCTTGCACGAAGGATTGAATTCAGGTAATTCATATACCGTTGATTATCTTTGCGCAAAAAATCTCAATGAGAAATTTTCTGATACTCCTTCTTTCTTTCATAGTGCCTGCTTCTGCCTTAGCCCAGGAAACCATCGCGGCTGATACGCTCCCGAAAAAAACCGATTCCGTCCTCCTGGCATCACCAACCGGAGCGATGCAGCACTCCTCACCGGTCATGCAACCCGAAACGGTAAACCGGGCTCCAGTTAAACAACCGCGCATCCGGAAAGATACCCGGCCTTTGATAAAACGATTCGATTTCGACATTAATACGGGTTTCTGGGCCACTCCAAGCCAGGCTACCGGCGAGTTGATGGTAACCCTCACCTATCGTTTCCCGAAAATACTCAGTATCGGAGCAGGACCGACCTACGTGTTCAGCTACAACCGGAATGTCAGTAAAAACCTCAACGGGTATGGCGGGAAGATATTTACGCGTGCCCAGTTGCTTAAGTTCATCTTCCTCTGGACGGAATACCAGGGGCTCAGCAACCAATACATCAGCAACTTCGACCCGGTAACTACCAGCACGGGATATTCCGACTCATGGTTCTGGGGGGCAGGGATCAACTTTTTCGGAATCAACCTGTCGGTGATGTACGACATTCTGCACGACTCCAGATCGCCCTATGTCGGGGCAACAATTTACAGGATCGGCTATTCCTTTTGAAAATCCATCAACGCGCTTTACTCATGTTCAAAAAACCCGCAATTTCAATCGTCCTCCTCCCGGCCCTGATCTTCCTGATGTTGGGCTCAGTATCGGCCCAAACAATCCGGGCACAGGAAGACTCCATCGCATCCTTGCTTGACCGCTGGCACCGCGACGCGGCGAACGGCAATCTCGATGCCTACATCGGGGCCATGAGCCCCGGCGGGGTTTATATCGGCACCGATGCCTCCGAAACATGGACCACCGCTGAATTCCGCGATTTCTGCAAGCCCCATTTCGACAAAAAGAGAACCTGGAATTTCAAAGTGATCCAACGAAATATCTATCTCGCCAAGGATGGCCGCGTGGCCTGGTTCGACGAGCTGCTCGACACCCACATGGGCATCTGCCGGGGCTCGGGGGTCCTTCAGCAGTACGACGGAGTTTGGAAGATCGAACAATACGTGCTGTCTGCCGCCATCCCGAACAGCCTGATGAAACCAGTGGTCAGAACAAAATGGGCCACCGACTCCCTCTACCTGCAATACCTGCAAGCCGGGATCAGAAATCCTGAAAAGGCGCTGGAATTGAAGGAAATATTCGATAAGGCCGGGATGATCGGAACCATTATTTTATTCGATCCAAAGAAGAATGAATACCTGGGATACAATCCGGCCAGGTGGGACAGCGGTTACCTGCCCGCCTCCACTTTCAAAGTCCCCAACAGCCTGATCGGGCTGGAAACAGGAGTGATCGACACCAATTACATCTTCAAATGGAATGGAGAAAAACGAAGGCTGAAGCAGTGGGAGCATGACATGAGGCTGAAAGAGGCCTTTGCCCTGTCGTGCGTGCCTTGTTACCAGGAACTCGCCCGGAAGATCGGCGTGGAAAGGATGAAGGCATACCTTTCAACGTTCAGCTACGGCCGGATGGATGTCAACCCGGACAACATTGACCTCTTCTGGCTGGAGGGAAAATCACGCATCACCCCGCGTCAGCAGGTCGGATTCCTGCAGCGGCTCAACGAGGGGAAACTGCCGGTTGCTCCGGTCACCCTGGCGATGATGAAAGAGATCATGGTTAACGAAAAAACCGATACCTATATTCTTCGGGGAAAGACCGGCTGGGCCATCCGCAACGGCAACAATTACGGTTGGTTCGTGGGCTGGATCGAAACCAAAGGCAACGTGTTTTACTTTGCCACCCTGGTGGAACCGAAAAACCAGGAGCAGGTCAGCGATTTCGCACTGGCCAGGAAGGCCATTACAATGGAGGTATTGAAAAAGTTGGGGATCACAGAGAACTGAGAGTTAAAATAGGTGGAATTTAAGTGGAGATATAAACAAAAAAAATAACTTTGTTTAAAAATCTCCAATGAACCTCTCTTCACTCCTTGATATCATTTTTAAAGATCCATCGACCAGATACGAACTCACCGAATTCGATTCCATCAGAATCAATTATGATCGCGCTCTTACGCTGATTGTAAAGCCGGGTACCGGAAAAAATACAGGCAAATCGATTTATTCCCTGAAAACGTTGGCGCCGTTTAATTCCGGGAAAGAGGAGGTACAGATTTATGTGGAAGATGGGAAATCGAATCCCGAAGAAGTAGTGCGTCAGCTTTGGGTGTACAAATTGATCCACTATTACGGGTATACCAGGGAAGAGATCGAACTGGAAAAGCCGGTTACTTTTGGAACAGATACCGGTTCGAGGTTTGCCGATATCATTGTTTACACGGGTCCCGACAAGATCACGCCCAAGATCGTGCTCGAGATCAAGAAGCCCAGACGAAAAGACGGGATCGAACAGCTCCGCAGCTATCTGAATGCCGAAGGATCGCCCATAGGCGTTTGGTCGAACGGCAGTGATAAAGTGATTCTCTATCGACCGTATCCGAAGGAGTTTGACGCCTTGCCGGAAATTCCTAAAAAAGGTCAATCGGCCGACGACATCCAGGCGGCAAAACTTACCCTGGCACATCTTGAACGGAATTTCGACTTTAAAAAGATCCTGCTCGATCTCGAAGAACTGGTGTTGGGATCGTCGGGAGTCAATGTATTCAATGAAATCTTTAAAATCATCTTTGCCAAGATCTGGGATGAGAAACAGGCCATCGAGGCGCGAGCTGACCAGTCGTTGGAATTCAAGTGGTTCAAGGATGCCGAACTGACCTACGAACGGATCAATCATCTGTTCCGGCAGGCTGCCGGCGAATGGAAAGGGGTTTTCGACGAAAACGACAAGATCAAACTGCAGAAAGAACATCTGAATGTTTGCATTGCGCCCCTGGAACGGAAACGGTTTCTGGGATCCAGCCTTCGCATCATGGACGATGCCTTCGAATATCTTCTTCCCACCGAAGCGAAAAAAAAGAAAGGACAATTTTTCACCCCCCGGTATGTTATCGACATGTGCGTGAGGATGCTCAATCCAAAGCGAAACGAGTATGTACTCGACCCCGCCTGCGGATCGGCCGGTTTTCTGGTTCATGCCATGGAATGGGCCTATCCGGCCGACGGACCGGATGAGATGGAATTGCGAAAAAGTCGATATGCTTCCCGTTTTCTATGGGGGATCGATTTTGAGGAACAGGCAGCTAAGACCTCCCGCGCCCTGATGCTCATTGCCGGAGACGGTCATACCAATATTTTCGGGCCCGATGTGGATACCCTCAACCCACGAACCTGGTACCGGAATCCCTCCGGCAAAGCGCTGATGGAGTCGCTGAAAAGGTACAACCTGACGAAACAACCGGTTCCGGCAGGCGAACTGTTTAACGACGAGGACAATGCCTGGCCCTATTTCGAGGAGTTGAATTTCGACATCGTCCTCTCCAACCCTCCCTTTGCCGGAGAGGTAAAGGTTCGTGAGCAACTGATGCATTACCAGTTAGCCAAACCGGCCCTGAAACGGGCTAAGGACAAACAACCCAAAGAGGAGCGCGATGTACTTTTCATCGAACGGATCCTGAAAATGTTGAAACCCGGCGGTCGTGCAGCTATCGTGCTTCCCCAGGGAAAATTCAACAACTCTTCGCTGGCCTTCATCCGCGAGTGGATCCTGCGAAAAGCCAGGCTGCTGGCGGTAGTGGGATTGCATGGCAACACCTTCAAACCCCATACCGGCACCAAAACCTCGGTGCTCTTTATCCAGAAATACACCGACAGAGAGCTGGCCAACATCCAGCGGGTACAAAACGAGGTGAAGGCTGCTTGTCCCGATTACAAAAGCCAGATTGAGGAATTGTTGAAGCAATACCGGCAGGCAGCAGATATTCCGGAAGAGACCATCCCTGAAAACATCCTGGAACTGATCGCCGAATCCTTCGCCGAACCCGAAATCACGGAAGCGCTATCTGATGAAGCACGGGAAAATGCCGGTGATGACAATGGTGATGGTTCTGTTGAACCAGGCACTCCGGAGGAGCAGGCAGAGGTATTGCAGGAACGGCTGGACGGACTGAAGGCAGAGATGATCCGTGTAAAATCGCGGCTTAACGGGCTGGACGATCTGATGGAGGGATTGCTCAACCGGCAAAGGGAGGAATTTTCAATCCTGAAAATGAAGGATACTGGGAAAGATTTACTCAGGAAATTAACTGATGAGCACAAAATACAGGTGAAGTCCCTGAAAGAGCAGTTAAAGGCCGAGAGCAAAACCCTGAAAGCCGGGTTGAAACAACTTGAAAAAGATATCCCGCAGGTTGAATACGACCTGAAGCTACTGACCAACAAGGGAAAGCTGCAACTGATCCTTGAAGATGAGGAGCTGCTCCAGAAATTATCCGACCGGTTTACCGATGCCGAGGTAGCCCGCAGGCTCGACTACCCGATCTTCATGGCCGTAAGCGAGCGGGGAGGGAAAAACAACAGCGGCGAGTATGAGTACCGGATGACCTACGACGGCAACCTGGTGGAAGATGCCAACGGCAATCCGGTGTATGACCAGGACCTGGTGAACTACTCCGTCACCAAAGAACAACTCACCGGGACAGGCATTATTGGCGAAACACTCCACATGGCAGCCGAATCCGTGGTTGCTTATGGACATCCGGAGTGCATCGCCGAAGCCTTCGTGAAATTTGCCAAAGAAGAGGGTTTAAGCTTTTGGAGGGAATAGTGATGGCTACATGTAACATAATCAAGTTATCCAATTTAAGACCTGACCGTTTTGATTCTGAGTATTTTAATCCAATGTTTCTCAATAAATTAGACATATTAAAGAAAACAGGTGAGTTATTATCCCTAGGAACGGAATTTTCAAGCATTCAAAGAGGCTATAAACCTGAGTATGACTCCAGGGGAACGGTTAGAGTTTTAAGAAGTGTTAATATTAGGAATCTTGAGTTTACTGATGTTCGTAAGGAGTATATTGATGAAAGGTATTATCTAAAAAACATAAAAGGTCATGTCTACAAAGATGATATAATTATTACATGCACAGGTCTCGGCACACTAGGAAGAACATCTATTTGGCCTAATAACGATAAAGCCTTTAATGTTCCAGAAAACTCTATCCTCAGAGGTTCTAAAACAGCTGATCCATATCTTATCGCTGTTTTTTTATCATCAAAATTCGGCGTATCACAACTAATTCAGAATCAACGTGGATCAAGTGGGCAACTCCATTTATATCCAGTTGATATTAAGCGAATATTAATCCCCAAATTCCTATTATTCCATTCACATGAGATTTCGCCAAAAATACGAAAGGCATTTGAGTTGAAGGACCAATCTCATACTCTCTATTCCCAAGCCACCCAGCTTTTAGAGCGGGAGTTGGGGGTCATAGTCGTAACTGACTCTGATAAAAAAAACAAATATCTCTCATCTTATAGAGAATTAGTTAACTCTAAACGCATTGATGCTGAATATTATGATAATAATTTAAAAGCATTAATTCTTCGAATTCTTGAGGTAAATCCTACTACAATTGGCCGGAATTTTTACATTGGAAACGGTTATCCTTGGGATAGTTTGAAGTTCCTTAATGACAATACCGGAGAACCTGTTGTAAGAATACGCGACATTCGACCTGGATTTATTGATAATGAATGTCTTACAAGTTTGCAAAATGATTATGCCGAAAAGGTAGGATTCCCAAAAGCGGAGGCAGGAGATATTGTGATCGGGATGGATGGAATTAAATATTTTTATTCAAGCATTGTTGATTCCCCGTGTTTGGTCAATCAAAGGGTATGTCATTTAAAACCAAAGTCAACATCCTCTATATCTTCTGAGTACCTCTCTTTCATTATCAATAGTTTAATAGGACAAGCTCAATTGTTAAGGGATATGACCGTTGCTACGACAGTTGGCCATATTACAAATATGAATGTTTCGAAAATGATTATTCCATTATTTTCTAATTCCTTTCAAAATGAAATAACCGATTTAATCAGAAATTCGATTCATGCAAAAAAACACTCAAAACTCTTACTTCAACAAGCCAAATCCGAAGTCGAAACCCTCATCGAACAAGCAGCCCAGAAAGCATGAAAGAACTGAAGGAAAAAATAGGACAGTTGAAAGCGTTGCTTCAGGAGATTGAGGCGTTGATGCAACCAAATCTCGATGAGCAGCGCAGAAAGGAAAAGCAGTCGCAATTGCGGACAGTGGAGCGATCGATCGTTGAATTGCAGAAGAGCGGAACGCCGGTGCCTGATGAACTCCGGGAGTTGAAATTCAGGCTGGTTCACGAAAACGACCTTTACAAAGAGTACAAAACCGTGCAACGGGAGGTGTCGAATCTGCTGACGCCATTTATTGTCGAGCCACTGAAGCAAAAAACACTCCCTGCGGCTGCGCCTGCCAGGAAGCAGTCCGGTCCGGAACCGGCCCCGAAACCTCCTGAAACAATTTCTGAGCTTATTACTCCGGAACCGAAATTCGATTTGAAAGTACAGGAACACAAAACCGGTAAGAAAGAGTTATACCGTGTAACGATATCCGATTTGGTGAATTCGGGCTTGATTCAGCCGGGGACCGAAATCCGGAATAAATACAAAGGCAGATGGTTCAAAGCGGTTATAACAGAAGACGGGATCATTGAACTGGAAATAAACGGGCAATTGCAAAGGCACAAATCGCCAAGCGGCGCGGCCATGGCGGCTTCGGGTAAAAGCCAGGATGGCTGGATCTGGTGGAGTTTAACCGGAAGTCATCATGCCGAAACCCTGGATTATTATCGAAAAAAGTATCTCTATGAGATCAAAGGCTTTTAAAGCTGATTGTCATTAAATTAGTTAGAATACAATGAAAGATTTAACAAATTCTACGGTAGCAAGGCAAAATATATTGAATAATGCCTATGCAATTGAAGAGATACAACAAGCTGTTGGAATTGAAGGCATTGTATTCGAAAAACAAATCAAATTTTTAAAAAATCAAATTGCGGCATTCTTTGAAGTGGATGAACGAACCGTTGAGCGATACCTTGAAATGCATGAAAAGGAATTAAAGGTAAATGGTTACGATGTTCTGAAGGGTAAACGACTGAAAGAATTTAAGTTACTGATCAGGGATTCGGTGGTGAGCGACATTAATGTCGCTCAGTCAACAGCAAGCCTGGGAATTTTTAATTTCAGAGCCTTTCTGAATTTAGGCATGTTGTTGACTGAGAGTGAAAAAGCAAAAACTCTCAGGAGTATTTTACTTGATATTGTGCTTGACACCATCAACAAAAGAACAGGCGGCAGTACGAAATACATCAATCAGAGAGACGAGGATTTCATTCTTAGTTATTATAAAGAAGAGAGCTACAGAAAAGAGTTTACCGATGCCTTAAGCAAGTACATTGCTATGGGAAATGCGAAGTATGCTATTTATACGAATAAAATCTATCAGGCAATCTTTAAGGAGCATGCCACGGAATATCGGCAGATCTTAAAGCTCAGTGAAAAGGATAATGTCAGGGAAACCATGTACAGCGAGGTCCTGGACCTTGTTTCGAGCTATGAATATGGTCTGGCAAGGCTAATTGAAGAACGCTATCAAAAATTGGGGAGGCAAATTACAAGTTTTGAGCTTGACCATCTGTTTACTGCTTTTGAGCAGCTTCCTTTGTGGGTACCATTGGTTGAGAAAGCAAGAAGAAAAATGGCCAGCCGTGATCTGGCATTCAGGGATGTGTTGCATCAGCAACTAGAAGAATACATCGGGGCGGTGCCAGCCGAGGATTTTGAACGATTCTTAGGCGAAAAGAGCAAAGAATTAGCGGAAAGACTTGAAGAGGCAAAGGATGTTTTCAAACGCCTGAAAGAAAGAGAATGAGGTTGTTTTATGTGAACATAGAACAGGCTAAAGAGATTCATCGTAAAACCATCGAGGTAAGTGGTGGTGGCGATGACGGTATTCTTGACATTGGTAAGCTTGAAAGCGTCTTTGATCATATTCAGAATGATGATTACTATCCCCGCTTTGAAGATAAATTGACACATCTGTTTTTTTGTGCCAATAAGTTCCACTGTTTCAGTGATGGGAACAAACGAATTGCCATAGCATTGGGAGCCCATTTTTTATTGATCAACGGATACGTTTTTATTGTTTCACGGTTTATCAGAGAGATGGAAAACATAAGTTATCACGTGGCATCGGGAGCCATAGAAAAAGATTTACTTGCCGAGGTAATTTATTCGGTCATCAATGAACCTGAAATGACTGAAGAAATCAAGTTGAAAATTTTTGAAGCCATATCAAATCACGAATTATAACCTGTAAAAAATACCACCATGAAACTAAAAGAAGAGGACAGGGAGATGTTGAAGGAACTCTGCAGGCAATACCAGGTATCCGACGAAAAGGTACTACGATTGCTTGAAACTATCAGGGAATATGAATTCAAAGATCGCCGTACCGGGGTTTATGAAGCCCTGACAGAGATCATTAAATCGGATTTGAATTGATTTGGATCATCTTACACCATGAGGCGTTTGCGTCATAATTGCGGCAATTGCATCAATCAAAGGAGTAATTGGCCGAATTGGCCGGTAATTGGCCGGTAATTGGCCGAATTGACCGAATTGACCTGTAGTTGAATGATGGATCACGAAAAAATATATGAACGGATAGTATGAAATTCCGAAAATTAACCCTCGAAAATTATAAAAGCTTTCAGTTTCCCACCACCATTCAGTTTCCTGACAGTTCTGAAGGAAAGTGTATTTTTTTGATCGGGGGGATGAACGGCGCCGGAAAGACCTCGGTAATGGAAGCGGTAAACATCTGCCTTTACGGCGCCCGGCCCGATTTTATTTTCAGAAACATCAACCGGAAAGAATTCGCAAAGGGCAATGCTTTCGTTTCCTTTGAGCTGACCCTCGAAACCGACGAAATGGAGGAGATCCAGGTCAAACGGTCGTGGACTGCCGGAACGGTTGACAGTCCCAAGGTAAAGGATCTGGAAGAGAAACTTGTGGTGATCAAGGATGGGAAAAGGGTTTCTGTACAAAATAAGGAGATGTGGCAGGATTATATCAATGCCACCATCCCTGAAGGGATTACCCAGTTTTTCTTTTTTGACGGGGAGAAGATACAAGAGATCGCCGCCGATGACCACTCGGAGGTAAGGCTGAAGAACTCTCTTGAGGCTGCCCTAGGCATTCAATACATTGCCAGGTTAGCCAACGATATTCTTCATATCAAGCAGGAGGAACGAAAATCATTCGTGGAGATCTCGGATGAAGACATCGACTTCAAAGAGAGTGAACTGAAAAGAGAAAAAGCAAAGGTCGGCAAAAAACAAGCAGACAGGAAGGAACTCGAAGATGAGTTAATCTCCTTTAAAACAGCCTATGAGGAAGCGTTGAAAAGGTTTCGTGCAGCTTTCAGCAGCGAACCGGAGAGTGTTGAGGAAGCACGACAGCGGGAACGAAAAAGAATACAGTTGACCAATAAAAAGGGCCAGCTCGACCTGCAGATCCGCAACCTGATGGAAAAAGCGTTACCCTGGGCCCTTGCCGGCATGTTGTTCGAGCCGGTCAGGAAGCAGATTGAAAAAGAACGCAGCATGTTATCGCTAAAAGCCATTGAAGACCAGGCGGAGGAACTTACCCAATCCATTCTGCTTGCCGTTGATCATCCCTATCCTGTATTTCATGATTTGATGAACGAGGGCCAGGAGAATGAGTTGCATGGACGGATAATGAAAATTCTCAGGTCGGATACCGCAGATACAAAGGCATCGTACCTGAATTTATCGGACCGCGATGCAGCCAGGGTGCTGAACAAATTTGAGGAGATTGAGCAAAGCGAAATCAAACTTCTCAGGGATTTGCTCACAGAACAACATGAATTGGATCTTGAAATCCGTCAACTGCAAGGTTTTACCTACGGCACAGTAAGTGCCAGCGAAAAGCAACTGTTTGACGATTTGCAACAGGAGATGGAAAGTTGTCAGAACCAGATTGGCCGGTTAACGGTTAAAATTCAAAATCTGAATGAGGAGATCCTGATCATCGATAACCGTATCCGGGATATTGAACAGGAGCTGGGAAAACTTTACGATAAACACCACCTTTCGAAAGAGAAGGTGGATTTCCTGAAGGAGTGCGATACAATTGCCAATCTTCTCAATGCCTATATCGTTCGTTTGCGCAAGAACAAGATCCACCTGTTGCAGGAAAAGACCTTCGAAATGTATCGTCTGCTTTCAAGTCGCAGTGGACTTATCAAAGATTTGAAGATTGATGAAAAAAGTTATGAGATCTCCATCTCCGACAGGAACGGACATGAGATGAAGAAGTCGGGTTTATCGGCCGGAGAAAAGGAGATTTTCGCGGTATCCCTGCTCTGGGGACTGGCCCAGACTTCTCAGCTAAACCTGCCCATTGTCATCGATACCCCCTTGTCGAGACTCGACAGCGTTCATCGCGACAACATCGTGAATAATTACTTTCCGAATGCAGCCGGTCAGGTGATCATCCTCTCGACAGACACCGAAATAGACAATTCCTATTTTAAGTCGCTCGAGCCGCATTTGTCCGGAGCAGGAAAGCTGGTTTTCAGCGAAATGAATGAACTTACCACTTACCAGGAAGGGTATTTCTGGAGCTAAAAGTAAATCTATGGCCGATCGTCTATATACTTCACAGCAAGCCGATGAATGCATCAACGGCTTACGAATGGAATCGCAACTGGAAAAATCAATTCTGACGCGGATAGCCTTTAGTTTGTCGCTGGTCAGACACGGAGGATCAGTTCCCGTCAGCAACAATTTCAGCGGAGGAGAGTTGAAACGGCCCACCTTTTTCAGGGAGGAGGAGGTGTTGATCAGGACACTTATCAGTCAGGTATATCAGCGATCCGATTTTTCAGATGACGAATTCTATTCGAATAAATCCATCATTAAAAATCACATAGATGCTGGTGCGGTTTTGTTGTGGGACCTTTATGAAACATCCGGCCGGGATATTCACAAATGGTATCATGAATTGCTGAGCCGGATCGACCTGCCATCAATGAATGATCCAATGGGAAAAAATCTGGATATATACATAGGCCGCGAAATTCTTACGCACAATGAACGCTTCATGGAGATCAACGATACAGCCAAACATGCCAACTCTCATCTGGCTATCATGGGAAAACCGGGGGTTGGGAAAACCCAGTTTCTTTTAAAGATCCTTGCCGACATCCGCGTTCAGTCGCAGTTTCAAACCCATTTCATCTTTTTTGATTATAAAGGGGACGTGGTCGAAAATGATGGCTTCATTGAAGTTGCACGTGCAAGGTCCTACCGGTTATTGCAAAACAATGAATCATTACCCGTCAATCCATTTATTCTGAACGCATACGATGATCAGTCGATTCTACTATCGGCCCGGGAAAAGGCAGAAAGTTTTGCTTCCATCAACCAGCGCTTCGGTGTTGTCCAGAAAGGGGCGTTAACAGAGGCAATCGTTGCAGCCTATGCCAAACGTCAAGCCACTGAAACTCCCTATCCCGATTTCCAGGATGTACTTGAGATTGCATCCATGGCCTATGAAGAGGACGGCAAGCGGGACGATTCATTGATTGAGGTACTGAAAGACCTGGCCCAGTTCAACCTTTTCTGGTCATACGGAAGTACTGTTCCCCCGATCGAAAAACTTTCGAACCGGACCATGGTTATTGATGTTCATTCCATGCCGGTATTAAAAGAACTCGTTGGATATCTGGTGATTGAACGACTTTACAAAGAGATGGCCGCGTTACCCGACAGTCCGATCAAAGATGGGCGGAGGACATTGAGAACCATTCTGGTGATTGACGAAGCTCACAATTATCTGGGTCAAAAGAACATATTCCTCCAGCGGATCATCAGGGAGGGCAGATCCAAGGGAATCGTGGTCTTTTTTGCCTCGCAATCGCCTTCGGATTACCAACAGAAAGAGTTCAATTTCCAGGAATTGCTTGAATTTGCTTACATCTTTCAGTGTGAAGGAGTCTCGTCATCAGCCATTCAGGATATCCTGGGTTGCAGTTCAAAAACGGCAAAGGATCTTCAAACCGAAATTGCCCGTCTGGAGCCCTTCCAGGTGATCAGCCGGAGCCAGCAAAAGACCGAAGAATTTGTGAAATTTACGGCGGAAGCGTTTTACAAAAACTATTAGGCAAAACCCACTGTTACTAAACAGATTCTACAATGAAAGATAAAACCGAAATTGAAAACAGGAAAAATCAAATCATCCATCTGATACGTGAATACTGTTCACAATATCTTGATGATGAATATTTTGAATTATCCGTTAGGCTTCTTGATAAACTTGGGAGAAAAAGATCCGTTCCCTTCGTGAGCGGGAAGATTGAAATCTGGGCTGCTGCGGTTATTCATGCTTTGGGAACAATAAACTTCCTTTTTGATAAATCATTCAAACCGTATTCGACTATTGAGGAGATAAATGAATTCTTTGGCACCAATAAATCTTCCACTGGCACAAAATCAAGATTAATTCGTGACCTATTGAATCTGGGTTATTTTGACAGCGAATTCTCGACAAAAAAAATCAAAGATGACAATCCCTTTAACAAACTGATGATGGTCGATGGATTCATTGTGCCAAAAAATATTGAATCAACCTTACCCTTGAAAAAAACGGAGATAAAAGAAACACCTGTAAAAAAGGAGATAAAACCACGGCCTGCAGACCCTTCGCAGTTTGGTTTATTTGATTAGCATTGAGGAATTGGCGATGCTGATAAAACTGCGGTTGACCCGTTTTCACAACCTCACCACCCGCATCTCCACCCGCCGGTTTTTGGCCCGGTTGGCTTCGGTATCGTTGGGGGCAACCGGCCGGTCAGGCCCGAAGCCCACTGCGATGATCCTCCCTGCATCAATGCCTTTGGAAAGGATGAAATCCTTGCAAACCTTCACCCGTTTGTAGGATAGTGACCTGTTGAAGCCCGCATCGCCTTCTGAAGAGGTGTGACCCGACAGTTCGATCTCGGCATTTTCATTTTCTTTTAAAAAGGCTGTTACTCTTTCCAGTTCCACCGTCGATTCGGGCCTGAGGTCGGCTTTGCCCTGGTCGAACAGGATGTTGTTCAGGCTGACGGTTCCGCCAACCGCTATCTCCTGATTATTGAACAGCGCCCGCTTCCCGCCCTTCTGGAGGAAGATGAACACTTCGGGATTTTCGGAACCCTGGCCGACATCGGCGGCGGCATACCCGTCGGAATAACCCGGGTGCGAAGCGCTTACGATCTCATACCCCGTCGGGATGGCGGTGAAAGAAAAGCGTCCTTCGCGGTCGGCAGTGGCTGTTCTCTTATCTGGCAACCAGACCTTTGCACCCACTACGGGATTTTCGGAATCTTTTTCGAAGACCCTCCCGGTGATATCACCTTTACAGGTATTTTCCCGGTTGCGGTTCACCAGCAGGCGGATAAAATCGACTGCAAACCCGTCCGCAGCGCCGGTGACCTCATCAATTTTCAGCGTGAAGGTCTCCTTTGTTGTCAATTGCGCATAGAACTCTTCCGGCAGGGGAATGGTCAGCAACTTGCCGACCGGCCCGGTCTGATCAATGGCATTGAGCATCCTTTCACCCTCGGCAAAACGGTTCCCGTTGATGAACACCTGGAATTTTGAACAGAACGAGGGAGCCTGGAAATCATCGATGAAAATCTGGAGATACGCATTCTTGATCACGGCATCCTTCAGTATGGTCGTAGGCAGTGTCCAGGTCACCGGTTTCGTCAGCACCGGGTCCCAGCTTCCGGAATAGCCGTCGCCACCGCAAAGATGATCCTGCTCCGGTCTGTACTTTGACGACAGCAGTATCCGGTCCATCCCCGGCAGATCACCGGGCCGGACGGCCCATGGATACTCATGCGATTCGGTCATCCGGCCGCAGAACGGATCAAATCCTTCGGGCCAACCGAAACCCAGGTTGTCGACATCACCCAGACGGATAATGTAATCCGCTTCCATGGTCTTAGTCAGGATAACCTGCTGTTTTCCCCACTCGGTGTCTGACGACACGGTCTGAGCCTGAACGGAGGTTGAATTGATCATAAAGATCATCACGAGCGCAATGGCCTCAAAGATTTCTCTCGCTTTCATACGACAATGTTTTAAGAATTTTGCAAACGGTAAGATTGATCTGACTAAATTAAGAAAAATAATCCCTTAATGGAAATATTCATATTTTTATCGCTGCGAAGTTGTTTAATATTTCACCATCAACCATTTTCAATCACCACTTCTGATGAAGCACACGGAACCTCCCTCTCTCATGGGCGAATACCACTCCCGCATCAACAGGGTGATGGATTACATGGAATCCAACCTTGCCGAGACCCACACGCTCGAAGAACTGGCCAACGTAGCCCTGTTCTCGAAATACCACTTTCACCGGATTTTCCAGGCCATGACCGGCGAAACTCCCTTCCAGTTCCTGACCAGGCTGCGAACGGCCAAAGCCGCCTCGTTGCTCCGCTACAGCCCATCGCTTACCATTTCCGAGATCGGCTACCAATGCGGGTTCTCTACACCTGCGCTGTTTTCGCGTACCTTCCGCCACTATTTCGGGGTTGCACCCGGCGAATGGAGGAAAAGGGGAAAACCAGGCGATGCCATTGCCTGGAAAGGAATTCCCGGATATCATCCTGAAACGATGTCAACGGGTTTCCGGGAAGAGCCGGTCCCTCACCCGGAGTTTGCAGGATCACCCCCTCCTGGTATCGATGTGAATGTCGGGCATAAAGAAGAAGAAAACAGGCTCCCGGATTTAACGGACAATGACAAAGGTTCTGTTGAATCACCCCGGTCGCCAGACAGCCTGACGGATCACAGGCACACCAATACCCGGAGCAACTCCGGGCAACCCGATCGCAATTTCAGACAAATCCTTGGCAAC
>CAYYPH010000027.1:0-11601 GCA_964473485.1 uncultured Prolixibacteraceae bacterium | reverse complement strand
TACCCGGAGCAACTCCGGGCAACCCGATCGCAATTTCAGACAAATCCTTGGCAACGACGGGCAAGCCCGGGGAGAGGTCTCCATGTATTTTTGTCCCGAAACCAAAACCCTTAAATGGAGGACAAACATGGAACTGAACAAAAGCATGGAAGTGAAGGAACTTCCGAAAATGACCGTGGCGTATATCCGTCACACCGGGCCCTACCAGGGCAACAGCCGGTTATTCGGCAAACTGATCGGTGAACTGTGCACCTGGGCCGGTCCCCGAGGATTGCTGCAGCAAAACGACATGGGGATCATCATCATCTACCACGACGATCCAAATGTGACCGAGCAGGAGAAACTCCGGATGAGCGTATCCATCAAGGTTGCACCCGATACGAAAGTCGACGGGAAAGTGGGTAAAATGGAGGTGCCTGCCGGTACCTATGCGGTTGGCCGGTTCGAGGTGGGTGAGACCGAATTCGGACAGGCCTGGGAATGGCTTTACGGAACATGGCTCCCGCAGAGCGGTTATCAGCCCGACGACGGGCCCTGTTTCGAGGTTTATCCCGAGCAAAACAAACCGGGTGAGAAATTCAGGGTCGACCTCTGCGTGCCGGTGAAACCGCTGTAGGATGAACATGGACCCCGACGGGGTGGGGGGACCCCGACGGGGTGGGGTTACCAGCCGTAAACGCACCTCACCGGAAAGGCGTTTGACCGTAAAGAGGAATATAAGGAAACGGAATGGTTCCACTCATTCATCCCATGCGAAAAAGCCCTGAAAACTCCATCAGCTTCAGAGGACCATAACAGCGTGGCAAAGTCAGGATAACTCCACGATTTGTTAAGATAGAATACCCCGGTACGAAGTGCCTTGAAACCATTGATCAGCGTATCCTGCAGCGGTCTGCCGGCCCGGCTGTTCCCCTGGTAAAAATTGAACAGCGCAAGCCACTCGCTCTCATCGGGCACATGCCATCCAGGAGGACAGAGTCCCTGATCACTGGTCGCGTCATCATACTTCATCAATTCATCCCACTGGTACAATCCGCCGTACATTGCACACTGTGCGGCATTGCCGTTAAAACAATATTTTTCGGCAACACAGTTGTCCAATTGCGGCTGGCCTGATGAAATCTGAGTCCCGGTATTCAGATTCGCAGCCATCCAGCATTGCGATCCGATCTGAACCGTGCGATACACTCTCCCGTCGCGGAGGTCGGTGAGGTTGCTCCCACAGGAAAACGGCTGCACAGGCAGTACCAGGATGGTCTTCGACCTGCTTGCGATACAAGAAAACACATTCTGATAGGCATAAACAATGGTTTTCAATCCGGTTCCAGCTGATGCCGGATTAAATACGCCAGTGACTGAATTCACCCCGGGACCCGAATAGGTTCCGCCCCGGGGCAGCCCACCGCGGAGCTGAATCGGTTGCGCATTCAGGGTTGTAACCGAATCGAAGCACCTGTTGAACGCAACGACAGGCGCCAGGTTTCCCGACATGACGACAACCGGCGAGGTTGCAGGATTTCCGGTCACGCAGGTCAGATTGGAGGTAAGAACACACTGGATATTATCCTGATCCGACGGCTGATAGGTGAAAACAGGTGCATTGCTGCCTTCGTTCGTTCCATTGACTTTCCATTGAAATGAAGGGTTTGATCCGCCGTTGACAGGAATGGCGGTAAAGGTGACCGGCGTTCCGGGACAGAAGGGATTGGCCGATGCGCTGATGGTGATCCCTGCCGGCAGGGTGATATTGACAACCATGGTAATCGGGTTCGAAACGGCCGGATTTCCCGAAACGCAACTTTCAGAACTGATCATTGAACAACTGATGACATCACCCCCTGAAGGGGAATAGGTGAAAACCGGAAGATTCGGTCCGGCGGGATTGCCATTTACCTTCCACTGATACGCAGGATTAGCCCCGCCATTGGAGGGATGGGCTGTGAAGGCGACCTGGGTTCCGAAACAAAAAGGATTTTCCGAAGCAGTGATTGAGATGGATACAGGTAAAACCGGATTGACGGTCATGCCAATGTGATTACTGACCGCCGGATTATTACCTGCACAGGCAACATTCGAAAACAGCGAGCAGGTCACCAGGTCGTTATTCTGCGGAAGATAGGTAAACAAGGGGCTGTTAAACCCTGCATTGATTCCATTGACTTTCCACTGATACACCGGAGTAGTACCTCCATTGATTGCAGTGGCCGTGAAGGTGGCCGCAGTTCCGGCACAGACCGTTGACATTGAGGCGGCAATGGTCACCGCCACCGGATTCCCGGGATTTACCGTCACACCAAATTCCATCGGCGGACCTGAGCAACCCCCGGGATCGGCCGTAACCGTGTAGGTGACCGTTCCCGCGATGGCGCCTGTGTTGAAAAGTGTTTGCTGAATGACCGTTCCTGTTGAATTTGAAAATCCACTGATCGAAGGTGATCCCGGGGTGGCCGTCCAGCCGAAGGTCGTGGCGGGAATGTTGCTGGTGAGGGTAATTGAAGTGGTTTCGCCGGAACACAGTTCAAAGGATGTGATCGAGTTGGTGACCATGGCTGCCTGGCTGATCCTGACATAAAACCGGGTGGTATCGCCCACACAGTTCAGATAGGCAGGGACCACGCTGTAAATGACCGAATCAACTTCGCTACCGGGGTTGATCAGGGTTTGAACGATGGGGTTCTGTATACCTCCCGAATACCCGGTGATGAGCGCAGAGGTAGCTTCGGCAGAATATTCAAGGGTTGAACCGGCAATGGAGGTCTGAAGCAGGATATTGGTAGTTTCCCCGGTACACAATGAAAAGGTGGTCACCTGATTTATCAGGGATGGCGCTTCAGGAACCAGGATAGTGATCCCCTCGCCTGCCGTTCCCGGGCCGAACGGACCGTATCCGCAATGGGAGCTGGATGCCCTGACTTTCAAACGCTTTTCACCAGGGGGATAGGCCCCGAAGGGAATGACAACCGAATCGCCCATGGCAACGGAATCGAAATAAACCACATTGCCGGTCGCGTCGGTCATGACCCATTCAAATCCATGGGGATCAGAGGCAGGAAAAGGTTGGGGTACTACCGAATAGATTCCGGCGCCGTTGTTGCATACTGTCAGTGGCCCTGAGATCCCCGCCGGAGCCTCGGGGGTCCGCCTGACCATGAACCATCCCATAAAGGTGGAACTGCTGGAAGCGTACCACCATGTGTTGACCGTATTCTCCGATCCAAGGCCAACGCCGCCGTAATTTCCCTGCCAGGCATGACACCCGCTGGAGGGATAACTGCCATGACAACCTGCCAACTGCAACTGGCCTCCCTTGCTGGCAAGCAGGGTATCATTCCAATAGGTATCGATGGGCGGTCCCGGAGGTCTGACGAGCGAGATGATGAATCCGTTCAGGTGTCGCTCGATGTCGAAAAGCGCCAGGTTGGTCAGCCCGTTTACATAGACCAGGGTGATGCCCACCGTATCCCCGTCGGGGACTCTGTTCCCAAGACCGTCGTTTCCCATCCAGGTCATCACATTGGTACCCGCCGTAACCGAATCCATCAGGGTCACATCTTCTGCCTGCATTCCCGGAAGCGGATTTACATCCACATTCATGACCACCCTCCCGGATTTATTGACATTGAATGTTGCCGCAATCGAACCGTCGCATGCCGCCGTAATGGTCGCGGTGCCGCTGATGATGGACCCCAATAAGCCTGTCGGAAACTCCAATGAATCAGGATTGTTCAGAAAGATCTTGTACTGGGCATAATGGTGATTGCCGGGCCGCGACCTGCAACTGCTATCCCAGGGCTCCGGTGGCGGGTAACATCCGTTTTGTGTGGAGGTGACGTCGAAATGGTGACCCAACATGCCATTGTAGAAAACCGAAGTAACGATCGAATCATCCGACAAAATATACTGGGTACTCTCAAAAGCCCCATACGTCTGTAATGATCCCGTGCTTATACACCAGCTTTTCGACCACAGACGTCCGTCTATCGCTGCTTTAGGCAAAATCAGGGTATCAATGACGGTCACATCGATTTTTTCGAGATAAACCGGATCAAATTCGATACTGTAGTCACCAGGATTTCCCGGATGGAACACAATCGGGGGATAGCCCCTGGAGCTAAGCACATTGGGTCCGAAATTGGCCTGTGAGTAGTATTGGATAAATCCGGCGTTTCCAACCGACTGGACAACCGATACCGGACCGAAGACCACCGTTCCGTTCAGACTGATCCTGAAGGTGATCGGAAGTGGAAAAATTTGTGCGAATCCGAGATAGACTTTTTCGCTGTTATTGGATATTCTTACATACAGCTTGCGATCGGGATCACAGGAAGGATGTGCAAAACAAGGGTAGGTTCCGGAACCGGATCCGCAATCGAGATCACAGGTTTTTGTTGAGTCGGGCTTGAGTTGCTTCGTACCTTCTGAAAAAAGGTCGGAGGTTGAAAAAGACAACGCAATGATTAACAAGGCTACATGACGGATGAGGCGACCTACTCTTTCACCAGTCGTGGATGCGTCAAAAAATCTAGGTTTGATATATGATTCCTCCTTGAAATACAAAAATCATGATCTTTCCTCAAAATTACAAATTAAGTGCAATTCATTTACGCACAGAATAAAAATCAAACAGCTTAAAGAGGAACGGTAAGGAAGATTTGCTACTTGCCCATGATCTTCCGTTGAAACCGGGTGGTGGGACCCCGTCGGGGTGGGGGGACCCCGTCGGGGTGGTGGGACCCCGTCGGGGTCCCTCTCAAAGGTTTAGCGAACAACGATCCTCCTGTATACATCCGTATTCCCTTGCCTGATCCTCAGGATGTACATCGCGGGATCGAGGTGAGAAACGTCGACTTTCCCATTTCGTTTCCCGAATCCGACCTGCAACACGGCTGCGCCGGTAAGATCCGTGATCACGATTTCGGAAATGATCCGGCCGGATTCCATGGTGACTGTGTGATCGGCCGGATTCGGGTATATCAGAAGGGTCCGGTTCTGCGCTTCATCCACCCCGACACCACCCACCGAAATGTATTCCGCCCTGATCATCGAATTGGTTCCGTTTTCATTGGTTACCACCAGTGTGACATCAAACTTTCCCGGGTTGCTGTACACAATCATGGGGGGCGATTTTTCGGTGGAAAAAGAGGGAGTACCACCATCGAAGGTCCATGCGTACGATTTGGGATACCCGGTTGATTCGTCAGTAAACAATACGGAATCGCCTTTTTTAATCCCTGTCGGATCAGCGCTGAATCCTGCCAGCGGATCAAAGGGATTGGTCACCGTAATGTAATCCTGGATGGACGACGTATGGGTGCCGGTCAGATTGATCACCTTCAACGTAACATCGAACATCCCCGACTCCGGATAGGTCACGGGAGGAGGTGTTTGTCCATCGAAAGAGCCGGGATTGCCGCCCTCAAACGTCCACAACCACAACGTTGGGTTGCCCAGTGATTCATCGGTGAATGACACCTGGCCGCCGATGTCGACAGTAACCGGGTTGGCCGTGAACCGGGCATACGGTCCGCCGGGACTGATCGCGGTGATCATTTTTACCTTCTTTTTTGTGCTGTTACCGTTTACATTGGCAACAGTCAGGGTTACATCATAGATCCCCGTTACCGCATAGGTTACGGGAGGGGGCGTCTGGACGGTGGAGCTGCCTGGAACCCCGCCGTCAAAGGTCCATTGCCAGGAACCGGGATTCCCGGTCGATTGGTCGGTAAACTGAACCTGGCCTCCTTCATACAATACGGTGGGAGTTGCTGAAAATTCTGCCGACGGTATCACCGGGATGATGGCTGTGATGTACCCTGTTTTGGTCATGGTGTCGGCACCTGACGCATTCGCGGCGATCAGCGATACCGTGAATTGTCCCTCGGTATTGTAAGTGACGGGTGGTGGATTCTTTTCAGTGGATGTGGAAGGAACACCGCCTTCGAAAGTCCATAACCAGGATGTGGGAATATTGGTCGATTTGTCGGTGAACTGAACGCTGCTCCCAACATTCAGGGTGGTCGGATTGCCTGAGAATTCAGCGACCGGCCTGGGTGGATTGGTCACATGGATGTAATCAGCCTTCGTTTTTGTGTTCATCCCCCATTCATTCGAAACCTCGAGGATGACATCGTACACGCCTGCGCTGAAATACCCGATAACTGGCGGCGTCTTCCCGTTCCAGATGGATGGCGAGCCCCCTTCAAAGGACCAGGTCCAGGAAGTTGGAGCTCCAGTCGATTGGTCTGTGAACTGGATATATTCTCCTGTCCAGATGTTGGTGCGGTTGGCGATGAAATCGCTGACCGGCGGGGGCGGTGGCGCCACCAGGATATAATCCGTTTTGGTCAAGGTTCCTGAACCCAGGTAATTCGACGCGTTTAGTGTCACAGAATAAACTCCGATCCCGGTAAACTGGACATGTGGATTCTTTGAAGTTGAAGCAGTGCCATCCACAAATACAACGGATGAAGGTGAAAACGACCATTGCCATGCAGTGGGACAGTTGATCGAAAGATCGCTCAGGACGACGGTCTGGTTAACGATGGGGTTCACATTGCCGGCCGAAAAATCAACCACGGGGGCCACACCGCACAAAAGGGTTGATTTTGCCAGGGTCTGGCAGCGGAAATCGTTGCTGGTGGCGACACTCTGGCCCTGTGCTCCCGACAGTCCCCTGACATAGTTACCCCCCATGTTGTCACATTGGTAAAGAAAATAAAGATTCTGGTTGCTAGCCGGCGCCAGCGAGGGGTAGGCACATTCGAGCGAAGCAAAGGCGGTCCCGCCGGTCAGCTCAGCAATGGGGCACCATTGCTCCCCGTTGCATACAGAGGCCCGCCCGTAGAGGTGCCTCAGCAGGTAATAATTGGCATCCCGGTTATTGGTGACTCCCGACCAGACGACAAAGATGTTGTTATTCTGATCAACCGTGATGGTCGGCATGCTCGACATCGACAAATAATAGTAGGGCAGCGAAGGCGGACCTGCGTACCATACTGCCGGGTCCTGCACCCATCCGATGAAATGGCCCCCGGCGGCCAGGGTAGCTGAATCAAGGCTTTGAACCAGCTGCGGCTGGGTCTCATTCCAATAAAGGAGACCGTCGGTGAAGGGGACTGTGGATTTTGATCCGGAATAATCTCCCCAGGCTTTTTGCCGTCCAAACACCACATGAGCCATTCCTTCCTTGTCAAGCGCTACTGCATTAGAGCCGTCGGGGCAGTAAAAATACCCGGTATAGGATCCCCCGGTCCACTTGTTGTAAAGGCAATGCCAGGCGATGGTTTTGGTCCAGGAGGCACCGTTGTCGGTAGATTTCATGATAAACAGGTCATTCCAGTTATCTCCAACCACGAAACACAGCGTATCGCCTTTTGGTTCCGCCCAGTCATAAGCATCTCCAGGGAAACCGTTGTAGTTTGCCGAAGTCATCCCGGGAAGCAACTGCCATCCCATCCAGGTGGTTCCACCATCGAGCGACCGGTTATAAAGGATGGCGCCGTTCAGTCCCTGGTACACCGTCCCCCCGTTAGAGGTTGGCGCCGTATTGGCAATGACATGAATATAGGTGCGATTTGGACCGCTGGTGACCATTTTTGGCCAGAGGAAACCAACCGTGCCATAGGAAACCGGAATGTTCGACAGCGTCCATCCGCCGGTTC
The DNA here is from genome assembly GCA_964473485.1 of uncultured Prolixibacteraceae bacterium. Classification (GTDB taxonomy): domain Bacteria; phylum Bacteroidota; class Bacteroidia; order Bacteroidales; family FEN-979; genus CAIVAT01. The sequence goes on along the minus strand of CAYYPH010000027.1, from coordinate 3,940 downwards.
CTTTGGTATTTCGCCGGCACATGTTGAGCGGGCCCAGCAGCGCTTTGTGCGATACGACGATTTCTCCGTTGGTGTTGTAAGGGGCATACGAATTCCACCCCGACTTGACCGTCTCGATCCTTGAGGAGGGAAATGGCCCCCAGTTACTGCCGTTGTAATAGTTATACCCGGTACCGCGGTCGTCGAACGGCGTGACCGACTGCGACAACATCCAGGTGGCGCCAATCGTGCCATCGGGGAAAAGATACATCCTGTTCTGCCCCGACTTGTTGGTTTGCTGATCGTATTTCGTTGTTCCGACCGTTGTTTCCGAATTCACAGAAGATCCTGAATGCTGGGCAATCAGGCTCCAGTTAAGAAAAAACAGGATGAATGAAAGTAATGTTGTTTTCATGACGCAATTTTTTAAATGGGAACTGGTTTAGGCTATCTACCATTCCACGGTTAATAACTGTGATCCAAATTACGAGGGATACCCGGACAACCGAAATTGAATCTGTCGTGGTCCATGTCCCGATCCGCGAAAATTGTCAAATGATTGAAGTTTGAATGCCCCCTTTTAGTGAAAAATACTAATTCGCGGTACCCGGAAGGTGATTCTTGCAGGAAATCCTAAAGATCGACCCCGGCAGGTTGGCAAGACAATTATTTAGACTCGGTCTTGATAAATATAGTAACGGGTACCAATAAAGCAGCCACATATACTAATTTTCACTTCCAAACTGGATATAAACGATATATCTTTGTGCTGTATATCAATATTATCCTGAAATACATGATCAAGATCCCGGCCCATAAAAACAGATTTTCTTTCGTTTTGCCTTCCGTAATGATTGCAGGCATCCTGCTGCTTAACGCATGTAAGAAATCGGAAGAAGAAACCACTCCCGAACCGCAGATCACTAAAATGGAAGATCTGAAAGTTGATCCGTCATTCACCTTCAGCACAAGCCAGCAGGTGGGCATTGAGGTGAGGATGCTCGACAATACCAACGGCCCGGTCGGGGGGATGAGGATCGACATTTACACGGATGACCCTGATAACGGGGGCCGCCTGATGATAAGCGGAGTGACGGATGACCAGGGATATTATAAAAGTGATTACAGGATCCCGGCATACATGAAGAGTGTCGCGGTGGTTACCCGTGCCATCGGATTTCCCGGCATACAGGTGATGAAGGTGGAAAACGGCAATGTCAGGTGCATCCTGGGGGGAAAGAACGAACCGTCGAAACTGAAAGACGGGGGCGAATCCTTATTCAAAAGCACGAATAGCGTGTATGTCCCGTTGGGAACCTACAACAGCATCGGGGTACCCAATTACCTCGAGCCTGTGAATGACATTATCGACGCAGCCATGATCAGCGACATCAATGCCACGCTCCCCGAGTATGTCAACGCCTCTGTTGCACACCCTTCGTATTTTGCCGAGACCAATGAGCCTAACGTCGTGCTCACCCAGGCCTGCAATGTCTGGGTAACCTTTGTGCACGAAGGCGCGGGTTACAAAAATGTACTGGGGTTTTATACCTACAACACCGCTAATCCTCCGGCCACCATCGGCGACATAGACACGGTGCGGGTGATCTTTCCGAATGTTTCGTTCGCAGGCAGCGGGGGCGGACTCTATTCCGGGAACCGGGTACACCTCGGAACCTTTCCCCCGGGCACTGAAATTGCCTGGATGATCATCGCCGATGGATTTGTCAATGGTACCATCACCAACGGGAAGGGTCGGTATTACTCCGACAAGCACCTTAATCCCGAAGCCAATGCATCAAAAAAGCAACACACGATCTTCTGCAACGATATCGGCCGCGGAAAATTCCTGCTCGGGTTCGAAGACATCAAGCGGGATGCGGGAAGTGACAACGATTTCAACGATGCGATCTTTTACGTTACAGCCGACCCGGTTCAATCGGTCGTTACCGGCAACATTCCGCTTCCCAACTATACCCAGACCGATTCGGACGGCGATGGCATTTCGAATGTATTCGACGATTATCCCACCGATCCCGGCAAAGCATTCAACAACTATTTTCCGTCGCAAAATACCAACGGCACCCTCGCTTTCGAAGACCTCTGGCCAATGCAGGGCGATTACGACATGAACGACATCGTGATCGACTACATCTTCAACCAGGTTACCAACGGCCAGAACAAAGTGGTTTCCATTACCGCGTCACTGACCCTGAGAGCCATGGGTGCAGGTTACCGGAACGGGTTCGGCATCCAGTTGCCCATTCCCCCGGATATGGTGTCGGGGGTCACCGGCACCCAGCTCACCGAAGATTACATCACGGTTTCAGCCAACGGAACAGAATCCGGCCAATCGAAAGCCACCATTATCGTGTTCGACAACGGTTACCAGGTCCTGCAAAAACCGCCGGCTGATCCATTTGTCGGGGTAAACACCTCCGAAGGATGTATATACGTGAATCCCGTAACCCTGAATATCAGCATTGACCTGGCCGGGCCGGTCAACCTCTCGGTACTCGGGACTCCTCCCTATAATCCCTTCGTGATCGCTGACAAGACCCGCGGAAGGGAGATCCACCTGATCAACAAACCTCCGACCGACCTGGCCGATCCGGCGCTTTTCAGTACCGGGAACGACAACAGCATCCCGGGCAGCAACAGGTATTACACCACGGTCAACAACCTGCCGTGGGCATTCGATATCATCGACCAGTTCGACTATCCGTATGAAAAAAAACCCATCCTGAACGGATACACGAAATTCGTGCCCTGGAGCATCAGTTCAGGGACCACGTATTACGATTGGTTCCTTCCCAACCCAGGGTACCGCAACGATGAATACATTTTCCAGCAATAGCCTGCTGTTTTTCAAATCCGGGTATTGATACACCGGTGCTTTTTCGTCGGGAGACGGAAAAACTCAGGATAAAGAGAAAATCATTATTTTTACTCCGCGTGGATGTCCGCCCTTTGATGAAATGAGAGGGATAACGGACCAAACAGCCATGCAGCCTTGGCATGCCGGGTTCTGACAATGATATTCGGTTGATCATCCTGATCGCAGCTCACAAAAATATATCTCAGCTGCTTCGGCTGATTGATGCCCTTCGTCACCCGAAGGTCACCATCTATCTTCATCTTGATAAGAAAAGCGACATCGATCCTTCGGTAATCCCGCACGATGTTACCCTGGTCAGGGAAAGAGTAGTGGTCACCTGGCAGCAGTTCAGCCAGGTGCAGGCCATCCTCAATTCGCTGAAGCAGATCGTTGCCGATGAAAAAGATTTCAGTTACGTGGCGCATATCAGCGGGCAGGATTACCCCGTTGTGCCCGTTGATAAAATGCTGAATGATCTTGCAGCAAGGCAAGGGACCGAGTTCCTTCACCATGTTCCGCTGGATAAAACCGGCTGGTACAAAGCCAGGGTTCGGTTTGAACGGTTCTATTTTGAGTCATATTCAGGGAAGGGCACCCGGTGGTTTGGCGCCAGGCTTACCTATATCTGCGACAAATTAAGGCTGAAACGAAGGTTCTACAAAGGTTTAGAACCATGGGGCGGTTCCTCTTGGTGGACCCTGACGCGACCCTGTATTAAATATTTACTTGATTTTCTTGAGAACAACAGGTCGATGATGGCCTATATGAAAAAAACGATTTTTGCCGATGAGATGATCTTTCACTCCATCATCATGAATTCATCTTTTGCCAGAACGACCGTCAGCAACAACCTGCGGTACATCGATTTCATCAGAGGAAATCCAAATCCGAACATCCTCACCAGCCGTGATTTTGATAAGATCATTTCAGGCTGGTATCATTTTGCAAGGAAATTCGACCCGGGGGTCGATGAAATGATATTGGACATGCTCGACCAGCACCGGGCCTCCACCCCGTCGGATTGATTGGACCCCGACGGGGTGGGGAGACCCCGACGGTGTGGGGAGACCCCGACGGGGTGGG
>CAYYPH010000026.1:0-59918 GCA_964473485.1 uncultured Prolixibacteraceae bacterium | reverse complement strand
ACCTGCCGGTGAGTCTGACGATCGCTGCTGCCTCGACCACGGTGTGCGAGGGAACCACGGTGAATTATACGGCTGCACCGGTCAACGGCGGAACCGCTCCCCTTTATCAGTGGCAGGTGAATGGGGTGAATACAGGGCTCAATGACCCGGTTTTCTCTTACATCCCGTCGAATGATGACCAGGTGCGATGCAGGCTTACTTCAAATGCGGTTTGTCCGGTCAGTAATCCCGCGGTCTCTAACACCTTGACCATGACGGTGAACCCGAACCTGCCAGTGAGTCTGACGATCGCTACAGCATCAACAGCGGTTTGCAAGGGAACCACGGTGACTTATACGGCAGCTCCGGTCAATGGCGGAACTGCCCCACAGTACCAGTGGATGGTAAATAGTACAAATACAGGCTCTAACAGTCCGGTATTTGTATTTGTGCCAGGGAATTCGGATGTGGTCAGATGTCAGCTGACATCTACAGTCCTTTGTCCGGTTGGAAATCCTGCCCTCTCGAACACGGTGACCATCACTGTCTGGAGCAAACCGGTAACGAGTATAACCATGTGTCCGACCCTGACCACCCAAGACGCCGATCCATTCCCTCTGAAAGGCGGACGTCCGGCCGGAGGGATTTATTACGGTACCGGGGTACAGGGATTGAGTTTTAATCCTGCATTGGTTCCAACACATCAATCCATCTCAACGATCACCTATATTTTTACCAACGTTCATGGCTGTTCTGATACAGCGAGTCAGGAGATCTTCATTTTTCCTGGCAATCCCGGATTCCAGTGTGGCCAGGGTTTCACCGATGTGCGCGATAACCAGACCTATCAGACGATCCTGATCGGTGGTCAATGCTGGATGCGGCAAAATTTGAATTACGGCTATATGATCGGATCCGGGATCCAATCTTCAGATAACTGCATCCCGGAAAAGTACTGTTTTCATGATTATGCAACAAACTGCCCGATTTTCGGCGGCTTATACCAATGGAACGAACTGATGGAATACCGTGCGGTTGAATATGACCAGGGCTTGTGTCCGCCCGGTTGGCATATACCGAAGGAATCAGACTGGGCACAGCTGATCGTAAACCTTAATGGTAAAGGACTGGCGGGCGATTCGCTCAAAGTGACCGGAAGTTCAGGCTTTGCCTCATTATTGAATGGATTACTTTACCAGAACAACGCCTGGGAATTCGGTTCATTTACCACGTTTTACTGGACTTCCAGTCAGATTAATGCAAACCGGGCTCTTTCACGTGGACTGAATGTTCACAATCTCAGTGTTTCACGCTACTATTCCCTTTTCTCGAATGCTTTTTCAGTGAGGTGTGTGAAATAAGCCATGGATCGCTCCCTTTAAACCTTTTTTGCACGACCTGAGATCGGCGACAATTGCAGTATGATAAGATGTTGCTACGCTGATTCCGGCCATTCAATAACCCGTTTGAACAAATCAGTTCAGATTTCCGGGCATTTGTTAACATTGTGATGTCATGCCGGCCTCCTATTGTGATATCCGAAGGTTACAATGTCCACCTGAAACAATCAGGCAGATGATCGTGGAATTGGTTCAACTTCAACAGTGGGATCTGGTCGAAGAAACCGGCAACCGTTTTACTTGTCGCATTCAATCGCAAAGAACGGAAGTGCATGATATTGTTACTCTCGTTCTGTATCAAAACGGAGCGTTGGTTATGACCAGCGAAAATACAGTACAGGAGTTTGATGCCGGCCGGAACATGAAAAGGGTTGATCATTTCTTTGAACTTCTTACCGAAAAAGTTCATAAGGTTATCAAGGGCCAATAATCTTCGACTCAACCGGTTTACCGTATCTTCCGTTTTTTACTGGCAGACGTCATCCCGTTGATGGTATTTGCACCTGACAATCAGGCCATTGACAGTGATCTACCGGGATGATTCCAGGAAATGTTCCAGTTTGCGAATATTCAGCAAAGGGATGGCAAAGGTGAAGATTTCGGCATCTTTGATGAGTGTCGCTTCCCGGTTTTTCCGGCTGACCTTTTTCAGAAACCGCACATTTATGATTACGGACCGGCTGATCCTGAAGAAATCAGATGCTGGTAACTGCGATTCAAGTGTGCCGATATTCATGCAGGCAATTTCATGCTGTGATTTCGAAGTATGGATCTCTGCGTAGTTCCAGTCGGCCTGGATATAAACGATATCTGATGGATCAATCATGGTAAAGCCCCCCGCGGTGTTGATCTTGATCCTGTGCCGGGTTACGGTTTTTTCTATCAGCAGGCGAAGCTGATCCTGACGTGTAACAGGCACCTGCTGATCGCTAAGTCGTTTGATGGCCTGCTTCAGCTCGGCAGGATTGACAGGCTTTACCAGGAAATCGAATGCAGCATGCCGGATAGCCTCGATGGCAAACTGGTCGAAGGCGGTTACAAAGATGATTGCCGGACAGACCGAATCCTTCAGCAGTTCAGAAACGATTTCAAATCCCGACTTTTCAGGCATCTGAATGTCGAGGAAGATCAGGTCGGGTTCTTTCGCGCTGATCTGTTCGACGGCCTGGGTAGGATCTGTTAAAGTGCCAATCACATTTATTTCAGGATGCACAGTCAGCAGTGTCTCCAGGTTGGCAACAGCCCTTGCTTCGTCGTCGATGATGATAGCCTGGAGGGGTCGGATCATTTGCATACTGGTGTTATACCTTATGAGCGTTTAATGATCTGATAAACTCTTTGAAATCCCTGTTCAGGACCATATTTCCATGTATTATATTCCTGCCTGATCTCTTCAAGTGCTTTCAGCCTGTCCTCGTTGATTGACATTGCCAGAAGAGAAAGTCATTTCCTTGGTTTTTCAGCTTGCCTTTTGTGAAATGAGTGTTATCGTTCATGGTTTGATTTGGTACAAATTTATAACCTAGATATGGTAAAAACAAATCCACCTTTGAATTATCTCCCCGATTGCAATTTCAATTGAATCATCGTCGTCACCCTCGTCCCCGTTGCCCCTGTTTCCGGATCATCAATATCGCTGATGGAACTGCTCACTTCGATCCCGGTGATTTTATGATAAAGTTCAAAGAACTGTTCCATGATCTGCAATCCTTTGCCAGTCGATCCTTCGGATTGTCCCGAGGATACTTTCCTCCCGATACCGTTGTCAGAGATTTCGAGCACAAGGTGTCCTTCATCCCGGAAGGCCCGGATTACAACCTTTCCGCCGGTTTCCTTTTTCAGCAACCCATGTTTGACGGCGTTTTCAACGGGCGACTGGATCACCATCTTGGGGACTTCCCACGAAAGATCCACCAATGGATCAATCTCGATCTCATAGGAAAACCGGTTGTTGAACCGGAATCGCTCCAGGGCCAGGTAGTTTTCCGTGAACTCAAGCTCTTCGCGCAGGGTGCGTTTGATCTTATCGGCCGACAACACCAGCGACCGGTACATTTTTGAGAAATGAAGCAGGTTTTCGCGGGCCTCCTCCTTCTCTTCCCTGTTGATGGCGTCGATCACCGCGTTAATGGCGTTCATGGTGAAATGGGGATCCATCTGGTTGCGGACGATCTTTAACTGAAGTTCTGTGATCTTTTTCTCCATGTCGAACCTTCGCTGGTCCTGTCTTTTCTGGATTCGCCTGATTGCAACTGTAAATAGGAATATGAGCGCCCAGATGCCGATCCAGACAAAAGGCTTTAAATACCAATAAACATTGAATTGATAGTTAAAATTATAATGAAGCCTTCGGGCAGAAACATAAATGCTGCTTTTCGTTCCTTTTTTTAATACGGTAGAGAGGGTGGTTTTATTATGATCCGTGTAATCGACCTCTGCTGATACCGGATGTGTGAATCCTTCCCGGTAAATGATGAGCGACTTGGGAGCGATTCCGAATACGACGATCTCCTGCCGGCCATCCCGGTCCACGTCATAGGTCATCATACTTTTAATGTTCCTGCCCAGTTTTACGGTTGAATGATGGTCAAGCGATTGATTATACTGGCAGATCTCTCCATTTCTCTTTGCCATTAATATGAGTGTGTCCTTGTCCAGTGGTAATATATACTGTATGGGATAATTGATTAGTTCCATTTTATCAAATTCCGTGAATTCTCTGACCAGGTTGATTGTTCCCCCGGCCGAAACCCGAAATAATTGTAATCCATGCCGGTTAGTTGCAGGTGATCCCCACAGAACATAGGGCTCACATGTGCCCCCGCGAAAGATGTTGAAAGCGCCTATAAACCCGGTATGCCCAGGTAACTCAACCGGGGGGAATTCCAACCCGAGCGTATCGTTGAAAACCATAACCCAATTGCTGCTGTCGTGATATTTAACCTTGTATTTATCAAGATTCCCAGGGGCATAACCCATGGGGATGATCTCTTTTCTGCCATCATCATTCATATCCGTTATCAGGTAATCCCAAATGGAGTTACCAGTTTCAATGGATCTAAATATTGTATCCCGGGCAAAATCATAGATAAAAATAGCGCGCGGGGTAAGCGCAAAACCGGTATTGATCCCGAAGACCAACTCATTGATCTGGTCATTATCCATATCAATCAGACGAGGATTTATGATGACTGCATCGCTTTCTGCATTCAATTCCTTGCAAACGGCGATGAATCGCTGTTCATAAACCGCCTCACGCCCCCTGAGATCGGAGATCCTGTTCAGGAAAATGGAATCGCGGGAATAGGTAAAGATGCATATCTCCCTGGGTTTACTGGGGTAAATTCTTCCCGTGATAAAAAATTCGTTATTGTAGGTTTCAACCAGTTGATGTCCATGAATATCCCATTCCTTTACAATCCCATCAGGTTTAAAACTGATTGACATGCCCACCGATCCGATTACATAGTTCGCAAATATTAGTTGATCGCTTGATCCATTTTCATCGATGTCTTCCCATACAATACATCTGTCCTCCTCACTCTGATTTACCTCTTCCAAGGTGAAGGTATATTTTGGTATGTTAACAGGGAATAAAAGGATGATGAGAAGGGTCGCGAAAAGGGATAGCGAAACAGGGTGCAGCAGCCAGCCGGAAAGCCAGTATTTAATATTTGGATGCTTGCCCGAAAACATTGGTGAAGGACTTTTGGTAAAATTATGGAATTTCATCACGATCCAGCAACAACATTTTAATTACAAATTTTTCAATCAATTAAAATTGCTCTTGCTTCATTCCAACGAATTCAATGCAGGATACCTGGCCAGCAATCATTTGAATCGCAATTCAGATTTGAAATCGTATTCAAATCTTCAATCCCTTCTGTAATGCGCCATCTCGAAGGGGATCTCCAGCGAGAACTCGACAATGCCTTTAAAAGCTGATCCCTCCATCCACGGGGTCTGGTAGATGATCTTTTTCCGTCCCTTTTTTTCGATGGTGTAAACATTTTTCCTGTGCGTCGTCATGATCTCGAGGATCTTTTGACGCGATGCCTCCCCGTGGCAATCCATCAGGTTCCGTCCGATCAGGGCCGCCCCGCCATCCTTTTCATAGTTTCTTATAGCAGTTTCATTCATGTAGATAATGATACCGTCTGCATCGCAGACGATCACATTGCCGTCGAGCTTTTCGATCCATTCCATGGTGGAGGTTGTTTATTGGGACGAAGGTAGGAATAATGGGAAATTCAAAATGCAAAATTCAAATGTCAAAATTTAAATGTCAAAATTTAAATTCAGGCAACAGGCAATAGGCATTAGCCATTAGGGAAAACTCATTCACTCAATAAATCAGTCATTCTGTCATTCACTCAATCACTCAATCACTCATTCACTCAATCACTCATTTGTTAAATGAATCATGTAACTTTACTTTTTCTGATGCATCTAATTATAAACTAAACGCCATGACAACATCAGACATCAAGAGATTGTACAGATCGAAAAAAGACCGCGTATTGGGCGGGGTATGCGCCGGTATTGCCAACTATTTCAACATTGATCCGGTCCTGATCCGCGTAGCCTGGGTGGTCGGTTTTTTTGCCGCCGGCATCGGGTTTTTAGCCTATTTTATCGCCTGGATCATCATCCCCGAAGAACCCTGAAATAAACGGAAAATTGAAAACGGAAAATTGAAAACGGTCCACGGTCCACTGCCCACGGTCCACGGTCCACGGCCCACGGTCCACGGTCCACTGCCCACGGCCCACGGTCCACGGTCCACGGCCCACGGCTCACGGTCCACGGCTATACCTTCTTCAGCTTCCAGTTACCCTTTCTGAATAACCAGAATGCCGTCAGTGTCATGATGGTTTCAGCAATCACGATGGAGATAAAAACCCCGGTTTCGTTCAGCCCGGAGTGAAGGGCAAGAAACCAGGCAAGCGGTATCTCCAGCAACCAGTAACAAAAGACATTGATGACCGTCGGCGTGAATGTATCACCGGCCCCGTTCAGGGCATTCACCAGCACCATCCCGAAACCATAGGCGATAAAACCGACTGAGATGATACGCAGGCAGTTTGACCCCGCGGTGATCACAGCGGGGTCGTTGATGAATAGCCTGACGAAAAATTCGCTGAAAACGATCAGCAAAAGTCCGACCAAGCCCAGGAAGATCATGTTGACCCAGCCCGTGACCCACACTGAGCGCTCCGCCCGGCCCGGCTGGCCGGCGCCGAGGTTCTGCCCAACGAGGGTCGATGCGGCATTGCTCAGGCCCCATGAAGGGAGCAGGGCAAAGACCATGATTCTGAGGGCAATGGTATAGCCGGCTACAACAGTGCTGCCGAACACCGAGATGATCCTGACGAGTCCGATCCAGCTGGATGTCGCGATAATATGCTGGCCGATACCGCCCAGCGAAAGTTTCAGCAGGGTCATCATAACCTGTGGTTCTAAGCGGAGGTGCCTGGCCCTGATCACGACCCTTCTGCGGCCCGCCACCAGCAGGTAGATCTGGTAAAGAACGGCAAGTCCCCGGCCGGTCGCCGTGGCGATCGCAGCCCCCTGTATCCCGAGGGCAGGGATTGATCCGAACCCGAAGATGAGAATCGGGTCGAGCACGATGTTGATCAGGTTGGCCATCCACAGCACGCGCATGGAGATGGCTGCATCGCCTGCACTCCTGAAGATCGCGTTGATGATGAACAGCAGCATGATCACGGTGTTGCTTCCAATCATAATGGCGGTGAACCCCCACATTTCATTCACGATGATATCAGAGGCGCCCATCAGCCTGAGCAAAGATTTTGAGAAGATAATACCGGGTATGGCAATGGTAACCGATATGAGTATTCCTGCCAGAATCGCCTGCACTGCGGCTGCCGATGCGCCCTCCTGGTTCTTCTCGCCGATCCTGCGCGAAACCAGCGAGGAGGTGGCGGTACTCAATCCAACAGCAAGCGCATATACAATGGTCACCATCGATTCGGTGATCCCAACAGTGGCAATAGCCTCAGACCCGAGTTTTGAAACAAAGAAAATGTCAACAATGGCAAAAACGGATTCCATCATCATTTCAAGGGCCATGGGGACGGAGAGGAGAAAAATGGCCCTGCCCAGTTTTCCGGTTGTGAAATCCTGTTCGGTACCGGCGACGGCTTCGCGAAGATCGAGCCAGAGCTTGCCGGTACGGGTAAAAAAAGTTTGTTTTAAAGCAAGAATTTTATAGTATGTATTCATATCTTTTTCGTTCAGACATTGGTAATTTTATTTCTTCAGGGATCTTTCTGGTGACCAGCGGGGTCACCTTGCAAACCGGAATGCCGGCAAATACAAACAGCGTCATGTTTTTCATGGCTTTTCCTCCAATTTTTTTATTAAACGATAAATTAAACGGGAACGGAAAATGCCTTACCTGGCGGCATCAGCGCCAACCAGTACGGTAAATCGGGGAATACAAAGATTGATTACCATAAGGCTTCCGTAAAAAGAGAGGACAAAAGTAAGAAGAAAATTCAAAATTCAAAATGCAAATGTCAAAATTCAAAATGTTTTGTAAAATACGAATTGAAGATAAGCATGCAAAACTGTTAATTTTGACATTTGAACTTTGACATTTGAACTTTGAATTACCATTTCTCCCAATGGATCCTGTCGGGACGGAATTTGTCCTTTGGCTGATCCTCGCCAGTCGGATGACCGATTGGGACGACTGAAAAAGGAGTGATGTTAACCGGCAGTTTAAGGATCTTTCTGGCATGGTTTTCACGCTCGGGATAGGGATAGAGCGCACTCCACACAGCCCCCAGCCCCATGGCCTCGGCCGCCAGCAGGATATTCTGGGTGGCAGCGGCGGCGTCCTGATACCAGAGGTCGGTTGCGCCGGGCTGCAGATCAACCGTGCTGTCGCCGCAAACAACAATGCTGGCTCCCGCTTTGAAAAGCATCTTGGTGTAAGGCAGACCGTCGGCCAGCGCATCAAGGGCCCCCCTTTCGGTGACAGCCACAAAAGCCCATGGCTGCCTGTTCCTGGCCGACGGCGCGGCCATGGCGGCCTTCAGCAGGACCAGCAGGCAGGCCTTGGTGACCGGCTCGCCCGTGAAATTGCGGACACTCTTGCGATTCAGTATGTTGTCGAGGACGATAGTGGTTTTGTCATTCATCGGGGAAAAGATTAAAATGTAAAAGTAAGAAATCCTCCTCAAACCCATTCGATCGGCATGATTTTCAACCTTCTTCGTTTTCAATTTTCAATTCTCAATTGTCAATTTTATTGTACCTTTGCACACTTTTTTATCAATAAAATGGGAAAATACAGGGAGTACAAAAACCTTGACCTGACGCGGATAGGCAATGAGATACAGTCCTACTGGCAGGAACATGGAACATTTGAGAAGAGTCTTAAACTGACCGAGGGAAAAACACCGTTCGTCTTTTACGAAGGTCCTCCTTCCGCCAACGGCATTCCGGGGATCCATCACGTGATGGCACGGGCCATCAAGGATATTTTCTGCCGTTACAAGACCATGAAGGGATTTTACGTGAGCCGTAAGGCCGGCTGGGATACCCATGGGCTGCCGATCGAGATCGGGGTGGAGAAGAAACTCGGGATCACGAAGGAAGACATCGGCAAATCGATCTCCATCGAAGATTATAACAGGGAGTGCCGCACGGAGGTCATGAAATACAAGGACCTTTGGGATGAACTCACCATTATGATGGGCTACTGGCTGAACCTGGATGATCCCTACATCACTTACGAAAACAAATACATCGAGAGTGTCTGGTACCTTTTAAGCAAGCTTTACGAAAAAGGCCTTCTCTACAAGGGATATACGATACAGCCCTACTCCCCGGCGGCCGGAACCGGGCTGAGCACCCACGAGCTGAACCAGCCGGGAACCTATAAGATGGTCAAGGACAATACGGTTGTGGCGCAGTTCAAGGTGATCAGGAACGAAAGATCGGAATTTCTTTACCAGGATCTCTTTGGTGAACTTTACATTCTTGCCTGGACCACAACGCCATGGACGCTGCCCTCGAACACCGGACTGGCCATGGGGAAAGACATTACCTATGTCCTTGTAAAGACCTATAATCCATATACCTATACCGAACAGACGGTTGTTCTGGCAAAGGACCTGCTGCATCATTATTTTCCAGAGAAGAACGCAACACTCGAACTCGACAGCTACCACGAAGGCGACAAACATATCCCTTATCAGGTTGTGGCGGAATACAAAGGGGAGGCTTTCGAGGGAATCCGGTTTGAACAGCTGCTGCCCTATGCCCAGCCTGACGAGGGTGATCCGTTCAGGGTTGTCCTTGGCGACTTTGTCACTACGGAAGATGGAACCGGGATTGTTCATATTGCACCCAGTTTTGGCGCCGACGACTTCAGGGTAGGCAGGCAGTACGGACTAGGTACCCTTACGTTGGTTGATAAACAGGGGAGGTTCACCGAACAAATGGGAGAATTCGCCGGCCGTTATGTGAAGCCGGAGTATGATGCCAATTGCCTGGCCGGAGAGTGCCCCCCGGTGGATATCGACATCATCGTGAAGCTGAAACATGAGAACAAGGCGTTCAAATCGGAGAAATACGAACACTCTTACCCGCACTGCTGGCGAACCGACAAACCGATCCTCTATTATCCGCTCGACTCATGGTTTATCCGAACCACGGCCTTCAAAGAGCAGATGATCGCATTGAACCGGACGATCAACTGGAAACCCGAATCGACCGGTACCGGCCGCTTCGGAAACTGGCTGGAGAACCTGGTCGACTGGAACCTTTCCCGTTCCCGCTTCTGGGGAACCCCCCTTCCGATCTGGAAAACAGCCGACGGAAGCAGCGAGATCTGCATCGGGTCGGTGGCCCGGTTACGGGAAGAATGTGATAAGGCCGTCAAAGCGGGTGTCATGAAATCAAACCCGCTCGGAGATTACATTCCCGGTGATGTTAGGGATGATAACTACCATTCTTTCGATCTTCATAGGCCATTTGTCGACGACATTGTCCTGGTCTCGGATGATGGGCAGCCCATGTACCGTGAACCCGACCTGATCGACGTTTGGTTCGATTCCGGAGCCATGCCATATGCACAGTATCATTACCCGTTTGAACAAACCAGGACCCTGGAATCCTATTTTCCGGCCGACTTCATTGCCGAAGGCGTAGACCAGACCCGCGGGTGGTTTTTTACACTGCATGCCATTGCCGTGATGCTTTTCGGGAATGTCTCCTACAAGACCTGCGTTTCGAATGGCCTTGTGCTCGACAAGAACGGAAACAAAATGTCGAAACGGCTCGGTAATGCCGTTGACCCATTCGATACGATCAGGAAATACGGACCCGATGCCACCCGGTGGTATATGATCACCAATTCGCAGCCCTGGGATAATCTGAAATTCGACCTGGAAGGAATTGAGGAGGTTCGCCGGAAATTCTTTGGAACACTTTATAATACCTATGCCTTCTTTGCCCTCTATGCCAATATCGATGGATTCACTTACCGGGAACCGGAGGTGGCCCTGGAGGAACGGCCTGAAATCGATCGTTGGATCCTTTCTGAACTGAACTCGCTGATAAGGTATTGCGACGAATGTTATGCCGATTACGAACCTACCAAGGCCGGCCGCGCCATCGCCGATTTCGTGGATGAACACCTCAGCAACTGGTACGTGAGGCTGTCGCGCCGCCGGTTCTGGAAAGGCGATTATTCGCCCGACAAGATATCGGCCTACCAGACATTGTACAACTGTCTCGAGGTAATTGCAAGGCTGATCTCCCCCATTGCCCCCTTCTTCGCCGAGCGGTTGTACGTCGACCTGAACAGTGTAACCGGTCTCCGCGAGGCAGATTCCGTTCACCTTACTTCTTTCCCTGTGTGCAATGATAAGATGATCGACAAATATCTTGAAGAGCGCATGGAACTTGCCCAGAACATTGCCTCCATGGTGCTGTCCATCAGGAAAAAGACCAACCTGAGGGTGCGTCAACCCCTCAATAGGATACTCATCCCGCTGATGAATGAGCACCTCAGGTCGCAGACAGAGGCGGTAAAGAATCTGATTCTCACGGAGGTGAACGTCAGGGATCTGGAGTACATTGCTGATACTGCGGGCATCCTGGTTAAAAAAGTAAAGCCCGATTTCAAAAAGCTGGGCCCGCGGTATGGCAAGCTGATGAAGCAACTGGCGGCTCTTCTTACAACCCTTGGGCAGGAGGAGATCCTCTTACTCGAGCGTGAAGGGAAAATTAATCTTGCTGTGGATGGCCAGGCAGTGGAGGTCCTTGCCGACGACGTGGAGATCCTGTCGGAAGATATCCCGGGCTGGCAGGTTGCAACAGCCGGCGGACTGACGGTGGCGCTCGACATCACGGTGACCCCGGAACTCTGGAAGGAGGGGATCGCCCGGGAGGTTATTAACCGTATTCAAAACCTCAGGAAAGACCTCGGTTTCGACGTAACGGACAAAATTTCAGTTAAATTCCAGTCACACACCGGGATTGATGAGGCGGTAGAACAGAATATTTCCTATATTTGCAGCGAAACACTTGCTCAGTCATTTGATCTGGTAGAAACGATTGAGGAACCCGACCGGGTTTCGGTTGAGTTGACGGATACGGTTTCTACCTATGTTTTGATCAAAAAAGTGGTATAAGGCAAAACATCGCGCCGGAATCGGGAACGGTAGTTCCAGGGTTCGGCGGATTTTTTTTACAAGTTTAATTTTTTGTGACATGAAAAAGACAACAGTAACATCACAGACGGAAAAGAACCGTTATTCGGATGAGGAACTCGAGGAGTTCAGGCAGATTATTCTGAATAAACTGGAAAAAGCGCGCAATGACCTGAAGTTGCTGACAGAGTCTTATACTACAGGAAATGAGCATGATACCAATGATACTTCGCCAACCTTCAAGGTTTTGGAAGAGGGTTACCAGGTATTTTCCAAAGAGGAGAACAGCAAGTTTGCCGCACGGCAGGAGAAGTTCATCAAATCGCTCGAGAACGCCCTGATCAGGATTGAGAACAAGACCTATGGCATTTGCCGCGTAACAGGCAAACTGATCCCCAAGGACCGCCTGCGTATCGTTCCGCATGCCACACTCAGTATCGAAGCAAAAAGGGTGCAGGCGGTTCCGAACGTACCCAGACCCTCAGAACCTGATTTTGAATAAAACTTAAGATTAAGCTTCTTGTTGAAAAAAGCTGCCCTGATTGTTATTGGCATCCTGTTGGCCGATCAGATCCTTAAGATCTGGGTCAAGACCACTTTTTACATGGGCGAAAGCCTACCAGTTTTCGGAAACTGGTTTTACCTGCATTTCACCGAAAACGAGGGAATGGCTTTCGGAATGCAACTGGGCGGCGAATATGGCAAGCTGATGCTCAGCTTGTTCAGGATCATCGCCGTGATCGTCATCATCTGGTGGCTTATCCGCGTTACAAAGACCGGTGCTTCGAACCTGCTGGTAATCTGTATCTCACTGATACTGGCTGGCGCCATCGGAAACATTATCGACAGTGCCTTTTACGGACTTGTTTTCAGCGACAGTACCTACATGCAGATTGCTGCCATGTTTCCTGAGGGAGGAGGATACGGAACCTTCCTTCACGGGAGGGTGGTCGACATGTTCTATTTTCCCATCATCGAATCCCGTTACCCTTCGTGGTTCCCGTTTGTGGGAGGAGATGAGTTCATCTTTTTCCGGCCCGTGTTCAATATCGCCGATGCGGCCATTACCACCGGCGTACTCATACTGATCGTATTCCAGAAAAGGGTCTTTGCATTCGCGGCCAAAGAGGAACCAAAACCGGTTGAACAAACCGACCTTGAGAACAACCCCGAAAAATAGTCGCCCGGAAAGATCCCCCCCCCAATTTCCTGTTTACCTGTTTAACCGTTTACCTACTCTCCCTTTTACCTGCTCTCCCGTTCACCCGTTCACCCGCTCTCTACTTCACCCTGATCATCCTCCCAACCCTGAGCGTGGTATTAGGTTTGATCTTGTTCATGGCACAGATCTCCTTCACGGAAGTCCTGTATTTTTTTGCAAGCTTTCCCAGTGTATCCCCGCTTTTGATCTTCACGACAACAGCGTTTTCCACGTGGTCGTTGGGATAGAAAACCTTTTGGGTTATGGGAAAGCTGTTGGAGATCAGTTTTTGATTATCATAGTCAATCATCCTGAGCGGATCCACAGGAACATCCTTATACCTGACCTCAAAATGAAGGTGTGGCCCCCGGCTCCGGCCCGTTGAACCGCCGAGCCCGATCAAGTCCCCCGACTTCACCACCTGGTTCACCTTGACCGACATTTTCGACAGGTGGGCATAGTAGGTCTCAAGTCCATTGTAATGACGGAGGATGATGAGGTAACCGAACCCTCCGCGGTTATAGCGGGCATAGCGTACCACCCCGTCGAACGCGGCACGGATGGAGTCACCCTTATTCAGTTTGATATCAAGGCCTTTGTGGGTGTACATGAAACCGCGGAATAGCTTACCATACGCGGGCATTGTGAATATCCGGTCGGCCGAGGTAAGAACAATGACCGTGTCGCGGATTGAATCCGGTTTCATCCGGTAGGCAAAGATCTGATCATTGATCCACTGTGCGGTGAAAAGTCCGGTCGAATCATCTTCCTGGCTGAGCATAACCGGTTCATCTTCCAGGTATTCCCATGTAAAGTTCTTGTAGAGGATGACCGGTCCGTTCGGAGTGTCGACAGTGTCAACGATGGCGTCGGTGTTCCGCTGGCTCCACGCGGCCAGGGGAATGAACCAAACAAAAAGGACCATGATTTTCAGATACTTCATCGATGGTTGTTTTGGGAGAGGAGCGCTGGAACAGAAGCCGGAAGACACCCTGAACAAAGTGAATAAGCGCCTCAGAATGAAATTATTTGCAAAACTAAAGGAATTTTTTTTCCCGTCAAATATTTAATCACCGAGATATTTTATCTTTGCATAAATTCTAAAGCCTGAGCATGGAAGTCAAGAACAAAGGAAAGATTTCGCAAATCATTGGTCCTGTGATTGATGTGGCCTTTGATGAAGGAGACAAACTGCCGGATATTTACGAAGCCCTGGAAGTTAAAAATGCAGCGGGGGATGTGATCGTCCTGGAATGTCAGTATGACATCGGGGAACATACGGTCAGGACCGTTGCCATGGATTCAACCGACGGTCTTCGCCGAGGTATGGAGGTGGTTTCAAAAGGACGTCCGATCTCAATGCCGGTTGGGGATATGATACGCGGCCGGCTGTTTAACGTAATTGGTAAGCCTATCGATGGACTTGCCCCGGTATCCGAAGAAAAGGTATATGCCATTCACCGTGATCCGCCGACCTTCGACAACCTGTCGACCTCAAAAGAGGTTTTGTATACAGGGATCAAGGTGATCGACCTCATTGAGCCTTATGCCAAAGGAGGGAAGATCGGGCTGTTTGGCGGTGCAGGTGTAGGTAAGACGGTCATAATCATGGAGCTCATCAACAACATTGCCAAGAAGTATTCCGGTTTGTCGGTATTTGGCGGCGTTGGTGAACGTACCCGCGAAGGGAACGATCTGCTGCGTGAAATGATCGAGTCGGGTGTTATCCGTTATGGTAAGGAGTTTCAGGAGGATATGGAAAAGGGAGGCTGGGATCTTTCAAAGGTTGATCCTGAAGTGCTTATCCAGTCGCAGGCCACCCTTGTCTTCGGCCAGATGAACGAACCACCCGGAGCCCGTGCGCGGGTTGCTCTCTCAGGGCTTACCCTGGCTGAGTATTTCAGGGATGGCGATGAGAAGTCGGGAGGCCGTGACATTCTCTTCTTTATCGATAATATTTTTCGCTTCACCCAGGCAGGTTCCGAGGTTTCGGCATTGCTGGGCCGCATGCCTTCGGCAGTAGGTTATCAGCCGACGCTGGCCACCGAGATGGGGATCATGCAGGAACGCATTACGTCGACAAAACGGGGCTCCATTACCTCCGTTCAGGCCGTCTATGTTCCGGCCGATGACCTGACCGACCCGGCTCCGGCCACCACCTTTGCCCACCTTGATGCCACAACCGTTCTCAGTCGCAAGATTTCCGAACTGGGCATCTACCCCGCTGTTGATCCACTGGACTCAACTTCAAGGATTCTTACACCCGATGTTGTTGGTGAAGAGCATTATAACACCGCCCAGCGCGTGAAAAGGATTCTGCAGCGCTATAAGGAGTTGCAGGACATCATTGCCATCCTTGGAATGGATGAGCTTTCGGATGAAGACAAACTGGTGGTGGCCCGCGCCCGACGCGTGCAACGCTTCCTGTCGCAGCCCTTCTTTGTGGCCACGCAGTTTACCGGTATTCCCGGGGCGTTTGTCAATATCGAGGATACCATCAAAGGATTCAACATGATCATGGATGGCGCAGTCGACGAGTATCCGGAATCCGCCTTCAGCATGGTCGGCACCATCGAGGAAGCCATAGAGAAAGGTAAGCGAATACTGGCCGAAAGCAAATAGTATGAAAGTTGAAATCGTAACCCCCGGTTCCACCATATTTACCGGCGATCAGGTGCAACTGGTCCAGCTGCCCGGGATTGACGGTTCTTTTGAATTACTGAGCAATCATGCCCCGCTGATTTCCGTATTGCAGAAGGGCAGGGTAAAAATACTCAACAAGGGAGAAAAAGAACCGCAGTTTTTCGAAATAAAGGGCGGGGTGGTTGAAGTACTGAATAACAAAGTGCTGATCCTGGCTGAGTAAGATCAGGAATTTCATCTCAGTGAAAACAAAAAGAGGTTGCCTTGTGGAGGCAACCTCTTTTTGCATCAGGTAACTTGAATGTAGCTGGTTTTTAATAGAAGTTCAGCCGGTTGTCGACAATCTTTGCACTCTTTTCGAGCGCCGGAAAGAGTGAACCCTGCACGCGTTGGTTGAAGTTCTGGTACTGCTGCATCTTCTCATAGGAGAAATCCTCCTTCATCGGAGCCTCAATGACATCTTCGAGATAAACCACATAGGCACCAAAGTTCCCGGTCAAGGGTCCGACAAGTTCGCCCTTCTTCTTATGGAAAAGCTGGCCTACTACTTCATTTTCACGACCGATGCTCGACTGGTTGTATCCGCTGAAGGTGACCAGCGAAGTATCGAGTTTTGCATTCAGCCGCGTTGCGAGTGCCGTAATATCTTTGGTGTTTTTCATCATGTTGGTGATGTTCTCAGCCACCATATCGATCTTTTTCATATTTTTCACCGAAGGTTCAATGCGCTGTTTCACTGCTTCAAGTGGTTGTTGACCTTTTTCGTAGGCAGCCCTGAGGATGGCCACTGCATATTTTCCGGTTACATCAAACACCGGGCTCACCTCGCCGACCTTGGTTTTTTCGGCAAAAGCCCAGCGTACCATTTCGCGGGCAGTGGGAAGGCCCATGACATAGCTGTCCATCTGACGTACGCCAGGGGCAGATCTTTTCTGGATTCCGGCGGCAGCAGCTCCTTTTTCAAAGGCCTCAGTGGTTTTATTCTGTCCGGCAAATGTACTCGCCTGCATGTAAATATCCTGGAAGGTCTGGTTGCTTGGCTCAATGGCCCGGACCAGTACGGCAGCTTTTACCTTCTTAACAGGCTGCGACTTGTTCGTCAGCATAAAGAGCGAATAGCCGATCCTGGTATCCACCACCTTCATTTCGTTAGGTTTAAGGGAAAGGCCGGCGTTGAAAAATGGTTCGTAATTGGGATTGTTGTCGGGGAACCATTTCAGATCACCGCCATCCTCTTTTGCCGAGGGGTAATCGGAAATTTGTTTTGCCACTTCGGCAAAGCGGGCGGGATTTTTCTTTAAAGCATTGAACAGGCTGTCGATCTTTGCTTTGGCCTCTTCCTTGGTCCGTTTGATGTTTTCGTTTCCGGTGCCTTCATAGGCAATGAGTATCTGTGATCCGCTGATCGAATCGGGGCGCTCCTGGATATCGAGCAGTTTCGACATGTACCAGTTGTTGTTGAATTCGAAAGGAGGAAAAACGGCGCCTGGCTTTGCACTGAAGATCAGCGTGTCGATCTGGGCAGGGTAGGTTCCCTTCTTTACGTATCCGGTGTCGATCTTGGTATCGGAGTTGGCAAATGAAAACCCGAGGATGTTCGAACTGTTCTGAAAATCAGTATATAACTGCATCACATCCTGTTCAATTCTTTTACGGTCGGTTTCGGAGGGTTTCACCTCAAATACCACGTAATCGAGATCGCGGGTGGCCTCTTCCTGGAAGAAATAGATCTTGTTTTTTTCATAAAACTTTTCAAAGTCTGCATCGGTCACCTTAACCATGCTGTCGGCAATGGCTGCGGGCTGCGGTGATACCACAAGCATTTTTAGCCCCCTCGACTGGTTTACGAAATCCTTTTTCAGGAAGGCGGCAGGAACATAATATCCTTTCATCACGAGGTTATTGTATTTGGTTTCCTGGCGATCGTCCTTGATGGCTTTCTCGAACTGAATCCATTGCTCCTTGGCCTGTGGTTCCATCTTGTCGAGGTTCTTGAGATACTGCAATACGATGGCCGGGTCATACTGTCCGGTTGCAGGGTCTTTGAAATACTGGAGGATATAACGGTGCGGCTGCCTTCCCTGGATCTGATCAAAGAGCTCGTCGGAGGTGACGGTCAGTCCCAGTTCCTCATATTGCTCACCCAACAGGTATTCCTTGATCAGCGATTGCCAGGTGCTCTGCCGTATCTGGTAGGTCTCCTGGTCGGTGATCTTGTCGTCGCCCGAGCTTTGTTTCTGTGCCTCTATGGTTTTGTCTACTTTTTCGCTGAATTCAAAATAAGGAATGTTTTCACCGTTAATAACACCGATATCGGTTGCCCCGCTGTTGGATTTTTTACTGAAGTCACCGATCACGAAGGCAGCAATAGCAACGCCTACAACAATAACAGCAAGTCCGGAGTGTTTTCTGATTTTTCCAATAATCGCCATGCTTACAAGTATTTGATAAATTCTTTAAAATAGGGTGCAAAAGTATGGATAATCCCCGAAACTACAAAGACTTGACAAGGTAAATTTCGCGATTTATATTGAATCGCGGTTGATCTTCATTTGCCCGGTAACATTGCTGATAGTATAATCAGTAAAGCTGTCGTTCGACTCCATCTGGCTGCCGGTCAGGGTTTTGTCGGGAGTGGTTATCTTAACGGTGCCGTCGGCATAGATCCGGCGCCTGTTTTCGTCCCAGATGAGATGTTCGGTATTCAGTTGTTCTTTTTTTACTTCATTTCTTACGATCACGTTCCCCCACGCCTCCATCACCCTGGTCGGCTCATGTCGCACCCCCCTGTTTCCCCTTATGGTTGTTGTGGTCCGGTGGGCTGAATCGTATATGGTGATCAGGAAACCTTCCGGAAGTTCAAGGTAAGGGGTGGCCCCGGTATAACGGTTCATCAGGGGCCCGGTGAGGCGGGCCTGGATCCTTCCTGAATCGCTGAAAAGAATGTCGATCATCTTTGCCGACATCACGGGATCCTTTGCCGGATCGATAAGCATGGCGGTTGTTTCCGGCTCCTTTCCGCAGGAGACCAGGATGAAAATCAGACAGGTGAAAACAATGAGTCTGGAGAAAAAGCGGAAAAAATTCACGATCAGAAATACTTGCGTTTGATGAACCACCGCTCATGGATTGAAAACCCGAGTACCATTTTCAGGTAACTTTCTTTGATAAGGTTCTGGTTTGTGGTGCCGCGTGTTCCGATCTGCACACCCAGGTTGAGCATGGTCTTGACGCCGCGCAGCGGCAGGCCAAAGCCAAGGGAGAAGGAATATTCGTTGAGATTTTGCCCGCGTAGCTTCAGATAGGTCCGGTCGTAGATGAATCCGAGGCGGTAATGGATACGGGCCAGGTAATTGTTATAATCGTCCATGTTCGGGATGATCTCGGCCCCCGCACAAATCTGCCAGCTGTTCACCAGTGAATCACTCATGTCGAAAGCCCTGAATTGCTCCCAGTTTTGCCAGCGGTAGTCGAGACCCACCCTCCATTTATCATTCTTTTCAAAAGAGAATCCGCCACCAAGCATGGTAGGAATGACGATCTTTCCCTTGTAGCCCTCTTCGTTCACCAGGGTATCGCGCATTGATTCAACCCCCGATGAGGCATATAGAAAAGTGGCCGCCAGGATATCCGTTTTGGCGGCCATTTTAAGTTCGGGCGCGTAAACGGCACCAAGATTCAGGAAAAGATCGTTGTGTAACTTGATTCTGTACTGCAACCCGAGGTTGAAATACAGATCGTTCATGGTCACATAATACAATTCCTTATAATTCATGGCACTGACTGAGTCAGGAAACAGGACTTTTGCTTCCCTGATCATACTGCCAAAAAGGTATGAGACATTGAGTCCAACCGAGAAGTTCTTAAACGGAAGAAACCCGTTACCCCAGAAGAGCCGGTTAATACCTCCTTCGCCCTGGTAGAGCCTTATGACGGTGCCCGATTCGGGGAACTCCTCATAGTTTGCCACGCTGTACCCCACATCGCTGAATGGAACGATCCCCAGGCTGGTTTTCCACCACCCGGTTACAGGCATACCAAAAAGCAGATACCCCAGTGAAGCATAATTTCTGGATACCGATTGAAAATCGGATTTTAAGGTCACAAATTCGCCGTTAAAACCACCTTCAAACAAAAACGACAGAGAATCGAATGCGGTATATGAAGCTGGATTAGAGTAGTTTACATGGTATGGACTCCGGATACCGATGCCCAACTGCCCGAGGGAGTTGTTCCAGGCATTGTTGTTTCCTGTCAGATCTCCCAATCCGTATCTTGAATAGGGTGAAATAATCCGGATCTGGGCATTCAGCATCGTGCCCATGGTAAGAAAGAACAGCAGCAGAAAGAGACGTTGATTAACGGGCTTGATCGACATTAAACTTCAGAATTTGGTACAATCCGGGTATGACGATATTCGGGACTGCAAAGATGCTAATATTTAACCGTTTAACAAAATATTTGTGATCACCGCCACTCAGAATTATTTTCAGGTCAGGGTGTTTCTCCAGGTAACGGCCGGCAATGCCCTCAATCTCAGCCGTTGCACCCGTCAGAACTCCTGAAAGAATGGATTCTTCAGTCGTTCGTCCTGTTAGTATGCTCACATCTTTAAATGATACTAACGGCAATTTTCCGGTAAAAGTATGGAGTGCATTCAACCGTAACCGGATACCCGGCGAAATGGCTCCCCCCTGGTACTCCTGGTTCCTGTTAATGAAATCATAGGTGATGCAGGTGCCGGCATTGACCACGAGAACGTCCTGGCCGGGGAAAATGACGGTACCTGCAACCACCGCCGCAACTCTGTCAAAACCAAGTGTATTCCGACTTTGGTACTGTATGGTGACCGGCAATGGGGTCGTTGCGGAAGGTTCAATGAAAAAGGGGATTTTTTCCGTGAGAAAATTCCTTACCGCGGCCGGATAAATGCTTACGGAGGCAAGAACGCAGGAATCAAAAGGTCCGTGCTGTTTCAGGATCGTTTTTATTTTCGCGAGGGTCAGCGAGCCCGCTTGTTGGAAGTGAACAAGCCTGCTGTTTTGGAACACAGCCATCTTTTTGTTGGTATTCCCGAGATCGAGCACCAGGCTTTTCATTGCGCAAAGGTACAAATTAATGGTGTCGGATGCCGTTGCATGGTAACCCACCCGTATGAGAACAATTCCGGATGAAAAAAATTTGGGTTTTAAAAAAAAGTTTTATCTTTGCACCTCCGTTTTCGGAGATGGCGTCGTAGCTCAGATGGTAGAGCAGAGGACTGAAAATCCTTGTGTCACTGGTTCGATTCCAGTCGATGCCACGGCAAAAAAACAAAACCCTGACCATGATTATGATCAGGGTTTTTTCATTTTTTGGTTGACTGATTACTTCACTTTCACTTTGGTCATCACCTCCTTTGCAAATTCCTTTGAAGGTTTGAAGGCCGGAATCATGTGGGCAGGAATTTTCACGGAGGTCTTCTTGGTGATATTTCTGCCTGTTTTTTCGGCACGCTTCTTCAGTAGAAAGGTTCCAAAGCCTCTGAGATAGATGTTTTCACCATTCGCCATCGAGTTCCTGATGGTCTCCATGATGGCTTCAACAGTCACCTCTACGGCAACTTTTTCAATACCTGTCTTGTTGACAATGTCGTTGACAATTTCTGCTTTGGTCATAATCAGCTTTTTTGATGGTTATCTTTTAATTGGGTGTTCGGTCAATAACGCCCCGAAATTAAAAAAAATCCAAATACCTGAAAAAGAAAATACTAAAAAAAAGAAATATTGTTAAAAACCACGTCCTCCAGTTAAAAGTCCGTACATTTTAGGTGTTAAAGATCGCATCAGGGTGCTGATGGCCACGGTGAGAGAAATAATCAAAGCCGGTAGCAGGAAAAATGTAAGCATTCTATAAAACGGCAGTCCGCTGAGAATAGAAAACACGGGATCGATGGCAAAGGCAATGACGGGTGTATGCATGGCATAGATCATGAACGAAAAGGCCGAGAGCCATACAAACCAGGATTTTTGCATGCACCATTTCACGACCGGGTCGAGGCCGTACCAGCAGGCAATCAGGCCGCTGATAACCACAATTTTATGCATGAATGACATAACATACCCGTTGGCATTTCCGAGCCATGCCTGTCCGTTGAAGGCAAGCCAGGTTTTCACGGCGGCAATAGTCACGAAAACAATTCCCCACCACAATGGTTTCAGCCATTTTCCGGCTTTTTCGGTGTTGAATCCGTTTTTCTGCATCCAGATGCCCAGGGAGAAAAACAGCAGTCCTTCGCCTTCCACCAACCCGAATCCCATGGTTCCGAGCCACATCAGGAAAGCAATCGCGAAAAAGAAGTACCTGGCGATGCGATGGTTCACGCACCACCGGATGCCAGGATAAGCGAGGTTATAGATAAACAGAACCCTGAGGAACCAGAGCTGGTATGGAACCGGGGCGATGATCCAGCGGATGAGCAGATCGTACCAGTGATAATCATGGACCAGCAAACGCGTGTCGTCCATCTGTGCCACATGCGATTGTGCCACCATGTCGCGACCCCATGGCAACAGTTCGAGCAGAAACGTGAACAGGAGCCCGATGGCGCTCCATATCAGGTATGGAACGAACAAGGTACGGAATCGTTTGCCTGTCCTTTGCCGGTATGGTTTATGGTCGTGGAGTGCATACAGGAAACCGGAAATGATAAATAGCATCGGTATCCTGAACCTGAAAATGCCGTTTGCCAGAAAATATTCGGTAAAACCGGTCAGTGTAAGGGGTTCGCCTGGCATGGTCCACGGTTGCAGATACCTGATATCCAGGTTATAGCCGTGAACAAAAACCAGTAAAACCATCGAGATAAAGGACCAGAATTTAAACTTCCGGCTGAGATCCTGAGATAACAGTTGCATGGGCAGTTGGTCTGTTTGAGGTTGCGGACCTGAATTTCGGTCCAAAGATCGGTTTTTTTCTTGTTGTTATATTTTCATCGTACCTTAGAAGCGGGATTTTTTTGCGGGTTACAAAATAATCCGTGATTTTATGGCCCGATCAAGTATGATTGTAATGCTTATGAAAAACAAACACTTAGCTGATCACGGTTTGACCCTGATCGCTGCATTGCTGTTCGTCACAGCCGTTGCGCAGGGCCAGGGAACGTGGGAGAGGGTGAACACTCCGACCCGGCAGTACCTGCGGTCGGCTTTCTTCGTGGATAGCCTGACAGGCTGGGTGGCCGGCGATTCAGGGGTTATCATGCGCACCCTTGATGGCGGATCCAGCTGGAAGTTGCTTGACATCGGCATGAAAAACGATTTTTCCGCGATCTTTTTCTTTGATCGCAATACCGGATACGCCACAGTTGTAAATTACGTTATCGAACCATATGGAACCTTATTCCTGAAAACCACAGATGGCGGCGACACCTGGTCAGTGAAGCCCTACCCAAAAGAGAATGTCTTCATAACCTGTCTCTATTTTTTTAACGAGATGAATGGATGGATGGGGGGAAGGCCGCACACGATCGTAAGAACGGCCGACGGGGGGGAGACCTGGAACCAGGCGGCCGTCGACACTTCCATTCTTGCCTTCTTTCCGGTCCTGACCCTCCGGTTTTATAACGAGAAATATGGGTATGCCTCCGGGGGCTTGTTCGACATTGCAGGAGTCATCTGGCGTACCTCAAACGGGGGTGAAAAATGGTATGCGATCGATCCGTCAGATGCTCCTGCTGATGAGGTCCGCGGCCTGCACTGCTACGACTCTCTTCATGTCATCGGAGCTGGCGGCGATCCTGACTATGGTTACGGTGTGGGTATGATCCGGACATCCAACGGCGGCCTGGACTGGGATTATGATGAAATTGGAATGCAGGGACTCGCCTTCGACATCGATTTCAGGACATCATACGAAGCCTGGGCTCCGCTTGGCCCGCAGCGGTTGCTGATTTACAGTCTCGATTCGGGAAATACCTGGAACAGCTACAATTGTCCGGATACGGCTGAGATATTCAGCATCACATTTCCTGACTCATTGCACGGTTATGCCGTTGGTACGAACGGAACGGTTTTAAGATACCGGCCCAAGATCAATCCAGGCATTCATGAAACGCCGGGAATATCTGACTTTGGGATAAGGCTTGGACAAAACAGGCCCAATCCGTCCGGCGGCATTACAACCATAGGGTTTTCCGTCGAACCTGGCAGTGAATGGCTCCGGCCATCCTTCAGGCAACATGGTTCACGGCTTAGAATCCTGATAACCGACCTGGCAGGCCGGGCGGTTTTTTCGGAAGTGATCGGAAGCGTCTTGTCCGGTGAAAATATCGTGAATATCAACACATCCTCGCTGAAACCGGGCATTTATCTTTACAGGATCGTTGCGTTTTCAGGGTTGTCACAAAGAGCGGTTACCCGGACCCTTAAGCTGACTGTTCAATGATCGCTATCCGGTAACGATCATTTTACGCGTTGAGATCTGACCATCCACCCTCAGTTGGTAAAAATAGAGCCCCGGTCGCAGCGTGTACCCTTCTCCTTCTTTGCGTATGGTAAAGCGGAAAATTCCGGGGTTGCGTCCCTCGCCTGACAGTGTTGTTACCGGGTGGCCTGTTATGTCATAAATTGAAAGAGAAAACCGGGCCGGTTTCTTCAGTTGTATAGTGATGATTGTTTGATCGGTGAACGGATTGGGCTGATTCTGGAATAAATTGAAAAACAATTCGGAAAGGGGTTCCTGCTCACTGCTGACATCCGAAAAGCTGACGGGTACGGTCCATATCTGGTACACGCCGGTTCGGTTGTCCATCCACACCGGTAAGATCCGTTCGCCGGTTGATGTAAGATCGATATTGTCGCCCTGGTAACCCTGTCCGAGCCCCCCGATCGTTCTGGGTTTAAAGTTCCGGTCGCTGATCAGGTATTCATGCCATGTATCGCCGCCATCCAGCGACCTGGCCAGCATCACGCCGCTCGAATCGGATGAGGTGAACCGGTCGTCGTAGTAGATGATGTCAATCCCGCCGTATTGGTCCACGTGAATGGCCGGGAAGTATTGTATCTTCCCATTGTTTACTGGATCCTGGTTAACGCGGATTCCCGGTGACCATGTTTTCCCTCCGTCGGTCGACCGGTTTAAGATGATGTCGGGATCGGAACCGGCGGGAGCCAGGTTTTTCTGGCCGGTGACGATGTAAATCCATCCTCTCCGGGGACCATTGGTGGTATCGACGGCGATGGAGGGCAGACCATTTACCCTGATACTGTCTTTTTCGCGCAAAATACCAGTAATGCCGTTTACCGCGAAGGCATTTTCGGTAACGTTCCAGGAGGTTCCTCCGGTGGTTGAGACGGCAAAACCCACCTGTATTTCACGAAACGGCGAAACGCTGGTGACTCCGGCCCAGCAGGCATACACTTCGCCATCTGGGCCGATATCCATGTCTCCGCCGGCGCTTCTTTGCGGAGGGTTGTTAACAGGTGCGGGATTGCTCCACGATTGCGCACCGTTGTCGGTGTAAGCGAATATCAGCGGATAGGGGTAGGCAAATTTTACCCAGGCGGCATACGAGCGGCCGTAGTAAGGAGAGGAGGGATCGTTGTCGGATGTCAGGGAGGCACGTTCAAGGTCGTCGGTGGAGATGGCTTTTTGCGATGACCATGAAAGGCCCTGATCAGTTGAATAGTGAGAAAAAAGACCAACGAACGGGGCGCGCCCGAGCCTGGTCAGGATAAATGTGCCATTGCGGTCGATGGTGATTCCCGGATCACCCCCGTGAAATTCGATGGGCTTTCCTGAGCAGGTATCGCTACCTTTCCAGCTGTAACCGCCATCATGCGATATGTAAATCCCTTCGCTGATAAAAAAGGGAATGAAGCTGAGTGTGTTACAGGAGGAGAACAGTAAATTGTCATCCAGGGGTGACTGAACGATGAACACCTCGGTCTGGTTGACATTGCCCGGGTATAGCCGGAAATTGGCCCCGATCTTCAGGGGCAGGGCATCAGCGGTGAGGGGTTGGGCCAAGTGTTGACAGGGCACTGCTGACAAGATCGTCGAAAGCAACAGAATAAGACAGATATTCCTGTTCATGGCGTATAAAGGTTTACAAAATACAAATATACGAAAAAAGGGGTCCTACCACCCCGTCGGGGTGGTAGGACCCCGTCGGGGTGGGGGAATTAAAACCTGTACCCGAGATTGACGCTGCAGAACCAATCACGGGGCGCACCGGCTTCGTAGAAACGTTGGTTCGCCGAGTTGGTATTGGTAAAACCTACATAGATCTCATCGAAGATGTTGTTCATGCCACCGGACATGACTGCGTTGAATTTTCCAAACCGCAGGTCAAGCCCCAGCTGGCCGTTCAGCAGGTTATAAGCGGCGGTTTTGTCGGAATTGGCATCGTCGACCCACAAACCACTGATCCCCTGGTAGCTGACTTTTGCAAAAACATTCACATGCTTTCCAACCGGCCGCGAATAGGCAAGAGAAAGATAGATGTTATTCCGGGGTATGCTCGGAACCGTGTTACCTGAAAAATCCTTGTCGGTCTCGATGTAATTCCCGCTGGTGTCAATGGTAATGGTCCTGGCGATATAATCCATGTAATTGAAGTCAGAGAAGGTATAGGTAAATCCCAGATTCAGGTCGGGGATGATCTCTGCCTGGAATCCGGCTTCAATGCCGAACCGGTTCGTTTTGGCGGCATTCCTGTAAAATACGTTTCCAAGCACTTCGTATGGAACGATCTCGTTGTCGACAATCACATCAAAAAAGGTGACCTCGAACAGGAAACGGGGCAGGATGAACTGTTTCCAGCGGTAAAGGTTTCCCTTGATGCCCAGCTCGAAGTTCTGTGATTCCTGCGGTTGCAGATCCTTGTTAAAAAGGTAAGCAGGATCAGGACTGTCGAGTTCGTTGTTGGCCGGGCTGTCGAAACTGTAACCGAATGAACCGTAAGCGCTGATCATGGGTGTGATACGGTAATTCAGGGCGATCTTCGGGGTGAAAGCCTGGAAAACCCGGCTGTCGCTGAGCAATGGCAGCGTTTCTTCATTCTGATGATAGGCTACGTTATCATAGCGGCCTGTCAGCAGTACGAATAATTTTTCACGTAAAATTTCAAAGTTGTCGGAGAAAAACAATCCCTTGTTCACAATGTTTTCGCTGACAAGTTGCAGTATCTGGTCACCTTTTGCACCGTGAAGATTCTCGTAATATTCGGTGCGGGCTGGTTGGCTGAAGATGTCGCCACCCACTGAGAACTCATTGGTCCGTTTGCCGATGGTGGCTTTGTTCAAATATTTTGCGCTAAGCCCGAAACCGTACCGGCTTATGATCCGGTAATCCTTGGCCGTCCGGTGGAAATATTTGATGGTCCCGTAGGTCGTGATCTCGATCTCGTTGTTCAGTTTTCTTCCGAACGCCGCATTGTAGCGAATGCCCACCCGACCCTTGGTGGTGATCCGTTTCTCATCGCGGTCAATGGATCGTTTGTCGGCCTGCCAGGGATCTGCTTCGAATTCGGCTTTGGTCAGTGAACCGGGAAGTTTTATCGCCCCGTCGACAAAATAACCAAGAATCTTCAGGCTCGTGTGGGGCGATGGATTGGCCTCAAGAACCATATTCACGATGTTCCAGTATTCGTTGTTGTGTTGCCGGTAACCGTCGTAGTTTATGTAACTGTACGTGGTCAGGAACCGGTACTTATCAGTCTTGACAGCCGCTTTAAAACCGTTCTTCCTCAATCCGAACGATCCGAACTGATTGAACTGGAGGATCGAAGACTGGTCGAATTCGATGTCGTTGAAAAAGTTGGCAACGCCCCCCGGAGCGTTTGTATAAAGGGAGGAAGCATTTCCTTTGACGATCTCGATGCGTCCGATTGAGTTAAAATCCAACGCTTCAAGCCGGGTCTGACCGTCGGGCTCCGATTCTGGAATGTCGTCGAGCAGGATTCGCACACCCCTGACACCGGAGGTGGAGCGGCTTCCGAAACCGCGGATCGAGAACCGTACATCGTGATCGCCATACCTCGACTGGAGGAAAAGTCCGGGAATAGCTGAGAGCATATCGTTGGACCCGATCAGGCGGTCATATTTATAATTGGTATAATTCAGCCTGGTGACCGAATAGGGAATGTCGATAATTCTTTTGTTGACCCTCGTCGCTGTGATCACTACCTCGTCGAGTTCCCTGTAAATGGTATCAAAGTTGGTGACCGAATCGGCTCGTTTTTTTTCCTGGGCCGATCCCTCCTGAGGACCCGGAAGGAAAAGTGAAAAGAGCAGGATCAGATATATTTTTCCTAATAATATCGTCTTCATTTTTAATGGATTGCAGATTTGAATAGAATGAATCGTACATGCACTTGTAACGGATAGATAAAGGAAGATAATCATACTCCGGCCTATGGCTGTATGATTGTTCTGAAAACCAGTCAATTCCTGGCGTAAGAACAATTCCGGTCGATTACTGTTTTCGGGAATGAGAAACAGCGGCACCGGCAATTATCTGATCCTTCACACCATGAGGTGTTTCAGCAAACCTTTGGTAAACCGGGGAGGGGGCTCTGGTGGCTCGCAGGTCAGAGACATCCAAACGTGGTTGATGACCTTAAAGAGTGCCTGGCTTCCCTGATCTTCAGCAGGTATCCAGCCTGAACGGTTGGTGATGTAGAGCGACTGGACGAATTTAAAAAACCTTTTCTGGTGGTCTCTGTTCTGCTGATGTTGTCCCAGTGCAGTCGACACAAGTTCACTGACCTTCAGGTTGAGTGCGGTCTCCTGATGATCGGGGTAGCAAAGGTAGATAACCTGATCACCCTGTATTTCAGAACGTATCACATCATACATCCGGTTGCGGTATTCAAATTCCCCGTGTTCGATCCAGCGCAGGCATGTCCTGGATTCTGATACGGTGAATCTCAGTATGACAAGGTCGGTGCTGTCGAGTTTTCCGGTAATCTTTTGCTTGATCTCCCTGCGGACATGATCACGGTGGAAGGCTAACCAGTGGTAGCTGACAAAAAAAGGCATTGTCAGGCAAAAAAACAGGAATATTCCGATACCTTTTTTCAAGGCTGCAGGATAAAAAAGGTCTTCAAAGTTAATGTTAATGAATATGAAATTCAAGTTAAATCTTCTCCGGGAATTGCTATTTTTACCCTTAAAATTTTAAGGATATGAGAACGTGCATTTTTCTGACCATTTTCATTCTGGCATTTTCTGCTTCAGCCCTGTGCCAGGATATCAACCTTCAGCGGGTAGAACCTCCATTCTGGTGGAAAGGATTTAAAAATCAGCAGCTCCAGTTGCTTGTCTACGGTAAGGATATCGGGAAAACCTCGGTTACCATGAAGTACCCTGGCGTAACCCTTGAAAAGGTGCACCGGGCAGAGAGTCAGAATTATCTCTTCCTGGATCTGAAGATACAATCGTCGGCAAAGCCCGGCTCCTTTACCATCGGTTTCAACCAGAACGGAACGGAGGTGGCCAGTTATCGTTACCAGCTATTGGCACGCGACAAAAATTCATCGCAGCGGAAGGGATTCGACGCCTCTGACGTGATTTACCTGCTGATGCCCGATCGCTTTGCAAACGGAGATCCGTCGAACGACAATGCGGAGGGGATGCTGGAAAAGGTCAACCGTTCCGATCCCAACGGAAGGCACGGGGGCGACCTCAAGGGAATTCTCAGCCATCTCGATTATATCAAAGAGCTTGGGATGACCGCGGTATGGCTTAACCCGGTGCTCGAGAACAACCAGGAAGTCTATTCTTATCATGGATATTCCACAACCGATTATTACAAAGTGGATCCCAGGTTCGGGAACAACAGCGATTATGTGGCCCTGAACAAGGCCATCCACGATAAGGGGATGAAGGTGATCATGGATATGGTCTTCAATCATTGCGGTTCCGGACACTGGTGGATGAACGATCTGCCGATGAAAGACTGGCTCAACCAATTCCCTGAATACACCCAGACATCCTTCAGGGCCGGCACCGTGACCGATCCGCATGGTTCAGTTTACGACAGGGACAAATATGTAAGGGGATGGTTTGTAGAGACAATGCCTGACCTGAACCAGCATAATCCTTTCATGGCCAGATACCTGGTACAGAACAGCATCTGGTGGATCGAATACGCCGGACTTGATGGCATCAGGCAGGACACCTATCCATACTGTTTTAAGGATTTCATGGCCGAATGGGTCAGGGAGGTACTGGAGGAATATCCGGATTTCAATATTGTTGGTGAATCCATGCTTGGGATACCTGCGATGGTTGCCTACTGGCAGAAAGGGGCGCTGAACCGCGACGGGTATAATTCAAACCTGCCGAGCCTTATCGATTTTCCGCTGGCAGATGCCCTGAAGGTCGCCTTCATGGAGAAGGATGCCTGGGCAACCGGGATCATCAAATTGTACGACGTCCTGTCGCAGGATTACCTGTACGGCGATCCGATGAACCTGATGGTCATTGCCGACAACCACGATATAAACCGTTTTTTAGATTTTCAGGACAACGACATCCGGAAACTGAAGATGGCCATGGCTTTCATACTGACCACACGCGGCATTCCGCAGGTGTATTACGGCACCGAGATACTGATGACCACAGGGGCCGATAAGGGTGACGGGATGAAAAGAAAGGATTTTCCGGGCGGCTGGCCGGGCGATCCTGTGAATGCGTTCGATCCGAGGAACCGGGATGCCGACCAGAATGCCATGCACGAATTCATGAAAACACTGGTCAACTGGAGGAACACGAAAACGGTGATCCACCATGGCAAACTGATGCAATTCCTGCCGGTTGACGGAGTGTATACCTATTTTCGTTACAACGAAACCGATACAGTGATGGTGGTGATGAACAACCATGATTCGGAATCAAAACCGCTCGATCTGAAAGTTTATGCCGAAATGGTGAAAGGATTTTATTCGGGGGTTGAAGTGATCTCAGGCAGTTTGCTCAATGATCTTTCAGCGCTGCAGATACCTCCGAAATCGGTGGCCGTCATTGAATTCAGGAATAAGAAGAAATAGCGCCAGGTTGCAAAAAAAAAGAGGCTGCCCATTTGGGTCAGCCTCTTTTTTTTGGTGGTAACAATTAGTTTTTCACCAGTTTGTATTTGTAATTCGGAGCTTTGCTCAGGTCAAGGGTGATGGTGTAATTGCCGGCCGCTGCAATGGCGATATCGGCGCCGCCTTCCTCGAGTGAACCGTTCGCATCATTGTCCCCGTAGTTCAGATCCCAGCTGTTGTTTGCGCGGAATTTGATCTTGTTGGCGGTCAGATCCATGGTCACGGTCCAAACCTTGGTGACCTGGTCGTAGGTCATGTCGGTGTCGTTATCCCATCCGCCTGGTGTGGCATCGCCGATTACGCCCCATTCCGTTTTCAGGAAGGTGTGTTTGAGAGTGTTGAGATTGGCGTTCAGCTTGTAATAACCCTCATCCGGGGCAAGGATATTGGCGCCGTTGGGTTCGAGGGTGCCGTCACCGCCATCATCTCCCCAGTTCACATCCCAGCTTCCTTTTGCGTATTTGAACTCGGTACTCGGGGTGAAATACATGTACCCTTCATACACCTCATCCGATTTCTTCGAGGCGATCACGGTCGACATATCCGCCGGGTTCCATCCCTGGTAATTGCCGGGAACGTTCAGCAGCGGGTAAACGATGATCATCGGGTAAGGTGTGATGGTTTGTGAGATCACGGATGAATAGGCCGGGTTGACCAGGTCGGTGATGGTGGCCTTGACCCTGAACTCAAGTTCCAGGGGTACAGGGTTGTCGGGTTCTGCTTCAAAACCCAGGAGCTTGGAATTGTAATCGGCCGTCAGGATCGAAACGGACAAGGCGTTCTTTACTACGCCAACCGCAATAGGAGCATCAAAGTTATTCCCTTTTTTATCCATCTCAAGGGTGTATGTGGTGACCACCTGTGCGCCGAAATCACTCTTCGACCAGTCGAAATTCAGAACGACGGCCGAATCATTCTTCTGGAGAACAATGACGGCCCCGTTCTGCATGTTCAGGGTGGAGGCGGTAGGGGTTGCTTTAAGTTCGGCCTTGTCTGACATGTCTTTTTCGCAGGAATACAGACCGATCAACCCGATTGCCAGAATTAATATTACTATTTTTTTCATATGATCGATTTTTAACTGTTAATAACCGGGGTTTTGTTTCAGGTTTGGATTGGCTGCCACATCAGATGACGGGAGCGGGAAAATATCGAAGGTCGTGGCCACAGTTGCACCTTGTTTTACACCACCTTTCCAGGGCCACAGGTAGGTGCCGTTGCTGAACTGTCCGAAGCGGATCAGGTCGGTTCTGCGGTGGCACTCCCAGTATAATTCGCGGGCCCTTTCATCGAGGATGAAGTCGAGGGTAAGTTCATTGGCCGTGATGTTACCCCTGTCGTCGCCACCATAACCACGGGTGCGGATCAGGTTCACATAGTTAAGAGCTGATCCGGCATCTCCGCCTGATCCACCTCTCAGAACAGCCTCTGCGTACATCAGGTAGACATCGGCCAGGCGGAACATCGGGAAGTCGGTATCGGTGAAGGTTCCGTCGAGTCCTGCAGCACCGGTGCTGGTCACGTTCTTCCACTTGGTGATGGCATACCCGTCGGTGAACACGGCGATATCATTGATATCCAGGCTCTGACCATCGGTCCAGAACATGGCCCTGTGGTCCCATGCCGGGGCGATGAACATTTCAACCTTGTAGGTGTAGTCGGGCGCGCCAAGTTTCATGGTAACCTTATAGTTTCCGGCAGCCGGAATGCCAATGTTGGCGCCGTCGGCTTCAAGAATGCCATCGCCGCCATTGTCGCCATAGTTGATGGCCCACTCTCCGTTGGCACGGAATTTCATCTCACCAACCGTAAGATCGACAAAGATCACCCACTCGCCGGTGGTTGCATCATAGGTCATTGGTTGATCCGAATCCCATCCGCCGGCGGTGGCCGAACCAATCACGCCCCAGGTGGTCTTCACCTTGGTGTAGGTCATTGCATCGAGGTCTACGTTGATTTTATAATAACCTGCATCTGCGGCCTGGATGTTGGCTCCGTCGGGGTCGAGGGTTCCGTCGTTTCCGTTATCGCCGTAGTTTACACTCCAGTCAGGATTCACACAGAATTTAAACTCTGTATTGGCATCGGGAAAATTCAGGTACCCTTCGAATTTGTTGTTGCTGGCAACCGATTTCAGCACGGTTGTGGTGTTCGAAGGATCCCATCCCTGGTATCCGCCGGGAACGTAAAGCATCGGGTAGGTGCTTTTGTTTCTGGGAGGATTCGGAGAAGCATACGGACGATCGGTAAAGTCGGGGAATTTGTTGACCAGGGCACTGGTGGTGCGGGTTCCGCCCCATCCGCCGCCGACGCCAAAGTCGGCAGGCACCATCGATCCGCCGATGGCGGCATGAATGATAAAGGTGGTTCCTCCCCAGGTCCGGGTCCGCAGCCCGTCGAAATTGACGGTGAAAATGTTCTCGGAAGTGTTCTTTTCATTGTCGGCAAGGAACAGATCCTGGTAAGCAGGCTGCAGGCTGTAACCGGCGTTGATGACCTTGTTGCAGTAAGTGATGCACTCGGTGTTCTTTTCCTGGCCGATATAGACCTTCGCATTGAGGTAAAGTTTTGCCATCAGGGTCCATGCGGCTCCCTGGTCGGCGCGTCCGTACTCGTTTGTGCGGGCCGGTTTCAGCAAGGGTTCAATAGCAAGAAGTTCATTTTCGATATACTTGTAAAGATCGGCGCGGTTGATCTGTGTCGGGAAAAACTTTCCTACACCGTCATCTTCCGTTACAAATGGCACATTGGCAAACATATCGAGGGCATGCCAGTAACTGAGTGCTCTCAGGAAACGGGCTTCGGCGCGATAGTAGGCAATTTCGGCACGGTCGGCGCCGGTGTATCCGCGCTCATCCAGTTTGGCCTCAGTGCTTTCACGGATAAACTCGTTGCACTGGGTGATCTGGAAGAAAATGCGGTAATACATGGCCTGGATGAACACGTCGCCGGAACCCCATGTCTGGTAATGGAAATTTTTGATGGTCTGATCGTTCCAGCCGATCACGGCCTCATCGGTGGTGAGTTCCTGGTGATACCAGTAACCCCGGAGATATTCACCGAATCCTTCGTCGATACCGCTGATGTCGGGTTTACCGGCGGCACCGGCCTGACCCGATGTTGAGAGACCGGCATATAATTTAGCAAGAACCTGTTTGTATCCTGCCTTGGTAGCATACACTTTGTCGGGTGTCAGATCGTTCGGGTCGATGGGAACCGTATCGAGGTCTTTGACACAGGAGGCAAGGAAGGTTGCCATGATGGCGACCAGGAAAAGTATGTTGAATATTCGTTTCATATTTCTAGGATTTTATATGGTTACAGTGAAAGATTTACACCCAGAACAAACACCCGTGAACGGGGATACATGTTATTGTCAATCCCGACAGTGGAGCCAAGGTTGACTTCAGGATCGAGACCCTTGTACTTGGTGATCGTGAATACGTTGTTCACCGTAAAGGAGAGGCCAAGGCGCAGGGTGTTTTTCACAAGGTTTCCGAAATCGTAGGAGAGTGAGAGGTAGTCGAGTTTGAAGTAAGAGGCGTTCTGTACGTAGTAGTCGGACAGGTACTGGTTGTTGTTGAAATTGACGTCGAAAACATCGGTAGTCACGTTGCCGAGGTAAGGTCCTTCGGGACGGAACAGGTTTGAATAGACACCCCGGTTGGAGGATACGTTGTTGTAAACATAATTGCCGATGGCTGCGTGTCCGGCAGTCGACAGGGTAAGCTTCCTCCATGAAACCGTGGTGGCAATGCCGAACGTAGCGTCGGGATTGGCACTCTTGTAATGGTAGCGGTCGTAATCATCGATCTTGCCGTCGTTGTTACGGTCAACATACAAACCTTCAATGGGTTTGCCGTTGGCATCGTAAACCTGTTGTAAAACAAAGAAGGAATACATCGGATATCCCACGCTCTGCATCTGCACCGTGTTGCCGACTCCACCGCTGATACCGCCAGCTGTGACTCCCAGGTACTTGGGATCATCGGTCACCGTCAGTTTGGTGATCTCGTTCTTGTTGGTAGTGGCATTCAGGTTGATATCCCATTTCCAGTCTTTGGTCGTGAGGATCTTCCAGTCGATGGCGAATTCCCAGCCTTTGTTGGTCATGTCGCCGATGTTTGTCCACACATAGTTGGAGAGGTTGGTACCGGCAGGAACAGGGCTGTAGTTGAGCAGATCGTAGGTGTTCCTCACATAGTAGTCGATCGATCCCGTAATGCGGTCCTGGAGGAATCCGAAGTCGAGTCCGACGTTCCAGGTATCGGTTGTTTCCCATTTGATCCCCGGATCATATGCATTGGCGCGCAGCGTTGTATACCACACATTGCCAAACTGGTACTGGGCATACTGGTCGGAAGCGGTATAGATTGACATGTAAGGATACCAGTTGTCGGTGATATCCTGCTGGCCGGTTTTACCCCAACCCAAACGAAGTTTCAGCTGGCTGACCACCTTGGAATCGCGGAGGAAAGCCTCGTCGTTGATTTTCCATGCCAGTGCTGCTGAAGGGAAGAGACCCCAGCGGTTGTCCTTGGAAAATTTGGATGAACCGTCGTCGCGCAATGTGAAGGTAAGGAGGTAGCGATTCATGAGGGTGTAATTCAAGCGGCCGTAGAAAGAGACAAGGTAGTACTCTTTTTTCTGGGTAATGTCGGTTGTCCGCAATGGATCGTGGGGTACATTCGATTTTACGTCGTTTGCTTCAAAATAGAAATGCTGCCACGAATAACCCGCCATCAC
This sequence comes from uncultured Prolixibacteraceae bacterium, assembly GCA_964473485.1. Lineage (GTDB taxonomy): Bacteria > Bacteroidota > Bacteroidia > Bacteroidales > FEN-979 > CAIVAT01. The sequence goes on along the minus strand of CAYYPH010000026.1, from coordinate 24,185 downwards.
GTCGAACTTGCTGGAGATGCTCTTCACATCCTTCACATAGTTCAGGTAGAAATCGAGTACCTGGTTGTTCTTGGTCTGGTAATAGGTGTTGTCCTGTCCTTTGTCAAGGTAGGTCCAGGTGGCTGTGGTCGGAACATATACGGTTCCTTCACCGTGAACATAGTCCATACCAAGGTTCAGCACGGCACGCAGATCCGGCAAGAAATGGAGCTTATAATCCAGTTGTGCATTTCCCAGGAAGCGGTTCACGCTCGATTTATCATCTTTCAGCATCAGACGGGCCATGGGGTTGGTGGTTGCCTGGTTCACCGGGGTGGTGTCGGCCTGCAGCCATGCCCAGTATCCGCCGTAGTAATGGGTACCGAGATTGCGATATTCGTCGACGGGTTGCGAGGGGTCGAAGGCAATGGCGTCGCCAATCGCGGCATTGTCGGCAAATTTGTTCTTTTCGTACAGGTATTTTGCATTGGCGTTGATCTTCAGGTGATTGTCGAAGAAGGTGGGATTCAGGTTCACGCCAACGGAGGTTCTTTGCATGTTATCGGTCTTCAGAATACCATCCTGGTAGAGATATCCGAGAGAGATGCGGTACGGCATCGTGCTGACCTGCCCTGCAAATGCCAGGTTATGGTCGGTTGCGACCCCGCTTCTGAAGATCTCTTTCTGCCAGTCGGTATTGTAGGTGCCAAGCAGACCGGTCACATCGGGACGGTTCGGGTAGCGTTCGTTGACCAGTGAACGGAACTCGTCGCCGGTAAGTACCTTATGGGTCTGCGGGACGGTCGCCACCGAAACGTTGCCTGAATAGTCGACACCGAATTTTTTCCCTGCAGCACCTTTCTTGGTGGTGATGAGGATGACCCCGTTGGATGCACGCGAACCATAGATGGCGGTGGCAGAAGCATCCTTCAGGACGGTGGTTGTGGCAATGTCGTCGGGATTGATCATGCTGAGGGTACCACGGGCGCCCGAAGTAGCAGCATTATCGATAGGAACACCATCAATAACAACGAGGGGGTCGTTGGAAGCATTCAGCGAGGAGCCGCCCCTGATGCGGATCTGGGCGTCACCTCCGGGGGCCCCACCAAGGGTGGTGACCTGAACACCCGGAATCTTCCCGATGATCAGCTGCTGGGGAGAGGCGATCGATCCCTTGTTGTAATCTTTGTCATCGATGGCTACCACCGAACCGGTAGCATCCTGCTTTTTGACGGTACCGTATCCGATAACCACCAGTTCGCTCAGGGCGCTTACAGCAGTCGAAAGCGAAACATTGATACTTTTCTGACCGGCATAGGTAATCTCCTGGCTCTGATAGCCAACAAACGAGAAAACCAGCACGGCACCCGGGGTCACTTTTACTGAAAAGTTACCGTCGATGTCGGTTACGGTCCCCATTGTCGTATTTTTAATCACGACTGTAACGCCCGGCAGTGAGCTGCCGTCGGCGGCATCTGTGACTTTTCCGGTTACTGTTGCTTCCTGTGCAAAAACAACCGGAGCGGATGCCAATGCAAGGAGAAGAAACAGATAACGCAACCATTGGAAACGTTTCTTCATAGATCAAATTTTAATTGGTTAAACATAATGTGAATTGTAGTTAAAAGACGTTTATTTTTGAATGACCAAAGTACCAAGGTGTAAAAATAGGAATTTTTTCTAATGCACGCCGGATTTTAAGATTTTTTAAGGAAATGGGTGACAGAATACCAGAACAGATGAGCTTTCAATACTTGTTTCTCATATAGGCTGCGCCCGGAAGCAGATTTCCGTTGAAATCAAAGAGTGTGCAATTATCCCATGATGATCCGGTTCCCCATTTATCTTTCATGGATGAGGTGATCCAGGCAGGTTCCCAGTACATGATGCCTTTGCCACCGCCGTCCATAATGGCTTTTGTAAGGTCGATGAGGTATCGTTTTTGCCCGTCGGTAGTTGCCGGGTAGCCAGGCACGGTGTCGGCGCCACTAACGATATTCACATAATTGTCGGCATCTTCTCCCGTCCACGGATATGCGGTTTCGACAATCATCACCTCTTTTTTGTAAGTGTCGGTCAAGACCCGCAGCAACGCGGTGATCTGCTGCATGGCATTCACGGTCGACCATTTGGGATAATGCGATACCCCAAGAATATCAAAATCGGTGACCTTGGCTTTTTTAGTAATATCATCCATCCACCAGGTGGCGTTCTGAAGCTGTGCCACATGCAGAATTATCTTTGGTTTTACGGTGGAACCTGCCGAAAAATCCCTGACGGCTTTGATGCCCGCGTTGAGCAGTAGCCCAAAGGCCTGGTAGTCGCCACCCTCCACCTTGCCGGTCGGAAAGAGCATTCCCGGGTTGGTTTCATTGCCGATCTGGACCATCTCGGGTGTAAGTGATTTGCTTTTCAGGTAATTTAATACGTACAAGGTGTAATTGTAAACAGAATCCTGAAGCGTTTCAAGGTCCAGGCCACTCCAGGCGGCCGGTGTTTTCTGGTTTCCCGGGTCGGCCCATTCATCGGAATAATGAAAATCGAGGTTAACCGCTAACCCCAGGGCATGCGCCCGGCGGATGGTCTTCTCGGCATCATAAAGGTCGCTGTACATTTTCCCTCCGGTAATTTCGCTTACCCAGGCGGGATTATGCCATAACCGGACTCTTACGGTGTTCATCCCATGGTTTTTTAACACCTGAAACGGATCCTTCACATGTAACGAATCCCTGAAGACAGCGCCGTAATCTTCAAGTTCGTTCACGTATGAAAGGTCACAGCCCATGCTGAATGTATCCCACCGGTAATAGTTGTAAGGAGATGCCGGTTCCGTTACCTGGCCTTCATTGTTCTTGGTGCAGGATACAAAGGAGATGATCACGAGTATTCCGGATAATATCCGTTTCTTCATACCTTATTAAAATTGAACGGACAAAGATAAATAATTGAACCGGATTATTCATTGGCAGATCTTGCAGCAGTGCAAAAAGCGAAGGTTTGGTTATTTTGTTAACAACAAATGTTACATTTGCATTTAGTCATCAGCGCTTCGCCGGGTGAAAACCGGGAAACAGAATTAATTGTTCATTGTAAAACCGACGTATGAAAAAGATAAACATGAAACTGAGATTGGCAGCGGTTTGCATCATGATGGCCTTTTGCGGCCAGTCGCAAACGGTTGTGACCGTACCGGTTTATCCCACCGATATCGACTCATGCACCGTTATATATGATGCCGCGCTTGGCAATGCCGCGCTGAAGGATTTCACCGGGACCGTTTATGCACATACCGGTGTGATCACGAATAAAAGTACGGGTCCGGGCGACTGGAAATATGTGATAGCCGGGTGGACCCAAAACATCCCGAAGGCCCAGATGACGTTCCTTGGCAACAACAAATACCAGATAAAGATGACGCCGTCGATTCGCAGCTGGTACGGCGTTCCTGCAGGCGAGACCATTCTTAAACTCGCTTTTGTATTCAGGAACAGCGACGGTTCAAAGGTGGGGCGCGAGGCCAACGGAGGCGACATTTTTGCAGATGTTTACCCGGCCGCTACAAGTGTGAACATTATCCTCCCTTCAACGAAATCGCTGTACCTCAACCTGAACGATACCATCGCGGTGAAGGCCACCAGTCCGCTGGCCCATACGATGAAGCTGTTTGTGAACAGTGTCCTGGTGAAGACCATTTCGGGGACGACGATCACCGATACCCTGCTTGCCGACAATTTCGGCTCTTACTGGACAAAATACTGGGTAAGGGTATTGGCCGAGAATGACACGGCCAGCCGGGCCGACTCTTTCTTCTACTCGGTGCTCCCTTCCCCCACCGTGGCCGATCTTCCGGCCGGCGTCGTCGATGGGATAAACTATATTGATTCAACAACGGCCGTGTTGTCGCTTTTTTCCCCCGGTAAAAAGAGCGGCTTCGTGATCGGCGATTTTAACGATTGGGAGATTGGCCAGGATCATTATATGAACCGGACCCCCGATGGTAACCGCTTCTGGCTGCGGCTCGAAAACCTTGAACCCCGGCGTGAATACCTCTTCCAGTACCTGGTCGACGGAAACCTGAGGATCGCCGATCCCTACAGTGAAAAGGTCTGCGATCCCGACGACCAGTACATAAGTCCTTCAACCTATCCGGGATTGTTGCCCTACCCGGCGGAAAAAACCAACCAGATAGCATCCTATTTGCAGACGGCCCAGACCGCTTACCAATGGAAGCATACGGATTTTTCACCCCCGGCGGTGGCCGATCTTGTCGTGTATGAATTGCTGATCCGCGACTTCACCATGGCGCACGACTATCCCTCGCTTATCGACACGCTCGGCTACCTGAAACGACTCGGTGTTAATGCCATTGAGCTGATGCCTGTCATGGAGTTCGAAGGGAACATCAGCTGGGGGTACAATCCCGATTTCATGTTTGCCCCCGATAAGTATTACGGTACAAAGAACGGGCTGAAAGCCTTCATTGATTCGGCGCATGCCATGGGGATCGCGGTAATCCTCGACATCGTGCTGAACCATCAGTTCGGTAAATCGCCGCTGGTAAGACTTTACTGGGATGCATCGGCAAACCGCCCTTCAGCCGACAATCCCTGGTTTAACCAGGTACCGAAGCATCCCTACAACGTGGGTTTTGATTTCAACCATCAAAGCGCGGCCACACAGGAGTTCAGTAAACGGGTGCTGGATCACTGGGCTGCCGAGTATAAGATCGACGGGTTCCGTTTCGACCTCTCGAAGGGGTTTACCCAGATCAATTCATATCCCGACAACGTATCTCTCTGGGGGCAGAAGGATCCAGCCCGGATCGCGGTTCTTGATCAGTACCAGCAGGCGGTCAGGCTGGTCAATCCTGATATTTACTTCATACTTGAACATTTTGCCGACAATTCGGAAGAAAAGGAGTTGTCGGGTCTCGGGATGCAGCTCTGGGGAAATTCTAACTACAACTACAGTCAGGCCACCATGGGCTGGAACACCGGTTCTACGTCGGATTTTTCATGGATCTCCTATAAAAACCGCGGGTGGTCGGAACCCAACCTGGTAGGCTACATGGAAAGCCACGATGAGGAGAGACAGATGTATAACAACATTGCCTTCGGTAACAGGAACAACCCGCCCTACAACTGCCGCGATACCAACACCGCGCTGCTTAGATCAGGTATGGCTGCTGCATTTTTTATCACCATCCCCGGACCAAAAATGCTCTGGCAGTTTGAAGAGCTTGGATACGATTACAGCATCAACTATCCCTCGGGAACCTCGGCATCAAGGCTTGATCCCAAACCAATTCGCTGGGATTACCAGCAGCAATGGCGGAGACGCTACCTTTTCAATACCTTCGCTGCACTTATTGCACTTAAAAAAGATCACCCGGTTTTCCGTACCTCCGATTTTACCCTTAGCGTAAAACCCGCCCAGAAGTCGGTCGTTTTGCGCCATGAAGAGATGGACGTGGTGGTGGCCGGGAATTTTGATGTGACATCGGGTAGTATCGCTCCCGGATTTACGAAGGCAGGCACCTGGTACGACTATTTTTCAGGCGATTCCATCCAGGTGACTGGTACTGCTGATGCATTGTTCCTTGAAGCGGGCGAATATCATTTATATACCACAAAGCGTCTGCAAAAACCAATTTTTACGGGGACCGGAGAAACGTTACCTGCAGCCGTGGGTGATGTGCCCGTGATGTCGGTTTACCCGAATCCTACGGCAGGACCGGTCAATACGGCGATCGAAACACCCCTTGTTTCCGAAGTCGGGTTGAAAGTTTACGATCTGATGGGGAACCTGGTGATCGCTCTGTTCGAGGGAAAGATAGTGCCGGGGACAACCGTAATCAGCTGGGATGGCCGGAATGAGGCCGGCTTGAGAGTCCCTCCCGGTGTTTACCTGATACGGTTGGCTGTTTCGCGGGGATCAGTGACCCGGAAGCTTGTCATTACACAATAGCAGCCGCAGAAAGGATCGCCGGATCAGTCCGGTATTCTGTTTTCTGAAACCATCCCTGTAGCCGTGAATCATAAATGCTGTGTCCTTACTCATATATTCCTCCTAATGAAACTCAACCAGCCGCGTTTTCCTGCCCTGATTTTCCTGTTCAGCCTTGTAGTTCTGGGCCCGGTGCATATATTACCGGCCTATGCAAAGCTAGACTCTGCCAGGGTCTACGACCTGATCAGGCAGGGTAAAGAACTGACCGGCAAGGATGAAGTGGGTTCGATCGGGTTGCTGAAAAATGCCTTGAACCTTGCTGACTCACTTGGGATGGAAAATGACCAGATCGTTTCCGTGATCCTGTCCATTGCCGATTACGATACGTATCATGGTAAACTTGACTCTGCCATTATGTTATCGTTAAAGGCGCTGAGGTATTTTGAGACAAGGGGAAGGAAAGGGGAGACCGTGCAGGTCTTGAACAGGATCGGCGATATCCTGCGTGCGAATGGCATGTATGAAAATGGGTACACCTATTTCAGGCAGGCTCTCGCGGTGCTTAAGGATCATCCCGACAGTACCTTACTGGCCTCTGTTTATAACAGGATGGCTGCCTGTTTCTATGAGGATACCGGCATATCGCTTGACAGCGCCGAAAGATACGCCAGGCGTTCTCTTGATATTTCCCGGAAACTGAACATTCAGAAGAGGATATTCAATAATCTTAATATTCTTGGGTCCATTGAGTCCAAGCGTGGGAATTACAGGACCGCCCTGGAGTATTATTACCAGGCGCTACCGATCCTGCTGGTGGTCGCACCCAATGAGGAACCTCTGATACTGGCCAACATGTCGCGCAATTATGCCATGCTTTCGGAATTCGGCAAGGCAGAAGAATTGAGTAGGCGGGCACTCGCATTATCCGAAAGGCATGGTATACCCCAGTACGAACTGATGGCCTGTATGAACCTGACATTTATCTACAGGAGTCAGGGTGATTATCGCAGGGCTCTTGAATTCCAGGAACGATTCTCGCGAATCGAGAATGAACTTCTTACCCAACGTGTCCTGGTCCAGGTTCAGGATTTCAACCACCGGTCGGAGATTGAAAAGCAGATCAATGAGAAAAAGCAGCTTGCACTGGAGCAAAAAGTGACAGAGAACAGGCTTAGGGTCACGTACCTGCTGGCGGCCCTTTTATTCATCATTCTTTTATCGGCTGTGGCTTTCGTGCTGTACCAGAACCGGCAACGGAAAAAACTGAATCTCCTCATGAAAAAACTGGACCAGTCGAACCAGGTGCTGAAAAGGTTCATCTCCATCGTGGCCCATGACCTTCGTTCACCGTTCAATTCCATCCTTGGATTTTCTGAACTGTTGATTAAGGAAACAGATCTTTCTGATGAAGAACGTCGGGTGGCCATTGGTCATCTTCATTCATCCAGCCGTTCAACCTTTAACCTGCTTGAGCGGTTGCTGGAGTGGTCGAGGTTGCAGTCGGGCTCCATACATCCGCAGAAAAAAGTGATAAACCTCAACGGTCTCGTGCGAGAGACACTGGTCCATCTTGAAGCATCGGCAGGGATTAAAAAGATCTCCCTCAGTTTCAGTGAAGACCGTCAAATCATGGTTTTTGCCGATCCGGATATGATCCTTACGGCCATCCGGAACCTGGTATCGAATGCCATCAAGTTCACCAACCCGGGAGGCGGGGTCAGTGTCGTTCTGGCGCAGGATGAAGAACGGATAATCCTTAACGTCATCGACAACGGAGTTGGTATGGAAGAAAATGTCGTGGAAAAATTGTTCAGGATCGAGGAGAATTACAAGTCGAAGGGCACGGCGGGTGAGCAGGGTACGGGACTTGGCCTCATCCTCTGCCGTGATTACGTTGAGATGAACGGAGGGAAGCTGCTTGTTTCGAGCGAACCCGGGAAAGGAAGCACGTTTACAATTGAGTTGCCTTATGCTGAACAAAACCATTGAATTTTCGATCAGGAATAAACTGGTTATCGCGATTCTCACCCTTGCCATGATCGCCTGGGGAGGGTATAATTTTATCCATTTACCGGTGGATGCAGTACCCGATATCACCAATAACCAGGTCCAGGTGATTACTATATCTCCTTCCCTGGCTCCGCAGGAGGTGGAGCAGTTCATCACCTTCCCGGTGGAGACGACGATGGCCAATCTTCAGGATGTAACCGAGATCAGGTCCATATCGAGGTTCGGATTGTCGGTGGTTACCATTGTCTTTAAAGACAAAGTGGATATTCTGAAGGCCCGCCAGCGGGTGTCGGAGCAGATCAAGCTCGCAGAGCAGCAGATCCCTGAAAGTTATGGATCTCCCGAAATGATGCCCATCACGACCGGCCTGGGTGAGATTTATCAGTACGTTCTGGAGCCGAAGCCGGGTTTTGAGAAGGTCTACAATTTATATGACCTGAGGACGATCCAGGATTGGATCGTAAAGAGGCACCTGGCCGGAATTCCCGGCATTGTTGACATAAGCACCTTCGGCGGATTGCTGAAGCAATACGAAGTGGCGATCGACCCCAGGAAACTGGTGGGCATGAACATCACGATCACAGAGATATTTGAGGCGCTGGAAAAGAACAACCAGAATTCTGGTGGCAGTTATATCGAGAAACTTCAGAACGCCTATTACATCAGGACGCAGGGGATCGTCAGAAATAAGGAAGACATAGAGAAAATAGTCGTCAAGCAGATCAACGGCATACCATTGCTGGTGCGCGACATTGCCACAGTGAAGATAGGATCTCCCCCGCGTTTCGGGGCAATGACCAAGGATGGTAAAGGAGAAGCAGTAGGAGGAATAACGCTGATGCTGAAGGGAGACAATAGTTCGGAGGTGATTGCAAGGGTCAAGGAACGCATGGAAACCGTAAAAAAGATGCTGCCGGCAGGGCTGGAGATCAAACCTTATCTCGACCGTTCCCTGCTGATCAGTAAAACAATAAACACGGTGTCAAAAAATCTCGTTGAAGGGGGGCTGATCGTAATTTTCGTTTTGGTTTTACTGTTGGGGAATTTCCGCTCGGGCCTGATCGTAGCATCCGTTATACCATTGTCGATGCTGTTTGCCATCTCGATGATGAATCTGTTTGGTGTTTCCGCTAACCTGATGAGCCTGGGCGCCATCGATTTCGGGCTTATTGTCGATGGGTCGGTCATTGTGGTGGAAGGGATGATCCATCATCTGCAGAAGCATTTCAACCTGAGAAGACTCAACCAGGAAGAGATGGATAATACGGTTTATGAGTCGGCTTCCCTGGTCAGCCGGTCGGCCATTTTCGGGGTGATCATTATCCTGATGGTATATCTCCCGATTTTTGCTTTTACAGGGGTGGAGGGGAAAATGTTCAAACCCATGGCCCAGACGGTCAGTTTTGCATTGGTTGGAGCCCTGTTGCTCTCCTTTACCTACGTACCCATGATATCCTCGGTATTCCTGAATAAGAGAGTAGAAACCAAACGCAATATATCCGACCGCATCATGAAGGTTCTGCACAGGGAACATGACAAGGCGCTGAATTTCGCGCTGAAATGGCCGATGCTGGTGATCGGCCTGGCCCTCCTGCTGGTCGCGATCAGTTTTTGGATTTTTTCCAGGATGGGTGGCGAATTCCTCCCGACGCTTGAAGAAGGTGACCTGGCCTGCCAGATGACGCTGACACCCGGGACTTCGCTTTCGCAAAGCATCGCCACAACCACACAGGTGGAAAAGATCCTGACCTCTCAGTTTCCGGAGGTTACGCATGTGGTCTCGAAGATCGGATCGGCCGAGATACCCACCGACCCCATGGCTATCGAGGATGCCGACATCATGATCACCATGAAGCCCAAGGAGGAGTGGACTTCGGCAGCGACACGGGAGGAGATGGTTGGTAAAATGAAGGCAGCGCTGGAAGTTTTGCCGGGAACCTCGTTTGATTTCTCGCAGCCGATCCAGCTGAGATTCAACGAGCTGATGACCGGTGTGAAAGCCGATGTGGCGATCAAGATCTTCGGAGAGGACCTTGATCAGCTCTTCGAACTGGCCAGCCAGGGTGCCAGCCTGATCAGGAAAATACCGGGAGCAGGCGATGTCAGGGTCGAACAGATCGTTGGTCTGCCACAACTGGTCGTCTCGTTCAACCGCGATAAGATCGCCCAGTACGGTCTCAATATCAGCGAAATCAATAATATTGTCAGGACTGCCTTTGCGGGTGCGGCAGCAGGGCTTGTCTTCGAGGGCGAAAAACGATTTGACCTTGTTGTAAGGCTCGACGAGGAATACCGGAGAAACATGGATGCCCTCAGGAACCTCAGGGTCAACCGGCCGGATGAGGAACTGATCCTTTTGAACCAGGTCGCCGATATCAGCATCGTAAGCGGCCCTATGCAGATATCGCGCGAAGAGACCAAACGCAGGATAACCATCGGCATCAATATCCGGAACCGGGATGTGGAATCGTTCATCCGCGAGGTGGATGAAACCCTGACCCGTGAACTGATGCTCCCGCCCGGGTATATGATCACATACGGCGGACAGTTTGAGAACCTGAAGTCGGCGAAAGAGACCTCCTCCATTGCGGTTCCGGTTGCACTGGCAGCCATTTTCGTCATGCTGTTTTTTGCCTTCGGATCGGTCAGGCAGTCGGTGATGATCTTCACAGCCATCCCCCTCGCTGCCGTTGGCGGTATATGGATGCTGCTGATCAGGGGGATGCCGTTCAGTATTTCTGCAGGGGTGGGATTTATCGCGCTTTTTGGCATCGCGGTATTGAACGGGATTGTGTTAATATCCCATTATAATCAGCTGGAAAAGGAAGGGGTGGGTGACATTCTGCAGCGGATCAGGATGGGTACCTCCGACCGTTTGCGGCCGGTGGTCATGACCTCGATGGTGGCTGCACTGGGGTTCCTGCCCATGGCTATGTCAGCCGCTGCGGGCGCCGAAGTTCAGAAACCTTTGGCCAGTGTGGTGATCGGTGGAATCATCACGTCAAGTATTCTCACGCTGGTCGTTCTGCCGGTATTATATCTTACATTCAATGAGGGCATGATCAGTTTCCTGAAAAAGTGTATTCGATTGCCAAAACGCGGATCAACGGTCATTCTTCTTCCTGTTTTATGCCTTTTCCCCGGGCTGCTGCAATCGCAAAACGACAGCGCCTCATTGACCATGGAACAGGCTATCGGGCTTGCATTGAAGAACAATCCGAAGGTCCGCAGTTTTGAACTGGAGGCACTGGCCAGGAAGAAGCTTATCAAATCAGCCGTCGATCTTCAATCACCCACCCTTCTGGTGGAAGACGGGCAGATCAATTCGGAATACGACGATTATAAGATAACCATCAGTCAGGAGATCGATTTTCCGATGGCCTATGTCGAACGCGCCGCTGCCGGCCGGCAGGAGTACCAGGCTGCACTTCTGGCGGCAAAAATGAAAAGAAACGACTTTATTGCGGAAGTACGCAGAAAATACAATGATTGGGCCATATTGTCCGCGAAAATGAACATTCTTTCACGTCAGGACAGCCTCTTTTCAGGTTTTCTTGAGGCATCGGGGAAACAATTCCAGGCCGGGGGAATCGGCCAGCTAACCTATCTTATGACTGAATCGAGGGCTTACAAAATTAAGAACCTGAGGATGACCGCAGGCATAGAATACGAAATTGCAGAGAATGAGCTGAAATCCATCATTTACTTCAGCGGGAAAATTCTTCCGGTGAATGGACTACCCGAAAGACTTGATGCCCCACCTGTGACTACTGATACCTCTTCATCGGGACTCCAAACCCTGTTTCTTGAAAAGCAGGCTGAGCTGCAGCGCACCAATCTCAGGAAGGAATCCTGGAATGCGGCGCCGTCGTTCAACGTGGGATGGTTTACGCAATCGATCGACGACATTGGCAACTATACGGGTTTTCAGTACGGAATATCGATCCCTGTTTGGTTCTGGGTTCCCGCGGGCCGGATACAGGCAGCGAGGATTAACAGGGACATTGCCAGGAACGATCTGGAAACCGGCCGCCGGGAATTTGCCGTTGAGATGGACAGGTTGTCAAAGCAGTTGCTCCGTGAGCAATTCAACCTGGATTATTTCGAAAAGTCGGCGCTGCGGCAGGCTAACAAGCTTATTGAAACCGCCGCAAAGAGTTACAGGGCCGGCGAGATCGATTATTTTGAATATGTCATATCCATTGGCGAAGCATTCCAGATCCAGCTGGATTATCTGTCGGCCCTTGGAGTGTACAATCAGACAGTGATAGCGTTAAAAAGATTATACGGGATATAGCTATGAAACGAAGAAGTTACACGAAGATGATCGGATCAGGCTCTATGCTGCTGATAGCCGGTCTGGCATTGATGGTGTTTTCCTGCGGCAGGAAAACGGTGACCGATACTGAAACCGGTGGTTCGGATACCGCTTCCGGCGCAGCGGTCATGCTTACCAACGCGCAGGTCAGGAGTGCGGGACTGGCCTTCGGACAAATTTCAAAACAGCTCCTTTCGATGGATGTGAATGCCAAAGGGAAACTGGTTCTGCCCCCGCAGAGCATGGCCCAGGTAAACACCATGGCCGGAGGTGCTGTGCAGCAAATCCTTATTCAGGAAGGGACCCCGGTGACCGCTGGCACTCCCCTGCTGTTGTTGTCATCCCCCGAGATCATCAGGGTTCAGCAGGATTATGTTTCTGTTCATGCCCGGCTCAATATGGTTGAACAGGATTACCGGCGCCAGGAACTGCTGGCAAAGGATAAAATCACTTCGGATAAAAAATTACAGGAGGTCACTGCTGAATACCAGGACACCAGGGCAAGGTACCAGGCGCTCAGGATGCAGCTCGATCTCCTGAAGATTCCGACAGATGAGGTTCTTGAAGGCAAATTCCGAAACACGTTTACTGTTTACGCGCCGATCGGAGGAACCATTGAGAAGGTCCAGGTGCACCTCGGCCAGTATGCCGAGCCTGGCCTGCCCCTGATGACCATTGTGGATAAACGGACCTTGTATATCGAACTGATGGTATTTGAGAAGGATATAAAATTTATTACCACCGGTCAGCGTGTGACGTTCGAACTGGCCAACCTGGGGGGGGAGGAGTATGAAGCGATTGTGATGACCATCGGAAAGACGGTCGAGGAGAATGCCAGGACAGTGAAGGTGCTGGCGCGGTTTATCAATGAATCTCCCTTCATCCTTCCGGGCATGTTCGTGGCCGCAGAGATTCACACCTCCGAGCAGGAACTCGACGCTTTACCTGAGGAGGCGGTGGTTGCAGATGACCAGGAGCAATATGTGTTTTTCACGCTCGACAGCGACCAGGCCCCTGAAATGAGGTTCAGGAAAACTCCTGTAAAAACCGGGTTCAGGGAGGATGGATTTATCCAGGTCACGCCCCTCTTGCCGTTACAGGCCGGAGCCAGGATTGTTGTAAAGGGCACCTATTTTATCAAAGCCCAGGGATTGAAGCAGGAGGAGTAAATTCCTTGTCCACCCTGAAAGCAAGCCGATATCAGGCTTTTCTCATCCACCGGATGGGTTGTTATTTTTCGCCCTGGTGATTAACATTCAGAACCTAACATAGAGGCAAAAAACATTACACTTACTAAAAAAGTGGCTACATTTACTAAATTAATGACCACAAATCTGATGCGATGTTAGGTTCTCCGGCGTTATTTCTGTATCTTTATCAGTTTGTTTGCCGGATTCGGGATTACAGCCTTAAACGGTCCTGATCACATTCTATTCCTTTTTGCTGCCAGCCCTCGCAGCCCCTTACTCCCGGATTCCGATACTTAAATGGGTCAATCGGAAATTCAGATATATCATTTAATCAATAAAAATCATGCGCCATGAAAAACATCATTATTTACGGGCTGCTGATGCTGTCTGCAGCATCAGTGCTGAATTCCTGCAGAAAGATTGAACAGGAAATGGAGCCGGAGCCGGCTTCAAAGAACATGGAGTCGATGAAGATCGCCCCTGAGTTTACCTGGCAGACCACAAAAACTGTTGATGTGAGTCTGACGGCTGCGGTTTCCGGTGTTATACTGATCGCCCCGCCCGAAGGGAATTATAATTACAACAAAGGATTTATTGCGGCAGGTTCGGTTTATCATGTCAGGATCACCATACCTTCCTTTGTCGACAGGATCCGTCTCAGTTTCAATGGCCGTGTGAATACCGTACAATTGACCGGGCTGATCCTTGATTATCAATTGAAATGATTTTTTTTAACTCAAATTACCTATGGATATGAAGACAAAAGTTTTAATCATCACGCTGCTGGTAATAACAGGGGCGTTTGATCTGCAGGCCATTTCAACCACCCGGTATGTCTCACCCGGCGGCAGTAATACAGCTCCATACACAACCCTGGCCACTGCAGCAACAGATATTCAGACGGCTGTAAATGCCTGCATTGCAGGTGACCTGGTACTGGTTGACAATGGCACGTATGTATTGACCACCAATATATCGGTTACCATCGCGATCACCCTTCGCAGCATCAATGGCGCAGCTGTCGCTATCATCGACGGGAACAACGTAACCCGGTGCATGTACATTAACAGTACCGGTGCGCTTATCGAAGGGTTTACGATAAAGAATGGGAAAAACCTGAGTGGTTTTGGCGGAGGAATAAATATCAATACAGGCGGCACCGTTCAAAATTGTATCATTACGAACTGCCAGGCTCGCGATGGCGGGGGTGTGGCCCTTGATGCCGGTGGACTTCTACAAAACTGCTATATATATGGTAACCTGGCCGACAATGGTAGCGGATCAGGATACGGAGGAGGTGTCAGGTTGCTCAATGACGGAGAGGTGAGGAATTGCGAGATCGTCGAAAATTCTTCTGTTGTATACGGAGGTGGAGTGAATATCTGGGAAAAAGGCAAAGTGAAGAATTGTGTCATTGCAAAAAACACGGCCCCCTTCGGAGCCGGTATCAGGACAAGGAACAACAGTTCCATCTACAATTGTATCATTTATTACAATACCGGGAATAACTATGAGGTTAGCGGCAGCGGTTATTATTATTACAATTGCTGCACAACCCCTGCGCTTTCAGGAACTTACAGTTCCGGGTGCATCTCCGCGGTCCCGATGTTCGTAAGTACGACGCCAGGGTCGGAGGATTATCATTTGCAGGCTGGTTCTCCGTGTATCGATGTCGGGTACAACCTCGGATGGATGACCACCGTTCCAGATCTGGACGGGAATCCAAGGATTGTTAATCTTATTGTCGATATGGGACCCTATGAATACGCAGTGCCCGCTCCGGTAGATACCGATGGCGATGGAATCCCGGATGTATCGGATGATTATCCGGCCGATCCTGAACGTGCCTTCAACAACTATTTTCCGGCGCCGGGTTTTGGAACCCTGGCTTACGAGGATCTCTGGCCGGCAAAAGGGGATTATGATTTCAATGACCTGGTGATCGATTACCGGTTCAAAACGGTCACCAACGCCTCAAATAAGGTAGTAGAGATCTTCGGAACCTTTACTGTAAAAGCTTTCGGAGCAGCCTACCGGAATGGGTTCGGATTTCAGTTATATGATGATGCGGTTAACCAGTCACATCTTTCGGTCACCGGTTATCATCTGACACATGGCATCGTGACCCTTGGGGCCAACGGACTTGAAACCGGGCAAGCCAGGCCCACCGTCATTGTTTACGATGACGCATACGACCTGATGCCCCATCCGGGCTCTGGTATTGGAGTTAATACGACCCCCGGTGCACCTTATGTTGCTCCCTACACACTGAATATTTATATTTTGTTCAATACGCGCATCTATACCATGACGCAGGTGGACATCGAGCATTTCAACCCGTTCATTTTCGTGAACCATCAGCGGGGACTGGAGGTTCACCTGCCAGACCGGCCACCGACAGGCAAGGCCAACCCGGTCTGGTTCGGGACTATTGATGATAACAGTAACCCGGGCTTGAGCAGGTATTATAAAACAGTGAACAACCTTCCATGGGCCATCAATATTTATGAAAGTTTTGACTACCCTGTGGAGAAGGTTCAAATCACGAATGCCTACAACCATTTTGTGGAGTGGGCCGAAAGCGGGGGTGCCCTTTATCCCGACTGGTACCGCGATCTGCCGGGTTACAGGAACGCCTATAATATTTATTGATAGGTCCCTGAAAACAAACCAGGCTGTATGGCCAATCATACAGCCTGGTTTGAGATAGCGGAACGCAAATCCGCGTCAATGATGTGGCGTAGACGGTACGGTCATAAACGACATGTTCACTGCACCACCCCTGTCTGGATGTTGATGTAGAACTTTTTGCCGTTAATGGTCAGGCTTCCTGTGTAATTCCCTTCATAAACGAAGGTCCCCGTGAATCCGAAACTGAGACCACCTGATGTTTTTCCTTCGACCGACATGGTGGCATTGCCGCTCTCGAGGATCCCCGTTGCCTTATTGATCCTGAAATTCGTATAGTCGATCGTCACCTGGCCGGTGACCGCGTTTTTGTTACCGACTTTCATGGTAAACGTACCGTCTCGCTGCGACTGTCCCGAACAAACATAGGAATCACCGGCCAGGATGCCGGAGACCAGGACGTTCCCGTTGCCGGTGATGGAGGCGGAAACGTATGGGGAAGCATAACTGCCCGAACTTTCATAGGAGAGTTCAAAGAGATTTGGATTCTGGAAACCCCAGTGATAGCTCATCTGGTACGAATAGGTGATGGGAGCCCCGGGAACACTAGTGATGGTAAATGAAGAATCGTACATGACCGACTTCAGTCTTGCCTGATCGGCCAGCAGGATTGCATCTTCGACCTGGCTCAGGGCACCTTCACCGCCGGTGCACAGCGACGAGGCCATGATAGATGCGGCCTCCTCAGCGGTGGCGTCAAGGATCGGGGTTTCTTCTTTTTTCTTGCAGGATGTGGTGATCAGTAATGCCAGCAGAAGGATCGATAACAGATTCAATGGTTTCATGACTCCAAGATTATTAGGTTATTAATTTGGGTTATTTTGAATTTAACAATTCGTCACTGACAAAGCGCTGTGAAGGATCCCAGAGCAGGAAGGCCACGGGGCTGAAATACCGGATAGTTTCCCTGTTCTCGAATCGTTTCACGATCTGTTTGCTTCCGATAAAAAGGAATTTGTCGTCAAGATACTCCTGCACCATGGCGGTGATATCTCGCTTCCAGGTTCCAAAGTAAAATGATTTTTCATTCATCAGCAAGCCAATCTGTTGCTCATGTTTATCGGCAATGGCCCAGGCCTCTGCCATGATTCGCCGCATCTCATCGCGGGCGGCTTTCTGAGCGGCCTTTTGCTCTTTAGAATAGGCCGGCACGGAAGAGAAGGAAAATTCCTCTGAAGTTAAAAATCCCACACCCTGCTGATTGCGGTTTTTGATCAGCTGTCGCAGGCGGGCATTCAGCGCAGCAACCTGTTTTTTCTCTTCCTGGGTCAGGTACTGATCCAGCTTTGTGCGTTGCGGTTGCATCACCGGTTTTACATTTTTATCGAGATAGGTTCTGACCTCCATGGCCAGTTTCAGCTTTTCGTTGTTCACGGCCGACCGGAATGCTGAAAAAAGAAAGAAACCCGTTACTAGCAGGACCATTATCCCTGTTGTTCCTGCCATCATTTTCATTTTTGTTTTCATGTTCGTGTTGATTTGTTTTGGTACAATTGGAATTGACTTTTGGGTTTATGATGAAGCAAAACTACCGCAGGAATCAACCCTGAACAGCATGTTTTCAATGAACGGCATGTTTCATGGTACGATCGACAGCCGCGGAACAGATAAACGCAGGTTGCCGCAAAAATGATCATTCCAGCAGCCTGTATACCCGGATGCCTGACCGTTGATCAGGACCCGGTGGCAGTTGGTAGGTCATTCTTCGCCGGTCATTGAAAAAAAACGATCGGCTGTTTCGGCATGTATTAACATTGCCTTACTTTTGATGTATTAAGTGATACTGGTCAAAATGAACCTCACCCGAAAAGACGTAACCGTGATCCTGCATGCCGGGTTCTGGACGCTGTTCTTCGTTCTGAGCATTTTTTTCTTCTCCAATTTCTGGCCACTCAAAGTGGCTGTCCTCCGGGCCATTCTCAATGGACTGCTCTTTATTGCTGTTTTTTATATCAACCTGTACTATTTCATCCCGGTCATGCTTTCACGAAAGCGATACGCGCACTATGTGCTATCCAGCCTAGCCCTGATTCTGGTGTTCATCCTGCTCAGGATTGGTTTCCGCGATTACCTGTTTGGAGAACCGGCTCCGGTGATGTTCAAACCCAGGCCCTATCAGAGCGAATTCCTCATTGTAAGCAGCTTCCTGTTTATTTTCGCCCTGAGCGTTTTTTACAAACTTGCCGACAACCATTTTAAAGCAGCCGAACGAAACCGTGAGATTATCCGGCAGCGCGACGAGACGGAATTGCGGATGCTGAAATCGCAGGTCAACCCGCATTTTCTGTTCAACACTCTGAATAACCTCTATACCTTGGCATACACCGGGTCGGGTAAAACGGCGCCTGCCATCATGTCGCTCAGTGAGATCATGCGTTACCTCATTTATGATTCAGCTGCCCGCGAAGTACCGGTTGAATGGGAGATAAAGTTTCTGCATAACTACATCGAACTGGAGAAGCTCCGCATCGAGGATCACCGTAAAATCGCGGTGAACGTTGAATCCCCGCCGGCCGGCATGAAGATCGCCCCGTTGATATTCATACCGTTTATTGAGAATGCTTTTAAACACAGCATGATTGATTCCGATCCCGAGGGATACATCCAGATCTTCCTGACTTTCCGCCAGGGAGAGATCTTTCTTTCGATCGAGAACAGCAGGCCTTCCGGTCGCCCGGAACCGGACACCGGCGGGTTTGGGCTGAAGGGAATAAAGTCGCGTCTTTCCTTGATTTACCCCGGAAAATATGCACTCGACATCCGGGAAACCGAAACGAATTTCACCGTTGAATTATCGCTTAGCCTATGAACATACGATGCCTGATTGCCGACGATGAGCCGTTGGCGCAAAAACTGATCACGGAGTATGTCACGCAGATCCCTCATCTCCGGCTGACCGGTACATGCAAGCGGGCAACCGACATATCGGGATTTGCCGGGCAGTTTGACCTGCTTTTCCTCGATATACGGATGCCCGGCCTCACCGGCCTGGAATTTCTCCGGTCACTCCCGGTCAGGCCGATGGTCATCATGATCACCGCCTTCTCGGAGCATGCCCTGGAGGGATATGACCTCGATGTGGTGGATTACCTGGTAAAACCGGTCGCCTTTGAGCGATTCCTGCAGGCTGTGAACAAGGCAACCCGCATTTTCAACCTTGAACACCATGCCGGAGCCCCAGCAACCTCAACCCTGATCGCGGAACCCGTCCGCGATCCTGCGGTGAAGGATTACCTGTTCGTGAAAAGCGGTCACAAATCGGTGCGTGTCAATTTCGACGATATTCTTTATATCGAAGGCTTGCGGGAGTATATCGGAATCCATACCGCCGACGGACGTAAATACCTCAGGCTGGGATCCATGAAGGAATTCGAGAAGATCGTCTCCCCTGCAAAGTTCCTGCGAATCCACAAATCCTACATCGTGGCGACCAGGAAAGTGACGGCACACTACGGAAATACTGTGGAGATCGGAGCGATCAGCCTCCCGGTCGGACGTATTTACAAAGAGGAGGTGGGAAGGAGGCTATCATAAAATCAAAATTCAAAATTCAAAATGCAAAATTCAAAATGCAAAGTAAAAATCAAAATGCAAAATTCAGACTGTATGTCTGAAATTTCAGCAGTCCCGTTTGGCGGAGGGAAGATGAACAGGTTGAGCAAAATATTCCGGATGTTGCTGGCCGGGCTGTCGGTGCTTTGGAATTTTCAGGCAGATGCCCAGAACAATCCACCGTTGCAGGTGGTTATTTACGATTCGGCGGCAACCTCGGGCTATATCTTTACCGCGCCGTATGTGCTCTCACCGCCATACAATTACGATCATTCGCAGATGATCCTCGACAAGTACGGGAATACGGTGTATTACCGGGTATTCATGAACGGTGGTATTGCTGCCACAACAGCCGACTTCAAACTACAGCCGAATGGCCTGATGAGTTTTTATTCGCCCGTGCTTGGCAGGTTTTACCTGATGGACTCCACATTCACGGTTGTCGATTCTGTGGTGGCAGTAAACGGCTTTGACACCGACACCCATGAATTGCAGATTCTGCCCGATGGCCATTACCTGATCCTTGGAAGGGAGACCAGGACGATGGACCTGAGAGGATACCGCTGGTTTGGCCCAAACCATAATTTACCCGGAAGCGCCACCGCGCAGGTTACCGGGGTCGTTGTGCAGGAACTCGATCAGAATAAAAACCTCGTCTTTGAGTGGAAGGGTCATGATGAATTCAGTTTTGGTGATGTCGATTCAGTCTGGCTAAGCAGCCCGTCCAATGTTGACTGGACCCATTCAAACGCCCTGGAGCGCGATTATGACGGGAACATCCTTTTATCGTCCCGTCACCTGAACGAGATCACAAAGATAAACCGGTTAAACGGGAACATCATCTGGCGTCTGGGCGGGAAAAACAATGATTTCACCTTCGTCAATGACACGGTTGGATTTACCGGTCAACATGATATCAGACGGCATGCCGACGGTCATATTTCTTTGTGGGACAACGGTCAGTTTACAAATCCGCCAATTGGCCGGGCCCTGGAGTATGTACTGGACGAAACTGACATGACGGCGCAGGTGGTTTTCGGATACATACAGGATTCCGGAATGTTCAGTTATGCCATGGGGAACCACCAGCGACTAACAGGCAACGACCATTTCCTGACTTATGGATTCATCAACCCGCCATACCCGATGATGGTCCATATACACAACGACAGCACCAAGGTCATGGAAATTTTCGGCCCGCCGGGATATGGATGTTACCGGTCCTTTCATTACGACAGTTTGCCGTTCACCATTGCCCGGCCGGTGGTGCAGTGTCAGAAGACGGGCGACCAGTGGTTCCTGGTTGCGGAAGTAGGGCATGGGGAATACCTGTGGTCCACAGGTGCCACGACACGTATGATTCAGGTGAACGCACCCGGAAAATACCAGGTTTTTGTACCATATGGCAGCAGCGGTTACGCAGGTTCGGAGGTTCAGGTAGTGGTTAATATCAATGATCCATGTAATCTCAACCCGGTGCCTGGTGCTTTGAATGTTCAGAACGATACGGTTGTAAACGGCGAAAGCAATTGCTACCATGCCTTTTCCACCATCCGGGTGGCAGGTAACGGAACCATGTTCGTGGTTCAGAGCGGCGGAGACGCTGGTTTCATTGCCGGTCAGCGGATCACATTAGCACCGGGGAGTGTGATTGAAAATGGCGGATACCTGAATGCCCGGATCACCACCGACGGTGAATTCTGCAGCCAGCCTCCATCAGCGCCCGAAGAAATGTTGCCGGAAATTAAAATGCCGGCCGAGGAAATGCAAAACATGAAAAATTGCATCCAGTTATACCCCAATCCTTCAAGGGATGTTTTTCGTATAATTTCCTCCTGTCACAGGGAGGTACCCGGGGCGGTAATGGAAATTCATTCATTACAGGGAGGGCTGATCAGCCGGTATGAAATTCCCGATCTGGACGATGCAAGCTTCACAGCGAGTCACCTTACGGCAGGTGTTTACCTGGTGCGGGTGTTAACGGCCGGAAAGGTTATATGCCTCAAACTGGTCAGGAATCCATGATTTTTTTCCGGATCGGCCAGGAAAATTTGCACCAATCTAATCATATATGTATGTTTGTGGGTCGTTTTACGATGAGGGAAATTTTCTGAGGTTTTACCTAATGCCAAATCATCATGTCGCACATTATTATCCTGGGTGCCGGTATTTCAGGGCACACGGCCGCTACCATTCTCAGACGCAAACTTGGAAGGCAGCATCAGGTCACGGTTATTTCACCGAACAGGTATTATCAATGGATACCCTCGAACATCTGGGTTGGCGTTGGTGCCATGACGGTCGACCAGGTAAGGTTTGACCTGTCTCCTGTGTACCGCAAACAGAAAATAGATTTTCACCAGGCGAAAGCCGTCTCGATTCACCCGGAGGGTAATGCCTCGCACCCGAAACCCTTTATCCGGTTTGTATACACCGGTGAACAGAAGAACGGGGAGACCGGGGAGTTGGAATATGATTTCTGCATCAATGCAACAGGACCAAAACTCAACTTTGAGGCGACGGAGGGCCTTGGTCCGGAGAAATTCAGTAACTCGGTTTGCACCTACAGTCACGCCAGTCGCTCCTGGGAAGATCTGCAGGTTTGTCTCGCAAGGATGGAGAAGGGGGAGCGGCAGCGGCTGCTCATCGGGATCGGTCACCCCACGGCCACCTGTCAGGGCGCCGGTTTTGAATACATCCTGAACGTGGCCAATCTCATCCGTAAACGAAAACTTGCCCATTTGGCAGAACTAACCTGGATCACAAACGAGTTTGAATTGGGTGATTTTGGGATGGGGGGTGCTTTCGTGAAGCGGGGCGGCTATGTTACTTCGACCAAAATATTTACCGAGTCAATTCTGGCTGAATACGGCATCAGGTGGATTAAACAGGCAGGCATCCGCAGGCTTGAAAAGGGGAAGGCGATATACGAAACGCTCGACGGCGATACCCGGGAAATTGAGTTTGATTTCTCGATGCTCATACCGGCCTTTGCAGGAGTAGGGCTGAAGGCATTTAACAAAACCGGTGAGGATATTTCGCAGGTGGTGTTCGCTCCAAGCGGATTTATGAAGGTGGATGCCGATTACAGCGGAAAATCCTTCGAGGACTGGCATATATCAGACTGGCCGTCGGTATACAGGAACCCGGTGTACCGTAACCTTTTCGCCACCGGTATAGCATTCGCGCCTCCTCATCCGATTTCGAAACCCATGAAAAATAAAAATGGAACGATGATCTCACCCACACCGCCACGGACAGGGATGCCCAGCGGTGTGATCGGGAAGATCGTTGCCATGAACATCGTTGAGCAGATCAGGTCGGGCAAGGAGGTTGACCGGCACAAGGCATCAATGGGCAGGATGGGAGCGGCCTGCATCGTTTCGGTCGGATATGGCATGACCAAAGGCATGGCAGCTACTATGACCGTATTCCCGATCGTACCCGACTGGGACAAATACCCTGACTGGGGTCGCGACCTCGGCTATACGGTTGGAGAGCCTGGCCTCGCCGGGCACTGGATCAAACTGCTGCTCCACTATATGTTTATGTACAAGGCCCGCTGCCGGCCATTCTGGTGGCTTATCCCTGAATAGGATACGGGGTTTTAAATTGCTGAAAACCTGAATTGGTTGCACGGTCACACCTGTATGTGAGAATTAAAAATTCAGAAAACAATATTCCCAATATTCGAAAAAAGGCAATCACTAATAAATCGGTTTCAATGAATCAGAATAAAGTTAAGGGATATTATGAGGAGGCATACCCCCCTGTGCCCACACCAGCCACGCGCTATTTCAGGAGAAGCATCTTTTTTCAGTTTTTCCGCTTCATTGTTCTGAATCTTAAGATTATGCGCATTATCGTAGGCGGTCACTCCTGAATTCCGGGGGTTCAAAGGAAAAACAAATACTGTTTCCAAATGAAAATGACTTGCATTTTCATTAAACAGTAGTATACATCAATGACAAGATGAAACACAACGCCAACAGTAACATGAATCAACGAATTATACTTGTTTTGTTTGCCCTCATTTGTGCCGGACCATTGTGGGTGATTTCCCAGGAAAAAAAGGAGGTCCCCGCAAAACCAAAAGTAGAGGTCTACTATTTTCATCCCAATGAACGGTGCCCGATCGATCAGTCCATCGAGGAGAACCTGCGAAAACTGATGCAGACTTCGTACGCCAAAGAAATGCGCGACGGAACCATCCGGTTCCGGGTTGTAAACACCGACGACAAGGCCAACCAGAAATTCGCCGGTGGTTTCGATATCAACGCACAGGCCCTTTACATTCTCAGCCAGGATGACGGCAAGGAAGTCAGGAATAACCTTACCGAGTTTGCCTTTGCCCATGGTCTTTCCAATGTTGAAAAGTTCAAGGTAGGCATCCGGGAGGAGATAGACAAGGCCCTGAAATCAAACTGACCCCGACGGGGTCCCCCCACCCCGACGGGGTCCTACCACCCCGACGGGGTCCTACCACCCCGACGGGGTCC
>CAYYPH010000025.1:51252-61405 GCA_964473485.1 uncultured Prolixibacteraceae bacterium | reverse complement strand
CCACCCGCCACCCGTCACGCGTCACGATTTTGAAACGCGAAACGTGGACCGTGAAACGTGGACCGTGGACCGTGAATCGTGGACCGTGAATCGTGGATCATGGAACGCGAAACACGAAACGCGAAACACGAAACCCGTCACCCATCACGCGTCACGATTCCGTCACCCGTCACGTGTCACCCGTCACGTCGATGGTTCGCCGCCCAACGGTTATTGTCCTTCCATGATTTCCAGCTCGTAATTCAGCTCTTCCCAGCGTTTCATCTCCCGCGCGAGCCTTACCTTCAGCTCCTCATACTCCCGGTACAGGCTGCCATCGCGGATCGCCTGCGCATGTTTGTCAGGTTCACCCAGCATCTTCTCCTTATCACTAATTAAGGATTCAAGTTCACCGATTTCCGCTTCACACCGGCTGATCTGGTTTTTAATCTTCCTGACCTCCTTCTCCGATTCACGTTTTTTTTCATAGTTCAGCTTGTTCTGCGAAACCTGCTGCGAACTGCCGGTATTGGTCGCAGTCCTGGCTGACTGTGCTTCCAGTTCCTTCAGGTGAACCAGTTTTCGTTGCTCAAGGAAATCGTAAATGTCGCCGATATATTCCCTGATGCCGCCATGCCTGAATTCGAAAACACGGTTGGTCAATCCCTGAAGGAAATCGCGGTCGTGCGACACAATGATCAGGGTTCCGTTGTATTGCAGCAGGGCACTTTTCAATACATCCTTCGAACGCATGTCAAGGTGGTTCGTCGGCTCATCGAGGATCAGCAGGTTGGCAGGCGTGAGCAGGAGCTTAGCCAGCGACAGCCTCGATTTCTCACCCCCCGAAAGCACTTTCACCTTCTTTTCAATGTCGTCGCCGCTGAAAAGAAAACCCCCGAGGATGGTCTTGATACGGGTTCGTATGTCGCCGACAGCCACATCGTCGATCGTTTTAAAGACCGTCTTTTCAGGGTCCAGAAAATCGCTCTGGTCCTGGGCATAATACCCGGTTACCACATTGTGGCCGAATTTCAGGAACCCTGAAAATTCCACCTGTCCTGTGATCACCTTCGACAGCGTGGTTTTTCCCTCCCCGTTTTTGCCGACGAATGCAATACGGTCGTTTTTGATCACGGAGAAATTAAGATCGTTCAACACCTTTTTCTGCGGATACACTTTCGAAAGATTTTCCGCTTCCATGATGATCTTGCCCGAGTGTGGAGCCGGCGGGAACCTGAACCTGATCCCGCTTTCATCCACCAGGTCCACCTCTACCAGGTCGATTTTCTCCAGCATCTTCAGCCTCGACTGCACCTGTTTCGCCTTGGTATTCTTGTAACGGAACCGCTCCACGAACCGTTCGATCTGCCGGATCTGCCGCTGCTGGTTGTTGAAAGTCGCCAACTGGCTCTCCATCCGCTCCTCCCGCATCTCAACATACCCCGAATAGTTCGCCTTATAGTCGTATAACCTCCCCATCGAGATTTCGATGGTGCGGTGCGTCACATTGTCGAGAAACGCGCGGTCGTGCGAAACCAGCACCACGGCTCCTTTAAACGTCTCAAGGTACTCTTCGAGCCACTGTATCGACTCAATATCGAGATGGTTGGTAGGTTCATCCAGCAGGATCACATCGTGCTGCCGTAACAGTATTTTAGCGATCTCAACCCGCATCTGCCACCCACTGCTGAAGGTGGAGATATCGCGCGAGAATTCATCACGTTCGAAACCCAAACCGGTAAGTACCTTCTCAACATCCACATGAACCGACTGACCTCCGATCAGATGGTACCGCTCCAGGGCCTCCGAATGCTTTCGGATAAGCCTGTGATAATCTTCAGATTCATAATCGCTCCGCGAACCGATCTCTGCCTCGTATTGTGCGATCCTCCGTTCAAGTTCCATGACCTCCCCGAAGGCCGTCATGGTCTCCTCCATCACAGTCATCCGGCTTTTCAGCTCCATCTCCTGCGGCAGGTATCCGATGGAGGCATTTTCGGGCACAATCACCTCCCCTTCATCGGGTTTGTGAAATCCCCTGATGCACCTGAGCATCGTGGTTTTCCCTGCGCCGTTCTTACCCACGAAGCCAATCCTGTCCTTGTCGTTGATGATAAACGAGATGTGGTCGAAGAGCGACTCACCCCCAAACTGCACCGAAAGATTGGAAACGGAAATCATCTGGCAAAAGTATTAAAAAAGGCAATAGGCATTAGGAATTAGGAATTAGGGAAGGTTTTAATCACTCATTCACTCATTCACTCATTCACTCAATAAAAAAAGGCCAGCCTTGCGGCCAGCCTTTTTTATGAAGTTCCTGTTAAGGATTAGTGGGTCACTGTGATCTTCACAGAACGTACGCCTTCGGTGGTGGTTACTTTCACGAAGTATACACCTGATTTCAGTGTGGCAACGTTGATCTTCGTGTTCATAGCCGCCACATCGGTGTTGGTATAAACAGTCTGGCCAACGAAGTTCATCACATCAATCCGGGTGATGGTGAAGTCGCTCTTCACGTTGATCACTTCGGTTGCCGGGTTCGGGTAAACCTGGATCTGACCGCTGGTCAGGTCATTGTTCATACCCACTGCCGGGAAGGTTACCATTACAGTGTCGCTCGAAGGTTCGCAGAGGATCTGTCCGTCATCGGAGTTCTTGTAAATGGTGGTTACATAATACTTGAAGATTCCGCTGACCAGTGTGCTGGGATAGGTGTCGGTGTAGGTGGTGACCGTCAGAGGAGCGGCATTCAGCTTGTTGTAAGGCGGAATTCCGGTCTCGGCAGTACGCCAGATGTTGTAACCGATGAGCTGGCTGCTGTCAGATTCTTCAGTCATCCTCACTCCCATCACTGAATAATCGTGTGAATCGGAAGCGCGGTTGCTCTTGGTTACACCGGCTGTGCTAACCTTGGCGCCGGTTGAAGGTGCACCGGGAACAATATCAAATTCCACGACGTCGCCGTCAACGAGGGCGGTTGCACGGATCAGCATGACCATCTGGTTGGTACCGGCAGCGACAGATAATTTATCCCAAGCGGTGCCATCATAGTACCATGCAAGGTCCTGAGGTACGTAAGGTCCGTTTTCATCGGCGCCAACATAGTTGGTTGATGAACCGAAGTTATTCCATTTAACCATCGCGTAGAACGGTCCGGTGAAAGGAATATCCGGAGCAGGAATGGTTACCCAATCGTCGTTAGGTACCGTAAACTGACCTGTGGTTCCAACATAAACCTTGCTGCCGTTGAATACTTCGAGTGTCGGTTTGTCGCCGCCGGCCGAAGGATTCGCCATGAAGTAGATTTTGAATGACTGCAGAACGCCGGTTGTGGAAGCAGTGATCGGGAATTCGTTACCAATCCAGGCAACATAACCCGGGTTAATGCTCCAGCCGTTTTCAGCTGTTCCATCATCGAAGATGAAATCAACAACTGTTCCGCCGCCGCCACCGCCGCAGGTAGGAGCAACCCAGGTGAGGGTCGTCGTGAAGTGCGACTGCGAAGCCGGGGTGATCGGGTTCATATCGGCAGCATTACAGATGCCGTAAGCATGGATGTTATCAACATACCAGTGCAGCAGGTCGGCTGAATTCACACCGTTGGCCACGAAGCGGATACGGAATGCCTTGCCTTTCACTGCTGAGATGTCGATGTGCTTAGCCAGCCAGTCGGTTGAACCGTTGTTGGCATATTCGGCTTTCTGATGCCATGTTCCGTTGTAGAAGAGGTCTACGGTGAGTTTTTCTTTTCCGGTGTTGTTGCGGTCAATCAGCTTAAGATCGAAATCCAGCCAGATGGAGGCGCAGGTCCACGGAGAAGCATTGATAACCGGGCTGACCAGTGCATAGCTGTAATTGGCTTCTGCAGGCTGCCAGGTGAAGTCGGCCGAAGGTGCAGGATTGCCGATGCCGGTGTTGACCGACCAGTGATTCTGACTCGGAGCAAACGACCAGTTGTTGTATGCAAACTGACCCTGATCCCAGGGCTCATAGAATGGCAGAGGATATCCGCAGGCTACATTGATGGTTTGTACACCGGCGGTGTTGCCCAGCGATTCGCCCTGCTGACCCGGGAATCCGTAAGGAGTCAGGTCGTACACGGCAGTGACGTCGTACTTGTAAGTACCCGGATTCAGGTTGTAATCGTAATAGGTAATTGAATCAGGATGCGGGTTGTAGTGGATAAAGCTGGTACCACGGTAAATGTTGTAGCCGATGAGGCCTGGAGGTACAGGACCGGGACCGGGACCGCCGCCGGCGCGCAGTTCGATTGCAGAAAGCCAGCTTGCAGGAGCAGCACCGCCAGTCTGAGTAATGCTGAGCAGGCCGAATTTTCCGCCGTGGTCAATGGTTTCCAGACCACCTGCAATACTACCAGCTCCTGGCCAACCTGGATAGGTAGACAGGTCTTTGCTGATACCGGTTGCTGTAACGGTGGTTCCTGTGATTTTGTACTTGTGTACTTCGTCACCTGAGCCATCCTGAGTGTGAACCCAGAGGAACGGACCAGCCGGATCCGGATCGTAGGCAGTACCATAGGTGCTGGCGCCTACCGAAGGACCGGTGGCCACCACGTTACCAGTGGTTGCACTGACAAGGAACAGGGTTGCCCAGTCACCTACCCAGAAGCCGTTGTTGGCCTGGTCATAGGAAATATGACGGATACTACCGGCTCCGGAGGTTGTCAAACTTGAAATGATCGTTTTGGTATTGAAATCAAGCTTGTTGATGGTAGCTGTATAACCGGTTGCATAAGCATTGGTATTGTCAAATGCAAAGTCACGGTTGGCAGTTGAACCAGGGATGTCGAAAGTCTCAACCTGTACACCTGTGGCTTTCTGGTATTTGTAGAACCAGGTAGGTCCGCCCGACCAGCGGCAGGTATAGATGAAGTCGCCGATGCAAACCACAGCAGTTTCCTGGTTAGTGGTTGTAGACCATGCAAACATCAGATCCCATAAAGCATCGCCGTTATCAACCGGTTGAGTTTTCTTATAGGTTGCAACCATTGGTGAATATTCGGCATTGGCGTTAGGCATTTCGGTTCTTGGTTGAATATCAAGAATCTCAAGACCATCAGCTAAGGTCTGGGGTTTCTTCCAGGTCAGGTAGGCGTTGCACTCGATACCCTGGGCCGTGAGGTCACGTGCAGGATAGAGGAAGTTCGAGGTGAAGGTAACGCAGATCTGCGGGCTGTAACCACTTCCGTAAACAGCTTTCACACAAGCCTGGTAGGTCTGTCCGTAAACGACCTGGTTAGGCGGAATGTTGTAGTTGGTATCGGGAGTGAAAGCACTCAGAACGCCATTCAGGTAGAAGTTGTAACCGATCACGCAGGGGTTCGGGCCCGACGATCCGTCGGTGCTGTAAACCTGTACGTTGTCAATGTTCCAGTTGTTGATCTGGTAGCTGTCGGAGCCGAAGGCATGGAAACGGATCCGGAAGGCCGGGTTGTGGGTAACGGAGGTGATATCCTGAACATCGGTGGTCCAGGGGATGCTGCCGTTCTGGTTATCCCAGGTCTTCAGGGTGGTCCATGTGGTGCCGTTCCAGAGTTCGATACCCATTGATTCAACAGTGGTGTTGCTGAAGTTGCTGAGGTAGATATCATACTTCAGTTTCATGATCGGGGCGTGGATACCGGCAAGAACCTTACTGGTCACATAGTGGTGATAGTTGGTCACGGTCGGTGTCCAGTTGAACTGCAATGACGGTGCGGGGTTACCGAAGCCTGTCGTGAGTGCCCAGTTGCCGGTGGGTGAAATGGTCCACTGGTTGGTCGTCAGGTTGGTGAACGGCTCATTCAACTGGTAAACCATGGTCCGCGGGGGACTCCAGGTAGCCTTCAGGGTGCGGTTGTTCACGGCGAGGTTCGTCGGAGGATCGGTATTCTGCAGCAGGAAGATGTTGAAATTGAATGGTCCGTTGCCCAGGATGGTCACATTCTGGGTGGTAACAGGATAGGTGAACCTGGTGATCCTTAGGGTGTAGTTGCCTTTCCACACATTGGTGAAATGCACGCAGCCTGAAGTATCGGTGGTGGCTATGTAGTTGGTGTCGGGGTAAGCGACATTGATAAGTTCAACCTGGGTACCGGCCTTTGGATTGGCGGCGCAGGTCAGGCTAACGCAAACGTTAACATCGGCCAGCCAGCCTTTACCAATGACATTGGAGAATGTCGGAGGTGAGAAACGCTGTCCCGGAGGCGAATAGATGGCTTTTACTGCCCAGCGGTATGGTCCGTTTGGCAGTGAGGGCCAGCTGTTGTCGACGGTTGAGTTGGTTCCGCCGGTGTAGATGGAGGTCCAGGCGGCCTGGTTTCCTTCTTCACCCTGCAGGAGGCGCCATACCTGGTAGCTCAGGTTGCTGGTCGAAGCCTGTGTTCCGTAGAGTTTGAAGGGAACACCCTGCTGGTACAGTGTTGTTGCGCCAAACCAGGGTACATATCCGGCTGCAGTTCCCTGGAACTGTAATCCGTTTCCAGTGGTCGGGGTGTTGTTGATGGTGATCGGCGGGCACCATGGGCCTGAAGCAAGGCTTCCGGTGGCGCAGAATTCAATCCAGTAGGTACCGGCAGGCAGGGTCAGGCCAGGGGTGTTAACGACGATCTTCATGATCGGGCGCTGGTTGTTCTGGGTGACGCTTACGCGGTAGCAATTGCTGAAGGTTGTGCTTGACAGGCGGTTGGTGGTGGTGTCACCCCAAACGGTGGTGGTTCCGGGCTGGCCGGGAACACCGCTCATGATACGGACATAAGCGCCTGTGAAGGTCGAAGTGGTGGTCGAGCCGGTCTGGTAGCCGTAGAATTCAACCGAGGTCACATTCCAGGGGTTGCCGCTCACGACGAAATCGTCGGCCATTCTGTAATAGAGGGCTTTGTTGAAGTTGCTTCCGAAGAGGGTCAGCGGGGTCTGGAGCATGCTCTCATCGGCGCCGCCGAAGCCGGTACCCGGGCTGTTCACGATCGGACCGTTGTCGAACAGCAGGGCTGCCGGAGCGTCGGTCGGAGGAACGTAAGCGCCCACGAAGTTCGAACCAACACCGGTTTCCGATGCAGGCTGTGCCTGGGCGGTCTGGGTGGTGAGTTCAGGAGCAACAAGGGTATTCTGCATGGAGGACCATTCGAAAGGCTCGACGGTGGCAACGCTTTCATATCCTGTCTGAGGAGCAACCGGGGTTTCGTAGATAAGGCCTGCGGGCATAGCAGCGGTGATCAGTTGTTTCGAACCGGTTTCCTGGTTGTCGAACAACGGGCCGCCAACACCCTGCACGATAGCGCGCATCTGGAAAGTTCCGGCTGCCGGGATCCAGGGAGCGCCGCCTGTAACGAATTTCGAATAGCTGCGCAGTGAAACGTTGGTGAGGTCAATGCCAAGACCAGCAGCCTTGGGAGGAATTCCGCCCTGTTTCATGACGAGGAAGAAATCGCCGGTAGTGATGGTGATGGGTACTGCAAAGGCGAAATCGGCCCAGCCGAATCCGGCGGGGGTAACTTCAACGCTGTCGAGCTTGGTTCCCGGTGTTCCGTTTGTACCATCTGCTTTGTAGAGATACATCATGAATTTGTTGAGCGGGAGGGCGTTGGACGGATAGTTGGCCTGGTTGCCCAGGTTCACTTTACCGCCGATCACCTGTACCGGCCATGCCAGCGGGGTGAACTTCAGTGCGTTGAGGTTATTGGCCGTGGCCCAGATGGCAAAGTCATCCTGAACACCGTCATCATAGATGAGCTGGTACATGTTCTGGGGAACCTGCCAGTTGAGGTTAACGGCGGTCGGGTTGGTCGGGTTGTTCAGCGCTGCAACGAAGGGGCCCGGAGCCACAGCGGTGGGCAGCAGGGCAGCATCCTGGGTGAAGGTCTGATTGGGAACCAGGTTCACGGTAGCCGTGAAAGGATCAAATCCTGTCTTGGCGATTTCGAGAGGCTGGTTACCGACGACTGACAATAACGGGGTGAGGTAGCTGCCGCCCTGGATTGACATGGTGTAAACGGTGCCCGCGATCTTGATGGTGGCGCCGGTGATCGGGTTGCCTGTGGAGGCGTCGGTGACAACACCGCCCACCTTCGGGCCCGGGTTCATCATGATATCCTGGGTGGTAACCTGGCCACTTACAATGGTAGCGGAACCGCTGCCTGCAATATAACCGGCCGAGGTACAGGTATAGTTAACGGCACCTGCGGCAATATTATAGATAATGTACATACCATTTGCACGGCTGGTATCGCGGGCGGTACCTACCTGAACAATAGCACCGGCAATCGGGGCGCTGGTATTCACATCACGTACATAACCCATCAGAACGCCCGGGCTGATCGGCGGAACGCCAAACCGGATGTTCGGACGGGGGGATGTTCCACTCGCCGAGTTGGTGAAAGTACATCCGCCTGTTGATAAGTCGGCGTGATAGTGGTAAAGATTGCTCGTACCCGCAGTCGAATACACAGTCGAATTCGATGTGTAGCTGGTGTTGGCAAAGCAGACCTCAACGATCACATTCGAAGTGCCATCCCATATAAAAGGAGTGGTGAGGGTGATGTCACGCCAGCCGGTGCCGGGAACAGAATAAGCGGTTGTATAATAAGAGGTAAGACCCGAAACCCAGCCGGTCAGTGCGGTCAGGGAGGTGTTGCCCATCTTAATGGCAAAATTGTTCATGGTCTGGGAAGCCACAGTGGCAATGTTGAAGCCAACCGACTGCAACTGTCCTGCAACTGCACCAGCTGCGGTAAGTTCAGCAGCGGTGTAGAGCATCTGCGTTCTCGATGCATAGTAGAAGGTGTAATACGGCCAACCAGCGGTTGCTGTACCCGTACCGATGGTAACCATAGCCGGAGGAGGCGGAGGACCGCAGGTAACGTGCACGAGGTCCATCGCGCAGTTGTTGCCATAGGCAGTGGTGAATAAAAAGGCCACGTAAAGAGTAGCCTGGTTATTGGCACCGGCCGGGAGCACGACGTTCTTTCCTTTCCAGCCGGCAACGGCGTTGTAACGGAGGAAAGTACCTGCAGTGTTCCAGGTAGTTCCGTTGGTTGACCATTGAACATCAACCTTGTCCTGGCTGGTGGAGTAACCCGGGTTTTCGTACCAGGCAAAATCCACCATGACAAAGCTTTTGTTAACGGTTGACATGGCCGCGGTTCTCTTCAGACGGGTCGAACCGCTGCTGATGCCGTACGAGTTGTAACTTACAAATCTCGTCCCATCATAGGCGGCTGAAATCGTCGGTGAGGTTTGGGTAGTCACGAAGGTAATACCAGGCTGTGTGCCCGTAACCTGCTCGATTACCCAACCAGCCGGTGGAGTGGTCCCACTGCCAGCCTCGAAGCTCTCGGTAAGCAACATGGTCTGCTGCGCGAAACCGAAAGAAACGAAGACGAACATCGACACTGTAAACAGTGCCAGTGCTCTCAGCGTTTTGGTAACATTTCTCATAGTTGTGAAATTTAGGTTAGTAATAATGATTATTTATTTAATTGTATAGGGTATCAATAAACTTATTGATATATATGTGGAATAAGCTTGCAACTTAAAAGAGTATTCCATCAGCATAAAATACAAAAGTGCACAACAACTATTGTGCTGAATAACAGTTATTTAGATAAAAAACATACGTATCACTCATGGCAAAGATAAAAACAATTTTCAACATTGGTACAAAATTTCAATATTTTTTTTTAGCCTTTTTTAACATTCCGGTCATTTATCAATGAGAATGATTTTCCTGACCACCGTTTTCTCTCTGATCCTGAGCTTCAGGATTGCCATGCCCCTCGGAATCCCTTTCAGATCAAGCGTTACAGATGTTTCACCTCCGGGATCCTTATGGATGTAAACGGTTCCGGTGACCGACATGATACTGATCCAATCGGGTGGGAGGTCGCAATTAATCTGAAGCCTGTCGCATGCAGGGTTCGGATATACGTTCACCCGGTTTTCAACGGTTTCTCCGGCTGAAGTGATCACACTCACCGCGACGGTATCGGAGTGAGTTGATTGGGCGCATTCGCTGAAATGGGTATAGACATAATATTCGTATACCCCTTCGGGCAGCTCCGTATCTGTATAGCTCGTATCGGTCACGGGTTCAGGATTGATGCGCACAAATCCCGGGGCGCCGTAATCGCGGCGGTAAATGTCGTAGCCGGTTACGGCGTCTTTCTGGATGCGGGTGA
>CAYYPH010000025.1:3102-51152 GCA_964473485.1 uncultured Prolixibacteraceae bacterium | reverse complement strand
CGGGTGAACCGGTGAGCGGGTAAACAGGTGAACCGGTGAGCGGGGGAGCGGGTGAACCGGTGAGCGGGTAAACAGGTGAACCGGTGAGCGGGGGAGCGGGTGAGCAGGTGAGCGGGTAAACAGGTGAACGGGTGAACGGGATCCCAGATGTAGAGAGGGGTTTCAAAGCCGTCTCGGTACGGTGAAAAACAGGTGGGCCGGTGGTCATACCGGAGGGAATGTCGTCGGCTCCGATGGAGCAGTCATCGATGGCCCAGGGGTACCAGAGTCCGTTGCCGTCGCCGTCGATGGCGTGCCAGGCAATATCTATCGTCATTCCAAGGTAGTTCGAAAGATCGATATGATAAGGGGTATCCCAGTCATTGATGCCATTCGGTCCGGGGTAGGGAGGCAAGGCCGAAAGGTCGAGCAGGATGTCCCAGGTGGCGCCCTGGTCTACCGATACCTTCACATAATAGTGATCCTGGTGCAGGGAGCCCTGGAAGGCATAACTCCAGAAGGTCAGGTTGCCGCTAATATATATATTGTGTGCAATGAGCCATTCGTCCTGGTGGCTGTAATCCCACTGTACGGCGGCCGAAAAATTGCCGGAATGCGCCCCCGGAGCCGTAGCCGACGGGTTGTGCGACCAGGTGGCATTCGGATTCACGGTCGTCCTGCTCCATTGCACAGGCGGGAACAGGCTGCCTTCGAACCCTTCGCTGAGCAGGTTGCCCCCGAAGCAGGCAGGCGGACTCCAGGTCAGCTTGACATTCCCGGCCTCGTTCACGGCCTGCAGGTTGACCGCGGGATAACAAACAGGAGTTACCGATATATTATCAAGATACCAGTTCAGGATATCGAAGGAGTTATGACCCTGCGCCCGGAACCGGATGCGGAAACCCTTACCGCGGACCGCGCTGATGTCGATATGGTGATTGGTCCAGGGAATATTCCCGGTATTCGACATTTCCGCTCTTTTGTGCCAGGCGTGGTCGTAGAAAACCTCCACGGTCAGTTTCTCATTGCCGGTGTGGTTTAGCGATTGAAGCCTCACATCGAAATCAAGCCAGATGGCGGCACATTCAAACGCGAGGGCGTTGAGAGTGGGACTTTCGAGGGCATAGTCGTAGGATAATCCCGGAGGCTGCCCGCTGAAAGTGGCAGCCGGGGCGGGAAGTCCGCCGGCGGTCGTGATGGTCCAGTTCCCCTGCGACGGTTCGAACCGCCACTCGTTGTAATCGAAGGTGCCAAAATCCCAGGATTCGAAAAACGGGATTTCGCGCCCGTAATTGATGAGGATATGCAGGGGGCCATCGGGTAGGCTCTCGCCCGTTTGCCCCGGGAACCCGTAAGATGCGAGGTCGTATTTCGCGCTGACCCCGTAGAGATAACGGCCGGGATCCAGGTTATGATCATAGAATTCAAGGGAATCGGGCCCGGCGATCGTGCCAACGAGGCTGTCGTCGCGGTAGACCTGGTAACCCAGGATGCCTTCGGGGGTGAGACTCCCTGTATCGGTCACAATCAGGGGTTTTTCCCAGGCAATCCAGGCGCTGTTCTCGATGGGCAAACCATGGATGTTCCGCACAGGGTAAAGGAACCGCGAAGTGAAGGTGGTGCAGGTGGTATCGGAATAACCATTTCCGTAAAGTGCGATCACGCAGGCCTGGTAGGTCTGTCCGTACTGGACCAGGCCGGGCGGCACAGGGAATATGTTCTTGGTCGTATAACCGGTAATGGCATTGCCGAGGTAGAAGTAGTATCCTAAAATGCATTTGGAAAGTTCCTGTGCCGGTTCCGATGCGGTGATCATGATATTGTCGATGTTCCAGTAATTGATATCGTAGGAATCTCCGCCGGTCGCCCGGAAGCGGATCCGGAAATTCATGCATGAGAAAGCGGAGATATCGAGGTCAGCCGTGGTCCAGGGAACGGTTCCCCCGCTGTTTGAATAATTTTTCAGCAGCATCCAGTCCAGGCCGTTCCATATCTCCACGGCCATTTCATTGACGGTGGTATTGGCCGCGTTCGACATTTGTATGTCGTAACGCAGCTTCAGCAGGGTGGAACGCTCACCGCTGATGGATTTACTGGTGAGTGGCTGGGAGTAACCCGTAAGGTGGGGCAGGCCGCTGAAGTGTGCGGCGGGGGCGGGATTGCCATAAGCGGCATTCACAGTCCAGTTGGAGCCGGAGGCAACCGTCCAGGCGTTGGCAGAAAAGTTTCCTGACGACCATGTCTCGCTGAAAAGAACCTTTTCATACCGGGGAACATCCCACCGGGCCATCAGGCTGCTGTCGTTCACGGTCAGGTTTTCGGGTGGAAACTTCATCTGCATCATCAGGAACGATTGGGTGACGGGCGAAACGACCTGAAGTTGCTGCTGAATGGTATCATAGCCAAACCTGGTGAGAAAGAGTTTGTAACTTCCTTTCCACATGGCCGGGAAGAGAACCTGCCCGGCGGAATCGGTGATGGCGCTGTAAACGGTATCGGGATAGGCCAGGTTGGCAAGCCGCACGGCGGTTCCCGCGGGACCGGCGGTGGTACAGCTCGAGGCGATGAGCAGCGATACCGGGACGGTCCAGCATTTACCGATCACGTTTGAGAACACGGTGGATGAGACCCTGTTGCCGGGAAACCGGGTCCTGATCCCCCAGCGATAGGGCCCGCAGGGGTAGGTTGTCCAGCCGGTATCCCTGCAACTGAAGGCGCCGGTGTTGCACAGGAAGCTCCACACCGCCGGATTTTGCTCTTCGCCCTGCCGCAGCCGGTAAACATCGAACGAGGTCCAGGCTGCGGGGGCATCCCCGAGCAGGAAAGGTCCGCCCGGGCCATGGCAGGATGCCCTGATTAAGAAATTTCCGCCGGCAGGGTACCAGGGCCCGCCGCCGCTGACAAACCGCGAATAGCTTCGGAACTGGGGGGTCGTTTCATCAATCGCGATACCGGCGGCATTGGGCGGGTTACCACCCTGCACCATGGCGATAAAAAAGGAGCCTGACTGGATGGTCAGCGGATCGGTGAGGGTGAAAGAGATCCAGCCATATGTGGCCGGAGTGACGTTGAATGGTCCGGCCAGGCTGTTCCCCGGAGTTCCTCCGGTTCCTGCGGCATCATAGATCCTCACCTGGAACGGATTCAAAGGGTTGCTCCCCGGAGGGTAGTTGGCAGCAACCCCGATATGGATCATGCCGCCGGTGAGGGTGACGGGATAACCGGCCGGGGTGAACTTTACCGCGTTCATATTCCCCGCAGCGCCCCACACTGTAAAATTCTCCTGCACCCCGTCGTCATAAATTAATTCATAGGATCCCACCGGCGCGGGCCAGGCCAGGTCGATCTCCTGGTCGGCCGTATCGAGCGCCGCCAGCAGTGAGGCGGGAGTGATGAGGGTTTCGGAAAGGG
Source organism: uncultured Prolixibacteraceae bacterium (assembly GCA_964473485.1). Taxonomy (GTDB): domain Bacteria; phylum Bacteroidota; class Bacteroidia; order Bacteroidales; family FEN-979; genus CAIVAT01. The sequence goes on along the minus strand of CAYYPH010000025.1, from coordinate 47,762 downwards.
AGATATTGTAAACAACCGTAGATCCTGCCGCGAAACTGACCGGCGCAGAGGTAAAATTATCGAAACCCGCTTTGGTGCATTGCACAGGGTAGGTTCCCGGCTGGGGCAGCGAGAGGGAATAAACGCCGCCGGCCACGCTGAGCGCCGACTGGCTCCCCACCTGGACGCGCGCACCGATGACCGGAGTTCCGGTGCCACTCTGTGTGACCACCCCTGTGATCACCGCGGGAGCGGAGGCCTGATGCGCATCTGCGGGGGAAATGGCATAACCCGCCAGAACAACCAACAACAGTGTAAGGATTCCGGGGCAGCGAATTGAGATCCGTTGGAAGTGCGACGACATCAGGGTTTTAACGTGAATCAAGAGGGTTTGTTACAAATTTACTATATTTCTTCACTTTTTTGACCGATCTGCTTGTAAATAAGTTTTTTTTTATAACTTTGCACTCCCAAAATTACGAACATCAATTTATTATATATCATGTACGCGATTGTTGAAATAGCAGGCCAGCAGTTTAAAGTTGAAAAGAATGACGAGATCTTTGTTCACCGCCAGGAAGGCGAGCCGGGAACAAAAGTGGAATTCGACAAGGTGTTGCTGGTGGACCAGGATGGCCGTGTAACTGTTGGCAAGCCTGTGGTTGAAGGCAGTCGCATCAGCGGTCAGATCCTTGAGCATGTTCGGGGCGACAAAGTCGTTATCTTCAAGAAAAAACGCCGTAAGGGATTTCAGAAAGAGACCGGACACCGGCAGGATTTCAGTAAAATCCTCATTGAGGAAATATCAGCGATTAGCGAATAGGGTAAAAATTCACTCATTCACTCATTCACTCATTCACTCAATAATTTAGGAAGTACACTTTAAGCGCATAAAATAAACCAATATGGCACACAAAAAAGGGGCCGGAAGTTCAAGCAACGGCCGTGAATCGCACAGCAAACGTTTGGGAGTGAAAATTTTCGGCGGGCAGTTTGCCAGCGCCGGCAGCATCATCGTCCGTCAGCGCGGCACCGTGCACAATCCCGGGCTGAATGTCGGGATCGGGAAGGATCATACCCTTTATTCATTGGTCGACGGCATTGTCGAATTCAAACGGCAGCGCGAGGATCGTTCATATGTATCCGTTACGCCAATTCAGGAATAAGCAACACGGCAGCAGTCTACGGATTTTCTCCCGTGAATAACTCAACCGGTGTGGCTTACCACACCGGTTTTTTTTTCATCATCCAATCCATCATCCGCACAACCTTAACCGACCATGCTTTCACTAAACTTTATCCGCGAAAACACCAAAGAGGTCATTAACCGGCTCTCAGTCAAAAACTTCAAAGGCGATGAGATCATATCGCAGATCGTTCAGCTTGACGACCGGCGGCGCGAAACGCAAAAACAACTTGACGACATCCAGGCGCAGGGAAACAGCATTGCCAGGGAGATCGGTATTCTTTTTAAATCGGGAAAAACGGCCGAAGCCAACGCGATGAAGGAGGAGACGGTTCTCCTTAAAAACAAGGCGAAGGAGCTTGATCTGTCGCTGGAGGCCATCAGGCACGATCTCGATGAACTCCTCGTCAGGGTTCCCAACCTCCCCCACCCGACCGTACCGCGTGGCAAAACCCCCGAGGACAATGAGGTGGTGCACGCGGAAGGCATCGTGGCGGAGGCTTCTCCTGAAATCCTGGCGCATTGGGATCTCACCGCGAAATACGACCTCATCGATTTCGCCGCCGGCAACAAGATCACCGGGGCGGGATTTCCGTTATACAAAGGAAAAGGGGCCCGCCTGCAGCGTGCGCTGGTCAACTTCTTTCTGGATGAAGCCATCGCGGCCGGGTACCTGGAGGTGCAGCCACCCTACCTGGTGAATGCCGATTCGGCCTATGCAACCGGCCAGTTGCCCGACAAAGACGGCCAGATGTACCATGTAACGATCGATGACCTCTACCTGATTCCCACTGCCGAGGTTCCCGTGACCAACATCTACCGCGATATGATCCTCAGGGAACAGGACCTGCCGAAAAAGAATGTGGCCTATTCCGGATGCTTCCGGCGCGAGGCGGGTTCGTACGGCAAGGATGTGCGGGGATTGAACAGGCTCCACCAGTTCGATAAGGTTGAAATCGTTCAGATAGCCCATCCCGACAAGTCCTATGAGGTGCTGGAGGAGATGCGCGGATACGTTTCCGGTTTGCTGCGAAAGCTGGAGCTTCCTTTCAGGGTGCTTAAACTTTGCGGCGGCGACATGAGTTTCACCAGCGCCCTGACCTACGACATGGAGGTTTGGTCGGCCGGACAGTCGCGGTGGCTGGAGGTGAGTTCCATCTCCAACTTCGAAGCCTTCCAGGCAAACAGGCTCAAGGTGAGGTTCAAGGATGATTCGGGCAAAACCCGGATGGCGCATACACTCAACGGCAGCGCGCTGGCTCTTCCGCGCATCGTTGCCGCACTGCTCGAAAACAACCAGACCCCCGCTGGCATCCGCATCCCGCAGGCATTGGTACAGTATACGGGATTTGAGGTGATCGGATAGGCACATTTTCGCTTTTGCAGGTGCATTATGCAAAATGCAAAGTGCAAAGTGCAAAAGAAAGAGGCTGTCGCAGAAGTGCGTACAGCCTCTTTCCGTTTACAGGACTGAATTATGAAAGCCCGTGATGGCGTTGGTTCTATTGCCTGTTCACCATGATCCTGCGAACGGTTTTTACATCGCCTTTGAGCAGCACAACCGAATAGATGCCTGTTGCGGCCGGGCGCATGTCGATGGTTTTCTCGAGAGTGCCGTTCACGGTCAGGTCGCTCAGTTCAAAGATCTTCTCACCGGTCTGGTTGAATACTTGTAAGGAGATTTTCTCAGGCTGAGGGCTGGTCACCGTAACGGTGAACTTTCCGTCGTTCGGTACTGGATACACGTTGAAGGATCCTGTCGTAATCTCGCCGATTCCGGTTATCTCGATCCATACCTTGTTGGATATCTCCGAGGAACATCCGTTCACGGTCACCACACACCAGTAATAGCCGGTGTTGTGGGTTACCGTATACGACTGGCCGGTGGCACCGGGGATGGCTGTTCCCTCGTAATACCACTGATTACCGGTGGATGCACTGCTGGTCAGTACCGGTCCGTTGGCCGTTACAACCGGGGTTGCCGGGATGGCATTGATGGTAACATTGAAGTTCGGGCTTACTGCACCCTCACCGCATGTATTGATCCCTTTTACGGTAATCACACCCGATCCAGGGTTAGCATCGAAATTCACCACGATGTTCCGGGTAGTTCCCCCGCTTACGATGGTTGCTCCGGCAGGAACGGTCCATGAATAGGTTACGGCATTGGCAATGACCGGCACGCTGTAAGCCACATTGGTTTGTCCGGCACACACCGACGCCGGACCGGTGATGGTTCCTGCGGCGGCAGGCAACGGGTTAACGGTCACCGGGAAGGCGGGCGAAGGAGTTCCGTTGCCGCAGCCATTGGTACCTGCCACGGTAATATTTCCTGAGGTGGCGGCAGCGCCGAAGTTCACGGTGATGTTGTTGGTACCCGCACCCGAGGCAATCACAGCTCCTGCCGGCAGGGTCCAGGTATAGGAGATCGCATTGCCAACCGGGGCACAGGAGTAAGCCACCCCTGAGGCGCCGGCACAAACTGCACCGGTTCCGGTAATGGTTCCGGCAGCGTTTGGCATCGGGCTAACGAATACCTGCAGCACCGTGGGGGTGGTGGGGTTACAGTTAAAGGTGTTGGTATAGCTCACACCCACTGTCTGAGCTCCGACGGCGTTCCAGGTTACGTTGATCGCGTTGGAACCCTGACCTGAAACGATGGTCCCGCCTGTGGAGATCGTCCATACATAGTTGGTCATTCCCGCTTCGGTATAGTACATGTTTCCGGTGGAGCCGACGCACGGGTTGTTGCCGCTTCCGATGGTCGGAACCGGCAGCGGATTCACGGTTACGTTCAGCGACGCCGGAGTAACTGCAGTGCATCCCGCAGCATTGGCATAATTAACACTGACCGTTTTGGCTCCGCTTGTAGACCAGCTGACAGTGATGGCATTGGTTCCTGCACCGGCCGTAATGGTGCCGCCTGCCGAAACGGTCCACACATACCCGGTCATCCCGGCCTGGGTTGTGTAGACATGGCCCGAGGTGCTGGCACACATGGCGGTCGGTCCGGTGATGGTGGGTGCCGGCCGTGCGTTAACGGTGACCGGGTAAGCGGCGGCGGCGCCGGTGCAGCCAAACGAGTTGGTGGCAGTAAGGCCGACCGACTGAGCTCCTGTAGTGGTCCAGGTCACGTTGATGGAGTTGGTTCCCTGGCCCGAGGCGATGGTTCCTCCAGCCGAAACGGTCCACGCATAGGTTGCAAGACCCGCGGATGTAGTATAGTTATTTCCTGTTGAATTTGCGCAGGCAGAGGCCGGACCGGCAATGGCAGGGGTGGGCATCGGGTTCACGGTAACCGCCAGTGACGAAGGAGTACCGGGACCGCAAACGCCGACTCCGGCAACGGTTACGTTACCCGAAACGGCAACGGCAGAATAGCTCACCGTGATGGTGTTGGTTCCTGCACCGGCCGTGATAGTGCCGCCGGTCGGCAGGGTCCATTGGTAGCTGGTGGCATTGGTGATGGGGCCGACACTGTAAACGTAGCCGGTACCATTCTGGCAAACCGCTGCAGGTCCTCCAATGGGGCCGGCCGGTGCCGGAGCAGGACAGCCGGTCAGGAATGACTGATCAAGCCCGTATACCGTTCCGGTGGGATTTACTGCCACACAGCGGTAATGATAGGTCGTGTTTTGCACCAGTCCTGTCAAAGTCGCCAATACGGCAGTCGGTGAATTTCCGCTCACGGTAGCCGGAATGGCGGGGGTTGTATTACCGTAGGCCGTAGTCAACCCCCACTGGAAGCTCACCGTGGCGGTGGGGCTGTTGGCCGTGACCGTTCCGTTGAGCTGTGCCCCGGTGAGGGTAATGTTTGAAGGCAGTTCGGTCACCACAACAGGCGAGCCCGGGCCAGTGGTAAAGGTCATGTCATTGCCATTGGTTGTACCGCCTGAATTCACACCGACAATCCGGAAGTGGTATAACGTGTTCGGGAGCAAGCCCGCGATAACGGCGCTTGCGGGAGTTACCGTGCTGCCTGTAACGGTGGCCGGTACGCCGGGCGCTGTCGAGCCATAGGAGGTGGTCAGTCCATATTGGAAGGTAACAGCCGTGGAGGCTCCGTTGGCATTCATGGTTCCATTCAGGGTGGCACCTGTCGATGTAATGCCTGTCGCGGCGGTTGTCACAGCAGTCGGAGGGAGGGCTGCCGTAGTAAAGGTCATATCCGGTCCATAAACGATCAGTCCGCCGGCGGTGACGCCCCTGGCCCTGTAATGGTAGGTAGTAAGCGGAGCAAGGCTGCTGATGCCAAGGCTGATGGGGGTTGTTGAACTACCCGAAACCGATGAAGGCACGCCCGGCAGGCTGGTGCCATAAGCGGTGGTGGTACCGTAATCGAAGAAACTGTTCACCGTAAGTGTGGCGGCATTGATGGTTCCGTTGAGCGTGGCGGCGCTACCTGTGATGGCTGTTGCTGCAGTTGTGTTCACCACCGGGTCGTTGCCAAAGTTGTATGCTCCGACGTCAGGAGGATTTGTCCTCATGGCGCCGGTGAAATCGGTCGGCACCTGGGTCAGGTAGGTTCCGGTGTTGTTCAGTGCATTGTTAGTGGGATGGTAATCGGTTGCTGAAACATAACCAGGATCGACGCTCAGCGAATTGGCATCCTGCCCGGTAGCGGTCTGCCAGGCAGCGAGAGAGGTTATGTTTGAGCCGAAATAACCAAGGATACCGTACGTTCCATAACCATAATAATCGTTATAGTTAATGTTCGACAGGACTGTTCCCGAAGGGATGTAAATGGCACAGGAAATAGAGCCGGTCATACCTTCGAGGTTATTCGTGAAGATATTATCCCTTATATCGAGACCTGTCACGCTGCTTGAGGTTACGAGGAGACAGGCGGATAACGTACCGGTCGTGCCACTGTTGAACTGTGTACCCGTAAGATGTACCGTGTTGTGATAGATTTTATGGTTGGCGCCTGCAGTGAGCCTGATACCAAATGGGTTATAGGTGGTGGATGAGGTGGAATAGTTGATCGTATTGACATTGTAGATGACATTATTGACGATCATGGCGCCCGTAACGGAAGACGAAGCTACATTGATGCCATAGGCGCCCCAGCCGCCCGTATTGTTGTTCTGAAGGTCATGAATATGATTACCCCAGATCACCGGATCGGCGAGATTGTTGTTGAGTTCGATCGCGGTCTGATAGGTCATTGCTCCCGAGATCAGGTTGAATATCTCATTCCCCTTCACGAGCGGAGCGTTGGCACCTGCGAGATAAATTCCGTAATAGCCGATATAATCGGCACTGTTGGCCGATCCGATCGTATTGTTCTGAATCACCAGGTCGTTGAACAAACCTGTAGAGGTGCCCAGTGAATAAATGCCGTAGTAAGCTTTTGAAATGGCATTGTTCAGAATGGTGATGTTGTTGTTGTCGGTGCCTGCTGTTCCGATACCGGATGCCGCCCCGATAAAGATCCCCTCGGAGGTACTGGTATTGTAACCGTTGGCAATGTTGCAGTTCTTCACCGTAATATGATGGGCCCCGTTACCGGAGGCGATGCTGCCGATCCAGACCACCGCGGTGGTACCTGAAGTGGCGGTATTCTGAATGGTCATATTCCGGCTTGTGGTTCCGTTGTTGGATCCGTCGAAAGTAACATAGCCCGTTCCGTTGAACACCAGGATGGCGGTTGTGGAGTTCCCCGTGATGGTGGGGTTAACACCTGCAGCCGGTTTGAATGTTACCTGATTGGCCTGGCTGATCCCGGCAGGCTGGTTTATGACCAGCGGGAAGGTTTCAGCGGTGGAATAGGTAGCATCGGTAAGTACAAAGGTAACCGGGCAGGTGATCTCTTTAAGGTTAAGATCGGCAATGGCGGCGGTAAGGGTGGCGTAAGTCTGGCCTGCCCCTACGTTGTATGAGCCACACAATTGTCCCACGATGATATAGCTGTTAGGCGTTGTCGGCGGAGTGCTGCAGGCCGGCGGATTGGCTGTAAAACCAGTGGCGCCTCCCGAAGGACTGGCTCCAATATTAGGGATCGGTGTTACAAGGTCCTGAGCCACGATGTAGTAAGATACCACATCGTTGAGTACTGCGCCGGCCCCGAAGGTGAAGGTGTACTGGTTGCCGCTCACATAGGTGGCTGCAGTGCTGTTCCAGCTGCCGCTGTTGATCCTCCAGTAGAGCCTGGGCAATCCGGCTCCTGAGGTGGGAACACCGGTGGCGTCGGTAATGATGGTGGTAAGGGTCCTGGGCGCTGTCGACGATGTATTGGCAAAGGGTGTAAACTGGATATTCGGCGGTGTAAGATCGAGTTTCAGTCCTGCAAATTCGTCGGCTCCGATATCGGGGGCTGAGGCCGGTGAGGTCGGATTATCGGGATAGCCCGGATTCGGATAGCGTGGATTATTATCGTAATCGGTTAAAATATTGACCGGGCTTGAAACCACCGCTCCGCCGCTTTCGCACTGGGTTTGTACGGTTGTCTGCAGATGAAGGTCGTAGGGTACGGTGGCGACATTAACGAAAGGCGGATTTTCAGAGATCGACGAAGCATCGCGGGGTGACACAAGCCCCTGGTAAGCTGGCAGGGTTTGCAGCGAATTGGTGGCATCGTAATAGATCAGGTTGTTTGGTCCAGGTGTTCCGGCCCAGAAATCGTTGTTGTTGGAGGTATTCAGGTAGTTAGCCAGCGCGGAAGAACTACGCTGGTAGGCCACCACACGGCCAGCTGTGCCCATCGGTGTGGAATTGTTGACCACGATGTTGTTGCGTAGTTCCACGCTGGGGGTAGTGCTGGCATAAATACCGGTGGTACCGAAGGTGGCACCTGTTGAGGTTGCGTTCAGATAAATGGTGTTATTGTAAGCTCCCAGGTTTGTTCCCCCCGAGAAATAGATGCCGTAAATGGCCGGATTCCCGGTGGCGGCAGGGGCTTTCAACTCTGAAAAAAAGTTGTTATAGAGGTAAACATTGGTGCCGCTCGACTGGTAGAATCCGTAAACAATGCTGCCTGCCACGTTTCCGTTGATATTCCTCACCTGGTTATTGTAGAACACCGCGTCGCCGCTTCCGTTTCCATTGTAGATCGAATAGAGCGTACCACCGTTACTGTTCAGTATATTGGTTATGGTGTTATTGTAGAAGTATTTAATTCCGGAATAAAGTATATAGGCAATATACTGTGTAGAACTCGAACCGATGGTCTGATTATTCACAGTGTTGTTATACATATTCATGGTGCCGTTGCCTCCCGAGGTGTAGAAATGATACCCCGTTCCCGTGCCGATGGCCGACTGCACGCGAGAATTGTTGGCAACCGTATTCCCGTAAACATTGGCCAGTCCGGTGCCGGTGGGGCTGCAATAATGATAAATGCCATAAATGCTGCCGGTGGCAGTGGCCGTTGATGACCCATAGGTATTGTTGGTCACGCTGTTGTTGTAAAAGTTCGAATTCAAACCCCCATACATGTACATCCCGTAAAATGCTGCGGATGTTGCATTCGGAATATTACAGTTTGTTACCTGGTTGTTGTAAATGTTGGTAGTGTTTGATGTACCACTTCCACCGGCCAGCGAATACATTCCGTAGAAGGCGCCGGTTCCGTTGTAAGTTACCGTAATAATATTATTGTATACATCGAGATTGGCATTGTTCATCGTTGACATATAAACACAGTAAAATGCCCCGGATGAAGCGCTGGTACCTACTGTACCAAGGAAGCTGTTGTTGGCAAGCCTGAGGTTGTTCTGATAAAGGCTGTAAAAGCAATAGGCGGTAGATGAACCTCCCCCAAGGCTGGTAAAGGTATTCCCGCCATCCTTGCCTACCTCGTTGTTCTGATCATAGAAGGCATAAGGTGCGGTTCCATCGGCAAAGCCATAAAGATAGATGCCGTTGTATATATTGCTGAAGGTGTTGCTGTAAAACTTATTATTCGAGTTCGTACCGTCTGAAGATGCAATGGAAAGCTGAGTGGTTGAGACGTTGGTGATATTGTTGGAATAGATCCCATAGGTGGCAGTGTGGCTCTGAGCCAGAGAGATATTGCAGTTTTTGATGGTCACAAATTGCGAACCGTTCGTAGCAGATGCTTTAAGCACCGCATACCCTCTCTCCATCTGGGTAGTGGTGGTGGTGTTGGCCGGGTTTTCCTGGATGTTGATCCCGTCGAAGGTGATGTAATCGGTACCCAGAACACAGAAAACATTGTCCATAGTCCCTGTGCCGGGAGTTCCTGCCGTGATCAACGGGTTTGCGCCTGCGCCGGATTTCTGGAACACGATGGGCGAGGTGGCAGAACCTGTTGTCGTGTTGATCAATCCCGCGGTTACCGACGACAACGTCTCCGTATAACCGGCCGCAATGTTAAAGGTCACCCCCCCGGCCCCGACACCCTGGGTGTTGAGCGCGGCGATGGCGGCTGCCACTGAGGTATAGTCGCCGGGAATTGTCTTTGTGCCAGTGAGCTGGGCAAACGTGATGCCGCTCCATACCAGCAACGCCAATAAAAGTACACTTTTCTTCATGGTTTTTCTTTTTTGTTTAACACGCATTACCTATTTATAATATATTGAATTTGTTCAATTTGTAAAAAATTTTTGATTCAAAGTTATAAAAAAAATCAATCACTTAAAAAAAAACGTATTTTTGTAAATATGATTACCAGGAGCATCCTCACGCTGTTCATCCCCCTATTCCTGATCGCCCTCGGCTCTTGCAACAAGCTGGAGGAAGATGAAAACCCTGTTACCCCGTGGGAGAATACCGGTCCCGATTCGGCCAGGCTGACGGTGACGGTTCAAACGCAGGCAGGGATCCTCATGGTGGGTTCGTACGTTAACCTCGCACTGAGCCAAGACAGCCTGAACAAGAATCTTTTAGTACGAAGGGTTATGACCGACGGTGTCGGCAAAGCCGTTTTCAGCCGGCTTTACCCCCGCAAATTCTACTCCAACTGCTTCGCCTATATCGAAGGCAAATCGCTCTTCGGCAGTTTCAGGATCACCATTATGCCCTACGCGGTGCGCGATACCGTGCTAATTGTCCACTGACGGCCATGAAGGTAAACGGTCAGCATTACCGCACGGTATGGATGGAGGGCTCCACGATTTTTTTCATTGACCAGAACCTGCTCCCTTTCCGTTTTCACATTGAAACCTCCGGGCATCATCATGAGAGTTGCAATGCCATCCGAACGATGATGGTGCGCGGTGCCGGCGCGATCGGTGCCCTAGCCGGTTATGCCATGGCACAGGCCGCCCTCGAAGCGCCGGAAGACTGTTACCCTGAATACCTGCTGAACGCCAGGGAGGCGATCGGGCAGACCCGGCCCACCGCCCGCAACCTCTTCCATGCCGTGGAAAAAGTGTTTGATGCAGCGCTCGTTTCAAGGGAACATGCCGTTGAGGCAGCCCGCGCGATCGCCGAGAAGGACGCCATGGATTCGCTGAAGATAGGAACGTTCGGCAATACCCTGATCCGCGACGGGATGAACATTGAAACGCACTGCAACGCGGGATGGCTGGCTTTTGTCGATTTCGGAACGGCCTTGTCGCCCGTGTACCAGGCCCACCAGCAAGGTAAGAAGATCTTTGTATACGTCGACGAAACCCGACCCAGGAGCCAGGGAGCAAGGCTGACCACCTGGGAACTGATGCAGGAAGGGATCCCGCACACCATCATCCCCGACAACGCGGGGGCTTTCATGATGTCGCAGGGAAAGGTCGATCTGATGATCGTGGGCGCCGACCGGATCGCGGCCAACGGCGACGTTGCAAACAAGATAGGAACGATGGAAAAAGCCATCGTGGCCAAAGAATTCGGGATTCCTTTCTATGTCGCCGCTCCCACTTCAACCTTCGATGCAGGGTGCGAAAACGGCGCTTCCATTCCGATCGAATTCCGCGGTGAGGAAGAAGTTCTTTACCAGGAGGGACCCAACACAGAGGGTCGTTTGGAAAAGATTCGGGTGTGCGCTCCCGGCGCTACCGCCTGCAATCCTGCGTTCGACGTAACGCCCGCCCGGTTCATCACCGGGATCATCACAGAAAAGGGGATCATCGCCCCGACCACTGCTGCAATCAGCCAATTGCTCGCGTGAAAAAATAATTTTCCGGTTGCTTTCAGTTTGCATCTCCGGGATTATTTTCCGAATTTGCGGCGTTTTTAACTCAGCAAACCCTGTAACACGATACCTATGACATTGACAAAACTGGCACCCTGGGTAATCTGCGGCCTGTTACTGCTGAACAGCGCCGGCATATCTGTAGCCCTGCAGGCCGACAAGGAAAAGAAGACAGCCGCAACACCGGCAGGAAACAAAAAAGATGATCCGAAAAAGAAGACCGAAAAGGATAAGCCCAAAGAAGACTCGGTGTACAACTCCTCGCTGGTCGGCGGGCTGAAGTTCAGGAGCATCGGGCCGGCCTTCTGTTCGGGAAGGATCTCCGATTTTGCCGTCAACCCGAAAAACCACTCCGAGTGGTACGTGGCGGTCGCTTCGGGCCATGTATGGAAAACCGTGAACAACGGCACCACCTTCGAGCCGGTTTTCGACAATTACGGTGCCTATGCCATAGGGTGCGTTGAGATGGACCCCAACAACGCCTGCGTGGTCTGGATCGGAACAGGTGAGAACAACCACCAGCGCTCGCTCGGGTACGGCAACGGCGTGTATAAGAGCGCCGACTGCGGTCAGAGCTGGACATGCATGGGGTTGAAAGACTCACGCCAGATCGGGGAGATCGTGATCGATCCGCGCAATTCCGACGTGGTGTATGTGGCTGCCGAGGGATCGGTATGGGGGCCGGGCGGCGACCGCGGTCTTTACAAGACCATCGACGGCGGGAGAAACTGGAAAAAGATTTTAGAGATCAGTGAGAACACAGGCGTGAACAACATCATCATGGACCCCCGGAACCCGGATGTGCTGTATGCCTCGTCGGAACAGCGCCGCCGCCACGTGCACACCAAGATCGGGGGAGGTCCCGAAACGGCCATCTACAAATCGGTAAATGCCGGCGAGACGTGGGATAAACTCACCTCGGGGCTGCCCGGCGGTGATATGGGCGGCATCGGTCTGGCCATTTCACCCGTCAATCCCGACATCGTTTACGCCATTATTGAAGCGACGCCTGATGCCGCAGGGTTTTACCGGACCACCAACCGCGGCGCCTCGTGGCAGAAGATGAGCAACCATACCGCCCAGGGGCAGTATTACAACGAGATCTTCTGTGACCCGAAAGATTCCGACAAGGTTTACTCGGTCGAAACGATATCGCACGTCACGGTCGATGGCGGCAAGACCTGGACCGCCCTGAGCAACAACAAACGCCATGTCGACGACCACGCCATGTGGATCGATCCCGGCGACACCGGTCATTTCCTGATCGGCGGCGACGGCGGCATTTACGAGACCTTCGACGGTGGCAAGGAGTACCAGTTCAAACCGAACCTGCCGGTGGTGCAGTTTTACCGGGTGCAGGTTGACAACTCCCTCCCCTTTTATTATGTTTACGGCGGCACGCAGGACAACAACAGCATGGGAGGGCCGTCGCGTAACACTTCCGGCGCCGGCGTACTCTCCGACGATTGGTTTGTGACCAACGGCGGCGACGGGTTCTGGTCGCAGATCGACCCTGTGGACCCGAACATCGTGTACGCCGAGTCGCAGTACGGCGGCATGGTGCGGTACGACCGCAAAAGCCAGGAGGCCGTCGACATCAGGCCGGAGCCGCGCAAAGGCGAAGAGAGCTACAAATGGAACTGGAACACCCCGCTGCTCATCAGCCCCCATTCGCATACCAGGCTTTATACCACTGCCAACAAGGTGTTCAGGAGCGACGACCGCGGGAACAGCTGGCAGGTGATCAGCGACGACCTCACGGCACAGATCGACCGGAACAAATGGCCGGTGATGGGCAAGTACTGGCCTGCAGGCGCCATCCAGAAAGATGTTTCCACTTCGCTGTACGGCACGATCATCTCGTTCGACGAATCGCCGTTGAAGGAAAACCTTTTATATGCCGGAACCGACGACGGGGTGATCCAGGTTTCGGAGGATGCCCGTACATGGTTCAGGGTCGACAAGTTCCCGGGTGTCCCTGAGAACACCTATGTCAGCGACATTTTTACCTCCCGTTTCGATGAAAATGTGGTGTTCGCCACCTTCGACAACATCCTGCGCGACGATTTCAAACCCTATGTGCTGAAAAGCACCGACAAGGGCAGGACCTGGACATCGATAGCCGGAAACCTTCCTGAAAACGGCACCGTTCATTCTATTATCCAGGATCATGTGAATCCCGACCTGCTTTTCGTGGGAACGGAGTTCGCCTGTCATTTCACGATCGACGGGGGGAAGAACTGGATCCAGCTGAAATCGGGACTTCCCTCGGTGAGTGTACGCGACATGGCGATCCAGAAACGGGAGAACGACCTCGTTCTGGCCACCTTCGGCCGCGGGTTCTACATTCTCGACGACTACACCCCCCTTCGCAACCTTAAAAAGGAGAATCTCGACCAGAACGGATACCTCTTCCCGGTCAAGGATGCCCTGATGTACCTGCAAACGGATGTGAAGTATGGCCAGGGTTCATCCGTATATATCGCAAAGAATCCCGATTTCGGGGCCACATTCACCTATTTCATTAAGGACGTTCCGAAAACCAAAAAGGAGATCCGGCGTGAAAAGGAGAAGGAGCTGTTCAAAAACGGCCAACCCATCCCCCAGCCCACTGAAGAAGAGTTGCGTGCCGAAAAACTGGAAACAGCGCCGTTTCTGACTTTCACTATTTCGGATGAACAGGGCACGCCTGTAAGGACCTTCAGAAAAAGCCCCTCAAAAGGAATCAGCCGGGCAGCCTGGGACCTGCGGTACCAGTCGACCCGAGGTGTTCAGACCGATTCATACAACCCCTTGTCGGACAACGGCAGCGGGATCCTGGCCATGCCCGGAAAATACACGGTGAAAGTATCGCTGACCTCGGGCGGGGAGACCAGGGAACTGGCCGGGCCCGTTCCTTTCAATGCGGTTCCGCTGAACAACGTTACCCTGCCGGCCACCGACCGTTCCGCGATGGTTGCATTCCACGCGAAAGTGGCCGGTGTGACCCGGCTGATGCGCGGAACCGAGCAGTATGCCGAAAACCTGAACAAGCGAGCCGCCAGCATGATGCAGGCGCTTAACAGCACCCCGGGAGCCAGCGAAGATCTGATCAGGCGGATAAGGGATGTACAGGTGCGGCTCGACGAGATCCTCAATGTGAAATTCAACCGCAATACCGGAAAGCCCAGCGAGGAGGAGAATCCGCCGGCGCCGGTCCCCCTGAACAGCCGCCTGGGTAAGCTCACCTGGATCAGCTGGATGTCGACCGGCGATCCGACACAGACCCAGAAGGAGGCCTATGATATCCTTCAGGCGGAGTTTCCGCCGGTATATGACCAGGTAAAAGCAATCGGCGAGACCGAGATCCCTGCCCTGGAAAAGGAGCTTGAGAGAAGCGGCGCACCGCTAACGCCGGGGAGGTTGCCGGAGATGATAAAATGGTGACAAAATCGTGACGCGTGACGGGTGACGCGTGACGGGAAACGTTGGGATGGTGGGATTGTAGGGACGGATAATCATCCGTCCCAATCGTGACGCGTGACAAAATCGTGACGCGTGAAAAACCGTGACGCGTCACGCGTGACGGGTGACGTCGCCTCAGGCTCCGCGGAAAAATTTTGCGATGGTGTAGCAGATGTAACGGACCTGGTGATCCTTCAGGCTGAAGTAAAAGGGCAGCCGGACGATGGTGTCACTGAAGCGGTCGGTGTTGGGTAACTGGCGGCCATCGTGTTTTTCGGCGAAATAGCGGCTCGAATGGAGCGGCAGGTAGTGAAAGACCGCTCCTATCCCCTGTTTTTTCAAATAAACCAGTAACCTGTCGCGGATCTCCCCGTCGCGGGTGTTAACAAAATAAAAATTCCCGTTTACCGTCGCGCCCTCCGGGATCACCGGCCGCCGGATGAATCCTTCTTCCTGAAGCGGCTGCAGCAATTCATGGTAGCGCTGCCAGATGTGCTTGCGCCTGTTTTGAATGCGGTCGAACCGCAGGAGCTGGGTGTATAAAAATGCTGCGACCGCATCGGATGGGAGAAAGGAGGAACCGATGTCGACCCATCCGTACTTGTCGACTTCGCCGCGGTAGAATGCCGCCCGGTTGGTGCCTTTTTCCCAAATAATCTCAGCACGCCGCGAATACTTTTCATTATTGACGATCAGCAGTCCCCCTTCGCCCGAGATGATGTTCTTGGTCTCGTGAAAGGAGAAGGTCCCGAAATCGCCGATCGATCCCAGGGGTTTTCCTTTGTAATAAGAATCGATGGCGTGGGCGGCGTCTTCGACCACCATAATACCCTGCCTGCGCCCGATCTCCATGATACGGTCCATATCACAGGCCATCCCGCTGTAATGGACCACCACGATGGCCCGGGTGCGCGGCGTTATCAGCTCTTCGATGCGGTCAGGATCGATATTGGGCACATCGGGCAGGGTATCGGCGAACCTGATCACGGCCCCGCGCAAAAGAAAGGCATTCGGGGTTGACATGAAGGTAAACGAAGGCATGATCACTTCGTCGCCAGGTCTGATGTCGCAAAGGATCGCGGCCATTTCGAGGGCATCGGAACAGGAAGTGGTCATGAGTACCTTCGCGAAACCGAATCGTTCTTCAAAAAAGCGGTGGCATTTGCGGGTGTAAAGTCCGTTTCCCGCGATGGTTCCCGACCATGCTCCCCGGATCATGTGATGGAAGGAGAAAAGGGGCAGGTAGGGCTTGTTGAACGGGATCGGCTTCATGATCGTGACAATAAAACTCGTGACGCGTGACAGGAAGCGTTTGGCGTTTCGCGTTTCGCGTTTGGCGTTTGGCGTTTGGCGTTTGGCGTTTGGCGTTTCGCGTGACGGGTGACGCGTGACTTTTTTTTTTGCGAAGGTAAAAAAATTGCGGGTTTGGTTTTCCGGCAATTTTTTCCGGTTGGGGAATTATAGTATTTTTGCCGGGTTTCAGCCTCCGTAAGACCGGGCTGAATCACAGATCCTGGTTTTCATCCATTACAGTTCCGGCGTTTCCTTTGGCAAAACGAACCTATTTTCGCGATATCCTGAGCATCCTGGGCAGTAACCTTACGGTAACGGCCTGCAACCTCGCAGTGGGGATCATCCTTTCGCGAATCCTGGGCGCCGCCGGGTTCGGGCTCTACTCTTCCATCATCGTGGTGCCCATCATCGTCATCGGTTTCACGCAGCTCGGCATCCGCCGGAGCGCCATCTATCACATCGGCAACAAGCTGCTGCCCGAAGAACATATCGTGTCGGCGCTCTTCATCCTGCTGTTGTACACCAGCACCCTCAGCATCCTGATCTGTGGCTTTGTCTTTTTCTTTTCCGAAAGCCAGCCCTTCGACCCGCTCATCATCGCCCTGGTTCTGCTCACCATTCCGCTGCTCCTGACCAATGTATTTGCCGGCGGTGTTTTCCTCGGCAAAGAGGATATCAGGCGCGCCAGCATCGTGAATGCCGGTCCCACCATCCTAACCCTTGTATTTACCGCATTGTTCGTGTGGATCCTGAAATTATCAGTACTCGGAGCCTTCCTTGCCATCGCGCTGGCCAACTTCATCATGCTGTTCTATACCTATCGGATCATTATCATCCAATACCAATACAACATCACCTGGAAATACCACGAGGGGATCATCAAAAGCATGGTCAAACTGGGCATCGTCAATGCCATCGCCATCTTCATCATGCAGCTCAACTACCGCCTCGACATCCTGATGCTCCGCAAACTTTCGAGCCTTGAGCAGGTCGGTTACTATTCGCTGGCCATGCAGATCGCCGAGCAGCTCTGGCACATCCCCTTCGCCATCGAGTCTATCGTGCTCAGCCGGAGCGCCAATACCCAGGACGACAAACCCGTGCACCGTACTGTGGCCTCCATCTTCCGCGTATCGCTGCTGATCGCGCTCGTGGCGGGTCTTGCCATCTTTTTCGTGGCGCCTTATCTGGTACCTCTTGTCTTTGGCGAGGAATATGTCTCCAGTGTGGCCATGATCCAGGTGGTACTACCAGGCATCCTGATCCTCGTAGGGTTCAGGATTCTCAACAGCCGCCTCACCGGGATGGGCAAGCCGCAGATCGCCATTTACACTTTCGTTCCTGCCCTTGTCATCAACTTCATCCTGAACCTATTCCTGATCCCGGCCTACGGCGGTATCGGGGCATCATGGTCGACCAATGTGAGCTACGCAGCCGGATCGGTAATCTTCATCTTCATCTATTCGAAAATGGTCGGCATGCCGCTCCGTGAAATCTTCACCTACCGGAAAAGCGATTTTTATTTTTTCCGCGATCTGCGGATAAGGGCGCTCAGGAGGAATTCATAAATGCCTTGTCCACCCTTTATATCAGTTTTGTCGGTAAAAACTCCCATCCTGTCTAATATTAAGGTTGCCAGGCAACTTCCCGGCTATCTTTGTGTCTGCATACTACAGGGGAGTTTTCCGGTTTTTTCCGTCTGCGCAACTCTTTCAGAAATTCACTGCCACCACTGCTCACACTGCCACTGCCAGCCGATCCTGATGAAACTGAATCAATCTGAATACAAACCATAGGAAAACTCCCCTTTCTTTTCTTGCTCCCTCCCCGCGATTCCTTATTTTTGCCAGTCACGAAAAGCATCTGCCATGAGCGACAACGCCGCGGGGCAACTCCCGATCTTCTTCATCATGGGCCGTCCGAGGTCGGGCACAACCCTGCTTTCAACCCTGTTCGACGCCCATCCGAACGTGAAGATACCGCCCGAATTTCCCATCATGCTCCCGCTGTACCAGCGGTTCCGCAAGGTTAAGAACTGGGACGAAGCCGCCATCCGGCAATTTGTGGGATTTATTTTTCAGCACAACGTCTTCATCCACCGCACCCTTGAAAACCTGAAGATCGACCGGGATGAGTTCACCGCAGGGTTGCTGAAGATGCAGGGAAAGGGCACCATCCGCGATTTCCTGAAAGCGGTCAACGCCAGCGGCTACAGCCTGTTCCCGAAGGAGGAGATCCTGATGATCGGCGACAAGAACCCGGTCTATTCCATCTACACGAAGCGGTTTATGAAGATATTCCCCGATGCCCGGTTTGTTTGCATCATCCGCGACTACCGCGACAATTTCGTCTCGATGCGGAAACTGGCCGACCTCAAACTCGAGGCCCCGTCGCTGGTCCTGCAGGTATATCGGTGGAAATACGTCGCAAGGCTGTTCCTGGCGTGCCGGGAAAAGCACCCGGAGCGGTTTCACCTGATCCGATATGAAGATCTTGTCGACAAACCCGAGACCGTCATGCAGGAGATCTGTGCTTTTTTAGGGCTCCCCTACCGCCCCTCGGTTTTCGACTTCCACCAAAAGAAGGAGGAGACCATGAAAACCTACAACAACCCGCTGATCGAACGGTTCCACGGGAGTCTCATGAACCCAGTCAACAAAAGCCGCATGGACCAGTGGAAGGCGGCGCTGACCCCGGCAGAGGTGACCATGGCTGACCAGGTAGCCGGACGGTATGCCGACCGCTTCGGATATGAAAGGGCCAGCCGGAAGTTCAACCTCTGGTTATGGGTCAGGTCGAAGCCATTGAGCCTTTACGGCTACCTCATTTTTAAGGTCTACGTTTACGGATCCTATCTGCCGGCCGGGCTGAGCCTCTGGCTTTCAGTCAAACTGCTGGTCCTCGTCAGGGCCTATCACCGAATTTTCATCGGGGAGAGTCATCCGGTGAAACCTGCCGGAGAAAAATGACAGACCGCAGCAGATAGTTTCGGTACCCAAGCTATTTCCTTGACGGGATGTCTGTTTTCGGGCCCCTCATTTTTCGCTCCTGTCGGCACATTTTCCTGGTTCGTCTATTTCCGGAGTCCGGAACACCTCATTCGGTTAGTTTTGGAATTCCAGGTTCCACCGATGACCAAAGAGAAGTTTTTCATTCTGGGCAGGCCCCGTTCGGGAACGACCCTTCTGAGGGCGCTGTTCGATGCACACCCCAACGTCAGGATCGCACCGGAATTCCCGATGTTCCTTCCCCTATACCAAAAGTACCGCAAGGTGGAGCCGTGGAACAGGGAAACGGTGGAATCGTTCGTCGAAGACCTTTTCAGGCCTGTCGCCTTCGGAAACCGCCGTATCGACAACCTGCGCATTGACCGTCAGGCCTTCGTGCACGACCTCGAGCGACTGGCTGCCGAGGGAGGAACCATTCAGAATATGTTATTCAGCATCAACGAACACGCCTGGTCACCGTTCCCAAAGAACGAGATCCTGCTGGTGGGCGACAAGAACCCGGTCTATTCGATCCATCTCCGCCGGCTCAGCGCCATTTTCCCGGATGCAAAATTCATCTGCCTGGTCCGCGATTACCGCGACACCTTTTGCTCTCTCAAAAATCTCGAAGGGGTTTTCATGGAGGCCCCTAACCTTACCTTGCAGGTTCTCCGGTGGCGCCACATCACCCGGCGGTTCCTGGATTATTGCGGCAAAAACCCGGGACGGTTTAGGCTGGTCAAGTATGAAGACCTGGTAACGGACCCCGAATTCACCATGAGTGAGTTGTGCCAGTTTCTCCGTATTCCTTATGATCCTTCGGTTTTTACTTTTCACACCCGGAAAGATGAGATCCTCAAGACCTTTGCCAACCCGCTGATCGGGAAGATACACGGCAGCCTGATGTCGCCGGTAAACACCGGGAGGATTGAACTGTGGACCAAACAGATGACCCTGAAGGAGGTACGGCGTGCCGACCAGCTTGCCGGAAAGCCTGCCGGCATCCTGGGGTACCGGAAGGTAATGACCTATCCCAACCCGATCCTTTATTTCACCGCCCTGCCAATGATGGCATACATGCGCCTTTTATTCGCCCTGATGCGGATGGGCGCGCGTCTCCCCTACCGCAGCAACCGCCGCCTGGCCGTTCATGTTACGAAACTGGCGAGGATCTATGGCAGGATTGCCGGAAAAAAAAGCCGGACCGTGGGACGTAGACCGTAGAACGTGGACCGTAGAACGTGGGCCGTGGGCCGTGGGATGTGGAAGGGAGAAGGGGGAAGGGAGAAGGTGGAAGGGAGAAGGTGGAAGGGGGAAGGGGGAATTGAAAATGGAAAACGGAAAATGGAAAACGGAAAATGGAAAACGCGAAACACAAAACGCGAAACACTAAACGCGAAACGCTAAACGCTAAACGCTAAACGCGAAACGCGAAACGCTAAACGCTAAACGCTAAACGCTAAACCCCGTAAGGGGTGCCATTATTATAGCAAATTGTCCATATTGGATTTCATTGAACCCTGAAGGGGTGATATAAAGATCGAAGATCATGAAATTCATGGTCTTTGTTGCATTCACCCCGGCCAGAATCATGGCACCCCTTCAGGGTTGCGAATTCCGTCACACCCGGTCTGCATCGCATTGAGACGGTTTTGAAACCCGTCTCTACCTCCGGGATCCCGTTTACCTGTTCACCCGTTCACCTGTTCACCCGTTCACCCGCTCACCTGTTCACCCGTTCACCCGCTCACCCGCTCACCCGCTCAGGTCCCAAACACATAGTGCTTCCCCGACTCATCCTCGATGACCTCGCGGATGTGGCGGCTGGCGTTGACTTTCGTTTCCCACTGAAGGATTAGCGGATCGTCGAGTTCATCCTTCTCAACGTGGAATATACCGGGCTCGCCGGTGTTGACCAGGGCCGAGATGGCTTTTTTCAAACGGGGCGCAAATTTTTCGAACGATTCGCGGGTAATCGCATATTGCTGGTTGTTCACCGCCTCCTGCCCGGGCATAAGCACATAGCCCAGCATCTTCACAAAACCCTGTACACTCTTGTTATCCTTGAGCACATGGGCGTAACTAACGTTCCAGTCGAAAACCATGAAGATGATCTCGGTGGTGATAAAGGAGACGATGGCCGGAAGGAATGACTGGTGGAATTTCGGATAAGGGATGAAGATACCGCCTTCGCATGTCTTCTTTTCCCAGTCGATGTTCTTGATGTTGATGACTCCGAGTTTCTCTCCCTGGTATTCGATGATGGTGTAAAGGTTGTGGATGTTATTGACCGAGTGAAACCATTGCCGTTGCATCTCCGGGGTGATGTGGTCGCGGAATTCATAGTTGTTGGCAACAACAGGATCGTTGCGCCATTGGCGGACCATTTCAAGATCATGTTCTTTCAGGAGGTGGAATTTGATGCCGAAGCGGGAGTAGTACATAGTTCAAAATTCAAAATTCAAATGTCAAAATTCAAATGTCAAAGTCAAAAATCAAAGTCAAAAATCAAAGTCAAAATGCAAAGTCAAAATGCAAAGTCAAGATGCAAAGTCAAAATGCAAAGTCAAAAATCAAAGTATAAAAGACAGGGGGCAAAGGTACGGCGAAAATGGGAGACGGAATAAATCGGATTTCGCGAATTACACGCAGCGGATCTTCTCGGAAAAAGCCGCAGCCGTGGCCTGGCTGATGAAAGGCGGTGACAGCGACACCCTGTAAGGCGTATCCGGAAAACAGCATGCAGCCAATGCCTCTGAGTCCGGATTTTGAAATACGGCTGAAAGCGGTTTCGCGTCGTGTACCGTGATATGCAACCGTATCTGTCTGAAATGATAGCTTTAACAAACCACTTGCCCGTCGTGCCTTACGACTTCCGGACTATCAGTTTCCCGGCGAGCCACGCCATCGGGATGTAGGCCAGCAGCAGGTCGGTGAGGGTGAACCACAGCGGCGAGGGGAGCATGACGATGTTCGCGATCCCGCCCGCAAGGAAGAGCACCCCGATCACCAGTGCCAAGACCATCTTACGGCCGGCGGCGATCCAGGCAGTCAGCAGTGCGCCGGCAAAGGTTCCCAGGGCGTGGGCCAGGAAGGGAAAGAGAAAGTTGACGGGTTGAAACAGGTGCATCGAGGCTTTCAGGCCTTCGGCCGTAGTGACGTCGGCGCCCGCAGGCGGTGGAACGATGTAGGGACCGATCATGATGAGCGCCATGTTCACGATACTTCCGGCCACGAAGCCGGCAATGACGGCAAGGATATTTCTGAGGATTGGATGCATACGACAAGGTTAAAGTTTCACTGGCGAATTTATTAAAATTCAGGAAAAAATTTGTATATTTGCATTACCGTCTGATCCGGAACTTCGTTTCATCCTCCCTCCAGGGTTTTCGTTTCCGGTAAGTATTCATTCCCCTCCTGCTTCTCTAAGTCTACTCTAAGTCTTCTCTAAGTCTGGTCTAAGTTATCCCTAAGCTTCCTCAGGATCCCTCCAGGGTTCCTCTAAGCTTCCTCCAAGGTTCCACCACGGTCGCACCACGGTCGCACCACGGTCTCTCTAAGGTCCCTGTACGGTCGCTCCATGCTTTCTCCCAATTTTCGTGATGGCACCGTGGAGGGATCGTGGAGGGCCCGCCATGGCACCTTCGCTCAAGGTTCCTCCATTGATCCTCCCGGGATCGCAGATGCCGCCTCTATGCTCCCTCCAAGCTCCCTCCATGCTCTCTCCAAGCTCCCTCCATGTTCCCTTCATGTTCCCCATCTCCTCTTCAAAAAAACCAGGTTAAAACATCTCCGTCAGCAGTCGCTCAAGTTCGGCGGCATCGGGGTGGATGGCAATAATCTTCCCATCCCGGCCGATGAGGTAGGTGCATCCTCCCGAACCGGCGATGTTATATTTTTCCCAGATCCCGTTGGCATTGTTGAGTTCGATCAGGTTGAGCCATGGATATTTGTCTTTTTCAACGGCCGCCCTGAAGGCATCCGTGTTCCTGTATTCGTTCGCCACCCCGATGATAACGAACCCTTTGTCCCTGAATTTTTCATATACCGGTATCATGCTTTTTCCAAGTCCGCGACAAGGCCCGCACCATGAAGCCCAGAGATTCAGCAACGCCACCTTGCCACGGATGCTGTCGGAGATCCTGACCATTTTTCCATCAATGGCCGGAGCTTCAAAGTCGATAAACTGACTGCCAGGTTTGATCTTGTCAATGGCAGTTAGCATCATGCCGATCTTAGCCGTGTAGGTGTGTTCAGGAAATTTTGCGGCGTACCGCGGGTAAATGCCCTTGATGAAGGGAATATCAATGGACCTGCCGGTTAGTTTGTCGTTTTTCAGAAGGTCGTACAGATACGAATACGAAACCAGGTTGATGTTGTGTTGCAGGTAATCGTTGATCCAATACATTCTGATCCGGTTCAACGAATCGGTGATGAGCATGACATGGGCCGCCGGCGTTGAAAAATAGTTACCCTCCTGCTCCAGTTTGTCGCGGGCAATGAAAAGCCGACTCCTCTCCTCGTCTGACTTTTCCAGCCGTAACCGTTGGTTGATCGCCTTCACGGTGTCGCTGAAACAGGCATCCGCCCTCCATAACGAATCAAGGATCAGGGCATAGGGGCTAAACAGGGGCGTGAAGATGGAGTCGACGGTGCGATTGAATGTCAGCATCTGCCGGTTCAACTCGCCGCCATCAACCATGTTTTTGCTGAACGATTGCATATCGTGAAGGGTAAAGGAAATAGTGCCTTTTTCCGGAAAAAATGAAACCGGGCGCATGGCCCCTTGTTCCAGTTCATCCTGGAAGATCAGCCTGTATTTCAGGATTTCCGTCACCTTCAGATCGTAGGCAAAGGCATTGCCGGTGATGGGGATGGTGATGCCCTCCGACCGGGCCGGATCTTCCGTTTCAGGGAGGAGCAGCAGGGCCTTGCTGTCGCGGCCGACGACGATGCCCTTGATGTGACAAAGGGTCTCCTGACCCTGGATCGTTTGGCACCAGGGCAGCAGGAACAGCAGGATGGCCGGTAAAATAGTTGATCTCATGATGCCTATTACCTAATGCCTATTGCCTATTGCCTTAGTTTGATGGACGAAGGTATAAAAACACTGCGGAATTGTCGCATTTTTGTTTTCCAAAGGCAGAAAAATTAATCCGGCATCTTGAAATTCAAGGCTGTTCACTTTTACGAGAAGGCGCCAACCACAGCATTTTTTTTAATCCTGAGAATAATGCTATTTCCACAATCCCAAAACATGGAGAGGTGAAGAAATTCATTGCAAAAAAAATATGCAAGGATCTAGGTGTAAGTTTAGCGATGGAAAACTGACCTGCTCTTATTTTCACATTGTACATTCCATTCCTTTTCGGAACAAACAACCCGGCGGTGTACCGGTCGTACAGGTCAAAAAGATATTCGATGCGGCGGGTTTCGTTAGGGAAGGGCTGCGGACGGTAGCACAGGTCGACGGCGCGGTCCAGCTCCCGGTGCGCTTTCACCAGGTCGGGCGGCATGGTGAGCGGGTCGTAGAGGTCGGCGAGGGAAGGTTGATTTAAAGATTTGAAAATTTGAAGATTTGAAGATCAGTGGCTAAAATAATGCTGTCAGGAAAGAAAATAATTCACGAAGCCCTTATTTTTTCCTACCATAAGTCTCCAATCTGTCGATTTGTTTTATTACATTTGCTACAAACAAGAGACTTCATTTGAATTTTCTCTAAATCAACAATATGGCTGATCAACCCCGTGCCGATCGCCTTTTGCGGTTACTCCTGCTATTGTCGGGAAACCACCGTTTAACCTTACGCGAAATAGCGGAACGTATTGAAACCACTGAACGAACGGTTTACCGATACATTGAGACCTTAAGGGACCAGGGATTTATAGTTTACCGTGAAGGCAAAAGTTTCACCATTGACCGCGGTGCCCAGGGCTGGAAGCAGATTGCCGACCTGCTTCACTTCACACGCGAAGAGTCATGGATACTCAACAGTGCCATTATGGCGCTTGATGATGAGGTGGCCATCAAGCAAAACCTGGCCGGTAAACTATACAGCATTTACAACCTAAAGGGAATCCCCTACCCTGTGATCCGGCGCAACCAGTCGGAAAAGGTATGTTGCCTGATAAGGGCCATTGAAAACCGCGAAACGGTCCTGCTGCAGGATTATCAGTCGCCAAACAGCGACACCGTCAGTGACCGCCTTGTTGAACCCTTTGAATTCACGCTGAATTATGGTTTCGTCTGGTGTTTTGAACATGAGAGCCAACGGAACAAACTATTCAAGACAGCACGGATCAGATCGGTGATCCCAACGGGCCATTCATGGACACATGTAGCCCTTCATCGATCGGAACCCACCGATATGTTCCGGATTTCTGGAAGTAAATCGGTGATCGTTGCCTTGCGGTTGTCACTCAGAGCAGCGAGTCTTCTCATGGAAGAATATCCTGAATCGGAAGATTGTATCACCGGGGAACCCTGCAAAGGTTATCGTTTCTGCGGCCCTGTGAACAGTTTTGAAGGGATCGGCAGGTTTGTGCTGGGCCTCCCGGATGAGATTGAAGTGGAAGAACCGCAAGAGTTCAGGGATTTTCTCAACCGGAAGATAAAAGACAAAATATTTTAGAATAAGGATGTTGTGACGGAAATTGTCAAAATTCCGGTTCACCTTTGCCATTGATTCGCCGGCAAGAAAATGATCATCGCTAATGCGCCCGGAAAATAAAAAAACCTTTCATGCGTTTCAAACTCACATTATCGCTCAGGAAAACCGACAACAACACACTACCGCTCAATTACCAGTATGAACTGAGTTCCTGGATATACAAGGTGCTGAACAACGGCAGCCCTGAGTTTTCGCGGTGGTTACACGAAAAGGGATACGCCGACGATCATAAAAGCTTCAAACTATTCACCTTCTCCAACCTCGACGTTCCTGCCAGGAATGTCAACGGTGATCGCATGGAGATCCGTTGCCGTGAGATAAGCCTTGTCGTTTCGATTTTTACGGAGGAGATGATCGGTCATTTCATAACCGGCCTTTTCCAGGACCAAGAGTTCAGATTGGGCGACAGGATCAGCCAGGTTGCTTTGCGTGTAACGATCATTGAACGATTGACCGATCCGGTATTTACCGACCAGATGAGGTTCCGGCCAAAGTCGCCGATTCTGATCTCCTTTTTGTACCCGGGGGAACGTTATGCCCGTTATCTCCGGCCAGACCATCCAGATTATCAGAAGCTCATTTTCCGGAACCTGAAAGAGAAATACCGCACCATCAACGGCCGGGAACATAGTTTTAAGGAGACTGATGGTGTTTTCAACCTGCTTAGCGTTCCCAAAATGAAGGGGATCGTTATCAAGGCCGGTACATCCCATGAATCAAAGATCATCGGCTATTTATTTGATTTCCGGATTCACGCCCCGGCTGAACTGATACGGTTTGGTTATTACACGGGGTTTGGGGAGAAGAACAGTTTGGGATTCGGGTGCGCCGAGGTGAGGGATTGAAGGGATTCAGAAGATTGATACGATTGCAAAGATTAAAACGATGGTAAGGATTGAATAAATTGAATAGATTGTAAGGATGAAATAAAAAAATGATGAAAAAGCATGATGAACAGAAATTGGAAAAGATATTCGGTGAGATGACCGATGAGATGAAGCTGGAGTTTTTAAAGATGGCGCTTGAAAAGAATGAAGCCCTGCGAAGCCAGTTCTATATACTGTATCACGAAATGAATCCAAGAACCACACCTCATCGGCCGGTTCTTCCCCGAAAGGTGATTGCGGATGCCTGTGAAAAGCTGACTAAGGAGCTTGAATCGCTCGATTTCGGCAACATGGACTGGAGCGATTATATTCCACGCCACAGCGGCTACATTGAAGATTACGAAGCCGACGAAAATTTTGCCGAAGATCATCTGGATGATGTTTTTGCCGGATGGAAACGAGGACTGACTGGGGAGATTGAAAACGGAGAGGTGGTTCACGCGGTTTGCACCCTCCTGGGTATGTACGATGCCTGCCTGAATGCGGAAATACCGGGAGCTGACGACATTTTTGAAGATCTGACGGAAACCCTTCTGCAGCAGCATCAGGAGATCATGACCGAAGCCATCGATGTTCTTGGGCACACGGTGAAGTCTGAGACCCTGGCTGTGAAAGCCATTGAGGCCATACTCGATCATTACCGTGAAAAGTTCGGGGGTATGAAAAATTACCTGAAATATTTTGAACCGCTGCTGATCAGTTTGACAGAGACAGACGCCACGGCACAAAAGATACAGACCTGTTTTGATACGTTAGGCTTTGACGATTCCTGGACGCCCAGGCTGGCGCTAAAGATGGCAGGGTTCGACCCTGATCCTTTGGTGTGGCGCGAAAAAGCGGAGGAATACATGCACCTCGACAGGGACGTGGCCAGACAACTGCTCGATCATTACTGGACCGAAGATCCCACCTGTTTCAGGCTGGTCGGGCTGAAGCTATTCAGGGAGCATCCTGCCGAATGGTGCGATTATTTCAGCGAACTGCTTTTCCCCATGTTCGATGAAACATTTTATAAGGAGGTGCTTTTCCATAAGACACTGCACGACGGTGATATCGACTTGTACAATGTGCTTCGCGACTACCTGAGTGAAGAAGAGAAGAAAAAGTTCACGGATGAAATCGTTTTCAACGACGTTTTCAAGGTAAGGGTTTGGGCAATGGAAAAACGGTATCCTGAAATTCTCAGGTTGGTTAAAAAGGAAGCGCTTCATACTTATTATTTTACTGAGATGATCACGCCTATCTTGAACATATACCCGGCCGAAGTGTTTGCATTGATCCGGATCAAATGTGAGGATATTATCAAACTTAAAAAGCGGAGCGCGTATAAGCACGTTGCCGGATGGCTGAATATGGTTCTTCAGATCAACGGCATGGAAGAACGTGCCCGCCATCTGATCCATGAGCTGTACAACCGGAAGCCTGCTTTACCGGCGCTGAAGGAGGAGATGCGGAAGGCGGGGGTGGTGGGGAATTAAAGGATTGAATGGATTTAAAGAATCTTTCTTGAAATAAACGACATGAAACAAACCTATAAAACAATTGATTACGAGTGGTTAACAAGGCCAACTGGGGACCCTTATGCAGATGCTGGCGGTTTTGCCATTGAATATCTTTCGGAGAAATTCCGCGATATGGATATTCTTGAATTAATTGACTACATTACTAAGATCTACGTTGAGAAATGGGGAGGAAAGCTGAATGCTTTTTTTCTCAATTCGAAAATTACTCAACCTGCCTTTCAAGGAACCCGGAAAATCGAAGAGACCGTGAAGTATTTCAACGCCCTTGTTAAAGAAACAGAGCTTTCGGAAGTGGGCTACTGCCGGATCACCGGACGTGAAACGAAATTGTTTTTTAGTGGCCGGGATAATTCAATAATGACAGGGTCGGGAACCTTAATCAACTTTCACCACTTTTTTCAGAAAGGGATCTCCCTATCGAAGGAAGCTCTAATTCGTATTCATTTCGTCCCATTTGCTTGCCAGCAATTACTAGGGAAGATTAGTCTGATGCAAAGCAGCAATGAGACACTAAGCAGATTATTCGTGCAAATGACCATTGAAAGAAACCTTCATGAAATTGGGGTTGGCGTTTCTGAGGGAGTTGCAAAATCGGACTTTAACAAACCTGCAAATGCAATTTTCGATTTCGTGGATTCTGCCCTCTCTCGATTAGTCGAATTCCGTGAAGGCAGTACCCTGCCTTCTTTGACATTGTATCACTTCACAAATTTTGGGGCCAGTCCTGAAATCCAATTGTTTCAACTTCCTGCGAAAGTTTTCTTATTCTATAGAACGTGTCTGCAACCCCGGTTTAAAGAGGATTGGCAGGCTTTTGTTCGCTCGCATTATTACGATGGGCAGCATAAGGGGGCTAAATACAATCTTCAATCAGAGAATTTCGAATTTGTAAAATCAAAGGAAACCAAGGTTATCGACTTCGATGATTACAAACAATGGTTTAACCTGATTTTGAATAAACTTTTAATAGAAGAAAACATTCTACCTGAAATTTTGCGCTGGTCACGCAAACATCCATTCAATTTCGAAATAGTATCAATCTATCAACAAAACATCATAGGTATGAAAAAAGAAACCATTAACAAGATTAAAGAGTTGGCTGCATTCCTTGTGCGGGAAGAAGATGCTGATAAAATCAAAAAGCGTATTAAAGCACTTGACGGTGCTAAAAATGCTTCTGCTCTGAGGCGATTTATTTTAAAAGATATCGTGGCTGCGAACTATGTAGCAGGTAATGAGGACCCTATCGTTTCGGTCGATGACTATGTGAATTACCTGTTCCCTGATGGCTCTTATTGGGCTGAAATCAGGGATATTCTGCTCATTGCTATCTATCAGGAACTTCACGAACGGGGTTTAATCTCCGAAGAATTAAAAGTTGAATTGGAATCAGAAATTGAAGAAGAAGTTACAAATGATTAAATCAAATAAACTATGAAAAACATTAAAACACAGGGATTTGTCTTAATCGACGTAGATGTTGTTGCATTAAACAATGCCGGAAAAAACACACAAAGCAACAACGACAATGCTATTGCAACAAAATCAATCCGTAAAAACGGACGTAGTTATGTATATGTGTCGGGCCAGGCCTGGCGATATTGGTGGCGTGAAGCTCTGCAAAAAAATGCAGGCTGGGATTTATCTCCAATTACCCGCGATGGAAAAATTGCCTTTACGAATGCCGACCCATTGAGATACCCGGACGACGATGTTTTTGGTTACATGCGTGCAGCTAAGGATGCGGAACTGGATGAAAACGGAGAACCAGTAAAAGATAAAAAAGGAAATGTCAAAATGACTAACGTAACGGTTACCCGTGTTTCACCTTTAAAAAACTCTGCAATCATTTCGGCAGCCAGTGTTCGACCCGAAGAAAACTGGTCAAGCATGTCGCGCCAACAAGGTGACGCGGTACCATACGAAAAGCAGGAATATTGTGCTACAATGAAAGGAATGTTCAGCCTTGATCTTTCGATGGTTGGTACATTTTCGAATTACGACCGCACGGGATACAAGAATCTTTCGATTACCCTGCTCGAAGAAGCGATAAAAGATGGGGCTGAAGAAATTGATGATCCTTTTGTATTTGATGCAAAAGGAAATCCAAAGAAAATGATTCGATTATCAAAAGATATTCGGAAGAAACGGGCAAACGATACTATTCAAGCACTTAAAACCATTTCAGGCGGTGCAATGCAGACTAATAACATGGGCGATGTAACTCCAAAGTTTATTGTTCTGGCAACAACCACAACCGGAAACCACCCGTTTAGTCATGTGGTTGGGAGTAAAGGACAACGCGATGAAGAAGTCGTTTTCAATTTCGCAGGACTGGTCGAAGTATTAAAAGATTACAAAGACACTTTTGATGGGGCAGTATTTATTGGTCGCCGCAGCGGTTTTATGGATGAAATTGCAAACGAACTGAAAACGCTTGAAACTATGGAAGTCATTCCAACAGTGAAAGTTCTATCAGTTAATGAAGCAATCGACCAGTATTGCGAACAAATGAAAACACAGATTGAATAATGAGAGCATTCTGTATCAAGATAAACACGTGGACCTCGAGCTTTAGGTATCCCAACCTGATTTCAGGTTTTCAACCTACACTTGAAGTGCCACCAGTGAGCACGGTAATGGGCTTGATCAATGCTGCTTCGGGAAAATATTTGGAGAACCGACAAATTGAGATGGGCTACTACTTCGATTTTAAAATCAAGACCGTTGATTTGGAAACAATCTATCAGATCAAGGCAAATGATAAAGATTTTCCCGACAATACGGTTAAATCGAATGTAATCCAACGTGAGTTTCTTTACGATTGTCAACTATTCCTGTTCCTTGTTGATGAGGATTTGGTTTCTTGTTTTCGGCAGCCAGCCTACCAACTCCTCTTGGGTCGCAGTGGTGATTTAGCTGGAATCGAAAACATCAAGGAAGTAGAATTGCAGGAAATAAACAATGCCCGTATTGCAGGGCAGGTTGTTCCTTTCAACGGGAACTATCTACCGGGTCAAATTCAGGCTTTGCCCAAATACTTCAGCAACACTATTCCCCGCAAAAACATGGGAACCGAACCGTACTCTGTAATCTCTTACAACAATCCGGTTGATTCACACCTAACTGGATTCAAGTCTGAATTGGAAGAATTCAACAGTGACATTTACTTTCACAAGTTTAAAGTATGACAGCAATAATCCAGGAGGTTCTGGCCAAATCAGAACCTCCTGTTTCACTGAAACAGCACATTGACGAATGTCTTCGGGTGTACGAATCGCTTAGAAAAGCATTTGGACGCTTACCCATTGATGATCCTGATCCTTTTTGGAAATTAATTCGTTTGGGGATTGTCTTTCACGATTTAGGAAAGTCACATTCCGAGTTTCAAAAGATGCTTTCGGGAAAGCAGGCCAATTGGTATCATCAGCGGCACGAATTGTTGTCAGTTCCGTTTGTCGAACAACTAGAGTTGCCTGAAAATGAGAAAACGCTTTTAAAATTGATTGTAGCCGGGCATCATAAGGATTTCAATTTTTTGTTTGACTATATACAACATACATATAAATCCGGAGACGATTCATTTTCGTTTGGCGAGGATGGTAAACTTGAGTGGGACGAAGAAACCCAAAAACTGAATCGCCGGTTTATCGAATTATTTCTTAAAGATTACAATATTATTTTAAAGCCAGATCCTCTGACATTGCCGATTCAATTAGTAAAAAATTACACACGCAGTCCCTACAACTCAAATAAAATTAATTTCCAGGAATTGTTATTAGCAGCAGGAGCTTTAAAACATTGCGACCATTCAGCATCAGCCGGGATTTTTGATGTAAATATTTTGGAAGAAAAGCATTTCAATTTTCTCTACAACACCCCGTGGACTCCCTATTTTCATCAAAAAAGGGCTTCAGAAATCAACGGCAACATCTTGCTTACAGCTCCAACAGGTTCCGGAAAAACAGAAGCATCATTGATGTGGCTGCACAAACAACTGAAAGAGAACGGACAAGGTCGGACTTTTTACATTCTGCCTTTTACGGCTTCTATCAACGCCATGTTTGAGCGTTTGGACGAGAAGATGCAAAGCAATAGCGAAATAGTTGGTGTTGTTCATGGGAAGCTTGCTGAATTCATTGAAAGTCGTTTTGGAGAAGAAACCTATAGTTGGCAAAATGAAAAACTGAAACAGGACCTGAAAGAAAGTTTCCGGGCATTGGTTCCTCCACTAAAAGTGGCAACACCCTTCCAATTATTGAAATCCATTTTCGGACTAAAGGGGTTTGAAAAAGGAATTTTTGAAATGAGTGGTGGTTATTTCATTTTCGATGAAATTCATGCTTATGATCCTGAAGTTACCGCCCAAATCAAGGTATTAATCGAATTTGCTACCCGTTTTCTAAATGTGAAGGTTTGTTTAATGACAGCTACTTTGCCGACTTTTCTGAAAAAGGAGTTTGCCGAGGCCATTGGAGAATACACCGAAATTAATGCCGATGCCGAGCTTTATCAATCCTTTATCCGTCATCGTATTATAGTTGCTGATGGTTTGCTTTCCGATCATATTGCTTCCATTCAGCAACGATTAGATTCCGGCAATAAGATTTTGGTCGTCTGCAATACCGTAAAGCAGGCACAGAATATTTACAACAGTTTGGACGCTTCAAAAAAAGTATTGCTGCATAGTGCCTTTAACGGAATTGACCGAAATAAGAAAGAAACAGAACTCATGTCTGACAAAGTGATGCTTCTGGTAGGAACGCAAGCCATTGAAGTGAGTTTGGATATAGATTATGATGTGATATTCACTGAGCCTGCGCCACTCGATGCTTTGCTGCAACGCTTTGGACGGGTAAATCGTCACCGGATTAACGGGCAGTTTCGGCCACCGTGTGATTGCGTCGTATTCTCCGAGCGCAATGATGTGGATAAGTATATTTATAAAAATGAAGAAATCATTTTCAATACTTTAGAAGCCCTTGGTAAAATGGAATCCTGCAATTCAGGAGTGATTGCTGAAATCGATCTGCAGAAATACATTGATCAGGTTTATCCCTGTTGGTCAGTTAAAGACAAAGAAGACTTCGATAGGGTATATAAACATTTAAAAGCAGATGTATTGGACAACCTTGCACCATTTATTTACGATTCACATAGGGAAGAAGAATTTGAAAAACAATTTGATGGAGTAAAGGTACTTCCTGCCATCAAAGCAAATGAATACAGGGAATTACTTGAGGCAAACAAGTTCATCAAAGCAGAATCGTTGAAAGTGTCCATCACTAAACAACGGTTTGCATCACTAATATCCAAAGAAGGAATTCATTGGGATGTCTCATCTTTCAAATTACTTAGGAAAGAAGAAATTAAAAAACAATCCTTCTTCATAATTCATCGAAAATATGATTCAGAATTAGGGTTGCAAATTGATTTGGAAGAAATAGGTTCTGATTCTTTAAACATTATATAATTCCCTAAGCGCAATTCTCAATAGATATATTATGTGATATTTTCACACATTTAATTAACAAACCAAAATATTATTTGATTTTTCAATACTAATATTTATCTTTGCGTGAAAATATCACGTATTATGTTTATCCGTTTCGCCGTATCGAACCTGTTCTCTTTCCAGAAAGAGACCGAATTCAACCTGTTTCCGGGGAGAGTTAACCGCCTTGCTCACCATAAGTATAAAGCTCTGGGAATTGAGACATTAAAGACATCAGCCATCTATGGGGCCAATGGCGCGGGAAAATCTAATCTCGTTAAGGCTATCGATACCTTACGGGATTTTGTTATCTCGGGCAACATTCCCGAAGCGCTGTTCAATCAGAAATTCAAGCTCATAAAAGAGTCAGTCAATGAACCGGTATATCTGGGCATTGAATTCATTCATAAAAACAACGCTTATTATTATGGTATTCAGGTAAACAATGGCATTGTCCTGAAAGAAGAGTTGCGTTATTCAGGTCTTGGAAAAAAAGAGGACATGCCGATCTTTTTTAGGATTTCGAAACCTGATAAAAGTTCTCAAATCGATTTCTTCCAGGGTTTCGAGACTTCAAAGGAAAATATCCTGCTGAAAGGGATCATTGAAAAAGACCTCCTGAAACATGATAAATCTTTGCTTACACTGCTTAATGGCTTAAGCAATGAGAGCTTTGCCGGGATGAAAACAGTTTTTGACTGGTTCAACAATCAACTTGTCATTTTATTTCCAAAGTCACGGCCTTTAGCGCTTGTTCACAGCCTCGATATAAAAAAAAATCTGCTCAAATTTGCCAATGATATCATGGTTTCTTTTCAAACAGGAGTGACACAGATTATTCCTGAAACGAAAACCATAGAAGAGTTCCTGGGTGAAGAAAACCGGGCCGAAATAGATAAAATCGTATCAGAAATAAGATCATCACCAGGAAAAATAATTGGATTAATGAACCAGGATGATGAGATCGTTGTGATTGATGAAGCTGGCAAAATCATAGCAAAACGATTGTCACTCAACCATTCAGGAGACAAAGGACAACTGGTTCCTTTCAACCTGAACCAGGAATCGGACGGAACGAAAAGGTTATTGCAATACATACCTGCCATCTTCGACGTGATCACAAATGATAAGGTTTGTTTTATCGATGAAATGGAAAGAAGTCTTCACCCCTTACTTGTCAGAGAACTTGTCAGGAAATTTTCAGAAGATGAAAACACCAAAGGCCAACTGGTTTTCACTACCCATGAATCCAATCTACTTGACCAGGATATTTTTCGTCAGGACGAAATATGGTTTGCCGAAAAAAAACAGCGTGGATCTACTGAGCTCTATCCTCTGACCGAATTCAAAAAGGAACATCACACCATTGACCTGAGAAAAGGATATCTGACAGGGCGGTATGGAGCAATCCCATTCCTGGGGAATTTGTCTGATCTGAAATGGAATCAATATGCCACTGATTGACCGTCGTGAATACCGGAAGAAAAAAGCTTTCAGAGATGCCACCCTCTTTGTAGTCATTTGTGAAGGAGAACGTCGTGAACCTGAATATTTTTCTTTTTTCGATCGTCTGAGTTCCCGGATAAAAGTAAAAACTGTCCCTTGTAAAAAGGGGAAAAGTGCACCAAAACATCTTTTATCAAATGCACTGGAGGCCTCTTCAGAGAATGCACTGACAAACAATGACCAGCTTTGGATTGTGCTCGATATAGACAGATGGAGCCGGAAAAGTATTGAATCAATACTTCAAACTGTAAAGAGTAAACCGGCATGGGGAGTTGCCTTGAGTAATCCATGTTTCGAGGTATGGCTTTACTTTCATTTCACAAAAAACATTCCCGAGATGACCGGTCATTCAGGCTGTCGGGAATGGAAAGAAATCATTCCCCGGATAAATCCTGGCGGATTCGACTGTTCCCGCCACCCGGCATTGATGCAAACCGCAATTATTAACGCCAGAACCAATTTCAGTGCAACCGGATATTTTCCGGATGCCGGTTCTACTCAGGTTTATGAACTTGCCTTAAAAATATTGCCACTGATAAAAAATGAATTAGGCTTATTTTTTTGAAGAAACAAAAGTAAAGGCCCAGGCAAGGAGTTCTGATTCCTGAAATAGTAACCGAAAATATTCATGCATTGATTGACACATTATCCAAATATAACATCAATCCATTGACATATTTTGCTTATATTTGCATCAACGTATTGATATAAATCATGGAAATCCTGGTTCAACGATTTTACGAAAAGTACAGCCAGACATCAGTCCGGCTGGTGAGAGATTTTATGCAGTCGGTCGACTGGTCAAACCGGTTTATAGGGATCAGGGGAAGCCGCGGCGTAGGAAAAACCACCCTACTGCTGCAGTACATCAAACAACATTACAAGCCAGACCATAAGGTGCTATATGCCAGTCTCGATCATCTCTACTTCTCAGATCATCTGCTGTATGAACTTGCCGATCAGTTTCAGCGCAAGGGCGGCGAACTACTGGCCCTGGATGAGGTGCACCGCTATCCAGGGTGGGCGGCAGAATTGAAAAACATCTATGATGATTTCCCGCAACTAAAGGTGGTTTTTACCGGATCCTCCCTTTTGCAACTCTCCAAAGCCAAAGCAGATCTCAGCCGAAGAGCCGTGATGTACGACATGCCCGGAATCTCGTTCCGCGAATTCCTCCGGTTCGAACAAATCATCGGCTTCCCTGCAGTTACCCTCGACGACATCTTCAAGGGCCATATCGAACTGGCCATGGAGATCACACGTTCAGCAAAGCCATTGCAACACTTTCCCGATTACCTGCATCATGGCTACTACCCTTTTTATCTTGACAATCTGAAATCGTTCCATCAGAAACTTCATGAAACCATTCAGGTGGCCCTTGAAATTGACATCCCTCAGTTCGAATCGGTACAAACTTCTCACATCATCCTGATTAAAAAGCTTTTGCAGATCATAGCAGGTTCTGTTCCCTTCAAACCCAATATGAATGCCGTAAGCCAGCGATCGGGAATCAGCCTGAACACCCTGAAAAAGTATATGAAGTATTTATCCGATGCCGGTATCATAACCCCTCTACTTCCATCTGGAAAAGGGATCAATAATCTGAATAAACCTGACAAACTATACCTTCAAAACACCAACCTGATGTATTCACTTGCGCCGGAAAACACGGAAACGGGAAACATCAGGGAGACATTCTTCCTGTCACAGATGTACAACCGGCAAATTCATTCCACCCCCGACACGGATTTTATCATCAGCGGCAAATACCACATAGAAGTCGGCGAAAAAAACAAGCAGCAACGCCAGATCAAAGGGTTGAATGAAGGTTGGATCGTAAAAGACAATATCGTTATCGGTTCTGATCATACAATACCATTGTGGTTGTTCGGCTTCGTTTATTAATTCAACCAAACCAAAAAGAATGCAAAACTATCTCACCCAACTCCTTGCCGACCTGGAGGCAGCGGCGGCCAACCCTCCGGCACCGACCTGGCTTGAAATACCACCGCACATGGAAGCAGTTCCCGATGCCGCAGAACTTGCACTGGTACCATTCAAACCCATTTCTGAATGGACCGGAATCGACTCCAATGTATTTCCGGAGATGTATAATTTCACCTCCGATCAGTGCGCTGCATTGAACCAAGCCATTTTCAAGGTACTGGAGAGCATTCACGTTGACATCGTGGACTTGCCTGATGATATCCCCCCCGAACGGCTCTACGATGTGCTCACCTGGTGCTGGGACGATCCGGTCCAATACCTGCCTTCCACCGGTTACGACCTGCAACTGTGTACCGGGGATCCCGATACTTGTCCGTATGGCGAACTATGTGATTGCGGCATTCTGTAAGAAAACCATGACGAATCTGAAGATATTTCATAATCATCATGATCCTGCCATCAGAAATCCGGAAGATTGCAGAACACAAAGGAGTTCCCACATCAACCATCGATAAGGATTGGGTAATGACCTGGTATGAAATCATCTGCTTCCCGGTGGCCTCCCTGAAACTCAATGACGGATATTCTGATTCATTGATATTGTCGGATATAACACTGCCATCATATATGCTTTCCGAGATCAGTGCAGAAAAGCTCAGAGCCACAATTCAAAGAAGTTACCCGGCGCCGAGAGATTATTTTGATCTATGGTTTCTTTCCAGGAGAGTTGATCCTGACGATTGGCCAGCCATAGCAGATGCATTCAGAAGAAAATCTGAGTATAAGCATGTTGCCTTTTCAAATCATCTCGATTTCTTTGAACCAGTCCGTTTGAGAAGGTCTGAAAAAGCATGGGAACATAGTCTTGGAAAGCATGTGTCAACAGGTCAACTTCCTGATTTCAATCGTGTTATTGGTGATCTGAAAATAAAATTACAAACTGTTTTCGGTTGAAATGAACATTACCGGCACCCACATCAGCTACTTCTTCCTGTGCCACACCAAGTTATGGCTTTTTACCTCCGGTATTACCATGGAACAGGAATCAGACCTGGTTTACGAAGGCCGCCTGATTCATGAAACCTCGTATCCGCAACGATCGGAAAAATATGAAGAGGTAAGCATCGGCGGAATTAAAATCGATTATTACGACCCGAAACGCAAAGTGATCCATGAAGTAAAGAAATCGGACAAGATGGAACCGGCCCATGAATGGCAACTGAAGTATTACATTCATGTACTCGAAATGAACGGTATCGAAGGGGTAACCGGTATTCTGGAATATCCGAAACTGAGACACACTACTGAGGTATTGCTTACCGACCGCGACCGCTATGAAATGGAGTCGATTCTAAATAGAGTGACTGAAATAATCGGATCGGGATCATGCCCCAGGCCGGTGAGGCTGAAAATCTGCCGTCAGTGTGCATACTACGATTTCTGCTGGACCAACGAACCGGAGGCGCATCCATGAAAAAGACCTACTATCTGTTCAATCCGGGCCGGCTTTCGCGCAAGGACAACACCCTTGTCTTTCAGCCCTTCGATGCCGACGGAAATGAGCTTCAACCCAGGTACCTGCCGGTTGAGGCCACGGGCGACTTGTTCGTCATGGGTTCCCTCGACGCCAACAGCGCACTTTACAATTTCCTCGGCAAAAACGACATCGCGGTCCACTTCTTCGATTATTACGAGAACTATACCGGGTCGTACATGCCCCGCGACTTCCTGCTTTCGGGAAAGCTGCTTCTGGCGCAGACGGGGGCACACACCAACGCCGAAAAAAGGATGTTTCTGGCCAGGAGTTTTATCGATGGGGCTGCATTCAACATGCTGAAGAACCTGAAATATTACCAGAACCGGGGGAAGGATACCGCGCCCTTCATCGAATTGATGGAGCAATATGCCGCGAAGATTCCTGAGATGAATGCTCCTGATGCCTTGATGGGAATTGAAGGGAATATCCGCATGAATTATTACACAGCCTTCAACCTTATACTGGAAGGCTTCGAAATGGGAAACCGCACGAAGCAGCCACCGCAAAACGAGATCAACGCCCTGATCTCGTTTGGGAACATGGTCTGCTATTCGCAGTGTTTGCGTGCCATTCACCAGACCCAGCTCAATCCGGTAATCAGTTTTCTGCATGCTCCGGGCGAGCGGAGGTATTCGCTTGCGCTTGATATTGCCGAGATTTTCAAGCCGATTCTGGTCGACCGTACCATTTTCAGGGTGATCAACAAGAGGGAGATCAGGGCCGGCCATTTCGATCTCAACCTGAATAGGTGTTTGCTGAACGAATCAGGAAAGAAAATCTTTGTAAAAGCGCTGGAAGAGCGGCTCAATGAAACCATACAACACCGTTCCCTGAGGCGTGACGTGAGTTACCGGCACCTGATCAGGTTGGAATGTTACAAACTGACAAAACATCTGCTCGGTATCGAAGTGTATAAACCTTTTAAAATGTACTGGTAATCGTCGGATATGTATTACATACTGGTTTACGATGTAGGTGAAAAGAGGGTCGGAAAGATGCTGAAATTATGCCGGAAATACCTTAATTGGATCCAGAATTCGGTATTTGAAGGTGAGTTGACGGAGGTCAGGATGAAAGAATTTGTAACCCGCGCCCGAAAGATCATGGATGAAGAGGTTGACAGCGTGATCATTTTCAGCAGTCGGGATGAAAGATGGCTTGACAAACAGATCGTTGGCAGGGAACGGACCACCCTTGACCATATTCTCTGAGTGTCGATCGGTTTAAATCGGATTGAAAAAGTGGACCTAAGGCTAATGTTTTTATATAAGTTGTTAGTTTTCAATGTTGTCGATGGTCCAGGAATGTATACTGATTGATGATCGACGCTTTTCTGTAGGCCAGAAAGCGTAACATACACTTTTTTAATGCTGGAATTCAGCATTTTATTTTATTACCTTTGACGGGTATCAATCGTACCAAAGTGGAATTGAAATTTGATCGTTCCTGTCGTGATAAAAAGCGTGTCAGGTATCAATCGTACCAAAGTGGAATTGAAATAGTTCTGAAAGGGTATATGCACGGAGAAGGTTTTTCCCTGTATCAATCGTACCAAAGTGGAATTGAAATGGTTTTTCAATGCGAATATTGCGCCGGTAGGTATGTATCAATCGTACCAAAGTGGAATTGAAATACGCTATATCCAGACATTAAATGGTTTTCATAGTGTGTATCAATCGTACCAAAGTGGAATTGAAATATATTCAGCATATTCTTCAGGAAATAACAACGTAGAGTATCAATCGTACCAAAGTGGAATTGAAATTGCGATACATAGGGGTTAATCTGTTCGCTTTCCGGTATCAATCGTACCAAAGTGGAATTGAAATAATTGATGCTTAATTGGTTGAAAAAATGGCAATTGTATCAATCGTACCAAAGTGGAATTGAAATTCGTCACGAATTATTGAGTTATTGATTGCGTCCGGTATCAATCGTACCAAAGTGGAATTGAAATCTATCACCGAATCCCGCGTCAATCAAGGCTTTCAAAGGTATCAATCGTACCAAAGTGGAATTGAAATTGTGGTACGATGCTGCGGCTTGTAAACCAGGAACGTATCAATCGTACCAAAGTGGAATTGAAATATAAATACAAGTAACATGGAAACAATTGAAATAGTAGTATCAATCGTACCAAAGTGGAATTGAAATTGCTTCGTGCATGTCACATTCCGCCATATCAAATGTATCAATCGTACCAAAGTGGAATTGAAATTGTAAAAAACGGCTCTTCGCTGCAACTCACGGTTAAATGTATCAATCGTACCAAAGTGGAATTGAAATTTGTTTCAGCATCAGCCTCCCGCCGCCGTTTCTTGTATCAATCGTACCAAAGTGGAATTGAAATGCTTTTGATACGTGTTATTTCCGGTTCCAACCAATGTATCAATCGTACCAAAGTGGAATTGAAATCGAAAATTTCATGACCGATGCACCCGACATCCTCCGGTGTATCAATCGTACCAAAGTGGAATTGAAATAACTATAAGCAACTCCAACAATATACCCGTAAGTGTATCAATCGTACCAAAGTGGAATTGAAATGATGGTCCTGAATTACAATCAACGAGGTTGAATAGTATCAATCGTACCAAAGTGGAATTGAAATTCAGGCAGAATAAATGCAAATCGCCCGACCTTAAAGTATCAATCGTACCAAAGTGGAATTGAAATTGCCCAGAAACCTTGTTTTTGCCACCCCAGTTGTGTATCAATCGTACCAAAGTGGAATTGAAATTGTCGAGTTTTATCATCATGTGGTTATTCCGGATGTATCAATCGTACCAAAGTGGAATTGAAATTAATTTCAAGGTCCTTGATAACGCCGGCCAGCACCGTATCAATCGTACCAAAGTGGAATTGAAATTTCCTATCGAAGTTAAATCATCGCGACCGAAAAAGTATCAATCGTACCAAAGTGGAATTGAAATTGTCGATTGCGGAATAATCCTGAGCGGCCAGGAGAGTATCAATCGTACCAAAGTGGAATTGAAATAAGGTATTAATCAACACCTTCCTGAACCAGTCGGGTATCAATCGTACCAAAGTGGAATTGAAATTTGACCTGACGCATGGCGGCCATAATACGACCGTTGAGTATCAATCGTACCAAAGTGGAATTGAAATGGATCAACGGGAACCGGGCGTTCGTTTCGAAACTTGTATCAATCGTACCAAAGTGGAATTGAAATTGGTTCGGGAAAGTTTGGTTAAATCCTCCTTATGGGTATCAATCGTACCAAAGTGGAATTGAAATGGCGAAAATGAAACTTTCAAATGTTGCATAATGACCGTATCAATCGTACCAAAGTGGAATTGAAATTGAACAGGCTGATCATATCGGTCTGCCCTTCTACGTATCAATCGTACCAAAGTGGAATTGAAATTGGTCTGATCACCGATAAAGCCTGGCGCAGCTTCGTATCAATCGTACCAAAGTGGAATTGAAATAGGTGGGCAACAACATCGACATGCTGCGCGAAAAGTATCAATCGTACCAAAGTGGAATTGAAATACTCACCCCGCAATGGGATAACATTCGGCTTCCGTGTATCAATCGTACCAAAGTGGAATTGAAATTTCGAATCGCGTGCAGGCATGGTGGCAACAT
Organism: uncultured Prolixibacteraceae bacterium; assembly: GCA_964473485.1. Classification (GTDB taxonomy): domain Bacteria; phylum Bacteroidota; class Bacteroidia; order Bacteroidales; family FEN-979; genus CAIVAT01. The sequence goes on along the minus strand of CAYYPH010000025.1, from coordinate 5,603 downwards.
CATCGAAGTATCAATCGTACCAAAGTGGAATTGAAATTTCTATGTTTGATCTGTTCATAATGCTCGTTTGATAAAAGTATCAATCGTACCAAAGTGGAATTGAAATTTAATCAGCTTGTAATGTACCCCTGGCCATCAGAGTATCAATCGTACCAAAGTGGAATTGAAATCTTTGTATCTATATTCGTCATTTCTCGATATTTCCGAATGTATCAATCGTACCAAAGTGGAATTGAAATTTAATTGTCTTTTTTGAACGTTCCTCGATCAAAATGTATCAATCGTACCAAAGTGGAATTGAAATGGCGAAAATGAAACTTTCAAATGTTGCATAATGACCGTATCAATCGTACCAAAGTGGAATTGAAATTCGGGAGGCGGGCCGGGGGAAGCTTGTCACCTTTGTATCAATCGTACCAAAGTGGAATTGAAATTTCAAAAACGAGTGAGTGATAGCAAAGGGTCGGATAGTGTATCAATCGTACCAAAGTGGAATTGAAATCTGGCAGGTGAACAGCTGGCAGGTGCCCGGGAGAGTATCAATCGTACCAAAGTGGAATTGAAATAAACTGAAACTATCGATTTCCGGTCGTTTAGTAAAAAGTATCAATCGTACCAAAGTGGAATTGAAATTTTCGACCTTCATCCGGTTAAACAGGCCCACGGCTGGTATCAATCGTACCAAAGTGGAATTGAAATGGAAAAATGGTTCCAACGTTCCAACGTTCCAACAGAGTATCAATCGTACCAAAGTGGAATTGAAATTTGCATGCTATCGTTATGTCTGACGAACAACTTGTGTATCAATCGTACCAAAGTGGAATTGAAATCATGGTGGCCCGGGATCTCTCGGCTGCCGGATCCGTATCAATCGTACCAAAGTGGAATTGAAATGCGGTATCTTTTAACGCCATCCTCACTGCAGCAGCTGCCGCATGTATCAATCGTACCAAAGTGGAATTGAAATTCGTACCGCAGCACGATGGGGAAAAACATTATGAAAGTATCAATCGTACCAAAGTGGAATTGAAATTAGATTGGGTTTAGGATTCGAGAATATCGGCCTTGTGTATCAATCGTACCAAAGTGGAATTGAAATGGTAAAACCCTGTGCCTTGAATGACCTCAGAAGAAGTATCAATCGTACCAAAGTGGAATTGAAATTGTACGACGTGATGTTCGCCCATGAGTTCAAACAGGTATCAATCGTACCAAAGTGGAATTGAAATATACTCGGGAGGTTCCTTGTCGACCACGAAATGGGTATCAATCGTACCAAAGTGGAATTGAAATTGGGATCCGGATGATCAGTCATCGGTTCATGGCTTACAGGTATCAATCGTACCAAAGTGGAATTGAAATTCTCCTTCGCAAGATGCTCCCTGGATACAATGGCCAGCGTATCAATCGTACCAAAGTGGAATTGAAATTCGTTACAACAAAATGGACAAAGGTTGAGAAGACCGTATCAATCGTACCAAAGTGGAATTGAAATTCGGCACTGTCGATAATGCCATCAAGCAGCCAAAGAGTATCAATCGTACCAAAGTGGAATTGAAATTCGTTTTCGATACCTCTTCGGCGCCTCCCTTTATGTATCAATCGTACCAAAGTGGAATTGAAATGGCACAAATATTCGAAAAAGCCCTTGGATCGGTGAGTATCAATCGTACCAAAGTGGAATTGAAATAAGTTGAACTTAAGTTCCAAGGCATAGGCAGAATTGTATCAATCGTACCAAAGTGGAATTGAAATAGGAACAGCGTCAGCAACTGGAGGCCCGCACCAGCAGTATCAATCGTACCAAAGTGGAATTGAAATTTGAAGTTATCGGTTACAACGACAAGATCAAATCGTATCAATCGTACCAAAGTGGAATTGAAATTTCTTGGGGATCAATGAGTTGTTCGAGCCTCAAATGTATCAATCGTACCAAAGTGGAATTGAAATTATCTCCTTGATCAGGATCCGTTGCTTCAGCGGCGAGAGTATCAATCGTACCAAAGTGGAATTGAAATTGGAAAGGATCACAGGGGTGGAAAGAGGTATGTTATGAGTATCAATCGTACCAAAGTGGAATTGAAATCAAATTAACTAAAGTGCAAGCAGGCTAAAAAGTCGCACGTATCAATCGTACCAAAGTGGAATTGAAATGGGTTTCCTGGTCATAATACGGCGGCACATGATCGTATCAATCGTACCAAAGTGGAATTGAAATGTCGAAAATGGGAATAGTGGCGTTCGCCTACGAAAAGTATCAATCGTACCAAAGTGGAATTGAAATACCATACGGGTGACGTAACGAGTTCCGGTGACGGGTATCAATCGTACCAAAGTGGAATTGAAATTCCTTAGCCCGCTTGAGGGTTCCCTTGGCAATATGTATCAATCGTACCAAAGTGGAATTGAAATACGTACAAATGAAGTCGTTTGAGGCTACACTCAAGTATCAATCGTACCAAAGTGGAATTGAAATTAAAAGCGTACGGAAACGCAATCGT
>CAYYPH010000025.1:0-3002 GCA_964473485.1 uncultured Prolixibacteraceae bacterium | reverse complement strand
GTATCAATCGTACCAAAGTGGAATTGAAATTAAAAGCGTACGGAAACGCAATCGTTCCGAATGTGTATCAATCGTACCAAAGTGGAATTGAAATTGATCACCTGGACCTGGCATCGAAGACACCGGCCAAGTATCAATCGTACCAAAGTGGAATTGAAATTCGGATACGGCACGACGATATCTGAAGCATTGCTTTGGAAATACCAAAAAGATTACCTTTACGCATCCCAATCCAGCCATCACTCGTGTACCGCACCGAAATCAGGCCTGTCGCCACCAGTCGTGAAATGAAACGGTTTATCAACTTCCAGTTTCACTTATACAGAGGCAACCGGAACTGGTGCCCTCCATTGAAACAGGATGAACTGCGAACCCTTTCGAAAGAAAAGAACCCGGCCTTTGAATTCTGCGAAGCCCGCTACTGGATGGCCTATCAGGACGGGAAGCCGGTGGGGCGCATCGCCGGGATCATCAATCACCGGGAAGCGGAAATCTGGCAGGCGAAGCTCGTCAGGTTTGGCTGGTTCGACTTTATCGACGACCGCGCCATTTCGCAGGCCCTGATCGCAGCCGTTGCGGAATGGGGGAAATCGAAGGGGATGAACGGGATCCACGGTCCGCTGGGCTTCAACGACATGGATCCGGAGGGGATGCTGATCGAGGGGTTTGAGGAACCGTCGGGGATGGCCGCGATCTACAACTACCCGTACTATGTGACGCACATGGAGGCCATGGGCTTCCGGAAAGCGGCCGACTGGGTCCAGCTCGAGATACAGGTGCCCGGAAAGGTTCCCGAAAAAATAGAGCGGATGAGCCGGATCGTGCTGAACAAATACCGGCTCCGCATGCTCAGGGCAGGCAGTTCAAAAGCGCTGCACCCTTACGCCGCGAAGCTGTTCAGGATGTACAACGAGGCGTTCCGTCACCTCTACGGATTCATCCCTCTTTCGGAACGGCAGATCACGTTTTACACCGATCAGTATTTCAGCTTCATCCATCCCGATTTTGTCTCGCTTGTGCTGGATGAAAAGGATGAGGTAGTGGGTTTCGGGGTCACCATGCCGAGCCTGGGCAAGGCGTTGCAAAAGGCCAACGGGTCGCTCCTCCCCTTCGGTTTCATCCACCTGCTGAAAGCGCTGAAAGTAAACGAAGCCGTGCACATGTACCTCGTGGGGGTACGTCCCGATTACCAGGAGAAAGGCGTGCTGGCCCTGGTCTATCACGAACTTACCAAAACCTATATTGCGAAGGGCATCAGAGTGGCCCGCACCCACGCCCTGCTCGAAACCAACGCCCGGGTTCTTTCGATATGGAAAAGCTACGACGGAAGGGTAAACATCAGGAGAAGATGCTGGAGGATGGAACTATAGCAATGGACAATGGACAATGGACAATGGACAATTGACAATTGAAAATGGAAAACGGAAAACCCCTAATCGCTAATCGCTATTCGCTATTCGCTAATCCCTAATCTCACTATTATGATCCCAAGATTTATCGTTTTTTGCATGACGCTGGTAATGTTGATTACCAGTTTGAATCTCTACAGCCAGGTCGGTATCAACACCGATGGAACCCAACCCGACAACTCGGCCCTGCTCGACGTGAAGAGCACCGCCAAAGGCCTCCTCATCCCCCGGATGACCACCACCCAGCGCAATGCACTGGCTTCGCCGGCCGAAGGGCTGCTTGTGTACGACCTCACCCTCGGGACCTTTTATTACTACCGTTCAGGGTGGATCCCTTTCACCACCAGCGCCTCCGGATGGCAAACGACGGGCAACAGCGGGACGAACCCGCCGGCGAGCTATCTGGGCACCACCGACAACAAACCGCTTGTCATCAAGATCTACGGAGATCTGTCGGGAAAGATCGAGACCTCGGTCACCGCGAACACCAGCCTTGGCTACCAGTCGTTGTTCGCCAACGTTGCCGGCACACACAATTCGGCTTTCGGAACGAGGACACTAAAGAATAACAGCGAAGGAAACTGCAATTCGGCTTTCGGGTCATCATCGCTCAACGACAACACCACCGGCAGCAATAACACGGCCATTGGTTACTATGCGCTGAACGACAACTCAACCGGATCCAACAACACCGGCGCCGGCACGCTTGCCTTGCAGTTCAATACCACCGGCTCTGTCAACACCGCCCTGGGGACATGGGCCAATTGCTTTAACACCACCGGATCCTACAACACGGCAACAGGAGGTTATGCCATGAAGTGGAATACGACCGGGATGAACAATACCGCACATGGTACTTATGCCTTATGTCTCAACTCCACGGGCTCAGGGAACACCGCAATGGGATTAAACGCCCTCCATAGCAACACCACCGGCTGGTCAAATGTGGCGGTCGGTATCAGTGCGCTGGAAAGAAACACCGCCAGGGGCAACCTCGTGGCGGTAGGGGATTCGGCCCTGTACATGAACGGCACCGGGGCCACTAACAGTAGCCACAGTACCAGAAACACAGCGGTGGGCTCCAAGGCCATGTACGCCAACACCACAGGATACGAAAACACGGCCATGGGGTATACCGCACTGACCGCCAACACCACAGGACACCGCAATACGGCCATGGGGTATACTGCTCTGACCGATAACACCTCCGGCATACACAACACAGCAGTGGGATACTCATCGCTACCGCAGAACACGACAGGCTACCGCAATGCGGCCTTTGGAAGTAGTTCGCTTAATACTAACATAACCGGTAACTGCAATACGGCGATCGGAGATAACGCCCTTTTCCTTAACACGACGGGCTATTCCAACACCGCCGTCGGTCAGATGTCCCAAAACTCGACCATGACCGGCTGGCAGAACACCTCGGTGGGTGCATCTTCTATATCCTACAACACCGGGTGCTATAATACAGCCGTTGGGTACAACACCGATGCTATTCCGTCTACCTCCAACAATTATACCTGCCTGGGGACCGATGCCATGGCCAGCGGCAGCAACATGGTCAGGATCGGGAATGTCTTTGTCACC
>CAYYPH010000024.1:0-62088 GCA_964473485.1 uncultured Prolixibacteraceae bacterium | reverse complement strand
GGGGACCCCGTCGGGGTGGGGGGACCCCGTCGGGGTGGGGGGACCCCGTCGGGGTTACCTCCTAAATAACATCAATGCGGCGCCACATCCTTTTTGCAGCACGCCGGCAATTTCCCGTAGGCCTTCGGATCCGCCGGAACATCGTCGGCATCATACCCCAGTTTGGAGATCTTCTTCCTGAGATCCTCCGGAGTTGTGCTTTTGGGATTGTACCGAAGGGTGACGATCTTGGTATCGAGGTCAACCGATACATCCCTCACCCCTTTCTCAAAGGCCATGTTCCCCTCCACCCTATCCTTGCACATCCCGCAAACCACAGAGGTTTTGATCCTTATCGTGTCGCTGTTGTTTTTCTGCATCAGGCTGGCAGGGTTGCTATTTGCCCCATGCATGGCCCATAGGCCACCATGAAACACGGCAACTGCAAAAATAACCAGGCTGATCTTCATTAAAATAGCTGATCCGTATGTTCTCATAAAATCTGAATTTTGAATTGTGACATTTGAATTTTGACATTTGAATTTATCAAGATTCCAGGCCGATTACCTGAGCGTATACCTTACCCCGGCATAAACACTGATCCCGGTCAGAGGCCCCCAGGCCATGGAGGCATCAAAATGCGTGTGATAAGGTTTCCAGTATTCGACGATCGGATCGGTCTGGCGGAAATTGGTAAGGTTTTCCCCGCCCAGGTAGACGTCGAAATTTTTAAATTTCCGGGTGACCTGCGCGAGAAGGTTGATCCAGACAGGAGAATATCCCGGACGTTGAAGCGACGCGGGCATTTTGTGGGTATCAGGCAACCTGGCCGGGCCATTCAACTGTCCGGTCAGGTCAAATTTCCATTTTTCGAATTTGGTGGCATATGCAAGTGACAGTATCCCACGGTATTGATTGACCATGGCTTTTGATTTCAACACATCTCCTTCGGTGATCTTGACATCATTCAACCGGAAAGCGGCAGTAACTGATAACCGGTGTACGGGGGCAAAGGTAAGCTGGACCTGGGCGACGTTCGCGTAAGATTTTCCGTCCAGATTATAAAAAAATACCGCGGTCGGCAGACTGTCCTGGTCCACGATCACCTGTTTCTGAAAGGCGGTCCGGTAACCATCCACCGACAACTCCGACTTATGTCCGAACAAATTGAATGTCCAGGTAACATTTATCCCGAAATTCCAGGCTTCTTCATTTCCGAGATCCGCGGCAAAATACAATGCCCGCTGGCTCACAAAAACGGCGTTATTCTCAGCAAGCAGGTTGGGACTCCTGTAGCCTTTTCCGACCGATCCCCGAAGGGCCAGGTCTTTTATCGGATTAAACCGCAAATGCAGCCGGGGGGTGAGATAGTAACCGAAACGGCTGTTATAATCGCCCCGGAGTCCTGCAATGAGGGTGAATTTATCCTTGATGTCAAAAGTATACTCAAAAAAAGCACCGGATGCCCATTCCGACCGGTCCATGATGTAAGTAACCAGCGAGTCGCCGACCAGGGTAAAAAGATCGTCGTTTGTCGGGGTTATTGAATCGGGAAGATACTGGTACCGATAAGCAAGCCTGGTCTGCAGAAAGTTCTCGGAAAAATCATCGATGAAGTAACTTGCGCCTGCCGACATACGGTGCATCTCGCCGCCCAGGTGTGCCGTATAGATCAGGTTGGCATTGAAATTCTGTTCATGGCCGTGGTACCGGTTGATGCCATAAAACCCGTCCTGACGGTGATTGATCCCCGAAACAATCAATCCGAGGCTCGATTCATGACCTGTATTGAAGATCAGGCCGTTCTTCCAGAAAACCTCCAGCCTGTCGGTCTTCACCCCTATTCCGTAACGCTTAGTGTCGTCGCTGATCCCGTTGGTATCATAGGTGAGACTCCCTTTGTCAAAGTCCATCTGCCCCCCGTTCCGGTCTTCGTAAAGATATTTTATCCCAAAACGCGAAACCCATTTGTGGGCGATGATGTAATCCCAGCGGTTAAAACCGGTAAGGGTGGTCACTTTAGGAAGATCCATGAAACCGTCGTCGTTCCTGTCGAATTTATGCCTGAAATCGGCGGCATGCACCAGCAGCGAAGTGCTTAGCTTATCACTGATCTTCACCGCCCCGTCGGCATTGGCTTCGAAGCGCAGATTGCTGTTAGCAAAGGCATTGACAAACAGTTTCTCACTGGTCTCCGGTTTTTTGTACTCCACGTTGATCTGTCCGGTCACCGACTCATATCCCTGTACCACCGATGACGATCCTTTGGCGATCTGGATCGATTCCATCCAGGAACCGGGAATATAACTCAGCCCGTAAGGCGTTGCCAGGCCCCGGATCAGCGGGACGTTCTCGGTCATGATCTGACTGTAGATGCCCGAGAGTCCGAGAAGTTGTATTTGCCTCGCGCCGGTCACCGCATCGCTGAACGATACATCTACCGAGGCATTGGTCTCGAAACTTTCAGCCAGATTGCAGCAGGCCGCCCGCTGAAGTTCGCCGGTGGTGATCACCGTAGTGGGGCGTGCGTTCATCTTCGACAGGAATGCATTTCCGCTGCTGCCTTTGATCTGGACTTCACTGAGGTTTTTTACGGCAGGCTTCAGTTCAATCTCCAATTCCTTATTGCCCGGGTTAATTTTAACCGAATCGCGGTGATATCCGAGGAGGCTGAAAACAATACGGTTGGCCGTGGCTGATGCCGACAGCCGGAATTTACCTGCTTCATCGGTGAAGGTCCCTTTGCTGGTCCCTGACCAGTATACATTTACACCGGGAAGCCCCATTTTCTGCCCGGCCTCATTGATCTCATACACAAAACCCCTGACCTGCGAAAATGCACCTGGTATATCCGACAGGTTAAAGATCAGGGCCAGGGATAAAAATATCGTTGTTCTCTTCATCGTGATCTGTCATTTGGTTGGGATTATCCTGCAGCCTCCGACCATATGAAGGGTATGCATCAGACGGCCAGGGCAAAATTGCCATTTGGCTAAAGGTAATCCTGTTAAAAATCAAAGTGAAAATGACTGGTATCCCTTCATTGACTGTACCCTTGAATAGCAGGTTGCCTGAACAGGGTATACAGTAATATCTGACCGGGGGATACCTTGAAACCGGCCTGTTTTCAGGAGATGGCCGGGATCTTCAGCTGATGAAAGGATATGACGATGGATCTGCCCGATGGCGGAGGTGAAGGATCACCAAGACCGATGATGGTTGGCGCCGTTGAGTTCTCAACTTCTTCGATGAAGGTAAGGACCGGCAGTATTCCTGATATCTGAGCAAAAACAGACTTGGCTGATTTTAAGGCAGGGAGCGAATAAAGGTCGGCTTTCAGGTAGGTGACAAATTCCTGGCAGCAGGGAACCTGATCGAAATGAACCCGTGAATCATTGCCCGTTTTGCATACCGTTTCCTCGCCTGAGCAACAGCATCCAGGTTCATCCTCTTGCGCGTTTCCTTCAAAAAAACTGACCGTAACGCCATGCCCGCTGTGACAAACATGGTGAACCACCACCATCCCCGCATTCGCAAAAACAAGGATGGCAACGAGAAAAAGAGAAAGAAACCGTGTCAGCGCTTTTTTCATAATGACCAGTGCAAAATTAGCAAAAAAAACAAAGATCATGACGAAATAGCTACCTTTGTATTGTAAACCAAAAAGGAACAACCACATGAAAAATGTTTTACGATTCGCGATGATCGTGGTGACCGTTTTAATGGCGGTCAATACCGTGAGTGCTCAAAACCAGAAACCGGAATTTCCGGCAGGCTACCAGGTAGATACAAGGATCGACAACATGGGATACTGGCAACGCTGCGCCCAGGCGGGACTGACGCCGGTGCAGCCTTTTGCACCCATCCCACCGGCCCGTTACAACGGCAGTAAAGTTCTCATGCGCGGTGTCAGGGTCATTGATTCACCGGATGTCTGCGTAACGAATGAACCATCCAATTCCACGCAGAGTGAGAATTCCATCGTTGTCAATCCCAACAATGAAGTCATCCTGCTGAATTCCAACAACTCCACCCCTCAGCCAAGCAATGGCACAGTTAAGGGGGCCGATGCGCTGCATTCGACAGATGGCGGTGAAACCTGGGGAGGCACAGTGGAAGGCGCCGGAGGGCCAAACTCGGGTGACCCCGCGGCAGTGATCGACCTGAACGGACGATGGTTTATTGGTTTTATTGACAATGCGAACGGACAAAGCGTGGCATACAGCGACAACCAGGGAACAAACTGGTCGGTAAGTAAAGTCGCCAACGGAACGATGTTAAACCTGCTCGATAAAAACCACCTCTGGGTTGACATCAGCCCGGTTAGCCCTTTTAAAAACCAACTGTACAACGGATGGATGCAATCCAACAATATCTATGTCTCCCGGTCCGTGACCAGTGGCACCAGCTGGTCAACCCCTGTGAATATCAGTTCGGCCACCGCAGCCGGCAGTCACAACCAGGGCATTAATTTTAAATGCGGCCCTGACGGGGAGGTTTACGCTGCATGGTCGGTTTACGACAATTGGCCGGGCGATGAAAAGGCCATTGGGTTTTCGAAATCGCTCGATGGCGGAGCCACCTGGTCGACCGCTGTGCGTGCCATCAACAACACCAAGGGGATCAGAACCACCGGCGTTTCGCAGAACATGCGCGTTAACTCTTTTCCCTGTATGACGGTCGACCTGAGCAATGGCCCGAACCGGGGAAACATCTACGTCGTTTGGACCAACATCGGCACACCCGGAATCAACAGCGGAACGGGCAGTTCGGTCTGGCTGATCAAATCAACCGACCAGGGTGCCACGTGGTCGGCACCGAAGCGGGTGAATTCGGATTCAACCGCAGGTAAACACCACTACCTGCCCTGGATTGCCTGTGACCCCACCAACGGTTACCTGAGTGTAGTCTTTTACGATAACAGGAACTGCGGATCGGCCGAGGCTGAGGCATGGATGGCCTATTCAACCGACGGCGGCGAAACCTTCACCGACCTTAAGGTGAGCGACGTTACCTTTACCCCTGCCCCGATTCCCAATATGGCCAGCAAATACATGGGCGACTATCTGGCCATCGATGCATATGGCGGTGTGGCTTATCCCTGCTGGACCGACACCCGTTCGGGGCACTGCCTTACCTACGTTTCGCCTATCGAGATCATTGTGCCGCAATCATCGGTTGCCTACGTAGAATATATACTGAACGACGTCACCTTCGGAAACGGAAACGGGATGATGGATTACGGGGAGACCATTCTCCTTTCGCTGAAGATGAAGAACATCGGGAATGCCCCGGCCGACAGTGTTACCGTCTATCTTTCCACTGAAAATCCGCACGTTACAATCCTTGACGGCGAAGAGTTTTACGGGCACTTTGAGGTTGACCAGGAGTTTGCCATCACCGATGCATATAAGTTCGTGGTCAGCGATTCTATTGCCAACATGGAACAGGTATTTTTTACCGTGAAGGCTGTGGATAAAAAAGACAGCATCACATGGAGTTCATTTTACATTCACTCGCATGCTCCCGATGTATCCATCCTCGATCTAACGATTGACGATCCGCTGCCCGGCGGCAACGGGAACGGCAGGCTCGACCCGGGAGAAACGGCCACACTGATGATTGAAACCGCCAACCTGAGCATCTGGGATGCCGAAGAGGTGGTTAGCAACCTTACCTCCCTGAATCCTTATGTAAAACTCGGGAACGGAACCGTAAACATCGGAACCCTTGAAGCCGGGCAAACCCTGCAGGTTACCTTCCCTGTAACGGTCGCACCGACGGCCGCCATTGGTTCCGCGGCACGCCTGTTCAACCTGGCCACCTCGAAATACAGAGTCACCGAGAAGTTTTTCAACGCCAAAATAGGATTGATCGTTGAAGACTGGGAAACCGGCAATTTCAGTAAATTCGCCTGGGAGTTCACCGATCCTTCAAAACCATGGACGATTGATCCCGTCATCAGGTATGAGGGAAATTATTCAGCAAGGTCGGGCGTTATCACCCACGGCGAATCCACAGGAATTTTCATCGATTACAATTGCGCGCTCGACGACAGTATCTCCTTTTTCAAGCGGGTCTCCAGCCAGATGATCCGCGACAACCTGCGTTTCTATATCGACGATGCCATGGTGGGCATCTGGTCGAATAAGACTGATACCCTTTTCAGAAGGGTGGCATTCCCGGTCATGGCCGGACCGCACACCTTCAAATGGGTTTATGACAAGGATGCCTCAGGAACAGTGGGGCTGGATGCAGCCTGGATCGATTTCATCGTTTTCCCGCCGCAATACCTGACCACGGCCGATGCCGGCGGCAACGCCGAGATCTGCGGAGCGCAGGATTATCAACTGCACGGCCTGGCCAATGACTATGATTCGTTGTTGTGGATCACGGGTGGCGACGGCTCTTTCAGCGATCCGCACCTCCTCGACCCGGTCTACACACCTGGTCCCGGCGATGTTTCCACCGGATCGGTAGTGCTTACCCTCAGCGCCTATGGCGAAACAACGGTATCGTCGGGGATGACCCTGACCATTGCAAGATTGCCTGAAGCATCAGCGGGAACCGACGGAGCCGTCTGTGCAGGTTCAAAGTTCACCCTTGCCCAATCGGTAGTTGCCAACGCCAGCCAGCTTCAATGGAGTTCGACGGGTGATGGTTCGTTTGACGACCCGGCCGCGCTTCATCCGGTTTATACCCCCGGACCGCAGGACACAGGCATTGGATCTGCGATGCTAAGACTTACTGCCAGCGGAAACAATGCATGTCCGGCAGCATCAGACAGTGTCCTGCTCACCATCAACGCCAATCCTGTGATCAATATCGGGCAGGATAGCGTGTTATGCGCCGGGCAGTCGATTGTTCTCAACGCCACCATCCCCAATGGAACCTCATACCTCTGGCTGCCTTCAAACAAAACAACCCCCTCGATTACCGTCGATTCAACAGGGATTGGACTAAATACCCGTAAGATATCGGTAGTTGTTACGGATGCCAACCAGTGCCAGGGCAACGATTCTGTCATGATAGGCTTTAAGGTGTGCGGAGGCATGGGCGAACTGCAGGATGTTTCTGTCAATGTGTTTCCCAACCCCGGGTCAGGCTTGTTCAGCCTCGAAATCAAGTCTCTCAGAAACATCCAGTCAGACCTCACCATCCTTAATGCAGCCGGTGAGTCAGTTTACAGCATCAGGGAGTTTTATTCTTCCGGTACAACGGTCAACCAGCTTGATCTAAGAAACCTGCCTGCAGGAACCTACCTTCTTAAACTAAGCGCACCATCTGGTTCCCTTACCCGAAAACTGGTGATCAGCCGGTGATCGCGATGAATCATTAAAAACTAAAAGCCGCTGACAACAGCGGCTTTTATTTTATACATTCAACGCTTTTTTATATCTTGCAACAAAAAAAGCGAATGAAATCTGCGGCAATAGTTACAATACTGGCAGTATTCCTGTTTACGGCCTGTGACAGAAAACCGCCTCCGCAGGGGCTCCCGGTGTTGCAACGCAAATATCTTGGTCAGACCTATCCTTCGCACCGCTCGCTGATGTTTGCAAGCGGAATCGTCTCGACCGGGATGTACGAACGCGACCTGTCGGTGTCGGGCGACGGCAACGAGATCTACTTTTCATTGTTCACCGGCGACTGGGTCACCGTTATGGTCGTGAAACGGATCGACGGTATCTGGTACCAGCCGGTAGTCGCCGAATTTGCGCGCGACTCTGCCAGGTTTTTTGCAGAGCCATCGATAACCCTTGACGGTAAACGGATTTTTTTCCTGTCGACCCTTCCCGGCTGGAAAGAGCAGGACATCTGGATGGCCGATCGGCTTCCCGGAGGTTCCTGGAGCGTTCCGGTAAAATTACCAGCACCCGTGAACACACCAAAGGAGGAATTTTACCCGTCGGTGGCAGCCAGCGGCAACCTCTACTTTACCCGAAGGGATGCTGAAACCGGAAAAACCGGGGTTTACTGCTCCCGGTTGAAGGAGGGATCCTTCACTGAACCCTTGTTATTACCTGCACCTGTGAACGATAAAGCGATGGTTTACAATGCCGGCATCTCTCCCGATGAAAAATTCCTTGTGGCCTGTGTCGCCGGGTTCGATTCGCTGAACCCGGAAAGGAAGCCTACCTATATGATCTTTTTTAACAATCCTGACGGGAGCTGGAGCCGCGGCATCGACCTGGTGGATAAACTGAACCTGCCCTGCCGCGAAGCGATCAGCATTTCTGTAAGCGCCGACGGCCATTTTATCTTTTTCGCCGCTGCCAATAAGACATTATATTACAAGGATTTGGCACCGGGATGGAAATCATCGTCGATCCACCGTTACCGTAACCTGCCTGGTAACGGCAACTCCGACATTTACTGGTTCGACTACCGAAAAATAGTGTTCAGGCTATAGCCAGGAGGATCCTGCATGGTAACCGAATGTGTAACACCTGAAAATAAACAATCATCTCAAAAGTATCATCCTATGCGAAAAATTCAACATCTGTTCACTGCCCTGGTTGTCATCACCCTCGCGGCATGCAATGGAGTGAGGAAGGATCTTCCACTGGAGCTGAAAGAGGGATGGAAATTCACCAGGGGTGACAATCCTTCGTGGATCTCCGCTGAATTCAATGATTCATCATGGGCACCGGTCGATCCTCACGTGATCTGGGAAAAGCAGGGGTTCAAGGATCACAATGGGTTTGGCTGGTACCGCATCCGGTTTACCCTGCCTGGAAATATGAAGGAAAATGCCCCCTTTGGCGACAGCGTAAAGATTGTCCTGGGAAAAATCGATGATTGCGACCAGGTATTTCTCAACGGAGCCCTGATCGGTGAGAACGGGCGAACCTTCCATTCAGGTAAAACCGCCGATGACTCCTTCAGGGAGGTAAAATACATTTGGAACCAACCTCGCCGGTATGTTCTTGCTTCAAACGATGCCCGCATCCGCTGGGACAAGGAGAACGTGATCGCAGTGCGCTGTTTCGACCACGGCGGTGCCGGCGGCATGTATTCGGGTCCGTTCAACATTGAGATGACCGGTCTGGGAGATTATCTTTCTGTCGACTGTGTTTCATCTCCGTTCGTGATGGGAGACTGTAACGCCGTGTCGAAAAAGATCATCATCCGAAACATTTCAGATAAGCTGGAATTTAAGGGCGACCTGCAAATCAAGGTATATAATGACAAAGGTTATGAATTGTACAGCGACAGGGCGGGGGCCTTGCTGACCCCCGGACTTATCATGGGAAAAATTGTGAATTTCGAGTCAAACCACAATGAACCGGCCTTCCTGACGGTTGCTTTCACCGAATCAGGCACCGGTGCCACCCTTGCCGAGAGGGTAGAAATACCCTATTTACTGACGCCCCCGGTAAGGCCCGAGCCCAGGATCAACGGGGCCAGCGTGTTCGGGGTCAGGCCATACTCACCATTCTTTTTCAAGGTTGCGGCCTCGGGTGATGCACCGTTGATCTACAAGGCACGGAGCCTGCCCGAAGGGCTTTCCATTGACACGCTCACAGGGATCATAACAGGGATGCTGAAGAAAAAAGGAGAATTCCTGGTAGAACTGACTGTCGCGAATCCGATCGGAACCTGCCAAAGGAACCTCAGGATCGTGGTTGGCGAGCTGATTTCGCTGACCCCTCCGATGGGATGGAACAGTTGGAATTGCTGGGGTCTGAGCGTCAGCGACGCCAAAGTAAGGCAGTCGGCCGAGGCGATGAAGAACTCAGGACTGATCGATCACGGTTGGACCTATGTCAACATCGATGACGGATGGGAGGACACGCGGGATAAGGACGGCAACATCCTGCCAAACCGGAAATTTCCCGACATGCGGGGGTTAAGCCATCATGTACACAGTCTCGGACTGAAGATAGGTATCTACTCCTCGCCCGGACCCAAGACCTGCGGCGGCTACGAAGGAAGTTACCAGTACGAGGAGAAGGATGCGATAAGCTATGCCAACTGGGGGATCGATTACCTGAAATACGACTGGTGCTCCTATTACAGCATTGCCCCCGATCCGACACCTGAGCAGATGCGTCAGCCATACCGCGAGATGCGACATGCCATACGCAAGGTAAACCGCGATATTCACTACAGTCTGTGCCAGTACGGAATGGGCAATGTGTGGGAATGGGGCGCCGAGGTCGACGGGAATTCGTGGCGGACCACCGGCGATATTGAGGATACCTGGGAAAGCATGTCCGGCATCGGCTTCGCACAGGATAAATGCGCACCCTATGCTTCGCCCGGTCGGTGGAACGATCCCGATATGCTGGTTGTTGGCTGGGTGGGCTGGGGGCCGTCGCTCCATCACACCCGGCTCACGCCCAACGAGCAGTACACACACATCACCCTCTGGAGTCTGCTGGCTTCGCCCCTGCTGATCGGATGCGATCTGGAGCAACTGGATCCTTTCACCCTGAACCTGCTCACCAACGATGAAGTGATTGCCGTTAACCAGGATCCATGCGGCAAACAGGCATCGCTTATCAGCAAAGGCGATGGTTACCAGATCTGGGCAAAGGAGATGGACGACGGGTCTGTTGCCGCAGGACTCTTCAACACCGGTGAAAAGGTATTACATGTTCCTGTCGACATGAATGATCTGTACCTGAAAGGGAAGTGGAGCCTGCGCGATCTCTGGTCGCAGGAAGATCTTGGTTATGTCAGGAACCACTTCGAGATGAAGGTCTATCCGCACGGTGCAAGGATGGTCCTGCTGAAAAAGGGTTAAGAAAAAAAACTTTCCTGGTCCGGTATTTTTATCCCTTAACTTGTCCGATGGCAAAATCGAGGGCTTTCCTGATCATATCGGCGGGAGGCATGTCGATAAAGCCTTTGTCCATGAGCGAACGGGTAAGGCAACGCGCATGTTCAATGTCTTTTTTGGCTTTCTGGAAGGCCTCTTCGCGCGTAAGGGTAACCCTGGCAACTCCGTCGGCGATTGCCTGCATGGCCACATCGGCGGCTTCGTAGGGAAACACGGCAGCCTCCTCCATGTTGGGTACAATATCATCGATGTGGATTCCCCGCTTTTCGGCATATTCTGCCAATGAATGGGCCGCCGCGATGGCCATGTTATCGGTTATCTTGCGGGCCCTGACCATCAGGGCTCCTTTAAGGATACCGGGAAACCCGATGGAGTTGTTCACCTGGTTCGGAAAATCGCCACGACCGGTGGCCACAATATAGGCCCCCGCTTCCTTGGCTGCATAGGGGTAAATCTCGGGAACAGGATTAGCACAGGCAAATACGATCGATCTGTCGGCCATGCTCTTCACCCACTCCCGCTTGATCACATCGGGTCCGGGCGTCGAGAGACTGATCAGCACATCGGCTCCCTTCATGGCGTCATCCATGGTAAGTATGTGGGTGGGGTTGGTATGTTCACATAACTCCCATTTGCGGTAGAACCTCGCATCGGCTTTGATATCGTCGCGGCCCGAATGGAGTGAACCTTTTGTATCGAAAAGGACCATTTTGGCCGGATCTGCTCCGTCGGTGATCAGGAGCCGCGCGATGGTCGTGTTGGAAGCGCCAGCGCCATAGAGCACAATCCGCACGTCGCTGATTTTCTTACCAGCCAGCTTCAAGGCATTGATCACACCGGCAAGGGTTACGCAGGCAGTTCCCTGCGCGTCGTCGTGCCAGACCGGTATCTCGCACTCCTCGCGCAGAACGTCGAGGACCTTGAAACAATTGGGCTGGGAGATGTCTTCGAGATTGACGGCGCCAAAACTGTACTGGCACATTTTTACAAAATCGATGATCTTGTCGGGATCGTGCCGGCCATCCTTGTCGCGGCTGTCGATACACAGGGCGACAGCATCCACGCCACCCAGATATTTCATCAGGAACGCCTTCCCTTCCATCACCCCCAATCCGCCCGGGGGCGTGCAATCGCCGTCGCCCAGCACCCGGGTTGAATCGCTCACAACAGCCACTAAATTGCCGCGGTTCGAAAGTTCAAAGGAGCAGTCATTATTGTCCCTGATCTTTGTGGAGACCTTAGATACACCCGGCGTATACCATACGTTGAACCAGTTGAAACCCACAACCGGGGCTTTGGCGACAGTTTGTATCTTCCCCTGGTAAAAACAATGGGCATCTTCGGACAGTTTCTTTAAAAAAATGGTTTTCGCTTTTGCCAGTTGCTCCTGCGTAAACTCCGAAGGGAAGGCTTCATCCAGATTCTCTAAGGTAAGGGAAAGGTCTTTCATGGCTTTGTGATTAAATAAACAACAATGAATTTTTGTAAAATTAGGGAATTCCGGAGGACATTCCCAAGCAACAATCAGAAAAAATATTCACCGAAGTTTCGAAATATGAATTTTCTTTGTATATTCGCTTGTGTTAATCATTCAAATTCAATTGCATTATGTCAACAGGTAAAGTAAAATTTTTCAATGAAAGGAAAGGTTTCGGTTTCATCGTCGACGATGAAGGCCAGCAGGATGTGTTTGTCCACGTAAGCGGACTGGTGGACAAAATCCGCGAAAACGACCAGGTTTCTTTTGACATCACAGAAGACAAGCGAGGAAAAAAAGCAATAAATGTTCGAAAAGAATAAGATTGTTTTCATTGAAAAAAAAAGAGACCGGGCTGAAGTCCGGTCTCTTTTTTTTTTCGTTCCTGCAATTTCTACAACGGCTCCAGGTGCATCAGCAGGGTTCCGTCCACGTACATCTGGACCCATTCGGCAGGAACGGGGCCGTTGAGAACTCCGTATATCCTGAAGTAGAAAGCGGTATTTCCCAGGTAGGGCCTGATGTTGGTGTTGTAGGTGGTCAGGTTTACGGTTTTGTTCTGCGGATCGATATTCTGGGCAGTGGCTACCAGTTCAGACGGATTGAAATCAGGGTTCGGTGAAACCTCAGCCCGGGCCGTCTGGAGCCAGCTGAAGGTAACATCGGAGGGTTGCACGATGGTGATGTTGCAGCTGGTAACGGTGGCCTGGCTGATAAGGCCCGATGAAAAACCGTTGGCATTCAGAATACTGTCGAGGTTTGCATTGAAGTAGCCGGAGTAAAGCAGTTGTTCTCCGCTTTTGAAGGTGGATGGGGTATAAATAAAGGTTGTCCTCGGAAGGGTGTAGGATACATCAAAGGCCGACAATTCCTTGATCTTACCGCACGAAGAGGTAAGCATTACGGCCAGGGTGGTGATCATAAAGAAGGATAACGCACGCGTTTTCATGGTCGGGTGTTTAAGGTTAAACAAAAAACGAACATTCAGACGCCGATCGCGGGGTTATTTGTTCAGCATAACCGGCATCACCAGCATCAGAATATCTTCATCCTTGTTGCCCTGATTAACAGGCAGCAGGATACCGGCACGGTTGGGCGCCGACATTTCCAGTTTTACTTCGTCGGTGTCGATGTTGCTCAGCATCTCGACCAGAAATTTCGAATTAAAGCCAATTTCGAGATCTTCACCCTCATAGGAACAGGTCAACCGTTCCTTTGCTTCGTTTGAAAAATCAATATCCTCGGCCGAAAGCACGAGTTCCTGACCCGAGATCCTGAACCTGATCTGGTGCGTCGACTGGTTCGCGAAGATAGATACACGGCGGATCGTAGTCAGCAGGGCATGCCTGTCGATGATCATCTTGTTCGGATTTTCCTTTGGGATGACGGCATCGTAATTCGGGTATTTACCGTCGATGAGCCGGCAGATCAGGTGGATATTGCTGAAGGCGAAAAAGGCATTGGTCTTGTTATATTCGATGGTTACAGGAACGTCGAGCCCTGAAAGTGTGTTCTTTAGCAGGTTCATCGGTTTCTTCGGCAGTATGAAGGAGGTCGATTCGGCCGATTTGACATCCATCCTGCGATACCTGACGAGCTTGTGTGCATCGGTGGCCACGAAGGTCACATCATCGGGTGTGAGTTCGCAGAAGATTCCCGAAAGTACCAGCCTGAGTTCATCGTTACCGGTTGCAAAAAGGGTTTTATTCACCGCATAGGACATCAGGCCTGAGTTGAGCGTGATGGCCGTGGTGTCTTCCAGCAAGGGTGTGCGCGGGTACTCTTCGCTCTTATGCCCAGATAGTTTATATTTTCCCTCACCTGCCGAGATCTCGATCATCAGTGAAACCTCATCGATGGTGAAGGCCACAGGTATGTCGGGAAATGTCTTGAGGGTATCGACCAGTATCTTGGCCGGGATGGCGATGCTGCCGGGGCCTTCCGACATATCGGTCTTCACCGTTGCCCGCATGGTGGTCTCTAGGTCCGAGGAGGTGATGGTAAGCTGATCGTCCTCGAGTTCAAACAGAAAATCATCGAGGATGGGGAGCGTATTGTTGGAGTTGATGACTCCCAGGATCGACTGAAGATTCTTTAGTAGCAGCGTGCTGGAGATGATAAATTTCATAGAGTGACAGTTAATTAAAATTGTTTCAAAGATATATATTTTTATCCGTTTTTACAAGTCCTTTGCCTCCCCGGTATTTTCTTCTTGGCTTTTCTTCCGGCGAAAATCGAACTTCTTTTCCGTTCCCTTCAGGAGACGCCTGATATTTCCACGGTGGGTAAACGGGATGAAGATGGCCACGACGACCGACAGTATCACCAGGCCGGGATGGGTTTCATTCAGCAGAAAGATCACCAGGAACGGGAAGACCAGGGCAGCTGTGACCGACGAGAGGGAAACGTAACGGGTGGTGGCCAGCACCAGGATAAACACGCCCAGTACCACCGGTATCGCAAGCGGGTAAAGGGCAATGGCCGCGCCGGCGATGGTGCCGACCCCTTTTCCGCCGCGAAATCCGGCAAATACCGGGAAAACATGGCCGAGTACTGCAGCAAAAGCCATGGCGATCCTGACATAAACCATTGTTTCGGGCGTAACCGAAGGAGCGGGGATCCACCATCCGATCTGCACCGCCAGCCATCCTTTGAAGACATCAAAAAGCAGGACCGGGATCCCGGCTTTGTAACCCAGCACCCTGATGACGTTGGTGGCACCGGCGTTCCCGCTGCCATGCTGCCTTACATCAATGCCGTAGAACAGCTTTCCGACCCAGACGGCCGATGGGATCGATCCCAACAGGTAGGCAAGAATGATCTCGATGATAACAATCCATGGCATCGGGGCAAAATTAAACTAAATTTCTGTTCATTCCCAACCGGTTCATTCGGTCTCGGCAGCCTGGAATTTGCGGAGAAAATCCCTCTTCTTGCGGTCGGTGGCCAGCGAATAAACAAACCCTTTGGCCAGGTTTCCGACCCTTTTCTGCTCTGGCCGTGATTGTGCCGCAGCCCTGATGATATCGTTGAAAGCCAGGTCGCTCGATAATGCGACCAGGGTTTTGCCCCGGTAATTGAAAAAGTACCACTCGTCGCGGGTAAGTTCGAGGTAAATAGTAAAATCGTCGCCGTTTTTCTTCTTGGTGAATTCGATGATACCTTTGACGTATTTGTTCACCTGGCTTTTCCCGATGTTGGCGATCCCGATATTCCCGTATGAGACATAGGACCTTGAGGAGGAGTCCCATCGCATCCACACGTCGGCGAGGAACATCGTTCTTTCAAGTTGTTCAGGAAATTTCCGGTATTTACCGATCAGATCCATCTCGCCTTTCAGCCGCTCGGCATCTTCCTTTCCCAACAGGTTGTCCATGGCCATGGCGTAAGGCGTACGGGCAAGGTTCACCCCGGTGAGGTTGATCGACTCAACCTGGTTGCTGAACTTCTGCAATCCTTCCTCTGAGAACGGAAAATTGAACGCCACCGCCATGTGTATCCGGGCCGAATCGGGAATAAGGTAGTAGTCGAAGGTTCCGTAGCTCTCCAGTTTCAGGTGTTCGGAATTCATGCTCAGGTTCAGCTTTCCTTCGCCCCTGACCATGCAGTTACTGTTGTTGAGTGCGAAAAAGTTGCCCCGTCCGGCCAGGTTGTCCAGTTTTTCAGGCGTGGCAATGCGAAACTCGGTGGTCGGGATGTTGTATTCGATGAATCCCTGGGCGGTAACAATGGTGGTGTCGCTGAAGGATAGTTTTTTCCGGAAAAACGAGGGACTTATTTTCACCTCGTTGTTGAGGAACATCATGCCCAGGTTCACCGGTTCGCCGTTGATATTTTTCAGTGGGAACACGACCGGGATCCTGACCTTCGAGGGGTTGATGCGTCCGCTGAATTTCACCCACTCGTTCCTGGTCGTAAGGCATTCTGAGATCGGATGGAACCCTCCCTCGAAGAGGAGTTCGCGGGTTGCGGCCTCCAGATCGACCTCCCCACGGAAAGCAAATTCGGGACTCAGTGTGAACCGGGCAGAATCGCTGATCGCCCCAGTCGCTACCGTCTGTCCGGCGGTATCAACCCGGATCTGCGAAAACCGGATCTGCTGGCGCGAGCCCGTGCGGTCCACGTAATCGTAATCACCTCGGCCTGTATAGTTCTTCCTTGATGAAACCGAAACATCCGCATTGTAAAACTGGTGATGCCGCGATTTGGTGTTGGCGATCAGGATGGCATGGCGAAGGGTCTCCATGCGGGCATCCTTAAAAATCTGCACCTTGCCCGAATCAGGATAGACAGCGGCATCAGCCACCTTGATGATCTTTACCTCCTCTGCGTTGATCACATTGGTGCGCAGGTGGTACCGCGCCTTGGCTGCGAAGAATTTCAGCGAGTCCTGCAGCGGATGTACCGAGATGAACTCCGACCCGGTGTAGCCCTGGTCAATCAACTGGGTCAGGCTGAGTGTGTCGCTGACTGTTTTCCTGCTTTGCTCATTGGCCAGCAGGATCTCCTCCGTGTCGATGAGCCAGTCGAACCGGTCCATGGAGCATACATATTTATTGATTGGGAATTCCACCTTCGAAATACCGACATTCGACTTGAACTCGCCTTTGCGTTGGTCGAAATCGAAATGGGTCTGGTAGTTCCTGGTGGAAATGGTAAGATCGGCCAGATCGTAAGATTTAATACGGAAATTGGCGATCAGGGCGTCGAAGGTGCGTCGTTTAAAGCTGAAACCCTTGCTGTCCATCTCGGCGTCCTTGATTTTAACGGTTCCCGAACCGCTCAGTAAACGCGGGGTCAGGGCAAGGCTCCCGGAAAAGGTCGACTGGTCGTTGTACATGGCCAGGTCTTTACGGTTGGAGGATACGATCAGCGAATCGCGGTAGGGCAGCCAGAACTGGGTGACCGAATCGCCATGCACCTGCGGATACTCAACGGCTGCAAGTACTTCGGTCATGCTGAACTCCCTGGCCATGGTCTTCATTGAGTCGGGCAGGAAAAGAAAATCGGTCGACCGGGTGGTGGAATTCAGATAACGAAGGATTCCGTCGCCACGCAGGCCACGGTCACTCAGGTCGATGTTGGCAAAAAATTGCCCTTTGCCCCCGTAAACCGGAAGTCCGGCCGAATCGGTCGCCTTCTCCAGCCCCAGCGAAAAATCGGGACGTACCTTGAGCGGTTCCGCGATGGTCGGGAAAATATTGGCCGAAGTGAGCGCCCCGGTGAAATTCAGGCTGTCGGTGGCCACAACATCCAGGCTGTGTATGACAAAAGGCTGAACCTCGAAGAAGAATTTGTCCTTATTATACACGCCCTTCTGGATCGAGTTTTTGTTCCAGTATACAAATGAGTTGCTGCGATTGGTGAATACCGGGTAATCTTTCAGCGATTTCAGTCCCGATTTATTGTCAGGCTGGTCGATTAGCAGGTCGCCGCTGAGGTTGGTAATGGCCGTTCTGACCTTGACCAGCGGAAATGAGTTGGTGGCGGGATCCCATTTCTTACTGCGTACGTAAAAGGTCATGGAATCGACATTGGGGAGATTGATCCTGAACCTGTTGTATTCAAAAGATGCGTCGCGTGTGTAAAAGTCAAAGAGCCCCGCTTCCATCTTGCCCGAAAAGACAAAATCCATGTCTTTTTTAAGGACCACCTCCGAATTTTTCGGATAGACCCTCACCTGTTGCGAATCGCTGAGTGCGATCACAGGCACTCCCTGAATTTTCAGGTCGAATGTCTCGAGGTTAAGGATGCCGTTTGCGGTGTTGGTGACGAACGAGTTGAAAAAGATCACGTCGTAATCGGCTTTCCCGTCGCGGGCATTGACATAACTATACAGTTTGTCTTTAACCCGGGCAATCTTGTCGTCGTAATCGTAAACGAGAAATCCGCGGTTGGCCATGTTGAGCAACTGCACTTCAACCTGTTCCACCGGCTTGTTCATATACCTGGCCAGTTCCTCGAGGGTGAACTCCCGGGATTTTCTTTTGTCGGTAAAATACTTGATCAGGTTCAGCGGGTTCACATCGTCGATACCCCGCAGTTTCTCGTAACGGTGCAGGGAATAATAGCTGCTCGATTCAAAAACCGCCTTGCTTTCCTTCGAAATGCCCTTGGTCATCTCGAAGTTGATTTTGGCATCGCCTACTTTCCAGTTGAGCGCTTCGCAATAGATCTCAATTTTGTGGAAAGAGTCGAACCAGGGGCTGATGTTGACGACCCGTTCATCCTTGGAGAACGACAGGGTGGTATCCTTGTCGAGGTATTTCAGTTGCAGGCCGGGGTGGAATATCGAGTCGGTTTCGTGGTAAATGGTCACCGATGAATTGCTCGAGTTGATGCGATCGGGCCGGATGATGAAGGTTTTGGACCGGGCAATCACGAAGTCCTTTCCATCTCTCTTGAAAAAGAGCCTTGCATCAATGGAGCGGTCGCCCGAGCCGATGATCCGGCTTCCCTCCATGGCAAATCCGCCCAGGTAATCGATGTTCTTAAACAGGCGCGGGATGCCAATCATTTTGTCGTAGGAATAAAACCTCGGGTAAGAGGCTTTTTCCTCGGTTACATCCGCCAGCACCTTATCGACATACCGGCCGTAGATGGGTGCCGGGAAATACTTTTTATGCGTGAATCGTGCCGAGTCGGCGGTAAACTTCGAGAATCGCATCTGTATTTCGTAAGTTGCCAGGTCGGCATGGATCTTTGACGGATCCTCCCCTGCCCTTTCCCAGTTCACCTTCCCTTTGTGACCTTTCCAGAGGTTGGTCAGCGGATAGTACGTTCCCGAGGTTTCATGGATATTCAGGCTGTCGTCGTTGGCAAAGCATACCAGGTCCGATTTCGGGAACCGGATCCAGGGCACGGTATCCATTCCAAGCACGAAAGAGGAGGTGCGAATCTTCCAGCGGGTGGTGTTGGATTTATAAACGAGGCTGTCGGCAAACAGATTGGAGGTCGATTCGAGGTACGAAAGGAATTTGCGGCTGTTCTTATCGCCGATCAGCTTAAGCAGTATGGCCGACCAGGTTTCGAAATGGCCGGCAGGCTGACGGGTGTCCAAAAACACGTTGAGTGACCGGATATAACCGTAAAAGTCGGGAAATGGCCGGATTTTCTTGCCAACCATTTCATTCATAATTCTGATTATCTGCCCCTTCTCGGCAACCCCAAACTCGTTTTTATTCCATTTAATAAGAAAGTCAGCGATTCCCGGCTTGATGATCTTCTGTTCGTTGTCGGCGATGTTGGCAAAGATGGTCTCAAGTTCAGTGACGAACCTTACCGAATCGCCCGTAAACCAGGCCTTTTTCTGAGCCATCGCCACCGACGACGACCAGGAAATTACCATCACGAGCAGGAATATCCGCACCGTATCCTTCCGTAACATCAACTGATAAATTTAACACCTACCCATTGATCGCACAAACGGTGAGAGGCATAACCGGCACCCGACAACGAAGCAAGTTCCCGGATCGCCGGTAGATCATCCTCGTAAAACCCGCTCATCAGGAGGGTTCCGCCCTGCCGCAGCGCCTGCACATAAAACGGAATGTCGTGCAGTAACACGTTCCGGTTAATGTTGGCAACGATCAGATCGTAATCATCGCCCGGAATGGCCGTTGCATCTCCCTGGATCACCTCAACGGAGTCCGCCCCATTTGTCACGGCATTTTCACAGGCATTGCGGTAAGCCCAGTCGTCGTTGTCCATGGCTATTACCTGCCTGGCTCCCATCTTATGTGCTAATATAGCAAGCACACCGGTTCCGCATCCCATGTCGAGTACCTGGCACCCCTTCAGTTTTTCAGCCATCAGCAATTCGATCATCATGGCCGTGGTTGCATGATGGGCGGTGCCAAACGACATTTTTGGTTCGATAACTATATCGTAGGTCATGCCGGCAACAGGGGGGTGAAAAGGAGCCCGGATCATGCATATGCTGCCAACTATCACAGGTTCGTAAGCACTCTCCCACACCGCATTCCAGTTCTGATCAGGGATGATCAGGCTGGTATAGCCGATGCCGGAGTCGTTCTTCAAACCTACCAGATAATCTTCAACCTCCTGAGGATTGAAAAGGGGTCGCGGAATGTACGCCTGGATGCCGTCGGCTGATTCCGTGAAACTGTCGAATCCCAGCGCTGCAAGCTGCGCCATCACAATCTCGGGATCAACCGGGCCAAAACCGGTCAGGGTGTATTCGATGTATTCCATATCACAAAGCGGCGACGATTTGCAGAAAATCACCGGCCTTCAGCGATGCTCCTCCGATCAGTCCGCCGTCAACGTCAGGCTGTGCAAACAAGCCTGCCGCGTTCTGAGCATTGCAGCTGCCCCCGTACAGTATGGTGGTTTCATCGGCCAGTTCCTGGTCGTATTTCGATGCAATGAGAGTGCGGATAAATGCGTGCATCTCCTGGGCCTGTTCGTCGGTTGCATTCACACCGGTGCCGATGGCCCAGACCGGCTCGTAAGCGATCACAACCTTGCTGAATTGTTCAGGATTGAGATGGAAAAGGGAGTCGTTAAGTTGCTTCTCCACCACGCCGAAATGGGCATTGACCTCCCTTTCGGCCAGCACCTCGCCGCAACAAAAGATCGGCGTAATATCATGGGCAAGAAGGGCGTCAACCTTGAGCTTCAGAAACTGGTTATCTTCACCGAAATATTTGCGCCGCTCCGAATGTCCGACGATACAGTATGTCACATGAAGCTCTTTGAGCATTAACGGACTGATCTCGCCCGTGTAAGCCCCCGAATCGGCAGGGTAAATATTCTGAGCCCCCACGCTGAACTCCGATTCATAGGCCACATCGGTGGCCATCTCGAGATAGATAGCCGGGGGGCAAATGACCACGGTTTTCTCTTGCAGTTCCATCTCATCCAGTCCATCGGCAATGGCTGTGATCAGATCTTCAGCCCCGTTGAACGTCTTGTTCATCTTCCAGTTACCTGCAACAATTCTTTTTCTCATAAATAGTCAGTGTTACGTATGTTCAAAGATTAAATTAAACCTGATAGTATTAACAGCGCATTGCCTTACAAATTGCCTTTTCCTTAAGTTTTTTTCAACAAATTTTTAACTGTCACCTGACCCTTACCCGCGGGTCGAGAAGCCCGTAGATCAGGTCGACAAAGACATTGATCACGATCAAAATGACCGAGATGAACAAAACGGCGCCCATCAGCACCGGAAAGTCATATTTGTCGAGGGCGTTCACGATGACCACGCCGATCCCCTTCCAGTCGAAGACATACTCGACGAACACGGCGCCGGCCAGCAACGATGCAAGCCATCCTGAAATGGCGGTGACCACAGGGTTCAGGGCATTCTTCAGGGCGTGTTTCAGGATGACCCTGGTTTTGCTGAGTCCCTTTGCATATGCCGTTCTGATATAATCCTGGCTCAGGACCTCGAGCAGCGAGTTGCGCGTCAGTTCCACGATAATCCCCAGCGGCCTGATGCCGAGTGTGATGGCTGGCAGGATCAGGTTGCGCAGATCGAGATAGGTACCGTTACCAAAGTCATCCACCGCATAAAGGCTCCCCGACATATTCAGACCGGTGTAACTGCCCAGCAGAAAGGCAAACACCCAGGCCATGAGAATGGCCACGAAAAATGAGGGGAGCGACATCCCGAGAACCGAGAAGAAGAGGGCCAGGCGGTCGATAAAACTGTTTTTCCACACCGCGCAGACGATCCCCAGGGCAATGCCCGCGATGATCGCGAAGGTCATCGCAACCAGGGCAAGGATAATCGTGTTGACGAATCCTTCGGCAAGTATTTCCGTAACATTCCGTTTCGACTGGTAGGACCGGCGAAGGTAAGGTTCCTTCAGCACCAGGCTTGAAGTGCCGGCCTTAAGAAGGGTGATGGTGGCCCCGTACTTTGCCTGGTCAAGGTACCAGTAGCTGCCGGCTTCGTGGTTGTTGTGAAAGGAGACGGGCGACAGGTCGTTGAGGTAGTTGAGGAACTGCCAGATGACGGGTTTATCGCGTCCCAGGTCTTTGTTGATGGCCTCCACCGAGGCGATGTCGGACCGCTGACCAAGCATCATCCGGGCAGGGTCGCCGGGCAGGATGTTAAAGAGGAAGAATACGATCACCACCACCCCAAGCATCACCAGGAAGCCATACCAGATCCGCCTGAGGATAAACCTTCTCACTTGCCGGGTTTCATTGCTTTAAATATTCTTCCCTGACTTCATCATACCCCGGGAAGTTCCGGAATGGCCATTTGGCAAGCACCACGCCGTCTTTCAGCAGGATCAGTCCCGGGTTCGATCTCACCATCACTTTCAGCACGATATCATCGGCATTGAAATAATCGAAAGCGGTGCCGTTGGCAATCCTGAAACTGCGGATATCCTGCGGGGGGGTCGAGGTCAGGCAGACAAAGGAATAACCATCGTTCATCGCCCGCTTGTAAAAGGGCAGGATACGGTGAAACGCCTCGGTGTCGGTGGAGCCGAGGTCGTAAGCCACCAGGAGGAACTGATAATCGGGGTTGTTGAGGATGGCGGGGGTAAGATCGTTTCCGGCTTCATCCTCCACCTTCAGCACCACGCCGTTATCGGTGTTCGGATCGACCACCCGCTGACTTTTGAATATCCAGTTTGCAAGCCACGTGGAGTCATTCCAGGGATAGTCCGGAGAAATATACTCTTTCTCCTCCCCTGTTGTTTTATTCTTGTAAGTCACGTAAAAGATCACCGGTTCCCTGGCTGTTTCATTGACCTTGTTTCCCACTTTCCACGACATGAAATCGATCAACGGCAGATGTGTGTAGCAGTAAACCGACATGGTCAGGAACGCAATGCCGGTTAAGACTAGCACGGTTGCGTCGGATGACGGCTTCATCAGGCTCTTGTATTTTTTCCGCCAGATAAAGATGGGTATGATGAACGCCATCAGTACCAGGTTCTTGATAAACGTCTCCATGTTGGTCAGTTTCAGGGCGTCGCCGAAACAACCGCAGTCGGGAACAACGTTGTAGAAGGCATCAAAGTAGGTGAGCACCGTGAAAAAGATCATCATCGGCAATAGCAGCCAGGCTGTCTTTTTAATCCAGAGATTGAACATCAGGCTTATCCCAAGCAGGAATTCAAGGGCGCAAAGAACAATGGTTAGGTAGAGCGAAAAAGGTTTGAAAAACGGCATGTTGAATGCCATGAAATAATCGTCCATGCGGAAGACCGTTCCCAGCGGATCGATCCCCTTGACAAAGCCGGAAAATACGAAAACGAGTCCGACGAGAATGCGAAAGAGATTTCTAAGAATTTTCATAATCCATTTTTATCAGAGAAAAGACTGCGTAATTGACAATGTCATAATAATTTGCATCCACCCCTTCGGATACGAAGGTTTGGCCCTCATTATCCTCTATCTGTTTGATGCGCATGAGCCGCATGAGGATAATATCAGTGAGTGAACTCCGCCTCATGTTTCTCCATGCCTCGCCGTAATCATGATTCTTATCCAGCATCAGCGATTTGGCAGCACCGGCATATTTTTCAAAGAGGGTATCCGCTTCGGCAGCATCGATCGTGGCATGCTGAGCTGCGCCGAGTTCAAGCTGAATAAGCGCAATAATCGAGTAGTTGATGATGCCTTCATATTCCGGCCTGATCCCTTCGTCGACTTTCATCGTTCCCTTCTCCTCGATACTCCTGATCCTGCGGGCCTTGATGTAGATCTGGTCGGTGATGGAGGAGGTCCGGAGAATCCTCCACGAAGGTCCGTAATCCTTCATTTTTTTCATGAATGTATCGCGGCATGCAGCCATGATAGCGTCATACTGGGCCCCGGTATCTGGTGTTTTGATGGTCACTTCGGAAGGATTTGAGAAGGCGAAATTAGAAAAAAAAAGGATGTGACGGGCACATTCGCGAGCCCTCCTGCCCGATAATGATTACTTTTGCAACAATACCTCGCTGCATGCCGGATTCCGCTAATAAAACGATACCTCGTTTCGGCAATATCGATCAGGGCACTGCGCTGATGGGCATCCTGAACATCACCACCGATTCGTTTTACGACGGAGGGGCTTACCCTGATCCCGACTCTCAGCTCCGGCAGGTTGAAAAAATGGTAAGCGATGGCGCCACCATTATCGACATCGGGGCCGTCTCGACCCGTCCTGGCGCCCGCGAGATCTGCGAAATGAACGAACTCGACCGGCTGGTGCCCGCACTCAGGGTTATCCGGAACCATTTTCCCGAAGTTCTGATCTCCGTCGACACCTTCAGACCTTCGGTGGCAAAAATAGCAGTGGAATTCGGGGCCGGCATGATCAACGATATTTACGGAGGACGATATGATGAGACCATGATCGGCACTGTGGCGGAACTGAAGGTACCTTACGTGATCATGCACATGAAAGGCACCCCTGGCACCATGCAGCATGATCCGGAGTATACCGATGTGGTGGCTGAGATTAAATCATTTTTCGACGAACAGGTCAGGAGATGCCATGAGCTGGGATTATCCGGCATTATACTCGATCCTGGCTTCGGGTTTGGAAAAACCGTCACACATAATTACGTCATACTCAACCGGCTGCACGAATTCAAAGGCCCCGGGCACCTGTTGATGGCCGGCCTCTCGCGCAAGTCTATGATCAACAAAGTGCTGGGCACGCAGCCCGCCGGGGCGCTCAACGGAACAACCGTGCTGAACACCATTGCGTTGATGAATGGCGCCGACATTCTCCGTGTGCATGATGTAAAGGAGGCATCGGAGGCGGTCCGGCTCGTGTCGCGGTTGAAAGAAGCGGGAAATGTGTAATTTTGCGCAGCATTTCTCCTTTTCGGAAAAAATGCATCAAGCACATATCAGCAAATAAACAGTGATGATGTTAGCGGCGGGACTGTTCTCTTTCAGGGTGGTGGATGTTATTGACATCCTGTTGTTCGCCATTATTTTGTATGAGTTATACATGCTGGTGAGGGGGACTGCCGCCATCAGGATCTTCATCGGAATCATTGCCGTTTATATCCTCTGGAAAGTGGTGAAATCGTTGCAGATGCAGCTACTTACCGAGATCCTCAGCCAGTTTATCAGTGTCGGATTCATTGCCCTCATCGTTGTGTTTCAGCCTGAGATCCGTCAGTTCCTCCTGCTCGTGGGCAATACGAGGATCATTAAAAACCAGCGGAAAAGATTCCTGTTCTGGCGTTTCAAGATCAACAACCCGGTGAATCTCAATATCGAGAAGATCGTGAAGGCCTGCCAGAAAATGGCCGAGACAAAGACCGGAGCACTGATTGTGATCACACAGCAAAACGAGCTGACACAGTACGTGGCGACTGGTCAACCCGTGGAGGCCAGGATATCGGAGGTCTTGCTTGAAACGATCTTTTTCAAGAACAGCCCGTTGCACGACGGTGCCGTGGTCATCACCGGTACCCAGATAAGGGCTGCCCGTTGCATTTTACCCGTTTCGGGGCAGGCATCCATACCTTCCTATTACGGTTTGCGTCACCGCGCAGCAGTAGGGATAACGGAAAAATCGGATGCCGTGGCCATCATCGTTTCAGAAGAGCGGGGCGACATCGCATACAGTTACGAAGGTTCGATCGTTTCGAATGTGTCGCCGGCCGATCTGCGCAAATTCCTGGAGGCCCTGTTCGGGTAATTTTCCCGGTTTATTTCGTAAATCCTTTCTTACCGGCTTTTTTCAGCGAATCGGCCACCCTTGCACTGTCGGATTTTCTCTTCTCATCCCACTCCCTGACAAGCATTTCGGGCGTTTTACCTAGATTGGCAAGCGCCAGTTGCGCCTGGCTTGTAAAATCATGGTCCGGGTATTTCTCGATGAAAACGAGGTAGGTCTCGCGGGCCTTGTCAATGTCGCCCATCTGGTTCTCAAGCGTGAACGCCTTTAAAAACAAACTCATCGGAGCCTTGGGCTGATCGGGATAACTGGTCAGATACCGGTCGAACATCGCGATGGCCTTCGAGGGATTTCCGGCATTCATAGAGATGTTGGCCCCCTTGAAAAGGTAGGCTGCGGCAAGGGAATCGGCGGGGTATTGTTCGATGTAGGCTTCATAAAACGAAACCAGGCTATCGGCTTTGGGTTTGTCGAAACTCACCGCTTCGGGCGAGAATAGCTGCTTTTCCAGAAGGTCGATCTGTGCAACCCTCTTTTCCCGTGAAGGGCCGCAGGAGAAAAGCAGCATCGCCAGCGAAAGAACCCCCAGCATGCTCATGACTTTTTTCCCCTTTTTCATCATCGGGAAGACCATGCGGTACCCCACGTCAACATTCCCCTTGCTGATATCGCTCAGGCGTCGGTTCAGCAACATCCTGCGCAGGCTTGAAATGCGGTCGACAAAGACAATGCCCTCAATGTGATCGTATTCATGCTGAATGATCCGGGCAATCACCCCTTCGTATCGTTCATCATGGGATTGAAAATTCTCATCCACGTATCGTATCCTGATCACGGGTTTGCGCATGATATCTTCGCGAAGCCCCGGGAAACTTAGACATCCTTCGTTGAAAGCGAATTCCTCGCCCTCCTCCTCATAAATCTCGGCATTGATAAATGCTTTACGGAATCCATCCGCTTCGGGATATTTTTCGGCGAAGGCGCCGGCGTCGATGACGAAAATCCTGACCGACTTTCCCACCTGGGGAGCCGCCAATCCCACGCCATCTGACTCATACATGGTTTCCCACAGGTCGGCAATAAACTCTTTCAACTGAGGGTAACCGGGAGTGACATCTTCCGCCACTTTTTTTAGCACAGGGTGGCCATATGCAACAACGGGTAAAATCATAAATTTCTTGTTTTCAGATCAAAAAACGCTGGTTATCGGTTTGCTGTTTGTTCCATGTACGATTGCAGGATAAGGGTTGCACTCACCAGGTCGACCAGCGATTTATCCTGGCGTGTTTTTTTACGCACCCCTGAATCCCTGATGGCCCTGGTGGCGATCATCGATGTAAACCGTTCATCCACCCGCTCGACCGGAATTGAGGGAAAGGCGGACCTGAGTTTGCGGATAAAAGGATCAATGAACCTGACCGATTCCGAGGGCGTGTTGTCCATCTGCCGCGGCTCCCCGATCACAAAACAATCGACCGTGTTGCTGGCAACATACCGTTTCAGAAAGTCGAGCAGACCGGCGGTCGGCACGGCCTCAAGACCGGTGGCGATAATCCTCAGTTCATCGGTGACCGCGATGCCCGATCTTTTATGTCCGTAATCGATGGCAACAATCCTGCCCATGGTCCATTTTTACTGCAAAGGTACAAAGATTTGAAATTTTATTACTTTTGATTTTTCAAACGACGACTGCGATGCAGGACATCCGTGACATCATTGAAGCAGCATGGGCCGACCGGCAGTACCTGGCCCTCCCTGAGACGATCGGGGCCATCGAACAGGTGATCGAACAACTGGACAAAGGCAAGCTGCGGGTTGCAAACAGGCAGGGCGATCAATGGGTGACCAACGAATGGATCAAGAAGGCGGTGATCCTTTATTTCCCGGCAAGGAAGATGGAGGTGATCGAAACGGGTCCTTTCCAGTTTTACGACAAGATTCCGCTTAAACGCAATTTTCCGGAGCAGGGTGTCAGGGTGGTTCCGCACGCCATTGCACGGTATGGTTCCTACATCGCCTCCGGGGTTGTGTTGATGCCCTCGTATGTGAATATAGGCGCTTACATTGATGCCGGAACGATGGTCGATACCTGGGCGACGGTCGGATCCTGCGCCCAGATCGGCAAGAATGTCCACCTGAGCGGAGGTGTCGGCATCGGAGGGGTTCTCGAACCGGTGCAGGCTTCGCCTGTGATCATTGAGGACAATTGTTTCGTCGGATCGCGGTGTATCGTGGTGGAAGGCGTGCACATAGGGCGTGAGGCGGTGCTCGGCGCCAACGTGGTCATCACCGGGTCGACACGGATACTGGATGTGAGCGGAAGCCGGACCGTGGAGTACAAAGGGCACGTCCCCCCGCGTTCGGTGGTCATCCCGGGCACCTTGCCGAGAAAGTTCCCGTCGGGGACCTTCCAGGTACCATGCGCCCTGGTGATCGGGCAGCGAAAACCATCCACCGACCTGAAAACATCGCTAAACCAGGCCCTCCGCGAATTCGACGTGCCGGTATAGCGCCGGATCAGTGTCCACCGTAACGAATAAACCAGTCCAACCCTCTCAAGCGGCAAGCCTTTGCAGAACATCATAAAAATACCCGACCGCATCCTGATCATTCAGACCGCCTCGATCGGCGACGTGATCCTGGCCACTGCCCTGGTTGAATCGGTACACAACAAATATCTGGCGACAAGGATCGACCTGCTTGTCAGAAAAGGTCATGAAACCCTTTTTTCCGGCCATCCTTATCTGCACAGCATACTTACCTGGAATAAGAAACAGAGCAAATACGTGAACCTGGCGCGGCTGTTAACCACGATCAGGCGAAACCGGTACGACGTGGTCATCAATATTCAGCGCTTCCTTTCGTCGGGACTGATCACGGTGCTGGCAGGGGCAACCTCGACCACCGGGTTTTCGAAAAACCCCCTTTCGCTGCTTTTCAGCAAAAGGGTGCCGCATCCCATCGGAGGAGGGCTTCACGAAACCGCGCGTAATCACACCCTGCTTGCCGGGCTTGTTGACGACCCGCCGGCCAGGCCCGCACTTTATCCGTCGAAAGATGACATTGCATTGGTTCGTAAATATGAACTGCAGCCTTTTTACACCATTTCGCCTGCCTCGCTCTGGTTCACCAAACAGTTACCCGCCGACAGGTGGGTCGAATTCATCGGGCTGATACCTGCGGATGCCACGATCATCCTGCTTGGTTCGGTGACCGACAGGGCACTCTGCGAACAAATCATCCGCGATTCACAGCGTCAGGGGATAGTAAACCTTGCCGGCAGGCTGACTTTCCTGCAGTCGGCCGCCCTGATGAAGATGGCGCGGATGAATTACACCAACGACTCGGCGCCCATGCACCTTGCCTCGGCCGTCAACGCGCCGGTCACGGCCGTCTTTTGTTCAACCTTACCCGCTTTTGGATTCGGTCCGCTTTCCGACGACAGCGCCATTGCCGAGGTAAACGGTCAGTTGTCGTGCCGCCCCTGTGGACTGCACGGCCATCGCGCCTGCCCCGAGGGCCACTTCAGGTGCGCTTACGAAATCACTTTGCAGCAGCTCACCTCGCGGCTTTAGGCCGCAGGCTCTTCCAGAATTAAAATATTGTGATATTTTTGTGCGTTTATTATCCCTATGGAACAGGAAATAGCAAAATGCATTGAGGTGCTCAGGAATGGCGGGACGATTCTGTATCCTACCGACACCATCTGGGGTATCGGCTGTGATGCCACAAACCCCGTGGCAGTGGCGAAGGTTTACAGGCTGAAGCAAAGGATGGAGATCAAGAGCCTGATCATACTGCTCGATGATGCGCGGAAGCTGAAAGAATATGTCACCAATGTCCCCGATATTGCCTGGGATCTTTTGAAGCATATCGACACACCGCTTACCATCATTTATCCGGGCGCCAGGAACCTGGCCTCCAACGTGATTGCAGAAGACGGCACCATCGGCATCAGGATCGTCCGTCACGATTTCTGCCACCGTCTTATCAGTGAATTCGGGAAACCCATTGTGTCGACCTCGGCGAACATCTCCGGCGAAAATCATCCGCTGACCTATAAAAACATACATAAATCGATCACAGGCGGAGTGGATTACCGGGTTTCGGAAAGCCTTGCGCAGATCGGAGAGGTAAAACCCAGCCAGATCATCAAAATCGATGCGGGCGGAGAATTCAGGATTATCCGTAAATAAAAACAACAGTCATGGAGTCATCATTGCATGCTGTATCGCCGGTGGATGGCCGGTATCATAAGTTGACGGAGCCTCTGGCCGCCGCCTTTTCGGAGTATGCCATCATCCGCTACCGGGTGCTTGTGGAAGTGGAATACTTTATCGCCCTTTGCAGGCTGCCCCTTCGCGGGCTTGAAGGAGTCACAAGGGGTAATTTCAGGAAACTACGTACGGTTTACGAAAAATTCAGCGATGACGATGCCGTCAGGGTCAAGGAGATCGAGAAGGTGACCAACCACGACGTGAAGGCCATCGAATATTTCCTGAAGGAAAAGTTCGACCGTATGGGATTGGGCGAATACCGTGAATTTATCCACCTGGGGCTTACCTCGCAGGACATCAACAATACCGCCTTCCCGATGGCCATGCGCGATGCATGGCGTAATACCCTGGAGCCTCTCCTCGAAAACATTTATACGGTCCTTTCCGGTAAAGCCAGGGAATGGCAGCAGGTTCCGATGCTTGCCCACACGCACGGGCAACCCGCATCGCCCACCACGGTCGGAAAAGAGCTGTACGTCTTCGTTGAACGTCTCGGAAAGCAGCTGGCGCTCATGGAGACAATACCCATATCGGCAAAATTCGGAGGCGCCACCGGCAACTTCAACGCCCACCACGTGGCCTACCCGGAAACCGACTGGGTAAAATTCGCCAACCAGTTCGTAAACGTCACCCTTGGGCTCGAGCGCTGCCAAACCACTACCCAGATAGAGCATTACGACAACATGGCGGCCTTTTTCGACAACCTGAAACGCATCAACACCATCCTGATCGATCTCGACCGTGATATGTGGACCTACATCTCCATGGAATATTTCAAACAAAAGGTGAAAAAAACGGAGACCGGTTCTTCGACCATGCCGCACAAGGTAAACCCGATCGATTTCGAAAACTCTGAAGGCAACCTAGGTGTTGCCAACGCCCTGCTTGAGCATCTGGCCGCCAAACTGCCCGTATCGCGGCTGCAGCGCGACCTTACCGATTCAACGGTCATCCGGAACATAGGTGTTCCCTTTGCGCACTCCGTTATTGCCTGCAGGTCGCTGCTCAGGGGCCTCGACAAACTGATCCTGAACGACGAAAAGATAAGGCGCGACCTGAATGCAAACTGGGCCGTGGTTGCCGAGGCAATCCAGACCATTTTAAGACGCGAGCGGGTGCCCGACCCCTATGAAATGCTCAAGGAGCTGACCCGCGGCAAGGAAGGGATTACCAGGGAAGAGCTGGGAGCCTTCATTGGTTCGCTGAAGGTAAGCAAAGCGGTAAAAAAGGAACTGAACCAGATCACCCCTGAAAATTATACGGGAATCATTTCCTTTTAGCCGAACCAGGAGAAGATGTAGTCGATGATCAAAATGAAAAGTCAAAATGAATTTCAGATAGATGAAAGTCAGCGGTTTTACCTTTGTCAGGAACGCGGTAAAGTTCGATTACCCGGTGGCGGAATCCATCCGGTCCATACTGCCGGTCTGCGATGAGTTTGTAGTGGCGGTAGGTAACTCCGAGGATGGAACCCGACAGCTGGTTGAATCGCTGAACAACCCTAAGATCAGGATCATCGATACGGTATGGGATGACAGTCTGCGAACCGGCGGACGCGTGCTGGCGGTGGAGACCGACAAGGCGCTGGCGGCCGTTGATCCTGAAAGCACCTGGGCGTTTTACCTGCAGGCCGACGAGGTGATCCATGAGCAGGATCTGCCTGTTATTGTTGACCGTATGAAGCAATATGAACACCGGCACGAGGTTGACGGAGTATTGTTCAGGTACCTGCATTTTTACGGTTCCTACGACTTTTTCGGCGATTCGCGGGCATGGTACCGCAACGAGGTCAGGGTCATCCGGGTAGGGCGAGACATTTCATCATGGGGCGATGCCCAGGGATTCAGGAGATCGGGCGAAAAGCTGAATGTGGTCCCGGTCGATGCAACCGTTTACCATTACGGATGGGTGAAACCACCGGCGAGCCAGCAGGCCAAGCAGGGGAACTTCCACCGTTACTGGCACAGCGACCAATGGATCAACCGGCAGGTTGCCAAAACCGATGAGTTTGATTACACAGCCATCGATTCACTGGCACATTTCACCGGGGCACACCCCCGTGTAATGAAAGACCGCATTGCACAGAAAAACTGGAAATTCGATTTTGACCCCTCAGGAAGGAAAATGAATCCCGTACAATGGGGTTTGCGTTATCTTGAAAACCTTACAGGATGGCGGCCCGGGGAATACCGGAACTACCGGTTAATAAAATGAAGCGGAGCGATTCGGAGCGACGAACGATGAGTTTTTACATCCTTTTTATATATTTGCATAAAACTATTGGTTATGGACTTAAGCAAGATTTTATCGATCGCCGGGAAGAACGGTTTGTTCAAGGTGATTTCGCAGGCTAAAAACGCCGTGATCGTTGAATCGATGACCGACGGAAAAAGAATGCCGGCATTCGGTCATGAAAAGATCAGTTCGCTGGAGGAGATCAGCGTTTTCACTACCGGAGAAGATAAACCACTGAAGGAAATCTTCCGTACCTTTTATGAAAAACTTGAAGGCAAACCTGCGGTCGATCCGAAATCAGATCCGGCTACGCTGAAAAAAACCTTCATCGAAATGGTGCCCGATTACGATTCCGACCGGGTTTATGTTTCGGATATGAAAAAGATCATCAGTTGGTACAACCTCTTACTGGAACACAACATCCTGGAATTCAGCAGCGAAGAAACCCATGAAACGACTGAGAAACCGACCGGTGACGCTGCGGATGGCGACAGCACAGAAATCACCCCAGCTCCCTCCGGTCAATAGAAATCCACTGGCATAGCTGCGATTCATGTTATTTTTTATTTTTGAAGAAACAAACATCTGTACGCACCCAAAATCCCCGGAAATGAAAACACTTAGCAGGATTGTATTCTTATTGCTCATGGGCTTCTCGCTGTCGATGACGACCCAGGCAGGAAAGAAGGTTGTCAAGCTGACGGTTTCGGAACCCGACGCCAAGATCTATGTCAACAACAGGCTGGAAGGTACCGGCCAGATGGAGGTGGTTATTGCTTCGGACCAATGCGTCACGGTCCAGATTGAGAAGACCGGGTTCCTTAAGGAGACGATCAAATACTGCAACAAAAAAGGAAGTCCTGAACCTCCCAAGACACAATTCGTTCAGATGGAACGCGACGATGCCTGGGATGCCTCAGAGGCCACCGACATGGTAAACGCCGACATCGAGATGAAGACCAGCAAGAGTGAAGTGGATGCGTGGAAACTCATCAGCCAGATCGTCACCTCGCAGTTCGACGTGATCGAGGTGACCGACCGTGAAACAGGCTACCTGCGAACGGCCTGGGTTATCCAGCATTTCAAACGGAACACCATCCGTTCGCGCATGATCGTCAAGCTGGGTTCTACAGATCCGCTCACGTACCGGATCAAGCTGGTCAGCGAACAGGCCGGCCAGGCCAATGCCAGTGTGAAAAGCGATGAACTATTCAAGGAGTGGGACCGCGTGCTGAAAAAGTACAA
This sequence comes from uncultured Prolixibacteraceae bacterium, assembly GCA_964473485.1. Lineage (GTDB taxonomy): Bacteria > Bacteroidota > Bacteroidia > Bacteroidales > FEN-979 > CAIVAT01. Next base: position 28,471 of record CAYYPH010000024.1, on the reverse strand, counting down.
GGAGATTATTCATGAGATTCAGACACGACTGGGCAATTAACCTTAACCGCCGATGGATTTCAGAAAAGTAGTGCAGGACCTGACGGTAGTCAGCAATCAAAAACTCAACAGGCGTCACTTCACCCTCGACCTTGAAGCGCCGGAACCATTGCCTGCCATACTGCCCGGGCAGTTTGCCCAGGTGCTCGTTGAAAATTCACCGGCGACATTTCTGCGCCGGCCTTTTTCCATCCACATGGTCGACTTTGCAAAGAATCGCATCCGGTTGCTGATCCAGATCAAAGGCGAAGGGACCCGTCACCTGGGTTTGCTTCAACCCGGCGACCGCCTGAACGTGATTTACCCGCTGGGGAATGCCTTTTCTTTACCCAGGACTGACAAGGTTCTGCTTGTCGGCGGCGGATGCGGGGTTGCTCCCCTGCTCTACCTCGCCCAGTTTCTTCACCAGAACCACATCAGGCCGGTGATCCTGGTTGGTTTCAGGACACAGGAAGAGGTTTCGGAAATCGAGGAATATTCGAAATTCGGTACGGTTCTCATCACCACCGACGATGGCACCTGCGGCGAGAAAGGGCTGGTGGTCGACCACTCCATCTTCCAGCGCGAGCGCCTCGATTTTCAGAAGATATACTGTTGCGGACCGGATGCCATGATGCACGCCGTGTCGAAAATCGCAGCCATGTACCGGATCGACTGTGAGGTATCGCTCGAAAACACCATGGCCTGCGGCTTCGGGGTCTGCCTGTGCTGCATTACCCCGACCGACAAGGGCAATGAACGCGTATGCGTTGAAGGACCGGTTTTTAACACGAAAAGGCTCAGGCTGTTTCAATAATACTAAAATCATCAGGCTCCATGACCGATCTCTCGATTGACATTGCCGGAATAAAGTTTAAAAACCCGGTAACCACTGCATCAGGAACCTTCGGATACGGCGAGGAATTTCTTGATTTCATGGACCTGGGACACATCGGAGGCATTTTTGTCAAGGCAGTCACCGGAAAGAACCGCGACGGGAACGCTTACCCACGGATGGCCGAAACCCCGGCAGGAATGCTCAATTCGGTGGGGCTTCAGAACAAAGGGGTGGACCATTTCTGTCGCGAGATTTATCCGAAGATCCGGAAGTTCGACACCCGCATCATCGTCAATGTAAGCGGATCGACTGTGGAGGAGTATGTGGAGGTGGCAGGAAAGATCAATGACCTCGAAGATATCCCGGCCATCGAGCTGAACATCTCATGCCCGAACGTCAAACTCGGAGGAATGGCGTTCGGCACAGTGCCCGCGATGGCAACCGAAGTCACGGCCGAAGTCCGCAAGGTTTATAAAAAGGTGCTGATGGTTAAACTTTCGCCCAATGTCACCAGTATCACCGACCTGGCTAAGGCGGTGGTCGACGGCGGGGCCGATGTGATCACGCTGATCAACACCCTGCTCGGGATGGCCATTGATGCGGAGCGTCGACGGCCGGTCCTCTCGACGATCACCGGCGGGCTTTCGGGGCCGGCCATCAAACCGGTGGCACTCCGGATGGTATGGCAGGTTCATAAAGCTGTTAAAGTTCCGTTGATCGGCCTCGGGGGCATCATGAACGCCACCGATGCCATCGAGTTCATGCTCGCGGGAGCATCTGCCGTACAGGTAGGCACCGCCAATTTTATCGATCCCCAGGTATCGGTGAAAATTGTTAAGGGGATCGAATCCTACCTTGAACGTCACCGGATAAGTTCGGCCAGGGAGCTGGTCGGCGCCCTGCGGACCGAATGACACGTTCTGCCAGGCTGATGATGGCTTTCAGATGATGTTGACCTCGTGGGTCAGCCTGATGCCGAACCGCTCATCGACACTTTCAATGATTTTTTGCGCAAGCTCAAGGATCTCAACGCCCGTTGCATTTCCGTAATTGACCAGGACCAGCGCCTGGTTCGGATGTACGCCGGCATCGCCTTCGCGGTAACCTTTCCAGCCACACTGTTCGATAAGCCAGCCAGCCGGTATCTTGACCCGCCCTGATGCGCCTGCAGGGTCTTCGTCCGGCACCGGGTATTGCGGGATGGATGGGTACAGGCCTGAGATTCTCTCATACTGATCTTTGCCGACCACCGGGTTCCTGAAAAAGCTCCCGGCATTTCCAACCACCTGCGGATCAGGAAGTTTGCGGCTCCGTATCCTGATGACGGCCTCCCTGACGTCGGCGATACCGGGGTTTACAACGCTCATGGCCGCAAGTTCATCGCGTATCCCGCCGTAATCCAGGCTGAGAAGAGCTGGTTCATTGGTATGGTTACCGGTTCCGGTTTCATTCCGACCTTCAGTACAGTCAGTATCCACCTCTTTCAACCGGAAAGTGACGGCCATGATGATGGCTTTTCCTTTCAATTCCTCCTGGAAGATGCTGTGCCGGTAACCGAATATGCAATCACCTGCAGCGAGTACCTGTTGACGACCGGTGTTGATGTCGACGGTCTTTATATTTTCAATTACATCCCTTACCTCGACCCCGTAGGCCCCGATATTCTGGATCGGCGCGGCACCTACCGTGCCCGGTATCAGCGACAGGTTTTCCAGTCCCGCCCAGCCTTGCCGAGTGCAGTGATCCACAAAGTCATCCCAGCGTTCGCCCGCCTGTGCTGTCACAAGTACCCGGCCCTTTCCGTCATGTACCGCTTCGATCCCCTTGTTGCTGATTTTCACCACCAACCCGTTGAAATCGCGGGTAAACAGCAGGTTGCTTCCCCCGCCGAGAAACAGGATGGGCATCCTGACCATCTGCCTGTAATTCATCAGGGTCATAATGTCGTGTTCAGAACGCGCTTCAACGAAATACCGCGCCTTCACCTCCATCCCGAAGGTATGAAGGGGCTTTAGAGAAACATGCTGATCGAGGTGCATAAGTGATAAAAGTTCAAAATTACATGATTTCTTTTATCCACGGGGAGGTGCACGGGGTTTGACGGAAAAAACTAACTTTGCTTTTCACGAAACAAACCCGGTTTACAGGCATGATCCAACCCAAAGCCATTGTCGCGGTAACCAACGACCTGACGACCGATCAACGGGTGCATCGCACCTGCACCACCTTGCTCGCTGCAGGTTACGAAGTACTGTTGGTAGGCCGTCGGCGCACCAACAGCAGGACGCTCGAACCGCGTGACTATGCCATGCACCGGTTGCAACTCCTGTTTGAGAAAGGGCCCCTGTTCTATGCAGAATACAACATCAGGCTGTTCTTCTTCCTGATAATCAGAAAACACAACCTACTGGTATCCAACGATCTCGACACACTGCCCGGCGTTTATTTGGCCCACGTCTGGGCCGTTTTCTTCAACATTCCCCGGGCACTGAGAAAGAGCAAAGCACTGGGGCTGCCTTCAGGGCATGATCATCTTCACGATTGCCACGAATATTTCAGAGGGGTTCCGGAGCTGGTCGGCAGGCCTTCGACGATCAGAATCTGGAAGTTCATTGAAGACAGTATATTCCCCAAACTTCGCATGGTCACTGCCGTCAATCAATCCATTGCCGGTCTTTACCGCGATGAATATGGAAAAGGGTCCATTGTCGTGGTAAGGAACCTCCCATTCAGAAAACATCCTGGCCAGGCCGGCATGCGTGAGCAATTACAGATCGGCCCTGAGCGTCGGATCATTTTTTACCAGGGGGCCGTTAACCTTGGCCGTGGGTTGGAGGAGGCCGTGCTGGCCATGAAGCATGTCGGCACCGATGCGTTGCTGGTGATTGCCGGCACCGGCGACATTTACGGTGAACTGATGGACCTGGTTACCTGCGAACAATGCCGGGAGAAGGTTTTCATGCTCGGGGAGATCCCGTTCCGCGAACTTCACGAATACACGCTGATGGCCGATATCGGTCTATCCATCGAAAAAGACCTGGGCATCAATTACCGGTTTGCATTGCCCAACAAGATGATGGATTACATACAGGCGCGGGTTCCGTTGCTGGTATCGCCTTTCCCGGAGATGAAAGCCGTGGTGCAGCATTATGACATCGGCCGGTTCATCGACGGGCATGATCCGCACCAGCTTGCCGCCGTATTCGATGAAATGCTGCAGGATGAGGTCAGCCTGGCAAGATACAAGAAAAACCTCGAAGTGGCCGCCGCAGAACTTTGCTGGGAAGCGGAACAGGAAAAACTGCTGAACCTGTTACAGACTGCCCGATGAACAAAAAAATGGTGCATATCGTTTCGTTCGATATTCCGTACCCTCCCAATTACGGCGGCGTCATCGACGTTTTTTACAAGATCAGGGCGCTGCATCAGGCAGGTATAGGGGTTATCCTGCACTGCTTTGAGTACAACCGGCCCCGGGCTGCCGAACTTGAAGCCTGGTGCAGCGAAATTCACTATTACCGGCGCGATACCCGGTTCATCAAGGGAGCAGGACTGAAGCCGTTCATTGTGAACAGCCGCATCAGCAAGCAACTGGTTGAACGGCTGTGCCTCGATGATCACCCGGTTATCTTCGAGGGTCTGCATACCTGCGGATCTCTTGCTGACCGCAGGTTGAAGGGGCGGCTCCTTGTTTACCGCGAAAGCAATATCGAACACCATTACTACCTGCACCTTTGCAGGGCTGAGAGAAACTGGTTCGGAAAACTGTTCTTTCTGGCAGAAAGTATCCGGTTGAAGTTCTTCCAGCGCATCCTGAAGCACGCCGGACTGATACTAACCGTTTCTGAGACCGATACGGCTTATCTTGAACGGCGGTTTCCTTCAGTACCAATCAAATATCTGCCTAGTTTCCATCCCGATGACGAGGTGAAGCCGGTGCCGGGGAAAGGCAGTTTTACCCTGTATCATGGGAAATTGTCGGTACCGGAGAACAGCAAGGCGGCAGATTACATAATCAGGGAGGTTTGGGAAGACACATTCCCCAACCTGATCATTGCCGGCATGGATCCTCCCGCCTGGCTTCGTGAAGCCGCCTCGGGCAGACCGAACATCAGCATCATCCCGAATCCGCCGGCGGAGGAAATGGCCCGCCTGGTATGCGAAGCCCACATCAACCTGCTGGTTTCCTTTCAGGCTACCGGCCTGAAACTGAAACTACTTAGCGCTTTGTTCAGCGGCAGGTTCTGCCTGGTGACCCCGCAGATGGTCGCCGGCACACCGCTGGCTCCGTGTGTCGAAATCGCCGCCACCACCGCCGAACTTAAACAGCGGATCATTGCGCTTTTCCGGCAGGAATTTACCGCCGGATTGGCCGGACAGAGAAAAACAGTGCTCGATTTGCATTACTCTAATGCAAGGCATTGTAATATGCTCATTGATTTATTACATTTGTAAATGATTTTTGATTCTGTTCCTATGAAAAAAATTCTTGTTCCGGTCGACTTTTCAGGACATACCGATATTTCATGCAGGTATGCCATTGAATTCGCCAGGGTTTACGGCGGAGAGATCAGGCTGTTTCACACCTACTTTGACCAGATCATCCTGGCCGACACCAGTTTTCCGGATACGCTCGACATGAGCACCATTTACAATGAGGAGCTGATGAAGGAAATCTTCAGGCAGGCGGAGCATAACATGTCGGAGCTTGAACAGAAACTGAAGCAGATCATTGATAAAGAGAAAGTTGAGGGAGTTACAGTCACAACAACAGTGGTCGGAGGTGAGATCGAGCACGAGCTCAAAACCATGTGTTATACCTTTCATCCCGACCTCGTGGTGATGGGAACAACCGGCAAAGGGAACAATATCAACGTGTGGGGCAAAGTCTCCACCTTTATCATCGACCATGCGAGGGTTCCTGTGCTTACCGTTCCGGCGTTACGTTCATACGGGGGATTCAGATCGGTGATGTTCTCTGCCGATCTTTCGGATGGGAATGCCGGAACGATTGAAATACTGCTGAAACTTTTCGCCCCTTTTAGTTTCAGGATCCATGTCATTCATTTTCTCGCAAAACCGAAACAGACCGATGCCTATGTAAAGATGAAAGCCCTCCAGTTCAAGTTTGCCCGTGAGGAAAGCGCCGGGTTGGTCACCTTTAAAGTTTCGGAGTACGATTCTGACAATCAGCAGGCGCTCGACCGGTTCGTCCAGGAATACGAGATTGACCTGATCGCCTTTCAGCCACACAAACACAGCCTGTTTTACATGCTCTTCTCGAAAAAGATCACCAAGAAGAACCTGTTTGCCACCAATGTACCATTGCTGGCCATTCCGGCCACAGGAAAAGAATAACGACGTCAGGCGCCAGGATTGGCTCACCTTTTTATTTCATACCAGGTTTTGCGGTTCAACGGTACGAGACGGTAATTCTCATACCGGTAAATGGGCCAGTGCTGGTTCTCAAAACCGCCGGTTTTGCTGCGCAGAAATTCGAACCGGGTTTGCATTAAACTGATCTTCAGCGAATCGATGCACCGTGTGAAGCCGGTTCCGTATTCCCGCAACGCGGTGAGAAAGTACATGGCGACATCAAAACCCTGGAATGCGAGTTTTGGCGGGTCGGTCCTGTAAGTTTCCTGGTATTGCAAAACGAAACGGTTGGTAGCGGGCTCCCTGTAATCAACAAATTGTTTCGTCATCAGGTGCGTGCGCAGGGCAATGAGGTATTCCATTTCAAGTCCCTCCATAGAGCCCCAGTCTGGCAGTCCTACCATGGTGATCAGGTAGTCGTTCCTGAGTTCAAAGAAACGCCGGGTGAGATCAAGGGTATAGGCCGCGTTATCAGAGAACGCGATTACGTAATTCATTGTATCCTTCTTCAGTTTGCCAATGGCAGCCTCCTGACCCTCGGCCATCAGCGCATTCATTTTCCTCTCCTGGCATTCTTTCCTGAGTCTTTCAGGCGCTTCCCTGTCACCATACTGGCCGCTCCTTACAATAATGATCTGTCCGTCGTTGAATTCACGCTGCATATAGCCGGCAAGTTGATCAAACTGTGCCTTCCTGGCTGGCATCACCTTAAAAACATAGGGGTTGGTGGTGAAGATATCCGAACGTTCAGAAACCGGGTTGACGATTGGTATGCGGTTCTTCTTCGCAAATTCAGCCACCATCTGGAAGTTTCTGTGATAAAGCAGTCCGATGATCAGGTTCACCGACTTCAGCTCGGGTTTCCGCAGCACCTGCCTGGTTTTTGCTGTATCCTTGTCGACATCATAAACATACAGCTTTACTTTCAGCCCGTTCCTTTCCAGTGAATCGAGGGCCATCCTGAAACCTTCATAAAAAGGAATGAACTGCAGGGGTCTTGATTCATCCACAGTCCGTCTTACCGGGTTTTCGGCATTCAACCCGGCTACCTCACCAAGGTAAAGCGGTAGCATCAGGGCCACCCGGTAAAGTTTGCTCCGCACCGTTGTGTCACTTCCGCAGGGTAGCAATACTTCGGCAACCGTATCGGCATTTTCGGGCACCGGCTTTACCGGAACAACCTTTGGCTCCTCTTTTACAGGTGGCACAGGCGTTTTACCATTGACGGCCTTTTTCACCGTCGGCTCCTTTTTCTGACCCGTCACCGGTATTCTGATCTTCTGATCGGCTTTTATCCCTTCCTTAACCTCCGGGTTCGCGGCGATAATGTCGTTGACCTCCACCGAGTAGATCTTCGAGATCATGTAGAGCGTCTGGCCCCGCCGGATGGTATGTATGTAATAATCAACGCCGTCTACCTGCCGGATCTCCGATGACCGCATCTGTTTCAGCTGATCCTGTGTGACCTGCCCCTGCAGGAACAATGGAAGAGAGGCAAGAATGACGACCAGGTATGTAAACTTAAACATGTTCATCGTTATGAATGGATGGTCTGGTTTCCTGCTTATTCCCACTCGATGGTGGCCGGTGGTTTGGAACTTATGTCATAAACCACGCGGTTCACCCCTTTCACTTTATTGATGATCTCGTTGCTGACTCTGGCCAGAAACTCATGGGGTAGCCTTGCCCAGTCGGCGGTCATACCGTCGGTGGAGGTCACGGCCCGCAGGGCGATCACATTCTCATAGGTACGTTCGTCGCCCATCACCCCGACCGTTTGTACCGGAAGCAGAACAGCAAAAGCCTGCCAGACGGAATGATACAGATCACCGGCGCGCAGACCCGTGATGAAGACATCATCCACCTCCTGCAGTAAGCTCACCTTCGCCCGGTCCACATCACTCAGTATCCTAACAGCCAGTCCCGGCCCGGGGAAGGGATGGCGGTCGAGAAACTCCGGGTCGAGTCCTACGGTTCGTCCAACCTTTCTAACCTCATCCTTGAACAGGCTGTTCAGCGGTTCAACGATCTTCAGGTTAAGTTTTTCCGGAAGCCCTCCCACGTTATGGTGCGACTTGATGGTGGCGGAGGGCCCTTTCACCGAACGGCTTTCGATAACGTCGGGGTAGATGGTCCCCTGGGCCAGCCAGCGGATATTTTCCAGTTTCTGGGCCTCTGCATCAAAAACGTCGATGAATGTATGGCCGATAACCTTGCGTTTCTTTTCCGGGTCGGTGACACCCTTCAGACGGTCCATGAAAAGATCGCCGGCATCCACCCCTATCACGTTCAGGTCGAGTTTACGGTAGCGGTCGAGCACTTTGGTGAACTCATTCTTCCGCAACAGTCCGTTATCTACAAATATGCAGAACAGGTTGCGGCCGATGGCGCGGTGCAGCAGCATGGCGGTCACCGATGAATCGACGCCGCCCGACAAGCCGAGGACCACCCTGTCGTTGCCGATCTTCTTCCTGAGTTCTTCAACGGCAGTCTCCACGAACGATTCAGGGGTCCACGTCTGCCTGCAACCGCATATATCCACCACGAAGTTCCTGAGCAGAACCATCCCTTCAGTCGAGTGGTAAACCTCGGGATGAAACTGGATCCCAAAGGTAGGTTCATCGTCAATCTTATACCCGGCAAGTTTAACCTCGGGGGTGCTGGCTATCGTCATGAACTGCTCGGGAACCTCCAGGATGGTGTCGGCATGCGACATCCACACCTGCGATCCGGCCGACATCCCTTTGAGCAGCGGGCTGTTGTACTCGATGAAGGAGAGGTTGGCCCGACCGTACTCCCTGATCTTCGAGGCGGCCACGACGCCTCCCGACGACTGGGCGATAAACTGGGCGCCGTAACAGACCCCGAGTACCGGGTATTTCTTCCTGATGGTCGTAAGATCAGGCAACGGTGCATTTTCATCCCGCACCGAATAAGGGCTTCCCGAAAGGATCACGCCTTTGATGTGAGGCCCGGGTTCAGGGAAGTTATTAAAGGGATAGATGTCGCAGTATACGTTGAGTTCCCTTACACGCCGGGCGATCAGCTGGGTGTACTGTGAACCGAAATCAAGGATCAGGATGGTTTCTTGCATGTTACAAACATAATGAAAATTATGAATACCCGGATTAAAATAAAACAGACGTTTATGTAATCAGGTCGTTGAAGGGCAGCACCTGCCGGTCAGGCATCAACGCAGCAGCGTTGCCTCGTATTTTGACACGTTGCCCACCCCGTCGGTCACTGTCAGGATGAACACATTCCGGCCAGCCTTCATCCGGTCATCGAAAAGGTACGTAAGCAACCGGTTTTTCTCATCATAATCCATCAGGATCCACCTGCCGTTCAGTGTTCCTTTGTAGGTTTTAATGCCGGCCAGGTTATCAGAAATGCGCACCTGTATGGTCGACTGTTTCTTTACATTCTTGTTGTGAAAAACGTTGACCGGTTTGATCACCGGCTTTTCCGAATCGGTGGCAACGGCAAAAGCCGAAAATTCCCTGATCCTGGTGGTCAGCCACCCCTGCTCCCAGGTACCGCCTGCGGAAGACATGCGGCCCGACGGATCGATGGAAACAATAACGGCTTTGGATTTCAGGGCCTCTGGGAGGTCATCAGGCCTGATGGCCAGCCTGCACCAGGTGTGCAGCGGTGTGAGGGGATCGTGAAGATGGTGCACCGCGCTGTAGGTATTGGGTCGCCGGGGTGATGTTTCATATTTAAAACAAAGGTCCGCGTACAGAGCCTCACCGGGGATCTCCAGCTTCAGATCGGGCATCACGAAACGGTTATCCGACGTATAAGTAAACCGACGGGAATCTTCACACCGGATCACCACATCCTGACGGCCTGACGGAGCCGGGGGATGGCTGCGGACGAAAAATGAGAGTACGGACCGGTTCCCGAAGGCATCGGTAACTTCATACTGCACCTGATGAAGGCCTGCGCTGCTGAAATGAACAACGCCGTTGTTCACTACATCACGGTAGATACGCAGGCGGTTATTGGGTGCCACGTACGATCGCTGGAATTTCCGCTTTTGCCTGATGAAGGCGGGGTAGTCCATGAGGCTGTTGGCATACCGGGTCTCGGAAAATGCAAAACGGTCGATATCCTGTGAGAAAATCAAATTACCGTCAACCTTCAGGGTGATGATGTGAACACCGGTTTTCAGCCCGCCGGCTGGATGGTCGGAGGTTTCAACCGCGAAAATGACATTACCGCTTACCCTGGGGGTATCGGCTTTCTGCAGCCTGTAACTGCCTGCTGATCCTGCCACCGCCAGCGTTAGTGAAGCTGCCGAGTTATTGACCATCGCATGTTCATCCATCGGATAGATCCTTACAGCGCTGATCCCCGGAGGAACACCATCGGGTTTGACAAACCCGAAATCGAGCGGATCGATGATCTCCTGGTTCTGCGTATCACGGATTTCAAAATGGATGTGCGGACCTCCGGAAGAGCCTGAGTTACCGGAGTATGCAACAATGTCGCCCTTTTTAACCTTCAGGCGTCCTGGGGTCACCTCAAGGTCGATGGCAAAGGATTCCCTTTCATACTGCTGCGCTTTCACCCATTCCGCAATAGTTCCGGCGTAGCTTTTCAGGTGACCGTACACGGAGGTGTAACCGTTCGGATGGACAAGGTACAAAGCCTTGCCAAACCCAACCGGCGAGACATTGACCCTCGAAACATAACCGTCGGCAATGGCGTAAATGGGTTTGCCCTGTACCCCACCAGTCCGAATGTCGATACCGGAATGAAAATGGTTGCGCCTTAGTTCGCCGAATGCGCCCGACAACGTGATGGGATAGTCGACCGGGGATCTGAATAGATTCTTTTTCGTTGAGCCCTGGGGTAACACCTCGGCGCTGACCGGCAGGAACAGGGCCAGCACAAGGACAAACCTGAAAAACGCACTCATCTCACAACGGGTATGAATGAATACTGGTTGGAGTAATACATCATCTGCTTCGCGAAATCATCGGGATAACTGATCTTAACATCGGCAATCGTGTCGGCATTCAGGACCGGTACATATTCCGGATTGATGAACCCTGCATATGGGGCGATCTTCAACCTGGCGTAACGTTCGAGGACCTCACGGTGAAGCTCCGGATCTACATGAATGGCATACCGGTCGACCAGCGATTTGGCCTCGCGGTAATCACCCTCGGATGTGATCCGCTGGATCAGCTTGAGCATCTCGCCGAACTGCCACCGCAGGTTGTCGTAATCGAGGATATGCACGTACGTCTTACCGTCGCGCTGAACCAGTTCCACGATGTTTTTCCCGCGGCATTTCTCGTATACCCATCTTGCGATCAGGGCCCTGTCGCGCATATGCGACTCCTCGATCGTCCGGCCGGGCTGAATCCTGACAAGCTGGGTAATCAGGCCGTTCATCATGAAGTTGTCGTAAGCCGCCATAGCAACCTGGTAATCAGGGACCAGGCCGAGGTTGACCATTTCCGGATCCCTGATGTAATAAAGAGCAAAGAGGTCGGCCCGTGTCTCTTCAATGGCCGAATGGTAATTTTTCAGCGACTCGGCGGTGACCCCGGGTCTTAACTGGCCGGAACCGTGCCCGAGACACTCATGCAGGTCGGTCATCAGGCAGCCCGCCAGGTAACCATGCTGCCTGGCCCTGTCAATTTCTTTGTCCGACCAGGCAAACTCCTCGAGAAATCCATTGCCCCTGGCCGCCTGGTGGTAGGCATAGGTAATGTTATCGATGGTCACCGACTTGCTTCCGTATTCTTTACGTATCCAGCCTGAATTCGGCAGGTTTATGCCTATCGGGGTAGCGGGATGGCAATCGCCGCCAAGCTGCGCCGCGATGACCACCTTTGCCGTGACTCCTTTCACCTCTTTCTTCTTATAGGCCGGATCAACCGGTGAGTGAGCCTCGAAAAACGAGGCGTTTTCGCTCAGTATCTCGGTTCTTCGGGTGGCCACAACATCCTTGAAATTAACCAGCGCCTCCCAGGTACCTTTCATGGCCAGCGGATCGCCGTAAACTTCGATAAACCCGTTCACAAAGTCAACCAGGGGTTGCTGATCCTTTACCCATGCCACGTTGTATTCGTCCCAGGTCACCAGGTCGCCGGTGTTGTAATAGTCGATGAGTTTGACGATGACCTCACGCTGGCCCTCCGTCTCAGCCACCGCGGCTGCCTTTTCCAGCCAGCCGGTGATCTGCGCGATCGCCCCGGAATACAATCCACCAGCCCGGTAGGTAAGCTCCCTCACCCTGCCATTCTCTTTGATCAGTTTAGAATTAAGCCCGTAGGCGATCCTGGTGTCACGCCCGGCAACCCGGTCTGATTCCCTCAGGGCTTCATAAAACTCCTCCGCCTCAGATTGTGACACATCCTCGTAAAAATTTGTCGATGAACTCTTAATAAGATCACTGGAATCATCGAGGCTGACCCTTTTCGGCGCCACTTCAGGGTCGAACACCAGTCCTGTCAACTCCGTAGCAAAATCCTTTTGACTTTGGGAACCCAGTGGCAATTTACCGACCGGAACACCCATCAGCAATTCCATGAAATATTCCCGGCTTATTTCCGGAAAAAATTTATCGGTGGAATAATGGTGATGGATCCCGTTGCTGAACCAGACACGTTTCAGATAGATCTCAAACTGTTTGAACGCTTCCGAAGTCCGGTCAACCGGGCTATGCTGATAAATGGCTTCCAGCGATTTCCTGATCAGCAGGTTGTACCTGCAGTTCTGGTCGCAGGTTATATCCCTGCCGCACAACGCAGCCTGGCTGAGGTAATAGATCAGCTTTTTCTGTTTGAGGGTCAGGGTATCGAATCCCGGTACCTGGTACCTGAGTATCCTGATATCGGCGAACTGCTCCGTCTGGTAACTGAAATCATCAGTTCCTCCTTCGTTTTCCGGCTTTTCCGGATGATCACAACTCAATAACACTGCCACTGTAAAAAATATTAATATCCTGGTTTTCATAACCGTCAGGAAGTCAAATGCCCATATTGACGATCTTACCCCCGGTATAAACTGGTACGGATCTGCTCGAATCGATGGTGAAAGTATAGGGTATGACATCGTCGAGTGCAAGTCTGCGTAGCCGGTGCCGGTGAGCTGCCTTTTCAATGTAGGTCAGGATATCGACCGAGGCGGACGCCCAAAGGTCCATGGCAGCGTGCGCCGAATCGCATCCGGTCGTATACCCGCCTTCAGCCAGGAGCCGGCTGGTCAGCAATCCAGCAAAAAGAGTGTCTTCGAGGCAGAATTTGTTTTTCCATCCCGAACACAGGATCACCACGTTTCCTTTCCGGCCGGAGAGCCATTTCACCAGGGGGCTGAGATTCGTGAACGCACCGATGACCACCGGTCCCGCGTCCTTGGCCATCTCCAGCGCCCTGGTCCCATTGGTGGTACAATAGACCAGCGTTTTTCCTCCCACATTGCCAGGAGTAAAATGAAAGGCCGAGTTCCCGAAATCGGCAAAGTCGAGTTTTTTTCCATCCTGTTCGGTGGCCACCAGGTACCCTCTCTCCTTGTAAGAACGGGCCTCCTCGTGCGACGAAACCGGGATGATCTCAGCCACCTTGTTGTCGAACGCGGCACAAATGGAGGTGGTGGCCCTGAGGATATCGACCAGGACGACCATAAAAGGTTCGCGGGTAAGGATATCCGGGAACAGCCGGGGAGAGAAACAAACCTCCACGGAAGGCTGTATTGTCAACTGCGCTGCCATGTCAATAATAGACTACTTCACAATCGGGATGCGACAACTTAAACTTATCCACCTTTTTTGCCGACACCTTGGTGTTGAACATCTTGACCGACGTCAAACGCCGCATTCCTTCAAGGACATCGATGCTGGTGACCCGTGTGTTGTAAAACTCCAGTACCTTCAGGTTGGTTAGTTTCTGAAGGTATTTCAGGTTCTTCACCTGGGTTCCGCTGAATTTGAGGACCTTAAGCTGGACCATGTTCTGAATGGCCTCGAGGTCCTCTACCTGGGTATTCGAGAAATCAAGTTCTGTGAGATAAGCCAGTGCATTGACCGGGGTCAGGTCGTTCACCGGGTTTTTAAGGCAGCGCAGCACCTTCAGCCGCTTGAATCCTGAAACAGGCGAAAGGCTGGCAACGGCAGTGCCGGAAAAATGCAGCGTGGTCATTCTTTTCAAATGGCCAAGGGGCTGCAGGCTCGCTATCTGTGGATTTTCGATAATGCCGACACTGTCGAGCGACGCGATACGCTCCAGCATGATCTTGTCAGGGTCGCCTTTCCCGTCGGTATGCTTCAGCAGCAGCGCACGCCATGCCTGGTCGAGCGACTGCCACCATGCCGTGTTCTCATAGGTCTGGTATATCAGCATGCACGCCGGTTTTTCATCCTGGAACTTCAGGGCATCCGGATCTGTGAGGGGGGTGTTGTCGGCAAGGATAAGCGAAAGACGGGGGAGTGCGGTAAGCGGCGATACATCGGCCACCTGCGAATTTTCGAGGTTTACAGTTTCAAGGTTCTGACAGGTCGAAAGGGGTGCGAGCGCCGCAACCTTTGTGTTGGCAAGATTCAACTGTTTTAATCCCTTCAGGCCCGACAGCGGTTCAATGGACGTGATACCGGTGCTCTGGGCCTGCAGGCTCCGAAGCAGGATCAGTTTGCGCACCGGCTCAAGGTTATCGATTCCCATTCTTCCGGTTATATTAACGCTGTCGATCAGGATCAGCCGGTGCAACTGCTCTGAGGTTGGCGGGTCAGAAAGCTCCATGTACAGGTTGAAGGTGTTTTTCCACTCCTGCGACATCCCTTTCCACCAATCGTTCAATGCGGTTGTTGCATAGACCAGGGATGTTTCCGGGTGTTTTTTCAGAAAACGCAACGCCTCCTGCTGGTCAACCTGGCTACCGTTGCAGTAAACGGCGGTAAGGCTTGTCATCCCGTCGAGCGGCAGCAGGTCTTTGACTTTAGTATTGTCGCAGTGCAGTTCCTTCAGAGTGGTGATATTTTTCAACGGGCTGAGGCTGGTGACCTGGGTTCCCGAGATATCCAGAATCTCAAGCGCCGTAAGCGTTTCAAGGGTCTTGATATCGCTGATACCGGTTCCGTTCGCCAGCAGTGTTCGGATGGTCGACATACCATTGAGAGGCTCCAGCGAGGTCACCTTGGTCGAGCCCATGTCGATATCAGTGAGCGACTGAAACGAAGGGATTACCCCAAGGTCAGCCACCGGAGTGTTTTTAAACCTGATTTTCTGTATTTTGGTGCAGTATTTCAGGGGCTCGAGCGATTCAACCAAGGTTCCGGAGATGTTCATGTTGGTGAGCTGGTTCAGGTTGCGCAATGGCATCAAATCGCTGACAGTGGTTCCAGAAACATCAACCGACTTCAAGTCCGACATTCCGTTCAGCGGTTCCAGCCCAGTGATGGCGGCATTACCTGCAAGATTGATCGTTTCGGCATGGATGATCTCACCCAGGGCCTTATAGAAAGCGGCGTTGTCGATCTTTACAGGCTGGCCACCGATGACGGCCACGGTATCATTATAGTTTTCGATGTTTCCAATTGGCTGACCTCCCACCTCCTTTCCCATGGCAAGCGCCGCTTTCCAGGCAGCCGACAGGCCGTTCCACCAGTTTCTCATCTCATCCTTCTCGTTCAGTTTGGTGGTGTAGATTGATACGATCTTCAACTGCTGCTTTACAGAATCGAAATTGATCTCGATATAGCGCACCTTGTTCGAATTCACCGAATCGCCGCTTACCAGCAATCCCCTGAGCGCCCGGTTGGCGGTAACCTTGAAAAAGACCATTCCTCCCTGGTTTCGCTCCACACTTACGTCCTGAACCGTGTAAGTGAACCTGGCGCCCCTGAAGAAAAAATCGACATCGCTCAGATAGGCCGGCATATCTTTGTGAAGCGGTACCAGCCTGTTCTCATCCAGGTCATCCTCCACCTGCACCTCCGGATCCCAGCACCATTTGAGGTAACTCTGCGAGATAATGGTCGACTTCTCATTCACCGGATTCCGTTTATCGGCCAGGAAATTAAGGGAACTTTCAAAAAACTTCACCAGCGGAATCACCTGTAGTTTAAAGGTGTCTATTTTGTCGGCTGCGATCATCCCTTCATGGGGGGTCAGGTCACCCGGCTTCTGCGCCGGTTTGTCCGTGCCGGATTTCTTATCCGTGGTCTGCTGCTTTGACTTCTGCCCTGTGGTACCTGTCTTCTGTGTCTGGGTGCCTGTCCCCTTTTTCGGGTCCTGAGTGCTTTTTTTCTGTGTTGATTTCGATGTGGTCTTTTGCTGGAAAGCAGCAATCCCTGAAACAGAAAAACCGGTCGTACGACCGGCGGCAATCTGCGAAAGCGCCACTATGAATGAAAGCAGCGCCGCAACGAAGATCTTCTTCATGTATGGTTAATTTACCTTTGAATAATGCTTTTGCAATTCTTTTTTTTCGTTTTCACTCAGCCGCTGCAGGTTTGAGATTAGCCATCCTGCATTGGCGCTGTTCCGGTTAAAGTAGGAGATTTCGAAATACCAGTTGGGTATCTGAAAAACATGAAATTTAACGTTGTTGACAGCCGAGAAGCTTAAATTCCCGTTTTTCATCTCCATGATGAACATGGCCAGCATATCGGGCTGGTAATTCCGTACCAGGTAGTAATCAAGGTTCTGGGAGTCTTTGAAAACTTTGTGGATATTCATGAAGTCGAGTTCATGGCTCATCGGGTGGATGATATAGCTGGTATTCAGGGTGTCGCCGAGGTGAGGAAACCATGATTCGTAACGGTCGAAATAGACATTGCTGAAGACCCATTTGTAACCTTTCAGTTGTTTTTCGATCTTCAGGTAGAGAATGATATTCACCTTCTCTTTCTTGTACAGGAAGGTAGCCGCGATTTCGGCATACCATCCTTTGGCATAAAAATCAAGAAAAGCAGGATTTTTCTTGTTTAACGCATCATCGTTGAAGACGAACTTCATGTCGTCGGTGATCGACGGGTTGGAGCTGTCAAACAACATGTGGATATACTTCTTCCTGGCTTTCAGATCGCGGTAGGCCGGGTCGCCGGGATAAAGCCGGTTACCTCTGACGTCCTCCTCGCCGTTGAACCTGAGAAAGAACTGGTTTACCTGTTTTGTCTGCGCATAGAGGATGGACTCATCGGCGATAAACGAACCCACCGAGCCCTGTCCAAACCCGTAAACAACCGGCAGAAAAACCAGTAACAAGATGATCTTTCTTTGCATAATGAGAGAAAATGTTAAAAATTCCGCAGCGCCCGCGAACAGATCACGGCGTTTCTGCTATTTGGATGTTTCTTTGACGCGGATATCGCCTAGCATAACATCCCAGAAACCGATCAGCCGTCCGCCGATCTGCGTCTCCTTGCGTTTTACATAAACGGTGATGTCCTTTTTGGTGGTATCCTCGTAAACCAGTCCCTTTTCCTTGTCAAATCCCTGGAAACGCTGGTAGATGGTGATGACCCCCACGTAGGTTCCGTCGGGTTGCCTTACCAGGTCGCTCACATACTGTATCTTGTACCAGTCGATGGTCACCTTGTCGTAGTTAAGCTGCATGAGCCGGTCGAAATATTCACGCACCTTGTAATAGTTCACATCCGGACGGCTGAGAGATGAAACGCCGATCTCGCTGTTCTCCATGAACAACTCAACCGCGCGTTCAATCACCCGCTGGGCGTCAGACCAGGGTGTCTGCTTGTCGCCGATAATGCTGATGTATTTGCTGAGGTCGCGTACCTTTTCGAGGGCGAGGCTGTCGATGGCCTGTTTTCGCTGCGGCGAGATGTTATCCTGGGCTGCGGCCCCACCGGAAAAGGCCAGTATGATGACGGTAATGATGAAAGAAATTGGCTTGTTCATGTCGTTTATTTTTTAATTAAGTCGAGTCCTTTAACTTTTCCGTTGGCATCGGTCATGATCGCATCGATCTTGTTGTTGCTTGCCTTTACATCCTTGATGAAATTGAGATACCGGCGGATGGTGGTCGGCTTGTCGTAATCGACAATGCTACCTTCGCGGCTGATGATGATCAGCACTGGGGCATCGTCGGAGGAGAATAGCCTCAGTATTTTGTCTATTGTGGCATCGGCCTGTGAAATATTGCCCGAGGCGGCATAACTGGCGATGGAACTAAAGCCGTTCTCGATCTGTGCCTTAATGGGAATGGCTGCCTCGGCATCGCCGGCTGCCCGCATGTCGCGGATCTTCTTCTCAACACGGCCGATCAGTTCGTTGATCTCATCGTCCTTCAGATTCTGAGCCTTGATGGCGCCAAGTTCCCTTTCAAGCTGATCGGCCGATTTGCCCTCTTTGTTCAGCAACAGGTCGTACAACTGGGCCCTCGCCGCATCCACTTTCTGCGCCTGTACCTTCGCCTGTTCGGCCAGCGCGCTCTTGAGCTTCTGATTCGCCTTGATGATCAGCGAGTTCAAATCGGCATCATTGTAATTCTTGTCCATGATATCGCCTAAAAGTTGCTTCTGGTCATCCAGCGAAAGTGTCGAGGTTCCATCGATGATCGACTGAACCTGCTTCTTGGCTGCTTCGATCTCAGCCTTGCGTTGCTTTTTCGACATTTTTCCTGTCGATTTGCAGCTTTCAGTGCCTGCCACCATCATTGCCATGAGGAGCATCAGAATGATCTGCTGCCACCGTATTGTCCTTATTTTCTGAATCATCTTTGTCATTTTTTAAAATTTAATGAACCACCAATCAACTATAAAAAAACGATCTGTATACCGCAATCAACGTTTCACCTGTCACGCGTCTCCCGTCACCCGTCACGATTTTCTTATCACCCGTCACCCGTCACGCGTCACCCGTCACGATTATCATCCCTTGTAGAACGGAAATTTCACCACCTTCGCCTTCAGCTGCTTCTCCCTGACCCGTATGTATATTTCGCTGCCCTCTTTAGCGTAAGCTGCCGGCACATAACCCATGCCTACAGGGATCTTTACCGACGGGCCCATCGTTCCCGAGGTAACCTCACCGATCTTATTGCCTTCGGCATCCACGATCTCGTATTCATGTCTGGGGATACCCTTATCGACCATCTCAAAGCCAACCAGTTTCCTGGTTGTCCCTTCCTGCTTTTGCTTCAGAAGTTCCGTTTTGTTGATAAAATCCTTTGCATCCGTGAATTTCGTGATCCATCCGAGGCCTGCCTCAATGGGTGAAGTGGTGTCGTTGATATCGTTTCCATACAGGCAGTATCCCATCTCAAGCCGGAGGGTATCGCGTGCGGCGAGGCCGATCGGTTTGATGCCGAATTCCTTACCAGCTTCGAAGACCGCCTCCCATATTTTCGGAGCATCGGCATTCGACATGTAAACTTCGCATCCCCCTGAGCCAGTGTATCCTGTTGTGGCAAAGATCACTTCGGGCACACCCGCGAAGGTGAGTTTTTTGAAGGTATAATACTCCATGTCGGTCACCGGGGTATCCGTAAGTTTCTGCATGGCTTTGAGGGCAAGTGGACCCTGTATGGCGAGCTGCGCAATCTCGTCGGAAGCATTGTAAAGAATGGCTCCGGCCTTGTTGTGACTGGTGCACCAAGCCCAGTCCTTGTCGATGTTGGCGGCGTTGACCACAAGCAGGTAGGTTTCTGCATCGACCATGTAAACCAGGAGGTCGTCGACAATCCCTCCCGTTTCATTGGGGAAACAGGAATACTGCACTTTACCGGGAACCAGTTTGGAAGCATCGTTCGAAGTGACCCACTGCACGAATTCGAGGGCCTTCGGTCCTTTCACCCAAAATTCACCCATGTGTGAAACGTCAAATACGCCGATTCCCTTGCGCACCGTTTCGTGTTCCGCGTTTACCCCTTCATACTGTAAGGGCATGTAATAACCTGCAAAGGGAACCATTTTGGCACCCATTGCCTCATGAAATTTTGTAAAAGCTGTATTTTTCATATCAGGTTTTGTTGGATTTGTTTCGCAGAAAAGAACGGGACTTTTTTCATTGACGGCATATGCTTCCCGGTTTGCTCTAAACGTCGCAAAGGTAGGAAAAATTGTAGGGTGGGAGTTTCAATGTTCATATTTCACCGCAATTGTTCATATGTTCCGTGAAAAAATCCTTACTTTTGGACCATGTTAATAAACCGCGAAAACACCCCCCGTTGGCTGATATTCCTGATTGATCTGGCCATCGCAATCATCTCTGTTTTCATTGCTTACCTCCTGCGATTCAACTTCGCCATCCCGGCTTCGGAACTCAGGCCGTTGCCGCAGATCATACTTTACATCGCGCTGATACGCTCGGTGAGTTTCGTTATTGCCAGGACCTACGCGGGCATCATCAGGTACACCAGCACCGGCGACGCGCTCCGGGTGTTCGGCACGGTTATGGCCGGCAGCGTGATTTTTGCCTTAACCAACCTGGTGACCTATTACCTCTTCGGCAATTTCTTTTTCATTCCCTTTTCAGTCATCATCATCGACTTCCTGGTCACCTCTTTCGGGATGATCATTTTCCGCCTTATCGTCAAGCTGGCTTTCCTCGAATTCCAATACCCTGAGAGGGAAAGGGTCAACGTGATTATCTATGGCGCCGGTGAGGCAGGCATCACAGCCAAGCGCACCCTCGACAGGGATGCCGGCACCAGGTATAAGGTTCTTGCATTCCTGGATGACAATCCGGGAAAACAGGGAAAAAAGCTGGAAGGGGTTGACATTCTGAGCCCCGCCAGGCTGGATGCCCTCCTCGCGACCAACTCCATTGAACAGATCATCCTTGCGATCATGCATTTCGACAAGGAGAAAAAGCAGGAACTGGTCGACAAATGCCTTGCCTACCAAACGAAAGTGCTTACCGTTCCTCCGATGATCCGCTGGATCAACGGTGAACTTAGCTTCAACCAGATCCGGAACATCCGTATCGAGGACCTGCTGGAGCGGGATGAGATCAGGCTCGACGAACAACTGATCAGCCGGCAGATCTCCGGAAAGGTCATCCTGGTGACCGGCGCTGCCGGATCCATCGGGAGTGAAATGGCGCGGCAGATCGCCCGGTTCCAACCCCGGCAGATCATCCTGGTCGACCAGGCAGAAACGCCGTTGCATCACCTCGACCTGGAATTCAGGGCCAACCACGACGGGGTCAGCGCCGAATTCATCCTCTGCGACATAACCAATGAAAACCGCATGCGGAGGATCTTCAGCCATTTCCGGCCCGACTATGTCTATCATGCCGCAGCCTATAAGCACGTCCCTGTGATGGAGGGCAACCCGGCCGAAGCGGTTTTGACCAATGTGGCCGGCACAAGAGTGGTGGCCGACCTTGCGGTTGAATCAGGCGTCGAACGGTTTATCATGATCTCCACCGACAAGGCGGTGAATCCCACCAATGTGATGGGCGCCTCAAAACGGATCGCCGAGATGTACACCCAGGCGCTAAACAAGAAAAACACGACCCGTTTTATCACCACCCGGTTTGGGAATGTGCTGGGTTCCAGCGGGTCGGTAATACCGTTGTTTCGTAGCCAGATCGAAAAAGGGGGACCGGTCACCATCACACATCCCGACATCACCCGGTTTTTCATGACCATCCCCGAAGCCTGCCAGCTGGTGCTGGAAGCCGGCGCATCGGGCCATGGAGGTGAGATATTCATCTTCAACATGGGTAAATCGATACGGATCCTCGACCTGGCAAAAAAGATGATCCAGCTTTCGGGCCTGACATTGGGAAAAGACATCCAGATCATATACACCGGTCTGCGACCCGGTGAAAAACTCTATGAAGAGCTGCTGAACGTGAAGGAAAACACCCTGCCCACGCACCACCCCCTGATCATGATCGCCAAGGTGCAGGAATTCAGCCTCGGCCAAATTACCGCTGATATCCGGGAACTGGAATCGCTGGTCAGGGAGAAATCGAACTTCGAAATCGTGAGGAAAATGAAAGCGCTCGTGCCTGAGTATAAAAGCCAAAATTCCGTTTACGAGCAACTCGATGCCGAATGATCACCATCCTGGGGCCCACCGCATCGGGAAAGACCCGGCTGGCCGTCCACCTGGCCATCCATATCGGCGGCGAGATCATCAGCGCCGACTCGAGGCAGGTGTACAGGGACATGAACCTCGGCACGGGCAAAGACCTTGAGGAGTATACCGCCCATGGAACCACCGTTCCCGTTCACCTCATTGATATCAGGGATGCAGGCTACGAGTACAATATCTACGAGTTCCAGCAGGATTTCCGCGAGGCCTGCTACGGCATCATCAAAAGAAACAGGACGCCCGTTCTATGCGGTGGATCCGGCATGTACATTGAGTCGGTCCTGACCGGGTACCGCCTTCCGGAGGCCTGCGACGACGAATCTTTCATCAAGCAGCTGGATGCTAAAACCGACCAGGAACTCGAAGCCATTCTCAGAAACCATAAGACCCTCCACAACACAACTGACCTGGAAACCCGTCAACGGATGATCAAAGCCATTCTGGTGGCCGAACGATCGGGAAAGCTGCCTGAAAACCGCCCTGTGACCTTTGCCCCGGCAATACACGGCGCTTTCCCAAACCGGGATCTCAAGGAAAACGTCTTTGGAGTCCGCATCCCCCGCGATATTCAGATGAAAATGATCGAAGAACGGCTGGAGAAAAGGCTGAAAGCCGGAATGGCCGATGAAGTGAAACACCTGCTCGACTCCGGGATTCCTGCCGAACGGCTGATCCGTTACGGCCTCGAGTACCGGTACATCACCTTATACCTGACGGGCCAGATGGATTACGCGACCATGAAACGTCAGCTTAACATTGCCATCCGTCAGTTTGCCAAGCGCCAGATGACCTGGTTCAGGAGAATGGAGCGCAGAGGCGTTACCATTCACTGGATCGACGGCACGGAAAGCCCGGAGGAGCAGCTCGGGCAGATTCTTCAGAAGATAGACCCCGGACGTACCTGATGTAAAATTCGTCCGGCCGCGGTTGATAAACGTGCGGAATGTAATTAACTCCTGCCAGGGAGATCCTCTATCAGTGCGTCTGCCCCACCTGCTCCTGGCCTTCGCACAACCAGGCAAATTCAACCAGGAACTTCTGCCCCTGCCGCCACCTGATCCACCCTTTTTGGTTATGCTGATCATACTGGCAATCGCAACCGGTGGCCAGGCAATCGACGAGCGCCCAGTCACCCTGGAGTTCCTCAACCTTGTAAAAATTCCCCCCGGTGTTATAGGACGGTCTTGCCTTTCCTGGCTGAGGATGTATTTTACGATCCTTCGGCCTGACAAATCCTGCCCTCACATACTCCCCGGCCGTTAAAAACCTGACCGCCGGATGCTGCTTGCTGATAAACCTGAAGACCTGGTAACATTCATCGGTACAAATCTCAAAATAATTATCGCTTTCGCGGGTACAGGTGAAGTGAAACAGGCGGTATTCCGGTGCTATCTCCAGGATATTGAGCATTTCCGCAACCGAAGGATTCACTGTGCCATTGATAAAGATCGGGTAGGATTTTGCTGAGTCGGTAAACTGGTTGGTTTTTAAATCGATGATGAAGGATGCATTGCCAGCGCTGTCGATGATTCTGACGGGTTCGTTTTCCAGGGCGTCGTTCGGTTCAAGCATGACAAACCCCGGCATATCTCTGAAAATTTCGCTGGCGATAGGCGGCTCGGGATCAGGCTCAAACATTTCACTTTCGGGGTCGGATTCCTGTCTGACCATGACCGGTGAACTGCATGAGGCCAAAAAGAAAAACAGGAACAAACATCCGTGCAACGTCAATTGAACCCATACACGTTTGGATAGATAAAAACCGGTTGTCATGAATCGGGGTTTTCAGAATGCAAAGCTAAAATTTTATTCCGGTTGGTCATCCGCGGCCGAATGCGTAATTTTGCCGGAAAGACCGTGACGCGTGAATCGTGACGCATGACGCGTGACGGGTTGAAAACCAATCACTCAATCACTCATTCACTCATTCACTCATTCACTCATTCACTCATTTCTTATGTCCAAAGGAAAAGACACCAAACCGCACATCGGGATCTTCGGGCGGAGGAACAACGGGAAGAGCAGCCTGATCAATGCCCTTACCGGGCAGGAGATCGCCATCGTATCGGATGTCGCCGGCACCACGACCGATCCGGTTAAAAAATCGATCGAGATTCATGGCATCGGTCCGGTGGTGATGATCGATACGGCTGGTATTGACGATACCGGTGAACTGGGAAAAAAAAGGGTGGCCAAAACACGGGAAGTGCTCCGGCTCATCGACCTGGCCATCCTGGTCATAGCGGGTAACCGTTTTGAGGAGGCTGAGAAGCAGCTGGTCGCCGAATTCCACGCGCTCGATCTGCCCAGTCTGATCATCCATAATAAATCTGACCAGGAGGATATCGATCCTGCGCTGGCCCGATCACTCAGGTCGTCCACCGGTGCGGAGGTCATCAGTTTCAGCGCCCTGCATCCGCAGAATCTTGACGAGGTGATCCTCAGGATCAAAGCCGCGATACCTGAAAACGCTTACATGAAGCAGGTGCTCGTGGGCGACCTGATCTCCTATGGCGACGTGGTGCTGCTGATCACCCCCATCGATATCGAGGCCCCGGAAGGGCGCATGATCCTTCCGCAGGTGCAGGTGATCCGCGACGTACTTGATCACGACGGCATCGCGGTGGTCTGCAAGGAGCGTGAGGTCGACGTCTTTATCCGGAAGATGAATCCCAGGCCGGCGCTGGTGATCACCGACAGCCAGGTATTTCCAAAGGCCGATGCGGCTATCCCGAGGGATATCCCGCTGACCAGCTTCAGTATCGTGCTTGCACGGCAGAAAGGCGACTTTGCCAATTACCTGAAGGGCACCCCGCATTTATCGAAACTGAAGGAAGGCGACCGGGTACTCATCCTTGAATCGTGCACCCACCACGTGTCGTGCGATGACATCGGGAGGGTCAAGATTCCCAGGTGGCTGACAAACTTCACAGGGAAAAAAATTGAATTCGAAGTGGTGGCGGGCCTGGACAGGATCCCGCGCCCCATCACCGATTATGCCATGGTAATTCAATGCGGCGGTTGCATGATCACCCGACGGCAGCTGATCAGCAGGCTGAAGCCCGCGGTTGACTCAGGAATCCCGGTAACAAACTATGGAATGGCCATCGCTTATGTACACGGTATTTATAACAGGGCCGTTGAACCGTTTGGTATTGCGGAAAAGGCAGACTATCTATAGCGGGACAATGCTGATCAGGCATTGGGAATTAGGCATTAGGCATTAGGGAAAAAATCCACTCATTCACTCATTCACTCATTCACTCATTCACTCATTCACTCATTTCCTTACGGTACCGAAATGGAAACCGGGAGTACTTTCCCGTTGAAATATTTATGGCCGGATATCGCGAAATCGGCAATAAACTGGGCAACCTGAACCGGGGTCTGCAGTGCACGGGCGCCGGGGAACGCTTTTGCGAACATTTCGGTCTGCACGGCCCCGAGGGCCAGGCAATTCACCCGTATCTCCCTTTCAGTGAACTCTTCTGCAAGAAGTTCCGACAACATTGCCAGTGCCCCCTTGCTGGAGGTATAGGCCGACAGTCCGGGATATTTTACACTCCCGGTGATGCCGCCCTGGCTGCCGATGTTCACAATGTGGCCGCCCTTGGTCATGATCGGCAGCATGGCCTGGGTTAAAAAGAAGGGAGCCTTGATATTCACATTGAAAATATCATCGAAATCGGACTGTTCTAACTGATCGAAGGGTTTATTGACCAGTCTGCCGGCATTGTTGATCAGCACATCGCATTTATGAATAAAAGTCTCAATCCGTTGAACAATAAAAGGATAGAAATCAAACTGACTGACATCAAACTCATACGGGATCACTTTTGATTCGGGATACTGTTTTGTGCATTCCGCCACCAGTTCCTTCAGCGCTTTTCCGTTTCGTGAGATGGCAACAATCTGGTTCTGTTTGTGCCTGGCAAGGATTTTGACTACTTCAAAACCAACCCCTTTGCTTGCTCCTGTGATGACGATGTTCATACCAAACTGGATTTAGAAACTTTTGTGAAGTTACTGAAATTAATATATGTAAATAGGAAAAACCTCCCAAAGATATAGAAGTTTTTCGTACCTTTGCGCCGCCAAACCGAAACCATTTACAACCTGATGCGCATCTCCCTGATCCCCCTGCTTCTGGGTGGGTTGTTTTTCTTAGTATTTCTGTCTTCCTACAGTGGCGATGAAAACCACGATTACCCCGGGGGATCTCCTGCAGGGTACACCGGATCACCCGGCGACGGGCAGAATTGTGTGGCCTGCCATGGAGGATCTGCGTCATCAGTTACAGGCTGGATAACCTCCAACATCCCCGCTGCCGGATATACTGCCGGCAATACCTATGATATCACTGTAACCGTGAGCGGTTCGGGTGATAAAGGTTTTGAGGTCTCTCCCCAGGCAATCTCCGGTGCACAACTGGGCATACTTGGTCCCGGAGTCGGTTCGAAACTCGTGGGCGGCACAAAATACGTGACACAGACAAGTTCTAAAACCTCAAACCCGGCCGTCTGGACCTTCACCTGGACCGCACCTCCTGCCGGCACCGGTGAGGTTACTTTCTACGGTGCCTTTACTGTGAATAAACCGGTTACAAAACTTTCAACCCTTAACGTACAGGAGAACATGCAGCTCAGCGTAACGGCAACCGCCTTCCCCGACCAGGTTTGTCAGGGAGAAACAAGCCAGCTGAATGCGATTACCTCCGGGGGAGCCGGAAATTACACCTACAGCTGGACATCCGTGCCGGCCGGCTTCACTTCCACAGTCCAGAATCCAACCGTCAATCCTCTGGTAACCACTGAATACTTCGTCACCGTGTCTGACGGAACCGGTAGCGCCTCATCATCCGTTATGGTTGGAGTAGGAATCCCTCCTGGCGCTTTCGCCGGGAACGATACCATCTGTTGCGTGCAGGTTGCGCAGGTCCCTTTGCATGGAACCGCAACAGCCTATTCTATCACCCAATGGACCACCTCGGGCGATGGCACATTCACGGATCCTGTCGCCCTGGACAGCTATTATATTCCCGGCCCCGGCGATAAGATCTCGCTGAATGTCAACCTGACCCTGACTGCCTTCCCGGTTTCTAATCCATGTAATACGCCCGCCTCCGACGTCCGCAACATCACGTTCGACCCATGTTCGGGGATTTCCAAAGACCCGCAATCATTGCAGGATCCTGTCCTGGAGGTGATAAACGTTCCGGGATCCGGCAGAGCCTGTCTCGTGAAATATCATGGTGCCAAGACAGTACAGGGCGTTCTTGGCATGGTCAACCAATCGGGAAAATTTGTGTTTTCAGAAGATGTTACCGTCCACCCACTCCTGCAGGAAAGAACGATCAGCCCTGACGGCTTCGAAAAAGGGTTGTACCTGATCCTGTTAAAGA
This sequence comes from uncultured Prolixibacteraceae bacterium, assembly GCA_964473485.1. Classification (GTDB taxonomy): domain Bacteria; phylum Bacteroidota; class Bacteroidia; order Bacteroidales; family FEN-979; genus CAIVAT01. The sequence continues at coordinate 817 of CAYYPH010000024.1, read as the reverse complement.
CCGGGGATAAAATGATTTCGAAAAAAGTTCTTTTCCTTTAAAATCCATCCAAAAACCATCAACAAATCGCGCCGCAAATGAAAAAAATCCTTACCCTGCTGGTCATGCTGATCGCCGGCACCAGTTTTCTGATCGCCCAGGACGCCTCCCAGGTGCCCGTTGTCATGAAACCGGTTTATTTCGACCTCTCTCCCCCGCTGCGGGATATGGTAGAAAAATCAGGTTCCCCTGCAGATCTTTCATGGAAAGCAGGTATCGTTAAAAATAAGCAGAATATTTCGGGAAATGAAATGACAGAATCGGAGCAATCTATTACAGATGTTGTCGCCCAGAGTTTTTTTGGAGATGCCATAACTGACACAACAATACAAAACTTTGATGGTATAGGTTTTTTAGATTTTTTTCCTCCTGATACCGATGGGGATGTTGGCCCGAACCATTATTTTCAGGTTGTGAATTGCAGATATGCCATTTATAATAAAAACGGGGTCAAGATCCTCGGACCCAACAACAACAGCAATATTTTTTCAGGGTTGCCGAACAACAGCAACGACGGCGATGCGATCGTACTTTACGACGAGAACGCCGACCGCTGGCTCTTCAGCCAGTTCAGCCTGCCCAACTACCCGAACGGACCGTTTTACGAGAATGTGGCCATTTCACAGACCGGCGACCCCACCGGGTCATGGTACCGTTACCAGTTCCAGTTTGCCGATATGCCCGATTACCCGAAACTCTCGGTTTGGGTCGATGGCTATTATATGACCATCCGCCGCTTTGCATCGGGATCGGGCAACTGGCTCGGACCGGCAGCCGT
>CAYYPH010000023.1:0-64363 GCA_964473485.1 uncultured Prolixibacteraceae bacterium | reverse complement strand
CCGCCCGGTGGAGGAGACTGTCGGGGAGATCTGCCGGAGGTTTCTGGAGGAGACGCACCCGGGGCCGTGGACCGTGGGACGTGGGCAGTAGACCGTGGGACGTGGGCAGTGGACCGTGGACCGTGGGACGTGAGCAGTGGGCAGTGGACCGTGGGACGTGGACCGTGGGACGTGGGCAGTGGGCAGTGGGACGTGGACTGTGGACCGTGGACCGTGGGCAGTGGACCGTGGGACGTGGGACGTGGGTGGTGGAAATGAGATTGTTTTATGAAACTTTTAAACAATTGTTTACCTACTGACTTGTGACACGCATTTGATCAGCAGTATAGATACTTCTGCTACAAAACGAACCAGCATGCCGGATCATTGAATAGATCTGAGCATTCACATGATCGTATTTATCGAAAAGAACCTTGTAGGTTTCTTCATCAATGTATCCGCATCTTCTTGAAAAGTCAAGCCAAGTCTGTGTTTCAACTGACTCTGTGATTGAATCTGTTAATTTGGAAATGAAGGCAGCTAAATACCTTCGTTTGTGCCAACTCTCCGCCAGATTAGCACAAACTGACCTGGATGAACGCCTGATCTGGTCAGAAAGTGAATATCTCTCCTCCACAGGAAAAGTCTTTGTTAAAGCATAGATTTCCATTGCTGTTTCAAATGCAAGTCTATACACATTAAGTTCACGTACATTTTTGACTATTGATTTCATAATAACCCGTTTAGGATTAATCCACAAAATCAAAGAAAGTGAAGTTTATGCTTAAAAAAAATCCAATTCAACACCCACTTTTTTATCGACCATCTGCGACAATCTCTTTGAACGGAATTGATGACACATGCCAGTGACAATAAGCTGTGTTAACAAAAACCAGCCACTGTCAATCATCAACAACATTGGAACTATACTACGAAATTATTGTCAACAATCCAAACCCCACGGCCTACGGCCCACGCCTCACGGACTACAGTCCACGGCCTACGGTCTACAGTCCACGGCCCACGACCCACGGTCTACAGTCCACGGCCTACGGCCCACGGTCTACAGTCTACAGTAACGGAACCAGGTTCCGGTAGTGAAAATACCGCGTAATGATATCATCCACAAAGCCCTCGGTCTTGTGGTCGAGCGGGAAACTGCCGGGGGTTTCGGGAATGCCGTGGGGGTCCTTTTTTGAACGGCGAAGAAGGTAATAATCGACATGGCGGTTCCAGCGGTTCTTGTCTTTTCCGTACTGTGCCGCACGCGACCTGGCCGCCATTACCCGGCCTATCCCCACATTATAGGCAGCCAGCACAAAATGGATGCGTTCAGCAGGGCTTGTAATCTCTGCCGGCAATTGTTTGTCGAGATACCGGAGGTATTTCACGCCGCCAGCGATCTGCTGCGCCGGCGATGACAGGCTGTCGATGCCAACCTTTGCTGCGGTTTCAGGCATGAGCTGCATCAGCCCGCTGGCATTGCGGTGCGAAACCTGGCCGGGCCTGAAATTCGATTCCTCGTAGATAAGCGAAGCCACCAGCCTCCAGTCCCAGTTTACAATGCGGCTTGCCTGGCGGATGGCGTCGTCGTATGGTGATAGTTTTTTTCCGAAAAAGGTACTGAAGTCACTGCGGATAAAATTAACCACGCGCTGGTTGTCGAAATAGTCGAGATAAAGCTGCCTGTAAGCCCTGGTATTTCTGAACTCCTTCAGCCAGTCATCGATCTCGCGCCTCAGCGAATCAGAGTGCTGGCTGACGGCCCATCCGTAAGAAAAAAGGGGAAAGGCGAGCACCGAAAGGTCGAGGTTATAATAATGCCGCCTGAGCACCATGGCCACGTTCTCCTGTACCACCGCGAAACGGATAATCCCTTCGGAAACCTGCCTCACCAGGTCTTCCTGGCTTACCCCGGTTACCTCCTTCAGTATGGCCCGCCGCTCTGTCTCCTTGTAAAACACATGATAGATGGAGGCCAGATATGGGTTCTGACGTACAAATACGGTATCGGCGGGAAACGCCTTAAGTGATTTGATCAGCGGCGTTGAATCCTTTTTTCCGGGATCGGGTTTCTTTTGTACCAGCACCAGCCTTGTCTCCCCGAAGGGCGCCGAAAAACTGACCTCCCTTCGGCCGTGATGCGTAACGGGGATGTTGAGCGCTATCAGGTCGGCTGCATGATAGCTGAGGTAATAGTCAAGTCTGTTGATATTGTTGTCGGCGATGATCCGCAATGGCACGCCCAGATGCCGGGCAAACGACTCAAGCAGGGCTAGCTGGTACCCCATGGGTTCGCCGCGGTATACAAAGTAATTCAGGGTGTTTCTGTCGGTAAGGGCGATCAGGTATCCCCGTTCACGGATCCGGCGCAGTGAATCCTTCCGTACCTCCTCGCGGTCGAATAACTTCCACGTGATCCAGAAGGCAATCCCCAGGACGACCAGACCATAAAAGGTGGCCCTGATGATGCTGAAACGCTGTGATTTTTTATTCAATATGTTGATTTAGTTCCCTTTCCGCGGTAAAGTTACAAAAAGATATGCGAATACATACCGGAAAAGTAACCCTGAAGATCACCACACCTGTTCAGGCAGGCGCATCAGTGGCCCAGGCATAGTAAAAACGCCCGGCGGAGATGAGCAGGGGAATTCCCATGGTCACGAAAAAGGTGTTCAGGTGTTCTTTCTCAATCACATCAAGTTGTCGCAGCAGGATACCCCCGCCGATCATCAGCACCATTATAAGGTAGCTCCTTACATTAAAAAATGAAAACGCACATGGATATACAATGGCTGCGATAAGCAACAGGGTTCGGCGGCTTACGGCGGGTTTGATGCTGTTCAAACGGTTCACAGACGCAGACTGTTAATACGCCGGCATTTCAACTTTCAGGTCTGGCTTTGCAAGTACAATGCCATTCATCACGGCGGGGTCGACTTGGTCCAGTAGGTATTGCGGCCCAGCATCGAAACGCCTACATACCCTCTGATTTTCAACTTATTGGCAGACTCGAACCGGATGTAGCATTTGTAGGTCTTGCCGTTTTTCGGATCGTAGATGGTTCCGCCTGACCACTCCTCCTTGCCGTCGAAGGTGAAATCCTTCAGGTTGACCAGCCCGATGATCGGATTGTTCTTAAGTTTAGGATCGGGATTTTCCTTGTCGGTACGGGGCTTCCCGGTCAGCGAATCGAGGGGTGTGCGAAGCCACACCAGCTTGCCGAAATATTTTCCGTTTTCCTTGTAAATGGTCACCTTCCCGGTTGCTTCCTGGTTGAGCCAGGTTCCGATGATGTCGTCGGGCTTATGGGTCTGTGCTGTTCCGGTAACCGCCCACAAGGCAACCAGAATAAGGATTAATAATGATGTAACTGATTTCTTCATGGATTTTTGTTTTTGATTATTTGGGGATCTTGATCTTCTGACCGGGCATTAAACGCTTTACATTTTGAATACCGTTGATTGATTTGATCTGGGAAACAGTGACATTGAATTTATCGGCTATATCCCAGAGGTTATCGCCCGACTGGATGGTATAATAGACAAATTTTTGGGAGGTCGTTTTTTGTGTGGTGGTTTTTTTTGCGGCGGTGGCCGTGGGAGCCGCTTTGGAGCCCGTAACAGCAGTCCCGGCAGGTTTGTTTATTTTTAGTTTTTGCCCCACCATGATTTTCGAACTTTTCAGTGAATTCCATGTCATCAGGTCGCTGACTGTGCATTTGTAACGCGATGCTATAGAACCTAAGCTCTCGCCGCTCCGGACCGTATGAACGGCCGGTGGCCTTTCATCAGCCACCTCCTGAACCCGGGCATTTGTCGTATCAATTTTCCGCGCCTGGCTGTCGGCAGGTCTCCCCGTAGTATCTTTTTTCAAAGGCACCGGCACATAGGCTGAGGTCATCGGCCTGGGGGCAGATTTTGAATAGACCATGATCTTCTTTTTCGGTTTCAGGGTGTTGGTCCTGAAGCCATTCAGCTGTTTGAGCTCGGTTACTGTCATCCTGAACTTTTTTGCCACCGACGACATGGTCTCACCGCTTTTTACGGTATAAAGCTCGGTTTCGCGGTAGTTGTTGTAGACCAGTTTCAGCAGTGAATCCTGGGCCATTCCGCCCCGGGTGCGATAGGCATAGAGCGCCTTTTCGTTGTTGATATAGTTGCCGATGTATTTCTTGCGAAGCCTGATCTTGTAAGGATTTTCGGGAGTGGCAGGAATAAAACCATGCTTGAAGGAGGGATTCAGGAAACGGATCTCTTCCATCGGGATGTTCAGCATCTCCGATATCTGGTCGAACGACAACGGGTTAATGGCGGTAACAGTGTCGACCTCGTAATAGAGGATGCCCGGGTCGACCGGGAATATCTTATGTTCGTTGCTGTAAGTCATGACATAGCTGGCTGCGATAAAGGCAGGCACATATGAACGGGTCTCCTTCGGAAGGAATTTCTGTAACATCCAGAAGTTCTTGACACCCCCAGCCCTCCTGATAGCCTTGTTCACATTGCCGGCTCCCGAATTATATGCAGCAAGGGCAAGTGACCAGTTTCCATAGATATCATAAAGGTCGGTGAGGTGTTCGCAGGCGGCGATGGTCGATTTGTACGGGTCAAAGCGGTCGTCGACATAGCTGCTCACCTTGAGCCCGTAAACTTTTCCGGTGCCGTACATGAACTGCCACAAGCCCTTTGCACCAGCCCTGGAATTGGCTACGGGATTCAACGCCGATTCAATCACGGCAAGGTATTTCAGCTCGAGGGGCATATCAAACTTGTCGAGCTGCTCCTCGAACAGCGGAAAATAGATCTGGGAAAGACCGAGAATGCGGGCGGTGAGTTTCCGTTTCTTAACGGCATACAAATCAATGAATTTTTTAACCTCCCCATTGTAAACATATTCAAAGGGAGATCCGACATTCATTTTACTGATCCGGTCAAAATAGACGGAATCGGAAAACCAGGGGATGTCGGTATCGTTGTAAGTGCTCCAGTTCTGATATTGGCCGGCGTTCGGGAATTCGGCATCTTCAAAGATTTTAAGACTTGCAAGGCTGTCGAGCATGCCGATCACAGGATCATCTTCGATGATGGCCGGTCTTTTTATCAATGTGTCAATCCGGATCGAATCCTGGGCGGATAGCGGTTGTTGAATCAAAAAAAAAGTAAGGGTAAGGATGACAGGGGGGAGAAGTCTGAAAATCATGCAAACAATTTTGATAATGTTGTTGATCTGTTTGTAGTTATATAACTGAAAAAACGGGAAATTATTTTAAAGGTTTTCCACATGGATGGTCACTTCCGAGTTGGGGATCTTCTTCCTGAGGTCATCTTCGATCCGGTCGCAAAGCTTATGGGCAGCCCCGACCGTCATTTCCGGATCAAGGTTCAGGTGAAAGTCGATATACCTGAAATTTCCCGCCTTTCGTGTTCTGAGGTTATGAAACGACATATCCCGGGTGCAATGTTCCTGAATCACCGCAGTGATCGTTTCGATCTCGCTTTCCGGGAGTGCATGATCAAGCAAGGGGGCATAGGCCTTCATGAAGAGTTCATAGGATTCCTTCAGGATAAGCAATGCGACCAGGATGGCGATGATCGGGTCGACCATATGAATCCCGCTGATCCACATGATAAGCAACCCGATGGCAACGCCGGCAGAGGTATACACATCGGTCTTCAGGTGCAGGGCATCCGCTTCAAGCGCTATGGAGTCGGTTTCGCGCGAAACCCTGTAAAGTTTTCGTGAAACGAAAACATTGACCAGGGCCGATACCACCATCACCGCAAATCCAAAACCGATCTTTTCAACGGTAGCAGGGTGGATGATTTTATGGATTGCTTCGTAGATGATCCAGATCGCGGCGATAAAGATCAGCAGGGCCTCGAGCACCCCCGAGATGTTTTCGAACTTGCCATGCCCGTATGGATGCCTGGAATCGGCGGGCGCATCGGATATCCTGACCGAGAAAAAGGCAATGATCGAGGCCAGAAGGTCCATCAGCGAGTGGATGGCTTCGGAGATGATGCTGACCGATCCGGTAATAAACCCTATCACCACTTTGATGATGATCAGGAAGGTATTGGAGAGGATCGACAGCCGTGCAACCCGGACTTTCTTGTTCATGCCGGTTAATTTTCGCCAAATTTAGCCATTTTGGAAGAACTGTAAAAATGTTACCTTTGCCTCACCAACCTTCTGCCCTATGCCAAAGATCTGCTTCTTACTGTTCCTGCTCGTTATGGCACCTTTTCTTGTTGATGGACAGGATCTACCTAACAAGGAACAACCTCTGCTCAGGCATGAAATGACGCCTGAGGAAGCCGCCCGCCGGCATGAGATAGGCCGGGGATTCGTTGAAACCGACCCGCCTGCCGGCCCGGTGAGAAACGTGGCTGAATTCGACCGCATGCAGGGTGCGCTTATCCGTTATCCTTTCGGAATTCCGATGGCGCTCATCAAAGAGATGGCAAGCGATGCAAACGTGACCACCATTGTGGCCAGCCAGGCACAAAAAAACACGGTTTTAAACCAATATATCGCCAATGGCGTCGACACCAGTCATTGCGATTTTCTGATCGCCCCTACCGACAGCTACTGGACGCGCGATTACGGCCCCTGGTTCGAGACCGACAGTTCAGGCCAGGTGGGCATCGTTGATTTCCCCTACAACAGGCCCCGCCCCAACGATGATGAGATTCCGAAGCTGATGGCCGGCATGCTGGGGATACCCTGGTACGGCATGAATGTGATCCAGACAGGCGGCAACTACATGTGCGACGGCCTGGGGGTTGGCTCCTCCACCGACCTGGTATACGACGAGAACCCCACGCAGACCCCGGCGCAGATCAATGATAGAATGTTCAACTACCTCGGGATAGATACATTCCGGGTGGTCCCCGACCCCAATATCTCCTCCACCATCGATCATATCGATTGCTGGGCCAAATTTCTGGCTCCCGACAAGATCCTGATCAGGCAGACACTGCCCAGCGATCCCGAGTATAACGCCCTGGAATCGGCAGCCGCCTACTGGTCGCAGCAGACCTGTTCGTATGGATACAACTACCGGGTGTTCAGGGTCAAGACCCCACAGGATCAGCCATATTCGAACTCCGTGATCCTGAACAACAAGGTGCTGGTCCCCTTCATGAATTCAGCCTGGGACGATAGCGCGAAAGCGGTTTACGAGGCGGCCATGCCCGGGTATACAGTCATCGGGTTCACTGGCCAGCCATCCACCCCGTGGCTTTCCACCGACGCATTGCATTGCCGGGTAATGGGGATCGCCGACATTGGCCTTCTCTACATACGGCACATCCCTATCACAGGTATCCAGCCCTGCGAACATGACTACCAGGTAACAGCCCAGATCATTGCTTCGAGCCTGCAGCCGGTCATCGCCGATTCTGTAAGGATCCACTACCGGGTCAATGGAGGAAATTACCAGCAGGTCACCATGTTCCACTTTTTCGGCCAGCTTTACCGGGGATACATACCGAAACAACCCGCCGGAAGTACCATTGAGTATTACCTGTCAGCCGCTGACGAATCGGGCAGGCATGAGACCCTGCCGTTTATGGGGCCGGCGGATCCATTCAGCTTTACAACGACCTATACCACTCTTTCACCGGTGCCCGACACCCTGTGGTTTATCACACCCGAAGACTGCATGTACGGCAAGATCACTCAGCTGAGTAATTTTCTGCCCGACTACGTGGTACTGAATACAATACAGCAAAACGGGATGGCCGCTCCCTGGTATGTCGATTCCATGTCGGTCAGCTCCCTGCCGACCATCGTTTTCCCGGGCAACAGCGTGGCGGTCAGGGTGAGAATGATTCTTCCTCTCAACCTTTACGCCGCAGCCGATTTTATTGTCGACAGCCTGAAATTCACCTCGTCTGCCGGCGACTACCATGTCATCATCATGGTCAACCCCGATCTGCTGTCGGGCATCGATCAACGGCCTTCTGCGGGTCGCCTTGGTTCACCTTCGCCCAACCCGTTCGTTGCTGAAACAAAAATACCGGTCATAACCAGTCAACCGGCAACCGTTAAAATCGAAATTCTGGATGCATCCGGACAAATGGTTTCATCCCTCTTCAATGGCAATCTTTCCGCAGGCGTTCATGCGTTTACATGGAACGGAACAACCCGGGCGGGCAACCCGGTGCCGGGCGGCATCTATTTATGCAGGCTGACCATAAACGACCAGATCGAGGTCAGAAAACTGGTGCTGATCCGGTAACAGGCAATCCGTCAGATTCGCATTACGTCGGAACGAAAAAAAAAGGAACAGCCGGCACCCTCAGGGGTTACCGGCTGTTCCTTTTTCAGCTCTCCTGGTTAGAAAGGGTCACACTCTTTTTTCCGGTCGCATCTGCGGGAAGAAGATCACATCCTGGATAGAGGCCGAGTTGGTCATGATCATGGTCAGGCGGTCGATACCGATACCAAGGCCGGCGGTCGGAGGCATGCCAAACTCGAGCGAGCGCAGGAAATCCTCATCGAGTACCATCGACTCATCATCGCCGCGTTTCCCCAGCTCGAGCTGCGCCTCAAAGCGCTCCCGCTGGTCGATCGGGTCGTTGAGTTCCGAAAAAGCATTGCAGAGTTCCTTGCCGTTACAGATGGCTTCGAACCGTTCTACCAGCCCCGGCTTGCTCCGGTGTTTCTTGGCTAGCGGCGACATCTCAACGGGATAATCGGTGATGAAAGTGGGTTGAATTAGGAAAGGTTCGCATTTCTCGCCGAAGATCTGGTCGATGATCTTGCCCTTGGCCATGGTCTTGTCGATCGGAACATGAAGGTCGTGAGCAATCTTCACAAGCTCCTCCTCGGTCTTGTCCCCGATGCTTACCCCGGTGTAATGTTCTATCACCTCATACATGGTGAACCGTTTCCAGGGGCGCCTGAAATCGATCAGGTTCGATCCTACCTGCACCCGGGTGTCACCGTGCAGGTCGAGGGCGATCTTCTCCACCATCTCCTCCACCAGGTCCATCATCCACTCGTAATCCTTGTAGGCCACGTACAGTTCCATCTGGGTGAATTCGGGGTTGTGAAAGCGGTCCATCCCTTCATTCCTGAAATCTTTCGAGAATTCGTACACCCCGCTATAGCCCCCCACGATAAGCCGTTTGAGATAAAGTTCGTTGGCGATGCGCAGGTAAAGGGTCATGTCGAGGGTGTTGTGCTGCGTCTTGAACGGACGGGCAGCGGCGCCGCCATAAAGCGGTTGCAGGATCGGTGTCTCAACCTCCAGGTACGACTTCGCATCCAGGAAGCTGCGCATGGAGTTGATCAGCCGGTTGCGTTTCACAAAAACATCCCTCACTTCGGGGTTGACGATCAGGTCGACATACCGCATGCGGTAACGCTGCTCGGGATCGGTAAAGGCATCGAACACGGCGTCTTCCTTTTCCTTGACGATTGGCAAAGGGCGGAGCGACTTCGAGAGCAGCGCCAGGGAGCGCACATGGATGGTGATCTCGCCCATCTGGGTAATGAAAACAAAGCCGGTTACACCGATATGGTCGCCAATATCGAGCAGTTTCTTGAAGACGGTGTTGTACAGGGTCTTGTCTTCGCCGCTGCAGATATCATCGCGTTTGATATACAACTGAATCCTGCCGCTTTCGTCCTGCAGTTCAACAAACGAGGCGGCTCCCATGATCCGGCGGCTCATGATGCGCCCGGCAATGCTCACGTCCTGGTAAAGGGTATTGTCGGCCGGGAAATTGAGTTTGATGTCGGCCGCCTTCACATTCACTTCGAAAGTATCGGGGGGATAGGGGTTGATTCCAAGCCTGATCAGTTCATTCAATGAATTTCGCCGGATGGATTCCTGTTCGCTTAATCCTGTGGTCATCTGCAAATTTTTTGCAAAGATAGGTATTTACGACAACACGTCGCGCAGGACGTGGTGTGATTGCAGTTCCCTGAACCATGGCAGGTGAAGCCGGTAATAGATCATCAGGATCCCGAGCAGGTGCGACCGCTGCATGGCATTCAGAGGCACCGTTCCTTCACCCGATCGCGGAAGTATCGGTCCGGATTCATCCCGGGCAAGGGCCAGTAACCGCGAAAGCCATTCACTCTCCTCGTTGCGGAGGTACTGCGGATGGGCCGGGACGGTGGCCTGGTAACAACCTTCACGCAGGTCGAAAAAGGGGGTCTGTGCCGAATGGTTGCACTGCGGAAAGCAACCGGTGTAATGCATCAGGCGGGTCATGAACTGCAGGGGGAACATGGCAACAGACTCATCGGTATCGTCAAGGGCAGCCATGGAGTTCCAGATAAAGTCGAACAGGGCGGGATGAGGTTCCTCTTCACGAATGGCAGTGTACAGAAGTTCGTTCACAAACACCGAAACGGAACCCTTCAGGATGTTGAACGGAATGTTCCTGTACGGCAGCGCAATGCGCATCTCTTTGACCGACTGCAGCGAATGACGCTCTTTGTGATAAACCACCATATCGAGGAGGGTCATGGGCTGCAGCAGCGCGGGCCTGAACTTCGAACCGCGGCGGTGCACCCCCCTGACAAGATACGACTGAAGCCCGAAGGCGCTGGTATAGATCTTTACCACCAGGCTCGATTCGGCATATCTGACCGAATGAAAGACGATTCCCCTGGTGTTGTGAAGCATCAGTTCACGATGAGGATTTTGGTTACAACCTTTTCGGTGCCGTCGTCTTTAGAGGCAAACACGAGGTAAACCCCCGTCTGTGCCTTACGGCCATCGAAGTTCTTGCCGTTCCACACGGCCTGTCCGCCTTCGGCGATCGTGGAATAAACCAGCACGCCGTTCACATCGGTGATCTTCACCTGGGCATTGGCCACCAGGCCCCGGATGGCAATATATCCCTCGTAACCCTCTTTCACCGGGTTCGGGAAAGCATAAACATTTTCGTTGGTATCGCCGCCAGGGGTTGCCGACGACCTGAAGGAGACCACTCCCTTGTCGGTACCGAAAAACACCTCCCCGTCGCTGTTGATCGTCAGGCAAACAATACGGTCGGAGAGCAGCGGACTGTTTTCGGCCGTGAAATGGTAGATCTGCTTGGTGCCGTCCTCCGAGAAGAGGAAGACGCCGCCGCGGTCGGTGCCGATCCACTTGCGGTTCGCCCCGTCGACGGCAATGGCGGTCACGGTCTCGTTTTCGAGCAGGTATTGCACATACCCTCCCTGGGTGACCAGGATACGCTGGGCATCGAAATTCTGACCGGTGAAGATATTCTCGGGAGTGTAAAACACGGCCACTCCCTTTTCAGTGCCAACCCATATCTCACCCTTCAGGTCCTCGGTCATGGCATTCACGTAGTTTCCCGGGATATTTCCGTTGCCCACGGTGGAGTTCAGGAGCCGTGCCTGGTCGTCGCCGGTGTTCTCCGGGGTGCCGTTATCGGTGAAAACCAGTATCGAGTTGGGATTCATGTTGCCATAGCGCATCTGGATCCATTTCTGCCCGTGTTTGTTGATCATCAGCGTGCCAAGGTCGTTCTCATTGACCTGCGGGATGGTGAAACCGTACCACTGGCTCCCCTTTTTCATTGCAAGGCAGGTATTGTTGTGCGATGAGACCGCCCACACATTACCGGAAGCATCGAAAGCCACGCCGCCGACCCTGACATCTTTGGTATTGGAGCTCGAATGATGCTTCAGCGTGCTGTTGCTTTCATTGTAGATCATCACCGCCGAATCGTTTACCAGTTCGATGAGGCCTCTTCCGAAAGAGGCGGCAAACATGTGTTTCGGGTTGAACGGGTCGACCGCCAGCGCAACGATGGCGTAGGCCGAATCCATGTAAGGGCTGTTGTAACCGGCAATGTTGTGCCAGTTGGTATTATCGAAATGATAGATCTGCGCAGGATTATAGATCGGGATGTAGGAGGCGTCGCGCCCCCCGGGGGCAATGTAAATATCGTTGCCCGAGGAGGTCATGCTGAAGGCGAGAGCCGAAAGGGGCCCGCCCAGGTTGAGGTGCCTGTAATAATTGTTCTGTTTGTCATAATAGATAAGTCCTGAGTACAAATCAGCCACCCAGATAAGCCCGTCCTGGTCGGGAATGGCATCCTGCGGGAAAGGCGCCCCGGGGTCATAGCCCCAGATGTAGGTGTAAACCTGCAGACCCGCATCCAGCGCCACCACGAAATAATTGTACGAAACCACCAGGTACTTGTCGTTCGACTGCAGATGCATGACCGGGTTGTAATAGGTCATCGCCTGGGGGACCCACGCATGGTTCTCATAACGGTAAATGGTATCCGTGCCTGCCGATTTTTTCTGCTTGTTGGTAAAGATCTTGCCGGCAAATGAGGTGATGGTGTTGTAGGAAGAGGCGGTGTCGATACCCGTGTCGCGTTTCCACACCTGGAAATTGGCCAGGTTGGGATCTTTTCCCCACGCCTTGTAAATTCCCTTCTCGGTGGCAGCAAAGATGGAATCGCTGTCATCCATGGTCATTGCCAGAACGTTGACCTGCCCTCCGTTATTGCCGATGTAATAAGTGTCGCGGATCTCCTCTTTCGCGATATCGAGCACCACGATGCCGAAACCGCACGATAGATATGCGTCCTTGCCGTTGAAATAGATGCTGTTGATGGTCTTGTTGCCGAGGATCTGCTTCCGCTTGATATCGGAAATATTGATGATGGTGTTGTTCTTGATCAGGTCGATGTTGGCGTTGGAATAGGCAATCACGAGGGTCTGGTATTCCCGGTTGTAGTTGATGCAGCTGATCCCGATGTCGGAAAGGCCTGAAATCTTGGTGATCCGGGTGATGCTGTTGTCCTCCTTGTCGAAACGCACCACCGCATACGGGGTTGATCCGTACACCCGCGTGCCGGCATCGGTCACCGAGTTAAAGTAGGTGTAAGGCAACTCATCACGCCATTGACCAATGGGTACCTGCTGGGCGGCAAGGCCGGGGAGGAGACCAAGAAACAGGGCAACAGGCAAAAGGTATCGAATGATTTTCATGTACTGGAAATTGGGGTTACGTTTTCAGATCATTACATTAACTGAATTATCAACCTTTTATTGTTAAGAAAAGACCGTAATACGGGATCAGAGGATCATGCCGGCTGCCACGGTTTCATTGGTGGCTTCATCGATCAGGATCAGGCTTCCGGTGATCCGGTTGACCGTGTAGGGATCGTAGAACAGGGGTTTGGTGGTGCGTATCCGGATCCGGGCAATTTCATTCATTCTGATCTCACTGCACCCTGTTATCTGTTCGAGGGTACTGATATTGAGCACATACGACACCTCCTGGACGATGCACTTCACGTCACGTGTATTGTGTTTAACGGCATACCGGTTCCTTACCTGCATGGGCTTAGGGTTCATCCAGCAGATCATCACGTCGATATCGTTGCTTTCAGGGGGAATGTCATCCGCCCCGACGATCAGGTCACCCCGGCTGATGTCGATGTCATCCTGCAACGAGAGGGTTACCGACATCGGAGGAAAAGCTTCGTCTAGAGGGCCCGACAGGGTATCGATCGATTTCACCGTGGTCGTCAGGCGCGAAGGCAGGGCCATCACCCGGTCGCCGGGGCGGAAAATCCCTCCCGAAACCCTGCCTGCATAGCCGCGGTAGTCGTGAAACTCATCTGATTCGGGCCGTACGATATACTGAACCGGAAATCGGGGGTGTTTGAAGTCATGGTCCTGGCTGATGGGAATGGTCTCCAGGGTCTGCAAAAGGGTACCTCCGTCGTACCAGGGCATGTTTGCTGAGGTTTCCACCACGTTGTCGCCGTTCAGTGCGCTGATCGGGATGAAACGGATGTCGTTGCCGGGGAACACCATTGCGGCGAATTGCCTGAAATCTCCGCTGATCTTCCCGAAGGCCTCCTCCTGGTAATCAACCAGGTCCATCTTGTTGATGCATACCACGATGTGCGGAATGCCCAGCAGGCCGGCGATAAAGGTATGCCGGTGGGTTTGTTCGGTGACCCCGTTGCGTGCATCGATGAGGATGATGGCGGCATTGGCGGTGGAAGCGCCGGTAACCATGTTGCGGGTGTACTGAATATGGCCCGGTGTATCGGCAATGATGAATTTGCGTTTCGGGGTGGCAAAGTAGCGATAGGCCACATCAATGGTGATCCCCTGCTCACGTTCGGCCCGCAACCCATCGGTAAGCAGCGCAAGGTTAAGAAAGTCACCTCCTTTCTGGAGGCTTGCCCGCCTTACCGCATCGAGCTGGTCTTCGAATATCGACTTGCTGTCGTACAAGAGCCGCCCGATCAGGGTGCTTTTGCCGTCATCCACGCTTCCCGCGGTGGTGAACCGCAGGAGTTCCATGTTCAGGTAAGCTTTGTTTGAGAACTGTTCCATCAGAAATAGCCCTCCTTTTTCCGGTCTTCCATGGCGGCCTCCGAACGCTTGTCGTCATACCGTCCGCCCCGTTCGGTAACACGTGTGGCGGCGATCTCCTGGATGATCTCCTCCACGGTATCGGCGGTCGACAAAGTGAGACCCGTACAGGAAATATCTCCCACCGTGCGGCACCTGACCCTGCGGTGTTCCACCTTCTCCGTCGGTTTCATCTGCATGAACGGGGCGGCAGCCAGCCAGATCCCGTCGCGGTAAAAAACATCGCGTTCGTGGGTGAAATAGATTTCGGGCAAAGGGATATTTTCAGCGTGGATGTACTGCCAGATGTCCATCTCAGTCCAGTTGCTGACTGGGAATACCCTGAAATGCTCGCCCATGTGTTTCTTGCCGTTGAAGATGTTCCACAGTTCGGGGCGCTGGTTCCGGGGATCCCACTGTCCGAACTCATCGCGGTGCGAGAAAATACGTTCCTTGGCCCGCGCTTTCTCTTCATCTCTCCGGGCCCCCCCGATGGCCGCATCGAACTTGTACTTTTCGATGGTGTCGAGCAGGGTAACGGTCTGTAAAACATTCCGGCTGGCGTTAATGCCTTTTTCCTCCACCACCCGGCCGGTGTCGATCGACTCCTGCACCGACCCGACGATGAGGCGTCCTTTCACCTCCCTGACAAGCCAGTCCCTGAATACAATCGTTTCGGGAAAATTATGGCCGGTGTCGATATGGAGCAGTGGAAAGGGGATCAGGGCCGGGTAGAAAGCCTTGCGCGAAAGGTGCACAAGGACGATCGAATCCTTGCCTCCCGAAAAGAGCAGAACAGGTTTTTCAAACTGGGCGGCTACCTCCCGGATGATATAGATCGCTTCGGCTTCGAGTTCCTTGAGATGGGTAAGCTGGTAATTCATCAGTTTTCAGGATACAGCAATACGGGATAAGACAATTGCGATGGCCATGTTTGACGATCAGTAATTTCGGTGCAAAAGTAAGGATTTTATTTTGATTGCCGTATGAAACGCGATCATGATTCAACGGCCGTGCCGAGTAATGTGGCCGAGGTGGCCTCCTCGATCTTTACCCTGACGTAGGATCCCTTTACGGCACCGGCCGACGGGAAAACAACCACCTTGTTCTGCGAAGTCCTGCCGAAGTAATGCGCAGCCGATCGCTTCGAGGTCCCTTCGACCAGCACCTCAAACACGTTGCCGATATCCTCGCGGTTGCTTTTCAGCGAGAGCCGGTTCTGCAGGTGTATGATCTCCGTAAGCCGGCGCTCCTTGACGCTGTCGGGAACGTTGTCGGGCATGGTGTCGGCCGCCAGTGTGTTGGGGCGTTCGGAGTATTTAAACATGAATGCCGAGGAGAAACCCACCCACTCCATCAGCGAAAGGGTCTCGCGATGATCCTCCTCCGTTTCGTTGCAAAAACCGGCGATCAGGTCGGTCGATACCGTACAGCCCGGAATGATCCTCCGGATGGCTTCGATCCGGTCCATGTAATCTTCGCACGTGTACTTGCGGTTCATCAGGTCGAGCATACGGTTGCTGCCCGACTGCACCGGCAGGTGAATCGACTTGCAGATGTTCGGGTAACGGGCGATGGTGTGCAGCAGCTCGTCGGAAATATCCTTGGGATGTGAGGTCGCGAACCGGACCCTGACCATCGGATCTACTTCGGCTACCATGGCTAACAACCCTGCAAAACTAACTGGCCCGCCATCCTCGCGGATCCATTGGTAGGAGTTGACATTTTGACCTAACAGGGTGACCTCGCGGAAACCCTGACCGGCAAGGGCGGCCGTCTCCCTGACGATCGAGCCGGCGTCGCGGCTTCGCTCCAGTCCGCGGGTCGACGGTACCACGCAGTATGAGCAGTAGTTCTCACATCCCCGCATGATCGAGATGAAGGCCGATACCCCGTTTGAGTCGTACCGAACCGGCGTTATGTCGGCATAGGTCTCATCGGCCGAAAGTATGATGTTGATGGCCCGTTGCCCGGTGCCGACCTGCTCCAGCAGGCCCGGAAGGTGCCGGTAGGAATCGGGGCCCGCGATGAGGTCGAGCAATTGCTCCTCCTCCATCAGGGCGGTTTTGGTCCGCTCGGCCATGCAGCCCAGCAATCCGATCATCAGTCCCGGCTTTTTTCTGCGCAGCGACCTGAAATACTGCAATCGTTTGCGCACCCGGTCCTCGGCATTTTCGCGTATGGAGCAGGTGTTCACCAATACGATGTCGGCCGTTTTCTCACTGTCGGTAAAGTCGTACCCGTCTTCTTTCAATATCGATGCAACGATCTCACTGTCAGAGAAATTCATCTGACAACCGTAGGTCTCAATATATATGTTTTTATTTTTTTTCACGAATTGTCTTCACTTTTTCGATCAACCACGATTAACCATAAAAAATCGGTACAAAGGTACGGATTAAGTTTATTGTGCTACTTTTGCACCGGATTTCGAACTTATTAAACGGCATCCAGATGGCAAAGAATTTAGTAATCGTTGAGTCTCCGGCGAAAGCCAAGACGATCGGAGGGTTTCTGGGAAAAGATTTTACCGTTCGATCCTGTATGGGACACGTGGCCGATCTTTCGAAGAAAGGCCTGGGGGTTGACATTGAAAAGGGGTTTCTACCGAAATATGAGATCTCGCCCGACAAAAAGAAGGTTGTTGCAGAGCTTAAAAAACTCGCACTGGAATCCGACTGGGTTTGGCTGGCTTCCGACGAGGACCGCGAGGGGGAGGCCATATCATGGCACCTTGTGGAGGCCCTGAACCTTGAGAAGAAGAAAACAAGGCGCATTGCATTTCACGAGATTACCAAAACAGCCATCCAGGAAGCCATTGAAAATCCGAGGGATATTGACCAGCACCTGGTCGATGCCCAGCAGGCCAGGCGGGTCCTCGACCGTCTGGTGGGGTTTGAACTCTCTCCGCTGCTCTGGAAAAAGATCAAGCCTGCGCTTTCGGCCGGCCGCGTTCAGTCGGTGGCGGTCCGCCTCATCGTGGAGCGGGAAGAGGAGATCAGGAATTTTCAGTCGGTCTCCTCATTCCGGATCGCCGGCGATTTCATGGTCAGGCACGGAAAAAAGATCAGTCCGGTGAAAGCTGAGCTCAACCGTCGTTTTTCAACACGCGACGAAGCCATGACTTTCCTGAAAAGCTGCATTCCGGCCCTTTATGTGGTCGAGGATGTAGATACCAAACCTGCAAAAAAATCTCCGGCGCCACCTTTCACCACTTCAACCCTTCAGCAGGAGGCCTCGCGAAAACTGAGTTTTTCGGTGGCAAACACCATGCGGATCGCCCAGGAGCTTTACGAATCGGGAATGATCACTTACATGCGTACCGACTCGGTGAACCTGTCGGATATGGCCCTTGCCATGTCGCGCAACGAGATCACTGCCACCTTCGGAGCCGAATACGTAAAGACAAGGAAGTTCTCGACAAAAAGCAAGGGAGCCCAGGAAGCCCACGAAGCCATCCGCCCCACCTACCTGAACAACAAGACCATAGAAGGCGACAAATCGCACAAACGGCTTTACGAACTCATCTGGAAACGGACCATCGCCTCGCAGATGGCCGACGCCGAACTGGAAAAAACGAACGTGACGATCGGGATCTCGACCGTTGCCGAAAAGTTCATTGCCCGCGGTGAGGTCATTAAATTCGACGGGTTTCTGAAAGTTTATATGGAGTCGACCGATGATGAAGAGCAGCAGGATGAAGAGGGAATTCTCCCACCCATGCAGGCCGGTGACCCGCTCGAACTTTCCGAAATGACCGCCCAGCAGAAATTCACCCAGCAGCCCTTCCGTTACACCGAAGCGATGCTGGTCAAGAAACTGGAGGAACTCGGCATCGGCCGTCCCTCCACCTATGCTCCCACCATTTCGACGATCCAGAAAAGAGGTTATGTGGTAAAGGAAGACCGGACCGGAACCAGCCGCGCCTACCGGCTTATCACCATGAAAAAAGGGGAGATCAGCGAGCAGGAAAAAACGGAGAATATCGGCTATGAAAAGGCGAAACTCTTCCCGACCGACATCGGCATGGTAGTGAACGCTTTCCTGCTGCAGCATTTCGAAAACATCATGGATTACAACTTCACGGCCAGCGTGGAGGAGGAATTCGACGAGATAGCCGAAGGAAAAATGGTCTGGAACCAGATGATCCGCGACTTTTACGATCCGTTCCACAAACAGATCGAAGAGACCCTGGGGATATCCGGCAAGGTGAGCGGCGAAAAGCTGCTCGGAACCGATCCTGCCACCGGAGAAAATGTCTTTGTAAAGATTGGCCGGTACGGTCCCATGGTACAGATCGGAGATGCCGACGGGGAGAAAAAACCCCGGTTCGCCGCCCTTAAAAAAGGACAGAGCATCGATACCATCAGCCTTGACGAAGCCCTTGAACTTTTCAGGCTTCCACGCTCTCTCGGTGATTTCGAGAATGCGGAGATCATCGTTGCCACCGGGCGCTTCGGTCCTTATGTAAAACACAATGCTGCCTTTTACTCGCTTGGCAAGGACGACGATCCACTTACAGTGACGCAGGAAAGGGCCATCGGGATCATAAAAGCCAAGCGCGAACTGGACCAGCAGAAGATCCTGCACGAATTCAAGGTGGAAAAAGATGTAATCAGGGTCTTGAACGGCAGGTACGGCGCTTACATCACCTTCAACAAGGAGAATTACAAAATCCCGAAAGGAAAGAACCCGAAGGATCTTACGGTCGAAGAATGCCGGGAGATCATCGCCGGTTCGGAGCCTACAAAGTCAAAAACAAAAAAGAAAAAGTAAGATCCCATGGATGTATCTGCTTTTTTTGAACCCCTTGACATGACCGTCATTGACGGCACAGGGGCGCATGAAGGCCAGAACCGCCTGGGAAATGTGATCAGGAAATTCTCCGATCCTGATGACTTTCCCGATTACACACAATTCGACATCGTCATCATCGGCGTGCGCGAGGAAAGGAATTCTGCCGGTAACGATGGATGCAGGCAGGCGCCCGACCATATCCGAAAATTTCTTTACCGGCTTTACCAGGGGCCATACCCCGTTAAGATTGCCGACCTGGGCAACATCAAACAGGGTTTTGCGGTCACCGACACCTATTTTGCACTGGCCTCGGCAGTGGCCGAACTGGTCGGGAACAACGTACTTCCGGTCATTCTCGGCGGCAGCCAGGATCTTACCTTCGCCAACTACCAGGCCTACCAGAGTCTTGGCCAGATCATCAACATCGTGGCGGTTGATCCCATGTTCGACCTCGGAAGATCGGAACAGGAACTCAACGCACAGTCGTATCTGAGCAACATCATCCTCCACCAGCCAAATTACCTCTTCAATTACGCGAACATCGGCTACCAGACCTATTTCATCGATCAGGAGGCGCTGAAACTCATGAAGAATCTCTTCTTCGACACCTACCGCCTCGGCATTGTCAGGGAAAGTCTCGAGGAGGTGGAGCCGATCGTCAGGAATGCCGACCTGCTTACCTTTGATATTTCGGCGGTGCGGGCAAGCGACGCACCGGGCAACGCGAATGCGACCCCCAACGGGTTTTACGGCGAAGAAGCCTGCCAGATCGTTCGTTATGCAGGCCTGAGCGACAAACTCACCTCCATCGGTTTTTACGAGACCAACCCCCTCGAAGATCCCGCCGGTCATACCTCACACCTCGTCGCACAGATGATCTGGTATTTTATCGATGGCTTCTATAACCGGGCACACGATTTTCCTTTCCGCAACGAGGAGGATTACCTCAAATACCGGGTCAGCATCTCAGATCACAAAGAGGAGATTGTTTTTTATAAAAGCAAAAAGACCGACCGGTGGTGGATGGAGATACCCCTGCCGGCCGAACAGCGGGTAAAATACGAACGGCACTACCTGGTTCCCTGTTCCTACAAGGACTACCAGACCGCCTGCGAGAACGACATCCCCGACCGGTGGTGGATGGTCTACCAGAAACTCATGTAGCAATTGACAATTGACAATTGAAAATTGACAATTGAAAACGAAAAACGAAAAACGAAAAACGAGCTTCTTCCCTATTGCCTGATGCCTAATCCCTATTGCCCACTCTCTGAGGGTTCGCGCTGACAAACGCTTTCCATCCTGAAAATTTCTTTTCGTTCGTGGTGTTTCCCTGCTGGAAAAAGTGGCACACTGCCGCGGCAAGGCCGTCGGTGGCATCGAGGGTTTCGGGATTTTCGGTGATCTTCAGCAGGTGGACCAGCATGGCGGCCACCTGTTCCTTTGAAGCGCCACCTTTACCGGTGATCGATTGTTTGATCTTTCGCGGCGTATATTCAAAGATCGGGATTGATCGGGAGAGCGCGGCCGCGATAGCCACTCCCTGGGCCCGGCCGAGTTTCAGCATCGACTGCACATTCTTTCCGAAGAAGGGCGCTTCGATGGCCAGTTCGTCGGGATGGTACTGTTCGATGAGCGAGATCATCCGGTCGAAGATGATCCTGAGCCGCATGGGGTGATCATCGTAGCGGTTCAGCTTCAGCACACCCATGGCTATCAATCCGATGGTGCGCCCGCTTACGCCGATCACACCATATCCCATGACCGTGGTGCCTGGATCGATACCCAGGATGATTCGTTCGTTTGCCAATGTAGTGTTCAAATCTCCGGTAAATTTAATAAAACCTTTTGAAATGCGACCGGGCGGTCTGCCGGTTGCCCTGACCGACTCACCCGCATCCGCTTTACGAGGGCATCCGGATTAACCGGGTTTGGGGAACGGGAGGCAGGCTGAATCATACAATACCCCTTAACCAGGGAGGTTCGTCAAATCCGGGCGGGAATCCGGATGGAGAAGGTACCCGGCCAGCAACAGATCGGCCCTCGTGGTTATTTTCAGGTTGGTCTCCTCTCCCGTGATCGTATGGATTCCGACACCCAGGGCCTCAACCACTGAGGCATCGTCGGTGAATTCAGGCCGGTAGGCCTGGCAGTATGCCTGTTGTAACAGTGCGGATGGAAAAACCTGGGGGGTCTGCACACGGAAATAATGACGGCGGTCGACGGGTTCGTTGGTTTGCCTGTCAATTCTCCTGATCGATTCGGTGACGGCCACCACCGGGACGCTGCTGCCCCGTTCGGCCGCGGCTGCAAACGACCGCCTGATAAGGTCGACCGAAACGAGCGGCCTCGCTCCATCGTGCACCGCGACCAGTCCTTCATCGCCGGCCAGTGAAAGTGCATTTTTTACCGACTCAAACCGTGTTAAACCGCCGGTCAACGTTTCGTGCGTCAACATGAACCGATGCTCACTGCAAAGGCGTTCCCAGGTTTCCCCGTGACCGGCCGGCAGTGCGACGATCATCCTGATACCGGGGATGGAAGCTTCAAATTGCTCCAGCACATACATCAGCATCGGTCTCCCTGAAAGCAAAAGAAACTGTTTCGGAATCCCGGCATTCATCCGGGACCCCGAACCGCCTGCGACAACGATGACCGAGTGTTTCAAAAAAACGATGCTTAAAGGATCAGCATGGGGTTGCCATAGGTGAAGAACTTGTACTTCTTCTCCACGGCCACCTCATACGACTTCATCAGGAGGTCGTACCCTGCAAAGGCCGCCACCAGCATCATCATGGGCGACTGCGGCAGATGCAGGTTGGTGATCATGGCGTTGGCAATGCTGAACTCGTAAGGTGGAAAGATGAACTTGTTGGTCCAACCCCGGTAAGGCTTCAGGTTCCCCGCGATGGTCACCGACGATTCAATGGCCTTCATAGAGGTTGTGCCGACGGCCACCACACGGCCTTTTCGGGCAATGGAGCGGTTCACGATCTCGGCGGCTTCAGGCTCGATGATCATCTCTTCCGAATCCATTTTGTGTTTGGTAAGGTCCTCCACATCGATGGTGCGGAAATTTCCCAGTCCCAGGTGAAGGGTGATCTCGGCGAAAGAGACTCCCTGCAGTTCAAGACGTTTCATGATCTCCCTGGTGAAATGAAGACCAGCGGTCGGGGCCGCCACCGCCCCTTCATGTTTGGCAAAAATGGTCTGGTAGCGTTCCTCATCTTCCGGGGTCACCTGCCGGTTATGCAACTTGGGCAAGGGGGTTTCGCCCAGCCGCTGGATGGTTTTCTTGAACTCCTCATAAGGCCCGTCGAAAAGGAACCGGATGGTGCGCCCCCTCGAGGTCGTGTTGTCGATCACTTCGGCAACCAACGATTCATCATCACCAAAATAGAGCTTGTTACCTATACGGATCTTACGCGCAGGGTCGACCAGCACATCCCACAGACGCGATTCGCGGTTCAGCTCGCGCAGCAGGAAGACCTCGATCTTGGCTCCCGTTTTCTCCTTCTCGCCATAAAGGCGGGCCGGAAATACTTTGGTGTTGTTGATGATAAATACATCGTTCTCACCGAAATAATTCAGGATATCTTTGAAATGCCCGTGTTCAACAGTCTGAGTCTTGCGGTCGAGAATGATCATAGGGACATCATCGCGCTGTTTCGAGGGATGATTGGCGATAAGGTCCGGTGGTAAGTGGAATCGAAACTGGGATAACTTCATGATGCTTGGCCGGTTAGAAAGGGGCTGCAAAGGTAATGCTTTCAGAACCGCAAGTCAAGCATTTCTGGAATAAATCTAAATTACATTAAACAACGTATTGATCTTCAATGAAAAAAAGTGACACTTCCCAGGAAAGAACGGTGCCAATGTCAGGTAAGATCACTTCACAAAAAGATCGTTGATTTCTGTTTGGGGCTCCAGGTGAAACCCATGCAAACCGGCCTTCGCGCCCCCCTCCACATGAATCAGGGTATCATCGATGAACAGCGTTTTTTCGGGTGCAAGATTTTTATCGTTGAGCACATAATGAAAAACCTGTACATCGGGCTTGGTGATTCCTATCCTGTAAGAAAACCAGGCTTTTTCGAACAACTGGTCGAAATCGCGGTAGCCATACTTTTCTCTGAAACGCGCAACATAACAGTTGTAATGGATTTCGTTGGTGTTACTGAGCAGGAAGATCCTGTAATGATCCCTGAGGGCCTCAAGGCAACGGATCCGCGGCTCCCGGATATCAAGCAGCAGGGCGTTCCATGCGAAATCGATCTGCTCGTCGGTAGGCGGGTGAACGAAAAGTTCCCGGAACCCATCTCGAAAAACCCGGGGCTGGATGGCCCCGCTTTCGAGCAGGTGCACCAGTTCTTTGGATTTTGGAAGCGCGGAACTGTCGGCCACGTTGAATCCCAGTTCAAGAAATTGTTTTTCAGCCAGCTTCGGATCGATGTCGCATATCACGCCACCGAAGTCGAAGATGATGTTTTCGATGGTGGATGCGAAGGGGAAGAGGTCGGTGCGCAGTTGCATAACAAGTACTTTTTGCAAAAATCACAATAATTTACTACTTTTGCACACCTTTTTGAAATTCGACCGGTGAAAAAAAGCCGGTTGACCGGGCCCATAGCTCAGACGGTTAGAGCAGCTGACTCATAATCAGCTGGCCACAGGTTCAAGTCCTGTTGGGCCCACCTCAGAATCAGCCACTTGCATGTAAAAATGGGAGTGGCTTTTTTATTTGGAACACACAGAAGTACATACAAAATTAAGACAACGAAATCAGCATCCAGTGAATTCCGCAATTCTTCCGATCTCACCAGTTTTCCAATTGCATGCTGCGACACTGCGCACGCAATCAATGAATGATCTCCAGACGGCGGATTGATACCTGGTCACCCAGCACCGTTTTTACAAGGTACAACCCTGCAGGCCAGGAGGCCACCTGCAGGGTAGTGGTGGCATGCCCGGGGGGTAAGGTGGACTTGTGAAACAGCATCCCGGTGGAGGAATACACCGACAACGCTACGGCCTGCCGGTGTTCGCCGTTCAGGTTAACAGTGAAAACGGAGTTGGCGGGATTGGGAAAAACAACAACAGATCCTGAACCGGTATCGGGAGAAATCCCGGTGTAGACCCCCTTGTTGCACGCATAATCCCTGACAATAATGCAATAATCCGCAACAGACAACCTGATCCAGCTGTAGAGGGTCTCCCTCGGCAGCGCCAGCCTTACGCCGATCAGATGCTCACCGGTCCATTTCGGGATCTCCGGGCCGGTACCGAAAGCCCCGCCCCAGTTGTAAGACCAGATAAAACTGTTGGTATGAAGATAGGCATTCGCCGGGGAAATGGAGTCCCCGGGGCTGATGGTATCTGCAACGCCTACTGTGTATCCGAAGGAGGTGATGAAATGGGCGATCACTGAGGTGTACGCAGAGAGGTTATCAACTGCGCACATGCTTGAACCGCCGCTCAGGATGCCCTGACCCCACGCATGGATGGCCAGATCACTGACACCGTCCTGGTCAAGATCGAGGTTCATGTGATAATTCGACCCGTTAGGATTATACGGGGAGGCACACATGGTGCAGTCGGGTATTACATCTTTATAGAGGTCGCCGGCGGAAACCTGACCTGCTATGATGCCCTGGCCGTACAAGCCGGTGTTAAATATAACCAGGCCAAGGACCCAAAAAAAATGTATTGTTTTCATTGATAACATGTTGTTTGTTTAGGGACCCCACAGATCAACACAAATTTCAACACAAATTTCATCTTTTTTTGATTTCATATTACAGCAAGAAGGCAGATTCAGATTCAATGAATCAATGATATTGGTGTCGAAGATCAGTAAATGAATCCGACCGGTACGTGATCAACCTGCTTAACAGGGTCCACCCTTGCATTGCGTCAAGCCTTAAAACCCGAACAAACCTTTACTGCTTCACCAGCTTACCGGTTCGCGCATCCTTGCCGGCGGACAAACGGTAACAATATATCCCGGACGGCAATGATGCTGCATCCCAGGAAACGATTTGTTCACCGGTTCCGTAGTCAGCCCTGCGGATCTCTGCAACCCTCCTGCCCATTCCGTTATAAACTTCAACGATCACCGTGCACCTGCTCCTTATACTAAAAGCAAAAGTTACCGATGTAGAAAATGGATCGGGAAACACCCTTACCTTCCATTCGTCAATCGAAAATCGTTCCTCGTCAATCGAAACGTTGTTCCATTCGTACGCTCCTATATCAATCCTTTCGTGGAAGATCCTCGGGTTGCCTGCTACGTCGATCACAGGCAGGGCCAGTCCCGCGGTGTCGGGCGTGCCAACGTCAATGCAGGGCGACCCTGCTTTAAGCGACAACGGATCCTTTCCCTCCCCGCTGAACATCGGGTCCTGGTCGAGGTTGCCTTCAAGCCAGCCTACCACACCCATGGTATCGTGGGTCACAATCCCGGAAAGACCTCCTCTTAATCCGGTATAGCGGATGCTGACAGAATCCCTGGAATACCCTTGGCGGTAGGGCAAAATTACAATTTCAGGATCCGGCCAGTTCCATTGCCAACACAGGAATTGTTCCTGATTGCCAGGTTTTCAAGGATGGCTGATGAGTTGCTGCAATAGATGCCGCCACCGTGATCAGTGCTGTGATTCCCTGAAATGATGCAGTGGCTGATCACCGGGTTTGAATTTTCGATCAGGATCCCTCCTCCGGCAAAATTAAATCCGTTGGTCAGCGTAAAACCGCACAACACGGATGTAGTATCCCCGCCATCCGCGAAGGTGGCAACGCTCGATATGGAATCGCCGTCGATAATGGTCTGTGTGATGAACGAAGTGTCCTGGTTGGTCAGGTACAATGATCCAACGGTGATGGCCTTGCCGTTGTAATTGATGTTTTCATGGTATGTACCCGGCGATACCAGCACCGTGTCTCCATTTACGGCCGCATCGATCGCCTGCTGAATGGAAGGAAAATCGGCTGGCACCCGGTTTACCTGCGCCTGCGACACAACGCAGGCTGGCAGGAATAAAAGGGATAAAATCAGTGTTCTTATAATGGGCCGGTCTTTCATGAAAATTCGATGGATGGCATCAATGTAAAAATAGGTTAACATTATGACAATCGTGTGCCTATCTGCACGAGCATCTTTTCTGGCTGATCAAATGTGTGCAACTCACAGCTTCGGCGGTATCAGCTTGTAGATAACAGGTGTCACGATCCTCGAAAGCAGGGTGGAACTGATGAGCCCCCCGATGATCACGATGGCCAGCGGTGAAATGAGCGGGTTGGTCGATACCGCGATGGGGAGCATCCCCCCGATCGCCGTGAGGGTGGTGAGGACAATGGGCAGGAACCTGATCTCGGCCGAACTCCGGATGGCTTCGTTCAGCGGTACTCCCTCACGGCGCATCTGGTTGGTGAAATCCACCAGCAGGATCGTGTTCTTCACCTCGATACCGGCCAGAGCGATCAGCCCGATGATGGCGACGAACGACACCGAATTTCCGGTGACCCACAGCGCCGCCATGGCGCCGACCATGCCCAGCGGAATGACCGAAAGCACGATGAGGGTGTTGCGGAACGATTTGAACTGCAGGATCAAAACGGCGATGAAAAGAAAAGCGGCCGTGAGCACGATGCCGGTAAAACCGCTGAACGACTCGCCCCGGCTTTCATACTCCCCGCCGATCTCATAACTGTAACCCCTGGGCAACGGCAGTAAGGCCATCTTCCTGATCACCTCCCTGTTCACATTATCGGTAAGATGTCCTTTACGGATGTAGGAGATCACAGAAACCGTCCGGTTCTTGTTGTAATGGTTGATCACCAGGGGCGACGTCTCCAGTCTGATGCCGGCCAGTTGCTGCAGGGGGATCGCCTTCCCCTGCATGTTATTCACATAGAGGTTGTTGAAAACGTCGAGCCTGGGTTTCCCGGTTCGCGGCGTGCTTACCTCGATATCGAAATTGTTGCCGTAATCGTCGGTGAAACTGCCCACCGGCAATCCGTTGACGGCCATCCTGACCGTGCGGCCGATGCTCACCGAAGGAACGCCGAACTGGCTGGCCTTGTGCTTGTTGACATCGATGACCAAATCCGACTTAAGGTTACTTACCGGGTTGTTGACATAGATGGTACCCGGGAGCTTGTTCAGCATGTTCTCCACCTCGATGGCGGCAAGCCTCAGCGTGTCAAGGTTGTCGCCAAACAGCCTTACCTCGATGGGAGCGGCAACCGGGGGTCCCTGTTCGAAGTTTTTCACCTCAATACGGGCTCCGGGGTAGATGCTCCAGCGTTTCCGCAACTGCTCAATGATCTCCAGCTTCCGCGTGGCCGGGGTGTGCTGGTCGAGCATGACCAGCACTTCCGACAGGTCGCTGCGCGGATTTGCCTGGGTAACATTGTAATACACCTGGGGGTTCCCCTTCCCCACGTTGGAAGCAAAGTACCTTACTTCAGGGATGGCTCCCAGTTGCTTCTCGATATCGTGGGTCACCGAATCGGTGTATTCGATCCCCGACTGAAGCGGCGTTTCAATCCGGATATAGAACTGCGGCTTTTCGGATGCCGGGAAAAGGCTGAACCCGTTCACCCAGAAAAGGCCGATGGAACCGGCAAATAACAGGGCGGTGACCACGAGGGTAAGCATGGGTTTCTCAAGA
Source organism: uncultured Prolixibacteraceae bacterium (assembly GCA_964473485.1). Lineage (GTDB taxonomy): Bacteria > Bacteroidota > Bacteroidia > Bacteroidales > FEN-979 > CAIVAT01. Next base: position 36,548 of record CAYYPH010000023.1, on the reverse strand, counting down.
GAGTGGCTGAGCACCTTGTGATAAGCGCCCCCGATAAGGAATCTCTTGAATGTGCGCATAACGATATTCCCTTCCCAGGGTCCGTGGTGCTCGCGGAGGATCCGGCCGGCAATGAGCGGTATGGCGGTGAGCGAAACGAGCAGGGAGGCCAGCATGCTGTAGATGACCGCCATGGGCAGGGCCCTGATGAATTCGCCGGAGGCCTCGGGCATCAGGGCAAGGGGCAGGAAGGCAATGATCAGCGTGACCGTGCAGCCCAGTACCGCCGGCCCGATCTGCCTGGTGGCCCTGATCACCGCCTCTTTACGGCTGTAACCCTGGAACATCCACCGTTCGATGTTCTCGATCACCACGATGCTGTCGTCGACCAGCAACCCAAGGGCCACCACCAACCCCACGATGCTGATCTGGTTCAGGGTGAATCCGGTCATATTGAGCAGGATGATGCCGATGGCAAGCGACAGGGGGATGGAGATCATGACGATGAGCGACGAACGGAATCCCAGCGGCAGGAGCGTGATCGCCACCAGCAGAATGGCGATCAGGAAATCGGTGCCCAGACCCGATAAACGTTTGTTGACATGGTCGGCCTGGTCGAAAAAGTGTACCATGTCGATGGATGGAGGCAGCTTCTTTTTAAACGTCTCAAGTGTTGTCTTATAGGCCTTCTGGGTGCTTGTGATGTTGTTCCCGGGCTTCTGGGCCGCCACGACGAAGACACACCGATGGCCGTTGAGCCGGGTGATGTAGTCTTTGGTTGCAAGATCCTGGTACACTTCGGCGATATCCCCTAACATGATGTTTTTTCCGTTGTAGGAGAAAACGATGGTACGACGGATGTCGTCGACACTCCTCAGCTTCCCGCTGATTTTGACATTGAATGATTTTGTGCCGGCCTCCACGCTGCCGCCCGGGATAGAGGTAAGTTCACCCTGCAGGGCTCCGATAACAAGATTGACGGGAATGTTCATGCTGGCCATCTTCTCGGGCCGGAGGTCCACCCTCACAATCTGTTCAGCCAGACCGTGGATCTCCACATTCTTCAGCGCAGGGATTCTTTCCAGCTCATCCTGGAGATCCTCGGCCTTCTTCCGCATCAACTCCGAAGGGGCATTCTCCGAAACCAGCGCGAGTTGCAGGACATTGACGCTCGACGGCGTATATTTGTAAACATCGATGCTTAAAATGTTTTCCGGCAACTCGTTGCGCATCGCCCCCACTTCGCGGATCAGCTCCTGGTATTTCTCGTCGGTGTCAGTATCGTAATTGTACTTCACGGTGATGATCGCAATGCCGTCGCCGATCTTGCTGGTGACGCGCCTGATGTCCTCGAGGGCATAGACCTTCTGCTCCACCGGTTTCACCACCAGCTCCTCCATGTCCTTTGGGCTGGTTCCGGGATAGATGATCACCACCGGGAATTCGGGGTACTTCAGTTCGGGGTCTTCAGACCGCGGCATCGTAAGTACTGTACTGATGCCGATGACGATCACCATCAGGAACATCACCAGCGTAAACTGGGAGTTTTTTATCGCTAATTCCGACAGTTTCATGGTCAGGTGTTTTTGGTAGATGAGGGATGATGATGCGATGTTTACCGGATGATCTTCACTGGTGAGCGGTCTTTGAGATAGGCGCTTCCGCGGATGATCACGGTGTTGCAGTTCTCAAGCCCTTTGTCGATCATTGCAAAATCCCGGTACAGACCGGCAATCGAAACCGGTTGGCGCAGCGCCGTCTTCCGGTCGCAGGTGGTGAAAACGAATCCTTTGTTTCCATCGCCGTCAAGCAAGGCATCATAGGGGATCTTCCAGACTTTTTGTCCGGTGGATGGTGTGATGGTGGCCTTGCCGAACATCCCCGAGGCGATCGGAATTTTAAAACCCGGCACCGGGGTGATGTTGATGGTGAAAGTGCCGGTGTAAGGATCCACCCCCTCCGACTTTTTCGAAACGTGTCCCATCATGGGCCGGTCGTTGCCGATATCGGTGGAAATCACCGCCGGGTCGCCTGTTTTTATGGTGCTCCACTGCCCGTCGCTGACGGCCACTTTCAGGATCCAGTTGCCGTCGGCCGCCCCGTTGGTCATGTAGACCGGGGTGCCGGGACCAACCACCTGGCCTTCGTTGACGAATTTTTTCAGTACAAATCCGTTCTCCGTAGCGCGGATCTCCGAACAGGCCTGGTTGAACATGGCTGCCGTCAGCTGCTCACTGGCTAACTGGAGGGCCGTGCCCGCATTCTCGAACATCTCAAGGGTGACCACACTGTCGCGGTAAAGATTCTTCACCCGGTCATAATCACGCTTTGCCTTCTCATGACCCAGTCTGGCCTGGGCCACCTGCGCCGAAATTTCGGTCAGGTCGAGTGTAGCCAGCAACTGACCGGTCCTGATAACGTCGCCTTCCATGACGTAGAGCCGCTGAACGACGCCCCCGGTCTTGAACGACCTGATCACCTCATCATCACTGGTGAAGGTGCCGGATGCATACACCGGTTCATTGACAACCTCCTGTTCAATCCGGGCCACTTCGACCGGTATGATCTCATTTTCGCGTGGTATCCTGTCTTCGGCCGATGGGCTGCAGGCTGCCGCAATGACCGCGATAAACACGCAATACAGGTTTCTTTTCATTCTCATATCCGATGGTTCTTGGTTTCATTGATTAACATCGGTAAGCCAGACTTTTGGTTTTGAAACCGGGGAAGACCGGCTGCCGGATTTTTCGTTATTTCACGATTTCGCTTACGGCGGTCTGTCGCTTCAGTTCTGAATAGGCCGACAACACCCGGTAACGGTTTATCCTGACATGAATCTCTGAAGAGGTCAGCTGGTTCCGCGCATCCAGGTACTCAATCAGGCTGTTGATCCCTCCTGAATACCCCTTCTCGACCAGGCTGAAATAGGCTTTTGCACTGTGGTACTGTTTTTCGGCTGACTTCAGGTTGATATTGGCCGTATTGAGGTTGTTCCGTGCGATTTGGGCCGCCATGCTGAATTGTTTTTCCGCGAGCTCCGTCCGGCTTGTCACATCATCGATATCAAGCCTCGTTTTGCTGATCCTGACCCTGTTTCGCTGCCCTTCGAAGATGGGAATGGACACCTGGGCCCCGGCGATAAAATACCGGCTCTGGCTGTCGAATGCCCAGTCGGAAGCCTGGGAGCCCAGGTTGGCAAATACATTGACTTTGGGAACCAGGTAGCGTTGGTTCCAGTCAAGCTGGAGCTGCCTGATGCGGCCCAGGGTTCCGAGCGCCATCAGCTCGCTTCTTTTATCCACATAGGGTGTGGCCGTAAGTCGTGTGCCGAGATCCCCTGGCAGGGGAAGGTCTTCGTAAATGATGGAATCGCCGGCCGGGCGGTTGAGCAGGAAATTGAAATAAGCCCGTGAATTACTCACCTGGTTCGCAGCCTCTGTCAGCCTGGAACGGACGGTCTCGAGCTCGCTCTCGGCCCTGAGCACGTTGGCCGGAAGTCCTTTGCCGTTGCGCAGGAGCGATTCGTTGACCTCAAGATTCTTCTTAACAAGACCGTAAGCGCTTTGGTAGATGGCCACGCCGTCGGAAGCGAGGCAGAAATGATAATAGGCCGTTTCGATATCCCTGGTCAGCTCCTGGCGATAGGTATCAATTTCATATTCCGACAGGGTGACCTGTTGTTTGCTGATCTTCGCGTTGTACCATACGTCGGTATTCACCACAGGATAAAGGATCCTGACCCGGGCGTCGTAAAAATTCTGCGGCATCAGCTGGTACGCCTGGTTCTCGATCTGCGGGAACTGCTGGCTGTGGGTAAGCTGGTTAAGGGTGGCGTAAACCGGGTTCAGCAGGTCGCCAACCGGGACAGGGAATGTGCGTCCTCCCTCCGCCCACATATAATCGCCCAGCAACTCTACCGTCGGATAGTACCAGCTTTTGGCCTCACGGAGCGCCAGCAGGCTTTGCTTCAGGGTGATGTTTTTTTGCTGCATGACCAGGTTGCTCCGCAGGCCCTCCTCAATGTAAAGCCGGAGTTGATCCTGAGCCAGGCATTTTTTCACTGGCAACCCACTCATGATGACCAGTATCAGAAAATGCAGCATGTACTTTTGTATGTACTTCATATGTTGAAATTTGCCGGGCAAAAAGTCTTTCGCCCCCTTAATATCAATAAATTGAGAACTAACCATAACCTTTCATCGGTTTTGGGGATCTCCTCACACCGGGAAATTTTCAATACACGGCCTGGTCCGGCTGTGCAGGCCAAAAATCAGGTTTAACGGTTGTTCCTCCCTGCGCCCGGCAGTCAACACAATCCAAACTCAGTATCCGCAAAATCCCTTGCAGGTTGAAATAATAATAAACCGGATAGTCCGACTTTGAAAACTCTTTCCAGCCAAATTTCCCCAGGGGGTCCTCGCTACAGAACTTTTTTCTGAAGGCCGGGTCGATCCCTTCGACAGGCTTGTAAAAATATCTCCTTTCCGAAATCGCTGCGGCATAAAAGAAACCAAGGGCGTATTTATTATCATTGGTCAGGCTCCGGATGTTCCCCTTTACTGCCAGGGGTTGTTTTTCATAGAGGCCGCCACCGTCATTGCTGTTGGCACGTACCTGTTCCCAATAGTTGTAAGCTGCTTCGCTGAGGGCCTGCTGCCTGACCAGCATGCTGTACAGCACTCCAAGCCGTGAGGTGTTTCCGTCAATCCAGTGCAAGGGGAACTGCCTGTAGGCATTTTGAGACAGATTGGTTGTGGAGACGGTATAGACATTCTTGGCAGCGGTTGTCACCCAGCAAATATAATTGGTGGAATCCGGCGGTTTGACCGTGTGAAAATCGCCGTCATAGAAATATTCAACCGGGTGTTTTGCCGTGTACTCCCATGTTTCAATGATTTCCCATTTGTAATAACGGCTGTTATCGCCGCCGTTGGCATCCAGGTCGATATAAAACTGCATGACACTGTTGCTGATCGAAGGATCCCCGGTCGGAATCTTCTTCACTGCATAATAAACCGAATCAATCGGCGGTCCGTTGGCCATCCTGTCGAAGTCCGACTCCAGCACGTCACCGTCTGGTGTTGTTACCGCTACCTTATAAGAGGTTCCGGGCGAGAGAAATTGCTGCTGGATGAAGGCGTGGTAATGCCCCGCGGCAAACTCCTCAGCCTGAAAGACATTTCCCTTGTCATCCAGTATCCTCACCTGGCAGCCTGTTAACGGCCGGTAGGCGGGCGATTGAATAGGCGAAGTGACGGAGACCTCCACCTCGTGCCATCCCTCCTTGTCGGAAACCATGCCAGAAACCACGTACCTGTCAGCTGCATCGGATTCAATCACTGGTTCGAAGCTCTTGATGCATGAAACCGTGACCGATAATAGGAAAATGAGTGTGAATTGTTTCCTTAGCGGGAAAGTCAGGTAACCGGAACAGGCATGCATGGCGGTTTTTTTTGATCAGGATAGCTGTTTGGTGACGACCCGGTAAAGATCAGTGGCGGCAAAAGGTTTGGGAAGATAATCGCTCACCCCGGCCAGCTTAAACTTCTCGATCTCATCCTGTATCATGTTGGCCGAAAGGATGACTACCGGCACATTTTTGTTCGCAGGCCTGGCAGCATTTCGGATCTGCCGTGTGAGTTCAATGCCGTCCATCTCCGGCATGTAGACATCGCTGAGCACCAGGTGATACTCCCTGGAACGGAACAGTTGCAAGGCTTCAGCCCCGTTCCTGGCTTTGTCGATGGTCACACCCCATTTCCTGAAGATCGAATCAAGCAGCACCAGGTTGATCTCGGTATCATCGGCTGCCAGAATGTTCTTGCCCTCAAATACATCTTTAGAAAAGACATTCTCAACTGGTTCGGTCTCTTCTGTCTTCCCTACCACAGTCTGGTATGGAATGCTGAAAGAGAAGGTGGATCCCGCTCCCTTTTTGCTGGTGACCCAGATCTTTCCGCCCTGCTGCTCCACGATCTTTTTGCAGATCGGCAATCCCAGACCGGTGCCGATGATCCACTTTTTCGCGGACTGTTCATGAACCTGCGAGAATTCGCTGAAAACTTCGTTCAGTTTGTCCTCGTCGATGCCGATTCCCTGGTCGGCTACGTCGACCTGCAGTTTTGATTTCCCTTTGGCCCCGTCGGCGGCAATGGTCACCGTAATGGTTCCCTGCTCGGAATATTTGATGGCGTTGTTCACCAGGTTGATCACCACCTGTTTCAACCTCATTTCATCGCCAAGAAAACAAAGATTGTCGGGAACCTTCGATACCAGTTCGATCTGCATTCCCTTTTTCTCAGCCATCGGCCGGAGACTGCTGAGAACCTGCTCAAAAACAGGCCTGACAATGAAAGAAAATTTTACGAACCGGAACTTGCCCGAATCGAGTTTCGACATGTCGAGTATGTCATTGACCGTCGTAAGCAGGATATCGGAGGAACCGGCCATGGCCTGCAGGTATTTCTGCTGTTCGGCCGACAGGCTGGTCTCTTTCAGCTGCTCGGTGAAACCGACAATGGAGGTTAACGGGGTGCGCAGTTCATGGCTCATAAAGGCCAGGAACTTGCTTTTCTCGGCAGCTTCATCTTCGGCTTTTTTCCGGGCAGCGATGATACCGCGCTGGTACGTGATGATTTTGCGGATGTTGAGCGCGATCAGGATGGCAAGCAGAAAAACCAGTGCCACTGCGGCCAGAACGCAATATTCGATGATGCGCGAATATTTCAGGATATTCGCCACCGCCAGGTTGTTGATCTGCTGCTCGCGGACCAGGTTCTCCTGTTTCAGTTCGCGGAATATCCCCGAAATATTGCCCATCAGTCGCGAATTAAGGGCGATCAGCGACCGTTCTTTTTCCTTCAGTTGCTGGTTCAGCCTGTATTGCTCCTTTAACTGGTTCTCATAATACTGGTTCGTTTGCCGTGCTACTTCGCGGCCCACGTCGGCCATGGTAAAAGCAGGAGCCGGTGAAGCAGAGTCAGCCTTCACACCCGATGTAACCGCGAGCTTTTTGGTCGATTTTGTTGTCTCGGTCTCACCTTTGAAAAAAGTCTTCACTTTGCTGAAAAATCCCTTCTTTTTTTTCGTTTGCTCGGAAGAAACACTCACGGTGTCGACGGAAATAAATGACAGGTCGGGATTATACTGACGGATGATTGATACATCGGGTTTGGCGCCCTCTTCGGCAAGCGCTTGCAGCCCTGTGGCCGTGGTAAGCAGCGAATCGGCCATACGCCTTAGCCGGCTCAGTCCGGCCTGCATCGACACCTTTTCCTTAGTGCCCAGCCGCAGCGCGTAGGCTGCCCTTTTATCTTCACCGGCCGAAGCAAGACTGGCCTGCAGCGCCGTGGTCAAAGAATCCATCCGGGTAAGCTGGTTCCGGTAACGATCGAACGACTCCCTGGTAAACGATAATGTGTAAAGTCTGAAGTCATTGTCGACATGGTAGATTTGCTGAATGCACATTTCCAGCAGTTCCATCGGGCGGTTTTTTTCCTGGAGCACCTGCGCGGCTTCCACAATGTTCTTTTTCGAATCGTTCTGAAAATAGAGCACCGCCGCGCCGAACAAGAGAATGACAACCAGAAGCAAAGCGATCAGCGCCCGCAGGGCATGTATGATGAAGGGGGTTTTACTCATAGGTGAAATATTTCACCCCTAAATTAAAGAAAGTTTGGAAATCTCAAGAAATGCAGAAGGTATTATTGGCCGGAATCTGCTTACTTTGCAGAAAATTGAATAATGACCAGGATACGTCTGTTTTTCTTTGTTGTTTTAATGAGATTGACTTTGCCGGGCGAGGGTTTCTCGCAGGCGTGGGAATTTGTCAAGGAAAAAGACGGCATCTATATCTATACCAGGAAAGAACCCGGTTCTTCCCTCAAATCATTCAAGGGGGTCACCAATTTCTACGCTTCAAAGGAAAATGTCTACAACCTGATCGGGAATGTAAAAAACCTCGACTGGTGGGATAAGAATGTTAAGGATATCCGTGTCCTTTTATACGAGAAGGATAAAAAAGCCCAATACTACCTCGTCTATGATGCTCCATGGCCGGTCACCGACCGCGACCTGTGCGTGGAAGCCATCATGAACACCGATCCGGTTACCTATGTACGTACCATCCATGCCACCCCTCTCACAGGGGTAATGCCCAAACGTTCCGACTGCATCCGCATCGAAAGTTACTGGCAAAGCTGGACCCTCACGCCCACCGACAAGGGATATGTACATGCGGTCCTTGAAGGACATGTAGATCCAGGCGGAATCGTTCCCGACTGGATCTACAACATGGTCATTACCGACACCCCATTGAAGGTGATGCGGGGACTGAAAAAGCTACTCGAACAAAAATAGGGATCCCGCCAGGCAGGAGAAGGATCAGAGGCTGATCACAGAATTCTCGGAACCGAGTCCGCTCGGGATGAATTTATCGGCTTCCGGATCGTTTTCCCAGTTGGTGCCGTCGATGAGATAACGGAACTGGTGGTCTTTTCCGGCTTCCAGGTCAAGGCTAACCGACCATACCCCTGTCTTTGCTTTCTTGAGCGGGGTTTCACCGATCTGCCAGTTATTGAAATCGCCTACCAGAAGGATGGAAGAAGCATTGTTATACTGTTCTCCCGAAAGAGAGAATTTGACTTTACATACTGGTTTTGCTTTCAGGAATTTCTTTTCAATACTCATGATTGTTATTTTTAATTAAACTAAATCGCCTGCAAAATTAATACAATTTTGGATTATCCATGTGAAATTATTGTTAAATCTTTGCTTTTCAGATTATAACAATTTGAAAATAAAGATATTGATAGGCATATAATCCAATGGTCCAGAATTGATCTGACCGGCAAAAGAATATTCTTTATATCTTTAACAGCGAATCCGTTCACAAAATGATATGAAAAAAAAACCAATTCCCAGGGAGCTTGAGAAGAAAAGCACAAAAAAATTGCTCGAAAGGGCAGGCGTTGCCCTTAAGAATGACTTTTTCATGGAGGCATTCTGGATTCTCTCGTTTGTTTTCGAGAGACGGATAAAACGTTTGATCATTAAGCTGGAAGGGAAACAGAAAAGTACCGGTTACACTTTTGAACAATCAATCAAGCGGTTGAAATTCCTTCATGTATCAGGCGTTGAACCTGGCTTCTCGGCCCATTTTAACCTGGCGCTCATCGATAAAATGCGTCACTGGAAAAACCAGCGAAACACCATCCTGAAAGACATGCTTGAGGTTCATGTTTCTCAGGCCAGGATGGAACGGCTCGCCTCCGATGGCATACAATTGTTCAAGGAATGGAGCAAAATGTCGAAATCGTACAGGAAGGCCGGCAGGAAAGATGCTTCAGGCAAAGAAGGAAAAGAGGCAGCGCAATAATCTGCTATATCAGCAGCGATTTCATGGATTTGGGATAACTTTGCTGCAGCAAAAAATCCCCGATGGGTCTTACTAAGGAGACATACCGGGTGGAGGGGATGTCTTGTTCATCCTGTGCCCTGAGCATCGAAACCATGCTGGGCTCGCTGGAAGGGATCCGGATGGCATCCGTGAACCTGGCAGCCGAGCAGGTGAGCGTTGAATACGATCCCCACCTGATTCACCTTGCCGATATTGAAAAAAAGATCTCCGGCCTTGGTTTTACACTGATCGCCCGCCAATTGTCGGGCGAAGAGCTGAAAGACCTTGAAGCGATCAGGCTGAAGATATTGGGTCAACAAACCTCCTGGTCTTTCATTTTCTCGGTCCCGGTTGTAGTCCTGGCCATGTTTTTTCACCACCTCCCTGGGGTGAACTGGTGGATGATGGCGCTCACCATTCCCGTGGTTTTCTGGTCCGGAAGGGAATTTTATATCGTCGCGTGGAGACGCGCGGTTCATCTGAATGCCAACATGGATACCCTGGTTGCCCTTGGAACCGGGAGTGCATTTCTCGTTAGCATGGTCAATACCCTTTTTCCCGGTATTCTGGGAGAAAGGGGGATTCAACCTCATGTTTATTTTGAATCGGCGGCGATGATCATCTCGTTTGTTTTGCTGGGACGATATTTTGAAGAAAGGGCCAAACGGAAGACCGGTGCTTCGATCAGAAAACTGATGGATCTCGGTGCCAGGACCGCGCGGGTGATCAGGAATGGAATCGAGAAGGAGATGCTGATCTCAAAGATCGTAAAGGGAGATATCATCATCATCCGGCCGGGTGAGAAAATCCCTGCCGATGGGGTGGTCGTTGACGGTACAGCTACCGTCGACGAAAGCATGATCACCGGCGAACCGGTTCCGGTTGTGAAAACAACCCGCGACCAGGTTACCGGCGGAACGATAAACCTGAACGGGAGCATCCGGATGCAGGCGGATCGGGTTGGCAGTGAAACCGTCCTGGCCCAGATCATAAGGCTGGTGCAGGAGGCCCAGGGAAGCAAAGCCCCGGTGCAGCGGATCGCCGACAAGGTAGCCGGCATCTTCGTTCCGGCTGTCCTGCTCATTGCCATCATTACCTTCATCACCTGGAACTTCATTCAACCCGTATCCTCAAACCCGGTGGCTTTTATCACGGCGATGGCAGTGCTCGTGGTGGCTTGTCCGTGTGCTCTCGGACTGGCCACTCCCACGGCCCTGATGGTCGGGCTCGGCAAGGCTGCCCGCCAGGGTATCCTGGTCCGCGATGCATCAAGCCTCGAAATACTATGTCATACAAACGTCCTGGTCCTTGATAAAACAGGGACCGTCACCGCCGGTAAACCCGAGGTGACCGGGATCCATTGGATATTGAACAATAACCGTCCACATGATCCGGAATTGCGCCGCGAAATCCTGGAGACCCTTTTCTTTGCTGAACAGCGGTCGGAACATGTTTATGCGCAGGCCATCTCAGATTACCTGAAAGCGCAAAAGGGTGATGCCGGGGCAGCGGAATTTTCTGCTGCGGCGATTCCTGAAATGAGCCTTGAATTCAGCAATTTTGCCGGGAAGGGGGTGGCCGCAAGATACAAAGGCCATGAATTACTGGCCGGGAACCGGTCACTTCTGAGCGATTATGGTGTTGACCTGGTTGAAATTCCTGAAAAAAAGGAACAACAATGGCTGGCCGGGGCATTTTCCATCGTCTATGTTTCTTTTGACGGTTCTCCCGTTATAATGTTTGCCATAACAGATCCGGTAAAACCATCCTCGGCCGCTGCGGTCAGCGCCCTGAAAGAGATGGGCATTGAGGTGCACCTGCTTTCGGGCGACAACGTGGCTGTCACCGCTTCGGTCGCTGAAAAAACCGGGATCCGTCACTTCCAGGCAGGTGTCACACCCATTGAAAAGGCAGCATACATAAGCAACCTGAGATCGGCCGGCCATCATGTGGCCATGGCCGGCGACGGGATCAACGATGCACCGGCGCTGGCTTCAGCCGACACCGGTATCGCCATGGGCGCCGGCAGTGATATAGCCATCAGCAGCTCCCCCGTTACCCTTGTACGCGGAGACCTGATGAAAATTGCCGAAGCCATACAATTATCGAAACAGACAGTCAGAACCATTCACCAGAACCTGTTCTGGGCCTTTTTCTATAACCTTATTTCCATTCCCATTGCTGCCGGAGTTTTTTATCCACTCACCGGTTTTTTGCTCGATCCAATGTTTGCCGGTGCAGCAATGGCTTTCAGCTCGGTGTCTGTGGTCGCCAACAGCCTCCGGTCCGGAAGAAATAAATTCAAACATACGCTTCAGGACCAATCCCACCAAAACTACAAACATCATGGAATCCGGTAAACAGGCCGAAATACAGATCAGGGAAACCCATCACCGGGTAAAAAACAACTTCGCCATCCTCGTCAGTCTGATCAGCATGCAAATGATGAATGTGAAAACGGAAGAAACCATACGGTCGCTGAACAGCCTGCAACTTCGCATTAAATGTATGGCACTGTTCCATGAAATGCTTTCCCGGGCGGATAACCCGTTGCAGCTTTCTTTCTCTGACTACCTGCGCAGGCTCGCGGGGATGATAGCAGGACAGTTCAACCACAAGGTTGTCGATATGATTTCCGATATTGAGGAGATTTCACTGAAAACCGATCTGGTGATCCCTCTTGGTCTAATCGTCAATGAGCTTGTAAGCAATGCCTTTGAACATGCCTTTCACGCCGAGGGCAGCGGAAAACTTTGGATCAGCCTTAGGATGGATCATCAGGATGGAACCTGCCGTCTCGAAATCAGCGACAATGGTGTGGGTATCGACGATGCACTTATTCATGAGCAGGTGTCCACCCGGGGATTGCAGATCGTTCGCCTCCTGTGCACACAGCTTGAGGCGACCCTGAAGATCAGTAAAACAAATGGGACATCCTTCCTGATCACATTCAGATCGGTTTAACGGCTCACCTTATTTATTGTTTTTCAACGCATTGGAGGAGGCTGAACCTTCTCCCAGTTAACAATTATTTAACAATAAGGTAACCTTGATTTAACATTGGGCATGGGAGGTCGGAATACTTTTGTACCCGAAATTAAACCCATCCACATGAAAAAATTTACACGCATTCTAATTATGATCGGCCTAGTGTTGCCGGTGATGTTCGCAAACAGGCTGCAGGCGCAGAACACTGTTGCAGATTTGAAGAAAGAACAGGATACGCTGAAGGAAAAAGTCACCACCATCCGCGATGTTATAAGCGGAGTGGAGGAACGCCTTGCCACGGCCGAAGGAGACCTGGCCAAACTGACAAAAATTAAATTGTCGGGATACATTCAGGCACAGTGGGTACATAGCGAAGCGGCCAATGCTTATCCTGGCAATTTTTTCCAACTGCGCCGGGGCCGTATCAAGTTTACTTATGAGCCGGTACAGGGTGTCGTTTTTGTTATCCAGCCTGATATCATTCCTGGCGGTGTGACCATCAAGGATGCCTATGCAGTTGCCAACGACCGCTGGCTGAAGACTTTCTCGCTCTGGGCCGGCCAGTTCAACCGCCCCAACTACGAGGTGGAATATTCCTCGAGCAGCCGCGAAGTTCCCGAACGGTCGCGGATTATCCGGGCCCTCTACCCGGGCGAACGCGCTTTGGGTGCAAAACTCGAGATCGCTCCCCCGAAACTTCCGCTAAAGGTCCAGCTCGCCCTCTTCAACGGCAACGATTACCTGACCATACCCGATGCTGCCGGTGTCAATATTAATCCATCGAACACCGATTTCGACAATGCCAAGGATTTTATGGGTCGTGCCACCTATGCATTTAAACTTGGCAATATCGGCGGCCTGACCATCGGAGCACACGGGTACTATGGCGCAATCAAGGCCAATACATACGATGTCGTCAATTCCGATTACACCTATAACAAAAAACTGGAGAATATCGGTCAGACCCTGCCGAAACAATGGCTTGGATTCGAAGGACAACTCTATTTTGATTTCCTTGGCGGACTTGCCCTGAAAGGCGAATACATCTTCGGCGTCAACTCAACCCCCGGGTATTATGCCTCCACATCGGTTACCAGCCCGATGACCTCATCACTGAAAAACGACACCCTCACCCTGACCACCCTCACAACCAAGACGACAACGAGCCGCCCCGGGATTACCAAAAACTTCAGCGGTTATTACGTTTACCTGATCAAAAACATCGGCAAGCGCCATCAGGTAGCGGTACGTTTCGACCAGTACAATCCCAACACAAAGGTTGCTGCCGACCAGATCGGTACAGCAAAATGGGATGGCAGCAGTACAAAGACCGAAAACAAGTTCACCTATGCAGGATCCGATCCGGTCATCGCCACCAATGCGCAGACAAAAACGGTGGTCAACAATGCGTTAAAGAGCGGAACCAGCGATATCACCTACAGTACATGGACCTTTGCCTACTCCTACTATTTCGACGACAACATCAAGTTTATGATCGCATACGAAATGCCGATTAACCGTAAAAGCGGAACCGTGGATGCCAACGGTAACGGAAACGTGACCTCCACCTACAAAGTCAACGACATTACCAGCATATACGACTACAGCGATGTGATCAAACAAAATGTCCTGACCGTTAGAATGCAGGTGAAATTTTAAGGGATTATGGATTAGCGAATAGCGCTTAAAATCAGTCAATCAATCATTCAATCATTCAATCATTCAATCATTCAATCATTCAATCAATATAAAACGATGAAACGAATCAATAAATTAATGACGATTTCAGCCCTGGTGCTCGTCGTCGTGCTCGGAGCCGCTTTTATGCCGGCGCCGAAGAAAATCACCGTAAAAGGTTCAGATACCATGGTGATCCTGGCTCAGAAATGGGCTGAACTATACATGAAAAAGAATCCTGATGCCGTGATCCAGGTCACCGGCGGAGGGTCGGGTACCGGCATTGCCGCCCTCATCAACGGATCGACCGACATCTGCAACTCGAGCCGTCCGATGAAACGGTCGGAAATGGATAAACTAAAAGACAGGTATGCCAGTATGGGGGTTGAAATTCCCTGCGCAAAAGACGGCATCACGATTTTTCTACATGAATCAAACCCCGTTAAAGAATTATCCATCAAACAGCTCAGTGGTATTTTCGCGGGTCGCATCACCAATTGGAAAGAGGTTGGCGGACCGGATCAGTCCATCAAGCTTTATGGCCGTGAAAACAGTTCCGGCACTTATGTTTTCTTCAAGGACAATGTAGTGAAAACGGATTATGCCGCCAGTTGTCAGACCCTTCCCGGAACCGCAGCGGTGGTGAATGCAGTTTCAAAGGATAAATTCGGGATCGGATACGGTGGCGCTGCTTACGCTGCCGGTGTAAAACACTGCGCCGTTAAAAAAGACGATAACAGTCCGGCTTATGTGGCGACTCCTGAAACGGTGAAAGCAAACCAGTACCCCATCACCCGTTACCTGTATATGTATCTTAAAAACCGGCCGACCGGTGACCTGAAGGCTTACATTGACTGGATCCTGAGCAGTGAAGGTCAGAGCGTGGTAGCTTCAGTCGGATACTTCCCGGTTAAATAAACTTTTTTCATACTTATGGTGATAAGGTAAATGGCGGCCCGAAACGGTGTTGCCATTTACCATTTAAGAAGAACAAATGGAAAATTTCACGGGCAAACCGGCCTTCATCTTCACAAAGGAATCCCTCAAAAAAAAGTTCCGGTTATCGGAATTCATGTCCGAAAAGATCATTACGTCGGTTGCCTTTATGTCGATCGCCATCATCGTGCTTATCTTTGTCTTCGTTTTCCGTGAAACCCTGCCCATTTTCCTCCCGGCGGAAAAACGATCAGAACAAACTTCGCATGTTACCGCCCAGGGAACCGGTGATGAAACAGCATCAGGATCAACCAACGCCCTCGGTCAGGAACAGTACGGAGTAGAGACCGGAGCGGCAACCAATGCAATGGGGCAGGAGCAGTACGGCGTTGAAACCGAAGCGGCAACCGATATACCGGTGCAGGAAAAGTATGGCGAGGACACGGAAGGATCGACTAATGCCATCGGGCAGGAGCAATACGGGGTTACAACGGATGAGACAGTTGAAGTCGCGGACGATTCTGAAGGACTACTGGATCATGGCATGGAAGAGGAGGAAAAAGTGACCCTTAAAAGCCTTGCAGGAAAAGACTGGTTGCCGGTTTCCGATCATCCCAGGTATGGTTTGGTTCCTTTGTTTGTTGGAACGCTAAAGATTACATTGATCGCCATCCTTTTCGCAGCCCCCATTGCCATCCTCGCGGCGCTGTTTTCAGCTGCCTTTGCTCCTTACTGGCTGCGCGAGATCATCAAACCAGCCATTGAACTCCTGGCAGGGTTCCCATCGGTGGTTATCGGTTTCTTTGCCCTGATGGTAATGGCCTCCTTTTTCCAGGGGATCTTCGGGTACGACGGCCGCCTGAACGCCTTCGTCGGTGGGGTGGCCATGGCGCTCGCTGCCATCCCGATCATTTACACCATCACGGAAGATGCCCTGACGGCCATTCCCAAAACCTTTACCGAGGCCAGCCTGGCCCTGGGCGCTTCCAAATGGCAGACAGCCCTCTTTGTGGTGCTGCCTGCCGCAACACCCGGGATTTTTGCCGCCATCCTGCTGGGGATCGGTCGCGTTTTCGGCGAAACCATGATTGCGCTGATGGCCACCGGAAATGCCGCTATGACTTCAGCCAATCCGTTTGAGTCGGTGAGGACACTGGCTGCTACCATCGGGGCGGAAATGGCCGAAGTGGTGTTCGGCGACACCCATTATACCGTGCTTTTCCTTATCGGATCACTGCTGTTCGTATTCACCTTCAGCCTCAATGCATTAGCGGAATTCTATGTGAAGGGGAAACTGGTTAAACGTTTTCAGGGCAAATCGTAATGAAAAACAGAAATAAAATTGTAGGAGGCCTTTTTACGGGATTGACCGGGTTCTCTGCCTTTCTCATCATCGCCGTGATACTGATCATTCTGGTCATTATTATTTACGGCGGCAAGGATACCTTTTCCTGGGAATTCCTGACCCGCTTCCCTGAGGACGGGATGATGAAAGGGGGTATTTTCCCGGCAATCTACGGCACGGCGCTCATGGTGATCATCATGTCGATCGCTGCCGTTCCCTTTGGGACCATCACCGCCATTTACCTTACCGAATTTGCCAGCGAGAAGTCGATACTGGCCCAGACAATCCGGTTTGCCGTGCGTACACTGGCCACAGTGCCGTCGATCATCTTCGGCCTTTTCGGACTCGGGTTTTTCATCAAATTCGTGGGAACCGGCATGGATGGAGTTTTCCTTGGCGGTGAACTCAAATGGGGACAGCCGAACATTCTCTGGGCCAGCCTTACCATGGCCCTGCTCACCCTTCCGGTCGTCATCGTGTCGGTCGAGGAGGCGATCAGAACTGTACCTCGCGAACTTCGCGAAGCAAGCCTGGCCCTGGGCGCCACAAAATGGCAGACCATCAAACGCGTGGTAATACCCGGTTCATTTTCCGGAATACTTACCGGCACCATCCTGGCGGTCAGCCGCGGAGCAGGTGAGGTCGCCCCCATACTCTTCACCGGCGCCGCCTACTACCTGGCCACCCTGCCCCATTCGGTCAGCGACCAGTTCATGAACCTGGGTTACCATATCTATATACTTTCAACGCAGTCATCAAATGTCGATGAAACACTTCCGCTGCAGTTCGCCACCACCATGGTCCTGCTTTTACTTACCTTTACGCTCAATTTAACGGCAGTGGTCATCCGGGCAAGAATCCGGAGAAAATCAAAATAACCGGATGGCCCGTTAAAGTTCCATGGAAATTGAAAAAATCCCAATGACAGATTTAAAAACTCCCGATACCAGCAATGAAACCACCCAAAATCAAAACCCACGACCTGACCCTCTTTTACGGTGAAAAGATGGCCCTCAATTCCATCTCGCTCGACATCGCCGAGAAAGAGGTCACTGCATTCATCGGTCCGTCGGGTTGCGGAAAATCGACCTTTCTGCGTACATTAAACCGGATGAACGACCTGATACCCAGTGTTAAAATAACTGGTGAAGTCCTTATTGACGATCTGAATATATACAGCAGACAGATCGATGTGGTAAACCTCCGTAAAAAGATCGGGATGGTCTTCCAGAAATCGAATCCCTTTGCCAAATCGATCTTCGAAAATGTGGCATACGGACCAAGGATCAACGGCATTTACGACCGGAAGAAACTCCAGGAAATCGTGGAGATTTCGCTCCAGAAGGCGTTCATCTGGGAAGAGGTAAAAGACCGGTTGCACGATTCAGCCATGGGGCTGTCGGGGGGCCAGCAGCAGCGCATGTGCATCGCCCGCACACTGGCCGTTGAACCGGAAATCATACTGATGGACGAGCCGGCCAGCGCACTCGATCCGATCTCGACAGCAAAAATTGAAGAACTGATCTTCGAGCTGAAAAAAAACTACACCATTGTCATTGTAACGCACAACATGCAGCAGGCAGCGCGGGTCAGCGATTATACGGCCTTCTTTTACCTGGGTGAACTGATCGAGCATGGAAAAACCCGAAAGATTTTCACAACACCCGATAAAAAACAAACGGAGGATTATATCACCGGCAGGTTCGGCTAAAAATTTTGAATTTTGAACTTTGACATTTGAATTTTGAATTAAATTCTCTTCTATGGAACGTCATTTTGAACAGGAACTCGACAAGCTGAACAAGCGTCTCGTTAAAATGGGGACCCTTGTTGCGGACCAGGTCCATCATTCTCTTGAAGCATTGCTGACCTGCAATAACGAACTTGCCCAGGAGGTGATCAGCACCGACAACAAGGTTGATAAGCTCGATGTGAAGATCGACAAGCTGTGCCAGCGGATCTTCGCCCTCACTCAGCCGGTGGCCACCGATCTGCGCCTGATCATGTCGGCCCTTAAAATGAATAACGACCTCGAAAGGATGGGCGACCTGGCGGTCAGCATCGCTTACAAAATAGAAGGGCTTAGCGATTACCGGGAGATCATCGACGAGTTACATATCGACGACCTGGCGGGCAGAACCGACCTGATCGTTCAGGATGTGCTCACCATCCTGCAGTCGCGGAATACCGCCTTTGTAAAGGACATCTTTGCCATGGCTGCCGAGATCGAAGAACGTGTGCATATCACTTCAGCCATGATCATCGAGGAGATGATGCATAAAAGTGAAGTGATTGTTGTTGCCACCAACCTGATGATCATACTGTCGCAGATCGAACGGATTGCCGGCTATTCGACCAATATCGCCGAAGCCGTCTACTTTATCGTGGAAGGCAAAATGATCAAACACAAAAAAGTCTTCAAATCAGATCACGCTGCCGGAGCACCGGCTGCCGAAGAAAACCAGGGCAATACGCCTGAATAGACGGTCCGGCCTATTTATGCAACCAGACCCTTAGCAGGGTGAGTAATTTCTCAGTCTGTACCGGTTTCGAGAGATAGTCGCTGGCACCGGCTTCAATGCATTTTTCCCGGTCACCCTTCATGGCCTTGGCGGTCACTGCAATAATGGGCAGGTTCTGGAACCGTGCATCTTTCCTGATCTCGCGCATGGCGGTATAACCGTCCACCTCCGGCATCATGATGTCCATCAGTACCAGGTTGGTATCGGGATTTGCCATCAGTTTTTCAATTCCCTCACGGCCATTCTTCCCGATAATAATGTTCACTTTCTTCTCCTCCAGGATCTTTGAAAGGACAAAAACATTGCGCATGTCATCATCACAGATCAGAATCTTCTTGTTTTCAAAGACCGTGTCGGGAAGAAAACTGGAGGAATAGGGATCTGCATCCTGCAACGGGGGCCCTCCACCATTCTTACTAACGACAAGCGGCTCCTCTTTCACGATGGGTTCGGGTTTCTCCTGTGTTATCCTTGCCGGAGAATAAGCCGCCTTTTCAATTACGGTATCGTGAATGTTCAAAGGCAGGAAAAGGGTGAACCTGGATCCCACGTTTTCAACACTTTCGAGTTGGATTTCGCCGCCAAGCATCCGCGCAAGGCTCCGCGATATGGTCAATCCCAGCCCGGTACCGCCGAATTTTCTGCTTATCGTTCCATCAGCCTGCTGAAATGCCTCAAAGATCACCCTGATCTTTTCCTTCGGGATACCAATCCCCGTGTCGGTGACACTGATGGCAACGGAGTTGTCGGCGCTGAGGGTTGCCTGTGTGAACCGTATCCCTGCCGCCGGGCGCGCGACATTAAGGACAACCCCACCCTTGTCGGTAAATTTGATGGCGTTCGACATCAGGTTCTTGATGATCTGAAGAACCCGCTGCGAATCGGTCATGATATATTCCGGTATACCTTCATCGATCCTGGTCTCAAGGGTGATCCCTTTCTTGTTGGTAAGCGGTGAAAAAGTACGCTGAACAAAATCCTCGAGTTCCGCGAAGTTCATCTCTTCAATGTCGATCTCAAGCTTTCCTGCCTCAACCTTCGAAAGATCGAGGATGTCGTTGATCAGGTCAAGCAGGTCCTTGCCTGAAGAATTGATGACATTTGCGTAATCGACCTCGTCGGCAGTCATGGAGTTCTTACGGTTTGAGGCCAGAAGTTCGGAAAGTACCAGGATACTGTTGAGCGGTGTGCGGAGTTCATGCGACATGTTGGCGAGGAACTCCGACTTGTATTTACTGGCTATCTCGAGGGCTTCGGCCTTCTGCCTGATCTCCTTCTGGGCCTCCACCAGGGCATCGTTCTTCCGGCGGATGTCATCGCGCTGCAGTTCCAGAACCTTCGATCTTTCCTCCAGCTCCTCATTGATGACCCGGAGCTCCTCCTGCTGGTGCTGCAGGTTCTCCTCCGAAAGCCTCAGCGCCTTGGTCTGCTCCTCGAGTTCCTGGTTGATCTGCCTCAGCTCCTCTTTCTGCATGACCAGTTCCCTGGCCTGTTCCTGCGTTTTCGAAAGGAGTTCCTGTACCCTCTCCCGCGATCTTGCGGTGTTTATCGCCACAGAAATATTGTCGATCGAAACCTCGATGAAATGCTGCTTCTGCGAATCAAACGGTTCAAAGGATCCCAGTTCGATGACCCCGATCAGCTGACCCTCAAAAAGGACAGGACTGATGATGAAGTGCTGCGGGTTGACAGTATCCGGTCCGATATTGACCTTTGGCGCCTCATATTCCGTCGCAAAAAAAGTAATGGTCCTCCGTTCCCTGGCAGCCTGGCCGATCAGCCCTTCCCCTATCGCGAACTTTTTGTGCCGTTCATCAATAAACGACCCGGCGAAGGTGGCCGACAACTCCAGCATGTTCTGGTCGTTCACCAGGTAGATGAAGCCGATCTGTGCATTCAGGTACCTCGCAAGAAAGACGATGATCTCGTCGGAAAGATCCGTGATGCTTTTATCACCTCTGATCTTCATCCCCAGCTCGTTGATACCGGTTTTCAGCCAGTCCTGGTTCATGATCTCGATCGAGGCCTCGCGGAGTTTCATGGTCATTTCATACAATGCGATCCCAAGCGTGTCGTGCTCACTGCGGGGCATCACGTTGGTCGAAAAATCACCGCTGGCAATAGACCGGGCTTGCTTAACCACGGTCTTGAAACTATCAACCATCTGGTTCATCGATATGGCCATGACATCTTTTTCACTCCTGACCGTCACCTTCTTGCTGTAATCGCCAAGGGCCACCGACTGGCTGACCTCAGAAAATGACCGGAGCGAATTCACCAGCCAGTTAAAGGTATCCTTCATCTCGCCAACTTCGTTGTTGGCAACCCTGATGTCGCGGAGTATGAGTTCGCCGTGTGCCACCTGTTTGGCCCATTCAGAGATCTTTTTTATCGGATTGACAAATCGGCGTGTAACAAATGTGGAGATGATAAGCACCATGATGGTGGTAATGATCAGCGAAATTTTGGCAAACGATGAGAGTTCCCGTGCCACCATGTGGGCCTCCTCCTGGTCAATCTCTTCCACCAGCGCCCAGTATACGCCAAGTTTCTCCAGTATGTCGATATTCCGGTATAGTCCCATCACAACCACCCCGGATGAGTTCTTGTAAATCGAAACCTCCTCGGTAATGGTTTTTCCGTCGGGAGCCAGGGTGATGTTGTTCAGCTTGACACCCTGCCAAACCTTGGTTTTATCATTTTCTTCACTGGCATTCAGCACCTTCGCTTTTTCGCCCAGTTTGCTGGCCGACCGAAGCTTTAGGTCGATGCCGATCAGGTATACATGGCCGGTCGACCCGAAGCCAATCCCAAATTGCAGGATCTTGTCAATTTTTTCTGTTGATACACGTATGGCGATCACCCCCAGCTTTTCTCCGAGGGCATTGTACAGGGGCTGGCCTAAAAACCCGCACAACTCGTCGTTGGCGGGAGGATAATACTCCAGGTCCGAAAACATGGTCTTTCCCGATACCAGTATCTTGTTGGCGGCTTTTCCAAACCTGGTACCGGCCAGGTCTCCTGTAAACAGGCTCTTCCCAAGGTCGGGATCGTTGTTCAGTTCAAACAGGATCTTGCCCCGGGCATTGATAAAGTAGATGTTTGTGATGCCTTCGGGACGGTATGTAAGCTGAAAGGTCTGACGAAGGTTTTCGGATAACTGTTTCCAGTTTTCGGTGGATGGCAGTAATTCGGTGTCCCCGGATTTTTCATAATCATTCTGTAGCCCTTCGAACATCCTGATGGTGTTGTTGTCCCTGGTGACATCCGATAAAAAATCGGTCATGTCCTGAAAATAACTGTTCATGTAATTCATCCTGAGCTGGGAGGTGGTAAACAGCGATTTCTTGGCCATGATATTCAAGCCCTGGTAATAATATAGAAAATTGATATAGCTGAGGGTTGCCAGTGGCACCAGCGATATCGCCAGAAACCACAGCAGCATGGCCTTGCCAATCCCCATGTTTTTCAGGGTGCTGTAATCAAATTCCCTGAGAGCACGGATCAGTCTTTTCCAGGCGTTCACAATAACCATAGGCAGTAAAAGATTTATTTATAACAATATTTTTCAATGGTCTGATAGATATTCTCGGGATGAAGCGGTTTTGATACATAATCATCCATCCCGGCTTCGATGCATTTCTCCCTGTCGCCTTTCATTGCATTGGCAGTGAGAGCAATGATTGGCGTTGAGCGGTTCTTTCCATTCGTATCATTGCGGATCGCACGGGTGGCGTCAAAACCATCCATTTCAGGCATCATGACATCCATCAGTATCAGGTCGTATAAAGACTCGTGGGCCCGCTGAAGCGCCTCCGACCCGTTGACAGCCGTAACCACCTCCCATCCTTTCCTGGCAAGAAGCTGAACGACGATTTTCTGGTTGATAAGCTGGTCTTCGGCCAGGAGTATTTTTAATTTTCTTAAAGGAACGACTGCTGCGGATGCTCCTTCGTCATGCATGTCGGTCGGTGGCAGGTTGAATTCGCGCCGGTATATCCGTTGGATCAAATGCCTGAGTTCGTTTTGCAGAACCGGCTTGAAAAGGTAATAACTGATCCCGGAGGTTTCAATCATCCGCAGAGAGTGTATTGACTTATCTTCAGTGATTAAAACCAGTTGGGTGCCTGATGCCTCGGGGGCCAATTCCTGGATCCTTCCGATCAGCGACCGCCCCTGTTGTGATTGCAGCAACTGGTCGATAAAAATGATACCGAAACGATCTTCACCCTGGTTCCCGATCGCCTTCAGGGCCTCCTCCGGAGTGGCCGCCAGTATGGTCCTGATGTTCCATGATTTCAGGAATTCGGCAGCTTGCTGTGCCTGCTGCTTCTGACCTTCGATGATGAGGGCCCTGAGATTCTTCAGTGATGCCGGCAGTTCAAGCTTCCACGAATCCACCTGCTGCACATCAAGTTTGAACGGAAGGGTGAAATGGAAAGAACTTCCCTTGCCTGGCTCACTCTGCACGCCGATGTCTCCCCCCATCAGTTCAACCAGCTTTTTCGAAATGGTCAGACCCAGTCCGGTACCGCCGTAGTTCCGTGTTGTAGATAGTTCGGCCTGGCGGTAAGACTCAAAAAGAAGACCGATTTTTTCAGGGGCGATCCCAATCCCTGAATCAGCCACTGTGAACCGGATCACCATACGGTCTTCCTCCTGCTGGATTGTCTCAAGTTCCAGACTGACAAATCCTTCATCCGTGAACTTGATCGCGTTTCCCAGGAGGTTGACAAGGACCTGCCGGATGCGGGTGGGATCGCCAACGAGCTGATCCGGCATGAAAGGATCGTGAAGACACAGGAAATCTATCTTCTTCTGGAAGGTCTTAACCGACAACAACCTGACAACCTTTTCAAGGACATCCCTGATGCTGAAGGGTACGTATTCGATCTCCAGTTTATCGGCCTCAATTTTCGAAATATCGAGAATTTCGTTGATGATCTCCAGCAACGATTCACTGCTTTGCTTGATATCGGTCAGGTGTTCCACATACTGGTCGGGGATGTCGTTATCCATCAGTATGAGGTCGGTCATACCGATGATCCCGTTCAGCGGTGTACGGATTTCATGGCTCATACTGGCCAGAAATGAACTTTTCGCGTTGGTGGCCTCTTCGGCAATTCGCTTGGCCTTGTCGAGTTCCACAATGGTTTTCTGCAGTTGCTTGGTGGTAACCTGCAGGGCATGTTTCTGCTTGAAAAAATCGATATAGGCCCTGATCTTGTTCTGAAGTATCTTCCGGTCGAGCGGTTTATAAAGGTAATCAACGGCTCCGGTCTCGTATCCGCGGAAAATCTGCTTCGGTTGCCGGTAAGTGGCAGTGATAAAAATAATGGGAATGCTTTTGGTGCGCTCACTCCCCCGCATCAGTTCGGCGGTCTCGAACCCGTCCATACCAGGCATGTTGACATCGAGCAGAACCAGCGAAATTTCGTGCTCCAGCATCAGGGCCAGCGCTTCGTTCCCCGAAAGTGCCTTGATAATATTGAGCTCCTCATTCTGAATGATGCTTTCAAGCGTAATAAGGTTTTCGGTGCGATCGTCAACAATCAGGATATTGAACTTTTCAACCTGGGTAGTCATGTTCACGTGTTTTTATTTTCAGGTTCCGGGCCCTGGCCCTGCCTGCCGGTGCCTGTATCAGACTAATTATGACAAATGTATGATAAATTAAGTTCACACAGAAAAATTACTTTATTTTTGCCGGTTTCATTGGTTCATATAAAGATTCATACCACATATCATGGGGCAGCAAAAAAGCAATTACACCCTTTCGATCTTTATCATCGGGGTTTTCTTTTTCATTTTCGGATTTGTTACCTGGCTCAACGGCATCCTGATCCCCTATCTGAAAATCGCCTGTGAGCTTTCCGATTTTCAGGCCTTGTTTGTCGCTTTTGCTTTTTATATCTCCTATACAGTGATGGCCCTCCCGTCATCCTGGGTATTGAAAAAAACCGGTTTTAAAAAGGGTATGATGGTCGGTCTGTGGGTCATGGCGACCGGAACGCTTATCTTTGTTCCTGCAGCCCTGACAAGAACCTATGGCGTTTTCCTGGGCGGTCTTTTTGTATTGGGCACAGGGCTCGCCATTCTGCAAACCGCTGTTAACCCATACATAACCATCATCGGCCCGCGCGAAACCGCGGCCCGCAGGATCAGTATCATGGGGATCTGCAACAAACTCGCCGGCGCCATAGCCCCCCTGATACTCGTCTATTTTATCATGCACGATGGCGATACCTTCGTGCAGTCGCTGCAGGAGTTGGACAATGCCAGCCGCATTGCAGCACTTGACGGACTGGCCCACCGCGTCATTACTCCCTACCTGATAATGACTGTCATTCTATTCCTGCTGGGCCTTTTCATCCGTTTCACGCCACTCCCCGAGATCGAAACGGAAGACGACAGGGAAACGGCCGAAGACCACTCCTCTGGTCAAAAAACCATTTTTCATTTTCCTCATCTTATCCTTGGGGTTCTCACCCTGTTCTTCTACGTGGGGGTTGAAGTGATCGCCGGAGATACCGTTATCAGATACGGACTTTCACTCGGGATTCCGCTTTCCTCAGCCAAATATTTTACATCACTGGTGCTCGTTTCAATGGTTGCCGGGTACATTCTTGGCATCCTCCTGATCCCCAAAATACTCTCGCAGAGGATGCTGCTGCTTGTCAGCGCCCTGGCGGGAATCGTATTTACCCTGGGGGCCATTTTTGTCGATCCGGGAGCCAGGATGAACCTGCCGTTTGTCGATCTCGCCTCCTTTGAACAGGTAGACCTGATAATCCCTGTATCGGTCCTCTTCATTGTATTGCTCGGACTGGCCAATGCCATCGTATGGCCGGCCGTGTGGCCACTGGCCATCCACGGCCTCGGATCCTTCATAAAAACCGGCTCGGCACTGCTGATAATGGGGATTGCCGGGGGAGCCATACTCCCGGTGGTGTGGGGTTATCTCTCCGACCTGTTCACGGCACAACAGGCCTACTGGATCGCCATCCCCTGTTATCTTTTTATTTTCTACTTTGCAGCATACGGATATAAAATAAGGAAATGGAAACCATGAAACCAACACTGCTTATTCTCGCGGCTGGTATCGGAAGCCGCTACGGAGGACTGAAACAACTTGACCGGATCGGGCCGTCGGGCGAGACCATCATCGATTACTCGATCTACGACGCCATCAGGGCCGGTTTCGGAAAAGTTATCTTCATCATCAAGGAACAGATTGAAAAGGACTTCAAAGAGGTTTTTGTTGAACGGCTCTCCGACCGGATACCGATTGATTATGTGTTCCAGGAATTGTGGATGGTGCCCGAGGGAATCAGCATTCCCGACAACCGTTCAAAACCCTGGGGCACCGGGCATGCCGTGATGATGGCCGATGGTAAGATCGACGGCCCCTTTGCCGTGATCAATGCCGATGATTTTTACGGAGCCGGGGCGTTCGCCACCCTGGCTGAATATTACAGGGACTGGACCCCTGAACGCGAAAACGATTATTGTATGATCGCCTACCAGGTTGGCAACACCTTGTCGGATTTCGGGACGGTCTCACGCGGGGTTTGCCAGACCGACAGCCATTCGATGCTGATCGATGTGGTTGAACGGACTAAACTGGCCCGGCGGGGCGATCAGATCGCCTGGGAAAATGAACATGGCACCTGGATCACGGTGCCCGGCAACAGCGTGGTATCTATGAATTTCTGGGGTTTTACCCCCTCGTTTTTCAGCTATCTGAATAAAGGTTTTGAAGCATTTATCCGTGATAATGCCGGCAACATCAAATCGGAGTTCTACATCCCTTCCATGGTCAATGACCTGATCAATAAAAAGAAGGCAACCGTAAAGGTGTTAAGCTGCGGAGAAAAATGGTTCGGGATGACCTACCGTGAAGACCGCGACATAGTCATGGGCAGCATACGTGATCTAGTTCACAAGGGCGTTTATCCCGAAAACTTGTGGGCCTGATCCAATTTTTATAATACTTTTTCGTTTTTCATTACTTAGCGACGGGTTCAAGGTTATTCATTAATTTTGCCCTGATAAACAACCAAACCATGAATTACCTCATCACAAAGATCCGGTTTTTTTCAGCTTCGGTCATATTGTTGCTCCTGCTGATTCCGCAAATGAACCAGGCACAGATCGTGAATGAATCCACCAAGAAAAAGATCAGCATCGGAATAGGATTGTTCAATGATATCTGGATGAACGTTCCTGATGACATGAAAGTCAGGGCCATCAACCAGGGATTCAATGTTTTTGCGACCTATAACCTGCCGTTCGGAAAAAGCAACCTGAGTTTTGCCATTGGTCTGGGTGTCAGAACTCACAACCTTTACTGGGATTACATGTATGTTGGCCGCCCCGATTCCTTTCAGTTCGCCAGGATTCCCGATTCGCTCGATTACAAAAGAAGCAAACTGACCACTCCCTACCTGGAACTGCCCATCGAATTCAGGCTGAAGACCAGGATCAAAATGACCTTCGCCCTTGGATTCAAGGCCGGTTACATGATCAACGCCCATGCAAAGTATGTGGGTGACGATTACCTGTTTGATAGCGGTGGAGCTATCAATTACAGCGTCAAACAGATCAAGAACATCGAACGGTTTTCCTACGGCCCCACCTTGCGGATCGGATACCGATGGTTTAACGTGAACGCCTATTACAGTCTTTCCAGAATATTTACCAACGGAAAGGGACCCGACATGTACCCGATTTCGGTTGGCTTTGTGATCATGCCGTTTTAAGACTTCCCGAACAGTTATAAAAAACCACCTGAAATACAAACCCGGGGATGAAATTCCATGACCAGGCTGACCGTGGTCAGAGTAATAGCATCATTACCGTCATCCCTGCAGCCCCGAGAAAATAACCCGTATAGCATTCGCCCGGCGTGTGACCGGATATCACAAGCTGAGAATACGCGGCAATGCCCCCGATCAGGATGGTGATAAGCAGCTCGGGGAACAATGACAGCCCGAAATTCAGCAGGAGTCCGGCAACAAGTCCTGTGAGGGCTCCGGCTCCGGTGAGATGGAGGCTGATCCTGAAATAGAAATTCAGTATCAGTGCCAGGATAACCAGGACCGTCATTCCCAGCATGAAAAAACTGAAGATGGAACTGACATGAAATCCTTTTAACAGATAATAGGTGATATAATAAAACAAGGCCACCGTCAGCAACGGGAAAAGCCTTTCCTCCCGCGAGTCAGGCGACAACGATCTGATAAATCCCAGCCGGTACATCATCCAGATGGTGAACAATGGAAACAGAACGGTGGTGATGCATACCGTACCAGTCAGCAAAAGCTTGAGATTGACCGGTAGCGAAAGGGTAACGAAGTAACGGTGGTTTAGTAAGATTATCAGCACATAGCAAGGTAATGCCAGGGGGTGCATGATCACCGAAATCAATTTGGCAATTTTTACTTCCATGTAACGGTAACGGAGACTAAAGTTCTTTCCTGAGCCGGGCAACGGGAATATTCAATTGCTTCCGGTATTTGGCAATGGTACGCCGCGCTATATTATAGCCCTTTTCTTTCATCAGGTCGACCAGCTCATCATCAGTAAGGGGCCGCGACTTGTCTTCGGCGGCAATCGAATCAGAAAGGATTTTCTTTATTTCCCTTGTCGAGATCTCCTCTCCCTCTACATTCAGCATGGTTTCGCTGAAGAAACTTTTCAGCAGGAAGGTCCCGAACGAAGTTTGCACATACTTGCTGTTGGCAACCCTCGAGATCGTTGAAATATCAAGGCCGACAACCGTAGCGATATCCTTGAGAATCATCGGCCGCAACTTTGTTTCATCCCCTGTCAGGAAATACTCACGCTGGTACTCCATGATCGCCTTCATGGTGATATATAACGTTTCCTGCCGTTGCTTTACTGCTTCAATGAAATTTCTTGCCGCATCCAGCTTCTGACGTATAAAGGTCAGGGCATCCTTCTCGCTTTGTTTTCTTTTCGCCGATCCGTATTCATGCAGCATGCTTATATAGTCCCGGTTAAGGGCAAGTTCCGGAGTGTTCCTGGTATTCAGGGTAAGTTCAAGGTCGCCGTCAGGGCTGGTAATGAAGAAGTCGGGAACAATATAATGACTGTCGCGCGAAACTTCGGCAATGGTCACTCCCGGCTTGGGATTCAGTTTCTGTATCTCTTCAATGGCTTCGCGGAGTTCATCCTGCGAAATATTTCCTTTTTGCAGGATTTTTTCATAATGTTTTTTACTGAATTCATCAAAATAGAACCGGATGATGATCGTGGCCAGATCGGTGGCGTAAGAACGTTCCGTATTGTTCTCAAGCTGAATGAGAAGGCATTCCTGCAGGTTGCGTGCGGCAATTCCCGGCGGATCAAAGGTCTGAACCACCTTCAGCACATCAAGTATCTCTTCGGGAGTGGCTTCTATGTTCTGGTTGAATGCCAGATCGTCGGAAAGAGCCGGTAGTTCGCGTCTGAGATAACCCGCCTCATCAAGATTCCCGATAATGGTGCTGGCAATGATGTATTGTTTATCGGTAAAAGGATGGAGACCAATCTGGGCGATCAGATAATCCTGAAAACTGATTCCTGATACTACCGGAAACTCACGGTTACTTTCATCAGGGCTTTTGTTATCGGCAACCAGCCGGTACTCCGGAATCTCATCCTCATCCATATAATCCTCGAAAGTAAATTCATCCTCAGCCGATGATGAGGGTTCGGTCTCCTGAAATTCGTCCTCCTCTGAGTCAATCGATTCAGGCAATGGTTCATCAGCAACATCATCTATCTCCTCTTCCATATCGGAGACCTCCTCCAGGGCCGGGTTCTCCTCGATTTCCTGCTTGATCCGCTGCTCAAGCGACATCACGGGTTCCTGCAGCAGACGCATGACCAGCACCTGCTGTGGCGATAGTTTCTGGATGAGCCGCTGTTGTAATCTCTGGTTTAACATAGGCAACAAATATAACAAAATATATGGTAAGGAACATCGGTGAAAACGGCCCTCCGATCGTTAAAATTGTCAACGCAGTCTATTTTGTGGGTGCTGATCGGTATTTTTCAATAATTTCGCCAAAAATGAGCATATGAAATTGGATACCTGGCAGCGTAAAAAGACCCTGATCCCACTGATTCATATCCTTGCATGGCTTGCCTATATTTTCATCCCGTTACTGTTTACCGAACCAGGCCCGCGACGTGATCGGTATATCATTCTTAGCCTTATCTTTCAAGCCCTGATGGCTCTTGGGTTCTACTACAATTACCTCTTCCTTGTCCCCCGGTTTTTCCTCCGGAAAAAATTCGTTGGTTATTTCGTTCTCCTGGTTCTGGGAATCTTTATTATGGGACTGATAAACGCTGGTTATGTTTATTTAACTTATGCGTTAAAACTATTTGAATGGAAATGGAACTATAAATTCTGGGGATCCGTGTTTTTCCCTGTTTATCCGAGCCTCCTGTTTTTTGCTTTAAGCAGCACGATCCGTCTGGTGATCGAATGGATCACTTACGAACGTCAGAAAAAGGAGATGCAGGCTGAAAAACTCTCATCCGAACTGCTTTATCTCAAGTCGCAGGTGAATCCTCATTTCCTGTTCAATACACTCAACAACATCTGCTCACTGGCACGGAAGAAATCGGATGAGACGGAAGAGGCCATTATCCGGCTGGCCCAGATCATGCGATACATGCTCGAGGATTCGGCAAACGAAAAGGTAACATTGACCAAGGAGATAGAATACCTGAGAAGTTTTATCGAACTGCAGCGTTTGCGCCTTCCTGACGAGGTACAGATCAAATTTACCATCGATGGCGATCCTTCCGCACACACCATCGAACCACTTTTGCTGATCCCTTTTGTTGAAAATGCATTTAAACACGGGATCAGTTACCTGGAACCCGGTGAAATCAATATCCTGCTAATTCTTGGACCGCGGACAATTACCCTTAGGGTTGAAAATAACCTGATCAGGCATACGCAAGAAAATTCTGAGAAGAACCCGGGATTGGGGCTTAAGAACGTCAAACGAAGGCTTGAACTCCTTTATCCGCAAACACATCAGCTTAAGGTAACCGAGGAAGGCAGTCGTTATATTGTCGAACTTCAACTTTATCATTCATGATGATCAGTTGTGTAGCGGTGGATGATGAAAAGCTGGCGCTTGACCTGATGGAAGACAACATCAGGAAAGTCCCCTTTCTTACGCTTACAGCTAAATGCCATAATTCGGTTCAGGCTCTGGAAGTGCTCCATGACCGGCCAGTCGACCTTCTCTTCCTGGATATCCAGATGCCCGACATCACCGGCATCCAGTTACTCAAAAGCCTGCGGCAAAAACCTTTGGTGATCCTTACCACCGCGTTCTCCGACTACGCCAAAGAAGGATTTGACCTTGATGTTATCGACTATCTCCTGAAACCATACCCGTTCGAAAGATTTCTCAAGGCGGTCAATAAAGCAAAGGAATATCTTGAGTTGCGGGCCCGGCCTGCGGCCAATCCGGGCCAGAACGAACCAATCGGCAATGCTGATTTTCTGTTTGTAAGAGCCGACTACAGGCTGGTAAAAATCAATTTTGCCGATATCCAGTATATCGAGGGGCTGAAAGATTATGTTAAAATATACATCAACAATAAACCCGTCATCACCCAGATGAGCATGAAATCGCTGGAGGAAAAACTTCCCTCAGGCCAGTTCGTCAGGGTCCACCGATCCTTCATCGTGGCTTTCAACAAAATTGAGTTCATCCAGAAACAGATGGTTGCCATCGATAACAAAGAGATTCCGGTGAGCGATCATTACAGGGAGCAGTTGTTCAGAAAGATCAATGTTGAAAAAAACCCAGATCAAAGCCACAACGATGACGCTGCAAATGACGGGGAGTAACCGGTTAAACCGTTTTCACTATGAATCTGAATAACGCCATTATGCTGTTGCTGCTGTTGGGTCCGTTAACGGCCCGGGCGCAGCAGAAAACCTGGACCTTCAGGCAATGCCTCGACACGGCAATGCAGCGAAACATCACGGTCAACCAGACCAGGATGACCAATGAACTGAACAAGGTCTCACTGGAGCAAACCAAAGCAAACCGGATCCCCTCGTTCAGCGCAAATGCCTCAGAAGCGCTGAATTTCGGGAAGAATATCGACCCCACTACCAACACCTTCGTTACGGAGGCTTACCATTCCACCAATCTGGGAGTCAGTGGCAGTTATAACCTTTTCAACGGCCTACAGAACGCCAACACAATCAGGCAGCAACGGCTCAATGTCGAGGCCGGCAATTACGACATCGAAAAATCAAGGAACGACGTCATCCTGAACATCACCACGGGGTATTTACAGGTATTGTTTGCCCGTGAGATACTGTCGACCGCCAAAAGCCAGGAAACGGCAACGCAGGCCCAGGTGGAAAGGACGGAAAAAATGGTCAAAGCGGGAAAATCTCCTGAGAGCGACCTGTTGCAAATCCAGTCGCAGCTTGCCTCCGATAAACTTGCCGTGATAAATGCCCAGAACCAGCTCGATCTTGCCAGGGTGACCCTGATGCAATTAATGGACATACCCATATCCGATCAGTTTGATGTTGAAGTGCCGGATATGGATGGTGAACTGCCTTTGCTGGCACAAAGCAATGAAGAAATTTACAGGAAGTCGCTTGAGGTTCAGCCACAGATTACCAGCGCTTCCCTGAAACTGTCGGCCGCCCGAATGGAATTGAAGGTACGGCAGGGAGCTCACTGGCCCAGGCTGAGTATGGGAGCAAACCTGAATACCAATTATGCCTCGAGCCGGCAAAAGGGGAATGTCAATCCGGAAGGATATCCCTTTTTTGAACAGATCTGGGACAATATCGGGCAAACCGTTAGCTTTGGGCTCGCAGTGCCGTTATACAGCAACCGTCAGATAAAAAGCAATATCGAAAGAGCAAGGATCAATATCATCACGGCACAGCTGAATGAACAAAATACAAAGAACGTTCTGCGTAAATCGGTTGAACAGACTTATGTAGACCTTAAGGCAGCCATCAGGAAATATGATGCCACAAAAACCCAGTTACAGTCGGTTGAGGCAGTCTACCGGAATTCGGAGAATAAATTTAATGTCGGGGTGATGAACGCCACCGATTTTCTTATACAGAAAAACAACTTCACCCAATCACAATCAACCGTGATACAGGCAAAGTATGATCTGATCTTCAAAGGAAAGATCCTTGATTTTTACCAGGGAAAAGAGATTACATTTTAGTGATATAAAACTGGTGTATTTATGAAAAAATGGGTTTGGATAATTATCGGAATAGCCATTCTGCTGACAGGGCTGGCAATCTGGTTCTTCGCTGGGAAAAACAAAAAGGAGCAGGTTGAATGGCGGACCTCCAAAGTGGAAAAGGGGGATATCAGGGTCACCGTAAGGGCAAGCGGAACCCTGAATGCCGTAACCACCGTGCAGGTTGGCACACAGGTTTCGGGCATTATCAAAAATATTTATGTCGATTTTAACTCCGAGGTCAGGGAGGGACAGGTGATCGCCTTGCTTGACACAACCTTGCTGGCCCAGGCTGTAGAAGATGCCCGGGCCGCTCTTCGCCGCAATGAAATCCAGGTCAATCAGGCAAAAAGGGAATATGACCGGACCAAGCAGTTGTACGATCAGAAAGTGGTGGCCCAGGCCGAATACGACCTGGCACTCAGTACATGGGAAACCGCGGTCACCAATGCCGTGTCGGCAAAAGCAGCCCTGAACCGTGCACAGATCAACCTGCGTTATGCCACCATTGTGGCCCCGATATCGGGGGTGGTCGTGTCGAGAGCGGTTGACGTCGGTCAGACCGTAGCAGCAAGTTTTTCAACTCCTACCATGTTCACCATCGCCAACGATCTGACAAAAATGCAGGTACAGGCCAACATCGACGAAGGTGACATAGGCAAGATCATGGTGGATCAGGAGGTCAGTTTTACCGTTGATGCTTATCCCGATCTTACTTTTTCGGGCACGGTAAGGCAGGTAAGGTTGCAACCTGTTGTCACTCAAAATGTAGTTAATTATACCGTGATCATTGATGTTCCCAACCCCGACCTGAAACTGCTGCCGGGTATGACAGCCAATATAACGGTGCTTGTTCAGGAAGTAAAGGAGGTACTGAAGGTTCCCGCTACTGCATTGCGTTTCAGCCCGCCGCAGGAGTATATCGATGCCTATGAAAGGAGTCTCCCCGATTCAATCAGAAAAAAGCGGGAAATGTGGCAGAAAGGTGGAGGCAGGCCCGAAAGCGGTGGATCAGCGCCGTCGGCAACGCCAGTCTCTGTAAGGCCTGGGAGGGAAGGGGGTAGCGTAACTGGTAACACCGGACGACAAGCCGGACAAGCCGGGATAGGCAGACAGGGATCAACCGGCGAGGGCAGCCAGGGAGCCGATGGTATGGGACAGCGCCGGCGTGGAAATTTCGGCACGATATGGTTAAAATCGGGAGACTCCCTCAGACCTGTCAGGGTAAGGACCGGCGTCAGCGACGGATTGAATACCGAAATCAAAGGAAGGATCAGTGAAGGCGACGAAGTGGTGCTTGGCATGATCAACCCGCAAAATGCCCAGGCCGGCCAGCAGCAGCAACAAAATCCGTTTGCCCCGCAGATGCCGAGAGGCAGCACGAGAGGAGGAAGATAATATGGGCAGGTCGATCATTTCGGTCAGTAACCTGGTGAAGATATACCAGATGGGTGATGTGGAGGTGCATGCCCTGAGGGGGGTCAACCTTGAAATCCGGTCACACGACTTTGTAGCCATCATGGGCAAGAGCGGCTCAGGAAAATCCACGTTTATGAATATCCTGGGGTGTCTTGATATTCCGACAAGGGGTCAGTACCTGCTGGATGAAGTAGATGTAAAAACCTTATCAAAGGATCAGCTGGCGAGTTTGCGCAACCGGAAAATCGGTTTTGTCTTCCAGTCGTTCAACCTGCTCTCCCGAACCACCGCACTTGAAAATGTGGAACTTCCCCTGATGTATAACAGGAATATCACTTCACGCGCGATGCGCGAAAAAGCCATGAATGCACTGGAATCGGTCGGACTGGCCCAGAGGTCGGACCATTTCCCCAACCAACTCTCAGGGGGCGAACAGCAGCGGGTTGCCATTGCCCGGTCGCTGGTAAACGACCCCGTGGTAATCCTGGCCGATGAGCCCACCGGGAACCTGGATACCCGGACCAGCCTGGAAGTAATGGATATCTTTCAATCGCTGAACCTGAAGGGGATCACCATTGTCATCGTAACCCATGAAGCGGATATTGCCGCCTTTACCAAACGCAACATCACTTTCCGCGACGGGAAGATCATCCGTGAAATTGAGGTGACATCGCCCAGGAATGCGCGTGAAGAACTCGCATCACTGCCCGTAGTTGTTGAGGAGGACGAGCCATGAGAATCAAGAACCTGTTAAAGGCAGCCCTGCGTTCGCTCGCTAAAAATAAAATGCGCACTTTCCTCACCATGCTGGGGATCATCATCGGCGTGGGATCAGTCATTGCCATGCTGGCAATCGGGCAGGGCTCACGGGAGAGCATCCAGTCGCAGATATCCTCGCTTGGCACCAACGTCCTGATGATCTTTCCGCAGGCAAGCAGTTCAGGCGGAGTGAGGATGGAGGCGGGCAGTTCGCAGCGGATGACCATTGAAGACCTGAAAGCAGTTGAGGAACGGTGCCCCTCTGTGGCTTACATCACCCCGCAGGTAAGGACCAGCGGACAGCTGGTGGCCGGGAACACTAACTGGCGGACTTCGGTTTATGGTGTTTACCCTGCCTATTTCGACATCAGGGCGCTGAAACTGATGAGCGGAAACATCTTCACCATGAGCGACGACCGGAGCGCAACCAAAGTATGCATCATCGGGCAAACCGTAGTTACCAACCTGTTCGGAGAAGGTTCCGATCCGGTGGGAAATTATATCCGGATTAACAAGATCCCCTTTAAGATCATCGGCATCACCGAGAAAAAAGGACAGAATGCTTTCGGCCAGGACCAGGATGACATCGTGATCGCACCTTTTTCGACGGTTCAGAAACGCATGATGGCGATTACCCATATACAAAGCATGCTGGCCTCTGCGGTATCAGAATCAGCAATACCTGTGGCCACCCAGGAGATCACAGAAGTGCTTAAGGCGAAACACAACCTTGGCCCATCTGAGGATCCCGATTTTACGATCCGAACACAGACCGACATTGCCAACGCCGCAACCGCCACATCAGGCATACTCACGATCCTACTGGCCACCATCGCCAGTATTTCACTGCTGGTGGGCGGCATCGGCATCATGAACATCATGCTGGTTTCGGTGACCGAGCGGACCCGCGAAATCGGTATCCGCATGAGCGTTGGCGCCCGGGGAAGGGATGTCCTGCTGCAATTCCTAATCGAAGCACTGCTGATCAGCCTGATCGGAGGTTTTATCGGCATCTCACTGGGCGTGATCGCCTCGCAGATGATAGCCGGCATTTTGCAATGGCCCATCACCATCTCTGCCGAATCCATCCTGATGTCTTTCTTTTTCTCTTCGGCCATCGGGATCTTCTTTGGCTGGTACCCGGCCCGCAAAGCCGCTTCCCTGAACCCGATCGAAGCCCTGCGTTACGAATGATGACCAACCCCGTCGGGGTGGTGGGACCCCGTCGGGGTGGTAGTCAGCTAACAATCTCCTG
>CAYYPH010000022.1:52071-65861 GCA_964473485.1 uncultured Prolixibacteraceae bacterium | reverse complement strand
GGGACCCCGTCGGGGTGTGAAGTAAATGAACTATATTTGCCCGGTAATAATCGTCCATGACAATCGCGACCGGTATTTCGGCGACCCGGGCTATCAGGCAGGGTGATCCGAAGGTGATCAGGGGATGGGTGGTTTACGACTGGGCCAACTCCGTGTACCAGCTGACCATTGCCTCTGCTATCTTCCCGGTGTATTACAACGCGGTAACCCGCCACGGGGACAATGCGTTGGTATCGTTCCTGGGGCTGAAGGTCATCAACACGGTGCTTTACTCCTACACCATCGCCGCCGCTTTCCTGCTCATCGGCATCCTGTCGCCCCTGCTGAGCGGATTATCCGATTACACGGGCCGAAGAAAAGCCTTCATGCAGACCTTCACCTGGATAGGAGCCCTCTCCTGCTCACTCCTCTATTTCTTCGACCGCGACCATATCGCGCTGGGCGTCTTCGCCTTCGGTTTCGGAACACTGGGTTACGCTGGCAGCATCGTTTTCTATAACTCCTTCCTTCCGGTGATTGCCGCACCCAAAGACCAGGACCGGATCTCGGCCAGGGGTTACTCGATGGGATATATCGGCGGGGTGGTGCTGCTGCTTTTCAACCTCTGGATGATCCAGTTCCCGGATTTCTTCGGAATCCCGAAAGACTCTTCATTACCAGCCAGAATTTCCTTCCTTTCGGTGGGGCTTTGGTGGTTGGGGTTTGCCCAGATCACCTTCAGCCGGCTCCCCAAATATACCTTCAGGCAACGCAAAGGCGATGAGAATGTCATCACCTCGGGGTACCGTGAACTGCGCGGCGTGTTCGGCCAGGTCAGGCGATCATTCCGGCTTAGTATTTACCTTGCGGGATTTCTCTTTTTAATGATGGGAGTGCTTACGGTGATGTTCATGGCGGCATCATTCGGAGCTCAGGAACTTAACCTGGCCGACGACGTACTGATCCCTACCATCCTGCTCATACAGTTTGTCGGCGTGCTGGGAGCATGGTCGTTTGCAAGGATCTCGGGGAAACTCGGGAACCTCCGGTCACTGATCATCGCCACGATCATCTGGATCGCCATCTGCATCGGAGCTTACCACATCCATTCCGCTGCAGGCTTCATCATTGCCGCCGTCTTCATCGGCCTCGTAATGGGTGGCTCGCAGGCCCTTGCCCGGTCAACCTATTCGAAAATGCTCCCTGAGACCACCGACCATACCTCCTATTTCAGCTTTTACGATGTGATGGAAAAACTTGCCACCGTGCTGGGATTGGTTTCCTTCGGATTTATGAACCACCTGACCGGTGGTATGCGTACCGGGGTATTGCTGATCGGCTTGTTTTTCGTGGTCAGCCTGATTTTGTTTTGGGTGTTGATCAGGAAGGAAAGGGGATTAGCGAATAGCGATTAGCGATTAGCGAATAGGGATTAGTGTTAATGAAAGTTTTCGAAAAATATTCCTGAAGGATGTCGACTTTGAGAAAAAAGATTTACCGGATCATCTTTGAAGCTGATACGAGGGCGGGGAAACTGTTCGACGAGTTTCTGCTGAGCCTCATTCTTTTCAGCATTGCCGTGGTAATGATCGAGAGCGTCAGCAGCATCAGACAACAATACGGATTGCTGCTGTACATCATCGAATGGCTCATCACCGCCATTTTCACGATTGAGTACTGCCTCAGGATATGGGTATCGGACCGGCCTCTGAAATACATCTTCAGCTTTTACGGCATTATTGACCTGCTTGCCATCCTGCCGACTTTCCTCGGAATTTTGTTTCCCGGGGCTCAAAGCATGCTTGTGATCAGAGGATTGAGAATTTTGAGGGTGTTCAGGATCCTGAAGCTGACCCGTTATTCACAGGCCGGAAGGATCATCCTGCTGGCCGTTTGGAAAAGTCGCGAGAAGATGATTGTTTTCGTGCTTTTCATCATCACCATTGCCATTATCATGGGGGCCGTGATGTACCTGGTGGAAGGAGAGAAGAGCGGATTCACGGATATTCCAACCAGCATTTACTGGGCCATCGTGACCCTCACGACCGTTGGGTATGGCGACCTTGCTCCCACCACCATTGCCGGACAGTTCATCGCCAGTATTGTCATGATCCTGGGTTATGCCATTATTGCCGTACCGACCGGGATCGTAACCGCCAACCTGCTCGGCAAGAACAACACCAACACGCAGATTTGCAGCAGGTGCATGCACAACGAACATGACGACGATGCAAAATTCTGCAAGAAGTGCGGGAATTCGCTTGCTTAGTTTTTTTTTGTCGGTCGCTAATTGTTATTGACATACCGGCTCTGAAACCTTACATTTGTATTCCCAACTTTTCCATTCCATGAAAAAAGTGATCCTTATTCTGGCACTGCCGGGTCTTATCCTGGCGGCCTGGTGGTTTCATGCCCTTTCACGCGGCAACCTGGCCTGCAGACCAGAGACAACATCTGCAGACAATCAGCGGAAGGCGATCACCCGGGGGGCTGCCCTCATGCCTTTCCAGGTCGAAAGGCAATACGACATGCTCCGCGATCCGGCGACCGGGCAGATTCCCGCCGGAATCCGGTCGCGGGAGCTGGCTTTTGCATCCAGGTTACCGCTGAATGACGGGCCGGGCGGACAAACCTGGATCTGGCGAGGTCCCGACAACATCGGCGGACGGATGCTCTGCGTGGCCGTCGACATTGACGACGAAAACCACATGCTGGCCGGGAGTGCATCAGGCGGTATGTGGGAGACCCGCAATGCAGGCCAGCGCTGGCAGAAGGTGACATCGCCCGATGCCGAACAAAGCGCCACGTGTATCGTCCAGGACCGACGGCCGGGAAAGCATCACATCTGGTATTACGGAACCGGCGAGCTCCTCAGCACCACCAACCGGAACGTAACCACTAACGTCAGGACCATCGGGATCGGGAACGGCATCTTCAAATCGACCGACAACGGGGCAACCTGGCAGCCCCTTCCTTCCACCCAGGGAGGCTCGCCTGGC
This sequence comes from uncultured Prolixibacteraceae bacterium, assembly GCA_964473485.1. Classification (GTDB taxonomy): domain Bacteria; phylum Bacteroidota; class Bacteroidia; order Bacteroidales; family FEN-979; genus CAIVAT01. Next base: position 62,883 of record CAYYPH010000022.1, on the reverse strand, counting down.
ATGCTGACCGATATCTTCCAGGGTTGCTGGAGGATCGTCACCGACCCTGTCAACAAGGTCAACGATATCGTTTATGCCGCCTGCTACGGTGCAATCATGCGGTCGGCAGACGGAGGCAACAACTGGCAGGTTGTTTTGGGCGACCTGCAGAACCGGTCGTTCTGCACCGATATAGCCATTACTTCGGACGGTGTCCTTTACGCCGCTCTCAGCGGCTATGGGTTCGGCATTGAACCTCCCGGCAAAAAGGGGATCTGGAGGTCGGTCAACGGCACGGCGTGGGAAGAGATCACCCCTGCCGGGTTCCCGGCCGACAACAGGCTGACCAAACTGGCGATCGCCCCTTCTGACGAGAATATCATGTATGTCTTTACCGAATCGCAGCATCCCGACCTCAACCCTTTCAACGGCTACACCAATTCGCTGAACACCTTCTGGAAGATGGAGTGGGACAGTGAAGCAGGCAAGGCGGCGTGGGAGAACAGAACCACGGGCCTCCCCGGTGCGGGCGACGGCAGCATCAACACCTGGCCTTTCTCCCTGGTCGTTTACGGCGGGTATTGCTTTACCATGGGGGTAAAACCCGATAACGAAGAGGTCGTGTTCCTTGGCGGGATGTGTTTTTATCGGTCGGAGAACGGGTTCAGGGACAGCATTCAGACGACCTACCTGGGTGGTTACCCCTACGATATGGATTCCCTCCATCAGCTCCATCCCGACCAGCATGGAATTACTTTTTTGCCTTCCAATCCTTCGGTGATGTTCCTGGCGAATGACGGCGGGATCTACCGGACCCCCGATTGCATGGCCGACAGCGCCCACATGAGTTGGGACCGGCTGAACGACAACCTCACCACAACGCAATTCTATTCGGTGGCCATCGACCATGGCGGCCAGGGTGAAGACTGGATTTTAGGCGGGTTGCAGGACAACAACTGGTACTATACGGTGACCAACAACCCGGCGGCCTTCTGGTTCGATATCGACATCTGTTACGACGGCTTCGACGTGGCTGTGGCCCCCAACTGGGAGTATTGTGTTATCTCCGCTTACAGTGGCAATATATGGACCACCCGTTTCGATGCCTCGATGCACACCATCGATATCTTCGCCCAGCTTCCCGACACCCTGCTGAAGTATTACGACCCTGTGATGGGGTCCAATTCGCTCTTCCCGTTTTACCAGAACCTGGCCGTCGATCCGAACAATTACGAGACGTTCTACCTTCCCACGGTGACGAGCATCTGGCGAAAAGACAACATGAAAGCTGCTGCCTACGACTCTTCGCTCAGAAATGCCGGCTGGAACCACCTGAGCAACGTGGATGTGGGCAATGCGTCGGTAATCAGTGCACTTACGGTCTCCAACCTGCCTCCCAACCGGCTTTTCTATGGAACCAGCCTCGGGAAACTTTACCGGATGGACAACGCACACACCGGCAATCCCGTTCCGTCAGATATCACTGGTGCCAATTTCCCGGCCAACAGTTTCATCTCCTGTGTCGATGTCAATCCGGCTGACGCCGACAAAATCATGGTCACCTTTTCCAATTACGGGGTGCAAAGTCTTTTCCACAGCGACGACGGGGGACTTTCCTGGGCGGCGGTGGCGGGCAACCTTGAAGACCGGCCCGACGGTTCGGGCGACGGTCCTTCGGTACGGTGGACCAAAATCCTGAATTACCAGGGAAACAAGGTTATTTTTGCCGGGACATCGGTGGGGTTGTTCTCCACCACGGAGCTCCGGGGTGATTCTACCAAATGGGTAAGGGAGAGCGCCGACAAGATTGGCAGCGTGATGGTCGACATGATCGACGCCCGTGGAACCGACGGTTTTGTTGCCGTAGCGACCCACGGCAACGGGGTTTACAGCACCCACTACAAGCCCGCCTCCGCGATCGGTGAAGAGCCTGCACACGACCGGGTCATGGCCGGCGATCCTTACCCCAATCCGGCCTCCAGCCAGGTGACGCTTCCCGTGACCTTCGCATCGCCTGATCCCTGCAGCATCAGGGCCATCAGCAGCGACGGGAGGGACCTGGGGATCCTCTATTCCGGGGTGCCGGGAACGGGCAGGCACCTGCTTGAGTTACCGCTGGCCGGAATGGCGGAAGGGATATGGTACCTGGAGATCAGTAGCGGCAACACGGTGATCGTGAAAAAAGTGCTGGTCACGCGTGAATGACGCACTCTTCCTTTCCGGGATAATACGGGCATTCCCCGCCCTTGCACCATTTGCTGTTCGCTGAAAAATCGCAGGAGACATCCGACTGGCCAAGGGATATACCGAATTGTTCCTTCACGAAACGAACGGTTTCAGACAAAGCGAGGAAGACGTCACGTTTGCAGCACCGGGGCCCGCCATGTTCCGCGATCAGGGTCAGGCACCTCCCTGTCAGCAAATTGCTTAACCTCCATTCTTCGGTCGACATTGGGGTGGCGCCGGTGATAACACTGATGAAAATGCCAGCCCCGATGCCGGCCCCGCAGGAACCGTGTGTGCCGCAAAAACCACCGGGGACTTTTTCGGCCCTTTTCCTGGCCAGGGCGAGTGAAAGGCTCTTTCCACCAGCCCCGGTCGCATTGTACCAGGCTGCAATCAGTACGGCAGGCACCAGGTCATGATGTTCCGAACCGTACATGGTCACCTGGTCGTAATGCATGAGTGCATCGGCCATGGCAAACGGGTCGACCGACTGCGAATGGTTGCAGTATGATTCAATCAGGGCCACGGCATCCTGCTGATGACAGTCGTCGCAAATGAAATGACCCGCGGGGCAGCAGGCAACCGACTGGAATGTTCGTTCGCAGAAGCAACAGGTGTAGGAATGTGGCGATGCCTGATAAGTGAGTTCCCCGCCGCACAGGAGACAACCGGACCGTTTTTTCATGGAGTATGGATTGAGTTGGGAAGTCTATCGTAGAAGTACCGGATCATTGTTCCCCGCAGTACAAATTTACAGAAAAAAAAGTTCACCGGCAGGCAACCCTTCCGCAAAAAACATGTCCGGATGGTAGCTTTCCGACTGAACATGAAAACGAATCAACGCACCACTGCCAAGACAACAGGGAAACCATCACCCGCTATTAAAAAACCTGCAAAGGTCCTCATCTCCCTGGCTCTAATCACCTTACTGTCAGTGCTTATCAACATCTACTTTGCCATTGCCCACGTTTCATCCACGGGCCGGAAAAATGAGATCATCCCCGAATCCCGCATCAACTCAATCAACATTCTGCGCACACATCCTGCCGGGCAGAACCTGATCCAGCCCCTGGCCCTGGCCATACCTGCCCGGGAATCGGATGTGTTTTCGACCCTCAAATCGACACTGAGTGAGCAGATCGCAGGATATTCGCAGACCGGTGAGGTCGGTTCGGTCAGTTTGTTCCTGATGGACCTGAACACAAATAGCTGGATGGGGATCGGGCAGGATGCCGGGTTTTACCCCGGGAGCCTTATGAAGGTCTCCATTCTCCTCTATTATCTGCGGCAGGAGGAAAACCATCCCGGTACCCTGAGCCAAAAAGTGGTCTATGAAAAACCCCAGACAAGCTTCCCTTCGCAGGCATACAAGGGCGATTCCATTGTTCACGGTCGTAAATATTCTCTGGCTGAACTGATTCGTTATATGATTATTGCTTCGGATAATAACGCCACATACGTCCTTGGGAAAAGGATTGACCAGGATGCTTACAATGCCATGTACCGCGAACTTGACATCCCGGTCTACGAGGTCAGGGATACCAGGTACCAGATCTCTCCCTACGACTATTCGAAATTCTTCAGGGTCCTTTACAATGCATCCTTCGTTAACAAACCACTGTCGGAATACGGATTGAAACTTCTTACCGAATGCTCCTTCAACGAAGGGCTCACCAGAGCTCTTCCTCCCGGTACGGTCGTGGCTCATAAATTTGGTGAGCGGGGATTCAACTACGATATCGATTTCGGTGAATCAGCGATCGTTTACAAGGACCGGCAACCCTACCTGCTGGTGATTATGACCAGGGGAACAGCGATCGGAAAACAAACGGAACTGGTGCGAACACTTTCCAAAGATATTTACCACTGGTTCACTTTGTGATTCAAATCAAAAGAATTTTTGTACTTTTTTATGCAGGAATAATGATAATTTTCTGTTATTTTTACACGCATGATCCGAACCCTGATATTGGTATTCTTCTTCGTATCCCTCTCAGCCAATGCCAGGGCACAGGAGTCTTCCTCCCCGGTACAGACTAAGGTTCCCAGGTTCAGTGCCGGTATCGACTTTCTGTATACAGCCTCAAGTCTTGAATATCTCAGGTTTTCCTCGCATTATTTCTGGAACGAAATAGATTCGACATACAAGGTATACAATGCCAGTCAACTGGATTCCCTCAACAATGTACAGAATGTCCGCTCCATTGTCAGCAACCTCAGACTGAGCTTCGTGATCCACCTGGTACACACTCCCCGCCTGATCATCGACGGAGAGTTCTCACTTGGACTGTCGCAGTTTATTTTCAAACTTAACAGTACTACCAGCGACACGTTAAAACTTAAAATGACCTCGACCATCAGTTGCCCATCGTGGGGTATTAATTTCAACGGTGAATATTACTTCGGCCCGCACTGGGGTATCGCCCTTCAACCCTCGCTTTACTATTCTGCCGGTACCACCGGAATGATCCAGGATAATGAAATGCTGCAGCTACCCGGTTTTTCAGAAAGTCGCCAGAACACGATCAATTACCTTTACAGCCGGATCAACCTGGCCGCCACCTACCGGACAAAAGGGTTCAAAATACTTGCAGGACCCGCCTTTTCGTACTGCTATTTCGCCAATGATTATGTTGTTGGGGGAAACAATCCGGCCACGGGCGACAATTTCAGGAGGGAAATCCATTCGCAGTTCCGCTCGGGTTCTTATTTCGACGGCTTCATTGGAATGGAATGGACCATCATTCCACTTATCACGGTACATCTCTACGGCGGTTTCGCTACCGACCTCTATTTTCAGCCCGGTGTGAGGTTCAATTTTTAATCGGGCTATACATCCTCTGAATTCTCAGCACGGTTAACGGTAAAAAAAAACATCATGACCGCAGAAAACAAACCAGTCGTCGATTGGATCGACATCCCGGGAGGAAGATTTCTGATGGGCAGCCCGCCTGAAGAATTCGGGCGCAGATCCAACGAGTTGCAACACGAAGTAACGGTGGGCCCATTCAGAATGGGAAAATACCAGGTCACATTCCGGCAGTTTGATCTCTTTTGTGAAGCCACAGGGCGTGAAAAGCCAAAGGATGAGAGCTGGGGGCGCGAAAACCGCCCGGTGATCAACGTCAGCTGGTTTGATGCAACCGCCTTCGCGGAATGGATGGGTTGCCGGCTGCCGACCGAAGCCGAGTGGGAATATGCCTGCAGGGCGGGGACCATCACCCCGTTTCACACAGGGCACAACCTCACCACCCTGGCCGCCAACTATAACGGCAACTATCCTTACAATGCACAGCCACCAGGCGAGTACGTGGGAAGAACGATGCCGGTGGGCAGTTATCCGGCCAATCCGTGGGGTTTGCACGAAATGCACGGAAACGTGTGGGAATGGTGCAGCGATTGGTTCGACGACTATCCCGCAGAACCGGTTGAAAATCCAAAAGGGCCGAAGGAGGGAACCTTCAAAATCTTTCGCGGGGGAGGATGGCGCAACCACGCTCAGATCTGCCGTTCCGCCTTCAGGTATTTCTACTATCCCGATTACCGGCACTTCAATATCGGGTTCCGGCTGGCGGCAGATCCCGCCTGAACCATCGCCGGTTTTTCCTTTACCGGCCTACTCAATCGGAACAAGTTGGTGCAAATGACCCTGATGTACCTCCGGGTATGACGCGATCAAAATGTATGGTGCCATGTATTTTCATCGGTATGCAGTCTATCGCCCGCCTGGAGTAGCGGGGTCACCTTGTCAAAGTCAATAGCGGCATCCCGGGGATTTCATGCCCTGCTACCGGATTTTCGTGGCCTTGTGCACGCCATTCTGATAAAGCACCAGGCCATTGATCTTCCCGTTGTCTCCCCTGACGAAGGTCACCTTCGCATCCACGACCTTGAGAAAAAAAGTGGTCTCCGACTCCGGGAACAGTTCGAATTCAGGCTGACCGGTGGCGCGGGTCATCAGCTTCTCGTTGTCAATGCGCATCGTCAGCGTGAAACCGGGTGCCAGTTCGTATTCACCTACATATTGTTCAAGGACCTGTTGTCCGACCTTGATCTCCTTTTTCACTTCTGGTTTCCTGTCCGTTTTGAGACATTGGACCGGCTTTGATCCGATCCTTGTCATGACCAGGCCGGTTACCGCTCCGCCGGGGTCTGACCTGAATTCGAAGGTGATCATGGCATCGGGAAAAAAGAATTTGTCGGGTGCGTAAGGCGTGATTAAAAACTCCCTGCTGCCGGTCCGCTGCGAATAGAGCTTCCCGTCGCGAAGGGTGATGGTTCGCTCGGAACTGTCGCTGCCCACGTAAACCCCGGTAAACCTTGCCAATGCGGTGCTGTCGAGCTCAATGGCCTTGAAGTCTATATCCCTGCCTAAGGCAGCGACTGCCATTTTCCAGGCCTCAAAATCGGGCGATAGGACCTCGCAGTTGGAGAATATACCTACAAAGAGTTCCTCGGAAGGGACCCAGATGCCCATGGTAAGGAAGCCGTTGATGCCGCCCCCGTGATGGATGACTTTTGATCCGTACAGGTCACCGATGAACCAGCCATAGCCGTAATCGGTCTCTTTGCCGTCGTTGGTTGCAAAGGGGGTGAAAGCTTTATCGAGTTGTGACCTGCCAATGATCTGTCCCGATCCAAGGTCGGTATACCACCGGTAAAGATCCTCAACCGTCGAGATCAGTGAACCGGCGGCGTGGGGTTGGGTCATGCTCAGGTATTCCGCATGCTCATACCCACGGTCGCCCTTTCCGTAACCTTTTGCCCTGTTCCTGATGATCTTCAACGTGGTATCGTAGGCCGTTTGCTTCAATTCAAGGGGTTTGAAGATCTTCTCATCCAGGTAGCGATCGTAAGGCATCCCCGACACCACTTCGATGATCTTACCTAACAATACATACCCCGAATTACTATACGACCATTTTTCACCGGGGTCAAAATCCATAGGCTGGTCACGGAAAAACGCGATGAGCGTATCGAGCGGCATGTCGCGACGGCGCACCTCGGCTGTCCATTCCTTCATGCCGGTGTAACTTTTAATGCCTGAGGTATGGGTCAGCAGATGCTCCACGGTGATGACCCTGCCATGCATGGGGTATCCGGGTATGAATTTCGTGATGGAATCCTTTACGGAGAGTTTCCCCGCCTCCTCCAGCTGCAGGATGGCAACGGCGGTGAACTGCTTGGTGATGGAGCCAAGCCGGAAAATCATTTCCGGACGCATGGGCACATGCAATTCAAGATCGGCCATGCCAAACGCCTTGTGGTAGATGATCTCACCCTTGCGTGCCACCAGGGCGGCGCAGCCCGGACCATCGCCCGTGAATTTCTCCGACAGTATCCGGTCGAATTTTTCAGTCAGTTTTTTATCCGTCTTGCCTGGTTTCTGGGCAACTACCGGGTTTACAATGATCGTAAGTAAAACGATCGGGATCAGATAAAGCAACCTTTTCATATGTTTTCTTATTTGGCGTTTTCGGCAACACACTTCGTGCTGCGCCTCTTCCTCTCTGAATTTTGCACTTTGCCGGTTAGATTTTGCACCTCAGATTCCGGACTTTGCACTTTGACTTTGCATTTTACACTTTTCACCTTCTGAAGTGCCGGTTCCGGATGGTCAATGATTCATTGAATAAACACACCGGAAGTTTGTCATTCCCGCAACGTGACGGAGCAGATCTGACGCCAGGAAGTGGAACTGGTTACATTTTCACACATGGTCATGAAAGCCGGTTTCGTATCTTTGCCCCGAGCATCAAAGCACTTCCAGAACCCCTGAGATACCAGCCATGCCATTGATCTTTATACTCCTGCTGACACTCGCATGTCATGTAACGGCAGCCTGTCAACCCCCGGGCGTCATCGCCGGTCAACCTGATAACCGGACATCGTTAAAACAGGACACCCAAGAAATGGACACTACAGGAAATACCGTCATAAGAACTACCGAAAACCGGCTCAGGCAGATCATGATCGACGACCGGCTGTTCGCTGAGTATACGTACGATCCTGCCGGCAGGATCCTGGAAGAGAAGACCAAATACCTGTACACAAAGTATTTCAGAGATGAGAATGGGCTGGTAACCATGTCGCTGACCTGTGAGGATCCGTCACTGGTCAGTTCAAACAGCAGGATAGCAGATGCCGGCAAAAAGCGCAAAGAGTGGGTAAGCCCCGACAACACCGAAAACTGCAGGCAGCAGAGGTACGAATACAACAGCAGGGGCCAGTTAACCAGGCAGTCCTCATACAGGGGATACAGTACCTTCGTGTATGATATTCACGACCGGATTATCCGTCAGAACAATTTTCTCATGGACAACCTGCACATGTACATTGAATATCATTACGACAAAAGAGGAAACCTGTTTAAGATGGTGGTTTACGAGACTAACGGGGCCGGTAAAAGCCAGAGAATGACAACACACGAATATGAATACGATCAACGGATCAATCCTTTCAAGTCATTCGGGTTAAACATCTTCCCGGGAAAATACACCAACGAGAACAATGTTATCATGGAGCGTTACCGGCTGCACCTGATGGCGAACCAGGAGCAGGTTACCCGGTTTGAGTACACTTACGATTCGCTCGGGTATCCGGTCCTCGTAAATGGCAGCCAGAAGTATATTTACGAAACCATCGGCGTTCGGCAGTGATTGCAGGTTCCGGTTTCATCCGGTGGATGCCCGTCTCATTTTCTGCGGATCAGAAAAATTTCCAGGTCGGTTGTACCTTCATTACTGGTTCCGGCTGAACGGGATAGCACCATCCATCTTATCGCACCACAAGTTTCGACACGCGTTTCTCATTCCCCGATAAAAGAGAGACCAGGTAGACCCCAGGCGGAAAGTCCGACAGTTCAAGGGGGACCTCATGCAGGCCGGCATCCAGTTTCCCTAAATCCGAGGATATCCATTCTTTCCCGACAGGCGAAAACACGCTGATGACGGTGTGCCCAGGCGCATAGACCCGGAAATGGAGGATGGATTTTTCCCTTGCCGGATTTGGCATCAGCCGCAGATCCTGCGAAGCAGCCTCATCCGCAGCCTTGATCCCCACGGGGATGCAGGGAAGGAGCGGATCGGTGATCAGGATGTGCTCCGAGCTGAGCCACCCCGTGCCATAAGGCACGAAAACCCAGTATTCCCCGGTGTCGCTGATGATGATCCGGTCGGCGGTGTCGCCGGTCGACCATTGGTAGGAGGCATGCCCCGGTTCGGCTACAAGGAAATAGGTGCTTCCCTCACGGCGGCACTCGACGGCAGGGCGCGGCATTTGCCAGGGCAGATCCGGATAGTTGAAGGCACGGTAGCTGATATATCCCACCGGATAGCTTAGCTCCAGCACCTTTGATTGATCGGGTTTCACCACCGCCATCCACGGAAAGATTCCATTGGTAAAGCCAAAATCGATCAATCGGTTGCCGTTCGGGATATGCTGGAAATTTCCGCAGGCCATGCTGTACATACCATTGTCGTGTATGTATTCCCATACGAGCGTGGCGGTCTTTGACGGTATGTCGAGCAGGTATTCAACGCCCCGGGCGACCCTGGGGGTGGTGTACTGACCGTTGTCGAACAACGAAACGAGGTTGTACCCGAGACTCCGGATATCATGCTGCCCGGTAAATCGCAGTGAATCATTGGGAAAGGTGAACTGATTCTGCTTACCACCGAGCCTCCAGATGATGTTGCCCGTATTGTGATCGATTTTGGTGATTTCATTGAAATGCCGCAGCGATAAAAGGATGTGCCCGTCATAATCCCGCTCCACGGCATTGGCATGCGTCCAGTCCACCTTGTTCGGATTCTGGAGCCATTGCTGCGATACGTCGCCAAACTGGTAGTGATCGTGCGCTTTCCATTCCCACACCAGATCCTTGTTCCCGTCGAATTCCTGTATGACCACGCCGTTTACCTCTGCGTTTGCCGAACCGGGCTGTGTATGGTTTAATCCGAACCAATGATAGGAGGATAGATTCATGATGCGCGTTTCGGTGCCAAAGAGCAGGTAATGGCCATTGGAAAGAATCTGCATATCGTGCTGGTCAGTAGGGTAACCATTGACGCACCAGATGGAATCTATTACAGTAAAAGTGCTGTCCATCAGATAAAACTTCCCCCTGACGGTACTGAAATAACTGATCATTCCGTTGGGCTGAAGCTTGAAATCGATGGTCTGATTTGGGGTGGGCCCTTCGCGGAAGGTCCGGTAAAAGACCGTATTTCCCAGGTGGTCCAGGATCAGTTGGTTATGGTCATAGATATATGGAGGAGTGTTAGTGTAAGGTACCAGGAAGAAATAACCCTGGTTGGCCGCGCTGTCAAAAATATGGAAATTCAGCGGCGGGACATGCTGTGCATGCCCGGCGGCGGGCATCATTAACGCGGCCAGCCATATCCTGCGAAAGAGCCAGCCGGTAAATCCGGTTATCGTGATCATGATCAGGTAGTATTTTAAGTCTTGTAAAGGTAAGTAAAATTATGATAAGATGAAACACCCGCAAGGGCGATAATCATAATTCTTTGATATATTTGTCATGATCTTCCACCCCGACGGGGTGGTAGGACCCCGACGGGGTGGTAGGACCCCGACGGGGTGGTA
>CAYYPH010000022.1:0-51971 GCA_964473485.1 uncultured Prolixibacteraceae bacterium | reverse complement strand
ACCCCGACGGGGTGGTAGGACCCCGACGGGGTGGTAGGACCCCGACGGGGTGGTAAAAACTTAACCCGAAACCATGAAAATTATCAGAAGCGAAGAGATACCGGAACCGGGCGGACATTATTCGGCTGTGATCGAGCACAACGGTTTGTTGTACATTTCAGGGCAGTTACCTTTGACAGGCGGAGCCACGCAACCGCAGATGGGCATTGAGGAGCAGACGCGGGCTGTGATGGCAAAACTGGAAACCATCCTCAGGGCGGCAGGCACGACCCGCGACAGAGTGATCCAGATCAGGTTGTTTGTGACCGATGCCGGGTACTGGAAAATTGTCAACGAAGTTGTTGGTAACTTCTTCGGGATGCACAAACCGGTAAGGTCTATCATTCCCGTTGGCAACCTGCATCATGGATGCCTGGTCGAACTGGAGGCAACCGCAGCCGTTGCCGCCGGGCTTCCCGACAATACCGGGAGCATGATGATCGATCTGGAACTTGACCAGGTGGCCAGGGTTTGCAAATTCCTCTGGCAAAAAAACTGGGCCGAGCGAAACGGCGGTAACATCTCGGTCAACATCAGCAGGGCTGCCGCATTAGTTTTCGATAACGTAACATCCGCTGATCCGAAGGAACCGCTGAAACCGGCTTTTCCCGTACTGGCCGGCCAGGTTTTCTACGTCACTGGAACCGGACAGCGCATGCGCGATGTGGCCACGTCTCCCCTGCGGTTTGGCTCCATCATCCGGATTCTTGATGACGGTACCGGGTATGAGCGCCTGGCAGGCAGTCCACATCCACCCACTTCCGAACTCCCCTCCCACCTTGCCATTCATCACTTTCTTCAGAAGCGGGGGAAGCATTACAAAGCAGTACTGCATACCCATCCCACCGACCTGATCGCCCTGACTCACAACCGGCAGTTTCTGAGTCCCAATCTCCTCTCCCGGATGTTGTGGGCAATGATTCCCGAAACAAGGGTCTTCGTTCCCAAAGGGGTCGGCATTGTACCTTACACACTGACCGGCACGGCCGAGTTGGCGAAGGCCACCATACGACAACTGGAGAACCACGATGTGGTGTTGTGGGAAAAACACGGAGCCCTGGCGGTTGGCGAGCATATCGAAGCCTGTTTTGATGCACTCGACACCCTTTCGAAGTCGGCCCAGATCTATATCCAGGCCCGCATGGCCGGGTTCGAACCCGAAGGCCTCAGCGCCGGACAGCTCGATGAACTGGCGAGGGCCTTCAAATTGGAGTAGCGGCTGGCAAATGCACCCCGACGGGGTGGGGGGACCCCGACGGGGTGGGGGGACCCCGACGGGGTGGGTATTAAAAATATTTTATAAACCATACATTATGAAAACAAATCAAATGCTGCTTCTGGCTTTCACCATGGTGATTGTTCTGGCCGGATGTAAAAAGAAAAACAGTGACCCCGAAGTGGTTTACAACACCGCCAATGCCCAGGTGAAAGGGGTGAACTACGCGTTCAAAACAACCTCCAGTTTCGGAAAATTCTGCATCATAGCGGGAGTTTGCAATACCTTCGGCGTTGATCCCAATGTGACCTCAAAGAATGCGATCATGATCGGGCTCCCGAAAACAGTGAAGGCTGGGGTGACCTATACCAGCGATTCTTCCGCCACCCAGATCATGTACATTGACAATGACGGGCGGCAATTCTACTCCACCTGGGGCGACAGCCTGTCGATAACCGTCACGAAATGGGAAGGGCACAACGGTTACGGTGCGGGAACGTTTTCAGGCAAACTCCGTTACAGCGCTGACAATGCCAAATCCCACGATTCGGTCTATGTTAAAAACGGCACATTTTCTTCCAGGATTTGGTATGTGATCAACTGACCCTTCAGGGTGACGAAGCGCTCTCAGGGCAATCCCACCCATCAGGATTTCCATTCCGCTGATAACAAAATCCTCATATGAAAGCATCAGGCATAATCAACCATGAGAGCTCTTTCCGGGCCAACGGTATCGACAGTCATGGTAAGAAGTTCATCCTCAAAGAGGAGACCGTAAAGATCAAGGGGACCAACGAAACCCTTACGGTTTTGGATTGTTCACGTGAAAACGGCGATAAATCCTACTTCTATGAGGAAGTATTCACCAAAAGAAAGATTGCCCTGCATTTCACGATGGGATATCTGAAAGGTGACATTGCCACCCTGACCTCCGGCCATGTTTCGGTACCCTTTGTGATTGCACGCAGCGGCCTGATATACAACCTGTTCGCTTCGAAACACTGGAGCTACCACCTTGGTCCGGGCGCTATTGGCGGCAACACCGCCATGAGCAGGGAGTGCATCGGCATCGAACTTTCCAACATCGGTCCGTTGAAGAAGATCGGCGACAACCTGGTCACCACCTACCGTGACGACGACATTTACTGCTCACTCGACGAGGTTCAATATTACACCAAACTGGAAAACAAGTACCGCGGATTCGAATATTATGCAACCTTCACAGACTCACAATATGATGCTGTTGTAAAGCTGATCCGCTTTCTGTGCGCCCGTTACGACATTCCGAAGGCGTTGCCTGACGAACCCGGGCGCTATGAAACCATGAATGATGCAGATTTTAAAAACTTTACAGGTATCGTCAGCCACGTCAACTGCCGGACCGACAAAAAAGATATCGGGCCGGCATTCGACTGGGAGAGGTTACAGGAGGGCATCATCAAGTGAATCTGACATATAATGATTTGGATGGCAGATACAAGGTATCCAGGCAGGTTTACATGTCATCGTTGCTGTCCCGTCACATCATGAAGAAAATAATCATTTTCGTTGCTGCACTTTTCTTCCTGGTCCCTGAGATATGGAGCCAGATCATAGGCAGCAACCATGTGTTCAATTTCGACCTGGAAAAAATATCGGAGGGGCGCCCCCTTTCGTGGGAAAGTTTCGGAAGCGACAAATACCTGGTCAGTCTTGATTCATTGCAGCCTCATGGTGGGAAATACGCCGTGGCCATCGAATACCGTGGAACGGAGCCGAACTTCAGGGCCTGGTCGCTGACGATTCCCGGTAGTTACGAAGGAAACTCCATCACCTTGTCGGGATGGGTCAGAACGGAGGGAGTCGACGGGGGATGGGCCGGGCTGTGGATGCGGATCGATCCCAATGTGGCGTTCGATAACATGGAACAGCGCGGGATCACCGGGTCGACCGGCTGGACCAGGTACGAGATCACCCTCGATATGGACCCGGTGCGGACCAAACAGATCGTCATTGGCGGATTGTTGGCCGGAACGGGAAAAGCATCGTTCGACGACTTCACCCTTTCCATCGACGGCAGGGATATCAGGGAGCTCCAACCGATACCGGCCAAAGTGTTTGCCGCGGAGAAGGACACTACTTTCAACCACGGTTCAGGAATCGGCGATATCACACCTACCCCGGCGGTGGTGGAGAATTTACGAATTCTCGGGCTGACCTGGGGTTTCCTGAAATACTACCATCCGGCGGTCGCTGCAGGAAATTACAACTGGGATTATGAACTGTTCAGGATCCTGCCAAAAGTAATCGCCGCCACAGCGAAATGGGAACTGGATGACGCTCTTGAACGCTGGGTGAAAAACCTGGGAGACCTGTCGCCTGTCAGCAGCCGGGTTAATGAAAAAAGAACCGGTGAAGGTGATTCCGGTCATCCTGTGGAACAAGCCGGCAGCCTCGATTCGACAGGGCTCCGGCCGCCGGATCACGTCCAGGCTCCCGATTTTGCCGAAAAAGACAAGTCCATGAAGAAGAAGGACCGGCATTCTTCCGGCAGGCGATCAGGGGCACATGTTCAGCCAGAATTGCCAGACCTTACAGGCAGCATCAAAATGCATCCTGATCTGGGATGGATAGAAGGAAAGGACATATCGAACGATCTTGTTTACCTCCTGAAACAAGTCAGGGATGCCAAACGAACCGGTGAACACTACTATGTTTCCCTGGCTGAAATGGTCGGCAATCCTATATTCACCAACGAAAAGAGTTACCGCTCCATGACTTACCCCGACGAGGGGTTCAGGTTGCTTGCACTTTTCCGTTACTGGAACATGATCCAGTATTTTTTTCCTTATAAATACCTGATCGATGAAGACTGGAAAGGGGTCCTGGCCGAATTCATCCCGAAGTTCCTCGGGGCGGACAATGAACTGGAATACCAGCTGGCCGTTGTCGAGCTCATCGCGAGGGTACACGACACCCATGCCAACCTCTGGAGTCGCGCCGATGCACTAAGCGGCTGGAAGGGTGTACGGTACGCGCCTGTCGAACTCGTTTTTGCGGAACAGAAAGCCGTTGTCAAAGGCTTTTATCTCGATGACGGAGACAGGATCACCGGGTTGCTCGCGGGGGATGTGATCACGCACATCAACGGGAAAAAGGTCGAAGAGATCATGGAAGGCCGGTTGAAATACTACCCGGCTTCGAACCCCGCCATCCAGCTTCGCGACATCACACGCGACCTGCTGCGCTCGAACGATTCGGCGATTGCAGTGGATTATGATAGAGGCGGGAACATGGTCAAGGCATCCCTGCGGACTTATGGGAGCAGCCGGCTCAACTTCAGGAAAAAGAACGAAAGGCAGGATACCTGTTTCAGGTTTATCGACCCGAAGATTGCCTACATCTTTCCTGGGAGGATCAAAAACAGTTATCTTCCGTCCATCAAGGAGAGCGTTGCGAAAACGAAAGGACTGATCATCGACCTGCGATGCTATCCATCAGAATTCATTGTCTTCACCCTCGGATCTTTCCTGGTGCCCGACAGCACGGCTTTTGCCAGGTTTTCCTCAGGGAGCATCGAAAACCCCGGACTTTTCACCTTCAGCCCGGCGATAAAACTGGGAGCCAAAAACAAGGATTATTACAAGGGCAAGGTTGTGATCCTGGTCGATGAAACGACCGTCAGCCAGGCCGAGTACACCACCATGGCCTTCAGGACGGCTCCGCGGGCCACCGTGATCGGATCGACCACGGCGGGAGCGGATGGCAATGTGTCAGCCATCGTGCTGCCCGGCAACCTACAGACGATGATCAGCGGCATCGGGGTGTATTATCCGGGCGGAGGGGAGACGCAGCGTATCGGTATTGTTCCCGACATCGTGGTGGAGCCGACGGTCGGCGGCATCCGGGAAGGGCGGGATGAGGTGCTGGAAAAGGCGGTGGAACTGATTCGGAAATGAAAAGTCAAAATGCAAAGTGCAAAGTCAAAATTCAAAATTCAAAAATTCAAATGTCAAATGTCAAAATTCAAAATTGTTTATAATTCGAGCCAGATGCGGCGACAACGATTTACAAGCATTTCTGATATAATGTTTTATGAAGTATAAGGAGTTGTTTGATCTTATCGTAAAAAATTGCGGAAGCCCGGATGCTGGTGGCATGGCAATTTCCGATTGGCTTGAGGCACATACGCAAAGCATGATCACCCGGTGCGGTGATGTCATCGGAGCAATTGAATGTTTGAACGGCAACGATTATTCCGGCGCAAGAGAAAAATTCAGGATCAAAGACGACTGGCTGTACACCGGTTACGGGATCCATGGAACCAGGGATGCCCTGAAAAACCTGCTGGCCGGTCTCCTTGATTATCATGCCGCTTCAGCAAAGGAAAACCACCGCCAGATCCTGCAAAGATGGGCCTCTCGTGTCGAACTGCGGAATCCGGATCTCCGGTGGGCACGGTTTGGCGTCATCCACTTTCACCTCTTTGCAGTCTATGGCCGTTTAATTGAAAGCTGCGGCCATCCATCCTTTGTAAAGGAATTCGCAACCTTTTTACACCACTACATATACCTGATGGCGCTGAATCTCGCAGAAGTGATCTTGAGCGACGTGGACCAGCACCTTGAAGAACTTTCTACACTTCCGCCGGGAAAAACGACCGACCTTCAGACCAACGATCTGAGAAAAGGGGTTGCCATGAACCGTCAGAGGCTCCAGGAGGTTGCTTCCGTTCACAGCCATGCGGGAAGACAACCGGAGATACGCACTGTCTTTCAACCTCAAGAGACCTTTTCATTGGAATCCGGTCCCGGAAGAAGGGTCGTCCTGGAGGGGCGGCAGCATATGGCGATTCCCTCAACTGTGCTGCAGAACCAGGAGGTTGAAGAGTTGTTCATCATCGACACCCAGATTGATCGCATCGGCCCCGAAATCGGTGAACTGACCAACCTCCGGAGGTTTCACTTTTCAGGATCAAAACTGGAAGAGGTATCCAATGAGATTTATAAACTTCCGAAGATCACAAGCATCGACATCATTGATCCCTGTTTTATCCCGGAACCTATAATCATGGAAGGACTGGCAACGTTCATGGAACAAAACCACGATCGTCTTTTCGGCCCGGAAACGCTGGAGTTGGTCTCCATGCGATGGAAAGAGCAGACCTGAAACGGGACGGTCCGGAAGATCATCGGGTGAACATTGTCTGAACACGATTACAGGATTACGGGATGGTCAGGATTACGGGATAAAAGAATGGTCAGGATTATCAGAGATTGGATAAAACCTATGCAGGTGGTCTGTTTGTCAGTTTTTTGTTGTATACCCGCTTGAATTCCAGACTTAAATTCCCAAAGTTTATCAACAGCCCATCACCCATGTTATAGGCTTCCAGGTAGTTGATCGCCTGTGCCTTATGAACGCCCTCCAGTTTTTCGACTGCTTTTAACTCTACCATCACCTGTCCTTCAACAAAAAAATCAACCCGTCGTGTTCCAATCTGGATATCCCTGTAAAAAATCGGCATCTCTTTCTCCCGTTCGTAAGAAATGTCATTAAATTTAAATTCAATAGCCAGAGCCCTTTGGTAAATCACCTCCTGAAAACCGTTGCCCAGGGTTGAATGAACCTGCATGGCACAGCCTATAATTTTATGCGTCAGGTTGTCTATTTCATTTCCAATCCTGCCCATCCTTTAATCCCGTAAATCCTGTTCTGACTTTTTCCAATCCTGCCCATCCTTTAATCCCGTAAATCCTGTTCTGACTTTTTCCAATCCTGCCCATCCTGAAATCCCGTAAATCCTGTTCAGACATTTGACTTTGCCTCACAACAGTCCCGCATTCCTGAGGATCTCCCTGAGTTTCGGCTGGGTTTCGGCCAGCTGGCGGAGTGATTCGATGATCCGGGCCTGATCTTTTTTAACGGGCGCCATCGAAAGTTTGCGATCCCAGAAAGCGAAGCCGAACACGCTGATCATCATGGCAGTGAAGATGCTGATGATGGCCCAAAGGAAGTCGAACAACTGGTCGAAGCGGGCGTTCATTTCAGCCCGGAGTCCATCAACTTTTGTATCGATTTTGCTGTCTAACGCTTCCACCTTCTGCTCCGTCCGGATGATCCGGTCGCGGTCGTCTAAAGTAAAGGGGATCTCCTTCTCCATGGCCTGCAACAGCGATGGGAGAAGAAGCAACAGCAGCAGAAGCAGATTTTTTTTCAGTGTTTCCATGTTCGTACGGATTAATTTTTACTGATTAATCCGGTTGATGGAGCAAAGGTAATACAGAAATTGATAAAAGTCTGAACAGGATTTACAGGAAAAAAAATCGTGTCCATCCTTTATTCCCGTAAATCCTGCCCAAACCTCTTTCAATACATCAGGCAGCGAACGGAAAATCCATTTGGTATATTTTCGAGATCCCGATGTGCACTACCACTTACGTAGATAAGGTTCCTAAAGTAAGCCATTCCAATCGTCCCGTATTGAGTAGACGACCAGAATTTGGCTAAGTCTGTAAGCCCACCAAAGCCAACATTGGTCCTGTCGCCACCGGGCAAACCTGTAAAGCCGCTGGCGTTAGTGGCGCCCACATTGGGTGAAGCCCAATGGACAGTCCCGGTTTCCTTCATATTTCCTCCGGCATTTGATCCAAGGAGAGACGTAAGCACCGTCCATTCCTCATCGGTCGGCACATGCCAACCGTCAGGACAGATCCCTTGCTCACCCTGAAAACTGTCGTATTGCATCGCCTCATCCCACTGATAAAGACCACCGTAGACATCGCAATTCGATTCAAGGTCGTCGTAACAGTATTTTTCCAGCACGCCATTGTCTGCCTGATTCGCCGCTCCGTTGATCCTTGTCCCGACATTAAGGTTCTGAGCCATCCAGCATTGTGATCCGATCTGCACGGTTTGGTAAATTCTTTGGTCACGGTAATCTTTCAGCATCTGACCACATCGCCAGATATCGGCCGGTGTTCCATCCATGTTTGCCCAAAAGAATCCATTGTATATCTCAATCTGAAAGGTTGTGGTATTGAAGATCATCAGTCCGGCAGCCGGGGTGGCGATCGCATCCCGCTGGCTTCTGGTCATACGGGGAGGCAGAAAGCCCTTGGAAATTGACTTAACATCGAGCATGGCCGAGGTGTTGGGCGCGCTGTTATCGGAATTAATCCCTGCCTGGGTAAATTTTGCACTGCCGTTCACCGACAATTTGTAACCCTGTGCGAACGCGCTGCCTATCGCAACGTTGCCATCCAGCCAGTTGACAAGCATGTGTGGTCCGTTCTTTGTGCTGCCATCTTTGCTCCACAGTTCCATCTGATTGCCAGCTCCGTCATACATCCAGTACATTCCGAAAGTACCGTCGTGGTCTTCGGCTAAAAGTAACGTGGCGCTGTCACCGCCATTGATCGCCATCGGAGTAATCATAACCAGCGTATTCGAACCGCCAGCATCGTGCACGTGCAGCCTGCCGTTCGGATTGGCAGTCCCGATGCCCACCGCTCCTTCAGAATAGTAAACGGAACTGCCGTTTGTTTTCCACGGGCCGCTGATCAGCATCCAATCGGGAGCCCAGAACGTTCCTTTGTTTGCATAAAACTGATCGTCGTCGGTGCAATAAATCAGCAAACCCTTGGCAGGATTGCTGATCGCGTCGCGCTGGGCCATTGTCATGCGGGGCACCAGCATTCCTTTTGAGGTTGATTTTACATCGAGCATGGCCGATGCATTGGGAGGCGTTCCTTCGGTATTGATCCCCACCTGGGCCATGGCGACAGGTGCCAGCAAAAGATGGGCGATAACAAAAAACACAATGTTTTTCATAGCAATAATGATTTTCAGGGTTCGGGAATTCGATACGGCCTGCAAACTCAACACATGTTTGCTTTTTTTTGTGTGAACAAAAATCAATCGAATGATTGACTAACAAGTATTCAAATATAACACAAAAAATAACAGAATCTACTAAAAACACGTGAAAATATTCCGAAAACCGTGAAGGGCAAATTATTGAGTGAATGAGTGAATGAGTGAATGAGTGAATGCATGAATGAATGAATGAATGAATGAATGAATGAATGAATGAATGAATGATTGATTGATTGATTGATTGATTGATTTATCCCTAATGCCTAAAGCCCAATGCCTAATGCCTGATTTTGAACCGAAGCGAAGCGGAGCTCGGCGGAGCCAATTTTGAATTTAATTTCACTCCACCACCAACTTCAACGACTGCACGGCCTGCCCGGTTCTGACTACCAGGATATAGAGCCCCGGGTTAAGCCAGGGCAGCGAGATCACCGCCTGCTTTTGGTCAGGCATCTTACCCGCCCACTCCTTTCGGCCGGCAATGCTGTAAACGTCGATATCCCGCGCTCCTCCGGTGCCTTCTCCTGCGTATTCCAGGGTAAACCTCCCCGACGAAGGGTTGGGCCAGATCCTGAAAAGGGAGCCTGGTGCTACGAGCGGATTCGCCGCTCCGGTCGTGACAATTTCGGGCATGGCCTGGTAGCCGGGACAAAAATCGTTGGTCAGGGTGATCCGTGCCGACAATTGACCACCTGGTTGTACCAGCGTGCCCGGCAGGATCGAGATCCGTTCTCCGGCGACAAGGTTGGCCGTTGCCCCTTCTTCCACGGTAAAAACAGTTCCGCCGCCTGCCACCGTCAGTACCTGCAGGGCATTGTAACAGGCGGTATCCCCGTCGTGCAGCGTTTCGCCCTGCACGGCCAGGTTGAGCGGGACCGACTGGTAACAGGTATCGCCGGTGCGGATCAGGACCTTCGAAGTATAGGGCGCAAGGGCCAGGGTGCCGCAGACGATGTTGCTGTCGGGGTCGAGATAGCGGTGCAACCCGAGATCTACGGTCGAATCGTTGTCGGTCGGATTCATGAAGAGCACGGCGTCGTTCTGCGGCCAGGTCCAGCTTACAAAACTGCTCACGGAGTGGTCGTCATAAACCGAAGCAGCCTGCCATGCCGGGAAAGAAAAAAGATTGGTTGTTCCGGAAATAACCCGTTCAACATAACTGCCAGGGTTGTACGGCTGGAAATAGTAGTTGGAATCGATGGTCCCCTGGTTGTTGGCGCTGGAAAGGCTGAGGGCGTATTGTCGCAGCATGATCCCATTGGTGGCAAATGTAAAGAACAGGTTATGTTTGATGACCATCCCGGTAATGGGAGTCGGCTGTGCAGGGCTTGCATTCAGGTCGATCCCGTAATTGCATCCGAAGATCACATTTTCAGTGATCGTGTTATTGTAATTGCCGCTGTTCTGAAATATTCCCTTTTTCGACCGGTCATAAACCGTGTTCTGGCTTACTATGCAGTTGTTCACGTTAAAATCGAAATAAATAGCCGGTGTAATGAAATTGGCATGACGCGTTCCTTCGGTATTGCCATCGCCGGCGCTGATAAAATTGTTGCGAAAGGTGATGTGGTGTGAAAGTGCGCCGTAGCTTTTCAAGCCACCCCCGTCGTTGTTGAGTAACATGGCGTTGCCGATGATGTTTCGTTCGACCAGGTGGTAGCCGCCGTCGGCCGAAATGCCGCAATAGCCGGCGCTGTCAATGTTGTTGTGGTGGATCCAGCAACTGTCGACAAAGGCGCACTTGATGGCCGTGTTGTTGATCTCGGTCCCGATCCCGCCGTTCCGCGTGGGGCCTATGTTCCGCAGGGTATTATGATGGATGGTGCTGTTGGAGCCCGATCCGCTCACCAGGATGGCAATTCCGCCAAGATCGCGCAGGTAACAGTTGCTGACCTCATTGTATTTACCCTTATCGGAAACACCGTAATTGAACTGTCGTGAAAAGCCGCAATGCTGTATGGCAATATAACGGTTGTTCGCGCCGAGGATGGCGATGCCAGCATTGGCCTGCTTTTCGAAAGCAAGATTGTCGACGGTTATATAAGAAGCATTGGCGCCAATGAGCATCCCGTTCCTGTACAGGCTTGAATTGACCGAGACTTCACAGGTCTGCAGCTGCGGATCTTCACCCGACGGCGGAATGTAGTACAGTTGATCCGCAACCGTATCGTATTTCCATTCATTCACGGTATCCAGATGATTGAGGTTGTCGAACAGAAAGTAGCCGTAACCCGTGATGGCCTGGATTTGCGTGGAATTTACATAGTTGATGGTGTTGGATGAATAGGAGGCAACCGGTGATTTTTCCCAGCACCATTGCGCGGTGTGGATGCAGACCTGCGAACCATTGATCAGGTCTGCGGAAATGCCCGAAAGATCGCTGTCGCGAAGCCATGTATTGCTGGCAGTATCAAGATTAAGATACTGGTGATCGTTCGGATACCGGGCGATGGTCTTCTCCACCCCGTTGACAAAAAACGACCCGGCCTGGTGGCTGCACGGAACCAGATACTTGCCTCCTCCGGCGACCGACCACCCCGAAACCGGCTCCGCACCGCTGATGACCGGTTTTTCGCCCGTTCCGTATGCGGTGAAGACCACGCGCGAAGCCGATGTTCCGCCCTGCAGCACATTGATGCCTCCCCTGAAGATGTCGCCCCGGCGGAAAAAGACGGAATCGCCCGGCACATAGGTGACCAGGTTCAGCCGGGCCAGGGTTTTCCAGGGCAATGCGGTTGAGGTTCCGGGATTGGCGTCGTTTCCATCGGCTGAAAGGTAGTATTTATGCGGAACGAGGGGCGCCGTCTGGGCCGATCCCGAAATGGCCAGGGCGGTGAACAATGCCAGGCAGATTAACCGGATAAAGGTGGATTGACCTTTGAAGGCTATCAGATTACGGAACAAGCCCGGTAGCATGGCATGGGTTGAACCATTCGTCCCAATCGGGAAGTTTCTGAGGGCCTTCAGGTTACGGAACAAGCGCGGTAGCAGGATTTTCATGTTTGAACGATTATTGATGAAAAATAAGGGAGGTAAATATCGAATTTGCTTTAAGTTGTGAAAATAAACAGATAAATCTGATTGCATCGAACATATAAAAAAAATACACCGCCGGCAAAGATTACCCTGATTTGTCCTTGAAGATTCCGAATATATTCATTACTTTTGCATATACCCCTGAAAAAAAATGAACCGCATATCCATCCTCATTCTCCTGATCCTTTTTTTCCAAACGTTGCCGGGCCAGTCGCAGGAACCACGCGTTGTGATCCATGACGCAGATTCCCTGCTGAAGGTGATCATCGCAGCGAGCGCCCGTGAAGCAACCGACTGCGGGAGGGCCGGCAGCATCCTGTTCGCGGATCCTTCGGCGATCAGTAAATTCAACTCACAGAACATTTCGGAAGCGTGTTACAGGGAAATCACCGGCAACTTCAGTGCGAAGTATGGCTACTTCACCCGCAACACCCCGTTGACCGAGGTTCCCCTGCCCTTTAAGATCACCGGAATGCGCCGGCTGCTGCGAAATGATACCCTGAGGGACAACTACCTTTTCAGGCATTTGCAGACCATCCCGGGGCAGGAAGCGACGATCGAATTCGTTGTCAAGAATGATCTCCGGGCTTTCTTCGAGGTCAGTTCTGCGACCTGGGCGGAGGGATATGTTGCCACCCTGATCGGGAAGCAGCGGCTCAGGATCGATCTCGTTTACCAGGAGGAATGGATTCCTGATCCGGGATTGCCCGCGGATGATAAAGAATCGGACATCTTCCTGGTGGTGGAAGAGTTGCCGGAATTTCCTGGCGGACTCCTTGCGATGAAAGAGTGGATAAAGACAAACATCACCGGAGCAGGGTTGGCGCCATTACGCGATGTATTTGTCAATTTCGTTGTTGAACATGAGGGTTATCTGACTGGTTTCAGGGTTATCAGGGGCGACAAACCCGAAACCGACAGTGCGATCGTCCGGGCGCTCCGCTCCATGCCGGCCTGGAAACCGGGGAGACAGGATGGAAAAGCAGTGAGGTCTTCTTACACAGTAAAAATAGCAGGAAAGGAAAAACCATGAAAATCTATTTTGCCGGATCCATCAGGGGCGGTCGCCAGGATGCCGAAATTTACCGTCACACCATTGCCCACTTGCAGACCAAAGGCACAGTGCTCACCGAGCACATCGGGCACCAGGGACTGAGCCCGGAAGGTGAATCAACCATGACCGACCAGGAGATCCACGACCGTGATCTTGAATGGCTGCGACTGTCGGATGCCGTCGTGGCAGAAGTGACCAACCCCAGCCTGGGCGTCGGCTATGAGATCGCCATGGCTGTCGGGATGAAAAAGAAGGTCCTTTGCCTGTTCCGGCCCCGTCACGGCATGCGGCTTTCGGCCATGATAGCCGGCTGTCGAGAGGTCAGCGTGGAGGAATACCACGACCAGGAGGAGGCCGATCGCGCGATCGACCGCTTCATCGGGGAGGTTCTGACTGACGTTCTACCAACCGATCGAAACGGCAAACCATGCATGGACCATGATTTTTTTTTCGAACCGATGGACCATTCCCACCTGCGGGATGTGATGGACATCTTCAACTACTATATTGCCCACAGTTTTGCTGCTTATCCCGAGAACCTGCTGCCGGAGCCGTTTTTCGAACGGATACTGGAGATGACGAAAGGATACCCCGCCTATGTGATAAAAACCGGGCGGAAATGTGCCGGTTTCTGCTTTCTCCGGGCCTACAACCCGCATTCAACCTTCCGTACCACCGCCGAGATAACCTATTTCATCCACCCGGATCATACCGGCATGGGATTGGGAAAACTGGCGCTGGAAAGGCTCGAAGGGGAGGCCAGGCTGATGGGGATCCGCTCCATCCTGGCCAGTATCTCCTCCCTCAACGATCAGAGTCTTGCGTTTCACCGGAAAAACGGATTTACCGAATGTGGCCGGCTCAAAGGGATCGGAATGAAAAAGCAGACCACCTTTGACGTGGTTTGGATGCAGAAAGTGATCAGGTGATTAGGCCAGGGAAGGCAACAACGGACCTTAATCCATATCTTTGGCCAATAATACAAACGATATCCAGATGTCAAAATGTACGAATAAAGGAAATATCTGTACCATCTTCCTCCTTTTGCTGTTATCATGGGGATGTGACAGCGGTAATAAGGAAGCCAACCGCCCCCCCCCCGGCGATTATGGCAGGATCGAACAGGGCATGGTTGCATCGTTTGCCGACAGCCTGGCCGCCTTGCCTGTCGATAGCCGGGAAACAACAGTCAGCCATTTCCTTTCACTGCATCCGGTCACACCAGTGATAGAATCCGACAGCATTTTCAGTCTCTATTGGTTTGGTAAGGCTACCCGGGTTCTTGTAAACGGCGATCTGCAGTCGGGGTGGACATCGGCAGACACGATGAATGCAGTAAACTGCGGTGAAAACCGCTTTTTCCATATCTCATACAAAGTCCCCCCGGACGCTCGCCTCGACTACCAGCTCAGGGTTGACAGCATCGACATGACCGACCCCCGGAATCCGGTCGTCACACCCAGCGGCTATGGACCTCACTCCCAGGTGGCCATGCCCGGGTTCATTCCGAATCCGATACGGCATCCCAAATCATTGAAAAACAAAGGGAAGTCACAATGGGTGCCCTTTGCCAATCCCGGTGGGAAATTTGCTTCGCGGCTGCTCAGGATCTATTTGCCGGCAGGGTATGAAAACCTGAAGGATGTACCATCCCTTTATGTCACCGATGGCATTGAAGCTGCCGGCTTCATGGACTATCCAACTGTTCTGGATACCATGATAACAGCGCGGAAGATCCCACCCCTGATCGTCATCTTTATCCCCCCGGTCGACAGGACATCTGAAAATATCGGTAGTAAGACCCATGACTTCATTGATGGTTTGTGCGATGAGCTGGTTCCTTACATCGACCGCACCTTTCGCACCGCACGGAATCCGGCGGTACGGGCCATCACCGGTATCAGCAGCGGGGGGCACCTGGCACTGATGACGATGCTGAACCGTCCCGACGTTTTTCTTCTCGCGGCAGGCCAGTCCCCTACCCTTTCAACAGCTGTTTTCGAGGCCCTGGAGAAATTTCCGGAGACCATGAAAAGATCTTCTGACCATCAAAAATCCAACCAAATGCAGGCGCCCGGCAGCCCCACCCCTGAAACTGGCAAACAAGGGAAAGCCGGAAGAGAATATCCTGGCATTTATATCGATGTCGGCAGGTTTGACCTCATCAATGGGGGAATCGCAGGAGAGACATTTTTACAGTCTGGCATCCGGTTTCACGAAAAACTCAATAAGGCCGGCATTCGAAACCGTTTTTTGATCGTGAACGACGGACACGAGTGGGCAAGTTGGAGGGAGCGGCTCGATCAGTTGCTGGAGTTCCTGTTCGGAATGCGCCAATGATCGGAGAAAACGAATGAATTGAGCAGACACTTCCTTGCATAGCTTGTTGTCCATTAACAGGAGCTGAAATAATAAATGGCGCTCTTGAAGCATATTCCCTAAATTTGCAGTCCGATGGGAAACCTTTCAGCACATACCAGGCTCGCTGATATCGCTCAATCGGGTCCTTACATGATCCTGATGCTGCAGCATTTCGGGATCCTGATGCCCCTGCACGATCTTACAGTGGCCGAAGCCTGTGAAAGCCTTGGAATCGATCAGGATGCACTCCGGGTTTGCGCCGGGATTTATGGCGGGCAGCACGAGATACCCCCGCCGGCACTGCAGCTGAAGATGCTGCCCACCATACTCGATTATCTCCGTAACAGTCACCGGTATTACCTCGACGAGATCTATCCCGCCATCCTCGATACCATCATCCGCATGAAGTCGACCAATCACCAGCGTGAGGTACAACTGGTTGAAAAATTCTTCAGGGATTATTTTAACGAAGTTGAGTCACACATACGGTATGAGAACGACATCGTTTTTCCGTATGCTGCCAGCTTGATCGAAGGGCAGAAGGAACCGCTGAAACCCGATGATCCTTCTGCTTTCTGCGCGACCGAATACCGCGACCATCACGATGACATCCGCGAAAAGCTGTCGGACCTGTACAACCTGCTGTTGCGCTTCCTGCCGTTCGGCAACGACCAGGCCATCAGGCGGAGACTTCTTTTCATGCTTGCCGAACTCTCATATGACCTTACGATGCATTCGCTGATCGAGGACCTGGTCCTGATTCCGTTACTCCTGCAAATGGAAGGATCATTAAACGGCCAGACATGACCAGCGAACATCACATGGTTATTGCCGTACCATCGGTCATTCTGGCCGAGGGGATCATTACAGTGATTACTTCACAGATAGGCAGGGTGAGGTTTTCAAGAACTGCTACCCTTGAAGAAACTGAAAAGGTGCTGATTGTCGGTGAACACGACCTGGTGATTATCAGCCCGGTGCTGATCCAGAACAATGAACGTCAATTGCAGGGTATCCGGAAAAGATTCCCCGGGGTACCTCTCCTTGGACTTCTGCACACCCTGCACGACGGGGCACTGCTTTCGCTGCTCGATGATTCCTTATCCATCAATGACACCCCGCGACAGATCGGGCTTACCATAGAAAATATCCTCTCAGCGTCGAAACCCGCCCATGCGCCTTCGCCGGCAGAAATTCTCAGCGACCGCGAGACCGAGGTGTTGAAACTGCTGGCTGCCGGCAAAGCCATCAAGGAGATCGCCGAACTACTGAACATCAGTCCGCACACCGTCATTACGCACCGCAAAAACATCTCGCAGAAAACCGGCATCAGATCGGTATCCGGCCTTACCATATTTGCGGTCGTGCAGAAGATCATTCCGCTCGAGTCGCTTCATTACTGACGAAGTAAGCAGACTTCCATGATGACAGCATCAAAGGACTCTCCTTCAGAAGATCATCCCGCCCGAATCGTCTGGCGCCTTAACATCAACGAAGGGGTACAGCAGAAGACCACGCCGGAGTAGCCCGGTTCCTGGTTTCCTGTGTCAGACTCCCTGATTGTGATGATCGCAGGGGGGAAAAATCGCAGGTTCTTGGGATTTCATATTGCAATGGGTAAAGATACCTTTGCGCGGTCTGAATTCCAGAAACATGATACGTGCAATCAACCTTTTCGTGACTCTCATGGCATTTGCCGGCACTCTGAAAGCAGGTGAAACACCAGACACAATCTCCGGAAACCGTCCGCTGGTAATCGAAGTCGGGTACAAAGGGGAGATCATGACCAACCTTTACGGCGGACTAAGAAGCGGCGCTTGCTACCTGGGGATGGTCAGCGGGGGGCTGTTGTTTGACAGTGAAAAAGCCGGTTGGTGGAAAGGAACGCAAATCAAAGTGTCGATGGCCAATACCCACGGGGCCGCACCGTCGGCCGAATTGCTGGGCGACCTGCAGGTAGCCTCGAACATTGAAGCAGGCAATCACACCTTTTTCCAGGAATTATTTATCAGGCAACGCATCGGCAGGACGGAGATCACCATCGGGCTCCAGGACCTGAACAGTGAATTCGCCGCATCGGAATACGGAGGGCTTTTCCTGAACAGTTCATTCGGGGTGATCCCGGTGATCTCAGCAAACATCCCCGCGCCGGTCTTTCCGCTCACCTCGCCGGGAATCACATTCAAATGGAAAATTCGGGAAAATATCCAATGGCTGATGGCGGTTTACGACGGAAGTCCGACCAACTTCGATTACAATCCGGTGAACCTCCGCTGGCAGTTCAACGAAGGCGACGGGATCCTGATGATCACAGAATGCCATTTCCGGCCGAAAATCTTCAAAATGACGGGTCATTACACAGCCGGGGCATACATCCATCATCACAAGTTTGAAAGGATGCTGAATGCTGATTTTCCCGATTCGCTCGATCACACGATTGCCGGTGTTTACGGTAATGCCGACCAGCCCTTCTGGGAGCAAGGCAACCGTAGCGGCGGCATTTTCGTTCAGGCAGGGTACAGTCCCAGCCCCGGGAGCGCCAACCGGAACTACCTCGGCGCCGGCGTCAACCTGGCCGGCATGCTCGATCGTAATGGAAAGGACCACTTCGGCCTGGCCGTGGCCATAGCGATGCTGTCGGGCAAGGTCGGCCATGAAACCACCCTGGAGTTCACCTTCCGTTACCAGTTCACCCCGCACCTCTACCTGCAGCCTGATTTCCAGTATATCATCAACCCCGCCGGTCCTGCTGCACGCGCCTCGCAGGTAAAAAACTGCCTGGCCGGGATCGTCCGTTTCGGGTTTGAACTCTAATGATCACCCAGTGGGATACCGGGAAATGCGCCCTCTTCTCACCGCAGTGATGCCTGCCTGCTTTACTGCGAGAATAACATCTTCCCAAACAGGCCAGATGATGAAAAAGACCTGGTATCACTCCAAATCTCGCAAGAAATTCTTAGCTTTGGGAAAGAACCAATAAACAGCACCTGCACTTATGTTATCAAAGCTGAAAGTTCTTTCGATCGCCCTGACCTTACTGCTGCCAGTACCGGTCGTGGCTCAACAACAGCGGGATACCGCGACAACGATCCGGGTCCTCTTTACATTGATTGCCCATCTGCCGGATAGTACGGGCAGGGTTTATATCACCGGCAGCCACGATCTGCTCGGAAGCTGGGATCCGGGAAAGGTCAGGATGGACAGGAAAGATGGAAAGAACTGGGAGAAGGAAATCCTGATTTCGGCGCCGGCAAACCTGGAGTACAAGTTCACCCTGGGCGACTGGCGGCATGAAGCGGCGAATGAACAGGGGTTGCCGCTGTCGAATTTCAGGGCAGTGGTTACCCGCGATACCGTCATCGGCCATGCGGTGGGCCAGTGGACCAGCGGGGTGCCGCGCAAAACGGAGCACCGTATAACCGGAACGGTCATTACGCATCGGTCCATGCGCGCAGCCGGAATTCCTGACCGCGACGTGATCGTGTGGCTTCCGCCGTGCTACCAGGAAAATAACAGTAAACGCTACCCCGTGTTGTACATGCACGACGGACAGAACATCTTCGACCCCTCCACCAGTTCCTTCGGCGTCGATTGGCGCATCGATGAAACAGCCGACAGCCTGATCAGGGCCGGAGTCATCGGCCCCGTGATCATCGTGGGTATTTACAACACTCCCGACCGGATGAAGGAGTACCTGCCCGGTGAGAAAAGCACTGCGTACATGAATTTCATTGTTGACAAACTGAAACCATTTATCGATTCTGCCTACCGGACCAAACCCGGCCGGGAATACACCTTTACCGGCGGTTCTTCGGCCGGAGGGATCATCTCGTTCATGCTGGTCTGGGAACATCCCACCATCTTTTCCAAAGCCATTTGCATGTCGCCCGCCTTTGTTTCGCCCGAAGGGAACTCCACGACATGGAATTACGCCAACGTGGTCCTGAAATCGAAAAAGCGGAAGAAGGTGTTTTTTTACATCGATAACGGCGGCATAGAACTGGATGCCATCCTGCAGCCCGGGGTGGATGAAATGCTGGGTGCCTTGAGGGAGAAGGGATACCGGGAAGGAAAGGATTACGTGTTCATTCCCGACCCTGCGGCCACCCATTTTGAAGCCGCCTGGGCGAAGCGGTTTCCCGCGGCGCTGGAGATCCTCATGGCACGATAGTCCCGGGATTGCCGGATTCAAGGATGCCCTGAAAATTTATAGGTCACATAGCAATTCCCGGTGAAACTACGTATATTTGCAGGAACGATATAATCCGGGCCGGCCGGCATGACGGTTTGACGCGGTTTTCTTTCCGACTGAAGTGAATAACATCATCGACCATTTATCCCGGCAACCATGAAAACCATCCTTATTGCATTCCTAATAATGCCAATAGTTGCCCTGGGGCAATGCGACTGGTACTTCAAAGGGTTTTTAAAATCAGAAATTTACGGCGATTCGGTGATACTGCGGAATGATTCGGTGTCGCGCAACTGCGGAGCCATGTACACCATGCAGGTCTACCCCGTGAATGATACCCTGCACTGGATGCAGTTCGACATCGGATTTGCGGCCATGTGCATCTGCAATTTCAATTTGTCGGTCACCCTTGAATCAGTGCCTGCCGGCACTCATATTGTCAAAGTGTATCATACGGACTACCCGGGCTTCGGGCCTCCATATTACGACACATGCTATGTCGGAACCTTGACATTCGAAGTGAGTCAGCCCAATCCTCCCGGGTCCATAACCGTTTCGGGCGGCAGCCAGAGCGATTGCTTCAGCTATCCCACCGGTGTGAGCGATCGTGAAGGTTCCCGGGATCTTTCATTGTACCCGAACCCCGCCGGCGACAGGCTGAATATTGAATCTGAGATACCCGGAGAAAAGGAGGTCGTCATCTTGGATCTCACGGGACGTGAACTCATCGCAGAGCGGTTCACAGGGTTGGTTCATCGCCTGGATATCGGGCATCTTGCGCCCGGCTCCTATGTTGCCAGGATATCGGCCCGGGAGCTTAGCGTCGTAAGAAAGTTCATCAGGCGCTGACCGGTCCCAACTTCAATACAGCTTTCAGTCGCCGCCGGACATAAAGCACTGTGTGCGTCACCTTTCCACCATGGAGGGACCCTGTTATGCTACCTCAGCAGAACCCGGTCATAAGCCATCGATACCAGGCAACCAAAGGATCGTGTAAGTGTCTTACATACACTTTTACCTTTATTCCGGCCTGGCGGGAATAAGAGGTTATTTTCCTGGTATCTTTGCAACCGTTTCTTAATCCTGGTTTTCTGAATGGCCATTTTTTCCGGAGCGGGTAATGAGTGCCTAAGGGTTCTCCGGATCCTTAACCGGTCATTACTGCTTTTCATCTTGCTCACCGGCAGTGCCTTCATACAGGCCGAAGGCACCAAAGAACTCAACACCAATTTCATTCACAGCACAGAGCTATACATGTGCAACGATTTTGTGAACCATTGCAGCTCGGGTGCCGGGATCCGGTCGAATTTCGCCTCCTACGATGCCACCCAGAGCGCGTCCGATGCTGATCGACTCTATTTCGTGACCATGAATACCAGCGAAGTGGTTTACATGGGATTCAGGGGAGGGGGCATCAACAGTCCCGCCAACCCGGCCCGTCGTATCGTTTACCGGATCAAAAACCTGGCCGGGGCCATTGTCCAGGCAGAACAGAACCTGCCGACGGCGGGAACCGGCTACATCTCCACCTTCAACCAGGCACTCAACGGGCCTAACCAGCTCCCGTCACCGCCCATCACCACAGGTTACGATGCCATCGTATTCACCCCGCCATCACCCGGAACCTACTACATTGAATTTACGGTCCGCCGCAACGACAACAATAACATCTACACCGGCACCTTCAACCTGACCATGATCGACATCACGGTAGGGAACACGGTGACGCACACGGCCAAACCGGGAAGGCTTTATTCGAAGACCTGGCAGTTTGAGGAAAACTCATCCTTTTATGGTAAAACCTACATTTTTTCAGATGATGGCATTGTCACTTCAGCCCAGTTCTCAGGCATGCAGGGAGGACACTGGATCCAGTACTGCAACCAGACCGGGTGCGGAAGCAGTCCGGCCACCTGGCTCACCAACCGAAAGTCACGCTATCATCAACAGGCACTATTTCCACAGTACAAGATCTTCCTGAACCAGCCTGACCCTGCCGTTTTTCCCCCTGCCACCACGCTGGGGCAGATCATTCCCCCGATGCCGTATGGAGTGCAGAACTGTTCGAACGGTCACATCCAGTTTCATGTAAATGTCGACAAAGCCGGAAATGCGGAACTCTTCCTGGATTTCCCTGCGCCCTATGTCGACCGGACCCTGGCGCAGGCCGTGGTGGTCGGCAACAACATTTTCGAGTGGGACGGGCTTGACGGCACCACCCCAACCGGGCTCCCCGTGCCCAATAACACCACCATCCAGTTCACTGTGGAATACATCAACGGGTTGACCAACCTGCCGCTGTATGATGTTGAAGGAAACGATTACGGATTTACCATTGCCCTGGTCAGCCCTTCCGGAACAACTCCGGCAGTTTACTGGGACGATACCAACATTCCCTCGGGAACGAGCCTGATCAATCCGCCGGGGTGCCTCAGCCCGCCCGGTTGTCACCCATGGGCCAGTAGTGGCAGCGGCGGCGGCTTCGGAGATCAGAACACCATGAACACCTGGTGGTACAACGTTTCGACAGTCACCGCCCCGGCAACCATCGTCACGCACCTTGGGTCCCAGACCCTGACTTTCAACCAGTCGCCACCCCAGAGCTTTTGCCCGAACACCGCCAATGTCGTTTTTTCCGTTACGCCGGAGATCAACACCACCGTCTATCACTGGAGTTACGTTCCCCCCGCAGGGGTGACCATCAGCCAGGCGACCCCGGGAAGCAACACGGTCTCCGTGAGTTTCGGGCCAACGGCGGTATCCGGAACCCTGCAGGTTTACGGCACCAATGCCAACTGTACCACTCCCGGCCCCACATCTTCGCTTCCCATCACCATCCTACCAACGCCGAACCCGACCCTTATCGGCCCCAATTCCGTTTGCGTCGGTCAGACGGGCTCGGTTTATACCACGGAGGCGGGCAAAACCAACTATCAATGGACCGTTTCATCCGGCGGCGTTATCACCGCAGGGGGTACATCCACCAGCAACTCGGTAACGGTAACCTGGAATGGGACCGGCGCCCAATCTGTTTCGGTCGGATACCAGGCCGGAACCCCACCGTGTTCTTCGGCAAGCCCAACAGTGTACCCGGTTACCGTCAATGCCAAGCCGGTGCCTACCCTCAACGGAAACACCCTGGTTTGCGTGGGGACCACCGGAGTGGTTTATACGACCGATCCCGGGAAAACAAACTACGTTTGGGCGGTATCGCCGGGTGGAACAATAACCGCAGGCGGTACCTCCACGAGCAATTCGGTAACGGTGACATGGAATACGACAGGCGCGAAAACTGTCTCGGTCAGTTACACCAATCCCGGTACCAACTGCACCGCCGTAAACCCGACCGTGCTCAATGTTACTGTCAACAGCCTGCCCTCCCCCACCTTTTTATCGGGGTCCACCTCGGTGTGCAAGGGGATTCCGGGCAATGTCTACACCACCGAACCCGGCATGTCAAATTATGTATGGTCGGTGACCGGGGGGGCCATCACAGCCGGCGGAACATCCACCAGCAACACGGCGACAGTGACCTGGAACACAGTCGGAAACCAGTCGATAAGCATCAATTACACTTACCCCTCCTCTACGTGCACCGCTCCGGCCCCGACCATCCTGAATGTAACCGTGAAACCACTGCCTGCCCCCACCATTGTCAGCGGTAACAGTTCAGCGTGTGCAGGAAGCGCTGGCAACACCTACACGACACAGACCGGGATGGCCAGCTACATCTGGTCGGTGACCGGAGGAACCATTACAGCCGGCGGTGGTTTGAACAACAATTTTGTTACCATCACCTGGAATACCGCCGGGATGCAATCGGTGAGCGTGAATTATACCAATCCTGCAACCAATTGCACGGCAGCCAGTCCGGCTATATTCCCGGTAACGGTGAAGCCTTTGCCGGTTCCTTCCATCCTTGGAGGGCCCACGACAATCTGCTTTAACACAGCAGGGTCAGTCTACCCGACACAGCCAGGGATGATCAATTACGTCTGGAACGTTACAGAAGGAGTCATCACTGCAGGCGGCGGCCCGACCGATGCGTTCGTAGCCGTTACCTGGAACACAACCGGGTTGCAATCGGTGGCGGTCGGCTACACCAATCCTGCAACTCAGTGCACCTCGGCAGCACCTGCCGTGTACAATGTGAATGTCGTTCCCCTGCCCGAACCATCGTTTGTTTCGGGGGTATCCCAGGCCTGCCTTGGATCGGCGGGTAATCTGTACATGACCCAGCCCGGCATGACCAGCTACACCTGGCTGGTGACCGGCGGAATCATTACGGCCGGCGGTGGTTCAGGGGATTATACGGCTACAGTAACCTGGACCAGTGCGGGGACCCAGGAAGTCAGCGTTTCATACACCAATCCGGCTACCACCTGCACTGCTGCAACGCCGGTCGTGTTCCCTGTGAGTGTGGTCACCCAGCCGGTCCCTTCCATCACAGGTCCGGGCGCCACGTGTCTCAACGTCCCCGGAAATATTTACAGTTCCGAGCCCGGGATGTCGAACTACACCTGGGATGTGCCTGGGGGAACGGTGGTTACCGGCTCCACACCCGAATCCATCAGCGTGACCTGGAATACCCCGGGGACCCACACCATGACCGTCATTTATGCAGGGCCAAGCGGATGCAGTCCGCTGGTTCCGGCCGAAAAGGCGGTGGTGGTGAATCTGCTTCCGGCGCCAACAATCGCAGGACCCAGCCCGATGTGCACCGGTATTCCCGCGACCTATCAGACCGAAGCCGGGATGCAGAATTATTTGTGGACGATCCCGCCCGGAGGCTCTGTCCTTAGCGGTGGCACATCAACCGACCCAACCGTCACGATCGGCTGGACCGCCACCGGCACCCGGCATGTATCAGTGAATTATTCGCTGGGAACAGGCTGCACTGCGCCAACCCCGGCCGGCCTGGATGTTACCGTCAATGAGGCGACAACACCGCTAATCGTTCAAACCCCGGGCGACCAGATTTGCCTGAATTCACCGGCGACCTACACCGTGCAGGCGGGCATGAACAATTATCAGTGGACCGTCAGCGCCGGGGGGGTCATCACCTCTTCGACAAACACCAACCAGATCACGGTGTTGTGGAACACGACCGGGCCCCGGTGGGTAACCGCAAACTTCACCAACACCGTCGGCTGCACCCTGCCATCGCCGGCCCGCGCCGACCTGCAGGTCAACCCACTGCCGGTAACCACCATCACCCCTGCAGCAGGCCCCAGCTGCGTTGCAATGACCACCGGCTACCAGGTTCCGATCGATCCGGGATGCTCTTTTACCTGGAGTGTCAGCCCCGCCGCGTCAGGAGCTGTCAGCTCAGGTCAGGGAACCAGCAGTGTAATGGTTGGGTGGCTTTCGTACGGCACGGCCATCGTATCGGTCACCGGAACAAACAATATCTCCGGTTGCAGTGAATCCTCCTCCATCCCGGTCACCGTTTATCCAAGCCCGAACCCTGTCTTCACTCCTTGCTTCGATCTCATTACTACCCCCAACGCCCGGAAATTCATCCTGCAAGGCGCGGCCCCTTACAAAGCCGGTCAGGGTGTCTTCTCCGGCGACAGGGTCAGCCAGAATCCCTCAACAGGATTGTTTGAATTTAATCCCTACGGTGCCACACCCGGCCTCTACCCGGTCACTTACACCTACACGAATGTATACGGATGCACGGATAGTCCTCCTCCCGTAATCATCACCATAAAAAACAATCCCTTTATCTGTGGAGGACTCCTCACAGATCAACGGGATGGAAATCAATACAAGACAGCGATGATAGGTAACCAATGCTGGATGACTGAAAACCTGAATGCCGGGAATGTCATCCTTATTAATCAACCATCCTCCGACAATTGCATTACGGAGAAGTATTGCCAACCAACGGATACCGGATGTTCCCTGTTCGGAGGCCTTTACCAGTGGGATGAGGTGATGCGCTACGGGGCAACTACCGGCCACCAGGGCATTTGTCCGCCGGAGTGGCACGTGCCATCGGAAGCCGAATGGGAGTTGCTGCTGGCCGCCCTGGGCACCGGCGTCAATCCTCCTTTGGGAATTGCCGGACACTATCTCAAGGATCCATTTCTGTCACAAGGTTTCCATGCCCTGATGAACGGGATGATCTACCTTAATAACACATGGCCATTTACATCAGGTTCTCTCACTGCCGCCATGTTCTGGACCAGTACCCTGACATCTGACGGACATCACGTTGCAAGGGGCGTCAACAGTTTCAATCCATCGAATTCCCGGTACTCCGGAAGCAAAGGAAATGCGTTTTCAGTACGATGCGTGAAAGACTGATCTTTCCCGCCTGAAAGCGCATTTTACCGGATTCAATGAAGTAAAAGAACACCTTTCAATCGGAAAATTTAAAAAATTTCCGGCCATCACGCACCGGTTTTCATATTTTTGCTTACCGGATGCTTTCACCGGTTGGGTCAACCAATATGAGCAAGGACCATTGCCTTCTAAGATTTAGCATCTCACCAGCAGGATCAACGAAAATGAGCAGAAACAACCTCGTTCTCACATGTTGCTTTTCACGGTCGGGGTTAACGAAAATGTGCAGAACCCTTGTCGTCCTTTTATCCTCATTTTTATGGATGAATCTGACCCATGCCCAGGTGGGCATCAACACAGACCAGACAGAACCCGATCCTGCCGCCATGCTCGATGTTAAGTCGACGACAAAAGGATTCCTGCCCCCCAGGCTGTCCACTGAACAAATGAATTCGATCGTCACCCCTCCCAACGGGCTCATCGTCTACAACATCTCCGTGAATGCGTTGTACTGGTTTGACGGAGCAAGCTGGAAAAAGTTCAACGAAAACACCATCACGGAGACCGACCCGGTGTTTCTGGCGCATCCCGCCTCAGGGATTTCAGCCACTGACCTTGCAAACTGGAACACGGCCTATGGGAGCCGCATTGTTTCGGTCAACGGTACGTCACCCGTCATCCTGGCATTCCAGAATAACACGCTTACCGCAACCATTCCTGCTGCCAGTGCACTTACCGACGGATACCTGACCTCCTCCGACTGGGTCTCTTTCAACAGCAAGGTAACCAGCCAATGGATCACCAATGTATCAGGGATCTCCTACCCATCGGGACAAGTATCCGTTGGGGCAGCAGCAGCCGATCCATCTGCCATTTTCGACCTATCTTCAGCCGACAAAGGATTTCTCCCTCCACGGATTGCCCTGACATCCGCCGATGTTGCCGCCCCCGTAACATCTCCCGCCAACGGACTCTTCGTCTACAACACCGCCATGGCAGGCACGCCGCCCAACAACGTCGCACCCGGTTATTACTGCTGGAAGGGCGCCAGGTGGGTGCCGGTCATCATTCCCGACGGGACTAACCCGGGAGATATGCTTTACTGGAACGGCACGAGTTGGGTCATCGTACCGGTAGGCATCAACGGCCAGGTGCTTACCCTGAACAACGGGATCCCGGTGTGGGGTGGTGTGCAGTTGCCCTTGATCATCACCAATCCTGCCACTTCTATCCTGGCCCTTTCTGCATTGTCAGGTGGTTTCATTTGCAGTGACGGCGGCTCTCCCGTCACTGACCGGGGAGTTTGCTGGGGAACCTCACCCGGACCGACGCTGGCCAGCAGCAAAGCCTCCTCGGGGAACG
This sequence comes from uncultured Prolixibacteraceae bacterium, assembly GCA_964473485.1. GTDB lineage: Bacteria > Bacteroidota > Bacteroidia > Bacteroidales > FEN-979 > CAIVAT01. The sequence goes on along the minus strand of CAYYPH010000022.1, from coordinate 24,563 downwards.
GACCCGGTAGTTTCAGCGTCACCCTCAGTTTGCTGACCCAATCCACACTATATTACGCCAGGGCGTTTGCCACCAATGCCCAGGGAACCGCCTATGGCAACGAGATCACATTTACCACCCTGTCGGGGTCTGTCACCATCACCACCAACAACGTGACCTCCATCCTGGCCCAAAGCGTCATGAGCGGAGGCTACATCAGCAGCGACGGAGGGGCGCCGGTTACTGCGAGAGGGGTATGCTGGGATACCTCGCCCGGGCCCACCATCAGCGATTTCAAGACCACCAACGGCAGCGGGACCGGTTCGTTCAGCAGCAACCTTACGGCCCTGACTGCTTCGACCCAGTACTACGTGAGGGCATACGCCACCAATGCAACGGGCACTTACTACGGCAACGAACTGACCTTCATCACCCAAAGCGGTGTCGCCACGGTGACGACCACCGCCGTCACTTCCGTCATGGCACAGACCGCTTCGTCGGGAGGAACAATCACCGGTGACGGAGGATCGACCATCACGGCCAGGGGAGTTTGCTGGAGCACCTCCAGCGGCCCCACTGTCAATGATTTCAAGACGACCAACGGTAGCGGTACAGGGTCTTTCATCAGCAGCCTGACAGGCCTCAATCCCTCGACCATTTACTACGTGAAGGCCTATGCCACCAACGGGGTGGGGACTTGGTACGGGAATGAACTCGTTTTCACCACCCAAAGCGGCGTGGCAAGCCTTACCACCACCGCTGCAACGGCGGTAATGGCCCAGACAGCCACCTCCGGAGGAACGATCACCGGCGACGGAGGTTCAACAATCACCGCAAAAGGAGTATGCTGGAGCACATCTCCCAATCCCACCATCAGCGATTTCAAGACCACCAACGGCAGTGGCACTGGGACTTTCAGCAGTAATCTGACCGGCCTCAGTCCTTCGACAATTTACTACCTAAGGGCTTATGCCACCAACGCCATCGGCACCTGGTATGGAAACGAACTGACCTTCACAACGCAAAACGGGGTCATCATCCTTTCAACGGCGGCAGCAACCAACATCTCTTTTTACACCGCAACTTCTGGTGGGACCATTACCGGCGATGGCGGATCGGCTGTGACCATGCGCGGAGTGTGCTGGAGTGTCAATCCGAATCCCACCACCGCCAACAGCATCACCCTGAACGGATCAGGCATAGGCACCTATACCAGTTCGATGACCGGGCTGGCCTTGAACATGGTCTATTTCGTCAGGGCATATGCCACCAATGCTGTCGGTACCGGGTATGGCAACGAGATCATCATTCACACCAAGGATTGCGGTGTGTTCACCGACCCCAGGGACGGCCAGTCCTACACCGCCATCATGATCGGGAGTCAGTGCTGGATGGCTGAGAATCTCAACTACGGAACAAAGATTCCGGGAGTCAATGAACAAACAAACAACGGAATCGTGGAGAAATACTGCTACGACAATCTCGATGCGAACTGCGATGTTTACGGAGGCATGTACCAGTGGGGTGAAGCTGTACAATACATCAACGGGGCGAGCAACACAACCTCCTGGAATCCGATTCCCACCGGGAACATCCAGGGGATTTGTCCCCCGGGCTGGCATGTGCCGAAAGATCCCGAGTTCAACACACTGAGCGGTTCGATCGGGGGAAGTGGAATCGGAGGAAAGATGAAAGAGGCAGGATACGTCCATTGGGCGTCGCCCAACACCGGCGCCACGAATTCGTCAGGATTTACAGCGCTCCCGAATGGATACCGGTGGGTCGACAACGCGTTTCACGCCATCTTCACCAGTTGCCAGTTCTGGACAGCCACGCAGACCGGATTGGAGGACGCCTATTACCGTAACCTGAACTACCAGAGCGCAGATTTCTACCAGTTCCAATTCGAAAAACCCTGCGGTCATGGAATCCGGTGCGTGCAGGACTGAAGGGATTTACGATTGCCAGGATTGACGATTGACGAAATTTCAATTGCCAATTTCAACGATTGCCAGAATTTGCAGTTGTATTATATTCGTGAGTTGGAGAAAGCACCACTTCGCAACCAATCACACATAACTCTTTTTTCGAAATTCGACATCAAACATTTGATATTTGAACCATAGCGAAGCGGTGCTCGGCTTAGTCAATTTTGTCTTTTGAATTTTGTCTTTTGAATTTTGACATTTGAATTTTGACATTTGAATTTGAATATTCACATGAAGCCTCCCCTCGCCAGATTTCCGCTTCGCCGCAACCTTACCTGCCTGTACCTCGTCAAGGTGGCCAAGTGGATGAACCTCGTGATGCCTATCATCGTGCTGTTCTACCAGTCGAACGGTATGACGATGCAGGACATCTTCACCCTGCAGGCGGTCTACTCGGTCACCCTGATGTTCCTGGAGATACCTACCGGCTACTTTGCCGATTATGCAGGGCGCCGCACCAGCATCCTCCTGGGTTCGCTGCTTGGATTCGGGGGGTTCCTGACCTACAGCCTCTCCTCCGGTTTCTGGGAGTTCGTGGTGGCGGAGACCATCCTGGGAGTCGGGATGAGTCTCGTGTCGGGAGCCGATTCGGCGATGCTGTACGATTCGCTGATGGCCTCCGACAAGGCAGACAAATACACGCGGTATGAAGGCCGCATCACCTCGATCGGAAACTTTGCCGAGGCATTCGCCGGAATCGCCGGCGGATTGATAGCCACCCTGTCGCTCCGTACTCCCTATTTTTTCCAGACAGGCGTAGCCTTCATTGCCATCCCTGCCGCACTGATGCTCATCGAGCCGCCGGTGCACGGTCATATCCGAAAACCGCACATCCGCGATGTGGTCAGGGTGATTGGCAAGGTGATGGGGGGCGACCGCAAGCTTACCTGGAACACCCTGTTTTCGGCCGTTACCGGTGTTTCGACCCTTACGATGGCCTGGTTTGCCCAGCCCTGGCTGAAGGGCGCAGGGCTGCCGGTCTCACTTTTCGGCGTGGTGTGGGCGGCACTGAACCTCAGCGTAGGCCTGACCGCCATGTATGCCTGGAAGATCGAAGGCAAGGCGGGAGTGCCGCGAACGGTCATGCTTTTTACAGGAACCCTTTTTGCAGCCTGGCTCCTGCTCGCATTCACCGGCAGCCTGGCAGGGCTGCTACTGTTGCTTCTCTTCTACCTTGCCCGGGGCCTCGCCACCCCCACCCTGCGCAACTATATCAACATCATCGCCCCTTCCGAAACGCGAGCTACGGTGCTTTCGGTGCGCAATTTCATCATCCGCGGCCTCTTTGCGCTGCTGGGGCCGTTATTCGGATGGCTTACCGACCATTATGGCCTTTCCACGGCCATGCTCCTCTCCGGGTTGATCCTGGGGTCGATGGCCGGGGGAAGCCTGGTGTTTTTCCTGAGGTTTAAGACGTACAGAAAGGAGTGAAATTCAAAATTCAAAGTTCAAATGTCAAAGTTCCATGTTAATCTTAAGTGTAATATAAATTTTCTTTTTGCCTTTTGACTCTTCACTTTGCCTTTTGATTTTGAATTTTACTTTTTGATTTTGAATTTTAACACTTGAACTTTGAATTTTGAATTTAATTTTGCATCCCGCCATGCCAGTCACCACGTATAAAGTTACTTCCGGCGCCTTCACCTGGACCGACATCACGGCCCCGACTGAGGCGGAATTGCGCTCCGTGAGCGATGAGTTCGGGTTTCACCATTACAACCTGCGCGATTGCCTCGAGCCCGACCATCTTCCCAAATCGGAAGACCTTACCGGTGAAATCAGGTTTATCATCACCCGGATCCTCCTGGGAAACCGTGCAGATGGCTTGCATACGATCCAGCAGATCAGCACAAAATTAGCCATCTTTTATAACGAAACCTTTATCATCACGGTACACCGGCTGCCGCATCCCTTCCTCGAGACCATCAGCCATGTTTGTGCGGATCCCGGAAAGTGCATGTCGACGCGCGAACTGGTCACACACATCCTCTGGCATGTTCTCCATTCATACGATCAGCCGGCCATCGATCTCTCAAACGAGGTGGATGATTACGAAACGAAGGTTTTCCGGAACTCCCTCACCAGGGATATGATGGAGGACCTGCATTACATCAAGCAGCGCGCTTCGGTATGCCGCCGGCTGCTGATGCTCACCGGCGAGGTGATCAACACGGTGAAAGCATCGGGAGGCCGGTCGGTCGCCCTGCAGGATGTCAGGGATCTTCATGTAAAGCTTATCATGCTCTACGAGCAGGCTTACGAGGATGTTACCAACCTGATGAACATCTACCTCTCGCTGTCGGCCCAGAAGACCAACCAGGTCATCCAGGTGCTGACGCTGTTTTCCGTCTTTTTCATGCCCGTGACTTTCATTGTCGGCGTTTATTGGATGAATTTCGAAGTGATGCCCGAACTCGAGTGGACCTGGGGATACCCCGCCGTGATGGCCCTGATGGGCGCGATCACCCTGGCCATCTGGATCTGGTTCAGGAAGCGGAAGTGGATGTAGGCAATGGACAATTGACAATTAACAATTGACAATGGATAATGGTCAGTTGAAAATGGAAAATGGAAAATGGAAAACGGAAAACGAAAAACTCCCTAATCGCTAATCGCTAATCCCTATTCGCTAATTTGAATTTTGACATTTGAACTTTGAATTTTGAATTACCAATATGCTTTCACTCCGCGCCCGACTCATCATCTTCCTTATGCGAAACCGTCATCTCCTGGCGGGGAAGAAAAAGAAAGAGACCTACGACGAGAATACCTCGATTGCCGCTTTCCGTGAACAGTGCGAACGCGGGGCCGCCCGCTATGCCAAGATTCCCGAGGGGATCAGGGTTGTTCCTGAAATCATTCCCTGCTGGGATTACAGTGAAAAATTCGCTGCCAGCAATGTGGATTACATAGCAGAGGTCCTGCCCAAAAAAGGGCCCTTTCACGCTGATGACGATGGATTTTACTCTGTTGATGGGGGATTGTCCCATGGCGGTGGAGCATTTCCGGCTGGAGAAAGCGCATTCCCGCCTGGCAGAGGAGCATTGCCCGCTGATGAACAGGGATTGACCACTGATGAAGGGGGATTTACCACTGATGAAGGAGCATTGTCCGCTGATGAACTTGGTTTTCCCGCCGGTGATGAGGGATTGACTACCGGGGGACAGGAATTGCCCGGTAGTGAAGGAGGATTGACCTCAGGAGAATCGGGATTGAACGCCAGTAAGCGGGAATTGTACCCTGTTGAACCGAAAGAGACTCCACTGGTCCCGACCGCGGCCGGCAAGCCGGGGATCAACGCCGAGTGGCTGGTTCCTTCCGGTGCCGATCCTGAAAAACTGATCCTCTACGTTCATGGCGGAGGATATGTTTCAGGTTCCTGCAGCGATCACCGGGGATTTGTATCGAAATTCGCGAAAACCACGGGCTACACCTGTCTAGTATACGAATATCGGCTGGCGCCCGAACATCCCTTCCCTGCGGCCGTCGACGATTCGGTTACTGTCTATTCCTGGCTGCTGGACAAGGGTTTTAATCCTGCGAACATCCTGGTGGCCGGCGAATCGGCCGGGGGCGGGCTTACGCTGGTATTGCTGCTTGCGCTGAAAGAGCGGAAAATTCCCCTTCCGGTGGCCGCCGTAGCGATCTCACCCTGGGCCGACCTGACCTGCTCCGGACCCTCCTATCAGACCAAAAACAAAGTCTCACTGGCACCGCTAAACTCCTGGCATGTCTTCAGCAAACATTACCGTGGCGCCTCCGCCCCCAACCACCCGCTGATTTCACCCGTTTTCGGAGATCTGCAAGGCCTCCCGCCCATCTTCATCAATGCAGGCACCGACGACGAACTTTACGACGACGGCGAACTCTTCGCGGAAAAAGCCCGCCTGGCAGGCGTCGACGTGACTTTCCGGGCCGGAGCCGGGATGTTCCATTGCTACCCGCTGATGGCCCCGATGTTCCGTGAAGCCACCGAAGCGATGAACGAAATCACCAGCTTTATCAAAAAGTGGCTGAAATAAAACAAAGGACAATTGAAAATGGAAAACGGAAAATTGAAAACGGAAAACTCCCTATTCCCTATTTGCTAATCCCTATTCGCTAATTTGAATTTTGAACTTTGAATTTTGAACTTTGAATTAATTGCATATATTCGCTTCGCCTAAATACATCACCCCATGGAAGAGAATCAAACAAACAACTCGGCTCAGCCGGTCATCATCAATGCCGCCATCTCCGACACATTCGGTCATGGCTGGGAAACCCTGAAAAAATTCTTTCCCGAACTGATACTCCTCGTGTTCATCCAGATCCTGTTCAGCCTGCCGATGGGACTGGTGAATGCCTTTGCCGATCAGGAATCCTTCGGACATATCCTCTTCAGCATATTCAACGTCGCCTACGGTCTCATTATCATGGCCCCCCTGAGTTACGGCGCCAACCTTCTGTGTCTTAAAGCCGTGCGCGGCGAGCCATTCAAGGTTCAGGAGATCTTTGACGCCTATCGCCAGACCCTCCAGATCATCCTTGCAAGCATCCTGGTGGGCGCGATCATCGGTATCGGCATCGTGTTGCTCATCGTTCCCGGGATCATATTCGCCTGCAAACTCTCCATGGTTTCCTACCTTGTGATGGAAAAGAAAATGGAGGCAGTCGACGCAGTAAGGACCAGCTGGCAGATGACCGCCGGTTACAGCTGGACCATTTTCGGAATGGGTATCCTCAGCTTTTTACTGATCCTATGCGGACTCATCTGCCTGATTGTCGGGATTTTCCCTGCAGCCATCTGGATCTCACTGGCCTTCGCCGGTATGTATCACGCCATTTCACAGAAAGTCGCGCTTCCCCTGCCATGAGATGTATCATTGCCTTGTTTGCCTGTATTTGCAGCAGCATTTGTTTCAGCCAGTCAACCTGGTATTGGTTCATCAATTTCGATGACGGCCAGAATCTGGAGCTGGTCAACATCGATCAGAACATTGCCGGTAATACATGGCAAGCCGGGACGCCGATGAAGACCTTTTTCAGCGCCTCTTTTTCATCTCCCCATGCCCTGGTGACCGATACAATCAATCCATATCCGGCCAACAACCTTTCAAGGTTCCTGCTCCGTATTCCTTCCTTTGAAGAGAGCCTTGGCCAGGTGATCATCTTCACCTACAAGGTTGATTCAGATAGCCTGATGGACGAGGGGATGATCTCGATCTCATTTGACAAGGGATCGACCTGGCAGACATTTCTTGAACTTTCCCAGGCGTATCTGCTCTCCTGGAACGTAAAGCTGGCAGACTACCCCTATACGACACTATTCACAAACCAGGATTCGCTGAATCCTTTTACCGGTCGCTCAAACGGCTGGTACCGGTTTTACCTGGACTATCCGGCCCCGGTCATGCCCTGGATAACCGATACGGTCTATTACCGGTTCGACTTCCAGAGCGACGGGATCCACTCAGGCAGGGAAGGCTGGATGATCGACGACATTTTAGGCGGGAACCTCGTCGAAGGAACCGGCGAAAGGACCGGAATGATCCCCATCATGATCACGCCCAACCCGGTGAATGATCGATGCAGGATTGTACTCCCGGAAATAACTGCTCAGAAACTGAAAACACCGTTTATCCTCGAATTAATGGATGTCCGTGCCGGAAAGATCCTTGAGAAACAATTCACCGGATCATCCGTAGAATTTGACAATCTCAGTCAGTTTCCTCCCGGGATCTATTGGCTGACGATCCGATCGGGCAACCGCATCCTCGGAGGTCAGAAACTGGTCAGAAGTGGTTATTGATGCCGAAGGGCAAATGAGGATTCTTATTTAAAACATTATTGTCAAAACACTTGTCCAGGGATACAAAAATGGATGAAAAAGTGTACAACTTTACAGTTGGCGAACTCATAAAAATATTGCAGGAATACCCTGTTGAAATGCCTGTTGTTGTAAGTGGTTACGAAAACGGTTACGAGAATTTTAACCATCCGTTTGTCAGAAAGGTAATGCACCAGCCCGAAAACCCTTACTACGGTGGCCAGTTTCAGCCTGACGACCATGGAACGGAAGTCCTGATTCTGGACAGGGAGGTACGATCTGATTGAATGGTACGGTGATAACTCAGAAGAACCTGGGCGACAGCATCCGCTCCTTTCCGTAGAGACCGAACTCATAGCCGATCCTGATCTCGTGCGACCCCGAATTGTAGGATCTCAGGGAGTTGAACCAGATGTCGTAAGAATACCCGAATGATAATCCTTTCCCGATGGTCACCTGGGCAATCAATCCTAACGCATTTCCCGTACGGTAGGAAGCACCGATGACCAGTAACTGCCGGATGGACAGGCACGCCGTGAAATCGGCCTGCAACGGGGCATTCTGTACATACTTGACCAGCAACGATGGCATCAGGACCAGGTTTTCCGACAACGGGACTGCTCCGCCGGCCATTGCATAGAAATTTCGTAAAAGTTTTGTAAAGCTGGTCTTATCATCCGGGGCCGTGCTCGATACAACGATCTGGTTCTGCAGCAGATGCTTCGCCGATAGTCCGGCATAGAACCACTCGCGGTAATAATAGATCCCGAAATCGATATCGGGAACCGCCCGGTTGGTAACCTGGTTAGTCAGCAACAGATCGCCCGGATCCTTTGGATTCAGCATCCCCCAGTTGATATCCATGTACTTGAACCCGGCCATCACCCCAAACCCGATCGTCGACCGCGGAAACAGCAGCCGGTAAGAAAATGCGGCCATTGCCCCATAATCAACCGTGGGGCCCAATTCATCAAGATAACTGTAAAGCCCAAGGCCTATGTGCCGGTTCCGCAACGGGGTGTGGGCTGTGAATGAAATCGTCCGGGGCGCCCCTTTGATGCCGGTCCACTGGAAACGGCTGAGCAGATCAACGGCAAACCTTTCGCCACTACCGGCATAACCCGCATTGAAAGCCAGTTTGTTGTAGATATACTGCGTGAAAAGCGGATCCTGCTGGGCCCGGAGATTCCCCGCAAGGAGGAGTAGGGCAAAGAAGACCAGCAACTTCAGATGATTGTATCTGAAGCATTTACATTCGCTATGTCGAAATAAATTCAAAATTCAAAGTTCAAATGTCAAAGTTCAAAATAAGCGATTAGTGATTAGCGAATAGCGAATAGGGAGTTTTCTGTTTTCCGTTTTCCGTTTTCAATTTTCCATTGTCCATTGTCCATTGTCAATTCCCCCTCACCAGTATCCACCCGTTGTATCTGGCGCCGTTGCTGATGGTCAGTATGTAATAATAGGTTCCGTCGGGCAGATCCTCTCCGCGGGAGTTCGTCCCATCCCATGAAACACTGGAATTGTTGTAATTGTCAAATTGGCGGACGCAGTCGCCCCAGCGGTCAAAGATCAGCACCTGGTTCAGCGGAAATTGGTCGATGCAGTCGATGATCCACGTGTCGTTCAGTCCATCGCCGTTGGGGGTGATCACATCGTGTATTACGATGCAGTTATCCCCGGGAACGGGCTCCTGACCAATGACGAGGCGCACCTGGTCGCCGGCAACACAGCCCGAAACCCTGTCCGTTGCAGTCAGAAGGAAGGTTGTATCGGTAAACAGTGACAGCGTCATGGTTTCCCTGGTCTCCGGGTCAACGACCAGCGCGACAGGCTCCCAATGCCAGGTAAACTGACCGGATCCCCCTGCAGCGTTCCCTTGCAGCAGAGCCGATGAACCGGAAACGACCAGCTGGTCAGGGCCTGCATCCGCAACCGGAGGGTCATAGATGGTCAGGAGGACGGTATCGCCGGCAACAGCATCGAAGCAGGATTGGGTCCCCGTCGCTCTCAACCGGAGTGAGATGACACCCGTTTCCTCCCCGGCCGGGTAATACACCGGGTTCAGGGTATGGGCCCCCTCCAGGTTTCCCTTTCCGGTGTGGGTCCATTCAATAAGGCTGTAGTTTCTGGCCATACTTCCGGTGAGGATAAACGGATTCCCCATGCATACAGCCCCGTTCTCGCCGGCAAACGCCAGGGGCGCCGGATCGATCGTGAGGGTGATGGAATCGACATCCGCTGCGCAGGGAGCTGCTGAAGAGGCCTCCAGCATAAGGATCGCTTTCCCGTTCACAATGTCTCCCGGTCCCGGTATATACTCCGGGTTCATGATTCCGGGATCGCTGAAATGTCCGTCGCCTGACGTTTGCCATTCAACATATGCATAGTTGAAAGCAGTACCCTGCAGGGCTACCTGCCGGCCTTCACAGGTACGCCGGTCGGTCCCGGCATCGGCCACCGGAGGTTTGACAATGTTCAGTACGACGGCGGATGACTCGGCCGGGCATGGAAGGGCGGAGGTGGCAGTCAATGTCAGGACAACCTTGCCGGCTTGAACATCTGACGAATCGGGCGTATAGGTCGGGTAAAGAAGATGCGGATCATCAAAAATTCCGGAACCTGATGTGGTCCAGGTTAGCGAAAGATACCCCTGCCCCTGGGACCCCGACGGGGTGACCGGGGTCATACCGCAGGTCAGCAAAGAATCCCCGGCAATGACAAGGGCTTTGGAAGATATTTCGAGGTTGAAAGGGTCCGATGGTATACCCCCACCGCACCCGTTGACGCCCTTCACCACGATGGACCCCGACGGGGTGCCGGAGGCCACGGCGATGGTCACCGACGGAGTGCCCGCACCTGCCACAATGCTGAGCCCTGGCGTAAGGATCCATTCATAGCCTGTGGCGCCTGTTACCTCCACAACCGTGTAAACCAAATCTTCGCTGCCGGAACACACGGGGGTTGGCCCCGCAACGGGACCGGCCGGTCCGGGCAGCGGGGTAACACTGACCTCAAGGATAGCCGGTGAAGGGGACGGACAACCTTCCTTCGAAATGCAGTTCACCCCGACCGTCTGCAATCCTCCTTCCATCCAGGTCACGGTGATGGCATTCGTTCCGGCCCCGCCGGTGATCACTCCCCCGGGTGATAAACTCCAGGAATATTCCAGCATGCCGGGATCGGTGGCATACACATTTCCGGGAGCAGCAACACACGCGGTGTCCGGACCACTCAGCGAAGGCGCCGGCAAAGGGTTCACTTCCACAGGCATAACGGTCGGTTCCGGCGCTGCACAGCGGTTCGGATCGGTGTAATTCACCGAAACTGTCTGGTCGCCGGGCGTGTTCCATGTCACCGTGATCATCCGTGTCCATTGGCCGCTCACGATGGTCCCTCCCGGCGAGACCTTCCAGGTGTAGTTGGTCTTTCCCGGTTCCGTTGAATAGACGTGTCCTGTCGTTCCTGCGCAGGCTGAGCCGGGACCGGTGAGCAGCGGGGCCGGGACCGGTATGATCGTGGCCGTTACAGGTGTTCTCGCAGTTCCCGGGCATCCCGTCGCCAGGTTCCTCGATTCGGCATAATAGGTCGTGGTAGTGGTAATTACCGGTGTGGTGAATACCGTATCACCTGTTAGCAATGGAGTCCCCCCCGTGGAAGTGGCGAACCAGTCGACGGTTTGTTGCGGTGGCACCGAAGCCGAGATGATGACGGTCCCCGGTCCGCAGCGGCTGTTGTCGTGGCCTGCCGGCGGGGCAGGTGCGCTCAGGAAAACCGTATCGAAGGTCGCGGTACTTGTACTTCCGAACCACCAGGTATTGATCATTTTGTCGTGGCAATCGGGACCGGCGGGCCCCCATGGATGGCAACCCGGGTAACCGGGGATGGAGCCCGGCGAACACCCGTCCAGATTGAAGTTCTGGGGCGGATTTGAGCACATGAAACCAACGGTCAGCGGCGAATCGTCCCAGTAGGTCATCGGCGATGGGTTCGAAGGATGCACCGGCCGGATCAGGGAAATCTGGTAGCCTTGTGGATTGCGTTCCTGGTCCCAGATCGGAAGGTTCGTGAGCCCGTTCAGATATTTTACCGCCACCGATATCACGGTTCCGTCGGGAACAGGATTGCCCATCCCGTCAAGCCCATTCCAGGGAACCGCGTTGCTCCCCGGCGTTACCGGACTGTATAGGGCCACCATGGCCGATGTTCCTCCATAAGGGAAGTTGATGGTGATCTCGATCCTGCCTGGCTTATCAACGTTGACCACGATCAACTGATGGCCGCTGCACGGAGGGTAACTGCTGTCGGGCAGCATAAAGGGCTGGCCGGTGATCTCACCGTAATGGCCACCAGGGTAGAGGGTTGAATCGGGGTCGTTCAGAAATACGCGGTACTGGGCAATCGCAGGAAATACCGCATAGGTGTTGAAATTCTGTGACTGGCGGTCGCTGAGGAAATTCCCGGTATTCAGGCATCCGTATGGGTTACAGAACAGGGTCATGGCACCAACATGTGCATCGCTGAAAGCCAGGCGTGTCACGATACCATCATCGGAATAAACAAACACCCGCCCGTTGAAAGGCTGAAAAACGACATTCCCCAGGTCGGCGTAAAATTGCCATGATTTTGACCACACCCTTCCATTGATGGTGTCGGTCGGGATTGCCGGCGCATGTGCTCCTGAAACGACCTGTAAATCCCAGTAATCAAAGATCGTGGTATAATTATAGGGCAGGTCGGCGAGTTCAAAAAAATAGAGTCCGGTGTCGGCCACCGATGTGATGGGATGGGTAATCGGGTTGTAACCGCCAATGGCGGGAAAAGGACCGGTTACAGCCTGCCGGTAATACCTTATGTAGCCCTGCTGAGACGGTTGATACGGGCATAACCCGGTTTTAACGATGGTCCCGGCCGCATTCCGAAGGTTGAAATGGAGATTGGCCCGGTCGCAGTTCATCCCGATCAGGATGACCTCCCCCGGGTTTTTGATATGTATATTGATCCTGTAATTGGGATCGCAACCGGCGATGCCGAAGTTCGGATAGCTGGCACCATTGCTGTTGATGAAATAGAGACCCGCAGCCGAGATGGTGGAATCGGGCATCAGTTGCCGGGTGCCCTCACCAAATCCGCTTGCGACAAATAAGGTAAACAGGAAAGATAGAAAGCATCTTGCGGCACTGCAACGATCCATGATTCTTCTGTCGATACCCCGTCGGGGTGGAGGGACCCCGTCGGGGTGGGGGGACCCCGTCGGGGTGGGGGGACCCCGTCGGGGTGAGGGGACCCCGTCGGGGTGGGGGGACCCCGTCGGGGTGTCAATACGGTCAATCCTTACCTCTCCGATCGACACATATTTGTTGGAACCGGTATTGCTTCCGCTGCCAGTCGGAATGATCCCCGCCGGAATTCTGAAAAGGCGTACAAACATCGAAGCGAAAACCGTTGACAAATTTCGACATCTGAGCCTGAGCGAAACGCAGCCCAACAGCACCAATGGTGACATTTGAATGTTAACTTTGAATTTTGAATTTTGACTTTGACTTTTGATTTTGACTTTTGACTTTAACTTTTGACTTTGAATTTTGAATTTTGAATTTTGAATTTTGAACTTTGAACTCCACCCTTCCCTACTCCCCCTTCAACCTCAGAAACAACAAATTCCTTCCCTCCTCATACGCATAATCCACACTACTGCACCGGCCTTTGATGATCATCATGCCCAGGTTGTCGTCGGTCACCTCCTCAGTTAGCGGGTTGAACGGTGGACCGGCGGAGGTGCACACCATTTCGACGGCGCCATCTTTTTCGGAATAGGTCAGATTCAAAGTGATGTGCGAGAAATCGTTCTGCAACCCCAAAACTTCCTCCGCCACGTGCACCACGTAACCCGTTACCCGTTTCGACAGCATGTGCTTCTCACAGAAACTCTCCATCTCCCCCTGCATGGCATAGAGGTCGAAGTCCCTGCTCCGGATCTCGAAATTGAGGCTGCGGATGCGATTGATGAAGGCCCTTGTCTTCTCCTTCTGCGGATTGTCGAAGATCTGCTGCGGGGTTCCCTCTTCGTAGATCACCCCTTCGTCCATGTAAAACACTCGGGTGGAGGTATTGCGTGCAAACTCCATCTCGTGCGTCACGATAAGCATGGTCATCCCTTCGCGCGAAAGTTTCCGGATCACCGCCAGCACTTCGCTGACCATCGTCGGGTCGAGCGCAGAAGTGGGTTCATCAAACAGCAGGATCTCCGGCTCCATGGCCATACAGCGGGCGATGGCCACCCGCTGCTTCTGGCCACCCGACAGCTCGTCGGGGAAACTGTTCGCTTTCTCAGCCAGCCCTACCAGCTTGAGTAGCTCATACGCCTTCTCCTCCGCCTCGAACTGCGTCTTTCCCAGTAGTTTGACCGGCCCCAGGGTAAGATTCTCAAGCGCGGTAAGATGGTTGTAAAGGTTGAAATTCTGAAAAACCATCCCCATGCGCTGCCGGAGTTTCGACACGTCGGTAAGCCTGTCGAGCAGCGGAATGCCGTCGATGAAGATCTCCCCGCCAGTCGGGGTTTCCAGTAGGTTCAGACACCGCAGGAAGGTACTCTTGCCAGTTCCCGACGGACCGATCACCGAAATGATCTCACCCCTGTTTATAATGGTGCTGATGTCCTTCAGTACCACCAGACTGCCAAAATGCTTCGATAATTTGTTCACCCTGATCATGACCGGACCTCCTTTGAATTTTTATTGCGTTTCCGTTTGGGATCGACATTGATCTCCACCAGGTCGAGCAGCCAGGTCAGCGACCAGGCCAGCAGCAGATAGATCAAGGCGACGAAGATGAGTGGAAAGAATGCATCGAAGGTGCGGCTACGGATGATGTCGCTTGCTTTGGTAAGATCCTGCACCGCGATATATCCGACAATGGAAGTCATCTTGATCAGCGAGATGAATTCACCCTTATAAACCGGCAGGATCCCGCGAAGCGCCTGAGGAAGGATGATATACCGGAAGGCCTGGAATTTCCGGAAACCACCGGCAATGGCCGCCTCGCGCTGACCCTTGTCGATGCCCTCGATCGAGGTGCGGAACATTTCTGAAACATAGGCTCCGAAATTCATCCCGAAAGCAATGATGGCAACAATAACCGGGTTGATGTTGACAGAGGCGAAGACCACGTAGTAGACGATCATCAGCAGCACCAGCACCGGTGTTCCGCGAAGCAGCGAAATATACCACCGGGCAGGTTGCGACAGCGACCTTCGTTTCGACATACGCATGAAGCAGATCCCTGCTCCGATCAGGGTTCCAAGAATGGCGGCCAGGATCGAAATCACAATGGTAACCACCAGCCCGTCGATGATGTGGAGGTACCGCTTTTCATGGATGATGTTGTTGTAAAAACTTTCCGAGATCTTATCAATGAAGCTTTTTGTTGAAACATCGGTCATCATGGGTTCCCCCGATTCCGGGATTCCCTCCACCGGGATGGGATGGACCAGCTTCGATCTCAGCGAAAAAACACTCACCCCCGACTCATTGTAAGGGTCAGAGAAGTCGATCGACTTTTTTCGCTCCTCCGTGATCATCATCGAAGCGGTGATGATATCGATCTTTTTTGTGGAGATGGAGGCGATGAGAGAACCGAACTGCAACTCAACAGGCACGAACTCCTTCTCCATGTAAGCGGCAAAACGCTGGGCAACCTCGATGTCGAAACCGATCAGCCTTCCCTCCTTGATCACGCTCGATGGCAAGCCAAGGTCGTTCACCACGCCGAAATTCAGGGTCCCTTTTTTACCCGGATTGGGGATTTCAGGCATCTCCTCCAATCCCTTGACCATCCACCGGTCGTACATCTCCTGGTAAACCCCGTCGGCCTTGATCTTCTTGAGAAAAATGTTGAACTGTTCACGTAGCTCCTTGCTCTCTTTGTTGAACCCGGCTGCGATCGGCACGGTGAAAATATCGGCCGCCAGAAGACCTAACTCCTTGTTTTTTTTGAAAATATCTCTGATTCCGCTTTGATCCATAAAGGCAACATCCGTCTTGTCGTTGATCACGGCAAGTATCATATCCGATAGACTTTGGTACTGCATTATTTCTGCTTTCGGATAGGTCCTGATCGCATAGGCGTCATGAATGCTTCCCATCAGCACGCCGATCCTGGCGCTGCCAATGTCCTCCAGCTTCGTGAGCCTGATCGATGGGTGCTCCACTGCCCGCGCCTGTTCCAGCGATTTTACCGCCACTGCAATCCCGCTCAGGTAATAGCATTTTGAATAGAGAATCTTTTTGGCCCGTTCTTCGGTGATCGACAAACCTGCCCCGATCATGTCCACCTTGCCCGAGGCAAGGGCCGGGATCATGGCGCCGAAGTCCATATCGACGATCTCGAGGCGTTTTTTCAGTTTTTTAGCGATATACGATGCAAACTCGATGTCGAACCCTGCGATCCGTTTATCGGCGTCGTAAAATGCCATAGGCTCGGTCACCGCTGCCGTTCCGAAACGAAACACCTCCGTCGAATTGTCAAAGGTGAATTCCGGCATCGGCGCCGGGGCTCCCTTCTCAGGGAACCAACGCCTCATCATATCATCATAAGTACCATTGGCTTTGAGGGTATCGAGAAGGTCGTCAATGACCTGCTTAAGTTCCGTATTCCCCATCTGCACGGCAAAACCATACTGGTCATCGTACATCACCTCCCTGAGCACCGTCAGTCCTTCGTTCTTGGCCGCGATATTCTTCAGCACGGGCAGGTCGTACACCGCGGCGTCGGCTTTGCCCTCCTGCACGGCAACGGCGCAATCGAGCACCGTATTGTAATACTCGATGTTCGCGTCGGGGTACTTCTTCAGCGTCATCTGGTCGGCAATGGTCCCGGTGGGACAGGCGAAGGTCTTCCCTCCCTCCAGCATTTTCAGGTTTACGATCTGCTTTTCGCTGGTGGAACAACCCATAAGGAAGAGACTCACCAGGAAGGTAATGGAGATCAGCGGACGATTCATAGTATAAGTCATGTTGAATCGCACAAAATAAGGATATTTTTACCTCATATGCGTCATCATCATCCTGGAATTTTTCTTTATCCGATAGTGAAGTGGCCAATTAATTTTTATTACAGGATAATTATCCGTACCTTGTGCAGAAATTACGGAAAACGAATTCCGTAATTAAACCAGGAGTGATGAAAAAAAACACGATGGAGTTTAGAATGTACCAGGAAAACCAACGGCTGAAGGTCCCGGAATCAAAATTATCAGCGGGATCAACATCGGGAAAGTTCCCGGTAATCATGGACGATGGAAGAACGACTATATTTATTTCGGATAAGAATGATGAGGAAGAGACAAGGATGCGGTATGAACTCAGGAAGGATAACAAGGTGAATAGCTTTACAAAAAAAAGGAAGGTGTGATGAACCGGAGTTAAAACTCAAATTCAAAATTCAAATTTCAAAATTCAAATTTCAAAATTGGCTCCGCCGAGCTCTGCTTCGCTCCGGTTCAAAATCAGACATCAGGCAATGACCAGGTTGCAATTGACCGTAGATTATAGGAGATCATGTTATGCAAACAAATAAATTCGTTTTCCATTTTCAATTTTCAATTTTCAGTTGTTTCTCATTCTTCCCGGCTAACCTTTTTGCACGTTTACCCGTTAACCTGCTCACCCGTTTTCCCGTCTCCCTGCTCACTTGTTTCCCCGTTTACCTGTTTACTTTTGTCGCTTACGAATCTGCGCATGGGCAAGACACCTTCTCGATCGTGGCTGCCGATTCTTCGACCCGCGAAGTGGGCAGTGCCGGGGCTTCATGCGTCGATCTGTTTTCGGCGGGGTATTCCGATGCAACCTTTCTGGGCGACCTGCTTCCGGACACCGGGGCCATCAACACGCAGGCATCATACCTTACTGCTAATCAAAACAATGCAAGGGCACAAATGCGGGCTGGAAACACACCTGCCCAGATTATTGAATGGCTCATCAGCCATGACGCCACCGGCAACCCAACTGTCAGGCAGTACGGGATCGTCGGGTTTAACGGAGATTCGGTGAGTGCCGCTGGGTATACCGGGGCCAACTGCATCAACTATAAAAATCACCTGACCGGCAGCATCGGCGGGATCTGGTACTCGATTCAGGGGAATATCCTGCTTGGTCAGCTTGTTCTTGATTCGATGGAATCACGCTTCAGGGGCGCTTCAGGCGACATTGCATGCAGGCTCATGGCTGCACTGCAGGGAGCGAAAATGGTAGGAGCCGACACCCGGTGCACATCCAACGGGACATCGTCGCTCTTCGCGTTTGTCAAAGTGTCGCAACCAACCGACCCATACGGCGCTCCATCCCTTAAAGTTTCGGTGAAAACCCGTTCCAATGCCCGCATCGAACCCATCGATTCACTGCAGGTCCTGTTCGACGAGGTGCACGATTGCACAACGACGGGATGGATGGAACCGGTGCCGGTATCCAGGCTGAAGATATATCCCAACCCGGCCACCGAAGAAATCACCCTGACATGGTCTGGTCTGAAGGAAGATTCCGGGTACAGCATCGCCGACCCGTCGGGAAAGATTGTTATGGTGGGATCTTTAAAGGCTAACCCTGAAATCCTCAGCGTCCGGCACCTCAAACCAGGCATATATTTTTTGAAAAGCGGGGCTTCTGCGAACCTGAAATTTATAATCCTTCCTTAGAAAATTCATCAGAAACACCTATCTTTGTTGTTACTTTTCCTTCCAGACTGAATTGTATGAAAACATCGGATTGATCAGCCGGAAACTATTTCAAACCTGAGACTGTCCCATTTATCAAACAATCCATACCATGAAACCAATACATTTCCTGAGCGTCATCCTTGCATGTTTGCTCCCGGTTATGTCTCTGGGACAGAACTACCACCCGTTCCCTACCTCCGGGGCAATCTGGAACTCAACCGGGCACAATGTCTTCACGAATGCCGGTTGTGAATTCAGGTTCGGCGTTTATGGCGATACCGTCATCAATGCACTGACCTGGACTAAAGTTTACACACTGTTCGACACCACCCTGATCAGCCCGACTGCAGAGTATTTCGGGGCCATCCGCGAAGATGAAAACAGGCGCGTGTGGTTCACGAAACCTGATATGGGCGAATCCATCCTATACGATTTTTCTGCAGAAGCGGGGGATACCATATTTTATCAATGGGGCGGCGCTTTGTGCGGCGACACGTTCACTTTCTGGCCTCAGACCCCCCACTACCTCCGGGTAACCGGCATCGACAGCCTTCTTCTCGAAAACGGGGAGTACCGGAAACAATGGCACCTGGAGGGAAACTTCCTGAACGACACATGGGTAGAAGGCATTGGCAGCATCAAAATGTTCGCCCTGTTCAACCCGATCCTTTCCGACCTGACCCTGTGCGGCGATTCGTACGATTTCGCCTGTTTCCGGCAGCATAACAATACCTTGTACCTAAACAACCAGAACTGCGAAGAGTGCTATTGCGATGTAAGCCTCTCATGGTCTCCGCTTTTTAATGACTTGGAGAAAACAATTTCTGTATACCCCAACCCGGCCCACTCAGAATTGATGATCCGGAGCATCAAGGACCCCGGCCCACTGAGGATCCGGATTTTCGATATTACCGGCAAAATCATTTTGGAGGTCAGTGATGTTAAAGGCAACCCTGTGGTAATTCCGGTGTCTTCCCTATTATCAGGAAACTATCTTATGATGATCAGGGATTCTGGTGGAAAAATGGTCTGCGAGGAAATAATTGTCATCAGGTAAGGTCAGCATGAAAGTAAACGGCAAGGGATAAAGCATGTTGCAAGATTACTACCAATGAGCTAGGTGATTCAGGATATTTCGGATGATCGTCATGCATCATACACAACCAGGAACATACTCCAGGGCTATTTTGAAATGATTTCAGGTCCGGACAAAGACCAGCCTTAACCAATTAAATCCAACCTGCCGATGAGATCGCTCTTTTGTCTTTCGATCTTTTTGCTGATCCCGGAACTTTTTTTCGGTCAGTGGACGTGGCAAAACCCTTACCCGCAAAGCAATGCGCTGTACTCGGCCTGCTTCACCGATGCAAGGACCGGGTATCTTGCCGGTGAATGCGGCACCATCCTGAAAACCGAAGACTCAGGTGTTTCCTGGATCAGGCTGAACAGCGGTACCACCAACAACCTTTCCTCTATCTTTTTCACGAACTCAAACACTGCCTTTGCCGTAGGGGCCGAAGGAACCATTATCAGGACGACCGATGCAGGCAGTTCATGGACGCTCCTTTTCAGCGGCACAGGCGCCTATCTGTATTCGGTGTTTTTTACCGATGGAAGTACCGGGTATGTTTCCGGCGCCTGCGGAACATTGTTAAAAACTACGGATGGCGGTTCAACCTGGGAATTTCTGGCCGTCCCTGATGTCAACAGCCTTCATTCCATCTTCTTCACCAATAAGAACACAGGATATGTAGCCGGATATTCCGGGACCATCCTGAAAACGGTGGATGGCGGAACTACATGGTCGCTGATGCAAAGCGGCACGCAACACTGGTTGAATTCCGTTGTCTTTAACGATGACACAACGGGGTATGCGGTCGGCCAGTACGGCACTATCCTTAAAACCATTAATGCCGGGATAACCTGGAAACCCTCCCCTGCGATCACCACGAAGTTGCTAAGTTCCATATTTTTTACCAGCGCCAACTCCGGTTATATTGTAGGTGAAAATGGAACTACCCTGAAAACCGGGGATGGAGGCTCGACCTGGACAGTTATCGCTTCCGGAACAACAGAAAACCTCAGGACAATCTGGTTTACTGGCCCTTATGACGGGTATGCAGCGGGAGACAAAGGAGTCATCCTGAAGACCATCGACCAGGGATTGACCTGGACTGCTTTATCGGCCGGGACAACCAGGAAATTAACATCCGTTTACTTTATCAGCGATACAACAGGCTATACTGTGGGGGAAGAGGGTTGCATCGTCAAGACCATCGATGGCGGTAAAACCTGGAGTTCATGTGTCAGCGGGACAACAGCATTCCTGACCTCGGTTTTCTTCACCGATGAAAATACCGGCTATGCGGCAACGACCGGTGGGGATGTTCTTAAGACCTCGGATGCCGGAGTGTCCTGGTCCATGAAGTCAACGGGCGTGACAGGCATCCTGAGTTCCCTGTTTTTCACCGGCGCCGATACAGGGTTTGCCGCCGGGTACTATCTGAGTCAACCTGCCGAACCGGGCATTATTTTAAAAACCGTGGATGGAGGTGAGAACTGGATGAAATTCATCGGTCCCGGCAAATACCTCGAATCCGTCTTCTTCATCAGCGCCGACACGGGTTATATTGCAGGCAGCAATTCGGCCAACCAGGGCATCGTCATGAGAACCACCGATGGGGGTGTTACCTGGATCTCCTTCCCGATCGGCCTGGAAAGAGGATTGGTTTCCGTGCATTTCCCCGGTCATCACACGGGTTATGCCGTGGGAAATGCCGGGATCATCAAAACCCTGGATGCGGGACTTACCTGGAACCTGCTGCCCGGCCTGACGGGGCTGTACTCGTCGGTTTTTTTTAACGATGACAGCACGGGTTACGTCACAACCATCAGTGGTGAAATTTTCAAGACCGGGGATGGAGGCGTTACCTGGACAGAACAAGCCACACCATCCTGCAACTATCTGAATTCCTTATACTTTCCCGATGCCAAAACGGGATATGCGGCTGGCGACAATGGCACCATCCTTAACATTAAAAACGGGACGACCTCCGTGGACGAGAAGTCCGTACTGACTGGAACCAGGGTTACCGTATATCCCAATCCTTCGGATGGCAAGGTCACTGTCGAGATCAAAAGGGGCCAGACCGACAGGATGGATATCAGCATCTTTGATCTCCAGGGACGACAGCTATTCCATAAAGCATTTCTCAGCAACACGGCCAACCTGGACCTGGGCTTGGTGGCCAAGGGGTTGTACCTGCTGAAAGTCCAGACGAGACAGGGCTTCGAATATCAAAAAATTGTCTTGAGATGAAAATAAGAATGGCGAGAATTACTTTACCTTAGCATTGCAAATAAAATCTGTCATGAAGCACATCTGCAAAGTCATCGTTTTCCTGTTGATTTCATCGACCACCTATTCCCAATGGACCTGGCAAAACCCGCTGCCACAGGGCAACTTTATCTACGACACTTATTTTACCGACGCTTCAACCGGCTATGCCGCCGGTGATTTCGGCACCATCCTCAAAACCCTGGATGGTGGCGCCTCCTGGACCATTTTACCAAGTGTAACCAATGAAACACTGAAAGCGGTGTTTTTCACCAATTTCAATACGGGCTATGTAGTCGGCATGCATGGGATGATGCTTAAAACCCTCGATGGCGGACTCACATGGTCGACTGTTAATTGTGGAACGGCAGAGGATCTCCATGCGGTGTTCTTTACCAGTGCAAGCACGGGCTACGTCGCGGGCAATAATGGAACCATCCTGAAGACCACCGATGCAGGGCTCGTTTGGGCAACGCTGAACACCGGAACAACCAAACCAATCCAGGACCTTTTTTTCAGCGATCCCGTTACCGGTTATGCCGTGGGAACGGCGGGCCTGATCATTAAGACAACCGATGCAGGCGTAACCTGGAATCCATCATCGAGCGGAGTGACGCATAACCTGAGTTCTGTCTGTTTCCCCGTCAGCAGCACAGGCTACATCGCAGGAAACAACGTCATCCTGAAGACCACCGATGCAGGCGCCACCTGGAACCCTCTCAACAGCGGGATCACATTGGCATTTTATCTCCATTCGTTAGACTTTACCGACATTCAGACCGGTTTTGCTGCCGGCGGTGAATACCTGCTGAAAACCAGCGACGGAGGAATCACCTGGACCGACCTGTCGGCCGGCAGCATGAATGGCCTCTCCTCTGTTGAATTCCCTGAGCAAAACACCGGGTATGTTGTTGGAAACACGATGTTTAAAACCGTTGATGCCGGGCAGAACTGGACATCCCTGCTCAACGGCGCCACCAGTAACCTGTATTCTGTCTCTTTCCCTTCTTCAAACACAGGATATGCAGCAGGAACCGGCGGGGTTGCCCTCAAAAGCACTGACGGTGGCATCTCATGGAACAACATGTCAACGGGAACATCGGACCAGTTGCATGCTTTGTTTTTTACGGATATAAATACAGGCTACGCAGCCGGCCTGAACGGTACCATCATGAAAACCGCTGATGGAGGCCTCACCTGGACCCATCTATCCAGCGGAACCACCCAACCATTGCGATCGTTATTCTTTATCGATCCCAACACCGGTTACGCAGCCGGCGGGAACTTTCAGAACGGACTGGTATTGAAAACCACGAATGGAGGTGACACCTGGACCACCCTGGCCATCGGTCCTTCCCAATCTTTGAATTCAGTCTGTTTTGTCAATGCGAACAGGGGATTTGCCGCGGGTTATTGGGGAACGTTGCTCAAAACCACCAATGGAGGAACAACCTGGAGCCCCGTGGTACTTTCGACAACAAAATCCATCAATGCGCTCCTTTTTGTGGATGAAGAGATCGGGTTTGCGGTTGGCGACGCCGGGACGATACACAGAACCACCGATGGCGGTGAGACCTGGATCTCCCTGCCGGTAATAACCAGCCTTGCGCTGAGATCCGTTTCCTTTCCAGGCCCTTCGACCGGGTACATTTGCGGTGAAAACGGCGTCATTCTGAAAACCACGAACGGAGGTACCGCGTGGGTTTCTCAGGCCCAGGTGACGAACCAATCCCTGCAGGCGGTACACTTCTCCGATGACAATACCGGGATCGTCGCAGGAACCCACGGAACCATCCTCAGAACTACGAACGGCGGATTGGTCAGCGTCCCTGAAACTGACATTGAACAAACATCCATATTACTTTGGCCAAATCCTTCCCGGGACCACGTCCGGATTTCCGGCATCCCCCCTGATGCAGGTGAAGTTTTAATCAACCTTTTGGGCCTGACCGGAAAACGGATCACTTCAAGAAGATTCGCAGATCCAGCCTCCGTCATGCTTGATGCCCGGGCCTTACATCCGGGGATGTACATCCTCTCGGTTGAATTCATGAATAAAACTCAAAAACTTAAGCTGGTCATTCCATGATGCAAGTGATGGTCTGCAGGAAGCGGATCCATTACAACTGCCAAAACTACAGTAAAGACGAACAACCTTTCTCCAAACACCATAAATCTCAGAACCGTGACACGCCTCCCCTTCCAATCCATCAGGTCCATTATCCCGGCCACCCTGCTGATCCTCCTGGCCTGTACCTCCATTCAATGCTCAAAAACTGATGACGAACCTGAACCCGTGACGCCTGCATTCCCCGAAAAGTACTGCGGCTCATTCGCCTTCACCGTTATCGACATTTATCACAATCCTGATCCGACATCCGACACCTCATCGTATACAGGTACGATCAGCCTGCTGGACAGGTCGACCAACACCCTGGAGATTCGTTATGACGCGGGACAAAACACTGTGCTCTGCAATTCAGATTCCATCTGGGGAGCCTATATAAAACCAGTGGTGGCTGGAACTGGTCAACTCGATTACCCTGCGGCAAACAGTTGTGGCAGTACCCAGCCTTTTTCCGGACGATTCTCAAGCACCGATACGGTGACCTTCAGCATGACAACAGGCGGATTCTGGTATCGTCAGCAAATGGTCAAAGGCGTCAGGATCAAATAGTCGGAAGCAATGGACAATGGACAATGGACAATGGACAATGGACAATGGACAATGGACAATGG
>CAYYPH010000021.1:29732-69037 GCA_964473485.1 uncultured Prolixibacteraceae bacterium | reverse complement strand
TAATTAACGCATGGGAACATGATTAAAAGAGAAAAATGATGCATAAATTGTTCTTTGAAATCTTGGGAGTTTTTGCTACCTTTGTAAGGTAAAAGAGAAATGCCATGCTCACTAAAGATAATGTAATCAAGACTTTGTCGAATTTTCCAGACAGCTTCACCTTGGACGAATTAGTTGATAAACTAATTTTCATGGATAAAGTCGAACGAGGACTGGATCAGTCGATAAATAACAAGGTCTACACGCAGGATGAAGCCAAGAATAGGCTCGAAAAATGGTTAAAATAGTCTGGACAGATCAAGCGATCCAAGATCTAACTGATATTGGTGAATACATTGCCAATGATTCCGAGCGCTATGCCCGTGAACTTGTACAATCGCTTTTTGAATCGGTTAATTTCCTTAAATCTCACACAAAAGCAGGAAGAATTGTTCCTGAATACAGACTTACCTACCTTAGAGAATTAATCAGGGGAAGCTACAGAGTTGTGTACAAGATTGTAGACAAGTCTTGAATTGATATCATTACAGTTCACCACTCTGCCAGACTGCTTAAAATTCCCAGAATTTCCAGGAAGAAAATATAATACATAACCTTGGTTAATGATATTCTTAGCTTTGATTGTATTTTCATATCGTATTGGTTTTGAGACAACATTTATACGAGAAATTCACAAAATAGCTATCCCGCTACCCGGAAACGGGTTGCGGGATGGATTTACATAATTAAAAAAATTAGTAAATTGAACCGGATTTTTAACAATTAACATCATAGGGTTTCAAACGATTAAAACGTAAAACGAAGTAAAATGAAGGCAAATATTTTACTTTTATTCCTGGTGCTCGGAATTATTTCAGGCACCAGAGGGCAAAATACGCTTGATTTGTCCTTTACCGCTGTCGATAATGCGGCTTATGTTCAGTTGGACAGCATCAAATTGATGAACCGTACCAGGGGAAATTCTGTCATGGTTTACTGGCCCGACACAACGATAGCGTATGATGTAACACCCGGCGATCTGTTGCTTTATATAGGTTATGCAATGGGGCATCCTTTTGGAATAGAGACTTCAGAAAACCGGATACCACAATTTCAGTTGTTTGAATGTTATCCCAATCCTGTCAGAGGCCAGGGGGTAATTTCGATGTCACTGCCATCCAAAGGGACGGTGAACATAATGGTTGCAGATATCCGTGGCAGGGTAGCATTATCCTTTGACCGGGAACTTCATAAAGGCATACATTCCTTTGCATTTCATCCTGGCGATGAAAGTGTCTATTTCCTGACAACACGGTGGCATGGCATCAGTAAGAGCATAAGGATCATGAACGAAGGAGAGGCAGGCGGCAACACCTGCAGCATGAGATACACCGGCAATAAAATGGGTGACCCGGTATTAAAACAACCATTTACTTCGACAGATCTTGTTATCAGGGAATCCGGCATTCTCGATTCTCCCGCAGCAAACAAAACCTACACATTCCAGTTTGCCACCAACATCCCCTGCCCGGGAACTCCTATGGTTGAGTACGAAGGACTGATTTACAACACGATCCAGATCTTCAGCCAATGCTGGTTAAAAGAGAACCTGAATGTGGGAAACATGATAAACGGCAGCCTGGATCAAACCGATAACAGCATCAAGGAAAAATACTGTTACGAGGACAATGCTGACAGTTGCACCAAATATGGCGGTCTTTATCAGTGGAACGAGATGATGCAGTACACCACCCAGCAGGGCACACAGGGCATCTGTCCTCCTGACTGGCACCTGCCCACGGACGAAGAATGGAAAGTGCTTGAGGGAGCAGCCGACAGCAGGCATGGAATTGGAGACCCGGAATGGGACTTTTTTTGGGAATATCGTGGCTATGATGCCGGGAAGAACATGAAAACCATCGGCGGCTGGACCAATAACGGAAACGGTGCCGACCTGTTCTTATTCTCGGCACTGCCCGGTGGCCACTTCAACCACACAGACCGTTTTTTCCGCACCTGTGGCCGCGAGGGCTATTGGTGGGCATCAACGTACAGCACTACCAACAGCGTACCTTACCGCAACCTCGATTACAACATTCCGGGCGTTACCCGGTTCAAATACTACAAATGGGACGGTTTAAGTGTTCGTTGCCTCAGGAATTATTAGATGATCTAACTATTTGAAGTGTTGGGTTAAACCCTGTCAACTAAAGATTTATCAAAGTGTTTTTGGCGATAAAAATTGTTAACATGAAGAATTCTGTTTTTTGTCCTGCTGTTTTCATGATGGTAACCGCCATTACTTTTACGGGCTGTAAAAAGGATAGCGATAGTCCGACACAGAGCAACCCGGTTACCGGAAAGTCTACTGCTGTTTTTAACCCATCAGTTACGTACGGTACAATGACCGACCTGGACGGCAATGTTTATAAAACCGTAACCATAGGCACCCAAACCTGGATGGCCGAAAACCTGCGCACCACCAGGTACAATGACGGCACTTCGATACCTGATAGAACCGATATCACCGAATGGTCACATTATTTCACCGGCGCTTACTGCAATTACAACAACACCAAAAATGCCGATTCCATCGCCACTTACGGTCGTTTGTACAACTGGTACGCCGTGCAATCCGGCAAACTTGCCCCCCAAGGCTGGCACGTGCCAAGCGATGCAGAGTGGACAAGCCTGACCAATTATTTAGGTGGCGCGGGTGTTGCCGGAGGGAAATTAAAAGAAACCGGTACGATGCATTGGAGTAGCCCCAATACAGAATCAAACAACGAGTCAGGATTTACAGCGCTTCCGGGTGGCCTGCGTTACAGCGATGGTGCGTTTAGCGCCTTAGGTAGCAGCGGTTATTGGTGGAGCTCGTCGGAGAGCAGCGCCCAAAATCCCTGGTACCGATGGCTGTTGGGGAACAATTACAATGGTGTACGAAGGTTTCAGGGCACCGGTAAAATATTAGGGTTCTCTGTTCGTTGCGTCAGGGACTAGTTGTGTCCGGACGCATACGAAGTGGTCAGGTTATCATACCCTGATTTATTTTGGTGAGTTTTTTTTTTTAAAGAAACAACAGTGGGCTAATAATATGAAAACTCTTGCTATGATACCTTGACATATTACGATAATACTGTAATTTACACAGATCCCGATGTTGATTCCCCCTGTGTTATAACTTTTCGATTCACAAATAATCTGTCCGTTGAACAAAGGGTTAAGCGCCTGAGCGCGAGACTGCAAGCAGGTTACAATTCGTAACCGACTGAAATGACATTATCTGATTCACGAATTCTGTTATATCCATGTTGCCGGTTCAGAACAAATGTAGATATTTGCTAACGTGACAGCAGTGATCTACATACCAGAAAAAAAATGAACATCAACCATAGCGAAGCTTCTTTCGAGGATATATTCCAGTCGGTATCAGAAGGAATATGCTATTCCACCAGCCTGGGTCAGGTAATAGCTGTCAATGAGGCCCTGGAAAGCATGACCGGGATACCAGGTGATGAGCTGGTTGGCCGGAATGTGATTGATCTGGCCCGAAAGTTTTTAACCCTGAGGGATGCGGGAAAGACCGTCGGATTTCTTACGGATTTTATCAGCGGGAAAGAGATCATGCCCATCGAGGTCGAGATCAACCAGCGGATCATTGAGGTTTCGGCCATCCGGAATACAAAAACCGACCGTTTGATCGGCGTGCTTCGGGACATCACCGACAGAAAAAGCGCCGAAGTGGCTTTGATGAAAAGCGAGGAACTCAACCGGAAGTTACTTGGCACTATCCCTGATATAGTGATCAGGACAGATCTGCAGGGGAATATCACCTTCCTGAATGAACATGCGCTCAATGCTTATCCATACCTCACAAAGGAAAACCTGATCAACCGAAATATCTTCTCATTTTTCGAAGGGGAAGAACTGCAGCGGGCCATTGAAAACACCCGACTGATGTTTGAAAAACCACTTGGTGTAAAAGAATATATTTTGCAGTTGGACAAGAATCATCAGATCAGTTGCGAAGTGAACGGCGATGTGATCAGGGATTCGGACGGCAATCCCAGTGGGATGGTTTACGTGATAAGAGATATCACGCAGCGCAGAGAGGCAGAGATGGAGACCATAAAGAGCGAATCGCGCGCCAGGCATCAGCGTGCGGCAATAGCAGATCTGGTGCTCGATCCGCTTTTTACCGCCGGCGAAACCTCCACTGCCCTCCGGAGGGTCGCAAAAATCCTGTCGGAAGTACTTGCCGTGAGTCGCGCAAGTGTCTGGACACTCACAGACGACGGTACTGAACTCCATTGCCAGGTGCTTTACGAAGCCGGCGATGATACATACAGCAGCGGGGCCTTTTTGAAAGCGACTGACTTCCCCAGCTATTTCAAAGCCATGATGACAGAGAACCGGGTCTATGCCGAAGATGCACAGAACGATCCCCGCACCTCCGAATTAGCGGATTCTTATCTGAAAAAACTCGGAATAACGTCGATGCTCGATGCCGGAATTTTCGTGGGGGGCCGGCTTGCCGGCGTTGTCTGTTCGGAACACAAGGGTGAAAAGCGCAAATGGCATCCTGACGAGGAATCGTTCATTTCCACCATTGCTGCCGTTATAGCCCAGCTTTACGTCAATGCCGGAAAAAGAGAAGCAGAGCTGGCCCTTAAAGCAAGCAACAAAAGGTACCGGGAGCTTTCGACACTGTTGCGACTGATGGCTGACAATATGCCCGATATGCTCTGGGCAAAGAATCTTCACCACGAATATATCTTTGCCAATAAATCGCTGTGCGACAAACTGCTTAACACGACCGACACCAATGAGCCATTGGGAAAAACCGACCTCTACTTTGCTCTTCGCGAGCGTGAAGCAAACCTCCACAATCCGGATTGGCATACATTCGGTGAGATATGCCGCGACTCGGATGCCGCTACCCTCGAATCACTGCAACCAATGCAATTTGATGAGTACGGAAATGTAAAGGGACAATTTCTTTTCCTGGATGTCCGAAAAGCCCCGCTGTACGACGAAAAGGGGAATCTTATTGGGGTGGTGGGTTCTGCGCGGGATGTCACCAAAGCCAAAGAGACCGAAAACCAGCTCAGAAAACTCTCACAGGCAGTGGAACAAAGCCAGGTCAGCGTCATCATCACCAATACACACGGAGATATCGAATATGTGAATCCAAAATTCACAGAAGTCACGGGTTATTCTCAGGAAGAGGCTCTTGGAAAAAATTCCAGAATCTTAAAATCGGGTTTGCATGATCGGGCCTTTTACCGCGATCTGTGGGAAACCATTATGGCCGGAGATGAATGGAGAGGGGAATTTCACAACAGGAAAAAAAACGGTGAGTTATTCTGGGAGGCGGCCAGTGTTTCGCCCATAAAAAATGAGAGGGGCGAAATCATCCATTTCCTGGCAGTGAAGGAGGACATCACCGGATTAAAGCTGCAGGCCGAGACCATCAGGGCAAGTGAAAGGAAACATCGGCTACTGATCACGCAGATGCAGGAAGGGCTTGTTGCCGGCGACCAGTCCGGTATGATCAGTTACGTCAATCCCATGTTCTGTAAAATGACCGGTTATGAAGAGCATGAACTTATCGGGAAGTCGGGCTATGAGTTGATGCTGAGTGATGAAGACATAGCAAAAATGACCGACCGTGATGCGAACAGGAGGAGCATACTGAGTGAAGAATACGAACTGGAGATAAAGACAAAAAGTGGTGAAAAGAAAACACTATGGTTTCATGCGAGTCCCACTGTGGACGATAACGGGGTGTTCACCGGTTCCTTATCCACAGTCATTGATATAACGGAGAAAAAACAACTGGAGCGGGAACTCAAAAGGCAAACCCATTTAAGGGAATTGCTGATGGAGATATCTTCCGGTTTTATCAACATCCCGCTGGAACAGGTTGATGCATCGGTGAATGACGCACTGCGCAAGATGGCCATGTTCGTGAATGCCGACCGTGCATACACTTTTGATTACGACTGGGAGCAACAGGTCTGTAACAATATCAATGAGTGGTGTGATGTGGGCATCAGTCCCGAGATCGGCAACCTCCAGAAGGTTCCGCTGCACATGATGCAGGACTGGGTTGAAGCGCATCAGAAGGGGGACCCGATGTATGTTCCTGATGTGTATGCTTTGCCTCACGGTGCTGTGAGAGATATATTGGAGCCACAGGGAATTAAAAGCGTGCTTGCGGTTCCGATGATGAATGAAGGCAGGTGCAATGGTTTTGTCGGATTCGATTCGGTGAGACATCACCATAATTATTCGCAGACTGAGCAGCAGTTGCTGAAAATATTTGCACAATCGCTGTCGAATGTAAAGATGCGAAAGCAGATGCTGCAGGATCTCATTGCTGCCAAGGAAAAGGCTGAGGAGAGCAACAGGCTGAAGACCGCATTTATTCAGAACCTTTCGCATGAAGTACGCACCCCGCTCAACGGGATCATCGGTTTTTCGGATCTTTTACAGGAAGCTGGTATTACCAATGAGGAAAGAAAATCGTATACAAATATCGTGATTGACCGCGGATGGCAGCTCACCTCGATCATCAATGACATCCTCACCATTTCGTCACTTGAAACAAAGCAGGAGCTGATTTTCAACGAGGATTTCAACGTAAATGCACTGCTGCTAAGCCAGGTTGCCAGATTCAAAGACCAGGCCGCGGCCAGAGGACTGAGCTTTACCTTGAACAACCAGCTTTCGGAGCAGGTTGCGGATGTAACTGCTGACAAGACAAAACTCGCCCAGGTGCTCAGCAATCTCATAACCAATGCACTGAAATTTACCGAGCACGGCGGTATCGACCTGGGGTGCCAGGTAAAGGGGGCGTGGTTGGAGTTTTTTGTGAGGGACACCGGCATCGGTATCGATCAAAGCAAACTTGTCCTCATCTTCGACCGTTTCACCCAGGCCGACGATCATATCCGGGGCACTTTCGGAGGCACCGGGCTTGGCCTTTCCATCTGCAAAGGATTCGTAGAACTGATGGGAGGAAAAATTTGGGTTGAATCGGAAAAAGGCAGGGGTTCGGTTTTTTTCTTCACACTGCCCTACAAGCCATCATTGCAGGTTAAAACGACTCCCGTAACCGGAGTCGCGGACAATTTTTCCGACCAAAAAAGGACTGTGCTGGTGGCAGAGGACGAGGAGTATAATTTCCTGTATCTAGAAACCCTCCTGATCAAGATGGATGTTAGCGTTCTACATGCAACCAACGGGCAGGAGGCCATTGATCTCTGCCATCGGGAGAAGGTTGACCTGGTGCTGATGGATATAAAGATGCCGGTCATAAACGGACACGAGGCAGCCAAACGGATCAAAGAAGATTTTCCCGGTCTTCCGATCGTTGCCCAGACTGCCCATGCCGTTCAATCTGAGATTGCTATTTTCGGGAATGTGTTTGACGATTACATCACCAAACCGTTCACCAGGGAGAAACTCAGGGTTATTACCAGCAGGTTCATAAAACCATGACCCGGGCAGACCGGAAGTAAAAGTCAAAGTGCAAAGTCAAAGTGCAAAGTCAAAATGCAAAGTCAAAATGCAAAGTCAAAGTGCAAAGTCAAAGTGCAAAGTCAAAGTGCAAAGTCAAAATGCTAAATAAGGTAAACGGTACCCTCAATGATTGATGAACATATTCTTTTTGCTTTTGGACTGACCTTGTTTGCCGGTCTTTCAACCGGTATCGGCAGCATCATGTCGTTCTTCTCCAAGCAATTCAGTCCCCGGTTCCTGGCCGGGTCGCTTGGGTTCAGTGCCGGGGTTATGATATATGTTTCACTGGTCGAGATATTCGCCAAAGCCCGCGAGTCATTGATTGCGGCCCACGGAATCAGGCCGGGCAACGTTTATACCGTTATCGCATTTTTTGCCGGCATCGGACTGATAGCCCTGATCGACAAGCTTATTCCGTCGGCGGAGAATCCCCATGAGATAAAAAACATTGATGAGCGGAACATGCAGACACCGAATGAAAAGAGGTTACTCCGGATGGGATTGTTTTCGGCGCTTGCCATAGCCATACACAATTTTCCGGAGGGGCTGGCCACCTTTATCGCAGCGCTCAGCGATCCCACGCTGGGGGTCACCATTGCCGTTGCCATAGCCATTCATAACATTCCCGAAGGTATCGCGATATCGGTGCCGGTGTATTTTGCAACAAAGAACCGGAAAAAGGCTTTCTGGCTTTCGTTTTTATCGGGTCTGGCCGAACCGGTGGGGGCTATTATCGGTTATTTCATCCTTCGCACCATATTCAATGAGTCGACATTCGGGGTTATCTTTGCCGGTGTTGCTGGCATCATGGTTTATATTTCACTGGATGAATTGCTACCTACGGCTGAGGAATACGGGGAACATCACATTGCGATCGGCGGCCTGATCAGCGGTATGGCGGCCATGGCCATCAGTCTGCTGCTTTTTATTTAGGCAGAGCCCCAAGATTGGGAATTTACCAGCATTCATTAAAACAGAAATCATGGAAAAGCTTATCTATCTTCAACATTCGCCGGGAAAAGGGTTGGGGGTTTTTGCTTCGCGTGATATCCGAAAGGATGAGATTATCGTGGAGTTTACAGGTCCGGAGGTTGACATTGAATCACTCGACGGGATTCCCCGTGAAGTGCAGGATCACCTTTTCAACATTGGCCTTCATCGCTACATCATTGCCCGTGAGCCGGAGGTAAGAACCAATCATTCATGTGAACCCAATGCCGGTATCCGCGGAACTGCTTCATTGGTGGCCATGCGTGATATATCCAGAGACGAAGAGGTGACCTTCGACTATTCGACGATCACTTCCGACGGCTGGAAGATGGAGTGCCTGTGCGGCACACCATCGTGCCGGGGGATCATCGGCGACTACAAGGACCTCCCGCAGGAAATAAAGGAGAGATACCGGAATTACACCCCGGATTGGATCAAGGCATGCTGACCGAAGAACCCCGCCTGTTCATGGAGTCGAAAACGGCTATTCTTGTCATTGACATGATCAATGAATATGTCGACCCACGTGGAAAGTTCTTCTGCCACTGCCTACTGCCTATTGCCTATTGCCTTATTTTGACATTTGACCTTTGAATTTTGACTTATTGGTATCTCCATGGTTGAAGTAAATCAGCGAATTCTTGACGTAAGTGCCTATGTGGACGATTGTTATCATTCCCAGGTAAAGGCCTTCGGCGTTGTGGAATTTCCTTTCATGAAGGAGGTGATCAGGAACCACAGGGTTCGTACCGTTCTTGATATAGGCACCGGGGAGGGAACCTTTATTCACAGGCTGGCGTCGGAGCATCCCGAAGTGAGTTTCACGGCCATCGACGTCGACGAAAAGCTGATCGCCGCCGCACGGAATAAATTGGCCGGTAACCTGGTTTTTGAACAAGCCCTGTTCGGCGAATCGTTCAGGCCCGGACAATACGATCTTATTCTCTCCAGGTTTTCAGTGGAGCACATGCATGATGTTGCCGGTTACCTGCGTGAGTCGCTACGGAGGCTGACACCGGGAGGGCATTTGCTGATCACTGAATATTTCATTGATTCGCTGCATCTTAAGAACAGAGAATGGCTCTTCTTCAGGGAAAAAGAGCTGGAGCTGTATCACAAGTTCGGTTCGCATCCCAGAATTTCTTTAGATTTGCCCGGCCTTATGGCGGATGCCGGCTTCGCTGACATCGGTTCCGGTTTCCGCCATATTGCACCGTCGACCGTTGGAGCGGAATCATTTTACGGACTGGTGATCAGTTATGCACATCTTTATCACTCGATAGAGCCTGAGATCTGGACACCTGAGGTGAGGGACCGGGTGGTGCGGTATTGCCTCACGGCCATAATCAACCGGCCGGCTCACGAAGACATCCTGCTCATCAGCCATACCATCGGCCGACGGCCGGCGTGAACGTATAAACGGGCAGTAGCAACCATCGATGCAGCAAAGCAAGATTCATATCACAGGGCGCCATATCGTGAAGGAAATATCGAGGCATTCCATGCTCATGGGCACGCTATTAATGGTGATTTTTGCTGCGTGCAGCAAGGAAGGCATCGATTACGAGAACGAACGTACCGCCTGGTTTGTCAACACCGTTGCCGCCGACACTGCGGATTCCGCTATGACCTGCGTCACGTACAACATCCATCTCGGTTTTCCTCCTGACCAGGACCCCTGGAACCCGAACACCACAGGGGCCGGGATGAACCAGGTGAAGGCCCTGGCGGCATTTATGAAGAAGGCGGACGCCGACATCATCGCCCTGCAGGAGGTTCCCAGGAATCGCTACAATGCATCGGTAAAGGATTTTATCCAGGCACTTGCAGCCGAGATGGGTATGAATTACGCTTTCGGTTCTCATGGGTACAATGATCCCTATGACATATATCCTGTATACGGTGAGTGGGGAACCGCAATCATGACCAGATTCGCCATCACACGCATCGACCTCGTGCAGGTCGAATACCAGGATAAATGGACCAAAAGAAGCATCCTCGATGCCACGCTTGAGACAGGTCAAGGCGGGTTCCTGCATGCCATCTCACTGCACTGGCTCCCTTCCGACCAGGCCATCCTGAACACGGCGGCACACCTGCGCAAACTTCACGAACCGGTCATCTGCATGGGGGATTTCAACTACACCGGGGCGATCGATGATTTCACGGCCATCGGCATGGCCGATGCCGACTCGCTGTATGAAAAACAATGGATCGACCGTATATTCTATTCAACGGCACATTTCAGGTGTTATGAAACCGGGATGTTCAGGGATTCAGCAAACATGCTTTCGGATCACGATCCGACTTATGGAAAGTTTACATTCAAACGAAACAGAAAATGATCATTTAAAAGAGGAAAAACCATGAAAATAGTCTCAACCGCGATTGTATTAGGATTAACGCTGCTTGCCGTTCCTTTGTTCAGCTATTTTTTCGGAACCGCACCAGGCCCCGCCGAGTGGGAGGCGATCAACACCCTGCTGATCATCGCAGGCCTGGCTGCCACCTACAGTTTTGTCACGGGCGAGATCACCGGGAACAACAGCCAGGTCGACAAGTTGTGGAGCATTCTTCCTATCATCTATGTATGGGTGGTGGCCGGGTTTGGATCCTGGTCCCCAAGGCTGGTGGTCATGGCCATCCTGGTAACCATCTGGGGTGTAAGGCTGACCGCCAATTTCGCCATGAAAGGGGCGTATCAGTGGCGTTTCTGGACCGGGGAGGAGGATTACCGCTGGGTGGTTTTGAGGCAGAAACCCGAGTTCAGGCCCCGGTGGAAGTGGACCCTTTTCAACCTCCTGTTCATCTCCGGGTACCAGCACATGCTGATACTCCTGTTCACATTGCCGGCCATCGTGGCCTTACAGTTCAACGACAGTCCTATGGGCCTTTTCGACTGGGTCGTTGCGGCTTTCATGCTGTCATTCATCCTGATCGAAACCATTGCCGACCGGCAGCAATGGGACTACCAGAGTGAGAAACAGAGAAGGATCAAAAACGGCGAGGAACTTACCGGCGATTACGCGAAAGGGTTCCTTGACAAGGGGATATGGGCGCTTAGCCGGCATCCGAATTATTTTGCCGAGCAGGCCATCTGGGTTTGTTTCTATTTTTTCAGCGTAGCTGCCGGCGGACAATGGATCAACTGGAGTGCAGCAGGCGCGCTGCTGCTGATCGTGCTTTTCATGGGAAGTTCGAACTTCAGCGAGGAGATCAGTGCCGGAAAGTATCCCCTTTATGCGGAGTATCAAAAGAAGGTGAGGAGGTTCTGGCCGGTGAAGAAAAAGTAAGTCAAATTGAAAAGTCAAAGTCAAAAGTCAAAATCAAAAAGTAAAATAAACAGACAAAATTCGTTTTGTTGTAAGGTTATAGAATATGTCGGATGAAAGCAGGTGGCGGATGAGCAGGTCATTCACGGTTGTGTTGGTAACCCTGACGGGATTCGGGATTTATTTCCTGGCAAACCGGTTGTTTTTCAAACTTCTGATGTCATTCTACAACGGATTCCTCCACCAGGTGACCCTCTCATACCTTCTCTCCTACTTCTCGGTCCTACTGCCGGTCATTGGGGCGACGTGGTTCCTTCACGGCCGGAGGACATTCGATAGCCTTGGGATGCGTAATTCACCTGCAAAGCCGTTCGTCTTTGCCCTTATTTGCGCCCTTCCCATGACGATCGGATATTCCCTCGTTTTTGACCGCAACCTTGATCTCACCATCACAACCGTCATCAAAGGAGCGGTGGCGGCCGCTTTTTTCGAAGAGCTTATATTCAGGGGCTTTTTCTTCGGTATGATCTTCCGTTACAGCCGCCTGGGGTTCATTCCTTCGGTGCTGCTGCCATCGCTGGTATTTGCCGCCCTTCACCTTTACCAGTCGGAGGATTCCGCCGTGCTCGCGGGCATTTTCGTAACCACCCTCCTGGGTTCGGCGCTGTTCGCATGGACCTATTCGGAATGGAATTTCAATCTCTGGGTTCCTATTTTCCTGCATTTTTTCATGAACCTGTCCTGGATGGCTTTCCCGGCGGGCGATACGGCGCTCGGAGGGATCTGGTCGAATGTGTTCAGGGCCATGACCATCGCACTGATCATCACCGGAACCCTCTATTACAAAAGAAAAAAGGGTGAAGGGCTGCAGGTAAACAAATCCGTCATTTGGCTGAAGCCAATGAATTGAAAGACCGGAGAAACGCTGATCTGCGACGGTGCCAACCTCCGGACCATGATCAAATGGATGATGCCGCCTGAAAGGGTTAGGGCAGCAGCCAGCCGCTGTTTTCGCTGATTTTTTATATCTTTGAAAAATCCTGCCAAACCAGGCACATGACCCTGACCACTGAAAATATATTGTTGATCGGATCGATCCTGTTGTTCATTTCACTTTTTGCAGGCAAGACCTCCAGCAAATTCGGCGTCCCGGTATTGATCCTGTTCATCACTATAGGAATGCTTGCCGGATCGGAGGGTATCGGCGGAATCTATTTCGACAATCCAAAGACCGCTCAGTTCATCGGGATCGTTGCACTGAATTTTATCCTGTTTTCAGGTGGCCTTGATACGAACTGGAAAGCCATCCGGCCGGTGCTCTGGCAAGGGGTAACCCTGTCGACACTGGGTGTTTTGGTAACTGCTGGGCTGGTGGGTGTTTTCGTTTGGGCGGTTACGGACTTTACCATCTGGGAAGGGCTTTTGCTGGGATCGATCGTTTCGTCCACTGATTCGGCTGCGGTTTTTTCCATCCTCCGTTCAAAAAATCTGGCACTCAAGGGTAACTTACGTGCCACGTTGGAGCTTGAAAGCGGCAGCAACGACCCCATGGCTTATATCCTAACGATCTTATTCACGGGAATTGTGACCGGCCAGGATTCGGGTATTATGACCATACTGCCGGCATTCCTGCGGCAATTGATGCTGGGAGCTTTGATGGGGTATGCCATCGGGAAACTTTCCGCCCTGATCATCAACAGGATCAGGCTTGATTACGAAGGGTTGTACATTGTTCTTTCGATCGCCATCATGTTCTTCAGCTTTTCAGCCACCGATTTCGCCGGGGGTAACGGTTTCCTGGCCGTTTATATCTGTGCCATTTATTTAGGGAACCAGGAGCTGATCCACAAAAAAAAGATGCTGAAATCGTTCGACAGCTTTGCCTGGCTGATGCAGATCGTGCTGTTCCTCACGCTGGGATTGCTGGTTTTTCCAAGTCATGTCGTTTCGGTGATAGGAATCGGGCTGGTGATCGCTGTATTTCTGATCCTGATAGCCCGGCCGGTCAGCGTATTTTTATGCACCCTCCCGTTTGAAATGCAGCAGCGCGCCCGCTGGCTGATATCATGGGTGGGGCTGCGCGGTGCCGTACCCATCGTATTTGCCACTTATCCCTTGCTTGCAGGGGCTGATAAGGCAGGCATGATCTTCAATGTTGTCTTCTTTATCTCGATAACCTCGGTACTGATCCAGGGTACCACCCTCCCGCGGGTGGCCAGATGGCTGAACCTCACCCTCCCGGAAAAGGTTAAGCAGCGCACCCAGACTGATCTTGAACTGGTCGACAGCATCAAATCGTTACTTACGGAGGTGGTCATTCCCGACCATTGTTCCATTAAAGGGAAACAGATCGTACAACTGGCCCTGCCCAAGACCACCCTGATCACTTTTATCCTGAGAAACGGGAAATACATTACCCCGTCCGGTTCAACCACGATAGAGGCAAACGACAGGCTTTACATCCTCTCGGAAAATAAAGATGCCCTGGAAAAAGTATTTGAATGTCTTGATTTAAGGCAGAACGGGAAAGGCTAAACAGCGGCATCCGGGTTCATTCCGGCCAGCAGCTGTTCTCCGAAATTCTTTCCATAGTCGAGACATTTCTGGCGCACCTGGTTGTGCGGTGTGAATTTGATCATCAGGCCTTCGTCGAGCACACGCAGTTTGAGGTTTGTGAGCGCGGAGTTCATGATCTTCACTCCTTCGCCGCTCCACCCGTAGGAGCCGAAAGCAGCAGCCGGTTTGTTCCGGTCGCGGATCGGGTTGATCACTGCAAACACCTGGTAAACAGGCAAAAGGATGTTCTGACTGAAGGTCGGACAGCCAAGCATGATGGCTGATGCAAGCGTAATCCTCTTCTCCACTTCCGGCAGGTCCATCTTTTCAAGGTCGCAAAGATCCACTTCAATGTCGCCTGCCTGCCGGATTCCGTCGGCGATCATCTGAGCGATCAGCCCGGTATTCTGGTAAGCGGAGACGTACCCGACGAACACCCTGTTTGGCCGGGGATTTTGTATGGTTTCGCGTGCATAGCGTTCCGACAGATCCACGTACTTTTTCCAGTTGGAACGAAGCACGGCCCCATGTCCCGGGCAGATGACGCTGATTTCGAGGTCGCGGATACGGTCGATTGCCTGGAGCATGAATTTGCTGTAAGGCTTCATGATGACATCGAAATAATACCTGAAGGCATCGTCGAAATCACCCACGACGTCGTCAAAGACTCCTTCGTGGCAGAAATGCTCCCCGAAAATATCACATGTGAAAAGGAGCTTGTCCTCCTTCAGGTAGGTCATCATGGAATCGGGCCAGTGAAGGTTTGCGGCAGCGATAAACCTGAGGGTCTTGCCGCCCAGGTCGAGGGTTTGTCCGTCTTTGACCACAAGGTGGTCAAATTCAACACCCATGAGATCTTTCAGGTACCTGATCGCGTTGCCGCTTCCAACCACCTTCGCTTTCGGAGCGATGCTGAGCAGCCGGGCAATACAGCCGGAATGGTCGGGTTCGGTATGGTTCACCACGATATATTCGATCTCTGAAGGATCGGTAACCTGCTGCAATTTGGCATACCATGTATCCCAGAATTTCTCCTTCACCGTTTCAACGACCGTTTTCTTCGCGGCATTGATAAAATAACTGTTATAGGTGGTACCAAACTTTGTTTCCATCACAACATCGAAAGTAACAATGTCGTAATCAAGCACTCCCACCCAGGTAACAGCTTCACTGACTTTGGCAATCTTATGGTCGGGCTTTTTGTTCATCAATAAATTATTTTTACTATTTGTAAATTTCTTTAAAAATATTGGTTTGCCTGATGCTTATAAGGCTG
This sequence comes from uncultured Prolixibacteraceae bacterium, assembly GCA_964473485.1. Taxonomy (GTDB): domain Bacteria; phylum Bacteroidota; class Bacteroidia; order Bacteroidales; family FEN-979; genus CAIVAT01. Next base: position 53,437 of record CAYYPH010000021.1, on the reverse strand, counting down.
AACCTGGCTTTACAAAGGCAGTTCCATCTGCATGGCTCCATCTCCCTCGTTGTCATCCCTGTCAGGCTTTGCAGGGGGCTCCTCCTTTTTCTTCCTCTCCTTTTTCCTGGCAGGTGCATCGGCAGGCTGACGGAACTCGGGTTTCATCAAAGCGGGCCCCGGGTCGACCAGGAGGAGTTCCTCCGCTGCTTTCTGCCCGCCTCCTTCCGTCTCCTCTGTTCCTGGTTCCACCGCGATCAGTTCGAAAGGAAAGGCAGCCTTTGCCTTTTTCGGTCCCGGCTTCTTGCTCCGGCGCGCCGGTTCGGCAGCGGCCGGGAGTGCACCGGCATCCTCTGCAGGCTGGTCTTCGCCTGCCGTCATCCGCGGTTTCATGGTCTCCTCCTCCGGTTGCTCAGCTGCCGGTGGCTGCAAGGGTTCTTCCACCGCCACCGTATCTTCATGATCGATAGCGCCAACCTCATCTTCGTTCTCAACGCCTGTGCCGGGCAGGAGGTCATCGAACCCAGGCACCTCATCGACAGGTTCTTCCATATCGTCTCCAATGGCCTCCAATACCGGGACATCACCGGGATCTGTGACGGGCGACTCGAGCCAGTTGATGCTTTCCAGTTCGTGAACGGTAAGGCGCTTACCCCTGGCCCTGAAGCCTTTGACCCCGATAAAAGCGACTGCATCGATCTCCTCATGTGCGGATCCCTTTGATTTGCGGGTCATATCAAACATGAGCAACAGCCTGGGAGCCGGATCGCCGGTAAGCAGGACGAGGGTGTCCTTGTTCTCGAGAAAATCTACTTTCCGGTCGGTCAGCTCAACCCGGAACCGTTTCATGTAAAGATGTCCCGATTCGTTTTCGCGGTATACCAGCGTGAATACCTTATCGGGATCAAATTTTTCGATCAGGATCATATCCTCGTCGAAATGGGTTGTAAGATCGAAGGAGGTAAGCCGGTAATTGCCCGATCGCTGGATGGTCAGAACCCTGTCGGATCCTGAAAAATCGCCAAGCAGGGTACCCCGTCCATCGGTATTCAGGCGCTGAACGGTGTCATCATACCAGATATTGAGAGAACCCAGTGTGGAAACGCCCTCCTGGCGCTGTTCAATCTTCCTGACGGCATATTTGGTAAGGGTGTTGCCCATCGAGCTTCGTCCCTTGATGGCCACACCGGCGAAGTCGAAGTCGAACCAGGTTTTTTTCATCCTTGGTTTGGGTTTCAGGTCGACCCTGACCACTTCGGCTTCGCCGTTCGGGTTGGCTGTGAAATAGAGCACCTTCGATCCGGGTGTGCCCTTGGTGGCGTTATACTCCTTATCACGGGTGATCCCCAGTACGCTGAACCGCTTCACCATGATCTTTCCGTTCTTACCATCGCGGTATATAAGGTTGTAAACGGTACGGGAGTCGTTCCTGTTGAAGACGCTGATATGAAGAATATTTTTGCCGACAAATTGCTTGTCGGAAACCCTGAAGACCATAAATGTGCCATCATCCCTGAAAACGATGATATCGTCGATGTCGGAGCAATCGCAAACGTACTCGTCTTTTCTCATCCCCGTACCTGCGAAACCCTCCAGGCGGTTCACGTATAATTTCTGGTTTGCTGCTGCAACTTTGGCCGCTTCGATGGTATCGAAGCTGCGTATCTCGGTGCGCCGTTCCCTTCCTTTGCCGAATTTCTTCCTGATCTGGGTGAAATATTCTATGGCATATTCGATCAGGTGGGCCAGGTGGTGCTCCACCTCTTCAAGTTCGCGCCTTATCCCTTCCATCACCTCCTCGGCCCTGGAGGCATTGTAGCGCGAGATACGCTCGATCGGTATCTTTCTGAGGCGCTGCACGTCTTCGGTGGTAACTTCGCGGATGATCTGCTTCGCGAAAGGTTTCAGCCCTGTGAAGATGGCGGTATCTATCTCTTCGCTCGACCTGCATTTTTTAATTCCTTCATAGATTTCATTTTCGATGAAGATCTTTTCAAGTGAGCTGTAGTGCAGGTGTTCAAGGAGTTCCTGTTTGCGGATATCGAGTTCGAGCTTCAGCAGTTCGACGGTTCGCCGGGTGTTGATGCGGAGGATTTCCGAAACCCCCAGAAAGCGTGGTTTACCACCTTCGATGACGCAGGCGTTCGGTGAGATGGAGACCTCGCATTCCGTGAAGGCATAAAGGGCATCCATGGTGGTATCGGGAGAGACCCCGGGTGCCAGGTGGATCAGGATCTCAACGTTCTGAGCTGTGTTGTCGTCGATCTTCCGGATCTTGATCTTTCCCTTGTCGTTGGCCGCCAGGATGGAATCGATGATGGAACTGGTAGTGGTTCCATAAGGGATCTCGCGGATTACCAGCGTTTTCTTATCTTCCTGGTTTATCCTGGCCCTCAGCCGTATTTTTCCGCCTCTCAGTCCGTCGTTGTATCTCGACACATCAACCATGCCGCCAGTCAGGAAATCGGGATAAAGCTCAAACGGTTCATCCTTTAAAATGCTGATGGAGGCATCGATCAGTTCAATGAAGTTGTGCGGAAGTATCTTCGAGGCCAGGCCAACCGCGATACCTTCGACTCCCTGGGCAAGCAGAAGCGGGAATTTGGCGGGGAGCGCCACCGGCTCTTTGTTACGTCCGTCGTAAGACAACTGCCAGGCTGTCGTTTTGTGATTGAACAGCACCTCGTGGGCGAATTTCGAAGGCCGCGCCTCGATATACCTGGGGGCTGCCGCACTGTCGCCGGTAAGAATATTGCCCCAGTTTCCCTGGGTATCGATCAGCAGTTCCTTCTGCCCCAACTGAACGAGTGCATCGCCGATGGATGCATCGCCATGCGGATGGTACTTCATGGTATGGCCAATGATGTTGGCCACCTTGTTGTACCGGCCGTCGTCGAGCTCTTTCATGGCGTGCAGGATGCGACGCTGAACCGGTTTCAGTCCATCGGTGATCTCGGGGACCGCACGTTCGAGAATGACATAGGAAGCATAATCCAGAAACCAGTTCTGGTACATATCCGAAAGATGCACCGTTCCTGAGAGGGTGCCTGATTCAAGTTCGGGATTGTCTATGCCATTGAATTCGTCGGACACTTTTATGGAGGGTGGATTGATGATTAGCGAATAGGGATTAGCGAATAGCGATTAGGGATTAGCGAATAGGGATTAGCGAATAGGGATTAGCGATTAGGGGGTTAAATGGAGTTTCTTTCAGGGGGTTATTTTACGAGGCGTGAAATGGCTTTAAAGGTTTCGCCGCCTGAAAACCGAAGGAGTTCGAAGAGGATGGCCTCGTAGGAGGTGAGGATCACACCTTCGTGACGCATCCGGTCGAGGGCTGTCCGCTTGTCGCTTTCCTTCCTGGATGAAATGCAGTCTTCGACCACGATTGGATTGTAGCCGTGCTGCTTCAGGTCGATGACCGTCTGAAGTACGCAAACATGGCTTTCGATGCCGCACACGATCACAAAATCCTTTCCCGAATTGGCCAGGGCAAGGCTGAACCGCGGTTCGTCGCAACAACTGAATGAGGATTTCTCTATCCTTTCGATCCCTTCGAGGCAGCAGGCGATTTCGGGAACCGTAGGGCCAAGTCCCTTGACATATTGCTCTGTAACGAAAATGGGGATATCCAGCACCTTCAATCCTTCGAGGAGGATGGGCACGTTGCGGAGCAGCTTTTCATGTTCATGGATCGCGGGGAAGATCCTTTCCTGGAAATCGATCACCAGGGCTGCCACGTTGTTTGATTTGATTCTCATGGGGAAATGGGGATGAAAATTGATTGATTGATTGATTGATTGATTGATTGACTGATTGATTGATCAGCGGGAATTGTTGAACAGACTGCAAAAATAATGATTTCCTGCCGACGTGCTGATCCTTTGTTAACAATTTAAATATTTCTAATTTTGCAGCGGAATTGGTCCCGTAGCTCAGTTGGATAGAGCAACAGCCTTCTAAGCTGTGGGTCACAGGTTCGAATCCTGTCGGGATCGCCTCTGCTATCAATACGGAAACTGCCCGGAGTATTTATCCGGGCAGTTTTTTCTCCCCGATTTCCCGCCTTCCATCTTCATTCGGAGCCGAAAATTACAATTGCGGCCAAAATCTTCACACTTACTAATAAAAGTCAGCCACCTGCTTACTTCAGATTGACAGGATAACGATCAGGGAGTAATTTAGCAGCATCTAAAACTCTACGAATCCGGGAATCAGTATGCGTCTGAGCGATTTTAAATCCACCCAAATTAATCTTGTAAAGTCGGAATATGATTTCGACCGGCTGAAACTCCTGTTCCTGGAGTATGCCATCAGCATTGATTTTGATCTTAACTACAAGGACTTCCTTCAGGAGATGGCCAGTATATCAGAGCTTTACAGCCCTCCCACGGGAATAGGCTTCATCCTCAGCCATCACGACCGGACGGTCGGCGGGGTTGGGATAATGCGCAGTTCAAACGATACTGCGGTGATAAAACGCCTTTACACCAGGGCTGAATTCCGTCATCCGGAATATCTCCGGCAGTTGATCAGCGTGGCCACCGACTGGGCGAGGCAATGGGGTTGCCGGCGGCTCAGGGCCAATCCTTCCGACATCATGATTTCGGCGGTTAAAAACCTGCAGCCCGCAGGGTTCCGCGAGATCCTGATGAAAGCCAACGGTTCTCCTCTTCCGTCGCCTCTTTTCGAGATAAAACTTGCTTTTTCGGAAGAGATGCTCGACCGGGTCGCTTCCTGACCCCTTATTTTATCAGCACAAGCTTCGCTACCGAGATCCCTTCTTCGGATCTGATAATTACCTGGTAGGTACCCGGCGATGCCCCGCCCAGGTCGAACCGGTAGTCATTTCCCGCATTTATCTTTCGTTTCAGTACAAGCCTACCCTGCATATCCCGGATCTCGGCCGAAATATCCTGTCTGTATTCCTTTACCGGGATTATCCTGAACAAACCGTCCGTGGGATTGGGGGTGATGCGGAACATTGCATTTTCATTGCCCGGGATACCGATGGATGACTTGGCCTGAGTAAGCGTAAGACCAACAGTCCTGTATGCCGGGGTAAGTACCTGTATGTTTGCCGTTCTCTCCTGGTTGGTTGTATTTGCCTGGAAGGTGGCAACGATCTGTCCGCCGGGGCCACCTGAAGGGGTGGTTGTGCACCATTCGGCAAAACTCTCTGTGGTCCAGACGATATTGGAAGTCACGTTAAAGATCGCGGTTCCCTCTGTAAACGGCACATCCTGATGCAAGGGATTCACTTCCAGCTGCAGCCCGTCCTGTGTGACAGTGACCAGGTTGGCAGGGGCACCGGGTGCTAGCACGGTGATGGTACAGATTCTTCCGAAGGAGGTGAAATTGGTGTCGTAGACAGCCTCGATCACCCCAACCCCAAAGCCGGCCTGTGTCACGGTACACCAAGGACTATCAGAGGATGCGGTCCAGTTGGTATTGGAGAGTACTGCAAAGGTTGTTTTACCGGCATAAAAAGGCACTTGCTGATTTATCGGCGAAACCGCCAACGTCGGGGGTGAACCATCCTGGGTCAGTGTCACCGTTGTAATTCCCAGCCCCGTACCTGTAACTGTGATCACAGCACTGCGGAGTGTGACCAGAAGATTCTCTGAAAAAGTGGCCGTAATGGTATCGTTTCCGCTGCCACCCGGGGTAACGGTACACCAATCGGCATCGCAGGTTACAGTCCAGTCCACATTGGAGCTCACATAATATTCCGTATTCCCTGCCATGACAGAAACATTTTGATGGGGAGGGGTGACATTCAGGAACGGTGCTGCCGGAGTTCGGAACGAAAGTTTGCTGCCATTCTTATTTCCGCCCGAACTTGAAGCGACCACCCTGAAATAGTAAGTGGTATCATCCAGCAGACCTTCTATTCCGGCGCTCACCGGGAGGGTATCATTACCTGCACCGGCCTGCTGGACTGGGGTTGAATGGTCGAGATTGAAGACATTGAGTCCATACTGGAAATGATATTCCGTATTCAGTCCGTTTGGATTGACCTTTCCGTGGAGATTTGCCGTTTGACTGGTAATGGCGGTGGCCTGAACCGTCTGGGCGAAAGGTGCAAAGTCGTATTTAAAGGAGGCGATCCGTGTCTTCCGTGCGTTGCCCTGCCCGATATACTGTGTTGTGAACCAAAAGGTTTTATCGTCGGAAGGGTCGACCGATACCTGGGCATAATCGCCCCAGCGGTTGGCACCGGTCTGGGAATTACTCCCCACGATGATGGTATCTTCCTGGAGGTCGAGGGTGCTGTTGCCGGCAGCAAATGCACCCGCCGACTGTCCGCAGTAGCGGATACCAGGATATTCGGTGGTTGCCGACACCGAATAGGCCAGTCCGATCTCGCCGGAGCCGTTGAGCATGATGCTTCCCATCCAGCGGCTTAGTACATCGGGAGCATAAGTGCCCTGCTGACGCACTTCCCATTGACCAGTCGTCTTCCGCAGTTCATACCAGCGGATCCCGGCGTGGCGGACACCATTGACATTGACCGTATGGCAGCACACGATGGTCTGATAGGAGCCGAAATTGCGGTATTGCGGCACGTTCATGATAACCTGGGGGATCGCGTCGACCCGCTGACTTACGCCTTTCTGCTCGATATTGTTCCAGTCGTTCCCGAAGTCGCTGCTGAACGGTTCCACTTCAAGCTGTTGGGTTCTCACGAACCCGGAGGCTGCGGTGTTGGTCCAGTCGACCGTGAGTTCATAAAGCCAGAGCTGGTCGGTACCTCCGCCAAGTGCATCGTCATTGAAAGCAATATAAAGTCCCGGGGTGCCTTCGGGTGCCAGTGTTCCGTCGTTGTCGACGGGAGGAACGCACATAAATCCATCGACCGAGGTGGGCCGCCAGGGATTATTGAAGCCGACCATCTGGGCCGTACCCCCGACGAGCATTTGTTCCCTTTCAAAGACATAGATGTCGTTGCCTGATCCGTTATTGTCGCCCATATAATACCCGTCGCGCCAAACGCTGTACTTGGGGTAATCAGGCAAGGAGGCGACCGGGAAGGAGTACTGGTGCCAGGTGCCGGTGGGATCGTTGGTGGTGGAAACCGCCATTAACACGTAATTTGTGCCGGAATACGGGATGGAGAATTCGGTGACCAGCCACCGGTCGGCCGCTTCATCATAAAGGATGATGGGATCGCCGTCGTTGCGGTTAGCGCCGGGAACGGACCCGAACAACTGATTCAAGGGCGTGGGGCCCGCAACCAGGTTCCCGGTTTTATCATAAATGGCATATACCGTATTGATGGTTTGCATGAAGTGGTTTGGTCCGGCGGTTCCGTTACAATCGGGAGGAAAATAGGGTGATGTCTGGCCATCGAAATTAACCAGCGGTCCGGTTGATGCGTCACGCGAGCCCATAACAGCCTGCCGGGCAGGGTCTGCCCCTTTGGGAAGTGCGGTTGATTTATACGGGAAAATCCTCGTGCCCAAATCTTTATTCAAGGTACGTTTTTTTGCAACTTCCTCCATCTTTCTGAACTCTTCGGCAGTCATCGGTTGTATATCACGCAGCGGGCGGCTGACACCCCAATAGGTTCCGGTTACTGTTGTTGAAGGTTTAACAGGGATGTCCTGTGCCTGCAGGGATAGGAAGGTCAGGGAGAGCGGAATCAGGAAAAGAAAGTACAGGTTTTTCATTTTGTCTGTGATTAACGATTTTACAAATTTAGCACAAAAAACATCCGATAAAACCAGAATTAACCTGCTGACCCATCAAACATTATTGTTGCTTGCGGGGCAAGGTTGCGTTTTATATATTATCTTTGCAATGTATTTTTTAAACCCTGATTGTATGAAGCGAAACTTTTTGTCATATCTTGTTACCGTCATGGCAATGGTCCTCGTTTTATCCGGATGCACCAAAGATATCGAGGTCACCAATCCACCTCCCAAAAAAATGGATGATCTGAACATTCCTCCCGGATTCAACTGGAAAACCGCTGTTGATATTCCTGTAACCGTTACCGTTAATTTTACAGGCGGAATTCCGCAACAGTATGTAAAAGTTTCCATTTACAAAGGGAACCCTGAATCCGGGGGCGTAGTGATGTCGGAAGGGGCAGCGGGACATCAGTTCCCTTACAGTTCCATCCTGAGCATTCCAACCACACTCACAGAGGTTTATGTCAGGGTAACTACCCCAACCGGGCAACCGCTAGTGCAATCAGTCGCGGTTACCCCTTCCATTGTTGTAACCATAAACAATGTGGCATCGGCTGCGGTCCAGGCCGACCAGGATGCGGATAAAGTTCCGGATGTTCTGGATGCTTATCCGTCGGACTCCACGCGCGCTTTTAACAGCTATTTCCCGAACAGAGCCGGATTCGGGTCCATCATGTTCGAAGACAACTGGCCTTCGAAAGGGGATTACGATTTCAACGATCTTGTGGTGGATTACCAGACCAACCTGGTCACCGATGCCAGGAATTACGTCAGAAGGATTGAGACCAAGTATTACATACGGGCTGCCGGGGCTGCCCTGCACAACGGTTTCGGCTTTCAGCTCGATAATGTTTCAGCCAACCTGGTGGCTTCGGCAACCGGTCACTCCCTGCTGAATGGCTATATCTCATTATCACCGAACGGAACTGAGCAGAACCAGCCAAGGGCGGTGATCGTGGCCATCGACGACGTCAACAATGTTATTCACAAAGTTCCCTTTGCCGGCGACTTTTTCAACACATGGCCCGATATTCCCAAAGGGTATTCTGATACCCTCTTTATCATGATGGGTTTCACTATGCCCATTCCGATCATCAATATCGGCACGCCTCCCTTCAATCCTTTCCTGATAAAGGACAAAGACCGTGGTTATGAGATCCATTTGCCGGGATACATCCCAACCAACCTCGTGAATACTTCGTTGTTCGGACAACAGGATGACAACAGTGAACCTGCCAAGGGTATTTATTACAAATCATATATTTACCTTCCGTGGGGATTGTTTACCCCCGAAAAATTCGACTATCCATTCGAAACGGCACCGATCCTCAATGCACATCTTTTTTTCGACAGCTGGGCGCAGTCGGATGGTGTGAAATACAAAGACTGGTCATGGGATTTGCCTGAATACAGGGATCCGAGCAAGATTTACCATTAAGCGATTTCCGCGGTTCCGCTTTTTTTTTACGGGTACCGGTCACCCGTAATTCAATACAATTTTACTTATATTTGCTCACAACCAAAAACCACTCATCATGAAAATCTTCAAAGAGTTCAAGGAATTTGCCATGAAAGGCAATGTTATTGACCTTGCTGTCGGTATCATTATCGGTGCCGCTTTCGGTAAAATTGTGTCATCGGTCGTGAACGATGTTATCATGCCTCCTATCGGGCTGTTGGTTGGAGGAATTGATTTCAAGGACATCGTGATCAACCTGAAGGATGCAGTTGTCGACCCTGCCACCGGCAAAGAGACAGCTGCAGCCGTAACCATGAAGATCGGCATCTTTATTCAGACCATCATCGATTTTCTCATCGTTGCTTTTGCCATTTTCATGCTGATCAAAGGAATCAATAACCTAAACAGGAAAAATGAGGCTGAGGTTTCCGCCGAACCACCCGCGCCTCCCGCCCCGACGAAAGACCAGGAGTTACTGACTGAGATCAGGGATCTGTTGAAAAAAAGTTAACCGGATTTTAAACCAAAGTGCTATGAAAAGAACTTTTATACTGTTGTTGACGTTGGCATTCGCCGGAATGCTCAATGCCCAGGAAATTGAGAAAGTAGCCAAAGCAAAAGAACACACATTGAGCGACGCGCCAGCCGACACGGTAAAGAAACCCTGGTTTGTCCAGGGGAGTGCCGCGCTGAATTTTTCCCAAGCGGCCTTCTCTAACTGGGCCGCGGGAGGCGAAAACTCCATTGGTTTTAATGCCTATCTCAATTTCAAAGCCAATTACAGGAAAAACAAACATGTGTGGTCGAACACGGTCGACCTCGGATTCGGACTCAATGTGCTTGGTAAAGCGAGCGATCTCCGTTACACCAAGACCAACGACAAGATTGAAATCACAACGGCCTATAGTTACCAGATACACCGGAACAATAAATGGTATCTGACAGCGCTTGTCAATTTCAGAAGCCAGTTTGCCAACGGGTATAATTATCCCAACGACAGCACGGTAATCTCCAAATTCATGTCGCCGGGTTATGTAGTGGCTGGCCTTGGCATTTCTTATGCACCTGTTAAATGGTTTTCGCTTTATTTTTCACCGGCATCGGCCAGGCTTACATTCGTAACCGATCCAACGCTTTCGAACCAGGGGGTATTTGGCGTTACTGCAGGAAAAAAATTCAGGGGCGAAGTGGGGCCTTACTTCAGGGCTGACCTGAACAAGGACCTGGGCGGCAACCTGAACCTGACGACCAACCTTGAATTATTCACGGACTACCTGCATGAGTTCGGCAATATTGACGTAAACTGGAACCTGTTACTCAGCATGAAGGTGAACAAGTGGCTTGCTGCATCCATCCAAACCCAGCTTATTTACGACAATGATGTCATGATACAGACAGATCCTACGGAGCCTGCCGGGCCGCGCACACAGTTCAAAGAACTTCTTGGAATCGGTTTAACCTATAAATTCAACTAAAATGGCACATCACGCCGAATCGACTGAGCATCTCACCCATGAGGAACTTAAATTCAGGGAACACACAGAGCGTGCGGGACATTTCATCAAGATAGACCTCTTCAGGTCGGCCCGTGAGGAATATAAGGAAGCATTGAATTATCATCCGGGCGATGACTTCTGCCTATCGCAGATCCGTGTAATGAATGCCAATATAGCCCGCGACCGCAGGAGCGTCATTATTCTCGTCCCCATCGTGCTGGCCATCATAGTGGCCGTTGCAATACTGGGGTAAAGGGTGATGGGTGACGGGTGACGCGTGACGGGTGACGCGTGGACCGTGGGCCGTGGACCGTAGGCTGTGGACCGTAGGCTGTGGGCCGTGGACCGTGACGCGTGACGGGTGACGCGTGGACCGTGGAAGAGGAGAATGGACAATGAATGGAAAATTGAAAACGGAAAACGGAAAACGATTTATAAATCACTCATTCACTCATTCACTCATTCACTCATTCATTTAATATTATCACGATTTTTAGATTTTTCCAAAGAGTTCCGTCATCACCTCAGCGATGGTTTCGCGGTCGAAAGGTTTGGGAATATAGCCCGTGAAGCCGATGCTCAGCAGCCGGTCCTTGTCGCCGATTGAAGCATAACCGGTTACCGCAAGGATCGGCACATTGCGATAATCCGGGCGCTTTCTTATTTCGAGCATCGCCTGGATACCATCGAGCCCCGGGCCCAGGTTGATGTCCATGAAGATGGCATCGAATTTTCTTTCACGTGTCAACTGAATGGCCGACCTGGCGTCGGTGGTCGTATGGATATTGCAGTATTTGCGGCTGTAGATCATCAGCAACTGCACATTCACCAGGTTATCCTCCACCACCAGTACGTCGGGTAACTTACTCCCCGAAGGTTCCCGCTCCCTGGTTTTCAGCAATTCGTCGTTGTTCATCAGCCGTTCTGCCACCTGTCCGAAGGCTGCCGGCAACATAACGGAAAATTCGGAACCAACGCCAAACTCGCTGGCGACGCTGATGTCACCATGAAAAAGGTCGACGATACGCTTACAGATTGTAAGGCCAAGTCCGCTCCCCTCGAACTTCCGCCCGTACCCTTCGCTTACCTGCCTGAAAGCATCGAAGATCATCCGGTGGTTCTCGGGCGAAATCCCCATCCCGGTATCTTTGACCACGATCCTGACCATCCGGGTCTCCTCATCAGGATGGCTGACATTCACCGTTATACCGCCTTTCTCGGTATACTTGACGGCATTGTCGATGAGGTTCCGCATCAGGTGCTGAAAAAGCTGCGGATCGCCCTGTACGGAAATGTCATCGGGGATCTGCGACTGAAGCGTAAGACCTTTTCGCAACACCGCCGGTTCATATTTATTGAGGATTGGCTGCAGCATCCGGGCGACCTGCACCGGTTTCATCTTCCTGGTCACTTTGTCCGACTGCAGGAACGACAGGTCCATTATGGCATCGAGCGTGTCCATGAGCCGTCGGCCTGAAGTGAGGATATTTTCTGCCTTGGATCTTAATTCAGTGTCCTGCAGATCATTCATCAGTATCTCTGCGAAACCAAGGATGCCGTTCATGGGGGTCCTCAGCTCATGATTCATGTTCGAGAGCAGCGCAGTTGTGAGCTTGTTTGCGACTTCGGCCTTCTGTTTGGCATCGATGAGTTCCTGCTGAATCTGTTTCCGGTGAATGGATAGTGCAATCTGTTCAGAAACAAAGCCCAGGATCTCTTTCTCTTTTTCGCCGTAACGTATGTCGGGAGTATAACTCTGGATTGCGATCAAACCAATGATCTCGTTCTCAATCTTCAAGGGAATTCCAAGCCAGTCGACCGGTACGGTACCCCGGATTTCAACGATACCCCTTTCGGACATATAATGGATATCGTCGGGTTTGGCCAGCAGCGGAGTGCCGGTTCTTATCACGTATTCGGCAAGTCCGTTACCCATCAGATGCGCGGCAGGTTTCGGATCCTTTTCATCGACAAAATAGGGATACGAAAGCTGATTCTGCGGCTCGATGAGCGCAATGAACAGGTTACGGGCATCCATCAACTCCCCGATCACAACATGGATGGAGGTATACATCTCATCGAGGTTATTCGTGGTGATGGCCAGTTCGGAGATCCTGTAGACTGCATTCCTTACCTTTTCCGATCTAACGATCTCGGAAATATCTTTATTTACAGTGATTATCCCGAGAACATTCCCGTAATCATCTTTCAGGTGAGAGGTATGAGAGATCAGGTATACCGATGAACCATCCTTACGTTTATGGATCACCTCGCCTTTCCAGAAACCATTCAGCTTCAGTTCCGATAGGATCAGCTCAACCGACATGCCCGGGAAATCGACCCTCAGAGAGCCCCCTCCGTATTTGCCCACCACTTCCTCGGCTTTCCATCCGTAGATTCGTTCGGCCCCTTTGTTCCAGCTCTGGATGATAAGATCCGTATCGAACGTTATGATTGCGTCGTTAACCTCTGAGAGCAGGGCATTCATATACCTGACCTTCTCGTATGCCCTGGCAGTCTCCGACCTGATCTCCATCTCTTTCCTGGCATTCTGCGATTGCTGCTGTTTCCAGAGAAGCATCGTTGAGATGATGACGATGACCATGAAGGCCAGCAGGTAAAGGATGACTTTAACGGCCATATCATTCGTTGGTGCGTAAACCTCATCAAGGTCGACCTTTGCCACCAGAAACCAGGGCAGCTGTCTGAATTTCTGAACCTCGGCAAGCACCCGCACCCCCCTGTAATCATGCGTCTCCATGGAGGTGAGGGTTCCGGCGGGTGAAATGCCGTGCGACACCGCATCATGTGATACAGCGGGCACATATCCACCCGACTGAATTCCCTTCTCGACCCCCCAGAAATAAAAGACCGAATCGCCGGCATACCTGGCCAGCAAATGTTCGCCGGAATTCATGCCGTGTGGCCATTGTTTGAGTAAAGAAACCAGGAAAGGGTAAGGATTGATCCTTAAAACAACCACCGCGGAGTGGTCCGGAGCATTATCTGCCGGCACAACCAGGTCGATAAAAAATCTTCCTTTGGTAACCGTATTATGTGATTCTCCGAAGAAAATAGTGTCGGACCTGTGGTACATCGCCTCCACCGATTCGCGGCACAGTCTTCCCGAATCGGTTTCCCGGCCATAGAAACCGAAGAGACAATTTCCCTCTCTGTCAAGCACAACAGCATCATCGTATTGATGGTTGATGATGATCGGTTCAAGGAAACCGGCCAGTTCTGCAGTCACAGCCGTATCTCCCGGGCTTTTTGCCAGGCGGGCAATCAGCCTTTTGAAGTCGGGATTGGCTGCAAAAAAAAGTCCTTCAGCTTTTCTTTCTTCGAGCCAGGTCTCGATCTGGCGCACCTGGCCGGCACTCATTGCCTTCATCTGCCGCATCTGGTCACCGAGGACCTTATTCCTTTCGGATTTAAAATAGAAATGGCCCGCAACGAGTAGTCCTAAGATCAGAACGGAAATCAGAAGCACCGCAAAAAGCGGAATAAACTGCCGGCGTACATGGCCTGTCATCATGATGCTATTTGAACAGGGTACCAAAAATAAATAAAAATCGGACGTTCCGGGCACAGCAATAAATTAATAAATTTGTCGTAATTGCTCCAACAAAGAAATGTATGATAAAGGAAAAGAGAAAGAAGAACCTGGCGCTGGTTAAGAATGATCCCTGGCTGGAGCCGGCCGCTGATGAGATACTTGCAAGGTATGAACGCTACCGCCTTGCGATGGCGGAGATTGAAACCAGCTGGAAATCGCTTACCGATTTCGCAGATGCCTATAACTTTTATGGTCTTAATTACGACCGTGCAAAAAAAGGATGGTACTACAGGGAGTGGGCGCCGAAAGCACAGGACGTTTATATTTTCGGCGATTTCAACGACTGGCAGCGTTATTCGCACCGGCTGACCCCAAACCGTGACGGCCAATGGGAAATCTTTCTGCCTGATGATCTTTACAGGGAGCGCTTTGTCCATAAAAGCAAAATCAAGATACTGGTTCACTCCGAACTCGGCTGGCACGAAAAGCTGCCGGCCTATATCAGAAGGGTGGTCCAGGATGAGAAATCGGTCAATTTTTCAGGCCAGGTGTGGGATCCTCCGGTGCCGTTTGATTGGGAGGGCGACCGTTTCGACATCCGCAAACTCAGCGAGCTGCTCATTTACGAATGTCACATCGGAATGGCCCAGGAGCGGCTGGGTGTGGGCACCTTCACCGAATTTGCCGACTACATCATTCCCTACATCAAAAATTCAGGGTACAACACCCTTCAGTTGATGGCCATCGCCGAGCATCCCTATTACGGTTCCTTCGGATACCATGTCACCAACTTTTTCGCTGTATCCTCACGGTTCGGAACGCCGGAGGATTTGAAATATCTCATCAGAAAGGCCCACGAGCAGGGTATCGCCGTGCTGATGGACCTGGTGCATTCGCATGCCGCCAAAAACACGCTTGAAGGTCTTAACCAGTTCGATGGTTCCGACGACCAATATTTTCACCCCGGCGGAAGGGGCGATCATCCGCACTGGGATTCAAAGTGTTTCAATTACGGAAAGCGCGAAGTGCTCCGTTTCCTTCTTTCGAACCTGAAATATTGGCTGAAGGAGTTCCATTTCGATGGTTTCAGGTTCGACGGGGTGACCTCGATGATGTATTTTGACCACGGGTATCGTGAAAACTGGGATCTGGAAGGTTATTTCATGCATGGTGTGGAATGGGATGCGCTGATCTACCTGCAACTTGCCAACACGCTGATCCACAAGGTAAAACCCGGCACGGTGACCATCGCTGAGGATGTAACGGGGATGCCCGGCCTGTGCCGGCCGGTGAGGGAGGGCGGCATTGGTTTCGACTACCGCCTTGGCATGGCGATCCCCGATTACTGGATCAGGGTTCTGAAGGAATACAAGGATGAGGACTGGAACATGGGAGAGATCTGGAGCCTGATGTGCAACCGGCTGCCCGATGTAAAAACGGTGGCTTACTGCGAGTCGCACGACCAGGCGCTTGTCGGCGATCAGACCATCGCTTTCAGACTGATGCAGGCCGAGATTTATTTCAAAATGAGCAGCCGCGACGAAAGCCTGGAGATCGACCGGGGAATCGCCCTCCACAAACTGATCCGTTTCGTCACCCTCACGCTGGGCGGACAGGCCTACCTGAACTTCATGGGCAACGAATTCGGGCATCCCGACTGGATCGATTTTCCGCGCGAAGGCAACAACTGGAGTTTTCATTATGCCCGCCGCCAGTGGTCGCTCATCGAGAATCCCGATCTGAAATACAAATACCTTGGAGCATTCGACCACGACATGATTGCGTTGGTCAAAAATCATCACCTGTTTGAAGTGGGGTACGGTGACCTGCTGAATATTGATGAAACCAACAAAACTATCGTCTTTAAACGTAAGCAGCTGATCTTCGTCTTTAACTTCCATGTATCGAATTCGGTGTTTGATTACCGGTTCGCAGTTCCCGAACCGGGCGATTACCGGATCATACTGAACTCCGACAGCCTGAAATACGGAGGGCATGCCAGGGTAGATGAAGCGTTGACCTACACTACCATTTTCGACGAAGTAAACGGAACGCACCACCTGAGTATTTACAACATCAACCGCAGTGCCCTGGTCTTTGAACGGATCCCGTAACCCGGGTTTTTTATGTATCTTTGCCGGCAATACCATGCTGCAACAATCTCCTCTTATGAATCCACGCTCCACCTTCCGGTTCAGGCAGTTTCTGCCGGCCATGCTGATGTTGATAATTACCGGTGCCGCATCAATGCCTGCAAGGGCAGACTCGGCGAAAACAGATACCACCTGGTCGGTCACCTTCAAACTCAACATGTCGTATGCCTTAACGCAGGGCATTTTCGATCCCGATTCCGATTTTGTTTTTGTTGGCCTCGATCACGGCATTGAAGCCATGAAACTCGTGCCCGGCCCCGGCTATGTCTATTCCGCCTCGCTTTTCGATGCGCTTGATTCAGCGGAAACATACAGCTATAAATTCCGTATCAACGATTCCACCTGGGAGTCGGTGCACCGCGAATTCACCGCTATGCCCGGCACCGTGACCATCACCACCTGGTGGAACAATGAAACTCCCAACCAGACCAGGTTCATCGTAAATATGGAATATGCTGCCGCCGACGGGAGTTTCGATCCCGCGACCGACTCGGTGAGCATCGTCGGGACCATGACCGCCATGAAAGGATCTCCGGCCATGCAGCGGATCGACACTACCTTGCGTTATGCCATCAACTACAGTCTTGATCCATGGACCGTGCAGGAATACAAATATATGATCAGCGGCGACACGAACCGGATGGAACTCAGGGGCAAGCCAGCCAGGCTGGTTTTCATAACCGACAGCATTCTCGAAGTGCAAAGCGATTTTGACAATTACAATCCGGGAAGGCGGCCGATGACCTTCCGGTGCAACATGGGCTATTACATCAAAGCCCTCCGTTTTGATCCGGGGTCGCAATGGATCGACGTAGCGGGAAATTTCAATGCCGGCGCATACCAGGATGTCCTCTTTGACACCGATGGCGACTCCGTGTATTCCCTTGATTTAATGATTGACACGGCATGGTTCACCGGAGGGCCGCTTTCGTTCAGATTCCGCATCGACAGCGACTGGTCGCAGGCCGAGCTCACCGGAAAACCTGACAGGATTTACAATTTCCACGACACCACCGGGCAGAATCCCAATACCTATTACTGCTGGTTCAACGACCTCGACCCGTCGGTTCCCACCCGGCCCCGGGCCTACGAAGTAGCTATCCAGGGAAAGTTGATCCATAAGCAGATCCTGAGCGGAACCTATCTGTTCGAAGATGTGAACGGGGCTCGTGAGGACACTTCGCAATACCGCTGGTACAGGAGCAGCAACGCGCAGGGCACCGATGCCGTCCTCATTGATTCGGCCGTGAAGATCACCTATACGGTGGATACCGTTGATATTGGGAAATGGCTGGTTTTCGAAGTTATTCCCATCGCCGACAAACCCGACTCCGCCATTGGCTACCCGGTAAGGGTCGTTGCGCCCACACCCATCGGCGGGGTTGGCATCGATGAAGCCGAAAGCCTTATCACCAAGGTTTACCCGAATCCTTTGCGCGACCTGGTAACCATCGAGGCAAAAAGGGAGTTGGTAACGGTTGAATTGATCGACCTGGCAGGACGTATCGTGATGACAATCCCTGTATCCGGAGCCAATGCCGTGAGATTCAGCGCCGGTCACCTTCCCGGCGGGTTCTACCTGCTGCGTGCCAAAACCCTACAGGGTGAAACCGGCGTTACGCGGCTCATGAAACAGTGACATGCTTCCGCGCTGTCCAAAAGCACGGCCAAGATCGGAAAGGATTATCCCGGGAGGGCCTTATTAATCCGGCTATTTAAGAAGGAAGTCGAGCTGATCCGTGGAATGGTATTCCTTAGGTTCGGTACCGAAATTGAAAACCCTCAGAGGTCGCTTACCAGTCAGGGACATCGTATCACCCTTCACTTTCAGAAAACATCCTTCGCGCAATCCGACCACCGTTGTGGCCCGGTTCACAGTAAGAAATTCAAGGATGCGCTGTTCGCGGGTCTCGCCGGCAAAACCTTCGGGATTGGCGTCGAGGTAATGCGGATTGATCTGGAAAGGAACCAGCTTCAGGCAGTTGAATGATGGAGGTTCACAGATAGGCATATCGTTGGTGGTCTTCATGGTGGGGCAGGCTACGTTGGCACCGGCGCTCCATCCAACGAAAGGAATCCCGCGCTGCACTTTCCGCCTGATGGCATCCATGATACTGAATTCATGCATCAGGTGTGTCAGGTGAAAGGTATTGCCACCTCCGATCACAATGGCTTCCGCTTCGTTGACGGCAACCACCGGGTTGGCATCACGGTGAATCGAATGCAGGTCAAAGCCCAATTCCCTGAAAATTTTCTTCACCCTCTCTTCGTAAAGATCAAACGATTTTTCAACACTTACGGAGGTCAGGTTAACCCCTGCATAAGGGATGAAGAGGATTTTCCGTACGGCGTATTCGTTGAGATAATCCGTGATGTAGCCACGGCACCAGGCAAGGTACTCTTCGCCGGCGTTGGTTGAGTTGCTGATCAGCAGCAGATTCCTGTTCATAGTTAGAATTTTGGTGGTAAAAATAAGGAAATTCTTATTTTTGACCCTTGAACTGATAAAATTCTTCTGCATGAGAGAAAAACCAACCCTCGGTTTCTGGCAGATCTGGAACATGAGCTTCGGATTCCTCGGGATCCAATTCGGATGGGGGCTTCAGATGGCCAACATGAGCGCCATTTACACTTACCTGGGTGCGGCGCCCAGCCAGATCGCCATGCTCTGGCTGGCGGCACCGGTAACGGGTATCCTCATCCAACCTTTGGTGGGGCAGGCCAGCGACCGCACCTGGACCCGGCTTGGCAGAAGGAGACCGTACATCCTGGTAGGGGCCATTCTTGCTTCGATTTCGCTGATCCTGATGCCCAACTCTCCCACTTTCTGGATCGCTGCCGGTCTGCTATGGGTTCTCGACGGAACCATCAACGCCAGTATGCAGCCGTTCAGGGCAATGGTGGCCGATAACCTGCCTGAGGAGCAGAATTCGCAGGGTTTTGCCATCCAATCACTGTTCATCGGCCTTGGCGGAACCATCGCCTCTGCCCTGCCCTGGATGATGACCAACTGGTTCGGCGTGGCGCAGGATACCGCCGGGCAAGGCCATGTACCCACTTCCGTTACCCTCTCCTTTTATATCGGGGCGTTCGCCTTTATCGGCGCTGTGCTCTGGACCGTCTTCACCACCCGCGAGATCGCCCCGGATGAAGCGGAACTTGCTGCAATCAGGAAACAAAAATTCGACTGGACCCTCGGTTTGGGTGAAATCGCAAGGTTGATGGGGCATCTCCCGCGGCGCATGTGGGAGCTCGGGCTGGTACAGTTCTTCACCTGGATAGGGATGTTTTGCCTCTGGGTCTACTTTTCCCCGGCCATCGCCGCAAAGGTCTTCCAGGCCCGCGAGGGAACCGTCGAGATGGAGACATCAGGAGCCTGGGCAGGCTTCTGCTTTGCCATGTACAACGCGGTGTGTTTCCTCTTTTCGTTTGTGCTGATCCGGGTCACGAAATTTACTGGTCCGAAGGTGATCCATGCCATTTGTCTTGCCATCGGAGCCATTGGCCTGCTCTCCATTCCGCTCATGAGCGACAAATATGCCCTCCTCTTCAGCATGGCCTGTGTTGGAATTGCATGGGCGAGCATTCTCTCGATGCCCTACGCCATCCTGACGCCATCCCTTCCACCCGACAAGCTCGGAGTGATGATGGGCATATTCAACCTTTTTATCGTTATCCCCCAGGTGATTGCATCGGGACTTTTAGGCGAAGTGATAGGAACGTTTTTTAACGGCAACCCGATGAGCGCCATGCTTATCGGAGGGATCTCCTTCACCATCGCCGCTCTTGCCACCCTGTTTGTCGTCAAGTATCACAGAACAGGGATCCAACCGGCTCCCCTTGCCGCGAAACAGGGCCACTGAAAGGAAAAAGAAAATCTTAAACAAATCAAAACTCATTTAATATCTGAACCAACATGATGAATGAACGCGCATCCGGAATCCTGATGCACCCCACGTCGCTCCCCGGCAAATATGGTATCGGTTCACTGGGAAAGAGCTCACTTGAATTCATTGATTTCCTGGCAAAGGCAAAACAGACCTACTGGCAGATTCTCCCACTCGGGCCTACCGGTTATGCCGACTCCCCCTACCAGTGTTTTTCGGCCCATGCCGGGAACCCCAACCTGATCGACCTCGACCTGCTGGTCAAGGCGCGGCTGCTCACGCAGGACGACCTGGAAGAATTCCCGGTACTCCCGGATGAATACGTGGAATACGACGCGGTGCAGAATGCAAGGCTCCCCCTGCTCAGGAAGGCTTTCAGGAACTTCAGCCTCAACGCCGACAGCATGGAGAAGATGGCTTACCGGAATTTCCTGAAGGAGCACTCGAAATGGCTGTCAGACTATGCGCTATTCCGCGCCATCAAGGCCAACCGTGAACAGAAACCCTGGTACCTGTGGGAAAACCCATTGAAGATGAGGAATCCTGAAGCAATCAAAACCATGCAGTCGACGCTTCACGAAGAGATCGAGTTCCATAAATTCCTGCAGTTCATCTTTTTCAGGCAATGGATGGCCGTAAAGGAATACGCCCACACCCGGAGAGTGAAGATCATCGGCGACATCCCGCTGTACATTGCGCTCGACAGCGCCGATGCATGGGCCAACCCGGAGATCTTTGAATTCGACGAAAACCGTAATCCCATCAGGGTCGGTGGCGTCCCCCCCGACTATTTCAGCGAAACCGGGCAGCTCTGGGGCAACCCGCTGTTTCGCTGGGACCTGCTGAAAGAGAGCGGTTACCAGTGGTGGATCGACAGGATCAACACCAACCTGATGCTTTACGACGTGATCCGCATCGACCATTTCAGGGGTTTTGCGGCTTACTGGGCGGTTCCCTACAGCGAAAAAACCGCCATTAAAGGAGATTGGATCCCTTGTCCCGGCGAGGATTTTTTCAACGCATTGAAACAAACTTACGGCAACCTGCCGATCATTGCCGAGGATCTGGGCGTTATCACGCCCGATGTGGAATCGCTGCGTGATGGTTTCGGGCTTCCCGGCATGAAGATCCTCCAGTTTGCCTTTGATTCGTCGGAAGCGAATGATTACATTCCGCATAACTATGTAAAAAACTGCATTGTGTACACCGGCACCCACGACAATGACACTGTGGTCGGGTGGTTCGACAAGGCTTCTCCCGCCGACCGGAAGTACGTGCTCGACTACCTGAACACCCAGGAAAAGAACATCCATTGGTCCTTCATACGGCTTGCCTGGTCTTCGGTTGCCAACACCGCCATTGTGCCCATGCAGGATTTACTTGGCCTGGGCACCGAGGCGCGCATGAATCTGCCCGGCACCACCGACAGTAACTGGCGCTGGCGTATCACCAAAGGGTCATGCACCCCTGAACTGGCGGAGCAACTCGCCCATCTGACCACGCTTTACGGAAGAATTGAAATACCAAAGAAAAAACAAACTGGCTGATCCTCCGGGAACGTCGGTGAGTGAAGTGGTTGAATTAAATTTCCATTTAAACACCAAAACATACCAGCACATGAGAACCAGCATAACCTTTATCTTCTGCCTGCTCCTTGCCTGGCAGGCGCAGTCGCAGGACAATATCGTTCAGCGGGTGGAGCCGCCATTCTGGTGGACAGGATTTAAATCGACCGATCTGCAGTTGCTGGTATATGGTAAAAATGTTGCCGCCACCACAGTCTCCGTTGATTTTCCGGGGTTGACCATCAAGCGGATACACAAGGTAAGCAATCCCAATTACCTCTTTATTGATCTGACCGTCGGCAAGGGCACAAAGCCTGGCATTGCCACCATCCTCTTTAAAAATAAGGAGAAGGTGGCCGGCAAGTACCTTTATGAATTCAAGGGAAGGAAACCCGGTTCGGCTTCCAGAAAAAGCTTCAACGCCTCGGATGTGATCTACCTGCTGATGCCCGACCGCTTTGCAAACGGCGATCCGGCGAACGACAACGCAGATGGTTACCTCGAACCGGTGAACAGAACGTTGCAGGACGGACGGCATGGCGGGGACCTGAAGGGCATTATGGATAACCTGGATTACATCCATGACCTTGGAGCGACGGCCGTCTGGATCAACCCGCTGCTGGAAAACAACCAGCCAACCTACTCCTATCACGGCTATTCAACCACCGATTACTACCGCATCGATCCAAGGTTCGGCACCAACGAAGATTACCTGAAACTGAGCGGGATGCTTCATCAGAAGGGCATGAAGCTGATCATGGACATGATCTTCAACCACTGCGGAAGCGAGCACTGGTGGATGAAGGACCTTCCTTCAGCCGACTGGATCAACCAGTGGCCGGAATTCACACGGAGCACCTACCGGGCAGGGAGTGCAAGCGATCCATATGTGTCGGCCGACGACAGTCTGTTGTTCTTCCGCGGATGGTTTGACAAAACGATGCCCGACCTGAACCAACGGAATCCCTTCGTCAGAAAATACCTCATCCAGAACAGCATCTGGTGGATCGAGTATGCGGGGCTGGATGGAATAAGGCAGGACACCCACCCCTACCCTTTCAAGGATATGATGGCCGAATGGGGTAAACGCCTGGCCGAAGAGTACCCGCATTTCAACGTTGTTGGAGAATGCTGGGTAAATTACCCGGCCACCGTGGCCTACTGGCAAAAAGATGCACGAAACAGGGACGGATACAACTCCTGGCTGCCCTCGGTCTTTGACTTCCCGCTGTATGATGCGCTTAACAAATCGTTCGGCGAAAAGGAGGACTGGAACACGGGGATCGTAAGGCTTTATGAGATCCTTGCCCAGGACTATTCGTATCCTGATCCGTCAAACATTGTAACCTTCGCCGACAACCACGACGTGAACCGTTACCTCACCACCCAAAACGATGACATCAGGAAACTGAGGATGGCGCTGGCATTCGTTCTTACCACCCGTGGTATACCGCAGGTGTTTTACGGAACGGAGCTTGCCATGACAACAACAGGTACCGATATGGGTCATGGCGCGCTGAGGATGGATATGCCCGGCGGATGGCCCGGAGATGACAGGAGTGCCTTTTCGGCAAAGGGAAGGACAGAAAAGGAGAACGAGATGTTCACCTTTACGCGTAATCTTCTGAACTGGAGAAAGAACAAACCCGTGGTCCACACCGGTTCGCTGCGTCACTTTGTACCAAAAGAAGGCGTTTATACCTATTTCAGGTACAACAAGCAGGAGTGTGTGATGGTCGTCATGAACAACAACGAGGAGGCGAAAACGATCGATACCGGTCGGTACAGAGAGATGCTTGATAAGTATAAAACCGGACGGGAAGTGATCACGGGAGCGCAGATCGGTGATCTTTCGAAGCTGGAGATCCCGGCAAAGGGGGTTTTGGTGGTGGAGCTGGGGAGGTAGGACGTGG
>CAYYPH010000021.1:0-29632 GCA_964473485.1 uncultured Prolixibacteraceae bacterium | reverse complement strand
GAAAACGGAAAACTCCCTAATCGCTATTCGCTATTCGCTAATCACTATTTTGAATTTTGACATTTGAACCTTGAATTTTGAATTATAATACGTTTCTCCAAATCTTCAATCACGCATTTCATCATACACAAACTTCCGACAAATGCTGTCACTTCAGAAAAAACTGACCAACACCTTTTACGTAATCCTCGGCCTGCCCAGCACGGCCATGGGATTCGCCCTTTCGATCCAGATCGCCGTGCTGAGCTGGATCCTGCGGACCAAATATAACCTCGAGATCGACGAGATCGGAATCGTATGGGCGGCCGGCCCCATTGCCGGGATCCTGGGGCAGCCCATCATCGGCCTGATCAGCGATAAAGTATGGTTCTGGGGAGGGCGGAGGAAACCGTTTATCATCATCGGCGGAATACTGGCCGCACTGATGATCTTCGCACTGCCGAACATCGACAGGATCAGCGATTTCTTCGGGATTGCCAGCGTAATGGCGGTGGCCATCACGGTAGCGCTGACGCTCGACCTGTCGATCAACATCAGTTTCAATCCCACCCGGTCGATCATAGCCGACGTAACTCCCGAAGGACAGCCCAGGACCAAAGGATATACCTGGATGCAGTCGATCTCGAACCTCTTCGGCAGCGGGGCCTACCTCATGGGAGCCCTCATCGGCAACTATTTCCTGATCTACGCCGGGGTGGTGATCGTGCTGGTGTTTTCCATCGGCCCCCTCTTCTTTATCGAGGAGCCACGCGAACTGGCGTCACCCGGACCGCAGGAAAAAACTTCGGGACCCGGTGCCATTCCGGCCGGTCCGGCCGAAAAGCACAAGACGCAGTGGGGGCAGCTGTTCCGCCTCTATTTTGCGCATGCTTTTTCATGGCTCGGCATTCAAACAATGTTCGTGTACATGTTCGCTTTCCTCGAACAGAAACTTACATCGGGGTCCGACACGGCTGCCGGCGACCGGAACATGTATCTTGGTCAGCTGATCGGGTGGTCGTTCTTCATCCTGAATGCCGTCGGGTCAATCTGGCCGGCCTTCCTGCTCGAACCGATGAGCAAAAAACTGGGCAGGGTGAAGACCCACGCCTCCATGGTCTTCATCATGGCCCTCGGGTATTACGGCATCGTGCTTTTTGCCCATAACGCCTTCATGCTATACGCTATGATGTGTGTGCTCACCTTCGGGTGGGCTGCGGTGGTCAGCCTGCCCTTCGCCATCATGTCGGAAAAGGTCGACGAAAGCCGGATGGGATTTTTCATGGGGATCTTCAACCTCTCGGTCGTATTGCCCCAGCTGGTGGCCAGTTCGCTGATCGGAACGGTGATCAAGAACGCTGCCGACAAGAACATCATCTTCATCATCAGCGGCGTGTCGCTGACCGTTTCGGCCGTGCTCTGGCTGCTGGTCAGCGACGGAAGGGGTGGCAAACCGGCAGCAGCCTCACCAGGCATGGGCCACTGACCGCCGGCAGGGGCCATGCATTCCCTGCGGTTTGCCGGTCATCCGGCGTTTCGAATGAGAAATACAATTAAAAATCCGAGCATATGAAAAACCTTTACGTTCTGTTCCTGTTCATTGCAGCGGCTTCATTCACCGGCTGCCAGTCGAACGATGATATCCCGGTGGCGAAAGACCCGCAGATGATCAAGCTGGCATCGCCCATCGTGGTCGAATTTGATTCAACCGTCGTCACCCTCGCCGATTACCTGCTCAGGCCAGGGCAGATCGACTCCATGATGTTCGACCCCGTGTTCACGATCGTCGTGGCACCCGATTCGTCGACCATGACGATCAAACCGCAGCGCAGGGACTTTCCGCGGCTCTCCGAGCTGAAGATCTGGTCGAAGGGATATCCCTATTCGCTGCTCCTGGAGAGGACCACCAGGATCTATTACCGGTTCACCTTTGACCCGCAGAATAAAAAATACCGCAAGGTGCTGATATCGGGTCAGATGAACGAATGGAATCCTTCGAAGGGTGTACTATTTGAAAAGGATGGAAAGTGGCATATCGACTTCCGGCTCTTCCCCGGTAAATACCAGTACAAACTGATCCTTGACGGCAAGATGGTCTGTGACCGGACCAATCCCGACTCGGTCTCCAACAACAGTGGCGGCTACAACTCCCTGCTTACCCTGGGAAATCTGAGCGGGACGGGAATGCCGGAATTATTCACCCTGAAGGCGGAGGGAAAAGCGTTTACCCTCGGAACCGTTAATGCAATTGACACCCTGTTCGTGTTCTGGGAAAATCACCTCCTCGATCAGCGTTTTCAGAAAAAGGACTCCACCGGGCTCACGATCATCGTTCCCCGCAAGGCCAAAGCTTATGACCGCAGCTATATCAGAGCCTGGGCGTCAAACAGGAACGGCATTTCAAACGAGATACTGGTTCCGCTTCAGAACGGCAAGGTTGTTACCGACCCGGCCGACCTGACCCGTGCCGACCGCGAAGCCATGATCATGTACTTCCTGATGGTCGACCGCTTCATGAACGGGAAGCCCGCCAACGACTCCCCGGTCAAGGATCCGGAGATCGATCCGAAGGTGAACTATATGGGCGGCGATATCGCGGGCATCACCCGGGCCATCGAAGACGGTTATTTCACCAACCTGGGAATCAACGCGCTGTGGATCTCACCGATCACACAAAATCCCCTGACCGGTTTTATTGAATACCCCGCACCGCATCGAAAATTCTCAGGATATCATGGCTACTGGCCTGTTACACTCACAACTGTCGACCATCGCTTCGGCACCTCCGACGAATTCCGGCAGATGATCAGCGAGGCGCACAGCAAGCGCATCAACGTGGTGCTCGATTTCGTTTCGCACCATGCCCACAAGGATTACCCGGCTTTCATTGCCCATCCCGAATGGATGACACAGGTTGAACTGCCGGGGAACCGGAAAAACATCAGACTTTGGGATGAGCACAGACTCACTACCTGGTTCGACATCTTTCTGCCCACCTTCGACCTCACCAAACCCGAGGTTGCCAACATGGTTGCAGATTCTGCCGCTTTCTGGATCAGGGAGTATGGCATTGATGGTTTCAGACACGACGCGGCTAAGCATGTTCCTGAAAACTACTGGCGCACCCTGAACAAAAAGCTGAACGAGCAGGTTGTCATACCCGAAAGCAGAAAGGTGTTCCAGATCGGTGAGACCTTTGGCAGCCGCGAACTGGTTGGGAGTTACATCAACCCGGGCATGCTCGACGCCCAGTTTGAATTCAACCTTTACTGGGATGCCAAGAATTCCTTTGCCTATGACTATTCCTCGTTCCGTGAGCTGAACTATTCGCTGCAACAAAGCTTCAGCTACTACGGTGAACACAACCTGATGGGCAACATCACCGGAAACCAGGACATGACCCGCTTCATCTCTTACGCGAGCGGGGCCATCATTCCCGGGGAGGATGAACACGAAGCCGGCTGGAAACGCGACATCCAGGTGAAAGACACCATCGGGTACCGCAAGCTGGCTTCACTGCAGGCCTTCAACATGACCATTCCAGGCATTCCGGTGATCTACTATGGAGATGAATTCGGCATGCCCGGTGCCGGCGACCCCGACAACCGGCGCATGATGAAATTCGACAGTCTGAATCCCAATGAATCGCACCTCAAGGGGATCACCACCCGGCTGGCCAACTTTCGGGCCAAAAGTCTGCCTCTTATCTTTGGCGATTTTGAGACCCTGAGGGTATCCGACCGTTTCTTTGTTTACATGCGTTCCTATTTCGACAAAGCCGTCATCGTGGTTTTCAACAAGGACAAGGCTTCGAAAGAGGTCACCTTTGAACTTCCAGGAAGGTATAACCTCAGGGAATTCAAAACACTGATGCAATACCCGGCCTCCCTGCAGGACGGCAAAGGAACCATAACCCTGCCCGGGAATTCCTTTGAGTTGATTTATAATTAGCCATTAGCGATTAGCGATTAGCGAATAGCGATTAGCGATTAGGGAAATTCAAATCACTCATTCACTCATTCACTCATTCACTCATTTTCAATCAATCAATCAGTCAGTCAATCAATCAATCAAGGTGTGTTCTATGAAAACGTTAATTTCAACTCTGCTGCTCCTGGTATTCTTCGCTGCAGGATGCAGCCAGCAAGGCAACAAGCAGGTCGCACAGGACCCGTCGGTGCATGTCGAATGGGCAAAAAATGCCGTCATCTACGAAGTCAACATCAGGCAGTACACGAACGAAGGCACCTTCAGGGCTTTTGAGCAGGAGCTGCCCCGGCTTCAGCGCATGGGGGTCGACATTCTCTGGCTGATGCCTATCCATCCGGTGGGTGAGAAGAACCGGAAAGGATCGCTGGGGAGTTACTATGCCGTTAAAGATTATTACGGGATAAACCCGGAATTCGGAACCAAGGAAGACTTTTCCCGGCTGGTCAGGAGGGCGCACGAACTGGGCATGGAGGTGATCATCGACTGGGTTGCCAACCACACCGCGTGGGACAATCCGCTCATAACCGGGCATCCCGACTGGTATAAAAAGGATTCACTCGGGAATATTATTCCGCCCGTAGCCGACTGGACCGATGTGGCCGCTCTTGATTATTCGCGGCCGGAATTACATCAGTATATGACCGATGCCTTGTTATACTGGGTCAGGGAGTTTGACATCGACGGGTACCGCTGCGATGTGGCGGGCATGGTCCCTGTATCATTCTGGCGTAAGGCCATCCCGGAAATCAAGAAGATAAAGCCGGTTTTCATGCTGGCTGAGGACGAACAGCCGGTGATGCACGACTCTGCCTACTTCGATGCCACTTATTCATGGGGCATCTTTCACCTGATGAACGATATTGCCAAAGGAAAAAAGAGTCCCGACCGGATTGATTCAGCCCTTGCTGCAGAAGCCGCGAAATATCCTCCCGATGCTTTCAGGATGCGGTTTACCTCGAACCATGATGAGAATTCGTGGAACGGTACCGAATTCGAACGTATGGGCGACGGTGCCCGCACTTTTGCCGTGCTCACCTATACCATTCCCGGGATGCCGTTGATATACACCGGGCAGGAATCGGGCCTGAAAAAAAGGCTGAAGTTTTTTGAAAAAGACACCGTTCCATGGGGAGGGTATAGCCATGCCGGGTTCTATGCCACCCTCAATGCGCTGAAAAAGAAAAATGACCTGCTGGCAGCAGGCAAGTCGGGGGGACTCTTCATACCGGCACCCAATTCGGCCAGTCGTTACGTTTATTCCTTCATCCGGAAATCAGACAACCGGAAAATACTGGTCATCCTTAATTTCAGCGACAAGGAGCAGGTTGCCGGACTTTCCGGGAACGAATATCCCGGAAGCTACACCGAGGTATTCACAGGACAAAAGAAGACCATCTCGGCCGGCGAAACGATCACGCTTAACCCCTGGGAATACCTGGTCTATGAATCAGATTGACGGGCGCTTCCAGATAGTGTCATTTGAATTTTGAGACCGGTACATTCAGCAACCCTGCCCATTCTTCGAGGTAAGCCGCTCTGAAAATAAAAAACCACGGGTCGCCTGAGGAATAGACCTCAGCCAGTTGCTTAGGGTTTTGCCCTTTATCGCGGTAGAAATCATCGCGGGCAAGGACCAGCGCAACCTGCTTCTGGAACAACGCCGTTTCCCGTTCGGGCAACCGCTGGATGCTGAGTAGTCTGAGATACCTCAGAGCCTCAGCTCCTTTCCCCGGAACCGCATAGTGGTTGATGGCCGAGAACGAAAGAAACGGATTTCCCCGTTCACTGACATAGTCATAGACGCTTTTCAAAGGAAATTCAAACCGGTCGAGCCGCTGCGCCTGGTAAAGCAATTCATTGGACTCTATTAGCCTGATGGCTTCATCGAAGAAACCGGAGGCCACCATGGCATCGATTTCAGCCAGGTTTTTCTGATATACCGTGGCATGCTGATACCGGGCAAGGGTGTCCCGGATGGCGCGGTCATCGAATCCGCATACCGGCATCGACCTGCCCAGCCGCAATGCTTCGTCGAGGTAGGTGGTTGCATTGATGAAACTTTTCAGCCTGATGGCGCGATCGGCCCTGATCATCCAGAGTTCAACCGAGTCTCTGACGGACCGGCACCGCTGTTCCTGGACCCGCTGTTCGAAGCGTCCAACCGCGGCAACGAACGCCTTGTCGGATGTAAAACCGGTTGCAGCGGCTTCCTCGCGGATGCGTCCCAGGTGATAATAGGCCGAATCGAAATCGTTGGTCCAGATGTACCGTTGTGCGCCGGTGAGCCGCACCAGCAGGTAATTGCCCATCGAGCGGCGGTAGAGGGAATCGTAGTCCGGGTACGGTTCGAGGGAATAGCGTTGGGCAAGGGCGCCTGCTTCGCGAAAAAGGGCCAGGCTGTAAGTGAACTGGCGACGGTCGAGGGCGGCGCTTCCGGCAACGATCAGTTGTTCGTACCTGATACTGCCGGTGAGCGGGGCCAATGAATCAAGCGTGGCGGACACACGTTTGTCGGGGCCTGCCAGCTTGAGCAATGCGGCTGTCTGCTGATACCTTGCCAAGACCAGGGAATCGCTGTCCTGCCTGAGCGCCTGTGAAAGTCTTGCTTCGCTTTCGGCCAGTAATCCACGATAGGCCTCCTTTTTCCGGTTGCCGAGCTCCCCCGAGACCATGGCTATTTCCTTCTCGCTGTAAAGCTGTTCAAATTCGGCATAACAATCGAGGGCGGCCTGGTATTGTTTGGTCGCCAGCAATTGCTCACATCCTGCATTTCGCATAAAAAATAACTCGCTGTATACTGCACGAAGAGCCGAGTCGGAACGAATGTAACCGCGCCGTTCACGGGCATAATCACCGGCCAGGGTCAGGTAACGGTCGGCCATTTCGTATTTGCGGGTCCTGATGCAGGTGGAAGCGATCCCCACATAGGCGTTCAGGATCCCTTCGGCGGCCCTGGCCCTTGCGTCAGTGAACTCCTTTGTAAGAACCAGCGGGCGGACATCGGCAGGCATGAAAAGGCCGATGTGCTCGGTAAGCGTAAAAGCCTCTGCATACCTCGATTCGTTCATCAGCCGGTTGGCGGAATTAATGCACGAAGCAACCACCAGGCCTGCATAGTGCTTTACGAGCGTGTCTTTCCCGGCCCCGGGGAACATACGGGCCAGCAGGCCGGGAGGCAGTGAAACGGCGTATGGGGTCCGGCCCTTCGTCGTGGTGTCCGTCAGGTAATCATGGTAGATCTTCCCGAAGAGGTGGTCCATCTGCTGCGAACGGCGAACATACGAAATAACCCTGGCGGTGTATTGGTCGGCTAATACTTTCAGATCACCGCTCCATACCAATGGCTCCTCCCCTGGAGTGATCTCCCCAAGGGTATAGGTAAACGATCGCGAAAGTTTGTCGGCCGCTGTCAGGCGGGGCATGAGCCCGGCCGGATCAAATGCCCCCACTGCAAGCCTTTCGCTGAATTTACGGCCCTGGATGAGCTCCACCACCCGGTTGGTCTCCATGACCCGGAGGTAATCATCGGGCAACTGGAAGGTCCGCGTAAAGTTCACGGCGTCGGTAACGGTAGCCAGCGAGTCGAGCAACGCCATTGATGCATAATAGTCGTTGATGAGGTCAATCCGCCGGCTGAAGCGGTCGAGCGCCACCGAATCCCACGAAAAAAGCGATTCGCCGGTCAACAGGGTGTCGAGTTCCGGATCAAAAGCCGGGAAGGCATAGTACCCGACCAGGCTGTCGCCGGGTCTCAGCCGGGCCTGGCGAATCCTGCTTTCAGAATACGAGGAGGTGTCGGCAATGCCGGCAACCCGGAGACGCAGGTCGAACAGGGCGGGCTGAAGCACCTCTTCGAGCGGAAAACGCCTGAACCAGCAGTCGCCCGCACAGCGCCTGCCGGTGATGAAAACGGCCAGCCGGTTGTGCCGGTCGTTGCGGGTCACCACCGTGGTGAGGAGGTAATCGAACCGTACATTGACCTGGTGGGGCTCCCTGAGAACAAATTTCGCGATCTCTTTCAGGATGGCGTTGCTGTATGTGTAATATCCCTTGCCTGCAGGCATCCAGGGAATGCGGTACTGCTTCGAAAGTGAATTGATCAGGACGATCTCCTGCGAAAAGACGGTAATTCCGGTCAGCAGGATCAGTGGCAACAGCAATGTTCGTATAGCAGCGGGCATTTTCGGGCAAATCTTGCTGCAAAAATATCCTTTTTCATTGTGCGTGATTTTTTTATTTACTTTTGATTACGAGAGATTCACCGTTATGATGAAGCGTTTTCTTTCAACAGCCCTGGTCATTCTTGCGGTCGGTAACCTGACGGCCATCTCCCAGGAAAAAACAGACACCCTTGCAGCTTTGCTTAAAAACAAGATCCTTGGCAAATTGTCGAATTTCACTTTCGGCGTTTACATTGATGCTTATTACAATTATACGATCCTATCACAGGATGACACCTCGAACGTGGTCCCGTTCTCGGCGAACTGCCCGATACAGGACCAGATCAGGATGAACGTAGCGGCGGTGGAATTTTATTACACCGGCGAGAAAGTTCGCGGAAAACTGGTCCTGCAATACGGTGATCAGCCAAACCTGTTGGCAGCACCCAGCATGCAGTTCATTAAAACGTTGCGTCAGGCCAACTTCGGGTTCAGGATCGTTCCCGACCTCTGGGTCGATTTCGGGTACATTTTCAACCCGATCGGTTATGAATCATCATGGGCCGTGCTGAACCAGATCAGTACAGTGACCATCGGTGGATACTTCGAACCGGGGAGCGTTCTGGGTGCAAAAATGACTTACCGTTTTTCGCGGGAATTCACGGGTGGCATCATGGTCGGGAACCCCTTCTCGCTGGCCTACGCGGGAAACACGCACATGGCCGGGATCACCTTCCTCAATTTTACACCGAACGACCGGCTGCTCGTTTCCTATAACAACTTTTTCGGGAACCAGGCGATGGCTGATGCCGACATCGACAACGACATCTTCTACAACAATATCTTTGTGAAATATACACCCTGGAAACCGTTGACATTGGCAGGGCAATTGGATGTCGCTTTTCAAACCAACTCCAGGCTGGCCCCCGACACCACCAAAACGGCATCCATGCTGTCGGGATTCCTTCAGGCCGATTGCCGCTTCAACGAGTACTTTTCAGTAACAGGCCGGTTTGAATATTTCAACGACCCTCACGGTTTCCTTTCAGGACATTACACCTATGACGGAAAAACAACCGGACTTGAAACATGGGGATACACCCTGAGCGGGGAATACAAACCCGTTTCATTCGGTTATATCAGGGTGGCTTACCGTTACCTATCGGCTCAGCAGGGAAACAAAGTCTTCTACAGCAACACAACCGATCACATGCGCGCAATAATAATTACCACCGGCGTTCGTTTTTAAGGAATACCTTTTAAATGTTCGTCCATCATGACCCGACAGGAAGCCAGGAACAAACATGCAAGATTTGAGGAGCTTCTTCATGCTGCAAGGATCAGGGAGGCGCTGGCCATGCTGATTGAATTCCAGCGTAGTACGGGGCGTTACGATTTTTTCGACCAGGTGGAGCAGCTGACAACCACGTACAAGAGCCTGCTTCATTACGCCACCTCAGGATACCATGATCCGCAGCAGGAGACGATTCTCAGCAATATTATCACCTCGCTGGTATTCCTGGGCGATGAATTCGGCGACATATTCAATGAACCTTTCCAGCCTTTCCGAAACCGGGAAAGAGGCATAAGCAGGCATTTGTTCTCCGACGACCCGGCGGTGGGAACGGCCCGTATCGAGGAGTTCTTTTTCCACCAGGAGGTAAACCGCCTGATCGACGATTCAGACCTGGACCTGGCGCCTGACCGGTCAGCATCACCGCAATCCGGGTTCCTGGTCGAAACGGTCTTTAAAAGATTCTGGCTGCTCCGGAAATACGGCGACGACTACGTGGCCCTTTTACAGCGAATTAGCCGGTCGGACCAGGTAGCGTGGCACGACAAATCGCTGATAGTCACGGCCGTGACACTCAGCCTGCTCGACGGTTTCGACCCCGCCAAATTCGACGTTCTTCTTGATTTTGTGTATCCACGCGAAAACCAGGTATACCAGCGCGCCCTTACCGGCATTGTCCTTGCCCTGATCAGGTACGACGACCGGTTAAAATGGTTCCCCTCAATCACCGACAGGATCAGGGATCTGAAAGATGATGAAAACATTCAGGCCGAAACGGAGATCATCCTGCTGCAGATACTGATGGCGCGCGAAACGGAGAAGATCATGCGCGAGTTCGAAACGGAGGTATTGCCTGAGATGAAGAAGATGATGCCGAAGATCGAGGATAAACTTCAGCTCAACGATCTTTCCGACGATGAACTGATGGAAGATAAAAATCCGGGCTGGAAGGATATGATCGAAGAGGTGCCGGGACTTTTTGAAAAAATAGAGAAATTCTCGAAGATGCAGATGGAGGGCGGCGATGTGTTCATGAGCACCTTTTCTCAGCTTAAACGATTCGATTTCTTCAACCCGGTCAGCAACTGGTTCGTGCCGTTTTACCGGCAGCATCCTGAAATCCGCGATATCATACCTGGCAAGGAAGAGATCACCGGGCGGCTGATGGAGAGTCTTGAAAAGGCATTTTATATCTGCAATTCCGACAAATATTCTTTTGCCATCAATTTCAGGGCTATCCCCGAACAACAACGAACCCTGATACTGGCCAATTTCGAAGCCGAATTCGCCCAGATGAAGGAACTGGCCTCGGAGGAACAGTTGCTCGATCAGTCGGTTACCTCAAATGCCGTATTTATTCAGTATATCCAGGATCTCTACCGGTTTTACAAACTATTCAGCGTAAGGAATGAGTTTGACGATATCTTCCAGCACAACATTCGCTTCGGGAGCATGAACTTTTACAACGCCCTCTTCCGGCGCACAGGTTTCCTTGAACGTGTGGCTTCGTTCCATTTCGAAAAAGACAATTACACTGAAGCAGTGGCCACCTACCTCAGCCTGATCGAGCTGAAAGGACCGCAGGGCGAGTATTACGAAAAGATGGGTTATTGCCATCAGAAATCGGGCCGTCTGACCGAAGCCGTTGCCTGTTACGAGAAAGCGGAACTTTTCGACACTGACCGTTTATGGTTGTACCGTAAACTGGGCTGGTGCCACATGAAGCTGAGAAACTACACCAACGCCCTGAACTATTTCACTGAGGCCGCAAAGATTCAGCCCGATGACCTTTCGATCCAATTCCAGGCGGGACAGTGCCTCCTGAACCTGAAACAATTCGAGGATGCCCTGCATCATTACCTGAAGCTCCGGTTCTTTGCGCCTGAAAACCTCAAAGTGCTGCGTCCCATTGCCTGGTGTTACTTTGTCACCGGCCAGCTCAGGCAGGCCCTCGAAACCTATGCTGAGATATTTTCCATCAACCATGACCCGGCCCCCTTCGATCTCCTGAACGCCGGGCACACTAACCTCTGCCTGGGCAATCGCAAGGAGGCGTTCTCGCATTACCGCCAGGGATTCCTTCACCCAATGGCAGATAAGCTGGAACTTTTCGCCGGCTTTGATGAAGACGTTCCATATCTGCTGAAGAATGGAATTGCCTCTTCCGACATTCCTTTGATCCGCGATTACCTGATGTTCCACGCTGAGTCGTAATCATGATCCCGGAAAAGCTGCTGACAAACTGGAAACGGTTTGAACCGTTTGCATTCACATTGGTTACCATGGTCAGCCTGACCCCTTTTGTCTATTTCCGGTTCTTCCCGAGCATGGATGGCGCTTCACACCTGTACAATGCAAACATCATCAACCACATGCTGTTCGGTGGCAGCGACCTTTTCAGGCAATTCTTTGCCATCAACCCCGAGCCGGTTCCCAACTGGACCGGACACCTGGTAACGGCAATCCTGATGCTGGTCTTACCGGCCCATGTTGCGGAAAAGATCCTGATCGTCGCGTTGCTTACTGCAACCCCTTTTGCCTTCCGTTTGCTGGTGAGGCGGATCGCCCCGCATAACATCATTTTCAGCTGGATGATCTTTCCTTTCTCGCATTCCATGTTCTTCTTTTTCGGATTCTTCAACTTCTGTATCGCCCTGCTTTTCATGATCATCAGCCTCAATGCCTGGCTGAAATTCATGGAAGGGCCCTGGAAGGCCAGGAATACCCTCTGGCTCGCGCTGCTCCTGGCAGTCACCTATTTTTCGCACATCGTTATCTTTGGCTTGCTGCTGCTGGTGATCGCGGTCCACCTGGCCTCGGCCTTCCTGGCCGAATCGCGACAGGCAACGCACTGGCACTTCCCGCTCCGGAAATATGTGTCGCGTTCAGCGGCCGTTCTTGCCGCATCGGCCATTCCCCTGATGCTCTTCGGATATTTCTTTTACAGTCGCCCGGGAACCCGTGACTGGCATTTTTCGACCACCGGCGAACTGCTCAGGTACCTTGTTACGGTCAGACCTCTCGTCACCTTTGATCCAATCCGAGAGGAGCCCATCACCTCCATACTCTTTCTTCTTCTGCTGACCTTACTTATAACCGGGGTCACGCTACACCTGATCCGCCGAAAGCGGTCAGGGCTGAACGCCATAAAAGACGGGCCAGACAAGGATCAACCCAATATCTCTGGCCGGCATGCCGGATGGCTCACGGCTTCTCTTGTGATCATGCTGACGCTCTATTTCCTGCTGCCGGATGCCTACGGAACCGCCAGTTACACCAACCTGCGCATCGCACTGGTCCTATTCCTGACTCTGATCCTGCTCATCGCCACTTTCCGGATTCCAGCCTGGACCGGAATCGGTTCTGCAGCCGTCACGCTACTGGTAAGTTTTATCCTTATTTGGAATTATGCACCCACCATCTATGAGATGGCACGGGTTGCCCGCTCGTGCAACGATGCGGCACAGCATGTTCCCGATCGTGCCGTGGTGTTGCCGGTCTATTCAATGGACAACTGGTTCACTGGTCATTATGTCGACTACCTGGCCGTGGACAAACCGGTTGTGATGGTGTACAACTATGAATGCGAATCGGGCTATTTCCCCGTTGTCTGGAACCATGCCTCCCGTCCTAACTTTTACGTGGGAAATCCTGCCGACACCTCGCGGTTCCTGAATTTCCCGGTGTACGCCGGCCGGGATGCCATTGCCGTGGATTATATCTTCGTGGTCGGGAACACAAAACCCATGAAGCATCACTTTTTCAGGGTGCTCGAAAGAGTGCTGGAATCTTACTACAAACCGGTTTACCGTGGAGACTTTTGCACGTTGTACGGGAGAAAGCCGGAGCACGTGGGCAATGGGCCGTAGGCAGTAGGCAGTGGACCGTGGAAGGGAGAAGGGAGAAGGGAGAAGGGAGAAAGGGGAATGAATTGAAAATGGAAAATTGAAAACGGAAAACGCCCTTTTCAATCAATCATTCATTCACTCATTCATTCAATCACTCATTCACTCATTAAATTGCATCACGATCATTTCACCTGAGCAATACAAGTTTAACGGGATGTTCGGGCAAGCGTTGCTTCAGCCAGTTTTCCATTCTGCCTACGTCGCCTGATTTCGCTTTGCGGCTTAATTTGATATAAGCCAGGTATACGGTATCAGGCTCTTTGTTGCCTTCAGAAATCATAAGCGTCCGCGTGATGGATAGTTCTCTTGCATCGGGCACCAAAGCTTTGATTTCCCGGCCCAGGGTCCCTGTCAAAAGCTGGGTTTTCCCAAGTTCGTTCTCCAAAAATTGTATTCTGTCTTCCTTATCCATTAGCAATGCCTGGTTTTTCTGATACAGTTCCTCGATAATCTCCGATTTCATGCTGGCCAGTTCGGTCCCTTCCATCGCTGCCTTGCCCTGGGTGACTTTGACCTGTGTTTTTTCCAGTCCATACTGTTCAAGTTTCCCTTTCGCATTCTCGATCAAATCATCGCCAACAGGCTTTCCAACTATAACCACCTCTATGGCCCTCGTGGCAGGATCGATTTTCCTGCTTATTATTACGTTTCCCGGGAAATTCAGTTCCGATGCTATGAACTTTGCTGCATTGCTCTCAAAAATAGTCTCTCCGATGATCCGGTAGGCAATATATATACTTGGAAGGAGTGTCAGTATTACGATCACAGTGATCCAGATACGCACCCTGCGGGCGGTCGATGGATTGGGATAGTGAACCACCGGGAACCTGAAGAACCTGATGATCAGAAGGGTTGCTAGGCAGATGAATACCGAGTTAATAAAGAACAGGTAAAGCGCTCCCCCGAAAAAGTAAAGATTGCCGACTGCAATGCCATAGCCGGCCGTACAAAGCGGTGGCATCAGCGCGGTGGCAATAGCCACACCGGGGATCACATTTCCCCTCGATTTACTCGAGGTGGCTACGATACCCGCCAGCCCGCCGAAAAGGGCGATCAGAACGTCGTAGACCGTGGGAGTCGTTCGCGCCAGTAACTCGGAATGGGCCTCGGAAAGCGGTGTGACCAGGAAATAAAGAGTGGAAGCGACCAGGCTGATAATAACCGCGATCAGAAAATTCCAGGCTGCGGTCCTGATCAGTTTATAGTCGTTGATACCAACACCGAGTCCGATACCCATGATCGGCCCCATGAGCGGTGATATCAGCATGGCGCCAATGATCACGGCGGTTGAGTTCATGTTCAGTCCCAGGGAGGCAATGAAAATGGCAAAGATCAGCACCCACAGGTTCGTACCCCTGAAATAGATGCTTTGCCTGATCGACTGGATCACCTCTTCGGTGCCAGCCTGCTCTTCACCAAGGTTAAACCGGTCCTTCAGGAAACGAAGCAAATTAAAATCTGTATGCTCCTTCATATGGATTTCAGTTTAATATTGAATAAAATCAGCTGGTTTGCAAATCGATTATTCGCAAAGGTAATCGAATATCTCTATTCGTCGAATCCCGATATCTTTTATAAATGGGTTGTTTGAAAAAGAAAAACCCGTTGAATCTTTCACAGACCAACGGGTTTTCGCAATCGTGGTGCCCGGAACAGGACTACTCGATATTTAATTCTATTTTTCTAAAGTTTTCTTTAATTACTATATTTCAATTACATACAAAATACTAATTACAGGAAGATAACAAATATTACGATCTTTTCTAAATGTTTTGGGTACTCATTCTGGATACCCACTTTTTTTATATCTTTGTCAGTATTCATTGATATTTTGAAATAATGGCAAATATACATTTCTATTTAAAACCAGGCAAAAAGAATAAAAAAGGGCAAAAACCTGTAATTATGAGAATCACTCATAATAATTCCAGGATGGTTTTTGCGGTTGGTCATATGGTTCATCCAAAGCACTGGAGTCAGAAAAATGAAAAAGTTAAACCTCCCAGGGCAGAAGAAGAAGACAACCATTATGAATCCATTAACAAGGCCATTGACGCATTTTATAAACGGGCAAACAATGCTATTGCCAAAGCTATCGGGGAGAATTTTCCCATTTCCGAGGCGTACCTCCGTAACAGTATTTCCATCAAAGTGGAAAAACAGAACAATCGTTCATTTTTCTCTTTGTTCGATGAATACATTGAGTCCAGTAAACCAATACGAGCGCTTTGGACTATTAAAGGTTATAATACGGTTAAGCAATTTCTTCTCGACTTTGAGGAAGCATCAGGCAGAAAAATTGATATAAACGCAATTGACACTATCTTTTTCGATCGGTTCCGTTCCTATGCATTCTCAATCAGGAAAGTTCAGGACAATTACTTCTCAAAGATCGTTAATGTTTTAAAGTCTTTCCTGACCTGGGCCTGCGAAAGAAATTATACCAAAACAACTGCGCACCATAAATTTTCAGCTCCGGAAAGGGAGAAGGAGATAATCTACCTTTCTAAAGAGGAACTCTTCGATTTACTAAATTATGATTTCGAATCAAAGAAACTCAGCCATGCGAGAGACCTTTTCTGTTTCATGTGTTTCACCGGTTTACGGGTCTCCGATTTGCGTGATCTGAAACGGGAAGATATCAAGGGGGATGAGATTCTCAAGACCATTGTTAAAACCCAGGAAATTGAACGGATCCCTTTAAACCGGTTTGCAAAAGAGATCCTGAAAAAGTATGAAGGCGACGAACACAAGGTATTTCCATCCATCTCCCCGCAGAAACTGAACGATTACATCAAAGATTGCTGTGAAGAGATCAAGATTAATGAAATGATCAGTGTCAAACAATATGTTGGAGGAACCGTCACGACAGTTACCAAACCCAAACATAAGTTCATTACAAATCACGTTGCCAGGAAAACTTTCGTGACGCTGAGCTTTATTTTCGGAATGGATACAAAGATCATCAAAAGCATCACCGGGCACAAAAAGGACAGCACCTTCAACCGGTACATAAAGATTGCCGAGGATCACAAAAAAGAGGCATTAAAATCTGCCTGGGACAAACAAACTGCGACGAAAAAACCTAAAAACTGATTTTTTTCTCCTGAATACGACTTGCATGACCTGAACATTCCTCTTGTTTTGTAAATAGGCGTAAATATTTGTAATTTCCTGATAATCTGGTAATATAAAAAAAATTTAGCCAGTTTTTGTCCCTGGAATGTCCCTGGAATGTCCCCGGAAATGACTCATTCCAAAAACTGATTTTTCGTAATTCCATAACCTGATTTCGGTGTTTTGAAATGTAACCAGCGGAGAATGAATAACCAGGACAAAATTATCATTCCGAACCGTTGAAGGGAAGCAGTGCCCGGTCATTAAAAACAGGTTTGGCTTTCCCGGATTCAATCCAATTTATCGTTTTATATTCTGCTTAATTCCAGTCTATTAGGGCTCACTCCATTGTCCTTTGTTTTGTTTTTGGCAGCATTTACATTTGCCGAAAACTTATCCTATTTAATCCGATGGAAAACATTTTCATGATCATTAAAGA
Organism: uncultured Prolixibacteraceae bacterium; assembly: GCA_964473485.1. Lineage (GTDB taxonomy): Bacteria > Bacteroidota > Bacteroidia > Bacteroidales > FEN-979 > CAIVAT01. The sequence continues at coordinate 12,745 of CAYYPH010000021.1, read as the reverse complement.
CAAAAAAGAGTTCTTCGAGCTGCTCGATGAATGGCATGCATCAGGGAACCCTTCCGGGAAATCCGAAACAAAGGAGGCCGATGAAGTTTATTTTTCGCAAAGGGAAGCCGCCAGGTTCCTGAGAATATCCCTGCCAACGCTCATCGCCTGGAAGAAAGCCAGGAAAATCCCCTTCTATCAGCACGGCAGGAAAGTGTTGTTTAAAAGATCTGAAGTTCTTGAAGCGCTGAAAAACCAAGCCATCTGACCCATGAATTTCGAAGAGACCCCTTTGTTCGTCAAGGTGGAGCGGTTTATCGACTCAAAGTATGACCTGCAATTCAACGAGGTCAGCAATGAGATCGAATACAGGGAGAAGAAAGGGGATGACTTCCGGCTGCTCAATGAAAACAACCTCTTCCGGGTGCTTCAGCACAACAGCGTCAGGATCAGCATGGCGAACCTGATGTCGCTGCTGCGCAGTGATTTTGTCCGCGTGGTCAACCCGTTCCGGGACTATTTTGACTCCCTGCCTCCGTGGACAGAGGGGGATCCGGATTACATTCAAATGCTGGCAGATCATGTGGTGGCCCGCGACCAGGCACAGTTCAACCATCATTTCAAGAAGATGCTGGTCCGCTGCATCGTTTGCGCCCTGGTTGATAACTATTATAACAAGCACGCCTTTGTCCTGGTGGGAAAAAAGCAGAACACGGGCAAGTCCACCTTCATCCGTTTTCTCTGTCCACCGAAACTCCGTAAATACATCTCCGAGAACATCTCCTTCCAGGAGAAAGACAACCTGATCGGCCTGACCGAAAACTTTATCATCAACATCGACGAGCTGGCCGTACTGAACAAGATTGAGATCAATGCCCTGAAGTCATACTTTTCCAAAGAGATCATCAAGATCCGTCATCCCTATGACCGCAAGCCGGTGACCAGCCCGAGAAGGGCAAGCTTTTTCGGAAGTACCAACAAATCGGAGTTCCTTTCCGATGAAACCGGTTCGGTTCGCTGGCTCTGCTTTGAGATCGACGAGATCAATTTCAGTTATTCGGAAACCATCGACATCAACCAGGTTTGGGCGCAGGCCTATTACCTATATAAAAATGGATTCCAGTACCAGTTGACCACCCGGGAACTGGAGCTGAATGAAAACCGCAACCAGGCCTTCCAGCACTCCACTATCGAAATCGAACTTATCCAGAAAAATTTCTACCCGGGGACGAAAGAAAATCATCATGCCTTTTTCACGGCCACGGATTTTATCAATGAACTGGGGCAGAAGATTTCCGTCAAAACTACCCTCAGCGTGGTGACCGTCGGGAAAGCCCTGAGTTACCTCGGCTATGAGAAAGTGCAGGAATACAAGGGAGGCTCCTTCTATCCGGTCAAAGGGTATTACGTCAACTTTCAGGCGCCTGGCTGAGGATAGCCGGTAAACACTAAATGCTTTTTGAACAAAACAATCAGGCCATGATGGTCAATGGGAGAACTATGGATTATACACAAATCAAGAATGTACAAATGTCCGAATACCTGCGATCGATCGGTTGCAATCCTACCAAGGTACAGTATGGCAGCGCCTGGTACCTGAGTCCGTTCAGACAGGAACGGACCGCCAGTTTCAAAGTGAACCTCTCAAAAAATCTCTGGTATGACTTTGGCGCCGGCGAGGGAGGAACCCTCGTGGATTTCGTGATGAAAATGAACCGGTTGGATTTTTCGGGGGCAATCGCGCAAATCGGATCAGGTTCTTTCTCATACACAAAACATTATGATTATCCGCAAGATGACGGCACCGGAAGAATAAAGATCGAACAGCTGCAGCCCCTGTCACATCCGGCTCTCATGCAATACCTGTCCAGGAGAAGGATCCCCCTGCAAATTGCCCGGATGTACCTGCATCAGGCCCATTACTCCGTTCATAACAGGAAGTATTTCGCCCTGGCATTCCCCAATGACAAAGGCGGATATGAACTTCGGAATGCCTTCTTCAAGACCGGCTCCAGTCCAAAATACTTTACCACCATCCCAGGGAAAGATGAGACCAGGATCAGCCTCTTCGAAGGATTCATGGATTTTCTTTCGTGCTGTTCCTATTACGGCCGATCGCCCAAAGGCCGGACCGTGATCCTGAACTCCCTTTCCTTCCTGCAGAGACTTGACCCCACCCTGGGGGAGTTCAGATCCATCCACCTGTATCTGGACAATGATCCGGCTGGCAGGGAAGCGACCCGCCGGCTGATGGACCGCTTCGGACAGGCCAAAGACCTGGCGGAGGTGCTTTATCCCGGTTACAAAGACTTCAATGAATACTGGATGAAGTAGTTAAGAAATTAAATGTGTCAATATTGGGGGAGTTTCGGCTTCCCCTTTTTTTTGTGCATAATTTTAAAATCATCTTACTATGTTACTATATAAGACTTAATAACCTGAAAAGTAAGACGTTATAAGACTCTATATATCTTACTATAAGTTACTATTCATACTTGACGCTGGTTTCCGGAGGTTTTGCATCTCCAGCATAGTAACATAGTAAGAATAGTAAGTTACTTTTCAAACTTTTAAAAAAGAATAAAAGACGTCCCCATTGGGGAGCAGGCATAAAAAAATCTCTTGCTCCCCGCAAGATGGGGGATCGCTTCCTTTTTCCGCTTCTTCAATCCGGATTTTTCCGGGCTGCTTTTTTTATAGCCTCGATTCATATATCCCTTAAAACCGAAGCGGTGCAATTGCACTTTCCGTTAGGGCGGGGCGGGCACTCTGTGGAGATATTGCAAAATAAAAGGTGAAAAATTGACCTTTTATTATTGAAGATCAACACAATGACAAAATAAATTTGCAAAACGGCATCCGGACTTCCTTTTTCTTTTAAATGGTCAAAGAAAAATGAAGCGAAAAAGAAAACACCGGCAGGTAGGGCAATCGATACCTGCCAATCAGCGGAGTTCTTTTTTCTTTGTCGGAGAGGGTCAAAGAAACAAGCACCAAAAAAAAACACCAACGGGCAGCTTTTGAAAAAAGCAGCAAAACCCACCGCACAAAGCAATACTTGAAATTTCTCTGCGAAGTTACCTTACGGAAAAGTAAAACTGTCAAGGGCGACCTCACCCGTGCAGCCGGGATGGCCAACATCGCTTCGCAGCACTATGCAGATGGCGCACTGGTTTACCACCTGATCGTCTCCCCTCGGTCATTGATGCATGAAACGCGCATGATGTCCGAGATCGACCTGACCCGGCAGAAGCCGGAATCAACCTGGCTTACTATGGCTTTATCAGGCAGGAAAAAATACACTCCTTCACGGATGTAAAAATCTAACATTCAGGGCCGGGAGCAATCCCGGCCTTTTTTTATGGTCGTACCCGCCGGGAAAAGGTGCTTTCAGCAATTTTGGCTTTCCTCCCTGTTCTTTTAGGCCGTGGCAACCACGGCTTTCCCGGTTCGACGGGTTCAATGCGACCTGCATTTTCTGCAATGGGGCGGCTCTTTTCTGGGAAAGTGGTTTGCGGGTTCTTTTGCCCTGGATTCCCGGTGCTGACGACCGCTGAACCTGCCTGTTTATCCGGTCGCTGTTTACTTCGGGTGATTCCTTTCTCATTGCCGGCAGCTATGGATATCATTCCCAGGATGCGTGATCCTTTGGTCTCTGCTTTAACCCGATGGCTGTTTTCAGTTGTCACTGCCGTGATTACCGGTGTTGATCGTATGCTAAGCTATGAGTCCATTCCGGGGTGTAAAGCGCTGCTCATTCAAGGATTTTCCCGGCATATCCTCACTTCTTTCCGGTATTCCAGTTCCTCCCTGAGTGCCCCTCCATGCCCTGCATGACACTTGCATATATAAACACCTTAAAAATCACGACCATGAAAACATTTGAAAAAATCTACATCGGAAAAGGAAAGCAGGTAAATGACTTAAGGATCGTACGCGTATCCCTCAAAATCGAAGATATTCTCGAGCATGCCCACGACTACAAAGGCGAAAAGTTCATCACCTTCGAAGTGGCAGCGCTGCAAAATCCGGACAAATTCGGCAATGGCTACACGGTCTACGTCAGCAAGCTGGTGGAATCCGAAGCAAGCAAGGTGGCAGAACCCGTGAAAACCACTGAAAACAAAGAGAAAAAGAGCAAAAAAGCCCCGAAGAAGGCTGCGAAAAAGCAGGACACGGAAAACACCGAAATCCCGTTCTAAACCGGGAAAGCTCAGGGGTCGTGGTCGCCACGGCCCTTTTTTTATGGTCGGAAAGCCTATATAATATCACGAATTCAAAGGCATACAAAGATGGTGGTTGCGCCTGAATTTTAGCAAAAGTACCTATGCAAAACGGAACAGTCAAGGGCGCCTGGCGCCTTCCAGGTTTATTCACGACGCCTGGGCGTCATGACCCAACCCCTTGACTTTATCCGTTTTGCCCGGTATGGCTGGTGGCAAAATTCAGTACGAACCGCGGCCACATGGCTGCATAAAACCATCAGCTATGGAAACTCAAAATTCAAATCAGACATTGACCAACTACGAACGCAGGATCCCCATGAGCGCCTGGGCGGAAGATGACATCCCCTCCAGCAAACTGCTGCTCAAGGGATCGGCCAGTCTCTCGAACGCTGAACTGCTTTCGATCATCATTGGCAATGGCATCGAAGGAGAAAATTCTCTCGACATTGCCATGAAGACCCTGTCCCAGTGCGGCAACAACCTCTGCGAATTCTGGCGCCTGGGCGTGACCGAGCTTCAGCAGATCAAAGGCATCGGACCTAAAAGGGCTGTCCAGATCGTCGCCATGTTCGCCCTGGCCCGTCGCCGGAATGAAAGCGAAGTGATCAACCGCGACAAGATCAAATCAAGCACAGATGCGTTTCGTATTCTTCAGTCCATCATCGGAGACCTTCCGTATGAAGAATTCTGGGTCCTGATGCTCAACCGGGCAAACAAGGTTATCCGCAAAGTCAGGATTTCCGAGGGCGGTATATCCGGTACAGTCGTTGATCCGAAGAAGATTTTCAAGTTTGCCCTGGAACTTCACGCCTGTTCGATCATTCTCGGGCACAATCATCCGTCAGGGTTGATTACTCCCAGCGAAGCCGACATAAAGATCACCAAAAAGCTGGTCGAAGCCGGAAAACTGCTGGAGATCGCAGTTTTGGATCACCTGATTATCGGGCAGGACCAGTTTTATTCGTTTGCAGATGAAGGAGGATTATAGTTTTAAGGCCCCGGAAAACCGGGGCTTTTTTCTATTAACTACTATCAAAATTTACTTTTCATATCATATTAGTCAGGTTTAACCTGACTAATATGATATGAAACATAATTTATTTACGTCCAATTGCACTTCATCTCAATTATTATTTGTATCATTGTGGTCAGGTTTAACCTGACTGAATTACTATGAGACGTAAAAACATCTCTACACAATCGAATGAACTTCTTTCCTATTTTTTTGGATTGAACCGGGTTTGTTTTGAGTATGCCGAGGCTTTTAAGGTGTTTCCGCACGCGAATGAGAGCGCAGTGAAGGAACTGCTCAGTGATATGACAAAAAGAGGATTGCTGATGCGTCTGAAAGAAGGTGTGTATTACTTGATTCCATACGATCAGGATGCAGATACCTTTATGCCCGATTGGCACAATATCGCCGGGTACCTGATTGGAGATATCGGCCATTATGTAGGTTATTATTCGGCATTGCAAATTCACAGTCTCATCACACAACCATCGCTGAAAGAGCAAATCGTCGTTTCAAGACAAATCAGACCGTCTTCAATCACAATCAGGCAAGTCACATTCCAGTTCATTTTCCATAATGAAGATCATTTTTTTGGCGCCCGGAAAATGTGGATTGACAATTTCACTCAAGTTCAGTGTTCCGATCTGGAGAAGACAATTATTGATTGTTTGTTCCGGCCCGAATATGCCGGAGGAATCGTTGAAATTGCAAAAGCACTTGAAGCTTCTAAAAATAAAATAGACTTCAATAAACTTCTTGTCTACGCTACACGATTCAAATCGCAAGCTGTTATCAAGCGCCTGGGTTTTCTTCTTGAACTGTTTGAAATCCATACTGGCATTATTGATGATTTGCAAAACAAAAAAACGACATCTTATGTTCTGTTGGATCCCGGATTGCCTGGGACAGGTAAAATGAGAAGCCGATGGAGTATCAGGCAAAATGTAGAATCAGAGACCATTAAGTCAGCTATTTTCACATGATACGACCCGGAGAAATACAACGCATTGCTCGAGGTGCAGGAGTACGCGACCAACAGATCGAAAAAGATTACGTTCTGTCGTGGATTTTGAATGGAATTGCACACCATGACCGGCTTTCCGGTATCATGGCATTCAAGGGTGGAACCGTCCTGAAGAAATTTTATTTTGAGGATTACAGATTTTCCGAGGACCTCGACTTTACTTTGCTTGATGACCAGGTAAGCAATGATCAGATATTTTCCTGGTTTAGGGAGACTTTCGAATTTGTACGCAATGAAGCCAACATCCCGCTTGAAATCATTGACAACAATGAACACGAGGATGGAGGAATTAACTTTTATATCGGATATGTTGGCCCGTTAGGAGGTCTTGGCAGCAACAAAAAAGTGAAAGTTGATATTTCGAAAAGCGAAAAATTGGAATTCAAGCCTGTCAGAAAACCTTCTTTTCTCGGATATTCAGATTTGGAACCTCACGAACTTTTGTGTTATCAATTGGATGAGGTGCTCGTGGAAAAACTGAGATCAGTTATGCAACGCATGCAGGCACGTGATTTCTATGATATCTGGTATCTCCTTGAAGAGCATGGAATGGACGTTGATTTCCTGATCAGGGAATTCTCGAATAAGTGCATCAGCAAAGGGTTGTCAGCTGATGACTTTCATTCAAAACTGGACGAACGGATTCCACAATACAAGGCCCGATGGAAAACGACCCTCAGTGAACAAATACACGATCTGCCCGATTTTGAAAAAGTGGAACGGGAAGTAACGCGGCATTTGAAAAAACTGCATACAAAGTAAGGCAGGGTCCTCCTAGCCTGTCTAACCTCGAAATTTCCGCAAAATTACCTGCGAAAAATCCGCTTCGCTGTAAAACTGTCAAGGGCGCCCTCTTTTAGGAACCGGCGCCTTTCAGGTTTATTCAGATTGTGCCAATCTGACCCAAACCCCTGACATTATTTATTTTTCTCGGTATTGCTCCCTGGCTAAAATTTCAAGTTTAACCTGGTGGGCCAGATACCAAGAAAAGACCGCAGGGCAGCGGCAAATCCAATGATCAAATCAGAAATCTATGCAGCGATCACCGAAAAGATCATCGCCAACCTTGAAAGTTGCGGCAGTTGGCAGCAAATGTGGCGCACGGTTTTCCCGGTGAGCCTCAATGGACACATCTATCGGGGTATAAACCGGCTGATGCTGGCCAACGATCACTTCCAAAGCCGGGTTTACGGCACTTTTCAGCAGATCAGATCCAATGGTGGCAGTGTCCGTAAGGGTGAAAAGTCAACCTTGGTCGTCTTCTGGAAGCGGCTTCAAAGCACTGATCCGGTTACGCTGGAAGAGAAAACAAAGTATCTCCTGCGCTACTATCATGTTTTCAACACCGATCAGGCACATTTCGACGAGATCGGCAAGCAGAAGATCGACAAGATGAACGGAACAGCTCCGGGTCAGCCGGTCATGGAAGCCGAACAGATTATTCAGGGCTTCAGGGATGCTCCCAGGATCATCTTCGATCAATCAGACAATGCTCCCTGCTATTATCCCTCAATTGATGAGATTCACGTGCCTCCGATGGCGACGTTTGCAACGGTAGAATCTTTTTACCGGGTTTTGTATCATGAAGGAATTCACTCGACAATGCACGAGAGCCGTCTTAACCGCCCGGAAGGCCGCGGCAATAAATTCGGTGATGAAAATTACACCAAAGAGGAACTGGTGGCCGAACTTGGCAGCGCTTTCCTGGCAAACGTGGCCGGATTCTCCGATCTGCAAAACACAGCGGCCTATATCAAGAACTGGTCAGGTCATCTGCGGGAGAATCACAAACTGATCGTCTGGGCTGCATCCAGGGCTGAAAAAGCTGCTGAATACATCCTGGGCAGACCGGTCTTCTCCATCGTAGATGAAACCCCGGAAACCACCCAGCAGGAGCTCATTCACGCATAAATCAACCGGCGCGGCAGAAGCCACAATAAGTCCCAAGGCCATGGGCATTTTTCATGACACATTATTCAGGCGATCCGAGGCAGATCAAAGCGAAGTTTCCCGGTGTATGTCATACCTGCGGGAAGAAGATCAGCAAAGGCGAAGAGATCATAGGCCCCCGCACGGTTTTAATACTCGAAATTTTGGCAAAGGTACCTGCGGCAAAATCCGCTACGCTGTAAAACTGTCAAGGGCGCCCTCCTGATGGAACCGGCGCCTTTCAGGTTCTTTCAGATTTGCAAAATCTGACCTTAACCCATTGACATTATTTATTTTCCTCGGTGGCTGCCTTCGGCAAAAATTTCAATCATTAACGCTAAATCTCACGCACCATGGAACGCTACTATGAACTTTTTGTCAACCAGATGGATTCGATCTATTATGAAGGCTACTGCACCGAAATGCAAAAATCGAATCCGGCAAGACTGGAATTCGAATGGAAAGAATTCCTCAGAATGATCAAATGATTCGGGACCGGGGAAACCCGGCCCTTTTTTTATGCTCGCAAAACCATCTCAAAGATTGCTTCCGATCATCAAAGCGCTGGTTACTCAAATTCCTGGCAAAGTTAACCTCATGAAAATATCGTGTCACTAAAGGCTTCGCCCTCCGGGTTCATTCAGATTTCCCTGGCAGGAAATCGTGACCCGAACCTTTGTTCCAGAATTTTCATTCCGGTTGTTTTCGTTGGCATGAATTTCTTTAACCGGCGTGCCAGAAGCCATAATAAGTCTCAAGGGCATGAGCAAACATCATGACAAAAGTAGTAGCAGAAATTGCAAAGCAGATCACCGGAAAGAATGGTGGAAACGGGAACGGTAACGGAACAGCGGTAGCGGAAGTTCCCCAGGCAGTTATCCCGCCGGCAGAGGAAGCCATCCAAATTCCGGTTCCTCCTTCTCCAGAAGTCAAGAAAGAGATGACCCTGGTTGAGCGGATCCTCAAAGTGGAGAACCTGCAACTGGTCATCGAAAAGAGGGCCAAACTGGTGCAGACCCGCAGCGAACTGGAGCGTTTCCAGACAGCCTCCAATGATTTTAACTGCTCCATGCGGTTGAACGATTCCGACGGAAATGTCTTCACCACCAGTTTCACCCCGGGTATCAAAAAGGTGATCGAGTTCCTTAAAACGGCCTTCGATGCAAGCATCGCTGAGGCAGAGGAAAAGATCACCTTCTGAGGTTTGGGAGTACCGCCCCGGGGGCGGTACTCCTTTTTTTTGTTCGTATCGTAAATACATACGGAAACAAAATCGTTCAAAAATTTTTCTTCAGAGGACAGAGGCTAAATTGGCGCTCTGCCCTTCCTGAAGACGATATTAATGTGTGCATTGGCAAAGATAAAACCGAAATGTTTAGTTTTGTTCAACCGTCGCTAAATGAGTCCTAACAATAGGGGGGGGGTAAACCAAAGGAGGAAGATATCCTCAAACATGCAATAGGGGCAAAATATCGATGAAATTCGATATTTTGCCCCTATTCTTTAAAAACCTTCCTTTCAATAGCTTAATTTTGTATTGGATTAACTTCTTCGATGAAAGGAATAATCATTTTATTTTTGATTTTGCCTTATTCACTATTCTCTCAAGGGGAATGGAACCAGTGGAGATTTGGATATTTCGCTGGTCTTGATTTTAACTCTCTTCCTCCGGTCCCCGTTTCAAACTGTGCAATGTTTTGCAGCGGGGCTCCTGTTACGGTCTCAGATTCCATTGGTGCATTACTATTTTATTCCGATGGATATGACGTTTGGAATAAAAATAATGTATTTATGACGAACGGGACATTATTATATAATTGCAGTGGAAATTCTCAGCCATGTTTTACCATACCAAATCTGACCGACCCATTAAAATATTATCTTTTTACCCTAGGATCTTATAATTGGCCTCCCTATCCTCAAGGATTATATTATTCAGTGATTGATATGAGTCTCAGTGGAGGACTGGGGGCTGTAGTTCCCGGAATGAAAAATATTACCGTTCCTAACACCCAAAACACTTGTAACTGGTTTACCGGAACGAGATCTCATGATAACAAAGGAGTCTGGCTCGTTGTGCGCAATATTTCTCCAAACTCATATCTTTCTTATAAAATTACTGGAACTGGTCTAGATCCAAATCCTGTAGTCAGTAACTCCCTGATTACTCCTATTCCCCAACCAACAATGGGGAAATATATTGGCGCTGGGGTAACGAAAATCTCGCAGGACGGTAAGTACTTGATTACGACATATAGATATGATTCCATTTTAGAGGTATGTAATTTTAATAATCAAACAGGTGTTGTGACCCCAAAATTCAAAATTAAATATCAACACAATCATTTTCCGTACATATTTTATGATGCCGCATATTCAAAGAAAGCTAATTACTTGTACTGTATTCTCCATCGCGAAAGCAATCTTCCACCACCTCCTTTATTAGTGCAATTTGATCCAAGTATCAATGACTCTGCATCGTTTATCCTTAACTCAACAATTATAGATTCAATAAGCTGGATTAGAGGTTTTATTCAGTTAGCCAGAGATGATAAAATATATATATCTAAAGATGTAGATAATGATTCAATTTCAGTAATCAATGATCCTGATGTTTCAGGGACATTATGTTATTTTCAGAAAAATGTTATCGGATTGAATACAATAGGGCTTCAAGGATTTCCACAATTTCTTCAGAAATATAAGGCCTACCTTCATTATTCAGGTACCGGATGTAAGTCTGACTCCATGAATTTTTCCGGTGACATTTGGCCTCCGGCAGACACGATTCGGTGGAATTTCGGGGATCCTGCCTCGGGAGGGGCCAACATTTCTAATCTCGCTGCCCCCTCACATTTATTTTCCAACCCTGGGACCTACACGATTGAACTTTACGTTCGACACAATGATAATCGCACTGATACGACCTGGCGAACTATCACCATTTATCCAAGTCCTGCTCCGTTGTTGGGTCCCGACAGAACGATTTGTACCGGCAGTTCTACATCCTTCGATGCCGGTTTTTGTTCGGGTTGCAACTATGAATGGAAGAACCTCGGAACTGGGATCGTTGTCGGCACAAATCAGACATTCACAACGGGTATTGCTGCCAATTACAGCGTTCAAGTGACCAATTCGAACAACTGCTCAGGATATGACACCGTTCAGCTTCTCACGACACCTGTTCCCCAGGTCACCAACACCCAATTGACCAAATCCATTTGCTCGGGGGAAAGCACCAACATCCTTCTTTTATCCAATGTTTCCGGTACGATGTTTCACTGGACTGCATCGCTGACTTCGGGCACGGTCACGGGTTTCAGCGCCGATTCAGGGCTGGTGATCAACCAGGTTTTGACCAATACATTGCCCGTTGCAGGAGTCGTTGCCTATTCGGTTACTCCCAAGGTAGGCAGTTGCAGCGGGACTCCCGTAGATTTCACCGTTACGGTGAACCCGGGCGATTCGGCCAAAGTATCCATTTCCGCTTCAGTCAATAATGTTTGCTCGGGAACACCAGTTTCGTTCACTGCCATTCCGATCAACCCCGGCGCTTCTCCCGTGTACCAGTGGAAGGTAAACGGAGTCATTGCCGGGGGCAACAGCGCTGTGTACAGTTATGCACCTGCAAACGGCAACCAGGTGCAGTGCATTCTCACTTCGTCATTGACGGTTTGTATTTCAAACAATCCCGCAACATCGAACACGATATCGATGTCGGTCAATCCCCTTTTGCCGGTAAGTGTTGCCGTGTCCGCTTCCGCCAATAATGTTTGTGCAGGGACACCGGTTACCTTCACTGCCGTTCCTGTCAATGGCGGATCGGTGCCGTCATATCAATGGAAGGTGAACGGGATCCCCGCAGGAACCAACAGCCCGGTTTATACCTATGTTCCCCTGAACAATGATGCTGTCGTCTGCAGTCTCATTTCGTCTGAGACTTGCACTTCCGGCAACCCCGCCATTTCGCCGGCGGTGACCATGATCGTAAACCCTGAGCTTCCGGTGAGCGTTTCTATCTCAGCATCGTCAAATCCATTCTGTATAGGGACACCGGTGAACTTTACCGCATCCCCAGCCAACGGCGGTCCGGCGGCTGCATATCAGTGGAAGATAAACGGGGTCAATGCCGGAGTCAATGCCCCGGTCTTTACCTATAACCCTGTTTCAGGCGATGTCGTCACCTGCCTTCTGACCTCATCGCTTCTGTGTGTTTCGGGCAACCCGGCCGTATCGAACAGCATCACTTTGACCGGCAACCCCGGTCTTCCCGCTTCGGTCGCCATTGCAGCCAATCCTAACCCGTTTTGTCCTGGAACCCCGGCAGTGTTCACTGCCGCTCCCGGGAACGGCGGAACGACGCCCATGTATCAATGGAAAGTGAACGGGGTCAATGCAGGGAGCAATTCGCCGTCATTCACCTACAATCCCTCCGACAATGACAGCGTACGTTGCGTGATGACCTCCAACCTGGTTTGCGTTTCATCAAACCCTGCCGTCTCCAACAAGATTGTCATGAGCGGTTCCCTGGCTCCGCCTGTATCCCTGAGCCTGTGTTTCGACAGCATAACGACC
>CAYYPH010000020.1:0-72871 GCA_964473485.1 uncultured Prolixibacteraceae bacterium | reverse complement strand
AATCTTGAGGAAGGGCGCCCTGGCAGGTGCCCTTCTTCATTTATTCCTTTCCATCCCCGATAACAATTAAATTATGGTATTTCTGGGATGATTTGCAATATTGACTAATTTTGAGCATCAGAAGGTACATTCGGCTCCCAGATCACTATCCGCATGAAAATTCATTTCCAACTCATTTTGTTCTTTTCGATCATAGCCGTGCAACTTCAGGGAAATCCGGGAGATACGACGGCCATCTGCAAATTGTTGGACAATGCTGACATGGTGTATTCCTCCGACCGTACTGCTTCGGTAGGATTGTATCTGCAGGTTTTTGCGGCGGCCGATTCAGCCGGCTATTTTTCTGTACCACTGGCAGAGGCCATGGATCGCGTGGCCCGTTTTGAATACTACCGGGGTAACACGGAAACGGCCGTCATGCTTGCATTGAGAGCGATGAATTACTACGGATCACAGGGTAAGCTCAGGGAAAAGACAAATATGATGATCCTGGTTGGAGATATCCTTCGCGGCAATGTGTTGTTCGGGCAGAGTTACCGTTACCTGAAAGAGGCCCGACGGGTTGCCGACTCACTTCAGGATACCCTGTTGATGGCCAGGGTTTACAACCGGCTTGCAGCAATTGCATTCGAGGACAGTCTCGTTTCGCAGGATACTACCGAACGGTACGCCTTGTATTCCCTTGGCCTGGCCAACCTGTTAAAGGATTCTTCGTTGATTTACAACAATCTGAATATTCTGGGGGTAATGGAGACCAAGCGGGGGAATTACCGGAAATCGCTTCAATACCTTGATGATGCCTATCCTCTTGTCGTGAAGTATTTCCAGGAAGACGAACCCCTGCTGCTGCTGAACATTGCAAGGAATTACAATTACCTTTTCATGCCGGCGAAATCCGAAGAGCTCAATCTGAAAGCATTCCACCTGGCTGAAAAATACAACATTCCGCAATACATAAGGCTGGCAAGCCTCAATCTGGAATCCCTTTACCTGATGAGGGGCGATTATAAGAAAGCCCATAACTTCATGACCAGGTATTACCAGTCGAAAGAGAGAATACTGACCCAGAAGGTCCAGGTTCAGCTGGAAGAATTCAACAACCGGCTGGCTGATGAAAAACAAAGGGCTGATAATCAAAAACTGGTGTTCGACAAGCAGATCTCCAGGGCCAGGGTCAATCTCCTTATCATCCTTGGAATATTCCTGGTTGTGCTGCTTGCAGGTGCGGTTGTATTCATTGCAATACAACATAGACAGAAGAAAAAGGTAAACCTGATCGCGGTTCAGTTGGACCAGTCGAACAACACCCTTCGCAGGTTTATTTCCATCCTGGGCCATGACCTTCGATCGCCCTTCAATGCCATTCTTGGTTTTACCGACATCCTGAAAAATGAACCTGACCTGACGGAGGAGGAACGTGAAGTTGCCCTCACGAGGCTTTACTCCGTCGGCCACACAACCTTTAAACTCCTGGAAGGGATCCTCGAATGGTCGCGGATACAGACCGGCTCGGTAAAACCTGTATTCCGTGAAACCGATCTGTGCGAACTGGTCAATGAGACCCTTCAGATCGTTGAACCTGCAGCCATCATGAAACAGATATCCATGAAACATGAGATGCCTGACCGTGCGATCTTGCATGCAGATCACGACATGATACTATCGGTGCTGAGAAACCTGTTGTCGAATGCCATTAAATTTACCGGGAAAGGGGGCCAGGTCACAACGCAGGTCCTGGCAACGGATCAGTCGGTTACGGTAAGAATTTCCGACACCGGTGTCGGGATGACACCCGAGGAGATCGGCAAACTTTTCCGTCCGGAGGATAATTACAAATCGGCCGGAACTGCCGGCGAGACCGGATCGGGTCTTGGACTGATCCTTTGCAGGGATTACATTGACATGCACGGAGGACAGATTTCTGTGAGCAGTGTTAAAAATGAAGGCAGCGTTTTCACGGTCACACTGCCGGTGCGTCAAAACAAGGGATGAGGTATTGACCGGAGTTCGATTCAGAAAGACCCTTCTCAAATGATACCTCGCAGGTTTTTTATTCTGGCAGTTCTAATCTTGCTCCCCCAGCTGGCTCCTGCCCAGTTTCAGTCCGGGCTCAGGGTCGGTTACTGCTTTTACCGGTTCACCAGTCCCGACGATGGCCATTATATGGCAGAGTACACGGATTACAATAACTCCTTTATCGTTGGCCTATATGGCAGTATAATCTCATCCCCCCATTTTTCAGTGGGTGCCGAATTGCAATACCTTCACCAGGCTTTTGCCGTAAGCTCATACTGGGGCGGGCTCGGAGGCGGCTCAAGTGCGAACCTGAGCTACGACCTGGGTAACCTTTACATCCACCTGAAGCCGACCATCATGTTCGGGAACAAGGTGAAGTTTTATTTCTTTCCCGCGTTTTATTTCGGCACCCTGCTGCATTCAAGTTTAACCGGGACTATCTACAAGTGGTCCATGGGACCTGGTCCTCCACCCAATGAACGAACCGATACAATCTCCGGCAGTGCTAAAGGATATTATCCCCAGGCCGAGTTCGGCATTTCACCAGGAATGGGGCTCGAGGTAAAGGTTGGCGGCCCGTTCAGCGTGATCTTTGAAACCACCTGCATGCTGAGCCTGACCCCCGTGGGCAATGGCTGGGGATCGTCGCGCGTGAAAAAAATGAACCTGAATGTAGAGGCGGGCATCGCCTATACCTTCGGAAAACCATTAACAAAATAGCTCACGGTGAGAATGCGATCTCCGGCTGCGCCATGAAACGTGTTCATTCCCCGGATCCGGTTCGGTTTTTCGCAATCGACCGGGCAGGTGTGTGCTGAATGGCTATCTTTGCTGAAATGTTTCTGTCATGACCACCAAACATCAACTGACTGTCGCTTCCCTATTGTTTCTTGCAGTCCTGTTCGCACTGCCGCTTATCTCATCCGCACAGGCCGGATTCGATGCCGGCGACCTTGAAAGCATCGCAAAGAGCGAGCGACGGGGATTTCCGGTGAAGCGGCCGGACAGGCCGGGTCTGAATACGGCTGATTATGATGTGGCCGGGTACCGTTGCCACTGGTACCTGGATCCTGCATTGCGGGCCATATCGGGTGCGGTGACTTTTCAATTTGTGGCCCTGGGAGCCGGTTTTGACACACTGGTATTGGATCTGAGCCACGAACTGACGGTCGATTCGGTGACATACCGGGGGGCCTTTGCTGATTGGAGCCACATCGGCGATCAGGTCATCATATCCCTGCCCGGAGTCATTCCGCAGGGTACTCCCGATTCGGTGACCGTTATCTATCACGGCGTCCCTCCCCAGAACGGTTCCGGCTCCTTCGAAAACGGAAGTCACCAGGGCATCCCCATCGTATGGACGTTGTCGCAACCCTACGGCGCCAGCGACTGGTGGCCCTGCAAGAACGATCTTACCGACAAAGCCGATTCCGTCGATATTTTTCTGCATGTTCCCGCGGGCTACCAGGGTGTCAGCAACGGCCTGCTGGTCTCAGAACAAATTTCAGGCTTGAACTCCGTCTACCACTGGAAACACCGTTATCCTATCGTATCTTACCTTGTGTGCCTCTCGGTTACGCGGTATGCCCGCTATACGCACCAGGTAATCAGCGACGGCGATACCCTGCCGGTCCTCAACTTTGTGTACCCGGAAGATTCGGCCACCGCCTATCCGCTCACCTTGCAGGTCGTTCCGATGATCCGCCTCTTCGATTCCCTGTTCGGTGCCTATCCCTTCAGGAAAGAGCATTACGGGCATGCACAGTTTGAATGGGGTGGCGGAATGGAACACCAGACCATGAGCTTTATGGGTGGTTTTGGCTACGAACTGGTGGCCCACGAACTGGCCCATTCATGGTTTGGGAACATGGTTACCTGCGGCAGCTGGGCCGATATCTGGCTGAACGAGGGATTTGCCACCTACCTTTCGGGCCTGTGCTATGAATTCCTCCTGCCCGAGTGGTGGCAGCGCTTCCGCGAAGTGAGGATCAAAAGCATCGTTTCGAAACCCGACGGCTCTGTTTATTGCAGCGACACCACCGACATCGACCGGATATTCAATTCAAGGCTCAGCTATGCCAAAGGCGCCATGATCCTTCACCAGCTTCGCTGGATCATCGGGGACCAGGCCTTCTTTACGGGTCTGAATAACTACCTGGCTGATCCGAACCTTTCGTACGGATTCGCCCGGACCCCCAACCTGATGGAACACCTTGAAGAGAGTTCAGGGCAGGAGCTGTCGTGGTATTTCGACGACTGGTACACCGGCCAGGGATATCCATCCTATCACATCAACTGGTCACAAAACGCAGGTGAGGTCTCTTTTACCATCAGCCAGACGCAGTCGCACCCGTCGGTAACTTTCTTTGAGATGATGGTTCCGGTAAAATTTAAAAATGCCGAACGCGATACCATCATCCGGTTCTGGAACACCTTTCAGGGACAAACCTTTGCTGTTTCCCTTCCTTTTACCATCGACTCACTGATCATTGATCCTGATTACCAGCTTATCTCGGCCCAGAACACGGTGAACGCAACCGGCGAACCCGAATGGGCGGAAAAACTGAGGTTGTTCCCCAACCCGGCCATCGACCGGATTTTCATGGATATCCCCATTGCCCGGGGGGCGTTTGGCTTCAGAATTTTAACCACCTCCGGAAGCCTGGTCCGTTCAGGTGTTTTAAAATCGGGCATTAATTCGATGGATATCAGTGACCTGGCGGGAGGGATTTACTTTGTTTCAGTGATGAACGGCTCGCAGGAGGTCACCCTGAAGTTTGTCAAACCAGCTCAATCGGCTCATTAAAATAATTGTATCGGGAGGTAAGTTTTTTTTCTTTTTTTCGCCTTGTTTATCCGGAATGTTTATCTTTGTGTCACATTCCGCCTTACCTTAATTTGCTCCCATGAATTGATCTTTTCGGGAGCTCACACCGGTTTCATTCGAATAAAACGGGTGATTTTTCATTTATTTACCTAAATTTTCAGCCTATGCGATTCAGTCGTTGGTTATTGCTTCTGGCAGCTTTGTTTTCAATCTGTGCAGCCCGGCCACAGAAGCAGGAATATCATTCATCGGGCAAAATCGGCTATGCGTTGTCAGCAGAAGATGAAAAGATGCTCGACACCATCCAGCAGAAAACCCTGCAGTTTTTTATCCATGAGCACCATCCCGAATGGGGGATCGTGAAGGACCGCGGTGCTCGCTGGGCCCCGGCAAGCATTGCCTCCACCGGGTTCGGCATTCCCTGTTTTGCCATCGGGGCAGAACGGGGTTGGATGACCCGCGATGAGGCGGCAGCCATTACCCTGAACATTCTCCGGTTCTTTGTGAATTCGGTTCATGGCCCTCAGGCGAACGCAACGGGTTACAAAGGTTTCTATTACCATTTTCTGAAGATGGAAGACGGGGAACGTGAATGGAACTGCGAGCTTTCGACTATCGATACCGGTATCCTGATGATGGGGATTATCTTTGCACGGAATTATTACGACCGCGACAACGCAACCGAAAGGGAGATCCGGGAACTTGCAGGCCGCTTGTTAGGCGGTATGGCTTGGGAATTTGTGGAGATGCCCGACACCGGTCGTTTTGCACGCACCCTCAGCATGGGGTGGACCCCTGAGAAAGGACTGCACAACTATGGCTGGAGCGGGTACAACGAAGGGCTGCTCCTGTACGTCCTTGCCGCCGGCACCGGCATGAAAAACGCCGAACGCAGCTATGAGGCCTGGCTTTCGACCTACAAGTGGTATACCCCATACGAAGGATTGTCGCACGTGGCCTTCCCGCCGCTGTTCGGGCACCAGTTCTCCCAGGCCTTCATCGACTTCCGCGGGCTTGGCGACCGGTACATGAAGGAGAAGAAAATCGATTATTTCGAGAACTCAAGGCGGGCCACCTATGTGCAGCAAAAGTACGCCCATGACAATCCACACGGATGGGTTGGTTACGATTCACTCTGCTGGGGTGTGACGGCCAGCGATGGTCCCGGTGAGAAATATAACTTCGGTGATAAAAAGTTCCTGGGGTATGCAGGCAGGGGTACGAGCGGCCCTGAATACAACTATTTCGACGACGGTACCATCGCACCTTACGGACCGCTGTCGTCGCTTCCGTTTGCCCCGGCGATCGTACTGCCAACGATCAGGAACATCAATGCAAAGTATGGTAAAGAGTTATGGGGCCCATATGGTTATTACGATTCATTCAACCCTACCGCCAAATGGGTCAATAACGATTTCATCGGGATCGACCAGGGCCCCATGCTCATCATGATCGAAAATTTCCGTACCGGCTTGGTATGGAACTATGTGATGAAAGACGAGATCATTCAGAAGGGGCTGAAAAGACTGGGATACACGTACATCACAAACCATTGACGGAAAGCGGCCGGGCCCCGGTGAGCCTGAATTAAAAATCAAAATGCAAAGTCAAAAAGCAAAGTCAAAAATCAAAATGCAAATGTCAAAGTTCAAAATGCAAATGTCAAAGTTCAAAATGCAAGTTTAACATTTCATTCAAGATGAGAAAAGTAATATTTCCGGGAATGGTTCTGCTGTTTCTTCTTACCAGCCAATCCCTGTTTTCGCAGGTAAGGTCGCTCGATGATTTTGAAAGCCCGTCGGGATGGTCGTTTAACCAATCCGATGGCGTGAATGTGCATCTGTCGTCAGAAAAGGGGCTGTCAGGCAATGCCATCCGGTTCGATTACGATTTTACCAAAGGGACAGGTTACGGGGGCATTCAGAAATGGTTTGCCATCGATCTGCCTGAGAATTTTGAATTCACCTTTTACCTCAGGGCCGAATCGCCTTCCAACAACTTCGAGATCAAGTTCATCGACAGTACCGGCAACAATGTATGGTGGGTCAATAACCGGAAGTATGATTTCCCCGGCGAATGGAAAAAGATCCGCATCAAGAAGCGGCACATCGGTTTCGCCTGGGGGCCTGCAACCGATCACAGCCTGAAACGCATCGACCGTATTGAATTCACCATTGCTTCGTTCGTCGGGGGAAAAGGAACCATCTGGCTCGACGATCTGAAATTTGAGCCGCTGCCACCTGAGACCGAAAGCTATCCGGCTCCGGCGCTTAAGGTAACATCGCAGGCAACCGGGCACGGGGCGGATTTAATGACCGACGGTTTCCCGGGAACTTACTGGAAAAGCGTGAACGCTGCTCAGCAGGAGATCCAGGTCGATTTTACCACGCGCAGGGAGTTCGGAGGTTTGCAGATCGGCTGGCTGAAGAATTATCAAGCCGCATCGTTTGAGATACGGCTGTCGGAGGATGGACAACACTGGGAAACGGTATACTCCGTGACCAGCAATATGGGAGAAAAGAGTTTCATCAGGCTGCCTGAAGCGGAGGCGAGGTATCTGCAGATCCGGCTCAGATCAGCCGCATCGCATGATGGTTACGGAATCTGCGACCTGCATTTTCTTACCGTAAAGCATTCATTGACGCCCAACGATTTCATGATTTATACGGCACAGCATTCACAGAAGGGCGACTACCCGCGGTTTCTGCTCGACCAGGCCTCGTACTGGACCATTGCCGGGGTGAACAACGACCTGAAAGAGGCCATGATAAACGAAGACGCGATGGTTGAGGTGGATAAGGAGCTCTTTTCCATTGAACCTGTAATAAAAACAGGAGACTCGGTATACACCTGGAGCAATGCCAGGACCTCACAGTCGGTCGGGGACCCCGATCGCCGGGATGGTTTCACCTTCATCCCGACTGTGACCTGGCATTGCGGCGACCTTGACTTTAAAACAACGGTTACCGCAACCGGCGAGGCGAATAAAAGCTCGATGCTGCACATCGGCTATTCGCTGAAAAACAAAGCATCGCAAGAAAAAACAGTCGACCTGTTCCTGCTGATCAGGCCTTACCAGGTCAATCCGCACTACCAGTTCCTGAACCTTACCGGTGGCGTCGGGAAGATCAGATCGTTGAAAGAAGAGGCCGGTTTCATTGAAGTGGATGGGAAAATCGTGATCCCAGAGCGGAAGTACGACGCCTTCGGAGCGGCCACGTTCGACCAGGGCAACCTCGTTGAGATGATCCGCAACGGGAAATTCCCAGGGGAGACTTCGGCCACCGATCAACAATCGCTGGCAAACGGTATGATGAAATATGTGCTGAAGGTAAAGCCGGGCGCGGAGGTGAAATTCTTTGTCGTGGTGCCGTTTTACGGGAAGGAGACCGCGGGAACCGCACTTACTTTCGATAACCTTGAAAAGCTGACTGCTGCATCGGTCGATTTCTGGCGTGAAAAGACCGGTCATGTCGAATTCAACCTTCCTCCTTCGGCCAACAGGATCATCGACACCTACCGGTCGAACCTGGCCTACATCCTGATTAACCGCGACAAGGCCGGCATACAGCCGGGATCACGGTCTTACGAACGCAGCTGGATCCGCGACGGCGCCCTCACCTCGTCGGCCCTGCTGAAAGCGGGCATCGTTCCCGAGGTGAAGGATTTCATCCGCTGGTATGCCTCCCATCTTTACGAAAACGGGAAGGTGCCCTGCGTGGTCGATTTCCGCGGGCCAGACCCCGTGCCTGAAAACGACAGTCACGGGCAGTTCATCTACCTCATCAGGGAGTACTTTAATTTTACCAGCGATACCGCTTTTCTGCGCGAGATGAATCCAAAGGTGATACAGGTGGTGGGCTATATCCAGTCGCTGGTGGCGGAACGGTCGACCGGCCATTTCAGGAACGGTAACGACAGCGTGAGGGCCTACTACGGACTTGTGCCCGAGTCGATAAGCCACGAGGGTTATTCGGCCAAACCGATGCACTCCTACTGGGATGATTTTTTTGTGATGAAAGGGCTGAAGGATGCCGTGGTGATCCAGGAGATTCTTGGTGAAAAGGATCAGCATGACAGCATTTCGAAGATCCGCGACACCTTTCGTACCAACCTCTACAGCTCGCTGAACCTGGCCATGAAGGTCAGGAAGATCGATTACATTCCCGGTTGCGTTGAACTGGGCGATTTTGATGCCACCTCCACGACCGTCGCCCTGACCCCCTGCAATGAGCTGAACAACCTTCCGAAACCACAGGTATACAACACGTTCGAGAAGTATTACACGTTTTTCAGGAACCGTCGCGACGGGAAACTCAACTGGGTGAACTACACCCCCTACGAAAACCGGCTCATCGGTTCATTTATCCTCCTCGATCAACCAGACAGGGCCCATGAACTGATCGATTTCTTCCTGAACGACCAGCGGCCGCACGGTTTCAACCACTGGGCCGAAGTGGTCTGGAAAGATTACCGTTACCCGGGTTACATCGGCGATATGCCGCACACCTGGGTGGGGAGCGATTTTCTGAACGCCATCCGTTCGATGTTCGTGTATGAGAATGAATATGACCAGTCTCTTGTGATCGCCCCGGCTCTTTACCAGGACTGGATCGATGCTCCCGGGGGCATGTCGGTGAAACGACTCCCGACCTATTATGGCGAGCTTTCTTACGAGATTGTAAAGATAGAGAACAGTTACCGGTTTTCGGTTTCAGGCGACCTGAAACTTCCCGCCAACGGGATGAAGATCAGGAATTTCAACGGTTCGAAGAAACCGTCGAGGGTTACTGTGAACGGGGCGGAGATCGGCGGTTACACGGAAAAGGAGATCCCAGTCGGGGTTTGCCCGGCAGAAGTTATGATCTACTATTAATTGACAATTGACAATTGACAATGGACAATTGGCAATTCACTCATTCACTCAATCACTCATTCACTCATTCACTCATTTTTTAAATGGCACATATGGAATCAACCAGAACACATGTTACGAAACCTGAGGACCGGATTAAATTTTCGCAGCTTGCGGCTTATGGTGCCGGGGGGATCATTCCGATCGCGCTTTTCAACATTGCCAGTATCCTGGTCGGGCTGATGGGAAACATCAGCCTGGGCCTCAGTGCATTCTGGCTGGGGGCGATCCTGATCATTCCGCGGTTGTGGGATGCCCTGTCGGATCCCTTCATCGGCCACATTTCCGACAACACCCGCACCCGGTGGGGGAGGCGGCGTCCGTTTCTGCTTGCAGGCGGGATCCTGGTGGCCGTGATGTTCGTGGTGATGTGGTGGATACCCAAGGGAGATACGGTGCGCGCCTGGTTCCCGACCGATGCGGGATACCAGTGGTTCCAGCTTTCATATATCCTTTTTACCCTGCTGCTGTTTTTCACGGCCTGCAACATTTTCGAGATCCCTCACGGGGCGCTTGGAATGGAGATGACCACCGATTACCACGAACGCACCCGGCTTTTCAGCGCGAAAAGCTTTGTCGGTAATCTCTTCGCCATGAGCACCCCCTGGCTTTTCGCCCTGGCAAACCTGGAGGTTTTCAAAGGCTCGGGAAACGAAGCCGACGGCATGCGGTATGTTTCACTCCTGATAGCGGCCCTGGTGATCCCGCTCTCCTTCTGGTGGACGGCCAAGCTCAGGGAACCCGGTTTTGTGAAGGTGGCCAAGCAAAAGAAGACCCCTTTTTGGCAGGATATGAAACGCACCGCCAGGAACAGGAATTTTATCATGCTCACCCTGACCATCTTTACCCTGGCCATGGGTTTCAACTTCGTTCAGTTGCTGGGTTCGTACATTCCGATCTTCTATGTGTTTGGCGGCGATAAGGTAGCCGGTGCCTGGCTACTTGGGATCAACGGAACGATCTGGGCCGTGACTGGACTGCTGGCAGTCTTCCCGCTCAACTGGATCAGTCCGAAAATGGGGAAACGCAACACCCTGATCCTGGCGATCCTGCTCATGTGCCTGGCCCAGGTGTCGAAGATCGTTTGCTACAATCCCGAACTTCCCTACCTTATCATCATTCCTACCATGCTGCTCTCGGCAGGGATGCTCTTTTTCTTTACCCTGGGTTCCTCTATGGTTGGCGATATCTGTGATGAAGACGAACTGAAGACTGGTTACCGCGCCGAGGGAAGCTTCTACGCCATTTTCTGGTGGTTCATCAAAATGGGAACTGCGCTGGCAAGCTTCGTGGCCGGCGCCCTGATCGTGCTGACCATGTTCGACGAAACCCAGGTCACGAAGGTCGACGGCATCCAGGGAAGCCTCCGTGACCTGCGGGCGAAAGTACAATATTGGCGCGACTATCCCGGAGTGACAGGGGTTAATGCCGAATGGGTCGGAAAGGCCGGCGTACAGTGCACGGAAGCATTGAAAGAGGCGGAGGAATACCAGAACCACCTGGCCAGGGAGGCGGTCAAGGAGGTGGACCAGGACGGACCGAACTCGATCATTTACTTGAACCAGCGGAAAAACCTGATTACCCAGGCGATCACCTCGGGCAAGGCGACCGTCTTCTCCCTGAAAAAACTGATCAGCGACTTCGGCCAGTCCGGAAGCCAGGCCTCGCCTGCGTTTGCCGATAGCCTCATCTGCATGGCCATCCCGCTGACCCTCCAGACCAAACTTGAGAAAGCCAGGATGAACTCGTTTGAACTGATGTCGCACCTGGTAAACCAGTCGTTGGAAAAAAAGGAGGAGAATATTCACTACAAAGAATTGATCCGCCATGTGATGATGGTCAATAGCAACCTTGCCGTCATCGATATTAATGCCACCCCGGCAGTCATTGACAAACAGCTTGAATCCATTGAGACCGGGATCGTACCACTAACCAGACAGACGCCCTATACCCTGCTGATGATGCGCGTTGTGGAGATCGGTGTGCCGGTGCTGCTGAGCCTGCTTTCATTGTTTTTTGCCCTGCGCTATTCACTCACCGAACAGCGAAGCCACGAGATCAAAGATCTGCTAAAACAAAGGAATGTTTCACAAGCCTGAAACAGAACAAAACCAAACACATTTCATCGTAAATTGCATTAGTCATTCAATCGAAAACCATGGGTCATACAGATGTGTTCTCCACGAACGGTGCCAGTTTTACACTCAATGGCCGGAAGATCTTTCTGAATTCCGGCGAGATTCACTATTTCAGGATTCGGAGGGATTTGTGGGACACGCACCTGGATGCCGCAGCTGAGGCAGGACTGAAGACCATCAGCACCTATGTTCCATGGGACTGGCATGAATACGAAGAAGGAACCTTTGATTTTACCGGGAGATCGTGCCCGGAGCGCGACCTTGACGGCTGGCTCGACAAGTGCCGGTTGCGCGGGCTCACCTGCATTTTAAAACCCGGTCCGTTCATCCTGGCCGAATGGCGGGGGGCGGGGTTACCCGACTGGTTCATGGAACGGTATCGCGACCGGGTAAAGATGCGCACCAGGAGCGGCGAAATGGTTGGAGGTGACGGCGTAAGCCTGTTTAACAAAGATTACCTGGAAAAGGTTACCCTTTGGTACGACCGGATAATGCCTTTCATCAGCCAGCGGCAGGTTGATCATGGGGGGCCGGTCATCATGATGCAGGTCTGCAATGAGATCGGTGTGTTTTCATGGCTGGCGAAGCAAGCCGATTATGGTAACGAGGTTCGTGAAAGGTTTGTCAGGTACCTGAAGGAGAAATACTTATCGATCGGAGAACTTAACCGGATCTGGAAAACGACCTACCCTGATTTCGGGGAGGTGGAATTGCCGCCCGACGGGTGCACTCCATACGCTTCTCAGGCCGACCGTGGTCGCGATCACGAGTGGCACCTCTTCTGGCGGAGCTATTATGCCAGCTACCTGAAAATGCTCACCGCCAAGGCAAGAGAGCGGGGTGTCACGGTGCCGCTTTACCATAACCTGCCCGGGTGGATCTATGGCAGCGGGTACGAATTCCCGGTCAACATCACCATGTACGACGAACTTTTCGGAGAGAAAAGCGAGATCATGTTCGGGGTCGACCACATCCCCGAGTTCCTGTCATACCGTAACATGCATGACGACCGCATTATCAACGATGTCACCTTCGCCATGCAGGGCGGCAGGCGGCCCCTGTTCGCCGCCGAATTTCAGTGCGGCTCGCGCGAATACCACGTGGTGACCAACCCGCGTGAGATGGAGCTGTTTTACAAGGCGAGTATCGCCAACGGTCTGAGCGGCTGGAATTACTACATGTTCTCACAGGGCCGCAACCCGGTACGTAAGGGTTACTCGGGCGAGACTTTCTACTGGTTCAACCCGCTGACTGCCGAGGGAGACCGGACCAGTGCTTACCCGCTGGTAAAGCGCATGAGCAGGATCATTGGCAATATGGAGGATCTGATCGTGGAGGCCGGCCGCCGTGCTGAGATCTGCGTGCTTTTCTACCCGCCCTATTACGCCACAGAACTGGAACGGCCTGTCGGTGCAGAATGCGGGCTCAGGTTTGTTCCTTCGGCCATCCGCAGGCCGGCCTATTTCGACGGACTCCTGAAGGCGCTACAGGTGTTGAATGTTGATTATGACATGGTCGACCTGTGCTGCGCCGGTGCCGACGACCTGTCGGGTTACCTGCAGGTGTGGGCTTTCTGTACCGATGAAATGAATGCACGCGAGCAGCAGGTACTCGTCGATTACATGAACGCCGGCGGCCAGTGTGTGATCTTTCCTTACCTTCCCGACCGCGATCAGTTTCAGCAACCCTGCACCATCCTGCGCGATGCACTCCCGGTCAGGCCATCGGGCGCTACGAGTATCGATTCGCCGCTGGTCGACATCCTCGGCTTTAGGGATATCAAGTGTGCCAACCCGCAGATCGTTTACGACGAACAGCAACTGGCTGGTGCGACGGTGATCGCCCGTACCATCGGCGGCGATGCCTGCGGATTTATAAAGGAAACGGGATTGGGATCGGTTATCCACCTGGGAACCTGGTTAGGCTTCGACACCGAAGGACATAAACCGGTTTATGAATCGTTGATTGAATGTTCGGGTGCACGTGTCCGGCAGGCCTCGTCTGTCAGTGAAATGATCACAGTCAGAGAACGGTTTACCTCCGGGGGAGAGGCTATACTGTTCGCCGGAAACTACTACAACGAGGAACATTCAGGCCTTATTACCTACACCCATCCCACCAGTGGCGAAACAATGACCATCCCTTTCCTTGGTAAGGAATTTAACTGGCCTGCCCTGTATGCCATCCTGACCCCCATCGGCCAGGAGATTTCACCGGGCATCAGGATACTACACTGTACCTCCGATATCCTCGGGGTAACCAGAACCCATAAATCGGTCACCCTGACCCTGTTTGGCCATCGCGATCTTGCAGGCGAACTGGTACTTGAAGGTGAACGGGTCACCATGATCGGCAGTGCCCTTTTGGGACAGGTGCCACTGGAAGTTCAGCATGTTAGCGGGAAGGCAATACTGGAGTATCATCATCCGCACGACACCGGGTTTGAGATACAGTTGCTTTTCTGAAAAATAACCGGATTTATATTGTTCGTACATGGTTTGATAAAGATCTTTTCAAAATGAAAATAGCCAATTCACAAGGACTTTCATTCCAGTTTCTCGAAAATGGAAGTGTTCAAAGCGTTGAGGCAGGGCCGGTAAGGATCAGCATGAAACAGTCGTCGCCCAATTCGCGGTCGGGTATGAACTTCTATCTCAGAAAAAGAACCGATCCGTATCGCTTTATTCCCCTGCTTGGCGATGGAGCCGGCAACAGTTTCGCGGTTAGGGAGAGTGCCTTTTTTTCGCGCGGAACCTGGGAGGGACTCGATTACACATGTGCGCTCATGCTTTCCACAAAGAGCCTTAGCTGGCAGTGGTTCATCGATGTTGTCAACCATTCGCGGCATCCGGTGGGGCTCGACCTTTTTTATGTTCAGGACACAGGACTCAAACAAGCCGGCGAGGGTTTGGTGAATGAATATTACGTGAGCCAGTATCTGGAGCGCAGGATACTGGAAGACACGACTCATGGAGCAGTGGCGGTTTGCAGGCAGAATATGAAAGAGTGCAACGGTCACCCATGGCTCATGACAGCCTGCCTAAACGGGGCTGCTTCGGCCTGTACCGATGGCATGCAGTTTTACGGCAAAACCTGCCGTGATACCG
Organism: uncultured Prolixibacteraceae bacterium; assembly: GCA_964473485.1. Lineage (GTDB taxonomy): Bacteria > Bacteroidota > Bacteroidia > Bacteroidales > FEN-979 > CAIVAT01. The sequence continues at coordinate 57,868 of CAYYPH010000020.1, read as the reverse complement.
GCATCCCCGAAGGATTGCTGGCCGAAAGGCTGGGCGGGGAGTATGCCGGCGAGTCGGCGCTGCTTGCCCTACAGTCGATGCCTTTTGAACTTGCCACCGGGGGTGACCGTCACCGATGTATCTTCGTGGGCACCTGTCTTACCGATCATCCGGAAGCGACTTCGGAGGACGACCTTGACCGGCTTGCACAGCTACGTTTCGAATTCGACAATGAGTTTCTGCCTCGCCCCCCCGAAGTATTTACAGTACCTTCAGGCAATCTCTTCAGCAATCTCCCGTATTTTCCTTCCGAAGATCTTTCACCGCACGAAATCGCGGAGTTGTTCGGTACCCAGCGTCGCCATGAAGAATGGGACGACGGCAGACTTTTGTCGTTTTTTACGAACGAGCACCGGCATGTTATACTGAAAACCAAGGAACTGCTGACTGACCGGCCCCACGGGCACATCATCCAGGCCAGGGCCGGCCTGACACCGTGTGACGGAACTATCTCCGATACCTGTTACGCTTCAGGGATCTTCAACGCGCATGTTTCGCAAGGAAACACCAATTTCAATGTGCTGCTATCCATAGCCACGAGCCAGTTCAATCTCGAGCCATCGGCCGGTCAGCGTATTATCGTAGAGATGGCGGGAGTGCGTTACCTGCTCGGTGTCCCGTCGGCGTTTGAGATGGGGCTCGGCCATTGTCTCTGGATTTATAAGCACGGGCCAAACCTGTTCCGGGTACGAAGCTGGACCCAGCCGGGTGCGCCTTTGGTGAACCTCGATTTTTCAGTCCTCAAGGGACTGCCTGTAGGGCTGACCGTTACCCATGAATTTGATCCCCTTAACGGCTGGAAGATAATTCCCGGAAACGATGGCGGGGAGTATCTGGCCCTGCCGGCACACGGAAGCATGACTGCAGAAAAATTCCCTGACGCCCGCTTCCGGATAATCGCACAGGGTGACCAGGGGTCAGCCATCCGTTCGTCGGGCCATGGCGACCCCCTGTTCATTTTACAGGTTGACAAAGCCACCCGCTTTGCAATGGTCCTGGCCGGGGAGTTGAACGGACCTGCCGGCAAAGCGGAAACGCGAGATTCCGACCATCGCTTTGAATCCGCCTGCAAAGCGGCCTTGCAAGACTGGCGAGACTTCAGTCTTGATCTTTGCATTGAAAGCGGGAATGCAGATCTGGCGGCTATCCGCGAGGTTCTGCCGTGGTTCAGCATGAATGCACTGGTCCATTTTTTAACTCCCTACGGCCTCGAGCAGTTCAGCGGGGCGGCGTGGGGTACGCGCGATGTTTCACAGGGGCCGGTCGATCTTTTACTCGGCCTCGGCAAATACGCGCAGGCAAGGGAGGTGCTGAGGATCATTTTTTCGAACCAGCATCCCGATGGCGGATGGCCGCAATGGTGGATGTTTGACCGGTATGCCTTCATACGGGCCGAAAGTGCACATGGGGATATTTTCTACTGGTGCCTGATGGCCCTGGCAAAGTATATCAGGGTTACCGGTGATATCGCCATTCTGGACGAGAAGTTGCCTTATTTCCAAACCCATGCGTCGGAACCCCCTGAGATAACCCCCCTGGGCGAACACGTCGACCGGCTGACCGAAATGATCGTGCAATCGTTCATACCCGGTACCTCGCTGGTGCCGTTTGGTGGGGGCGACTGGAATGATTCGCTGCAGCCTGTCAGCAGGGAGCTCGCCCAGCGGATGATCTCGAGCTGGACCGTAGAAATGAACTACCAGGCCTTCAACGCAACCAGGGAGATCTGGGAGAGAGCCGGCAGGAAGGCAAAGGCGGGGGAGTTACAAAAGATCTGCGACCGCATCCGCAGCGATTTCAACAAGTATCTCGTGCGCGACGGCGTGGTGGCTGGTTATGGCCTGGTTGAGGACAACGGAACGTTAAGCCTTCTGCTTCATCCTTCCGACGAACGGACCGGGATCCGTTACAGTGTGTTACCTATGGAGCGTGGGACCCTGAGCGGGATCTTTACGCCGGAACAGGCCGCCCGTCACCGGGAACTCATCGAATTGTACCTCAAGGGTCCCGACGGGGTAAGGCTGATGGACCGTCCCCTGAGATACCGTGGCGGCATACAAACCATTTTCCAGCGGGCTGAAAGCAGTACATACTTCGGGCGGGAGATCGGTCTCATGTATGTGCATGAACATATCCGTTACGCTGAATCACTGGCCTGCACCGGTCAGGCCGATGCGTTCGTGATGGCCCTCAGGCAGGCAAACCCGGTGGCTTACCGCGAGGTGGTACCGGCAGGTGATATACGCCAGTCGAACTGTTACTACAGTAGTTCCGACGTGGCCTTCCGTAACCGTTACGAGGCAGATGATGCCTATGAATCGGTGCTCAGGGGCGACCGTGAGCTCAAGGGGGGATGGCGGATCTATTCGAGCGGCCCCGGGATCTATGTGAGCCTCGTGATCAGTGCACTGCTTGGGATCAGGCCTGAATCCGGAGCGCTCATCCTTGATCCCGTGATCCCATTTTCGATGGACGGTACCAGAGCTTCAATAAAGTTATTTGGCCATCGTGTAGTATTTCATTATTCGGTAAAGGAGTGTAACTTTGGACCAAAATCGGTGACAGTGAATGGTAAACCGGTCGGATTCACCAGAGAGGAAAATCCTTACCGGACCGGCGGAGCAGTTATACCGAAAGCTTTTCTGGCAGATCTGCTGGATCAGCCGGAAAATCAGATCAGCATACTGCTTTAAACCTTGTACCGGTAATACCTGCACGCCGGGTCATAGCTGGCTGCAGCAAGGCGATGTGCCAATGAGAAAGAGTCAAAATATGCAGCGGTTCCGGAGGTACCTTATTTGGCGTCAGCCTTGCCGTGCGGTTTCATGGGGCCACTCCGGCATCCTTCCGGCCTCCTATCATCAGGGTAGGCTGCTTGCGGTGCTGATTCTCATTGTTCTCGGTTTTGAAGGCAATGCGCAGCCCTCTTTCCAGGTAAAACATTACACCCGCGCCGAATATCAGGCTGGCCGGCAGAACTGGTCGATCGATACCGACCGTGATGGCCGTGTATATGTTGCCAACAACGACGGATTGCTGATCTACGATGGAACAGGCTGGAGGATTTTCAGGATACCGGGTCAGTCGATCGTCAGGGCGGTTTACGTGGCAACTGACGGAAAGATTTATACCGGGTCGTATGAATCGTTCGGATGCTGGCAAAAAATGCCGGACGGATCGTTATCATACAAGGCGCTCAATCCTCCCGGTATGGATAGTCTCTTTCATAACAGTGAATTCTGGAAGATTGTCGAGTGCAACCGGAAGATCTATTTCCAGGGCTTCTCCGCCCTGTTTGTTTATGACGGTAAGCAGGTGAAACCAATCGCCCTTCCGGGAACGGTTTTATTTTTGCTGAAGGCACGGAATCGGTTGTTTTTTCAAACCATCGGAGGAGGATTGCATGAGATAACAGGCGACCGGATCTCTCCGGTTCCGGGCAGCCAGTCGCTTGCAAGGACGGAGGTCAAAACCATCCTTCCGTTCGGGACCAGCGGCTTTCTGATCGGTACCACCTCCGACGGCCTGTTCCTTTTCGATGGCCGAAACGTGACTCCCTGGGAGGTGCCTGCCACACCGTTGTTACGTGATTACCAGATCAACAATGGCCTGGTAAGCGGCGAGCGGCTGGTATTTGGAACGATCGTCAAGGGACTCTTTATTCTCGATATGAAGGGGAATATCACGCATCACCTGCATGAGGGAAATGCCCTTCAGAACAACACCTTGCTCTCCTTGTCGGCTGCGCCCGACGGATCGTTGTGGGCAGGTCTCGACAAAGGGATCGATCATATTTACCCCGATGGTCCGCTGGATATCTACCAACCGGCAGGCACGGACCTCGGTGCCGTTTATACTGCGGTATTGAAGGGTAATACCCTGTACGTAGGCACGAATCGCGGGGTGCTGTTGTTCAGCCATGATGATACCAATGCCCTGTTTAAATACCGTGGCTTCCTGAGTGGATCACAGGGACAGGTCTGGGATCTCCGGCTGGTTGGCGGTACCCTGTTCTGCGGCCATACCACCGGTACCTATCTGATTGAGGGTGACTGGTTCAGAAAGATATCTGGCATAAGTGGAGGATTTTGTCTGACACGCCTTTATGCCGACAATCCCGATTACCTCGTACAGGGAACCTATTCCTCGCTGGCAGTTTATCGCCGGTCGGCCAGGGGTTGGGAATTCCTGAAAGAAATCAGGGGATTCATTGAACCTTCGCGGTTCCTCGAATCCGATCACCTGGGGAATTTGTGGGCCGGCCACGCCACCCGGGGACTTTACCGGCTCAGGCTTTCGGGCAACAGCGACAGTGTGTTGTCGAAGGTCCGTTACGGGCCGCATGATGGTCTTACCTGGAACCCCATCGGGGTGACCAGGATCAACAACCGGATTGTTTTTACAACCGGAGTCAGGTTGTTTACTTGGGACGATCTGAACAAAATCATCATTCCTTATGAAACCCTGAACCAGGGGCTGAATGGTTTTGAATCGGCGGTGCGGATCGTACCGCAGGGTAAAGATGCGTGGTGGTTTATCCGAAGGGACGACCTTGCATTGTTCAGCCTGGCCGGCGATCAGCCACGGATGCTCGAACACGTTTTTCTGCCGATGTTTGGGATCAGGATGGTGGATAACTATGAAAATGCCGTTCCGCTTGATGAAAACAGGATCCTGGTGTGCCTCGATGAGGGTTTTGCCATCGTCGACCGGAGGAAGCTTAATCAAACCGGCACCCAAAAACCACGGCTGATATTCAGAAATATCGACATGATCGATCCGGCCGGTGAACATCATCCGGTCGATCATACCATTGCTGGAATCAGCATCCCCTATTCAAGGAATTCACTTTCGTTCTCTTTTACTACTGTCAACAGCTTAATGCCGAACCAGTTGTACCAATACATGATGGCCGGAATCGATGCAGGCTGGAGTGATTGGTCCCCGAAAAACAAGGTTACCTACAGCCGTCTCCCGGCCGGGAAATACACCTTCCGTGTTAGGACACTGACCGGGTCAGGAAATCTTTCCGCGACACTGACCCTCGACTTTACGGTCAAACCGGCCTGGTATGCCGGAACGGTAGCCTGGGTTGCCTATGCACTGGCGGCCTTAGCGATCGCACTCTGGATGCGATACCTGGTCCGCCGCCGGCTGATCAGGCACCACGAAAGGTTACGCCAGGAGGATGAAGCCAGGATGGCACTCGAAAAGCAAAGGGCTGAGCAGGAGATCATCCGGTTGCAGAATGACAAGCTGCAGGCCGAGGTCGCCCATAAGAACATCCAGCTGGCCGACTCAACCATGGCCATTATCCGAAAAAATGAACTTCTGATCGGGATCAAGGAGGAGCTCGACCGTCAGCGATCGAAACTCGGCGAGGGCTACCCGCAGCGCTATTTCGAGCGGCTTATGGCCATGATCAATAAAAACATTTCAGACGATAACGACTGGAAAATCTTTGAAGCACTGTTTGACCAGGCTCATGAGAATTTCTTTAAACGACTCAAGGATGCCTATCCCGACCTGACCCAGAGCGACCTGCGACTTTGTGCATTTCTGAAATTAAACCTCTCCTCGAAGGAGATCGCTCCTCTTCTGAATATCAGCTTTCGCGGGGTAGAGACCCGGAGGTACCGGTTAAGGAGGCGATTATCGCTTGAAAGTGATGAAAACCTGGTGGAATTCATCATGCAATTCTGACCCGGCAGACCAGGCTTGATCCGGATACAGCGGTCCTTCAGAAATTTTTAAATAGCAGTAAATCAGTTTTTTATTCCTATTGTGTTAAATGGCGATGTACCATTGACGTACCAGCGTTTTGTTCCTTCACCAGGGTGATGTAATCATGTAGCCGGCAGGTACATAAGGAAACAGCAGCTGTGATTGTATTTTTGTATTACTTAGTGAGCGGATTCAGTCAAAAAGTATTATTAACCAAATAAACATGCCTATGCAAAGAGACCGGTGAAAAAACCATGGCGGAATGATTTTTTTGAAACAAAAATTTTTATGATAGCGTGCTTTTGTGTTATTAATTTGAGTGACAGAGACGGCGGCCCCCGGTACGGGGCCGCCTTGTCCATTAATTTGTATTGACAAGCGCATTAATTTTGAATATAATTTAACAGACTGGAAAGTGGAACTAACAATACAATCAGAGGTTCCGGGGCCGCCGGCTGAAAACCTTGTTTGGCATTTTTTTCGAACGGCAGGAAAATTGAGTCTTTGGGTGTTCGCTGTCATCCTTTTCACGGTAACAGAGATGCAGTCGCAAACCTGGTTCTATTTCCAGGACAGCCCCGATCCTGTTTACTATGATTACAGCTGGATGGAGCAATATTCGCCCAGCATCCTCGAGATTACCGGATCCAACAACCGCCGGTTCCCGGTCGAATCGGTCATCCCGGCCAGGCAGGGGATCAACTCTCTCCGTCTTCACTGGACCTCCAAGCCTGGCGGCGATTGGGTGGCCATCGCGGCTGGACTCGACTGGACCGCCAAAAACATTACCACGGCCGACACCCTGACCTTTTTTCTGCGGTCAGAAACCGGGTTGTCGAAGGAACTCCTGCCGAAAATCTTCTTTGAAGATATATACAATGTAAAATCGACTGCTTTTCGGGTGGCCGACCATGCCGTCGACCTTCAGCCCGGGGTGTGGACCCAGGTCAAGATCCCGATGACCGTTTTCCTGAATGCAGGAGACCCGGTCGACTATACCGTGATCAAGACCATCGGTTTCAGACAGGATGTTGCCGACGGGGAGGACCACACCATTCTGGCAGATGATATGCGGGTTTACAAAGGCAGCGGAGTGTCGCCCCCGGTTTCGGCCCCCACGGGTTTGAAGGCAAAGGGTTATGAAATACATGTTTTCCTTTCGTGGACTCCAAATCCTGAACCAAACGTAAGCGGTTACGAGATCTACCGTTCGGTCGACGGCGGTTTGACGTACCAGCGCGTGGGAACCGCCCAACCCGAGTTGCCGATGTATACCGACCACGTAAAGGCCTATCCGGCAGTTGAGCGTTTCATCTACCGCATCACTGCACTCAACGATGTCAATGATCCCTCTCCCTTTTCTGATACGGTGATGGCCGCCGTGAGGATGATGAACGACGGGGAGCTGCTCGATATGGTGCAGGAGGCCACCTTCAGGTATTTCTGGGACCTCGGGCATCCGGCTTCGGGCATGGCCCTTGAACGGAACACTGCGGGCAATACCGTCACCACCGGCGGCACAGGGTTCGGGGTAATGGCCCTGCTGGTCGGGATCGAACGTGGTTTCATCAGCCGGGAGGAGGGCGTGGAAAGGTTCCAGAAGATCTTAGGGTTCCTTGAGACTGCCGACCGTTTTCACGGGGTCTGGCCTCACTGGCTGAACGGAAACACCGGCAAAGTGATCCCTTTCAGTACGAAAGACGATGGAGGCGACCTCGTGGAGACCGCCTTCCTTGTCCAGGGCTTGCTTGCAGCAAGGCAGTATTTCAATCAGCAGAATCCTGCAGAGACCGGTATCAGGGCCGATATAACCCGGCTTTGGGAGGAGGTGGAATGGGACTGGTACCGTAAAAACGGTTCTAACGTGCTTTACTGGCACTGGTCACCCAATTACGGCTGGGATATGAATTTCCAGCTCCGCGGATGGAACGAATGTATGATCGTGTATATACTGGCCATTGCCTCACCCACTCACCCCGTTCCGGCGACCCTTTGGAATACGGGATGGGCCGCTGCCTCCTATTACACCAACGGGAAGTCGTTTTACGGCATTCCACTGGCTGTCGGGTGGGATTACGGCGGTCCGCTCTTCTTTGCCCATTATTCATTTCTGGGTTTCGATGCCAGGCACAAGAAAGATCAGTACACCAACTATTTCATCAACAATTCGCATCATGCCCAGATCAATTATAAATATTGTGTAGCCAATCCTAAAAACTTCACCGGGTACGGTGAAAATTGCTGGGGACTGACCGCCAGCGATGATCCCGATGGTTACCTTGCCCACGAGCCCTACAGCAGGGATAACGGGACCATCAGTCCGACGGCTGCCCTCGCCTCGTTTCCATACACCCCGGTACAATCGATGGCGGCGCTCAAACATTTTTACCGCGACCGGGGCGACCGACTCTGGGGCAATCTCGGGTTTATCGATGCCTTCAACCTCAAACGTAACTGGTATGCCACTTCATACCTGGCCATCGACCAGGGTCCGATCATCGACATGATAGAGAATTACCGGACCGGTCTGCTGTGGACCCACTTCATGGCTAACCCGGAGATTCAGCCCGCACTGGCCGGCATTGGTTTCGTTTACGATTCAGCCACGGCTGTCAATGAACACGCAGTGAACCATGAGCTGATCTGTTATCCGAATCCTGCTGCCGGTAAGGTCAGTCTCAAAGGATTGAAAGGACCTGCCAGGGCGATCATTACCGGCATGACCGGGCAGTTTGCCGGGGAGTTTGAAATACCCTCGGGCGATGATCCTGTTTTGTCGGTTGACGGACTCGGCCGGGGATTGTATCATGTGACCATATACCAGGGAAGCAGGGTGTTTTCTTCAAGATTTATCAAAGAGTAATGACCTGATCAACCTGTTTTTTATTATTTTGCATGCAGATCATGAAATGAAAACCATACTATATTTTTCACTCAATCACTCAATCACTCAATCACTCATTCACTCATTCAATCATAAGTGTAACCTCAAAACCAAAAATCAAATGCTATGAAGAACTATCTACCACGAAAACAGGTGTCAAGTTGGTTCAGGAGCAGTTTCCTGCTATTGCTGACGGTTGCCTGTACTGCAGTATTCGGGCAGGAGAAGAGCATCAGCGGCTCAGTATCCGACCGGTCGACCAGTGAATCATTGCCCGGGGCCACCGTGCTGGTGAAGGGTACGGCCATCGGTACCACCACAGACATCGACGGCAAGTTTACCCTGAAGTTGCCCGCCGGCGACAATGTACTGGTGTTCAGCTATGTGGGCTATGAACCCCAGGAGATTCCGGTGGGAAACCAAACGGTCTTTAATATTCAGTTATCGCCGACCAAGACCTCCCTACAGGAAGTAGTGGTGGTGGGCTATGGAAGCACGAAGGTCAAAGACCTTACCTCTTCAATCGTTACCATCAAGGCTGATGAGATCAATAAAACCCCTGCCTCACAGCCGCTGAATGCCCTGCAGGGAAAAGTGGCCGGTGTGCAGGTCGTATCGGCCGGAGCCCCGGGCGACCAGCCGACCGTCAGGATCCGTGGTATCGGTTCTTTCCCGGGAAGGGAAAACGAGGCTCCGCTATATGTGGTCGATGGGATGTTTTACGATAACATCGATTTCCTGAATCCTTCGGATGTAGCCTCGATGTCGGTACTCAAGGATGCTTCGGCGGCCGCCATTTACGGTGTGAGGGCGGCCAACGGGGTGGTGCTTATCGAAACGAAGTCGGGTGCCTACAATCAGAAGACCGAAATCACCTACAACGGCTATTTTGGTTACCAGATCGCGCAGAATGTTCTGAAGATGGCCAATTCGCAGCAATTCACCACCATGGCCCTTGAGTCGGGATCGGCAGCCGATGAAACCTTCATCCAGAATGCCATGCAGAAATACGGTCGTAGCCGTGTCGACCCGAACATTCCGGAACCGAACACCGACTGGTATGCCGAGATCCTTCGTCCGGCCCCCATCACCAACCACAGCCTCAGTTTTGCCGGCGGTACCGACAAGTTAAAATACTCCATCGGTGGTGATTACCTTTACCAGGACGGGATCATGAATATGAAAAACAGCTATGAGCGTTTCAACCTCAGGACCAAGCTCGATCTCAAGGCTACCAAATGGCTCACCATCGGCGGTAACTTCATCTACAGTAATGCCATGAAGTACAACGACCAGGCCAATGCCTGGAATGAGGCCTATTACGCCGTACCCATCATGCCGGTCTACGACTATTCGAATACCAAAGCCAGCCCGACACCCTATTCAAACGCCCAGGATCTTGGCTACCGCAGCGGTCAGAACCCTTTCCCCACGATGGATTTCAACATCGACCGGATGAAGATCAAAAAGCTGCTGACCAATTTCTATCTCGAGTTCAACCTGCTGCCGAAAAAACTGACCTTTAAAACCACTTATAACTACAGTTTTTCGTCGATCGATCAGCGGGTGGTCAACCTTCCCTGGTACATCGGCAACAGTTTCCAGAATCCCGACGCAACCATCACCAGGACATTCACGAATTACAATGATTATATCTGGGATAACATTCTTACTTACACCGAGAGCTTTGGCAACCACAACCTTACCGTGATGGCCGGAACCTCTTTCAAGAACGAGGGATTTACGATGCTCACCGCCCAGGGAAAAAACTTCCCGACCGACATGGAGCAGTCGTGGTACATCAACCAGGCCGTGAACATTCCGGCCGATGCGGTGAACGACAACGGCCAGGCCCAGTATGGCATGTCGTACTTCGGCAGGGTCGCCTACAACTTCAAGGAAAAGTACCTGGTTTACGCCACCATGCGTGCCGACGGCAGCAACAAGTACCAGCAGACCTGGGGTTATTTCCCTACCGTTGGTTTGGGCTGGGTGGTCACTGAGGAGAAATTCCTTCGCAACAACAAGATACTGCCCTTTTTCAAGATCAGGGCAAGCTGGGGCCAGCTGGGTAACGACAAGATACAGGCGAGCGACGGAGCCTTTACGACCAATGTAGTGACCACCACCATGGGTGGCGTTGTTTACGGAGGTACCGTGGTGTCGAACAGCTACTCGGAACTGAAATGGGAGCTCACCCAGGAGACTGACATCGGTTTCACTGCCCGGTTTTTAGAGAACAGGCTTTCGGCCGACTTCGACTACTATAACCGCGAGACTAAAAACGCCGCCATCCCGGTCAACATTCCCCTGGTGGGCGGTAGCGTGCTCAAACCGGTCGGCGTGATCCGGAATGCGGGGATCGAATTTGCCCTGAACTGGAGCGATAAAGCGGTCAACGATAAGCTTTCATACAGTATTGGCGCCAACATCACCACCCTCAAGAACGAAGCAATTGACCTTTACGGACAGGAATATATTGACGGCGGTACGGCCGAATTCCGTCAACGCACCTATGTCGGCGAACCCCTGATGGCCTTTTACGGACGCCAGGTGGCCGGCGTTTACCAGACCCAGGCAGAAATTGATGCCGATCCCATCGCGGTGGCCAACGGGCTTGTTCCGGGCGACTTCAAATACGTAGACCAGAATGGCGACGGCAAAATTGATGATGACGACCGCGTGATACTCGGTTCCTATTTCCCGAAATTCATGTATGGCGGCGACATCAGCGTGAAGTTCCTCGATTTCGATCTTTCGGTGAGTGTTTACGGCCAGGTTGGCAATAAAATCCTGAACCGCAAGCGCGGCGAAGTGATTTGGACCAGCGATGGCAACATGGACGCCGACCTTGCGGTGAATCGCTGGCATGGTGCAGGCACATCCGACAAGTATCCTTCTTCGGCAGGATTGCGCCGCGGCTGGAACCAGAAAATGAGCGACTATTTCGTCGAAGACGGCTCCTTCTTCCGTATCCAGAACATCCAGCTGGGTTATACCCTCCCAAGCAGCAAATGGCTGGGCGGACAGTTCCCGCAGACCAGGGTTTTCCTTACTGCCGAACGTCCGATGACCCTGTTCAAGTATAACGGATTTACGCCGGAAGTGGCCAACGGATGGGATACCCAGACCTACCCGGTGGCTGCTATCTATACGGTCGGTCTGAATGTCAAATTCTAATACTAAATCATTGAACCTATGAAAGCAAATAAGATTCTTACCATAAGTACTTTTCTTGTGATCGCCCTGTTCAGCTTTTCGGGGTGTAAAAAGTACCTCGAAGAACCGCCTGAGAACAGAACATTCACCCAGGAAACCGATTATACCAAGAGCGAAGACATGATACTGCCGCTCATCGGCGCCTATTCGCAACTGAACAACACGGAATGGGAAGATTTTCCGCTGATCTCGGTCAGAGGCGATGATGTAAACGCCGGAGGGCTGGGTGACCAGCAGGATTTTGCCGAGACCGACAAGTACAATTACAACAAGGATTACTGGATGTACAACTCGCTCTGGCAGAACTACTACCAAAATATCATCGCAGCTAATTCGGCCCTGGAACAGATAGCCCTTTACCGCGAATACGCTCCCGACAAGGCGCTTGCCGACCGTTACACAGCAGAAGTGAAGGTGCTCAAGTCGTGGTGGCTATTCCAGCTGAGCCGCGTCTGGGGTAACCTGCCGGTGCCTCCCAACTCCGATCCATCGGAACTGTACCAGGTGCAGCTTACCAAGAAGGATGACATCATGAAGCTGATCTCCGGCTGGATGGATGAAGCCATCCCGGTGCTCCAGGCAATCAGGCCGAATGAACGGACCGATATTCCGGGCGGTGTTACCAAGTTCACCGCCCTGGCCATGAAAGCCCTTGCCAACCTTGAACTCAAGAACTACCAGGTGGTTGCCGAAACCACCGGAGAGATCATCCTCTCGGGTAAGTTCAGCCTCGAACCAGACTTCTACCAGCTTTTCAAACTTAAAGGCAAGCTGAACAACGAGAACATATGGGAGATGCAGTACTCTGACCTCGGCCAGGGCTCGGGCGACAACTACTCTTACCTGTTTGCCTTTTTCGGACCCCAGGGATGGACCCCAAAGGTTGCGGGAGCCGGCGATGGATGGGGATTCTGGGAACCAAGCATGAAGTATATCAAGTTCATGCTTGACCGCGGCGAAAGGATCCGCCTCGAGACCAGCGTGATGTTCACCGACCGCGGTATCACCGAGATCAAAAAAGACCCGAAGTATGCCGAGTTGCCAGTCTGGATCACCAACACCACCCCGTCGGGCGACCAGATCAACGATTTTGCCCGTGAGATGTTCTGCAGCGGCAAGCATTATCTGCCTTCCGACCAGCTGACCCCTGGCCGGGTCGATTACGGAACCAACAAGGGCTTCCAGATGATCCGTTATGCCCAGATCCTGCTGATGTACGCCGAGGCTGTTACCCAGGGCGCCACTGCTACAGCAGGACCGGCCGACGATGCGGTGAACCTGGTGCGCAACCGCGCCGGTATGCCACCGCTCACCGGTGTCACCCTCGATCAGGTGATGGATGAAAAATTTGCCGAACTCGCCATGGAATGGGGCGACCGTTTCTACGATATGGTCAGGATGGGCAGGCTTGGCGAACTGAGCTACGACGGTAGAACCTTCACCGCCGACAAGACCTTCCTGCCTTATCCGCAGAACCAGGTTGACCAGCTCCCAATCCTCCGTCAATAGTTGCATTTTTGAAACTTAAATAAAATCACGAATATGAAATCTTTCAGATATTTAATGCTTATCGCGCTGGTAACATTGATGGCTGCATCCTGTAAAAAGGGCCTCGACCCGATCAAGGAGGTGGCCCCGGGCCCTGACCTGTTGCCACCGGTCGTTGAGATAACCTATCCTGTCGAAGGAAAAACAGTGCGTTCAGCCGATGCCCTTGCCACCATCACCGTGAAATTTGTCGCTTCCGACGACATTGAACTGCAGGGCATCACCATGGCCATGGACGGCACCCAGTTCGGTTCGATCACCTCTTTCCTCGATTACCGACGCGCCGTGGTTGAATACCCTTATAAAGACCTCGCCGATGGCGATCATACCATGCTCGTCACCGCGGTCGACATGACCGGGAAATCAACCTCGCAGTCGGTTTCCTTCAAAAAGATCACGGCCCCGCCCTATGTTCCGATGGAAGGCGAAGTGATCTATTTCCCCTTCGACGGCAACTACTACAACCTGATCACGGGCAGTGAGGCAGGTGTGGTGGGAAGCCCTTCGTTCGTTTCGGGGAAAGTGGGTGATGCCTACGCGGGAGCTACGGATTCCTATGTTACCTACCCTTCGGCCGAGATTGCCAAGCCGGCGTTCAGCGTTGCCTTCTGGTACAAGCTCAACCCCGATCCCAAACGCGGCGGTATGATCTCGATCAGCCCCGAAGGCGACGACCGGAAGGTGGGATTCAGGTTCTTCCGCGAAGATGGCGGCGCCCAGATGAAATTCGGCATCAACTTCGGCATCGGGGCCGATGAAGTGTGGATGAATCCTTTCCTGACCGTCGATCCAGGCGATGAATGGATGCACTTTGCCGTCACCATCGATGGACCTGTTGCCAAGATCTATGTGGACGGGGAAGTGGTGATGGAGAAGACCGATGTTGCGGGAACCCTCGACTGGACGGGCTGCCCGTCGATGTCGATCGGCTCCGGTGCGCCGAACTTCACTTATTGGGAGCATTTCTCTGACCTGAGCTATTTCGATGAGATGCACTTCTTTACAAGGGCCATTACGGGCGAGGAGGTGCTGAAACTTTACAACGTGAAATAAATTACGGATTCCCGTAAAAAAAAGAGGGGAAGGTCACTTCCCCTCTTTTTTCATCTTATCACTTACATGGTTCCTTCATCCGATTACTAACCATCATGATGCTCAGAAGAACGATCACCCTTGTTTTGGTTTACCTGGCATTGTTGTCAGCGGCGCCAAACATCCTGCAGGCCCAGGTGGCCCGTGCCAGCCATTCCGTAATCCCCGCCGAAGGGATTATAAAAGGTTTACCCGATACAGCCCTGCTCGAACTGGTGCAGCGGCAAACCTTCCGTTTTTTCTGGCATGGCGCCCACCCGGTGAGCGGACTTGCCAGGGAGCGCAGCAATACGGTTCTGGCCGAACACTATTGGGATTACATCAACGAGGCCTGGGGTGAGCCCAATTTCAGCCGGACCCCGTTCGGACCTGATGCCTGTGCCATCGGCGGCACCGGTTTCGGCATCATGAGCACCATCGTGGCGGTCGAAAGGGGATGGATAGGCAGGGATACCGCGGTGAAGAGACTGGTGCAGATCGCCGATTTCCTGATCAACGCCGACTGTTTTCATGGCATCTATCCGCATTTCATGGATGGCCGCACCGGAAAGACCATCAAATTCGACCGGCTCGACGACGCAGCCGACCTGGTGGAAACCTCCTATCTGCTTATGGGGTTCCTCTGCGCCCGGGAGTATTTTAATTCCGACCGGCCCATCGAGGTCTACCTGCGGAAACGCATCACACAGATGTGGAATGTGGCCAACTGGAACTGGCATACCAACGGGGAGAAGAAACTTTACTGGCACTGGAGTCCCAACAACGGGTTCGACATGAACTTCCCCATCTGGGGATGGAACGAATGCCTGATCACCTATATCATGGCGGCCTCCTCGCCGACCCATCCCATCCCCAAAGCGGCGTACGACGGCGCCTGGGTGGGAAGCCAGGGATTCAGGAACGGCAAATCGTACTACGGCATCGAACTGCCGCTGGGAAACTATGAGGCGGGCGGACCGCTCTTTTTCGTCCATTACACCTTCCTCGGAATCGATCCGCGCGGGCTCAAAGACACACTGGGGATTGATTATTTCGTTCAGGGAAGGAACCATACCCTGATCAACCGCGCTTACTGCATCGCCAATCCCAAGAAGTACAAGGGCTACGGGGAGAACTGCTGGGGATTGACCGCGGGCGACAGTTTCAAAGGTTATGTGGCCCATTGTCCCGATACCGATTTCGGTGTCATCCAGCCAACCGCTGCCTTGTCATCGTTCCCTTACACGCCCGAATATTCGATGCAGGCGCTACGGCATTTTTACGAAACGCTGGGCGACCGTATCTGGAGTGAATACGGGTTCGTGGACGGCTTCAGCGAAACGCATGAATGGTACGCGAAGAGCCACCTGGCCATCGACCAGGGGCCGGTTGTCGTGATGATCGAGAATTACCGTACCGGCATGCTATGGGATCTTTTCATGAAAATACCCGATATACAGAGAGGGTTGAAAAGACTTGGTTTCAGCAGCCCGCGGATTTCAGGAAAATGAGTGCAATGATGCTACAAACCAACGATCAGCCGGCATGGGGTACCTCCGCGAAAAGCCGGCATTTATCTGCACATTCAAGGCAACACATGTACGGCCTTTCGCAGGTCACAATAACCGTGTTATGTTTGATTCTGCTTGCGGGGCTACCACTCCGAACTGAAGCCCAGGTGAAGAGCGCCGGCCCGGTTCTCACCTGGACGAAGACCGTGCAGGGATTGGAAGGCAGCGCTGAAGGAGCCTGGTTCCGGATCAGGGTGTATAACCAGCACGTGATCCGGGTGCAGGTTTCGCAGCAACCTTTAGCCGGCGATTTTTCCTATGTCCTTGATACTTTGGAACCCGCCGGGAACAAGACATTCTCGGTCACCGAAAAGGAGCATTCCATCTTCCTGGTCACGGATGCCCTGGCAATGGAGATCGTGAAAAGACCCAGGTTCCGGGTGATCTTCAGGAACAGGGAGGGCAGGGTCATCAACGAGGACATGGAAGGGGAGGGGTTTGGGGTTGGTTTTACCGGATCGCGCCCGACCATCTATAAAAAGCTGTTTCCGGGGGAACGGTTTGTCGGGCTGGGTGAGGCCCTGGGAAACCTTGACCGGAGGGGAACTGCCGTTACGCTCAACAACACCGACACGTACAGGTATGGCGATCCTCGCCTGCCGATGTATGTGAGTATCCCCTTTTACATCGGCATCCTTGAACCGGATGTTTACGGTCTTTTCTTTCACAATACCTGCAAGACCTTTTTCAACTTCGGCATTTCCACCCCTGAATTCATGTCGGTCACTGCCGAGTGTGGCGATGCCGATTACTTTTTCATCCATGACGAAAACATCGCGAAACTACTCATGCATTACACCGGGCTGACTGGCCGCATGCCACTGCCGCCGAAATGGAGCCTCGGTTACCATCAGAGCCGTTGCAGCTACTTTCCGCAGCACAACGTCAGGATCCTGGCCGAGACCTTCCGGGTCAAGAAGATCCCCGTCGACTGCATCGTGCTTGACGCCGATTACCTGCAGGATTACGAGCCGTTCCGCGTGAACACAAAACGTTTCCCCGACCTGCCGGGTCTTACGGCCTACCTTAAATCGCTCAACATAGAGGTCACTGCATCGGTAAATCCCGGTATCAGACGCGATAGCTCCTACTTTGCCCATCACGACGGGCTGGAGAAAGACGTTTTCCTGAAATTTGCCGACGGTTCGCTATACACCGCCGAGATTGCCCCCAGCCTGAACAACTTTGTCGATTTCACAAAACCCGCTGCCCGTGAATGGTGGATCGAAAACATGAAGTTCCTGCCCGAAAACGGCATCCATGGCTACTGGAACGACATGAACGAACCAGCGGTGGGAGGGAGCTACCTGCCCGATAACCTGCTCTTTGATTTCGATGGCAGAAAGGCCAATGCCCTGGAGGCAAAAAACCTCTACGGCATGCTGATGGCCCGCAGCAGCTTTGAATCGGCGGTTAAGTACGGCGGCAACCGCAGGCCCTTCATTCTCACCCGTTCGGGATTTGCCGGGGTACAGCGGTATGCCGCGGTATGGACCGGCGACAACACCGCCCGCGACGAATACCTGCTCGGCGGCACCCTGCTGAACACCCAGCTGGGCCTTTCGGGACTTGCCTTTGTGGGCGACGACATCGGGGGTTACATCGGCAATACAACCAAAGAGCTGTTTATGCGCTGGATCGAAGTGGGCGTGTTTGCCCCCTACGCCAGGAATCACAAGGAGGCATTCGCCACGGCCAACGAGCCCTGGAGCTACGGCGAGGAGGCCGAGGCGATCGCCAGGGAGTACATTGGGTTCCGTTACCGGCTGATGCCCTATCTGTACTCGATGTTTTACGAATGTACCCTGACCGGGATGCCCATTGCCCGGAGCCTCTGTATCAGCGATCCCTTCGATGAAAAGATCTACGACAACCTCTACCAGTACCAGTTCCTTTGCGGCGATGCCCTGCTTGTGGTCCCGGTCACCAGTGCCGAAAAGGTCAAGCGGTTCTACCTGCCTGCAGGAAAGTGGTTCGATCTGTACACCGATTCGTTGGTTGATGGAAACCGGGAAATGTCGCGCGAACTGAAGATCCACGAGATCCCGCTGTACGTCAGGGCCTCATCGGTCATACCGATGCAAAGCCTGGTGCAGTCAACGGCCGACAAACCGTCTGATACCCTGTTCCTGCACATCTATAACGGCAGCCGGCCCAACATCTTTACCTATTATGAGGATGATGGCAGCACCATGGATTACCGTCACGGCGCCTGGCATAAACGGCTGATCCTCTTCGATCCTGTAAACAGGCAGATTATGCTGTCGGAAGCCGGCGGCAACTTCAGGTCGGATTTCGGTCATGTTCAATTTATTCTTCACGGGTTCACCGAACAGATGGATTTGGTGAAGGTCAACGGAACAGCGTTGCCGGTAACCATCGGTCAAACCAGGGTACTCGACGGGCTGCGGTACCTTGATGATCTTTACGATCGCGGGTATTACAGAAGCCTGCGGGCCAATGAAAGAACGGGGAAACAGCAGACATTCACAGTAACGAACAGTGCAGACGAGATAAGAATAAACTGGTGACAAATCCGTGACGCGTGACGCGTGACCCAATTTAATGTGTGATTGAGTGAATGAGTGAATGAGTGAATTATTGACTAATTGATTGAATGACTACCTCGTTTTCCGTTTTCAATTTTCCATTTTCAATTGTCAATTGTCAATTGTCAATTGTCAATTCCCCCTTCTCCCTTCTCCCTTCCACGGCCCTCGGGCCATGGCAATCAAGTGACGCGGAAAGGGGTACCATGATTCTAACGATTAAAGCCGATAAACCGAGATAAAATGAGAAACGACCGTTTAATAACTCTTGCGCAGGTGATAATCATGGCCTGCCTGACCGTGATGACGCATCTGCCTGCAGAAGCGCAGCAAAAGACTTACTGCAACCCGGTGAACATCGATTACGGCTACACGCCCATTCCGAACTTCAGCGAGTGGGGCAGGCACCGGGCCACGGCCGACCCGGTGATCGTCAACTACAAGGGAGATTATTTCCTCTTCTCCACCAACCAATGGGGATACTGGTGGAGCAGCGACATGCTCCGCTGGAATTTTGTCCCGCGAAAATTTCTCCGGCCCTGGAACGAGGGATATGACGAACTTTGCGCCCCGGCGGTGGGGATCATCGGCGATACCATGCTGGTTTTCGGATCAACCTACACCAGCGGGTTCACGATATGGATGAGCACCAACCCGAAGGTGGACGACTGGAAGCCGCTGGTGGAAAAATTCACCATCGGGGGTTGGGACCCGGCCTTTTTCACCGACGACGATGGCCGCTTTTACATGTATAACGGCAGCAGCAACGAGTACCCACTCTACGGCGTGGAACTCGACCGCAAGACCATGGAACCGAAGTCGATGCGCCGCGAAATGTACCTCCTTGAGCCCTGGCGATATGGATGGCAGCGGTTTGGCGAGCACATGGACAACACCTTCCTCGACCCCTTCATCGAAGGCGCATGGATGACGAAGCACAACGGGAAATATTACCTGCAATACGGCGCCCCGGGGACCGAATTCAGCGGGTATGCCGACGGTGTCGTAGTCGGGAAAGATCCGCTTTTCCGGGATGAAAACATCCCCCAGTCGATGCCCTTGAGCTACAAGGCCGGTGGTTTTGCCAACGGAGCCGGACATGGCGCCACTTACCAGGACAACTGGGGCAACTACTGGCATGTTTCAACGATCGGCGTTTGCGTCAAGAACAATTTTGAGCGGCGGATCGGCATATGGCCCGCCGGTTTCGACAATGACGATGTGATGTACTGCAACACCGCTTTTGGCGATTACCCGCATTACCTTCCCGACGGCAAAACCAACCACCTGAAGAGCAGGTTCACCGGCTGGATGCTGCTGAATTACCAGAAACCGGTGGCCGTGTCGTCGGTATATGGCCATTACCAGGCGGCATTTGCCGTCGATGAAAGCATCAAAACTTACTGGTCGGCTCAAACCGCCGATGAAAACGAATGGATACAGACCGACCTGGGTGAAGTGGCCACCGTGATGGCCCTCCAGGTCAATTATGCCGACCAGGATGCAGAATTTCTGGGAAAGAGCCTGGGGGTCTTTCACCGTTACAGAATCATGGAATCATCCGACGGTAAAAAGTGGAACCTTCTGGTTGACAAAAGCCAGAACACCGCTGATGTTCCGCATGATTATGTGGAGCTCGGAACACCGGTGAAAACAAGGTACCTGAAGCTCCAGAACATCCACATGCCAACCGGACGTTTTGCCATCAGCGGGTTTCGCGTCTTCGGGCTCGGCGCCGGACAAAAGCCGGAAGCCGTAAAGGAGCTCATTGTCCTGCGTACCAGGAAAGACCCTCGCAGCGCCTGGCTGAAGTGGCAGCCGGTCGACAATGCTTACGCCTACAACATTTACATGGGGACAGAACCCGATAAGTTGTATAATTGCATCATGGTTCACAGCGCCAATGAATACTGGCTGAAGACCATGGACAATGAAAAAACCTATTATTTCACCATCGAAGCGATCAACGAGAACGGGGTCAGTGCGACCATCCCGCCGGTAAAGGCAGAATGAAAAAAAGCTGAAAATAATATGAAGTCCGGTATGAACTGCAGCGTGGATATACGGTCATCTGGAGACAGCGATCTGCTGCTGTTGATGTGCAGCCGACGCCGGGCTCAGGCCTTTCTGCGGGCCGTTGTCATGCTGTGGCTGCTCTGCTGTCTAGTCGCGACCGGCTTCCGGGGAATTTCACAACCCTTTGCTGAAGATATCCGGAAATTCAGGGAGCAGGACAGTCTGAGAACCCCTCCGCCAAAGGCCATCCTTTTTGCCGGCAGTTCGTCTTTTACCATGTGGAAGGATGTGGGTGATTACTTCCCTGGCCATATCATCATTAACCGGGGTTTCGGGGGATCCACCCTGGCAGATCAGATCCGGTATTTCGACCAGGTGTACCGGCCCTGTTCGCCTCGCCAGGTTGTTTTGTATTGCGGCGAAAATGATTTCGCGGCCAGCGATACCGTGACGGTTGCCATGGTCACCCAACGGTTCACCAAGCTGTTCGGCATGATCCGGAAGGCCTTTCCGAAGACGAGGATCACCTACATTTCGATCAAGCCGAGCCCCAGCCGTTGGAATCTTGCTCCCAGGTTCAGGCAGGCCAACGATGAGATCATGCGTTTCATCAAAAAACAACCGCGGGCCGGCTTCGTGAATGTCTGGGACATGATGCTGAACGCAGCGGGAACCCCCGATTCGACCATCTTCCTCGATGACAGGCTGCACATGAACGTTAAGGGATACAAGATCTGGCAGGAAGCCATCAGACCAACTTTAATCAAACAAATACAATAACATGAAAATCAATATTATAACATTAATCGTGCTCTTTGCCGTGCATACCGGGGCCATCATGGCCCAGCGGGCGCCGGTAAAAGTGGATACTCGCATGAATGCCTTCATCGACGACCTGATGAAGAAGATGACGGTCGAGGAGAAGATCGGCCAGCTCAACCTCCCGGGATCGGGCGATATCGTGACCGGCCAGACCTCGAATTCCGATATCGGGAAGAAGATAAAGGAGGGGAAGGTCGGCGGGCTGCTCAACATCAAATCGCTGGAAAAGATACGCGATGTGCAGAAGGTGGCTGTCGGGGAGAGCCGGCTGAAGATCCCGCTGATTTTCGGCATGGATGTCATCCACGGTTACCAGACCACCTTTCCGATACCGCTCGCCATGGCTGCGGGCTTCGACATGTCGCTGATCGAACAGGCTTCGCGGATCGCGGCCACCGAGGCCAGCGCCGACGGCATCTGCTGGACCTATTCGCCCATGGTCGACATTGCCCGCGATCCGCGCTGGGGGCGCATCGCCGAGGGAGCCGGCGAGGATGCCTACCTGGGCTCGCAGGCGGCTGAGGCCTACGTTCGTGGTTACCAGGGCGACGACCTCTCGAAGAACAACACCGTGATGGCCTGTGTGAAACACTACGCGATGTATGGTGCGGCAGAAGCCGGCCGCGATTACAACACCACCGACATGAGCCGGATCCGCATGTTCAACGAATACCTGCCTCCGTACAAAGCCGCTGTTGATGCCGGTGCAGGCAGTGTCATGACCTCCTTCAATGAGGTCGACGGCATCCCCGCCTCGGGCAGCAAATGGCTGATGACCGATGTGCTGCGCGATATGTGGGGATTCAAGGGATTCGTGGTGACCGACTACACGGCCATCAACGAGATGGAGGCACATGGTATGGGCGATCTTCAAACCGTCTCGGCCCTTGCGCTTAACGCGGGGGTCGATTTCGACATGGTGGGGGAGGGGTTTCTGACCACCCTGAAGAAATCGCTTGACGAGGGAAAGGTTACCATGGCCCAGATCGACCAGGCTTGTCGACGGATGCTCGAAGCCAAGTACAAGCTCGGACTTTTCGAGGACCCCTACCGGTATTGCGATATGAACCGGGCCAAAACAGAGATATTTACACCGGAACACAACCGGATAGCGAGGGAGATCGCCACACGGACCTTTGTTTTGCTGAAGAACGAGAACAACCTGCTGCCACTGGCACCCCGTGGAAAGATCGCCCTCATCGGGCCCCTGGCCGATAACCGGAACAACATGGCCGGCATGTGGAGCGTCGCCGCCGACCACAGCCAGTCGGTCACCGTGCTGCAGGGTTTCAAAGATTTTGTGGGCGAAAAAGCCGAGATCGTCTATGCCAGGGGCAGCAACATCGTGGATGATCCGAAACTCGATAGCTGGATCAACTGGGGACCTCCGGGAGTCGACCAGAAGCGCACCCCGCAGGAGTTGCGGGATGAGGCCGTGAAAGTGGCTGAAGGATGCGATGTGGTGGTGGCTGTTGTGGGCGAAGCAGCCGAGATGAGCGGCGAAAGCGCTTCCAGGTCCGATCTTTCGTTGCCCGGCAGCCAGCAGGAATTACTGAAAGCCCTGCTGAGGACCGGCAAACCGGTGATCATGGTCCTGTTTACAGGCCGCCCGCTCACCCTGGCATGGGAACAGGCAAACGTTCCCGCCATCCTGAACGTGTGGTTCGGGGGAACGCAATCGGGTAACGCCATTGCCGATGTGGTGTTCGGTAAGGTGAGCCCTTCAGGTAAACTCCCTGTGACCTTCCCGCAGAACGTCGGGCAGATCCCGTTGTACTACAATCATAAGAATACCGGCCGGCCGCTGGCCGACGGGCAATGGTTCCAGAAATACCGCTCCAACTACCTCGATGTGACCAACGAACCCTTGTACCCCTTTGGTTTCGGGCTGAGCTATACCACCTTCACCTATGGAAATGCCGAAGCCAGTAAGACGAAACTGTCGGGCGACGAAACCCTGTCGGTGAGCGTGAAGCTGACCAATTCGGGAAAATACGACGGTGCGGAGGTCGTGCAACTCTATATCCGCGACCTGGTAGGCAGCATCACCCGGCCGGTGAAAGAGCTGAAAGGATTCCGGAAAGTGTTTCTGAAGGCAGGAGAATCGACGACGGTGGAGTTCAGCATCACCCCTGATGATCTGAAATTCTACAATTATGACCTGAAATACGACTGGGAGCCCGGCGAATTCTCGATGATGATCGGAAGCAATTCAAAGGAGGTGAAATCGGTAAATGTTACGTGGGACAGGTAAAAACGTGACGCGTGACGGGTGACAAAATCGTGACGCGTGACGTCGGGACGGATGGTGGGATTGTAGGGACGGATAATCATCCGTCCCAACCGTGACGCGTGACAAAATCGTGACGCGTGACAGGTGACAGGAAAAAATTGATTGATTGATCGAATGATTGACTGATTGATTTATTAATAATGAGTGAATTTTCCCTAATGGCTATTTTGAATTTTGACAGTTGAACTTTGAATTTTGAATTGCTCCCTTACCTTTTCCCGCTCCACACCTGGCTGATGGTCTTAAAGAGGGTTTCGAAGGTGAAGGGTTTGCTGATATAACCGTCCATCCCGGCTTCAAGGTATCTTTCGCGGTCGCCTTTCATGGCATTGGCGGTAAGTGCGATGATGAGCGAATGGGCCCCCGTGTCCGCTTCAAGATTGCGGATCTCCCGGGCCACTTCGTATCCGTCCATCTCGGGCATCTGGATGTCGAGGATGATCAGGTCGAATTCCCGCTCCTTGTATTTATTCCACGCCTCCAGCCCGTCGGAGGCCATCTCTATCTCGAATCCCATCCGTTTCAGCTGGTATACGACAATACGCTGGTTAATGACATTGTCTTCGGCCACCAGCACTGATTTGCCGTTGAACAACTCGATGGCTACCTGGGCCTGTTCCCTGATCTTCTCATTCACCGGCCTCGACAGGGAGAACGGAAGGGTGAACCAGAAGACGGAACCTTCGCCCGGCTTGCTTCTCACCCCGATCGTTCCGCCGAGCATATCGGTGAGTTTTTTACAGATCGATAATCCCAATCCCGTTCCGGCAACGGTTTTGGTCTGATCCTGCCTGACCCTCGAGAAGACCTTGAAAAGCGAACCGAGCGATTGTTCAGGGATGCCCACCCCGGTGTCGGCGACTTCGAACTTCAGCACGACATTGGTTGGCGTAATGGTGACCACGGTGGCAATGATATCGATCCTGCCCTTTTCTGTGAATTTTAACGCGTTACTCACCAGATTGAGGAGTATCTGCCGGAGCCGCTTTGAATCGCCTGTGATCGCAATGGGAACCATCGGGTCGATGCGGATGCCGAAGTCAAGCGATTTCTCGCCAGCCTTCATTCTGGTCATCATTTCGATGTCGCTTAACACCCGGTCGAGCATGAAGGGATGAAACTCCAGTTCCATCCGCCCGGCCTCAATTGCCGCAAAGTCAAGCACATCATTCAGCACCACCAGCAGGTTTTCGGCCGAGGTGGAGATGCCGCTGAGCAGTTCCGACTGCTCAACGGTGAGACCGGTGTTGCGGAGAATTTCGGCCAGGCCGAGAATGCCGTTCATGGGGGTCCTGAACTCATGCGACACACTGGCGATAAATTCATTTTTGGCAAGTGTGCCTGCTTCGGCCATCTCCTTGGCCAGTCTCAGTTCCTCTTCGTACTCCTTGCGTTCGGTGACATCCCACGAGATGCCGATCAACCCGATGATCGACCCTGCCGCATCCCTGATCGGCGCAATGTTGCTGCTCACCCATCGCTTTCCCGACGGCATGTCGAGCACCTCCTCGATATTGTAATAGGTCTCTCCGTTTCTGATCACATCTGCTTCACAACCGGAGTAGGTCATGGGTTCATAGCCCATAAGGACATCCTGGGCCTTTTTTCCGATGATCTTTTCGTATGGGATGCCGGCAAGATGCACGAACGATTCGTTGACAATGATGTAATTAAGGTTGGTGTCTTTGAAATAGACATAGGCAGGTATTGTCTTCAGAAGCGTCGATAACTCCTCGGCCCTGTTTCTGAGGGTCTCCGACACTTTTGTGAGGTCGACCGAAGTGCGGGTCAGCAGCGAGGAGAGGACCTTTTTTTCCTTGATTGACCGCTCATACTTGAAATTCAGCTTCTCAAAATCCGTCCGTATTCTGGCAAGATTCTCCTCAAGGGCAGCCTTTGCCGCCCCGAACTGTGAAGGATCACCGAGTTTGTCGATTTCGTCGGTTAATTTAATCAGCCATTTAAGCATCCGCAATCGCTTTAATGGAAACCAGCGTGAAAGTTTCGTTGTGAAATTCGCAGGCTCCGGTGAAATTACCACCGATCTCACCATAGGTGAAGAAACCCGCAAGGGGCGACCCCCACCGGTGCCAGGCTTCGTCGATCTCCTCCGAAATAGTGGGACCCAGGGCGTTGTGCCGGGCCATACAGGAAAAAAGAATCAATAGATCGCTGTCGGGATTGGCCTCGTAAAATTCACCGACCCGGTTCCGGGTGTAATCGATGATCTCGAACCCGGGCGAACTCGAGAAGGTCACCGTGGCTCCCTGCTGAATAGTGCCTGCAAAGATCAGCGCCTTCTGTTCGCGGTCCACATTGATGACGGCCCGAAGAATTTCCATCGAACCCGGTTTTTTCACCAGCAGCGGGTACTCCACCCCGATCTCGGGCAGGTCTTCCTCCTTTACGTTCAGGTACTCCTTGTATACATCAAGGGCTGGCTGGTGATCGATGGTGTAAACGATGTTGCCTTCCGACCGGGTGATGACCTTGTCGGCTCCCACCCCCACCCATCCGCTGGTGGCCATGCCATTGACCTGGTAACGCTGCTTGTCGAGCACAAGAATCAACACGCCCGCGGCATCCATCCCCTTCTCTGAAAACACCCAGGTCTGGCGAAACCGGGCATCATCGCCCGCCAGGCCTCCGTAAATGGTCGTATGGTCGCCGGCGCCCGCCCGCAGGCCGTTTACCAGTTGCTCGCCGTCGGTGTTCAGCCCGCTTGCAAGGACAAGCAGCGCGGGATTGCTGTAAACCGACCGTGCCCAGGCACCGGCCTCTTGTCCTGTCTCGAAGGAGCTTCTGCCCTGAGAGGAAAAGGAAGCGGTCGTGAAGGTGTCACCGTCGAGCTCCAGCATCACGCAGGCCAGCTCCCCCTCGGTGATGTAACGATTCTCGTGGGTATAAGCGAATTCACCGCAAGAAGTGCAACCGAAAACCCTGACCCCCGTTGGCTTCACGAAGTCGATTATCTCCTTTATGTCCAGGTCAACCGATGAAAAGATCATCGCCAGGTTGGGCGAAAAATCATTTCCGATCAGGGCAAACCAGTTACTCCTGAAGTCGGCCGGCGAGGCCGCACTGAATGTTTTTGCTTTCATGACAGCTCGTTGATGGATGCAATTTCAAAACAAAATTATAATTTTCAGGCAATTCAACGCTGCTTTTGGTTAATTTTGCCACCGGTATATGCTGAACCCTGCATCTGTTTCTTCCGCACAGGTTGCATTGCCCTGCCGGTTTCCGCTTTCTGCATGGCCTTAAGGAATCCGGGAAATAATTAAAACCATTCAGTCTATGAAGCATTTTTTTCCCCTCTTCCTCCTTTTTTTCCTATCCATGCCTGCATCCTTCGCCCAAAACGGAATCAACGGGCCTGTGGTAAGGCGCCCCGTATATTTTGATGTCTCCCCCCCGCTGCGCGATATGATGAAATACCTGCCTGCAAGATACGACGGAAGTTGGAAAGATGGCGTCGTGAAGAACTATTTCGCCCCGGATGACGGAAAAAACCAGGACTCACCTTGGCTTTCCGACAGTACGATGCAGCGCGTCATGGGCGATCTGCCCTCCGATACCACCATCGTGAATTTCGACGGCAACGGGAACATCGGTGGCTACGTGCCTCCCGATACCCATGGCGAGGTCGGACTAAACCACTATTTTCAGGTGGTGAACACCTCCTATTCGATCTTCAATAAAAGCGGTTTCCGTATCTTCGGACCTTTTGGCAACAGCACGATCTGGGCGGGCATGCCGAATAATTCCAACGACGGCGATGCCATCGTCCATTACGACGAACAGGCCGACCGGTGGTTCTTCTCACAATTCTCCCTTCCCAACGGATCGTCGACTCCGCCGTTTTTTGTCATGATCGCCGTGTCGCAGACCCCCGATCCGACCGGTAGCTGGTACCGTTATCAGTATGAATACACATCGATGCCCGATTACCCGAAATTCGGGATCTGGCCCGATGGTTACTACATGTCGACAAACAATTTTCTGGGAGGCTGGATCGGCAACGGCGTCTCCTGCTTCGACCGCGCGGCCATGCTTTCGGGCGATCCTGATGCCGCCGAAGTCGCCTTTATCGTACCGCCGGGGGGCGATGGCTTTTCGTCACTACTTCCGGCCGACTGCGACGGTACCTTCCCCGATTACGGAACCCCTAACTATTTTACCTTCATCAAGACGAATCCCACCCAAAAACTGGGTATTTATGAATTCCATGTTGACTGGAACAATCCTGCAGCCAGTACTTTCGGCAATAAGATTTACCTGAATGTCAATCCGTTCGGTACCATCGGGAGCTGGGGTAACGGGATTCCGCAACTCGGCACGGATAAGAAACTCGATCCGTTGTCGGATCGCCTGATGTACCGCCAGCAGTACCGCAGGTTCAACGGCTACGGCTCGGTGGTGATCAACCATACGGTGGATGCCGGTGCCGGTGTGGCAGGCATTCGCTGGTACGAGCTGAGGAACACCGGCACGGGCTGGAACATATACCAGCAATCAACCTATGCCCCCTCCGATGGACACTCACGGTGGATGGGAAGCATTGCCCAGGACACCGCCGGAACCATCGCCGTGGGATATTCCATCTCCAGTTCATCCCTGTATCCCGGTATCCGGTATACCGGCCGGCTGAAGGGCGACCCCCTCAACCAGATGACCATGACCGAAAAGACCATCATCCATGGCGGCGGAAGCCAGACCGGGATATGGAGCGGCCGGTGCCGCTGGGGCGACTACAGCGCCATCAGTGTCGACCCGTCTGCCCCGACCACCTTCTGGTACACCACCGAATATTACGCCACCAGCTCTTCCAGCGGATGGCAGACCAGGATCGCATCCTTCACCTTCGGCAATGTTTTCTCGTCGGCAGCCTCCGCCACACCGGCACTGCTTTGCTCTTCGAATCCCGACTCGGTTCAGCTGGATGCTTACGCCTATGGTGGTTCCGGATCATTCACCTATTCATGGACCTCGATACCGGCAGGGTTTACATCATCGCAGAAAAACCCGAAAGTAAAGCCAGCGGAATCCACTAAGTATATTGTGGCCATCAGCGACGGAACGCAAACACGGCACGACACCGCCACGGTGCGACTGGTGGGTGCGGCAACCGCCTTTGCCGGGAACGACACCATCGTCTGCTGGTACATTTCACCGATTCCCATGAACGCCTCGGCCACCAACTACAGCAAGGTAGCCTGGGGAACCACGGGTGATGGCTATTTTACGCATCCGACCTCCGTCAATACCGAGTATATACCGGGTATCAAGGATAAAACCTCAGGATCGGTCATCGTGAAGCTGATGGTGGTTCCCCTCGCTCCGTGCAGCGGCAATAAGACCAGCGCCAAGGTCATTACGCTCGATCCTTGCACAGGCATCGAGACACCGACAGAACGGAATATCTCACTACTCATGCAGCCCAACCCGGCCAACGACATGGTGGAGTTCACCCTCAACGATTGCCGTGAACAATGCACCCTCGCGATCATCTCGGCGGAAGGCAGCGTCGTATTTTCAGGAACCCTCATGCCTCAGCACGATTCAATGGCGACCCTCAAAACCGATGTCTCCGGGCTCAAAAGAGGCCTCTACCTGGTAAAGGTCACCTCCGGCTCCCAATCCATCACCCAAAAACTCATCCTCCGGTAACATCCCCCTTTACTTGCACTTTGCATTTTGACTTTTCATTTTGCACTTTCACTTTGCATTTTGACTTTTCATTTTGCATTTTGAATTCTGCTTTTTTTTTCGGTATCTTTATTCCGTGAAAATAATCTGATAGTTAATTATTTAACAATGGAATACGAGATACTGAAAATCAATATCGCCGACCGTATCGCCGTGGTGACGATCAGCCGGCCGGCAGCGCTGAATGCGCTCAATTCAGCTTTTTTTAAGGAGTTCAACCATTTTCTCGATGATCTCGAGCCGCGCGACGACGTAAGGGTGCTGGTGATCACCGGTGAGGGTAAATCGTTTGTAGCCGGAGCCGATATTGCCGAGATGGCCCCGATGGGTCCTGCCGAAGGGGAGCAGTTTTCGGTGAAGGGACAGCGTACCTTCGACCGGCTTGAGAACCTGAAGATCCCGGTGATCGCCGCGGTGAATGGTTACGCCCTGGGCGGCGGGTGCGAACTCGCCATGGCCTGCGATTTCAGAATTGCCAGCAAGCTTGCAAAATTTGGTCAGCCGGAGATGAACCTCGGGCTGATACCTGGCTATGCCGGTA
Source organism: uncultured Prolixibacteraceae bacterium (assembly GCA_964473485.1). Taxonomy (GTDB): domain Bacteria; phylum Bacteroidota; class Bacteroidia; order Bacteroidales; family FEN-979; genus CAIVAT01. Next base: position 27,882 of record CAYYPH010000020.1, on the reverse strand, counting down.
CACAGCGGCTGTCGCGGATCACCGGGTTGGGCAACGCGCTTTACCTGATCCTCACCGCGGAGACCATCACTGCCGACGATGCCTTGCGGATCGGCCTGGTCCAGAAGGTCACGGAACCCGAAACACTCATGGAAGAGACCATGAAGCTGGCGATCCGTATCGCCGGGAACGGTTCTATGGCAGTCCCGGTATCCAAAATGGTGATCCGACAGGGATTCGGCCTTGCCTTTAATGCAGCCTCGGCCCTCGAAGCCGGTGAATTCGGGAAACTATTCGGCCAGCCACCCACCACCGAAGGGATGAAGGCCTTCCTCGAGAAAAGAAAGCAGGCGTGGTGAAAAGAATTGACAATTGACAATTGACAATTGACAATTGAAAACGGAAATCTCCCTAATCGCTAATCCCTATTCCCTAATGCCAAATGCCTAATGCCTATTGCCTGATTTTGAATTGATTTATAACCAAATACCTGTAACCCATGTCATACGAAGAACGATTACAGCATGTTTCGGTGCTCGGAGCTGCCGGAAAGATGGGTAGCGGCATCCTGCTGCTCACTGCTGTCGAAATGGCTGATATCAGCCTGAAGCCCGAAAACAAGGGAAAACCTTTTGTACTTAACGCCATCGACGTATCCGACGAGGCGCTGGCCGGCCTGATGAAATACCTCAGAGCCCAGGTGCTGAAGATCGGTGAAAAAAAGATGGTCGCCCTGCGCAAGGTCTATGCCGACCGCCGCGACCTGATCGATAACGACGAGATCCTTCAGCAGTACATCTTCGATGTGGTGAGCCTGGTCCGGACCTCCACGCGGATAGAGTCAGCTTATGATTCGCGCATGATTTTCGAAGCAATCAAGGAAGATCCTGAACTTAAGATCAGTATCTTCACCAGGATATCGGAGAACAATCCGAACAATCCATGGTTCTTCACCAACACCTCCTCCATCCCCATCACGAAACTGGATGAGGGTGCGAAACTGGGTGGCCGCATCATCGGGTTCCATTTCTACAATCCTCCGGCGGTGCAAAGACTGGTAGAGATCATCGAGGCAGAAAAAACGCTGGCCGAAGTCGGGGAATTCGCGAAGCAGTATGCCAAGAACCTGAGAAAGGTGGTGGTTCCCTCGCACGATAAGGCAGGATTCATCGGCAACGGCCATTTCATGCGCGACATCCTGCATGCAACGACCGAGGTCGGTCGCCTTGGCAGCGAAATGAGTTTCGTGGAAGCGGTATATGCCATCAACAAGATCAGCCAGGATTACCTGGTGCGACCGATGGGCATCTTCCAACTGATCGATTATGTAGGGGTTGACGTGTGTTCTTTCATCATGTCGGTCATGAATCCCTACCTGGCAGATGAAGACCTTCACAGCCCGCTGCTCGACACATATCTGGCGATCGGGGTAAAAGGCGGCCAATTCTCCGATGGATCGCAGAAGGACGGCATTCTGAAATACGAAAAAGGAAGGCCAGTCGCCATTTTTGATCCGGAAAAGAAGGCTTATGTCCCCATTGCTGAAATTCAGGCGGCTGTGGATACCAGGCTCGGTGCATTGCCGGCTCCTCCTGCCTGGAAGTCGGTTGTGGGCAGTAAAACCAGGGATGCTGTGCTCGAAGATTACTTCGCACAACTCCGTGGCTCTTCCGGACTGGGAGCTTCGCTGGCATTGACTTATCTGAAACGTTCCTGCGAGATCGGGAAATTCCTGGTATCGGCGGGTGTCGCATTCAACGATGCCGACGTCAACACGGTCCTCCTGACCGGATTCTTCCATGCCTACGGTCCGATCAATCAATATTCAGCATAAATCCGGAGCGTTCTTCCTTAAACCAGGAGGGGCAAAATCCGGGCAAAAACATAAGCATATGAAAAAGTTAAGACGTAAAGTATATATGGTGGCCGGATACAACACCATTTCGCTGGGAACCGGCCGTAAGGAGTTCAATCCCAAGAAAGAGCGACCTGGACTCGAGGAGTATATCCGCGAGGCCGGACAAGGCACGCTGAAACTGATCGGCGGGTCAGATAACGTCGATGAATGCGTGATCGGGAATTTCATGGCTTCGCGGTTCAACCGGCAGGCCAACCTGGCTGCATTTTTCCCCTTTGTGGACGAAGGATTGCGCTATAAACCCGCGGTGAGGGTCGAAGGGGCCTGCGCCACCGGTGGTCTGGCGCTGATGACAGGGATCAAAAGCGTACTTGCCGAGACGGCCGACGTGGTGTTGGTCATCGGGGTGGAGGTGCAGAATACCGTGAAGGCGATCTACTGCGCCGATTACCTCGCCGGGGCCGGATGGTTCAAAGAGCGGAAAGACGGCCATGCCTACTTCTTCCCGGGACAGTTCAGCGACAGGGCCGGGGCCTATTTCGAAAAATACGGACGGGAGAAGACCCGCCAGGCTTTTGCCCGGTGGTTCCGCAACGCCATCGAGAATGCAAGACTTTGTCCCACCGCCCAGGAGTATCACAACACTGTAAAGGACCTGGAGGCGCTTGCTGCCACCGAGCCCAACGGTAAAGGCTTCGTCGACAACCTGAACGTGTTCGACTGCAGCAAGGTATCCGACGGTGCATCGGCCATCGCCATCGTCTCCGAAGAGGGGCTGAGGCGTTGTGGCATCCCGGTCTCCGAAGCCGTCGAAGTGTTGGGCTGGGGTCAGATCGAGGAGGATATCACAAAACCACCGGCCGACCGTACCGAGCTTTCCACCACCCGCGAAGCAGTCAGGCAGGCCCTCGGATCGGCGGGGATCACCCGTTACCAGGTCGGCACCGCCGAGATCCACGATTGCTTTACCATTGCCGGACTTTTATGCATGGAAGCGATCGGCTTTGCCGAAAAAGGCAAGGGGGCCGATTTCATTCTCGAAGGCAATACGGCCCGCGACGGCATCGTACCCGTCAACACCACCGGCGGACTCATTGGCTGGGGGCATCCCACCGGCGGGACCGGCGTTCATCAGGCGGTCACGATCTGGGAACAACTGACCGGCAAGGCCGGCGAGGCACAGATCACCATCCATCCCGACCGTCCCTACGGACTTACCGTAAACATGGGCGGGGATGATAAGTCGCTGGTGTCGATTGTTTACAGACAGGGGAATTAGGGAAAGGAGTAATTCAAAATTCAAAATTCAAATGTCAAAATTCAAAATCAGGGATTAGCGAATAGGGATTAGCGAATAGGGAATTAAAGGTTCTGATCAATTCCTTTTTCATTTTGCATTTTGACTTTGTCTTTTTCATTTTGACTTTGTCTTTTTCATTTTGACTTTGTCTTTTTCATTTTGACTTTGTCTTTTTCATTTTGACTTTTCATTTTGAATTTTGACATTTGAATTTTGAATTTTGAATTGTAACACCAAATTCCCCCCTCCCTTGCAAACCCCCATCACAACACTATTCAATATCTCCTTTCCCATTGTCCAGGCGGGAATGATCTGGTGCAGCGGCTGGAGGCTGGCGTCGGCGGTAAGTAACGCCGGTGGCCTGGGGCTTCTCGGCGCCGGGTCGATGACCCCGGAGGTTCTTGCTGAGCAGATCGCGAAGTGTACCTCCGCCACCGTCAGGCCGTTCGGTGTGAATGTGCCGTTACTGTATTCGCGGGTTGGCGAACAGTTCGATGTGATCATCCGTTCGGGTGTGAAGATCGTCTTCACCTCGGCCGGCAATCCGGCCACCTGGACACCTCTTCTGAAACAGCACGGCATCACCGTGGTACATGTGGTCGCCAACGTGAAGTCGGCCCTGAAATGCCGGCAGAGCGGAGTGGATGCCATCGTGGCCGAAGGTTTCGAAGCCGGCGGCCACAACGGCAGGGAGGAGACGACCACCTTCACCCTCATCCCGCTCATCCGGCGGGCGACCAGCCTGCCGCTCATTGCCGCCGGTGGGATCGCCACCGGGCGGGCGATGCTGGCAGCCATGGCGCTGGGTGCCGATGGTGTGCAGGTGGGCAGCCGGTTCGTCGCATCCGATGAGTCGTCAGCCCATCCTGCATTCAAGGCCAGGGTCGTTGAGGCCGGCGACGGAAGCACCCACCTGACTCTGAAAAAGGTAGTTCCGGTGCGGCTGATCCGCAATGCATTTTTTCAGCAGGTGGCCGAAGCCGAGGACCGGGGCGCTCCCGTCGATGAACTGCGGTCGATGCTGGGAACCGGCCGGGCCCGGCTCGGGATGTTTGAGGGTGATACAGAAAACGGAGAACTGGAGATTGGTCAGGCAGCTGCCCTCATCGACTCGGTGAAACCGGCGAAAACCATCGTGGAGGAGATGATAAAGGAATTTGAGGAGGCCAGGCGGCAGCTGGCGACACCGTAATAACCTACACCTTCGGGGTCTCACCAGTGGACCGTAGACCGTGGACCGTAGGCCGTAGGCCGTGGGCCGTGGGCCGTGGACGGGGGAAGGGAGAAAGGAGAGGGGAGAAGGGGGAATTGATAATTGACAATTGACAATTGACAATTGACAATTGAAAACGAAAAATTCAGTCAATTATTCATTCACTCAATCACTCAATCACTCATTAAATTGCGTCACGTGTCACGGTTTTACCCCACCCCGACGGGGTCCCACAACCGTTACTTTATTGCCACCAGGCGCACAACGGAGGAATCGCCACGGTGAAACTCCCCTTCGTCGTGGAAGGTGATGAGTTCTTCGTTCCGGATGATCCGCAGGGAGCTGAAATCCGCTGCCAGGTCAGCAATGCTGAAAAGCATGTCCGCATCCTTCGGACCACCAGAGGTATATTGAAGCTGGTCTTTTGAGAAGGCCTCCAGGATCAGCGTGCCGCCCGGTTTCAGCCATTCTGCGGCGCGGGCGTGAAATCCGGCCCTCGAAACGGACGGAAAATGAACGAAGATGAGGGCGATGCAGTCGAACGACCGCGGCGGAAGATCGGTGTGCAGCAGGTCGGCAACCCGGTAACTGAAACTGACGCCCGCCTCCCCGGCCAACCTGAGGGCCTTGCGGTGGGCCGCCTCGCTCTGGTCGAGGGCCAATACCTCCCAGCCCTGCCGGGCCGCATAAACGGCGTTGCGCCCCTCTCCCTCGGCGGGTAACAGCAGCTTGCCGGGCTGAAGCTTATCGATCTCCGACCTAAAAAACACGTTCGGCTCCCTGCCGTAAATATATTCAGCGGAATTGTACCGCTGATTCCACATATCCTTGCTCATGAGCGTTTTATGTTTTGATTGGGTGAATATGATCCAGGTTCGCAAAAGTAGGTTTTTTACCTTCCCTGATTTTATATTCAAATTTTATTATATAACTTGCAATGCAATTTTTTAGTGTGATCCTAAAAACGAAAACAGGCTATGGATTTTGAACTCACCGAAGAACAGCAAATGATCAGGCAGTCGGCCCGTGACTTTGCCCAGCGCGAATTACTCACCGATGTCCTTGAACGGGACGCCGGTTCCATTTACCCGGCCCACCATGTGAGGCGGATGGCCGAACTCGGATTCCTCGGCATGACCGTGGCACCCGAATGGGGCGGGGGAGGCTTCGACAATCTCTCGTACGCCATTGCCATCGAGGAGATCTCGAAATGCGATTCGTCGGTCGCCGTCATCCTGGCGGTGCACAATTCACTCGATTGCTACGGCATTGAGCATTTCGGCAGCGATTTTCAGAAGGACAAATTTCTGAGGCCCCTGGCCACGGGCGAAAAGATCGGCGCCTTCCTGCTGTCGGAACCCGAGGCGGGATCGGACGCCACCTCGCAGCGCACTACAGCGGTCGACATGGGCGATCATTACCTGCTCAACGGCACCAAGAACTGGATCACCAGCGCCGACAAGGGATCCATCTACCTCGTCATGGCCCAGACGCACCCCGACCTGAAGCACAAGGGGATCAACGCGTTTATCGTCGACCGTCACGCCCCGGGTATCTCGCTGGGGCCGCACGAAGATAAAATGGGGATGCGGAGCAGTGACACCCATTCGGTGATGTTCACCGATGTGAAAGTACCGAAGGAGAACCGCATCGGCGAGGACGGCTTCGGGTTTAAATTCGCCATGAAACTTCTGGAAGGAGGGAGGATCGGGATTGCCGCCCAGGCGCTGGGGATCGCCGGGGGGGCTTATGAACGTGCCCTGCGCTATTCAAAGGAACGCAAAGCCTTCGGCACCGAGATCATCAACCACCAGGCCATCGCATTCAAGCTGGCCACCATGGCCACGCGCATCGAAGCGGCCCGCCACCTGGTGTACAAGGCAGCATGGCTCAAGGATCATCACAAACCCTACGGAAAGGAGAGCGCCATGGCCAAGCTTTACGCGGCCGACACGGCCATGTATGTGACCACCGAAGCGGTGCAGATCCACGGCGGTTACGGCTACGTGAAAGAGTACCACGTGGAGCGGCTGATGCGCGAAGCCAAGGTAACCCAGATCTACGAAGGCACCTCGGAGATCCAGCAGATCGTCATCTCGCGCGCCATTGCTGCCGAATGATCCACCGGGGGAGAAATCCGGTAAAAAAAAGCGGGTGAGACACCATGATTATTCATGGTATCGGGTTATCTTTGTTGTATAAACCACCCGACATGAAAACAAAGATCTTTTTACTGTCCATGCTGATAGCTTTTGCCACGGCGGTATCGGCACAGGATAACGAGAGCACACAAAAGGCCTCCTCCGGCGGCGACGACGAAATCCAGGCTTTGTTCAAAAAAGGAGGGCATCCGGTTAAGGTAGGCTTTTTCATTGGCCCAGAGGCCGCGTATACCCAGTTCAAGGGACGGGATGTGTTTTTAGGCGGGCTCAGCATGGGGGTCATTATCGACCATTTCTTTTCGGTGGGACTGGCCGGTTACGGCATCCTGAACAGCGGGAACCTATGGTACGACAACATCGACCAGGTGACCCATGAAGGGGCATACCTCTACGGCGGTTACGGCGGGGTGAAGTTTGAATTCAGGGTGCTGCCGAAATACCCGGTGCATGTCAATTTTCCCATTACCATCGGGGGCGGAGGACTGGTTTACAACACCGGCTCGTACCGCTATCACAATTACTATGAGGGCTACACCATCGACTGGGATGCTTTCTTCATGGTGGAACCCGGTGTGATGGTGGAGGTGAACCTGCTGAAATTCATGCGGCTGGATGCGGGAGTGACTTACCGCTACACCCCCGACCTCGATCTCATGAACACCAGTTCCGGACTGATCAACAATTTTAATGCAAACCTCTCCCTGAAATTCGGAAAGTTTTAGGGGAAAAAACTATCTCAGAAACATGAACGAACACGATGAATCCGGCTCCTCCCTGTCGCGCCGGGACTTCCTCCGTATTGCCGGTGCGGGCGTGACCGCGCTGGGTCTCGGTACTTACGACGGATTCGGAAACACGGCATCCCCGGCTACCGGCCAGGTTGAAGCACCAAAGAACCTTACGCCCGGTGCCCCTCCCTATAACATCCTTTTTATTCTCGTGGATCAGGAGCGTTTTTTCAGGCCCGGCGAATGGCCTGACGGGTTCGCGCTGCCAGCCCATGAACGCTTGACAAAAAACGGGATCACCTTTGTGAACCACCGGATCAACTCCTGCGTCTGCACGCCTTCGCGCTCGGTTATCTACACCGGGCAGCACATCCAGCACACGAAGATGTTCGACAACACCAACTTCCCCTGGATCAAGAGTATGTCGACCGACATTCGCACCGTTGGCGACATGATGCGCGAGGCGGGTTATTACAGCGCCTACAAGGGCAAGTGGCATCTCACCAAGGAGTTCGAAACGGTCAACCAGCTGGGTACCCCCACGAAGATATTTACGCAGGAGATGATGGAATACGGATTTTCCGATTATTTCGGCATCGGCGACATCATCGCGCACCACCAGGGCGGCTACCTGCACGACGGCGTTATCGCGGCCATGTCGGTAAGCTGGCTGCGCGGCAAGGGGCGTGAACTGGCGGCACAGGGTAAACCGTGGTTCCTGGCCGTCAACCTGGTTAACCCGCACGACGTCATGTTTTACGACACCGACCTTCCCGGCCAGCCCTTCCAGGCACCAAAGGCGCTGACCCACGTGGTGCGGGAACCCGACGATCCGCTGTACGCCCGGCAATGGAACTTCGCCCTCCCTGCCAATCACGAGCAGCCACTGAACGCACCCGGGCGGCCGCCGGCCCATTACGACTTCCTGCGCTCGCACGACGCGCTTGTGGGCGAGATCCCCGATGAGGAGCCCCGCTGGCGCAGGCGGCACAACTACTACCTGAACTGCATGCGCGACGCCGACCGCAACATTGCCGCCGTGCTCGACGAACTTGATGCAGCAGGAATGACCGACCGAACCATCATCGTACTTACTTCCGACCATGGCGACATGGACGGCGCACACCTGCTGCACGCCAAGGGCGCCGTGTCGTACCGCGAACAGAATAACGTACCGCTCATCGTGGTGCACCCCGGCCTCCCGGGCGGCAAGCGGTGCCGCGCGGTCACCTCGCACGTCGACCTGGCGCCGACCCTCGTGGCGATGACCGGGGTGGAAGCCGAAAAGCGCACCGCCATCGTCAAAGGGCTTCCCGGAAAGGATTTCTCACAGTTGCTGACAGCCCCCGAAAGCGCCGGCCTCACGGCGGTGCGCGACGGCGTGCTGTTCAACTACAACATGTTCGCTTACCTCGACGGGGATTTCGTGTACAAGGCGGTCGCCTACCTCAAGCAGGGCGGCGATCCGAAACAGCTGCAGCAGGCCGGCATCGTCCCTAACCTGATGAAGCGGGGCGCGATCCGCATGGTGTATGACGGGCAGTACGTCTTTGCCCGCTATTTCTCTCCCAAACAGCACAACCGGCCCACCACGCTCGAGGAACTCTACCGGCTCAACGATGTGGAGCTTTTCGACACTACGGCCGATCCTCTTGAGATGAACAACCTCGCGGCGGGCGACCAACGGCAAAAAGAGCTGGTAATGGCCATGAACGACAAGCTCAACAGGCTGATCGACGCCGAAGTAGGCGAAGACCGTGGGCAGATGCTCCCCGGCGGCATCGATGCGGGTTGGGAAGTGACCCCTGAAACAATGGAACTCTGATCGCCCTCGCAACCGTCACGGTTACCTTGACTGTGAACGGTAAAACCGAAAACCGTTAGAACGGTACCCACTTGTATTACGAGGCAGAAAACCTGTTCTCATGCGGCGAAAACATCACATGATCACCGTAAAAATTCAGTAAATTTGTTTATTTGATGCAAGGTCAAGATGTCCATGATCACAGGAGGGATCGATATGAACAATTCCGACAAGAAAACGATCATTCGCAGGTACATCGAGGAGATCGAGAACACAGGCGATGTGGCTCACATAGGTGATTTCATTTCCGAAGACTACACGGAAATATATGAAGGTGAACGACATAAGATCGGCATTAAAGGCGCCATCGATCATATCCGCGGGATCAGGCGGGTGTTCCCGGACATGAAGCTTACCATTGAACATCAGGTCGCAGAAGGCGATTGGATCGTTACGGTTTATTCTGTTCAGGGAACGTTTGCCGATGAGTGGTTCGGCATGAAGCCAACCGGGAAACCGATCACGTTCACCGGCGTTAATGTTGACCGGATCATCGACGGCAAAATCGTCGAACACGGGGGAGCCGCGAACCTGCTCGATCCGTTGCTTAAAGCCGGGGTGATAGCGAAAACTTAGGAACGCGGTGTAAACCATAACGTTGCAGCGCATTTTCAAGCATAGAAAGAAGTAAGAAAGAAGATAGATAGAAGTTGTACACGGCCGATGCCGATTATATATCTGCCCATGTTGCAGGTCTTGAAGCAAATGGCCGTGACAGATTAATAGCATATTTTCAGAATGGAATGAACATGGGTGGGCATATTGATTTTATTGAGATATTGAAAATGAATGTTTCAGGTGACATCGCTACGTTATTTTGCAAATATCAGGCAACCAACAATGGCGTTACTGTGGTTGGACGAAATCTCCTGGTGATGAAAAAAATAGATGGTAGCTGGCTCATTAAACTTCATATGACAGTTGTTTAGTCTTATCAAATTGTCGAAAAAGAACTTTTGAAAAGTACATGGTCGAGCATGTATATGTGCAGATTTTAACCGGCATCAACCGGATAAAATTCCATCATTCGCTAATTAAATGAATATCAGGCGTATAGAAATTGACGATGCTGCGGATTACCTCGAAATGCTGAGGCAACTCGATACGGAGACCCGGTTTATGCTTTTTGAAGCGGGTGAACGGAATACGACGGAACAGGAAATGAGGGTCAAAATCGGCGAGGTGATACGATCGGGATCGTTGACGCTTGTTGCCGAGATGGATGGAAAGATGGCCGGATTTTTATCGGCCGAACGGGGTTTCGCGAACCGGACCAGGCATAGCGCCTATGTTGTGATCGGGATACTGAAGGATTACCGGGGACGTAGAATCGGAAAGGAACTGTTTGAGGAATTGGAGAGATGGGCAGCGGGTAACGGTGTAACACGACTGGAATTGACCGTGATGACACATAATGAGCGGGGCATTCGGCTTTACCGGAGCATGGGGTTTGAAACGGAGGGTGTGAAGGTCAAATCGTTGAAGGTAGAAGGCAACTACGTGGATGAATACTACATGGCCAAATTGCTGGAGTAGGACAGTGCCATTCAAGTTAATTTATGACATCACCAACCATACAATACAGGAACATCGACGAATACCACGCCTCGTTCCCGGCGGTTATCCGCCAAACACTTGAGCAACTCCGGGAGACCATCAGGCTGGCGGCGCCGGGAGCCACCGAAACCATCAGCTACGGAATGCCGGCGTTCAGGCAAAACAAGGTGTTGGTTTACTACGCTGTGCACAAGGAGCACATCGGCTTTTACCCGACGCCCGGTCCGATCGTCCAATTCAGCCAGGATCTGGCGCCGTATAAAACCTCTAAAGGAGCCATTCAGTTTCACATTGGCAAACCCCTGCCACTGGCACTGATAAAGAAAATCGTTGAATTCAGGATCAAGGAGGACCGGAAGGGATGATCGGGGACATCGCATCGGGTGTGGTTCACGAAGTACCGCAGGATGTGGAACAGGCATTGAAAGCCGGTGGCGATGCCGTTGAGCGTTGGAACGCCCTCACACCGCTGCAGCGCAACGAATGGATCTGCTGGATCACAATGGTGAAAAAACCCGAAACACGGGCGGAACACATTCAACGGATGATCCGTGAATTGAATGAAGGGAAGCGGAAACCCTGCTGCTGGCCCGGTTGCCCGCATCGCAATCCCGCATCGCAAAAATGGTTCAAGTGATAGGCTATGAAAACAACCCCTGAACACGATGAGAGAATAGCAAAGATGACCTTTGCATCGGTTTACCCGCACTACCTGGCAAAGGTGGAGGGCAAAGGCCGCACGAAAGAGGAACTGCACCGGGTGATCGGGTGGCTGACGGGTTTCGACGATGAAAAGTTGCAGGAGCTGATCGACGAAAAAGCAACCTTCGAAACGTTCTTCAGCAAGGCCACACTGAACCGGAACGCTTCGCTGATCACCGGGGTGATTTGCGGCTACCGGATTGAAGAGATCGAAAACAGGCTGACGAAGCAGGTGAGGTATCTCGACAAACTGGTGGATGAACTGGCGAAAGGAAAAAAGATGGAAAAGATTCTGCGGCAGGGCATGGTTTAAATATTCAATCATGCCATCCGGGATTTAGATGAAATTAGGTTCGATGCTGCATGTGAATGGTCAGGATGGGATCTTTTAAAAAAAAAGCGTGGATGTTGAAACGAAGATGAATCAAACTATCATGACATGACTGACAAGCAATGGTACGAAACCTTGTTTGAAAACTATGGCCGGAAATACGACCATGAAAGTTTTGCACAGGGAACGATCGGTGAGTGCGATTTTATAGAGCGTGAGCTGAATTTTAACAAAGATCTGAAGATCATCGACATAGGGTGCGGCACCGGCCGTCATGCCATTGAATTGTCGAGGAGGGGTTATCCGGTGACCGGGATCGACCTGTCGGAATCATTGCTCCGGAAAGCGAGGGAAAAAGCCCGGCAAAACGGGTTGCAGATTGATTTCATAAAACACGATGCCCGTGATCTGCCTTACAGGGACCAGTTCGATGCAGCGATCATGCTGTGCGAAGGCGGTTTCCCGTTAATGGAAACGGATGAGATGAATTACGAAATCCTAAAAAATGTCTCCCGGTCGTTGAAGGCCAGGGCAAAATTCATCTTCACCACGTTGAACGGACTGTTCCCGTTGTTTCACTCCATCAACGACTTTCATGCGGAGGGCGGTGCAGAAGGCAACGCAACATACAGCAGCACGCATTTTGACTTAATGACCTTCAGGGATTACAACATCACCCGGTTTGCGGATGACGACGGGGTGGAAAAGGAACTCGCGTGTAACGAGCGGTATTATGTGCCGGTTGAGATAACCTGGTTGCTGAAAACGCTGGGATTCACGAAAATCGGGATTTTCGGGGCGAAGCTCGGGGCCTTCTCACGCGAGGATAAGCTAAGAACCGAAGACTTTGAAATGTTGGTAGTTGCGGAGCGGTGAGAGCCTTTTCACCATGCGATGACCTGATGCATCAGGGTCGCCCGATGGAGAGAAGGCTGAGATGTTAGGAATGAAACAGTTGTTTTAACAACCTTACGGTCTCTCTGGCGGCCAGCTCAGGTTTCAGTGAGGTGTCGGAAATGCCCGATACGACTTTGGAGAGATTGTGGTCTAATTTTCCCTTTACCTTCCAGGTGCTTACAGGCGGGGCAGAGAGGTAGGCCGAGAAATTGTGGTGTCCCGAACCAGGTCTTTCACCGATGATATGAACGATGCCTTTGGATTGGTTGGTCGGGCCATCGCCGCCGAAGAGAATTTCGCCGCACCTGTATCCGGCCCGCACACGGCCATGCCTCACCACGATAGGGTCGGCGCTGACCGATAAACCGGAAGTGGCAAGCTCCCTGGCCAGGTATTCCAGGTAGGGTTTCAGGTGTCCCTCGTCGGTGAGCGCACTCACGTTCAATCCGTCGGAGATGATGATCTGAACATCGGGACTGTTGCCTTTCCATTTCTTTCTCAGCCTGTTGAGCCGGTCGATGGCGTTTTTGCTCAGCTGCTCACCCGTGGGGGGATGATAGACATAGTCTTTGCGGTCGGCCGACCGGGTTTCGATGTATATGTGGTTTGGGATGGAATCGATGAAGGCGGTGGTCATCTCCGTCCACAGGCAGGCTTTCGAGTCATCATACAGCGCATGGATCTTCCTATCAAGTGAAGGTTCAAGGTCCCAGATGTTTTGCCCGTAACCGGCAGCGATCGGCACGCCCCGTGCTTCGATGGCGGCGATCAGTTGATGTCCTTCGGCGTAGATATCCTCCTGGGTTCTCCGGTCGCCTTTTGCCAGGCGGTACTGGTACCAGACCCACAACGGATCGCCGAAATGGACGGTAACGTTTCCATCAGGACCAACGATCTCAATCCTTTTAAAGAAATTCCACATGGCCTCATTCACCCTGTACCCGAATTTTTCGCGAACCCTAACATGGTCGTTAAAACCCGTGGTAAGATAGCTCAGCATGGGGTCGTTCTTGGTAGGGAGTGCCATCAGGTAGGCAGGGTTGGCGGGCATTACCTGATCGATGCACCAGGCCAGGTCGTCGAGGGTGATGTCCATGTGCAGGGTCGAGCAGATATCGAGCCCGATGGCCAGGCCATGCAGCTTTCCCATCACCGTGTCTTCAAGGCAGCATCTCACCAGTTGTTCTTTGGTTTTGAATACTTCAGGGCCGATGAAACCGGCCACGTCGTTCACATGTACCCACGGGCCCGCGAATTGAGGCTGCTGAACTTCGGCGACCCTTTTTTTCAGGGCGCGCAAAAACCCGTATTTCCGCGATTCATGAACCACCATGTCGAATCCTTCGCCGTGACCGTTGGTAAAATCGGCCCCCTGGCCCGTCTCCCCGTACAAACCATACTGGCCGGTACGCATGGAGGCGTAGTTCATCATCTTGCCGATCGTAACATCGAAAGTCATATTCGCTTTCACGGTACCCGCCAGGCTTTGAAACCAGATGCCGGTGGTGCCGGGGTAAAGTTTTTCAACTTCGGCCTGCACGTCAATGTGCGATAGAACACAATTCGGCAGCACCGTTTGCAGGCCGAAGGTCTTCAGTATGTCGTGCAGAACGGCCTCGATTTTCGCAACTGATTCGGGTTCACTTGAAACGGGATTGGTTCCGATGATTAAGTCACCGACGGCATACGACCACGCGTCAAACACCTGCATCATGATGTCGTCGGGATGGTCGGTGGGAGAATTTGGCTGAATTCGGGCACCCAGGTACCCCTTTGCTCCTAAACTACTTCCCGGCAGGGGGTTGAACACCTTCCGGCCGACGAGGATCAGTTCATCGTTGCTCATGAGTTTCACCACCATGGCAATGATGTCGCTCGTAAGGCCCGGCATGATCATTTTGATCTCGTTTTCAGTTTTTTGGAGGATAAAGGATTTCAGTTCGCCGAGGGTGAGGTTCGAAATGGAGGCGAACACCTCCGGGTCGGTGGTGGAGGCGATGAGTGTATAGATTTCATCGGTGAAGAGAGAGGTCTTCGAAAGATCCGCGATACTGGTGTTGGCCAGAAGGAGCCTGGCGTTGAGCCTTGAGCTTTCGTTGAAGGCCGCCACACCCTGAGCCAGGTCTCCCTCCTTGAAGTGGTTGGCAGAACCGACCACTTTGCGGTACAGCGTAAGGTCAAACTTCCCGTTCACCCGGTCGATATAGGCGAATACATCCTCGTTTGGTCGCGGGGTGCCGATTTCCGCCAGATGATCGCTCCAGTGAAAAGAGTTACCGAAAGGAGCTTTAAAGGAGGTAAGTACCCATGCTCCCATGGTTATCCCCGAAGTGAATATGAATTCCCTTCTGCTGAACTTTTTCATGGATTTTTTTCTCAAAGATAACGACAAAAACAGTTGCCTGAAAAAGTGCATCATGCAAAAAGCATCGCCATCGCTTTGCTGTCGATCATTTCGCTGGGATCGTATTTCCAGACCATCTCCCTTTCCATATGAGATTTTGAAAATACGATTACCAATCTGGCAAAGATTAATAAATGATGAATATAATGTTTCACTTTAAGACAACTTTTCGTATCTTTGCATTATGATTGAAAAGAATAAACAGAGAACAATCATATTTTACAAAGACTACTTTGAAAATTTCTTTGTACAACAACGATCCAAAGTTCAAGATAGGATTATCTGGACTTTAGACTTGATAGAAGAGTTACGGAGAATTCCTGAAACATATCTCAAGAAAATTGAAGATACAGATGGTCTCTATGAAATCCGGATTCAGTCTGGCAGTGATATATTTCGAATTTTCTGCTTTTTTGACGAAGGACAATTGGTAGTTCTGGCAAATGGATATCATAAGAAATCTCAAAAGACTCCTCAACAGGAAATAGAAAAAGCACTTAAAATAAAGAAAGAATATGAAAACGAAAAAAGATAATATACAGACACTTAGCCAATTTAAAGACAAACATTATGGCAAACCTGGAACAAAAAAAAGGGATGAACTTGAATCAGGTTATGAAAACTTTAAAATTGGCGCGTTGATTCTGGAAGCCAGACTTGAAAAAGGATTGACACAGGAAGAACTTGCTATCAAGGTAGGAACAACCAAGTCCTATATTTCTAAAATTGAAAATAATATCAAAGAGGCACGAATCTCAACACTGCAAAAAATTGTGGAACTAGGTTTCGGGGGTCAGTTACACCTTTCAATCAAGTTTTGACCCAGATCTATTTAAACGAAAAACAGTTGCGCTATGGAGAAAGACAACAATAAGCAAGTTGAAGGTAGAAAACTTACAGAGGCTCAGATCTGGACGATGAAATACTTATGAATGATGGCGAGAAAGGCCCAAGAGTGGAAGGCAGCCACAGAAAAACAAGCCAATAGGAAGCTATCGAAAGTGGCATGGAATGAATCTGATGCGAATCCTTGGGAAGAAAAATCTGATCTTGGCAAGAAGAGCCTAGATTCTGATCAAGCCGATCATGATCCAAATCAAGCTAAATCGGAGTTTCTGAACCGCCCAGCCCGTGGTAATAAAAATGATGATGTTGAATTCGCATTTGAAACAAGTCGAATAGGAAAAATCCGAATGAATGTCATTTTATGGATTTCATTTTTAGGTCTTATTTCCTATGTTTGAATAGTATTCATTTTTTGTTATCATTAGAAAATATTTATTTAAGGATAACTTTATCAGTAATATATGCATTTTCATTATCCATTATTTTATCCGGTTCCCTTTTTAGACCCTATCGTGAAACCAGATGGATATTCGTGAAAAAAGGCTTGTTCTATGAATTACTGGTATTTTCGGGAATTGTTTTGGGTGGAATTCTCCTTGATTTATGGTTTATGCCTGAATTCTATGATATTGACAACAAGCAATGGTTCAGTAGGAGTACCTTATATGTTGTAAGTTTGATATCAGGAGTTGTTGGCGTGAGTCATTGTAAGAATTAACAATAACAATTTTTTACACTCCTCCATACAGAATAATTTTTAAGTTAGCGATTGAGAGAAAGAAACCTTAATTTAAGCTAGTCCTAATACCTGATGTACAGTTCTAGAGAACCTGATCCTTCAACTTTATTATCATATTATCAAGTCACAGTTTCTTGTTAACTAGTTAACTGAGAACGCTGGAAATGGCGAATCAATATTTTTGATTCACCTAACTGATAACTGAGAAGGAGAATGGGTGTAAAAATGGGTGTAGGAAAAATAAAAACCTCCGAAACATCAGTAAATACTGATCATTTCAGAGGGTCATTGTGGAGTATACCGGAGTCGAACCGGTGACTTCTGCATTGCGAACGCAGCGCTCTGGCCATCTGAGCTAATACCCCAAATGTGGTTCATCTGACGTAAACCCCTACAAAAGTAGTAAATCTTTATTGAGAAAATGCCTGACAAGACCAGTCATTTTCCCGTTTTCCATTTTCCCCCTTCTCCCTTCTCCCTTCTCCCTTCTAATTCTCCAGCTTCTTCGTCCTCGCCACCAGGTTTTTCACGGGCGCCAGCGTATGCAGGTACGTGTACATGGCGACCAGGTCGGTGGTGTCCATGCCGGCGTACATGGTCCAGGGCATGGTGGTCTGCATATCTCCCTTGTGCAGGACAGGTGCGGTAAAGGTTAACGGGTCGTAGGCCTTGAACCGGGCGATAAAGGCTTCTTTCGACCAGGCGCCAATGCCGGTGGCCGAATCGGGGGTGATGTTGGGGGTGATCAGCATGGAGCCGTCGGGCATCAGGAATTCACGTCCACCCGAAAAGGCCAGCTTCTCCACGATCTGTCCATGCTCGGCCGGCGTGTGGCACTCCACGCAGGCCGCCGCCTGAACCAGGTATTTGCCGTAACTGACCACATCGGAAGGGTCGGGTCGTTTCGTGGGCGACGATTCTTTCGGAAGGGTGTTCAGGACGAGGTTCATCGGGAAGGTGGCCGACGATCCTGCCACCTCCGATTCAATGGCCGGAATGGTTCGCAGGTAGGCAATGATGCTGAAAATATCCTCATCGTCGAGCGTTCCGTAATAGGGGTAGGGCATGATCGGGAACAGCGCCCTTCCCTCCTTGGTTACACCACTCGTGATGGCCCGGTAAATCTCGGCATCCGACCAGTCCTTCAGGTAGTACGGCGTGATATTGGCTGCGGCGAACGACCCGGGAAATCCCATCCGCTGGTCGAACACCTCGCCCCCTTTCCCCAGTGTGCCGGCGACAGGCGGACCGGAGAACCGGTTCCATGCCCGCGTGGAGTGACAATCCATGCAGACCATGACGTGGTTGGCCAGGTATGCTCCCCGTTTGACATTTTCAGGGGTCTGACTCACGGTGATCTCCTTCAGGGGAACGGAAGGCAGTGCAAATTTGAGGTACAGGATCGCCGCGATCACTGCAACCACGAGCAGGATGAACAACCCGCCCAGTATCCGGGGCCATTTTTTCTTTTTCATGGGGTTCGGTTTTCGTGAATTATCACCATTCTTTATATGTCCGATCAAAGATATAAAAAAAGATTCGACCGGTCAAGCACCGCAAGAATTTCATCCCAGGCCTTCCTTACCGTATCGAACGTAGTGTGTGTCTGACCCGAGACGAACCGGATGACATACTTTCCGTTCAACTTCGTTTGCGTGAGGAAGACCCTTCCGGTGGCGTTAAGGGCCTGCAGGAATCTCTCATTCAGCCGTTCCAGCTCCTGTTCATCCGTGATATCCCGCGGATGTAACCTGAAACATACCAGGTTGAACAATGCCGGGGCCATCAGCTCCATGGCGGGGTTTGCCAGCACCTGTTCTTTCACCCATTGACCGTATGCAATGTGATCGCCGATCATCTTCTGCATGCCGCCGATACCATAGGTGCGTATGACGAACCATAGCTTTAGCGCCCTGAACCGGCGGCCCAGCGGCACCCCCCAGTCGCGGTAGTTGTTTACCTGCCGGTCTTCGGCTGTCTTCAGGTATTCGGGCAGAATGCTGAAGGTGTTGATCAGCGCCTGCTTATCACGGAGAAAGTAAAGGGAGCAGTCGAAATTGGTGAACATCCACTTGTGCGGGTTTACGACAAAGGAGTCGCAGTCGCCGTAACCCGGGGCGAGTTTTCTGATCTCCGGCAGCATCAGCGCGGTGCCGGCATAGGATGCGTCGACATGGTGCCAGGTGCCGTATTTCCTGCAGATCGCACCGATCGCACCGATGGGATCGACGGCGGTCGAGCTGGTGGTACCGAAGGTAGATACCACCGCCAGCGGGATGTACCCGTCGGCGATATCGCGGTTGATGGCCTCTTCGAGAAGATCAGGCCGCATGGCAAAGGAATCGTCGACCCCGACCTTCACCAGGTTCTCTATGCCAAAGCCCGCGATCTTCACATCTTTGTCGATAGACGAATGGCCCTGCGTGGAGGTGTAAACACGGAACCGGTCGGCTGCGGTGAAGCCCCGCTGGTTGATCGCAAATCCGGTGCGGCGCTCCCTGGCTGTGAGCAGGGCCACCAGGGTGGCCGACGAACTGCTGTCCTGGATCACGCCGGTGAATTCGCCCGGCAGCCCGAGCAGGTCGCGCATCCATTCGGCCATGCGCTCTTCCAGCTCCTCGGCGGCAGGAGAGGTGAGCCACAGCATGCACTGGGCTCCCATGGTCGCGGTGAGCATCTCGGCCAGGACCGATGGTTCGCTGTTGTTGGCCGGGAAATAAGCAAGAAAGCCGGGATGCTGCCAGTGGGTCATGCCGGGAAGGATGATTCCGTTGAAGTCGCTGAAAATCCGGTCGAAGGACTCACCCTGTTCCGGGGCCGACAGGGGAAGTTGCTTTTTGATATCCCCCGGGCTGATGGCGGGTTTAACCGGGAACCGATCCACCCGGCCGAGGTAATCGGCCATCCAGTCGGCCAAAAGGTGGGCGTTTTTCCTGAATTCGTCGTTCGTCATCTTCTTTTTTTTTCTGGTTGCTGCGTATTCAAACAATTGCACTGCTTCCAGTGTACGCGGCAGGCGTTGCTTTCGACCATCGGCTGCTGAGGTGGCGACCGTCTGATCATTCAACGATCCTGACCAGCGCCTTCGGGGTGTCGGGCGTTGCCACCACCTCCTTCGTTCCGGCATCCAGCAGGATCATGACAGGCGTGGAGAGGATGAAATAGTCGGCCGCCACCTTGCTGCGGACACCCTCCGGGGCGTTCAGGTGTTTCCACCCTTCCAGCCCTTTGATCTTTTCACGCCACGACTTGATGTCGTTTTCCGAATCATCCATACTGATGGCCACGATACTGACCTTTTTGCCCGGCCCATTCTGGCGCGACCAGGGATAAAGCACCCCGACGGTTTCGGCACAATGGCTGCATCCCGCGGCCCAGAAAAGCAACAGGATGTATTTCGTGCCGGGATTGTAGGGATAGAGCGCAAAGTTTTCGCCGGTGTTGTCCTTCAGCAGAAATTCGGGGGCCTTGCTGCCGGCTACCAGCGTCTTCATCCCTTCGAGCCTGCGCCCGATCTCCAGTCGCTTCGATGTCAGGCATTTCGGGTCGTCAAGGTAAGGTTCCAGGATCTTCATCCCCGCATCGATGCCATTGGCCTCATATCCCCGGTAAAAATAATCGACCATCCACCCGTAAACCAGCGGATGACCCTTCCTTGCTTTTTCGATGGCCGTGCGGCCCGCCAGGGGGAACAGCGAATCGCGCTGCGCGATGGTCGTGGCCTGCTGACCGTATAGGTTCACGTATCCATCCATCCATTTGTTCATGGCCGAAAGTCTGATTATCAACGGGTTGTCGAAGTCGATGCCGTCGAGGTAATGTCCGATGAGGCTGTGGAGGCGTTCCGGTGCAGTTCCGGTGAAGGAGATATCGGGGATCTGCTGAAACGGATACAATGCACTTACGAATAGTTTCCTGTCTTTCTTTGCCTGCTCCTTCAGCCATTCGTTGTAACTATTCCTCCGTTTTTCATATTCGGCGATGCCCATCCGGTAAAACGCCGATGCCGTATCGTCATAGTTCATGAGAAGGTTCTGCAGCAGGCCGATGACCTCCTTCCTGCCGGCGTTTTCCTCAGAAAATGCCGCATATGCAGCGTTTTCGCGCTCCCCGTTGCCGAAAAAGGAACTGTCGGGGTTGTTGCAGTACTCCGGACTAACGCTGAAATCGACATCCTGGTCGTTGAGGAAAAAATAGCGCTCGGAAGGGTAGGGGGTCGACTCTTCGGTTTTCCGGTAGTCGAACCGTAACACAAATTCGCCCGGAAGGCGATCGGCCGGCACGGTCAGGACGGCCGTTTCGCCGTTGCCCACCCTGTCGATCTCGGCAAATGGTTTGAACAGCCTTGCTTCGGTGAGGCCAAGCAGGCTCACCTTGCTGTCGTAGACACCCCTGAGCCGGATTGTAACGGTGACTTCCCGCTTTTGTGCCGGCAAAATGCCGGCAACAAGGAGCAGGCAGAGAAGGAGGAAGAGACGGGTGGTCATTAATGAATGATTGATTGATTGAATGATTGAATGATTGATTTGCATCGTAAAAGTAGCAATTTTCATTCTACGGCATACAAAAACCGGGGATTCTCTACTTTTGCCGGAAAATTGCAAAAGGTGACAGGCCAGGCCATCACGATACACAACGCTACGGAGCATAACCTGCGTTCGGTGAGTCTTGAATTTCCCAAAAACCGGCTGATCATGGTAACGGGGGTGTCGGGATCGGGGAAATCATCGCTGGTATTCGACGTTTTATACCGCGAGGCTGAGACCCGTTACCTGGGTTCCTTTTCAGGCTTCGCCAGGCAGTTCATGGGGAAGATGGCGAAACCCGCCGTAGACCGTATTTACGGACTCTCGCCCGCCGTGGCGCTCGACCAGAAATCGGTTGTGGCCGGTCCGCGATCGACCGTGGGCACCATCACTGGTATTTACGACCTGCTCAGGCTTCTTTTTGCCCGCGCCGGGGAGGCCGATGGGTCGGACCGGGGCGTTAAGATCAGCCGAGGTCTCTTTTCGTTCAATTCACCTGAAGGCGCCTGCCCGGCATGCAAGGGACTCGGCGTTGAGGATTTCCTCGATCCCCTCCTCCTCATTGCCGATGAAAACAGGACCCTGCGCGAAGGAGCGCTCAGGATCACCACTCCCAACGGCTACATCATCTATTCGCAGGTCACCATGGAGGTGCTCGACCAGGTATGCCGGGCCGAAGGGTTCAGTGTGGATATTCCGTGGCGCGAGCTCACCGGCGATCAGAAACAAATCGTACTTTTCGGGAGCGATAAGATTGAAATTCCATACGGCAAACACCCGCTTGAGTCGCGGATGAAATGGAGTGGCATCACGGCAAAACCCAGGGAGCTTGGCTTTTACAAGGGGATATTGCCGGTAATGGAGGCCATTCTCCAGCGCGACCGCAACAAAAATATCCTCCGTTTCGTAAGAACGAGGCCCTGCCAATCGTGCCACGGCAGCAGGCTGAATGAACGCGCCTTGTCGGTGACGATCGGAGGCCGGTCCGTCACGGCGCTGGCCAGCATTCCGCTCGATACTCTGGGCGTTACGCTCGAGGGCCTTGACATTCGCGACATATACCGTGAAACCGCCGCCCCTGTTATCGAAAAGGTAAAAAGCCAGGCCGCAATGCTTACCCGGCTTGGCCTGGGTCACCTGACCATTGCCAGGGAGTCGGCCTCGCTGTCGGGAGGCGAATCGCAGCGTCTGCGGCTTGCCTCTATTGCCGGGATCGACCTGTCGGGCATGATCTTCGTTTTCGATGAGCCATCCATCGGGTTGCACCCCACCGAAACGGAGAGCCTGGCCGGGGTGCTCAAAACCATCCGCGACCGGGGTAACACGGTCATCGTGGTTGAACACGACCTTTCGTTCGTAGCCCACGCCGACTGGCTGATCGACATTGGGCCGGGCCCCGGGCTGCAGGGTGGAGAGGTGATCTATAACGGTCCCGTATCCGGTATGGCAGGGGTACCCTCTCATATAATGGCCAAAAGCAAAACCCTTACAGCCCTGGTGAAACCCTCAACTGCCGCGGTTGCCATCGATGCTGCGACCACTGAAACGGGGAAGGGCCTGTTAGCATCCGGGAACCGGGAGAGCAACGGAGGAAAGGCGACATCACCGGATGCTGAGCGGCAAAGCGCAGAAACCGTAATGACGACCGTCGTCGCGGAAGCCGGCATGGCCGGGAGGGGGGAGGAGTCGCTGACGATCAGGGGCGCCTGTATCAATAATCTTAAAAATATTGATGTTTCTTTCAGACTGAACGCACTGAACGTGATCACGGGGGTTTCGGGAGCCGGAAAATCATCCCTTGCCTTCGGTGTGCTGGTCGGCAGTCTCGGGTCGCTTCCCGACAGCCCGGATGACCTGTCTGGAAAATGTCGTTCGATCACGGGTTGGGAACCGCTAAGGAAGCTGATCACGGTCGATCAGTCGCCGATCGGCAAGACGCCGCGCAGCAATCCGGCCACCTACACCGGAATGTTCGACCACATCCGCGATTATTTTTCCAGACTGCCGGAGGCAGTAGCCCGGGGTTTCGACAAAAGCCGGTTCTCCTTCAACACTCCGGGCGGCCGTTGCGAAGCCTGCGAAGGAGCCGGTTACCAGCAGATCGGCATGCATTTTATGGGAACGGTGGAGGTGTTGTGTGAAGCCTGCGAAGGGCGCCGGTTCGATGAGGCGACCCTCGGGGTGAGCGATGGGAAGAACATCTCGGAGGTACTCGCGATGACCGTGCAGGAGGCGATGGACTTTTTCAGGCATGAACCTAAGATTGTCAGGTACCTTACGATCCTCGACGACCTCGGGCTGGGTTACCTTACGCTGGGTCAGCGCTCGTCGACGCTGAGCGGAGGAGAATCCCAGCGTATCAAACTGGCTTTTGAACTGGCCAAACCGCAGTCGCCCCACACTCTTTTCGTTATGGATGAACCCACCACCGGATTGCACGACGCGGATGTCGGTATGCTGTTGAAGGCCCTGCAGAATCTGGTCGGGCAGGGTCATACGGTTGTCGTCATCGAACATCATCCGGCGGTCATTGCTGCGGCCCGACACATTATCGACCTGGGTCCGGGCGCCGGAGAGAATGGAGGGACGGTCGTGACCGCGGGAACGCTCCGCGACATCATCAGTTGCGAAGGGTCAGCCACGGGTTCGGTGTTTCGTGAACACACGGCAATCAGACACCGAATGCACCAAGCCTTGTCTGCACAGGAGGAAAACGAAGCAAAGGCAGCGGTTCCGGTTGAAAAGATAACCCTGGCCGGCGTCAGCACCCATAACCTCAGGGGACTTAATCTGACCATTCCCCATAACCGCATCACTGTGGTCACCGGGATCTCGGGGAGCGGGAAGTCGTCGCTGGCCTTCGACACCATTCATGCCGAGGCGCAGAACCGTTTCATGGATGCTTTTTCGGCCTATGTGAGGATGCGTGCCGGCCTGCGTGAAAAACCGGAGTCGGAGAGCATAGAGGGTCTCACGCCGACCCTTGCGCTCGAACAGTCTACCGGCGCCTCATCGCCCCGGTCGACGGTGGGAACGATTACCGGCATTTATGACCTTTACCGCTTGTTGTATGCACGGATCGGTGGCGACCACGAAGTGCTATCGAGCCTCTTTTCCTTCAATCACCGGCATGGCGCATGTCCTGCCTGTTCAGGACTCGGAAGGGTTACCGTTTGCGATCCGGCAAAGCTCGTCACCCATCCTTTCATGCCGATTGTCGGCGGCGCCATGGAAGGAACACGCACCGGGAAGTTTTACGGCGATCGTTTCGGGCAATATGTTGCCGTGATCAGGGCCGTGGGTACCAGGCATGGCATCGACTTTTCGGTGCCCTGGGATGAACTTGACGACCGGTCCAGGGCGATGGTGATGGATGGAACGGGAGATGAGCAGTACGCGGTAGTATGGGAGTACAAAAGAGGGGAGCGGACAGGCGAACACAGGTTCACCGGCAGGTGGGAAGGTTTGACTGCGCTGGTGGAGGCCGAATACGCACGCAAGCATGCCGATCACCGCGGCGAAAGCATGCTGAACGTAATGACGGATAAGATTTGCGCCGGATGCGCCGGCACCCGGCTCTGTGAGGAGGCATTGCAGTTCAGGGTCGGGGAACTGACCATCAGCGAACTCTCCGGCCTGACCATCGGCGAATCGGTCGCCTTTTTTTCTTCTCTCAAGGTCGACGGAACACTGCATCAGATCGTTCTCCGGCACCTCATGCCTGAAATAACAGCCCGGCTTACCCTGCTCAACGACCTTGGCCTGTCCTACCTGTCGGTGAGCAGGACGTTCGACAGCATCTCCTCCGGCGAGGCCAGACGTGTCAAGCTGGCATCGCTGATAAGGTCGGGGCTAACCGGCATTACCTATGTGCTCGACGAACCTTCGGCCGGACTGCATCCTTCCGATATTCAAAAAATGATGGTGCATTTGCTGGCTTTGCGTGATGCCGGGAATACGGTGATCCTGGTCGAACACGACCCGGAGGTGATCCAGCAGGCCGATCATGTCATCGATCTCGGTCCCGGTGCGGGCCGGTATGGCGGTACCGCGGTGGCGGAGGGCCACCCGGCTTCTATCATGCATAACTCCGCTTCACTGACCGGGCAAGCGTTGCTGAAGGCAAAACGATTGGTTACGGAAGGTGAAAATGCAAGGGCACTAACAACCGGCAGAGATGATCAGTTTGCAGACCAGACAACGCAGGTTCAGGATTGTCGGCCCGAGGGCAGACATGACCCGGGTCCAATGGTGGTTGGTGAGAGGGATGATCATGATAAGGCAATACCTGGCGGGATTCATGAAGCCGCGATAAAGGGTTGGATCAGGATTTCGGGGGCCGACATCCACAACCTCAAAGGATTCGACCTTGAGATTCCGGCGGGATGCGTCACCGCGGTGACCGGGGTGTCGGGAAGCGGTAAATCGAGCCTTGTGTTCGATACCCTTTACCGGTCGGCGGTTGCAGGGTCTCCCGTGGGTTGCCGGTCGATCGACGGTTTGAAACAGTTCGGCAGGATCATCACTGTTGAGCGGAAAAACGAATTTACCAATGCACAGGCATCGGTGGCCACCTATACCGGGGTTCTGGAGTTTATCCGCGAAGTGATGGCAGCTCAGCCGGCTGCTGTCGAAGCCGGGTTCAAACCCAGCCATTTTTCTTATCTGAACCGCGATGGACAGTGCCCCCGGTGCGAAGGTTCGGGACAGGTAAGGACCAGCATGGACATTCTTCCGGATATTGTGGTTCGCTGTGAAGGTTGCGGAGGAATGCGATACCGCGATGATGTTCTAAGGGTGAAAATGCAAGGAAAACACATGGGCGATATTCTCAGCCTGACCATAAGCGAAGCAGCAGCCTTCTTTTCCGGTTACCCTGTTATCATCCGCACACTCAGCCTGCTTGACGAAACAGGACTCGGGTACCTGGAATTGGGTCAGCCACTCAATACACTTTCGGGCGGAGAAGCCCAGCGGCTACATCTTTCGACAGAAATTATGAGGCCCGTGAAAAGTCCGTCGCTTTATCTTTTCGACGAACCTTCCACAGGCCTTCATCCTTACGACTGCGATCGCCTGATACGCGTGTTTGACAGGCTTTCGGGTCAGGGCCACACGGTGATCATGATCGAACACGACCCTGTTATGACCCGAAGCGCCGGCTTCGTGGTGGAACTCGGCCCCGGGGGCGGCGAAGCGGGAGGGTTTCTCCTTAACGCTTCCTGGCGTTCACGATGAAGAAATAGATCAGGAACCCCGAAGCGATAAATACCAGTTCAATACCGAAGGGGAGGAGTGCATTGTACTCCTTCACCCACTCAATACGGCCACCCTGGTACAGAAGGTCGATCAGGATCAGGCCGGCTCCGGCCATCAGTGACACCAGGCCCCATTTAAGGGTCGGATATTTGTTTTCCTCGCTGATGGCTGACACCGGATCGAGGATACCGGCCTTTTCGATGTGACCGGCCTTGATGATCTTCCGTCTCAGTAAAAAATCAGTGAACATCTTTATCAGGTGGTAGATCCCGAAAAAAACAATTGCGACTATTAAAGCATCTTGCATCATGGCTGTAAATTTTTAAATGAATCTGACCATTTGTCGGAGCAATGGCGAAAAGGTTGCAGACAGGTGGTTTTTTTTTCGCAGGATTGCAACCTTTTTTGTTTTTGTGCGCCCAATGATCCGATGGAAGATGCAGAACTGGTAGCCCGTGTGAAGGATGGCAATACGAATGCATTCAGGTTCCTGGTGGATAAATACAAGAACCTGGTATGGCATATCGTGTCGCGCATGGTCGACCGGCGTGATGCCGAAGACCTTTCGCAGGAGATTTTTCTAAGGGTGTACAGGGATATGGGCCGTTTCAGGGGCGACTCGAAGCTCTCCACGTGGATCGGTTCGATCGCATATCACGGCTGCATCGATCATATCAGGAAGCGCTACCACCGCCAGGAGCTGATGATGGAGGAGTACACGCCATCGATGCTGGCAGAGGTGGATATTCCGCAGAAGGTGGTCAATTACGACAGAATGGTACTGAAACAGCTGGTTCACAGGATAATAGAGGCGATGCCCTTGCAGTACCGGACGGTAGTAACCCTTTTTTACCTGGAGGGGTTCTGTTACCAGGAGATTACGGAGATAACCGGTATGCCAGAAGGGACCGTAAAAAGTTACCTCAACCGCGGCCGCCAGATCATCCAGGATAAGATGGTGAGCATCATCCCTGATATCCGGACGGTTTTATTTGAATAGGAGGGAAGTTGATTTTTAATATTTTTGTACCATGATAAGCAAAAAGGATAATCCGCTCGACGACCTGATGGAAGAAGCTTTCAGGGAATTCCCCGGCGACCCCATTCCGGATTGGTTTTCATCGCGCTTGGTCAGCAAACTCGAAAAGAAGCTGGCCTGGCAGGATCTTCTCTTGTCGTTCGGACTGAAAGTCGGCATCGTGCTGGCTACACTTGCCCTTTTGGTGACGATCCTTTTCTTCACCGGTCCACCGCAGCAATCGATCCTCGATTCGGTGCTTGCATGCTGGAAACCTGTTGCCACCGTCGGTGCCGCAATCTTCTTCACCTTCCTCTTCGATCAGGTTCTTCTTCCTACCCTGTTCCACCGCACTAAAGTTTAACCCCACCCCGACGGGGTCCCCCCACCCCGACGGGGTCCCACTACCCCGACGGGGTCCCACCACCCCGACGGGGTCCCACTACCCCGACGGGGTCCCACCACCCCGACGGGGTCCCACTACCCCGACGGGGTCCCA
>CAYYPH010000019.1:0-79521 GCA_964473485.1 uncultured Prolixibacteraceae bacterium | reverse complement strand
CGTTGGGTTTGATCTTTTCGGCCATGATGATCTTATTGGAGGATGCCGGGTTGCCTGTAACGCAGCTTAGGTTGGAGGTCATGATGCAGCGGATGGAGTCGCCGGCCTGTGGGGTGAACGTGTAAACGGGTGAACCGGTGAACTGGTTAACGCCGTTCACAAACCATTGAAACGACGGCGTTGGGCCGCCATTATTGGCGGCCGCGGTAAATGTCACCGGTTCGCCCGGGCAGAAAGGATTGTCGGAGGCGGTGATGGTCACCCCGGCAGGGAGGCCTGTGTTGACCACCATCGTCACGGGAGCAGAGGCAGCGGGATTGTTGGAAATGCAATTGACAATTGACGATTGACAATTGACAATTACAATATCGCCGTTGTTGGGGAAATATGTGTAAACGGGTGAACCGGTGAACAGGTTAACGCCATTGACAAACCATTGCCACAACGGCGTAGGGCCGCCATAATTGGCGGCCCCTGTAAATGTCACCGGTTCCCCCTGGCAGAACGGGTTGGATGACGGGGTGACCGTGACGGAGAGGGTGAGATTGGGGTTGACCACCATGGTGATGGGTGTAGAGGTGGCGGGATTGAATGCTACGCAATTTACGATTGACGATGTACAATTGACGATAATCTGGTCGCCGTTGGTGGGGGTGTAGGTGAAAACGGGTGAACCGGTGAACAGGTTAGCGCCGTTCACAAACCATGAAAAGGAGGGCGTTGCGCCTCCATTGACGGGGATGGCGGTGAACGTTACCGGGATTCCTTCGCAGACCTGGATTGCCGAGGCCGTAACCGAAACACTGACCGGCAGTATCGGGTTCACCGTCATGGTGAGGACGTTCGATGTAACAGGGTTTGCGGAGATGCAGGAAGATAAGGAGGAGGTCAGTTCGCAGGTCACGACATCCCCGTTTGACGGGTTGTAGGTGTAAACGGGTGAACCGGTGAACTGGTTAGCGCCGTTTACCTTCCACCGGTAGATGGGGTTAGATCCGCCATTGACCGCCGTGGCGGTAAAGGTGACCGGCGTACCCTCGCATACTTCTGTCGAGGTGGCCGCGATGGTTATTCCGATGATGACCGGCTGGCCTAAGGTCACCGTCACCGTGTCCCTACCCTTGCAACCGTTCGGACCGGTTACGGTGGCCCTGTAGATCCCTTCGGTTGTTGCCGTGTATGTCTGACCTGTTCCGATGTTCATCTGCCCGGTGGCCAGGTTCGCCCACTGGTAAGTGCAGCCGGTGCAGGAACCGGCATCGAACAGGATGCTCTGGCCGGTGCAAAGAACCGTGTCGGGGCCAAGGGTAACCATTGGCGCCATGAATATATTGACCGATTTCCAGGCTGTATCAAACCTGTTATCTTCATGACGGACAATAAGGGTAACAGTATAAGTTCCTGAATATGCATATTGGTGCCAGGGTGATGGCAGATTCGACGTATTTAGATCTCCTGATGCGGGATCTCCAAAGTCCCAGTGAATGCTATCGGCGTGAGGCCAGATTGTGGCTGTAAAATAAACTGTGTCTCCGGGACACTGGTCCACATGATGAATGTAAACATTATATTTCTGAAAAAAGGTAGACAGTGAACCTCCATTGGCATTTCCATTAAGTTTAACGGCCCCTGCCTGAAAATTACAGGATGTTCCAGGCGAAGAAGGATTATTGATGACTGCCAGCGAGTCGGAGAACACATAATGATTAATGTATATTTTTCCATCCGGGCCCATTTGCATCGAATACCCAGCCTGGGAGCCTACAACGGTTTTGCTCTGAATAAACTGCATCGAATCGGTCTTTGTAGCGTCAAACTGATAAACCAGGTGAGGGTTGACAAGATCAAAGTATGTTTCTGAAAGATAGAGCTTTTTTGAATCGACCGAAAATTCAGCGCCATGTGCCCGGGTATCCACGTTCGGATTTAGCGTGAATGTGAATAATGGTGTAACAACCCCGGTTTCATCATCAAATGTACAATACTCCGTCAGTAGGCTGGAACAAACCAGTCGGGCCCCATCTGGCGATATCCTGAGATGTCCATCATATAGCCATGTATAACCTGATGAAAGACTTGAGGGGCTTATCACCGGGGCAGCGATGCCAGAAGCACTTACATGGTAAGCCAAATAAACACTTGGATTACTACTTCGCCTTGCCACAACCCAGACATCTTGGTTGTTGTGATGACGAATTGCAGTAAGTTGTGATACCACGCTGTCACCAAGAAGCATGGGTAGGTTTTTCATGCCAGAAACGACATCACCGAGACCTCCATTCAATCCCATGTCAATAACAGAATAGGTCAATCCATTGATCCATGGCCAACTACTTATCATTACTGTAAAGAGGTAAAACTTATTGGGCTGTTGTATCATTGGAAATGCAATCGCGGGCTGATTACCGCTGATAGCGAAATTTCCCCCACTATTTGGCATTATTTCATAATTCTTGTTATAAACTGCCAGCCCGTTTGAATAAAACAAAAAATTTCCCAGGGAATCAGAAATGCTTGCTGTCAGGCTTCCGGATGTACATGACAACGGATTAGGGGGAGCCGGAAGCGGCATGCCGGCAGTAAACACAATTCCTGTATTTGTTGAAAAATACCAATTATTCCATTCGCCTTGGCCACATGTCAACGAAGAGCAGAAGGTAAACAGAATAAACAATATTGGTTTCACTAAAGGATTATTTGGAATTGATCGTATTTCATTATCAGAATGAACCGAGATTGATTGTGCTGATTGCTATTGGATTATTCCATGAATACCACCCTGATATAGCAGAAATATATTTATCGTCATTCCGAAGGATTAATATCTCAAAACGACAATAATCAAGATCATCGATATCACCATAAGTTGTAAGATTCACAGAACCGGATCCATTGTTGGTAGGTACTACTGGAGAAGGGGATACGGTAACATCGGGTTCTGTTTTCCATATTGATTGCCAGTTACTCCCAACAGCCCGAACATAAATTTTGTATGTATAAGATGAACTATTGGGATCACTGAAGGAGAAACCAAAGGTAAAGTTTGTGCTGATCTGTGCAAATATGGAGGTTGTACAGAAAAACAACGTCGCAAGGAAGATCGATTTTAACAATTTTGTTGTCATAAAATTCAAATTTAGGGTTAATTTTTAAAGTTTAGTTAACTTTCAATCAAAATGGTTGTTTTGATTGACCATGAAATCCGCGAATTCGCAGGCTTAAACGGTATTTTATCAAATCGATTTCTGTTTTCTTTCTTGTTGTAGCGTACCTCCTTTCTTATTGATGGTTTTAAGATCGTTTAGTGGGATTTTTTTGGTAGCGCCATACTCCAGGAGTCCAATGAATTTGAAAGGGATCATTCGCCTGTTATCCAGACATCCACTTGTATTTCATAAGTGGTTTGGACAAGAACACCCCATTCGCGTTCATCAATTTCCACATCGCGCGTTTCTCCGGCATAAACGGTATAAGGCCCTAAGGTATCAAGCCCGTCGAGGCTGTAAACCCACACGGTGGCATAGGAACCAACAGAACCACGCACGGTAATATGCTGGGTTCTCTTTTCCCTGTCCTGGTGGAACGATGTCAGGTTGCGGGTTCCTGTCGGAATAAACCGGGCCACGGATTCAACCGTGATGTTGTAGGACGGGATCGGATAAACCGGAATGTTCTGCGAAAAGACCGTTAAGCAAAGTGACATTAATAACAAGGTAAAAGTGAATCTTGTTTTCATCATGTTCTGTTTTTATGTTTATAACTATTTGAATTCTATAAAGTTAAAATGGAGAAAGTTGCCATCCAATAGCAACAAAACTTTTTTTTTCGGCAACAAGTTGCCGGCATTTCAGTGAAACAGAAAATGAAACAGATTGTAAATCAATAATGTAGAAAAAGACCGGGAATACAATCGGGCGTGCATATTGCACGCCTGGTTTGCACGCCCGGTCTTATAAAAATGACGGATTTCAGGCTGATTCCAGGGTATGGATCAGTTCAATTAAGGACATTCTTATGGATCCTTTACGCACCTCACCCCGAACCCGTTCGACCGCAGCGCCGGGTAGAGCGACACCGAGAAATTCCAGGTGTTCATACCATGCGCAAGGGCGCGATCGCTGCCCGAAGGGGTCGATGACCACAAAATCGTGGCAAAATCCTCATAGTTCATGAAACTCTGTGAATAAAACACACCGCTCATCAGCGCTTTGAAGCCGTTGATGACTGTATCCTGCAACGGTCGTCCGGCCCGGCTTGCGCCCTGGTAGAAGTTGAACAAAACGGTCCAGTCGGCTTCGGTGGGAACATGCCACCCCGGCGGGCAGAGGCCCTGGGAACCCTCGGCGGTTTGGTAGGTCATGAGTTCGTTCCATTGGTAAACGGACAATTGACAATTGACAATTGACAATTGACAATTATATTTTTCAGGGATGCAGTTGTCGGTTTGGGGAATCGTGAATGGGATGGTCGTCCCGTATTCCAGGTTTTTTTGCATCCAGCACTGCGATCCGAGTTGTACCGTTGGATAGTTTTTCCCATCGCGAATGTCGGTGAAGGTATTGCCGCAATTGAAAATTGAAAATGGAAAATTGAAAACGGACAATGATTTGGATGCTTCGCATCCGTAAGTGTTTTGGTAGGTATAGGTGATCTGGTGGGTTCCGGGACCGGCAAGGGAGGGGGTAAAGATGCCGGTGGTTGAATTGACACCGGGACCGGAGTAGGTTCCGCCGATGGGTAGTCCTCCTTTGAGTTTGAAGGGCTTTGCATTGACGGTAGTGATGGTGTCGAAGCAGGATGTGAAGGTGACTGTTGGCTTGATCTTTTCGGTCATGATAATCTTGTTGGAGCCGGCAGGGTTGCCCGTAACGCAGCTCAGGTTGGAGGTCATGATGCAGCGGATACTGTCGCCGGACTGCGGGGTAAACAGGAAAACGGGTGAACCGGTGAACTGGTTAGCGCCGTTGACCAGCCACTGGTAGTTTGGCGATGATCCGCCGTTGACGGGCGTTGCCGTGAATGTGACGGTGGTTCCGGGGCAAAACGGATTGTTGGAGGCCGAAATGGTCACCCCGGCGGGGAGGCTGGTGTTGACGACCATCGTCACTGGGGCGCTGGTGGCGGGATTATTGGATATACAATTTACGATTGATGATGTACAATTGACGATTATTTGATCGCCGTCGTTGGGGGTGTATGTGAAAACGGGTGAACCGGAAAACAGGTTAACGCCATTGACAAACCATTGCCACAACGGCGTAGGGCCGCCATTGCTGGCGACTGCTGTGAATGTCACCGGTTCGCCCAGGCAGAAGGGGTTCGACGAGGGGGTGACCGTTACGCTGACCGTGAGATTGGGATTGACGGTCATGGTGATGGGAGTTGAGGTGGCGGGATTGAATGCTACGCAATTTACGATTGACGATGTACAATTGACGATAATCTGGTCGCCGTTGGTGGGGGTGTAGGTGAAAACGGGTGAACCGGTGAACAGGTTAGCGCCGTTCACAAACCATGAAAAGGAGGGCGTTGCGCCTCCATTGACGGGGATGGCGGTGAACGTTACCGGGATTCCTTCGCAGACCTGGATTGCCGAGGCCGTAACCGAAACACTGACCGGCAGTATCGGGTTCACCGTCATGGTGAGGACGTTCGATGTAACAGGGTTTGCGGAGATGCAGGAAGATAAGGAGGAGGTCAGTTCGCAGGTCACGACATCCCCGTTTGACGGGTTGTAGGTGTAAACGGGTGAACCGGTGAACTGGTTAGCGCCGTTTACCTTCCACTGGTAGATGGGATTTGATCCGCCGTTGATCGCCGTGGCGGTAAGGGTGACTGGGCTCCCCTCGCATACCTCCGTCGTGGTGGCCGTGATGGTTATTCCGATAATGACCGGCTGACCGAGAGCCACCGTCACCGTGTCCCTCCCCTTGCAGCCGTTCGGGCCGGTTACCGTGGCCATGTATATCCCTTCGGTTGTTGCCGTGTATGTCTGACCTGTTCCGATGTTCATCTGTCCGGTTGCCAGGTTCGCCCACTGGTAGGTGCAGCCGGTGCAGGAACCGGCGTCGAACACGATGCTCTGGCCGGTGCAAAGAACCGTGTCGGGGCCAAGGGTAACCACCGGGGAAGGCAGATAGCTCACCACCACCGAATCCCTGAAGGTGCAGCTTTGGGCCGTGGCGGTCACCGACCAGGTCCCTGCCGTGGTGGCCCAAATGCTTTGGGTGGTGGCGCCCGTATTCCAGAGATAAGTGTTCATCCCTGGTCCGGCGTCGATCAGCACGCTGTCGCCCGGGCACATTGAGCGGTCGGGACCGGCATTGATCCCCTGCACCAGCGTCACCAGCACGGTATCGTACACAAAACAGTCGTACTGATGCGCCCTGACCCAGTAGTTGCCGGGTTGTTTGGCCCAGATGGTTTGCGAGGTGGCTCCTGTGCTCCATAGGTAGGTGAAATAACCCGGTCCGGCATTTAGCAATACGCTGTCGCCCTGGCAAAGCAGTTTATCCCCTCCCAGCGAAACCGGCGTTACCAGCCAATACGAGACTTCGATGGTGTCGGAAAGGGTACATTCATCATCTGACACGGTCACCCAATAGGTTCCCATTCCTTTCACGGGCAAGGTTTGCGTCGTATCACCTGTCGACCAAAGGTAGGTTGAATACCCGAATCCGGCGTCGAGGATCAGGCTATCTCCCGGACACATACTGGCATCGGGACCTAAATTGAGTGAACCGAAATTGGAAAAATGCGCGAATTGATCCGAATACCAATCTGTTTGTCCAATTATAATATGAAATTTCCCATTGGAATTCGAAACGATCCTTGATGTACCTGGCGGCCATCCAGGAGCACTTACCCCTCTTAGGGAATATCCCCAAAGTCCGCCCGTTCCGGGGATTGGCCATAAGGTCGTACCAATCGTCAACGGGGGAAGGCCACTGATGGTAAAAAAACCCTGATTTTCCATTTTTGTGATCACTCTCATGAATAGAGTTGCGGTTGGAGAACAATTGGAATTGGCCACCACAACTTTCCGGGAACCTGCACACTCGGCCGGGGGTATCACGGTGGATGCCAGTTGTGCATCATCGGGGAAACAATTGCCTCCGACGCCATAAACAAACACAGATTTATCCGCTTCAAGGAAAGTAACATTAATTGTAGCGCCAGTGGGAGTGTTCAAAAAAAACTCGAATACCTCCCCCCGATTGAGTGTTGCAGCATAAGATCCGGCTGTGTCGATGGCTGTTGTGTCTTCAAAGGCGTAAACAAAGATCCTTCCGCCGGCAGGCATACCACAACTTCCTAATTGCGCAAAATAGGTTTTCCCGCATCGTTCACGCGGTATCAGTTGATCTCCAACGATGTCGAATGACGAATCAGACACGGCCAGATTTGGAACCTGTAGCTGGTCTTCGGTAACCGTAATGGCTATTGGCTTATCAGAAAACACGAAAGTGCCTCCCGGATGCATCAGGGCATCCTCGGAAATAGCTCTACCCTCCCATGTCTGGCCACGATTTAATACAATGGAGAATGATCTAATGCAGGATGTCCGATCAGGGGTTTAGAAGGAACAATGGTGACAGTTGTATTGTTTCGTGTTGCAACAATATCAAAGCAGCTTCGCGCTTGAGGAGATGCGTTTGGATGGTTATTAAAATGTGGCTGCATGGGGATGATGAACTCCTGGCCTAATCCGTTTCTGCCCATGAGGGTATATAGAACAGTGCTCAGCGGATGACAGACGAAATACGACCCACAAATGGGTTTATTGGAACGAACGCGTAATCCATAATTCAAAATGGTATTGGCAGGTTTGTTTTCAATCATATCCAGATAGGCTGTTAAATCTAAGCTGGTAGCAACACCCGGCAATATGGTCTGTGTAATCGGCATAAACAATGGATTGGCAGGCTGGTCAACAGTGACGACCGCATCGGACTCGAAAGTAGAAAGCACAAGTTTGATTGGCCGATCCAGGTTGCTGCATATCACCGGAGAAGGCGGCAATATTTCATACGTAATCTCCGGTGCCGCAAACCAGAATTCGGTGTCGGTCTGGGCAACACTGTAATATGATTGAAAAAGAGACAGGCAGATAAAAATGCTTATTGTAGAGCGTTGAGGATTAAAGCAACTCGGTGCCTTAATCCTCAACGCCACCTGACAGTAAAAGTTTTTTAGACTATACCTTTTACTCACAACTATAAGTAGGGTACAAATCATAACTACCTCCATTGCCGGGAAATTGTGAATGGCAATCCGGAGTTATTTGCAATTCATGTTCACATTCCCCAACAATTTCAAATTTAGCGCAATAATGGTAATTATTATCGATTTCATCAAAGAAAAAGACATATTCGTCTTCACCGTATTTATAGTTTTGTGAGTCAACTTCAGCATTTGTTTCCTGGCGATAGATCACAATTCGGATGACGCAATATTGAAATGCAGGACAATCCTCACCGCTTACGTGTACGGTGTAAGTGACATTTGTCACCACTGCACAATTAGGAGGAACATTATTATCATCGGATGCTATTCCTACCAGATTGAAAAGGCAA
Organism: uncultured Prolixibacteraceae bacterium; assembly: GCA_964473485.1. Classification (GTDB taxonomy): domain Bacteria; phylum Bacteroidota; class Bacteroidia; order Bacteroidales; family FEN-979; genus CAIVAT01. The sequence goes on along the minus strand of CAYYPH010000019.1, from coordinate 70,945 downwards.
AGCATTGTTGCCAAAATGATACTCTTTGTTTTCATAAAGAAGAAATTAAGGGTTTGACTTTGATCAATTAAATGAATAATTTCTGATGGGCTGTAACCTTGTTAGTTAGGATTTGATTAATGCCAATGCCTCAGAATTCAAATCATATATTTATCTTTGCCGTTACCTCCTTTCTGATTGTTTGTTTGATATATTCCAAGTGTGTCTGCGATCATGATGAGGGGAGGATTTTTTATTGGATAACTCACCAACCCAATCCTGCTGTTGAGAAAAAGTTTGGGTTAGCTGGCAGGTAATGTAAATCGATCGATAAATTACAAATATACGACAAAAACAGGGAAAAGTCAATAAAGGAAAAGGAATAAATATTTCAAACAATGTCATATGTGGAACCCCGAATCCGTATCATGGATCACTGATGCACCTCACCCCGAACCCATTCGCCTGCAACGCCGGGTAAAGCGACACCGAAAAATCACAGGAGTTCATGCCATGCGCCAGGGCGCGATCGCTGCCATAAGTGGTGGAAGACCACAAAATCGTGGCAAAATCCTCATAATTCGGAAAACTCTGCGAGTAAAACACTCCGCTCATCAGCGCTTTGAACCCGTTGATAACCGTATCCTGCAACGGACGTCCTGCCCTGCTTGCGCCCTGGTAGAAGTTGAACAAAACGGTCCAGTCGGCTTCGGTTGGAACATGCCACCCCGGCGGGCTGATGGCGTTTGATTAGGGTGCGGGTCAATTTGCATTGGTTCTTCAAATCCGGGAACGCTGAATGAAATGGCCGGACCTGTTAATTTGCTGTTGTAACAGTAATTCCGTAAATTTGTCGTATGGGAACACTATTGGGGCAACTTAATCCGGTCTATTTCTGGGATGTTTACAGTGCAGCCTTGGATGAGCAAGCTTCCAAAAGGCTGATCATCACCAGGGTGTTCGAACGCGGAAGCCTTCATGAAATACGACTGATTCATGATTTTTACGGGAGAGATACCATCATCGCCACATTGACCAGGCAAACCTACATTGATCCCAAAACCCATAATTTCGTTTCTGTAATTTACGGCGTTCCTAAATCAAAATTCAAATGTTACAGACGCAAGCGGTCGATGCAAGGATTCTGGGGCTGATCCGCAGGATTCAGTCATTGCCTTACATGCGGGGATTTAACCTTGCCGGGGGAACTGCCCTTGCATTGTACCTTGGCCATCGCAGGTCCGTCGATATCGACCTTTTTGGCATTTCTTCCTTTGATGAACAAGTGCTCCTGGACCAGCTGGCTCCGGATTTGAACTTTTCGTTGCATTTTGCTGCGAGAAACACCTTGAAAGGCAGTATTGAGGGAATTAAGACTGATATCCTGGCACACAGGTACCCGCTGATCGACAAAGCGGTGCATCTGGACGGTATGATGCTGCTATCCATACCCGATATCGCTGCCATGAAACTCAATGCAATTGCGTTGAGCGGACAAAGGGTCAAGGACTTCGTCGATATTTATTTTCTACTAGAGCGGTACACCCTGGACGAGATGTTAGACTTTTACCGCAGAAAATATACCCTTCAGAACGATGCGATCGTACTGAAAAGTCTCGCCTGGTTTGAAGATGCTGAACCTGCGGATTGGCCCGTGATCCTTAAAGAACCGGGATTGAGCTGGAACAAAGTAAAAAAGCGATTGATACAATCGGTAAAGGGGTTATGATCAATCCATTCAATGTAATTTTGCCTACTGACTTTGAATTTTGACATTTGAACCGGAGCGAAGCGGAGCTCGGCGAAGCCAATTTTGCATTTTGAATTCTACTGATCACGCAAGCGCCTCACCCCAAACCCGTTCGACCGCAGCGCCGGGTAGCGCAACACCGAGAAGTTCCAGGTGTTCATGCCATGCGCAAGGGCGCGATCGCTGCCCGATGGCGTCGATGCCAAAACCAATGAGATTGGAATATGAAGTTGCCTGAAACAGAATTGACGTAAGGAGATGCAGCGAAATCGAAAAGAGGAATGAACAAATTTCTACCTGAATATCAGAGGAAAACTCTTAGGTTGTTCAAGGGCTTGAAGCTCTATGGTAAGCATTTTTTTTTGAATAAACCATTTAATGCCCATACCTTTTGCCTTTTGCCTTTGCATTTTGTATTGATCCCGTGTTAGTTTTTTCGTAGCGAGATAAGACAGATGGGTTACCGAACAGAGCGCTTTGTGTCTGCTCCCCATGAAATCCCTCTTTCAAAGGTAAAAAATACCTGGCTAAAAAATTGAATCCAATCCCATGGAATGGCCTGATGGCGCCGGTTCCGCACAAGAATATCAAAAAAGAAGTTTGATCAACGCGGTGGTTTATTTATCTTTGTACAAATTTAGCGCTGATCATGCTCACTAAAACTGAACTCCTTGCACATCTGCATGATAATAAGGAATTATATCGCTCCCTTTACGGAATTGATCGTGTAGCTGTTTTTGGTTCGTTCGCCCGGGGAGAACAAAGTGAGGTCAGTGATATTGACATTCTGATCAGCATGGAGCCCGGAACCGAAAATATGCTTGAAAAGAGATTAGCCTTTCGCGATCTGCTTTCCGCGCGATTCCTACGAAGGATAGATGTTTGTTACGAGCAGGCCATACGGCCTCAATTCCGCAGTCTTATCATCAAAGAGGCCATTTATGTTTGATCAGAGGGACATGGCTATTATCCTGGTAATGATTGAGACCATGGATAAAATCAGTCAGTATACAGGTGATATAGCCAATTGCGAAGAGTTTGAACGGGATATTGAAAGTTTTGATGCAACCATCATGAATTTTATTGTTTTGGGCGAATTTGTCGGCAAACTTTCTGAACAGTTCAAAGATGAACATCCCGACATTGACTGGAGAAAAATTTATGCATTCAGAAACGTACTTGCCCATGATTATTTCGGAATATATCCTGCAGAAGTTTGGGAGATCATCCGCAATCACCTTCCAAAATTAAGATCCGGATTGGAGACAATCCTGGCAAACGGATTCGATTAATTATCCCTCAACCACCTCACCCCAAACCCGTTCGACCGCAGCACCGGATAAAGCGATACCGAAAAGTTCCAGTTGTTCATACCATGAACCAGGGCGCGGTCAGACCCTGACAGGGTGGCAGGACCCTGTCGGGGTGGTAGGACCCTGACAGGGTGGACGACCATAAAAACGCGGCAAAATCCTCATATTTCATGAAGCTCTGTGCGTAAAACACGCCGCTCATCAGGGCTTTGAATCCATTGATCAGGGTATCCTGCAAAGGCCGTCCGGCGCGGCTTGCGCCCTGGTAGAAGGCGAAAAGTACGGACCAGTCCGATTCCGTTGGAACATGCCAGCCGGGAGGACAGAGACCCTGAGAACCTTCGGCGGTTTGGTAGGTCATGAGTTCGTCCCATTGGTAAAGGTCGTGACGCATGACGGGTGACGCGTGATTCGTGACGCAATTGGCTGGATCAACCAAATTTCGGGAAAATTTCATTGGCCTCTCGCCAGTGAATAAGCATAATACAACGGAAGAAATACCAGTTTCTGTTCGCGAAGCTCTCCGTATGGGGCTGTCGATAATACATATCCTGTAATCTGTCCATAGCCGGTATTTTAAAAATACAAGGCAACTATAGCACAGTTACTTTAGAAATACAAGGGTATTATGGAAATGCTCGTTTCGAAAACAATACATCTCGTCACCAGCCATTTCCTGCAACCGATGGAGTGAACATTCAGGGGAGGAACTGCCTGCCCCCACCCCGTCGGGGTCTCCCCACCCCGTCGGGGTCTCCCCACCCCGTCGGGGTCCCCCTACCCCGACGGGGTGGGGGATCAATCAAACACGTTTCCTGTAAATCGTGTGGAGCGTAAGCAGGCTCACAATGGCGCTCATGGCAATGATCCACCCGCTGGAGGTTGATCCGAAGTTTTCCCAGTCGCCGCTCAGGATGCCGAGCTGCGAGAGGTAGGCGACCGTCACGGCGGCGCCGTTATTGATGAAATGGGCGAAAATGGCGACCCATAGCGAGCCCGACCAGTAAAAGAGGTACCCGAAGGCCAGTCCCAGCAGGAACCTCGGGATAAAGCCGTAGAACTGCATGTGCATGGCCGAGAAGAGAAAAGCCGCGAGGAAAATGGCCAGGTGAATGCTGCCCAGCCAGTCGCGGAACAACTGCTGCAGCAGCCCCCTGAAGAGCATCTCCTCGCCGAAGGCCGGAAGGATGGCCACCATCGCCAGGTTGAAGAGGAACGACCCGGGGCTGTCCATCTGCATGAATGCTTCGGTAAGCCGCGCAGCCTCTTCCTCCGTCTGTTTCATCCAGGCTTCCACGCCGCCCAGGAAACCGGGCAGTCGGATGGCTTCGTTGAGGTCGATCAGCCAGTTGATCGCCGGGAGGGAGGCAAAAAGCAGGAAAACCGTGAGCAGGTAAACGAGCGGTTTGGAGGGTTTGCCGAGCTTCAGGTAGGAGGGGATGCCGGCGCCGAAACAGTACGAGGCCAGCAGGGGAGGAAGGATGAACAGTCCGATGGTCTGGAGGACCTGGAAAAACTCGAGCACCCGTAGGGTTGCAGGATCGTCATAATTGGCAAGGGAATGCATCACGTCGCTCACCGAAAATCCGAAGAGCGGTTGGACCAGTAGGAGCCCTGCCAGAAAGGAAATGGAAAAACAGCTGATGATCAGCAAAATGGCAAAGAGAATCCGGGCAAAGGGGGTCAGGCTGTCGAGCAGCGGCGGTTTGGGAAGGTACACGGAAATTGGCTATTTTTGCGGCTAAATTACGATATTTTGGTAAGGATCGGAAACGTTGAAGCCGGGGAGTTCCCCGTGATCCTGGCGCCCATGGAGGATGTCACCGATTCGCCTTTCCGGCGCATCTGCAGGCGGTTTGGCGCCGATGTGGTGGTCACTGAATTCATTTCGGCCGACGGCCTGATCCGCGACGCCTGGAAGAGCCGCATCAAGCTGCAGTTCGAACCGGAGGAACGGCCGGTGGGGATCCAGATCTTCGGGAGTTCGGCCGAAACCATGATGCAGGCGGCCGAAGTGGCCCAGGAGGCCAATCCAGATTACATCGACCTCAACTTCGGATGCCCGGTCCGCAAGATCGTCATGAAGGGCGGTGGGGCGGCCCTTTTGCAGGACATCCCGAAGATGATCGGGATTGCGGAGGCGGTGGTCAGGTCGACCCGCCTGCCGGTGACTGCCAAAACCCGCCTGGGGTGGGATGAGGAGCACAAAGAGATCGTGACCATTGCCGAACATCTGCAGGATGTTGGTATAAGCGCCCTGGCCATTCACGGACGCACCCGCGCCCAGCTTTACGGCGGAGTGGCCGACTGGACCCTGATCGGCGCGGTGAAGGACAATCCCCGGATGAAGATCCCGGTGTTCGGCAACGGCGACATCGATTCGGGGGCGAAGGCCGTGGAGATGAAGAACCGCTGGGGCGTCGACGGCATCCTTGTCGGCCGCGCGGCCACCGGCAACCCATGGATATTCCGTGAGATCAAAAATGCGTTGGCCGGCAATCCCCCGGCTGATCCGCCCGGTCTGCACGAACGCATCGCGGTGTTGCGCGAACACCTGGGCACATCGATCCCCTACAAAGGCGAACGGGCCACGCTGCTCGAGATCCGGAAGATGTACAGCGGCTATTTCAGGGGAGTTCCCGATTTCAGGAAACACCGGATGCGGCTGGTGACGGCCGGAAGTCTGGAGGAGGTGGAGAGCATACTTTCAGAGCTTGATTAGCCCCCATCCCCGGCCCTTCCCCCAAGTCGGGGGAAGGGAGATGGGATTCAAAGATTCTTGTATGTCAATATAACCTGTCTTAAACCATTTCATTTCAGAGCGCTTACTCCTCCCCCGATTGGGGGAGGTTGGGAGGGGGCCATTCCCGCTTCAGAACTTTTTCTCCACCAGCTCCTGGAGTTTTTTAAACGCGTTCGAGCCGGTGTCCCAGAAGTTTTTACGGCGCATCAGGTCGAGGTAATCGCCCGCCTGGTCGAGGGTCTTGAAGCCGTTCAGCGTCTCGATGGTCTCGTTGTACTCGCGCAGGTTGCCGTCGAACAGTTCGTTGATGAACATGAACTTGTCGTTGATGGTGATGGCACTTTTGAGGTTGTCGATCCGGGCGGAACCGCCTTTCGGCAGCGTCTTTTCGCGCGCCTCCTTCAGTTTGATGCTGAATTCGGGCTCTGCAGCGGCAAACAGGTCAATTTCGGGCTGTTTTTTCGGTTTCTTCGGCGCAGTCAGCTGTTCTTTCGGTTGACGGGACGGAGGCTCGAATGTCACTTTGAAAGATGGATATGGTTCGGATGGCGTTCCGGTCTCCAGGTTATCAGGTGCTAAAAAGGTTCCGGCTTCAGGTTCCGGCACCAGGTTCCCGGATGCCGGCTGCGGCGGAATGTCGCTGCCTGGTCCTTCCTTTTGCAATTTCCGCGACTCATTCCACTCTTCCCTGTCGTACTTCAGTGCATGAATGTGCCCCTTCGTGCCAGGTGGCGAATTGGCGTCATCCGTTTGCTGCGGGTAGTAATGTGAATCAGGGGGCAATGCGGATGCACTGACACCCGGTGCAGCCATGGTTTCACCGGCATGGCCATGCGGGCGTTCCGTGCCGGCAATGGTTGTGGGCCGGGAGGTTGATACGGTGTTGTGGGCTGAACCGGGGTTGGTTTTTTCGGGCGAAAAACCGGCCTGGCCTGCCTGGGGTCCCTGAACGGATGACCGGGAAGGCTGAACGTTCCCGGATCCCGCGAAGGGCTTCGGCGAAGGCGGTTCAGCCTTTACAACGGAACCCCCGGGACCGGCAAAGACCTTGTGCGAACCGTGGCTTTCCCCGGGTTCCGGCAACAGGTGCATATCGTTGATCCGCTGCAGTTTACGAAGATCGTCATAGAACTTCCTGACATTTTCCATCAGGATGTCAAATTCGATCTGCGGGATCCGGTCCTCGTACTCGCGGACGGTCGCGAACTGTTCATTGATGGCCTCGATGAGCCATTTCAGCTCTTCCTTGATGATCAGTTTGTTCATTTTGATATGGATATCACGGCCAGTGGCCTGATTCGAAGTTTTAACCAAAATTCTGTCCATCCGTTTCCCTGCTCACCCGCTCACCTGTTCACCTGCTTACCTGTTCACCTGTTCACCTGCTCACCTGTTCACCCCATTCCTGCCCGTTCGATCTACAGAACCGCTAAAAGTTGTATCTTTGTCTCAAAACAGCCATAAAATTACAATTTTTACCCCTGCCGGATGCAGATTGAGAAAAATAATCAGGTAGACCGCCTGGGATGGATCGAGGTGATCTGCGGTTCGATGTTCTCGGGCAAGACCGAGGAGCTGATACGGCGGCTGAAACGTGCCAGGATAGCCCGCCAGAAGGTGGAGATTTTCAAGCCGGAGGTGGATAAGCGGTACGATGAGCTGAACGTGGTGTCGCATGATGAAAATGCGATCCTGTCGACGCCTGTCCAGTCGGCTTCCCAAATCCTGCTGCTTACCAATGATGTCAACGTGGTGGGGATCGATGAGGCGCAGTTTTTCGACAGCGAATTGCCCGCAGTTTGCAATACCCTTGCCGCCAATGGAATCCGCGTCATCGTGGCGGGCCTTGACATGGACTACCTCGGAAAACCCTTCGGCCCCATGCCCGAGCTGATCGCCATCGCCGAGGATGTGACCAAGGTGCACGCCATCTGCATGAACTGCGGCGACCTGGCCCAATACACCCACCGCAAGATCCACGACGACCACCTGGTGATGCTCGGCGCCACCGACACCTATGAACCGCTTTGCCGCAGATGCTACACTGAAAAAAGGAGGGAAGAGGAGGGATGAAGATAATTCAAAATTCAAAATGCAAATGTCAAAATTCAAAATTAGGGATTGGGGATTAGGGATTAGCGATTAGGGAAAAATAGATCAATCAATCAATCAATCATTCAATCAATTTTTCATTCACTCATTCACTCAATCACTCATTCAAACAATGCCACTATCTCCCTGATGTGCGTTCGCTGCTCCAGTGTGTCGACCACGAATTTTGCCACGGCATTGCGCGGGATGGAGGGTGAAAGCGCTTTTCCTGTTGCGGTCCGGTAGTTTTCCGAAGGTTTGTCATTCAGCATGACGGGACGGGCGATGGTCCAGTCGAGGCCGGACGAGCGAAGCAGTTTCTCCTGGCGGTCGTGATCAAGGTAGGCTTTCCAGATATTCGAATACCGGATGAAGAGTTTGCCGGCCAACGGCATATCGCTCCACGAATCTCCCACCCCCGATGCGCTGATGGTCACGATCCGCTTCACACCGTTCTGTTCCATGGCCGGGATGAGCGCGCTGACGGTGTCAGAGATCAGGGTGAGCGGGGAGGCTACTTTTGCCCATGGATTATCGGATACCCGGTTGATATTCAGCGCAACCACCACGGCGTCGATGCCGGTCAATGTTCGGGTGAGCAGGGCACCGTCGGCAGGTGCACCTTCCATATACTCCACAAACGGCAGCGTGGCTTTCTGAAGGTTTCTGACGATGGCTGTTACTTTATGGCCGGAGTTGTTAGCCATTGTGGCGATCCTGCCGCCTGTGCGCCCTGTGGCCCCCAGAATCAAAATTTTCATAGGTTTTGTATTTTGATTTTTGATTTTGATTTTCGACTTTTCACTTTGCTTTTTAACTTTTCATTTTGATTTTCCTGCACTTCATAAACCCCTTGGTCTCTTCCACGATTTCCCATTGGCCCGAATTTACGACTTTTTCTCTTGATCTTTCGCGCGGCTGGTGACCATCTTCAAGAAACAACAGGCCGCCAGGTCTGGCGATCCTGTTAAGTTCGCCCAGGAATCCCTTGTGGTCACTGACCATGTGGAACATGTCGAGGGCATAGATTATGTCGGCAGAACCATCCGGGATGTTCACAGATTTTCCGTCGGTGAGGACCGGCCTGATGTTGGGAAGTGAGCAGTTTACGGCCACTTTTTTTGCCGCTTCAACTGCGAGTGGTTGAATGTCAACTGCGTACACGACTCCGCCCGGACCGACCAGCATCGCTGCCTGTTCCAGGTACCTGCCGGTTCCCGAACCGTAATCGACCACGGTCTGGCCCTTTTGAATGTTAAAGGGATTGAGTTTCCCGGCCGGTGATTTGAACAGGTCGGTGACCCGGAACAAGAAGGCCATGGTTTTGAATGCCCAGTCGGGCATCCGGTCCATGTCATTTCCATACATTGCGTTTTTCATCTTTTTTCACTTTTTAATTCCTCAATAAATGAACTTTCAGTTATCAGGAAGCTTGTCAGTACGGGTACTCACCCATAGCATAAATTAAATCAGATCATTTCAAAACCTGCCAAAACATGGGGCTAAGGTGCTATTTTGACGTTCGGGCGGCAAAATTATGGCAGGAGAAGGGATTTGTTGAGTGGAAGTCGACCGGAAGGCGTTCAGGCCAGACGAAAATTGGAGAATTCCCGGTGAACGAGCCTGCCGGGTGAAAGAAATTCCGTACTTTTGCACGACCAAAACCATTAACCATGAAAAGAATCGCATTAACCTTACTTGCAACAGTTTTCATTTTTAATCTTACCTTGATGTCACAGACCAAATCAGAACAAAAAGTGGTAAAATTTGTCATTCATACCGATTATGGCGACATGACGGGGATCCTTTACAACGAGACCCCGAAGCACCGTGATAATTTTGTGAAGCTTGCCAAATCAGGCTTTTACGATGGCCTCCTGTTTCACCGCGTTATCAGCGGTTTCATGATCCAGGGCGGCGACCCCGATTCGAAAAATGCGAAACCCGGTCAGCAATTGGGAGTGGGAGGTCCGGGATATACGGTTCCTGCCGAATTCAATACGAAGTTCATTCACAAGAAAGGTGCGCTTGCAGCAGCCCGCCAGGGCGACCAGGTAAACCCGGCCAAGGCTTCCTCGGGATCGCAGTTTTACATTGTCCAGGGTAAAAAGATGAGTGCCGCCCAGCTTACCGGCAATTACACCCCGGAGCAGAAGAAGATCTATGAGACGGTCGGCGGAACCCCTTTTCTGGATAACCAATACACCGTTTACGGCGAGATCACCGAGGGTCTCGATGTGATCGACAAGATCGCTGCCTGTGAAAAGGGTCCCGGCGACCGTCCGGCAAAGGATATCAAAATGACGATCAGGATCGTTGAATAAAGCCTGAGTGGAGGTTGCCATTCAACCGTGAAAATCAACCGTATTTATTATCTGCCGGTCCGCCTGATCGCGTAGCGTGTTCCCCACGATAGCGCGCAGGTGGCTTGGCCAATTTCAAATCAATGAAATCGAGGATTCTTGACCTGCTGGAGGAGATCGGCCGCCTCACTGCGCAGCACGCAGAGGAGGTGGAGCAACTCCGGATACGTTATCTTAGCAAGAAGGGGGTGATTCCGGCGCTGTTCGATGATTTCAAGTCGGTGCCGAATGATCAGAAGCGCGAGATCGGCCTGTTGCTGAATGACCTTAAGAACCAGGCACAGGAGAAGATCGGCAGCCTGAAGCAACAGTTTGAAAGGAAAGCGGAAGAGGGTTCAGGGATGGCCGACCTGACGAGGCCGAGCGATCACATGCAGCCAGGATCCCGTCATCCCCTTTCGATCGTCCGCAACGAGATCATCGACATATTCGGGCGGATCGGGTTTACTGTGGAGGAGGGTCCCGAGATCGAAGACGACTGGCATAATTTCACGGCCCTCAACTTTGCCCACGACCACCCGGCGCGCGACATGCAGGACACCTTTTTCATCTCCACGGATCCTGAAATACTTTTACGTACACACACATCTTCTGTGCAGATACGCACCATGGAGAGGAGCCAACCCCCGATCCGGAAGATCTTTCCCGGTCGCGTTTTCCGCAACGAGGCCATTTCGGCCCGGGCCCACTGCATCTTTCACCAGGTGGAAGGGCTCTATATCGACCGGGAAGTGTCGTTTGCCGACCTGAAGCAGACCCTATTGCATTTTGCCCGTGAGATGTTCGGGGAGCAGACGCAGATCCGGCTGCGGCCCAGTTATTTCCCCTTCACCGAGCCATCGGGCGAGATGGATGTGAGCTGTAATATATGCGGTGGCAAGGGGTGCAACATCTGCAAGAACACCGGCTGGGTCGAGATCCTGGGATGCGGTATGGTTGATCCCAATGTGCTTGAGAATTGCGGGATCGACAGCCGGAAGTACACCGGTTATGCCTTCGGTATGGGCATCGAACGCATCACGATGCTGAAATACCAGATCCGCGACCTGAGGCTGTTCTTTGAGAACGACGTAAGGTTTCTCCGCCAGTTTACAGGAGCACTTTAGCGCCGGGAAAGAAAAATTAACAATTGACAATTGACAATTGACAATTGACAATTGAAAATTGAAAACGGAAAATTCACTCATTCACTCATTCACTCACTCTTTTATTTCACCCGTCACGCGTCACGCTTCACCCGTCACGATTTTGTCACGGTTTTTCAGAACTTGTTTCTTCTGAAAAGGGTGATGAGCAGATAAAAACCGAGGATTCCTGCCAGGCCGAAAACAATCGCTCCGACGAGCCTGGTCTGATCCCATTGTGAGATGATGGAGCCGCCGATGATCAGGGCGGCCAGTACAACGGCGACGGCCATGCGGTTGCTGGCGCTGTCGATATGGTTGATCAGGGGTTCAAGTCCCTTTACTTCGATCTGGGTCTTGAACCTTCCATCCTTGATGTCGTAAATGATCTCATTAAGATCGGAGGGGAGTTCGCGGATCAGTTTATAGTATTCTTTCAGGGATTCGAAAATTTCGCGGGCGATAAACTTCGGACTGAATTGTTTGGCGATCAGGTCGATGGCGTAGGGTCTCATTTCAAGCGCAAAATCGATGTGCGGATCGAGCATGACGGCCACCCGTTCGATCGCCATCAGCGCCTTCAGCAACAGGTAAATATCCGAAGGGATTCGTAAACCGTAATGCACCAGAATGTCGATCGATTCGTTCAGGATCCTTGAGAAATCCATCTCCTCAATGCTGAGAAATTTATATTGGGCGAGCATGTCGCCGATCCTGAATTCGAGGTCTTTAAAGCCATGGAAATTGCGCTTGCCCGACATCATGACGAGCGCTTCACTCATGGCGTAGGCGTCGCGGTCGAGGTATCCCAGTACATATTTCCCGATAAAGCGCAGGTGATCGGGTCGAAGGGTTCCCATCATACCGAAGTCGATAAATGAGACCACGTTATTTTCCAGCACGAAGATATTCCCCGGGTGCGGATCGGCATGGAAGAACCCGTGGTTGAAAATCTGTTCGAAGACCAGCCTCATTCCCTTTTTCGCAAGTATTTTCGGATCGTTCCCTGACCGTAGCAGGCTTTCAAGATCCCGAACCTTGATGCCCTGGATCCACTCTTCGATGAGGATTCTGCGGGTGGTGTAATTGGTATACACCTTTGGAACGCGGATATCGGGATCGTTCGCGAAGTTGTGTAAAAACCTGATCACATTGGCCGCCTCATTGTGGAAATCGATCTCTTTTCGGATGGTTTTGCCGAATTCCCTGACCACGCCTTTCAGGTTGATGGCTTCTATTTCGGGATTGTTGTGCTGCATCCTGTTCGCAAAGAAGCTCATCAGGTTCAGGTCCAGTTCGATCTTTTTCTCGATACCCGGGCGCTGGATCTTGACGCAAACCGCTTCGCCGTTGAGGAGCACCGCCTTATACGTCTGTGCGATTGAGGCCGACGCGATGCGGTTTTTGTCGAATTCCCTGAATACTTCACTAACCGGCCGGCCAAGTTCCTTTTCGATTTCGGCAATGGCGAGTTCATCGGCCATGGGCTGGGCCTCATCCTGCAACTTTTTCAGCTCCTCACGTAACCCCTCGGGGATAATATCGGGCCGGTCGGCCAGTATCTGGCCGAATTTGATGAAAGTAGGCCCCAACTCTTCGATGGCCATCCTGATGCGTTCCCACTGGTTGTATTGTTCAAGACGCATCAAACGCTTCTTCGACACAAAAAGCTTCCCGAACCCGGAACTGGTCACCCATTCGCTGAGGCCGTATTTCACAACAATTCCGACAATCTCGCGGGCACGGCCGATTTCATGAACCGCGAGACCGATCCTGGACTTTTTCATGGCAGGCAGATAAACGTTAAAAAACTATACGGCGAAGAGAAAATCGTGACGCGTGACGGGGAAAAAATCGTGACGCGTGACGCGTGAAATAAAAGAGTGAGTGAATGAGTGAATGAGTGAATTTTCAATTTTCAATTCATTTTCAATTGTCCATTGTCAATTGTCAATTGTCAATTCGTTTTCCGTTTTCAATTTTCAATTCTCCCTTCTCCCTTCTCCCTTCTCCCTTCTCCCTTCTCCTACTTCTTCACCTTGGCCACAGGTGCTCCCGCCGGTTTCGCTTTTGGCTTTGCGGGTGGTTTTTTGGCGCTTTCCAGTTTTTTAATGCGGGCTTCCATTTTTTTCAGGTCCTCGAGGGTGGCGACATTCATCTTTTTCAGGGTGTTCCTGATGGCTTCCTGGAGTTCGTTTTCAATGTTTTTGCGGGTTTCATCCGATTTGGCCTTCAGGTGGTCCAGCAGTTTTTTCGCTTCTTCCTTGGTAAGCTTGTTTTCCTTGGCCATGTCTTTGGCGGCCTGGGCCAGTTTTTCGCCGGTCATGAATGCATAGTCAAGACCTTTGTCGATTGATTTTTTCAATTCTTCGAGCATGGTTAATCCTCCTGTTTTTTAAGGTGAGAAAATGTGGTTTTTGCTTCTTTGTTTAATTTTATATAATGCAGTTCAAGGTCGTTAAGGAGAGTCTCCCAGTTACGGATGGTTTCGAAGCGGATTTCGAAGGCAGTGAGAATGTTCTGGATTGCGCGGATATTCTCGAGTAGTTTCTCTTTCCGGGTTTTCTTGTATGGCCCTTCCACAATCAGCATGTAGTCGGTTTGTTTGAGTTCGGGCAGGAGCACCCCCTCGGTATTCCGGTTTGCAAGAAGGAAATAGGTGTTGAATGTATCGTCATCCCGGCAGGAATAGAACGAAAATCCATTGAAATCATCCAGCTTCGAGAGTTCGAAACCCGCCTGCCTGTTGAGCATAAACGAAAGCCGGTAATCTTTCAGGTGACAGGAGATCCCCAAAATGGTATAGGATGGGGAATCGGGTGAAGAGGAGTGGATGAACTTCCTGGGCATGGTGCAAAATCTTTGTTCATTTTAACAAAGATAAGCGTTTTAGCCTTTAAGGTCAATGGTTTCTCCATTTATTTTTTGCCAGGCTTTTTCACTGCTGTTTTGTTCCGCTCCTTTGATGGAGTAATCCCTGCCGGAGGCAATGGTGGTTCCGTCGACCACCAGGTCGACGATATACTGTTTTTTGTACCCTGATCCCACCTCTTCGGCCACGATGAACTGCACCTGTTTTTTTTCGCGCTGGGCCCATTCGATGATACGGCTTTTAAAATTGACCTCCTGGTTTACAAGGTCATCCATGTCGAAATACTGGCGGATGATTCGTTCAAGCAGGACCTTGCGGGTGAATTCATACCCCTTGTCGAGGTACATCGCCCCGATGAGGGCTTCGAAGGCATCGCCTCTGAACGACTTGAAGGCTCCGGATGAGGCGTTGTCGACCAGCACCAGCTTATCGATGCCAAGTTTCTGGCTGAGTTTGTTCAGCATGTTGCGGCTGACGATCTTCGACCGCATCTCGGTCAGGAATCCTTCGTCGCGCGTTGGGAAGGTTTTGAAGAGGTAGTCGGCTGAAACGGCATCGAGGATGGCGTCGCCAAGGAATTCAAGACGTTCGTTGTTGATCCTGATGCCGTTACCAGATTCCTGGCTGGCTGAGCGGTGCAGGAAGGCCTGGTGGTACAAAAAGATATTTCCGGGTTTGTACCCGAAAATACTTTTTATGGCCTGTCTGAGAGTTTTATCGGAAAAGTATTCAGAAACGACCGGTTTTGCTGGTCTGATCCTCAAAGCTTTTTATGGCTTGTATTTCGTAAAAATGAGTGAAGCGTTATGACCACCGAAGCCGAAGGTGTTGCTCAGGGCGTAGTTAACCACCCGTTGACGGGGCTGGTTGAAAGTGAAATCGAGCGGGGCGATGTCGGGATCGTCGGTGAAGTGGTTTATGGTAGGCGGAATAGCATCGTTCATCACAGCATAAAGGGTTGCGATGGCTTCGATGGCGCCGGCGGCTCCCAGCAGGTGACCGGTCATTGATTTGGTCGAGTTGATACTGATCTTGTAGGCATGGTCGCCGAAGAGGGTCACAATGGCCTTGGGTTCGGCGATATCGCCAGCAGGGGTGGAAGTGCCGTGGGTGTTGATATGGTCGATCATCTCCAGGGGGATCCCGGCGTCTTCAAGGGCCGAACGCATTGAAAGAACGGCGCCGAGTCCATCGGGGTGAGGGGAGGTCATATGGTGGGCATCGGCTGACAAGCCGCCTCCCACGAATTCTCCGTAGATCCTGGCGCCTCTTGCCAGGGCATGTTCAAGATCTTCGAGGATCAGGGCACCGGCTCCTTCGCCCATCACAAAACCGTCTCGGTCTTTGTCGAAAGGCCTTGACCCGGTGGCAGGATCATCGTTCCGGGTGGAGATTGCGTGCATGGCGTTGAATCCGCCGACGCCCACCGGAGTAATGGCAGCTTCGGAACCGCCTGCAACCATGGCAACGGCTTTTCCAAGCCGGATATAGTTGAAGGCGTCAACGAGGGCATTGGCGGAGGAGGCACATGCGGAAACCGTGGCAAAATTGGGCCCCCTGAAGCCATGTTTCATTGAAATATGTCCGGCCGTGATGTCGGAGATCATTTTGGGAATAAAGAAGGGGTTGAACCGGGGCGTACCATCACCTGTTGCATAGGCTGCAACTTCGGTCAGGAAGGTCTCCAGGCCTCCTATGCCGGAGGCCCAGATCACGCCTACTTTATCGTAATTTATTGCAGCCGGATCGAAACCTGCGTCCTTAACGGCTTCATCGGCACAAACAATCCCGAAATGCGAACAACGGTCGTATTTCCTGACCTCTTTGCGGTCGAAATAATTTTCGGGGTTAAAGTTTTTAACCTCACAGGCAAACTGTGATTTGAAACGTGAGGCATCGAAACGGGTGATGGGTCCTGCGCCATTGGCCCCGCTTATCAGGTTTTTCCAGTACTCCTGGTGTGAGTTACCAATCGGGGTAAGTGCCCCCAGACCGGTAATGACAACTCGCCTTAATTCCACGTGCTATAGATTTAGGTTCATCGTTTAACGGATAACCCCGCCGGGGGCGGGGTTAAATTAAGCTAAAAATTTTTTGTGAAAACTTCCAATAAGGGCTTCACCATTGATGAGGCGTACTTATTTGGTGTTGTTCTCGATGTAAGCAATGGCTTCTCCAACAGTACTGATTTTTTCGGCCTGATCGTCGGGGATGGCAATGTCGAATTCCTTTTCGAATTCCATGATCAGTTCGACCGTATCAAGAGAATCAGCACCAAGATCATTGGTGAAGCTGGCTTCGTTGGTAACTTCACTTTCGTCAACGCCAAGCTTATCAACGATGATAGCTTTTACTTTTGCTGCAATGTCAGACATGTTAAATTTCTTTTTTGGTTAAACGGAATGCAAAGAAAAGAATATATTTTATCTCAGCAATAAAATTTAAGAATTTTTAACAGTTCGGCTTGTATGGGTAAGCAATGTTCAGAAATGACTATCTGCCTGTCATTTACTTTTTGTATCTTGCCAGGCCCATAACAGATCATCAACACGCCCATCATGCACCGACTTGCCATCTTCGCCTCCGGGAGCGGAACCAACGCACAGCGTATCGCCGAGTATTTCAGGGATCATCCCCGGATCAGGGTTGACCTGATATTAAGTAACAATCCAGGCGCGTTAGTCCTCGAAAGGGCACAAAAACTTCACATACCCCACGTGGTGTTTTCGCGTGAGGAGTTATACGATACCGATTATGTGCTTGACCTGCTGACGGTGCAGAATGTAAGCTACATTATCCTGGCAGGGTTTCTCTGGCTGGTACCTGCCAATATTCTGCATCATTTCGCAGGGCGTATCGTCAATATCCATCCGGCACTCCTTCCCAGATACGGAGGAAAGGGGATGTACGGAATGAAAGTTCACCAGGCCGTTCTTGATTCAGGCGACCATGAATCAGGAATTACCATCCACCATGTGAATGAACGGTACGACGAAGGATCCGTTGTTTTTCAGGCCCGTTGCCCCGTATTGCAGGGAGACACCGCTGAGACGCTGGCCGGCAGGATACACCAGCTCGAGTACCGGCATTTCCCCGTGGTTATTGAACAGCTGGTCCTGGGAAAAAAGACAGAGGGGGATATCCCTGCTTAGATCAAAGCCTTCCGCGTAAAATTTCCGTCTCTTTTTCGAACCCAGGTTTTCCGAGAAGGGCGAACATATTTTTCTTGTATGCTTCCACACCCGGCTGATCGAACGGGTTGACCCCCAGGGCATATCCGCTTATTGCGCAGGAAAATTCGTAAAAATAGATCAGTTCGCCGAGGCTGCGTTCATTGATGGCCGGGATGGATATCCGGATGTTGGGAACTCCGCCGTCGACATGGGCCAGCAAGGTTCCGAGCTCAGCCTGCAGGTTTACTTCACTCATCCGTTTTCCAGAGAGGAAATTAAGTCCGTCGAGATTTTCAGGATCCACCGGGATGGTCAGTTCATGCCTGGGATTGCTTACCGAGACAACGGTTTCGAAGAGAATGCGGGAACCCTCCTGGATGTACTGTCCCATAGAATGAAGATCGCTGGTAAAGGTGACACCTGCAGGAAAGATCCCCATCTTTTCTTTGCCTTCACTTTCGCCGTAAAGCTGTTTCCACCATTCGATGAAATAGAGCATCCCGGGTTCGTATGAGACCATGATCTCGACGAATTTGCCGTTGCGGTAAAGGATATTCCTTACGGCTGCATAGAGGGTACAGGGATTTTTCTCACAGTCGTCCGTTGACATGGCGACTTCGCGCATGGCGCGCGCGCCTTCGATCAGCGACCGGATGTCGAAGCCTGCCACGGCGATCGGCAGCAGTCCGACCGGGGTAAGAACAGAATACCTGCCACCGACATCATCGGGGATCACGTAGGTGGAATAACCCTCGGTATCGGCAAGGGTCTTCAGCGCTCCCCGGCGGGCATCGGTAACGGCGTAGATTCTTTGGCGGGCCCCCTCTTTACCGTATTTTGATTCGATGTGGTTGCGGATGAGCCTGAAGGCCACGGCAGGTTCGGTGGTGGTGCCTGACTTGGAAATGACGGCGACGGCATAATCTTTTTTATCGAGCAGGGTCATCAGTCGTGCATGATAATCCTCGCTCAAATTTTCGCCCGCATAAACGATCAGCGGACCTGTGTTCGCATGGTGCACATGTTCAAACGGATCCGACAGGGCGTCGATCACGGCGCGGGCTCCCAGGTATGAGCCACCGATGCCGATCACAACAAATATTTCGGCTTGTTTCCTGATTTTTTCTGCATCGCTGATGATTCTTTGGAGCAGGTCCCCGCCGATCATGACCGGAAGGTCTCTCCACCCGAGAAAATCATTGCCTTTTCCATTGCCAGCCACCAAGGCATGATGGCATTTGCTGATTTCTTCCTGGAAGCGGGGCAGGCATTTTTCACCAACAAACGGACTTGTTTTACTGGTATCAATCTTCAGTTGTATCATGGCTTTATTTTTTTCGATTACGAAGTTACCAGAATTGGCATTGCCTGCAAAAAAAAATGTGCCGCCGCAGGCGACACATTTTCAGAAATCGATAGATAACCTTTGCAGGTTAAAATCCGTCTGGCCCGTATATAAGAAGCGGGTTTGAAAACTTGCATTGCAAAGATAGCGCGATATAATCGCGGAAAATGTTAAGGTTTATTAATATACGTTAAAAATTGTTAAACAGGTACCTGCATTTTCGGTATTTTTGTCACGATGAACCGCAGGATCATACTTATTACCATCGTGGCCATGACCATTGCCCTTATCGGGCTTATGGTCATTCAGATATACTGGATACAGAGCGCTTCGTCGATCAAGGAGGCCAACTTCAGGCGGAGTGTCAACGAGGCCATGGCCCGCGTGGTAGCCAAGGTCGAGAGGCTTGAGAAGACCAAATCGATGCTGATGAACCAGGGTCAGAACATCCTGATTACCCGGCATCTTCCGATAGACAGTTTCCTGAAAGGCGAAGAGCTTGATTCGATGATCAGGCTTGAATTGAATATCAGGGGGGTAGACACCCGTTTCGTGTTCTGTGTATACAAACCCGAGAACCAGCAATTTATCATCGAACAATCGCCCAATCACAGGAAGGAGCTGATCGAAAAGGGAAATGCTTTTATACTTTTCCAGGCCGATATTTACTCAAGCCCGGAGTACCTGTTGATCTTTTTTCCGTACGAGAAGCAGTTCCTGCTCACCGAGATCTGGGGTATGCTGTTGATTTCCATAATTCTCATCATTGTCATCGTGTATTCGTTCACCTACACCATTGCCACGGTATTCAGGCAGCGACGCTTCGCGGAGATGAAGAACGATTTCATCAACAACATGACCCATGAGTTCAAAACGCCGATCTCTACCATCAGTCTCGCGTGCGAGGCACTTACCGACAAGGATCTGCGGAGGACGGAGGGGATGGTCGATAGTTACCTGGAGATGATCAGGGAGGAGAACAGGCGTCTGGCCGTGATGTCGGAAAAGATCCTGCAAACCGCGGTTATCGACAAGGGTCATCTGAAAATGAATGTACAGACCATTGATCTTCATGAAATCATCAGGGATGTGGCTAAAAATATCCGGATACAGGTGGAGATCAAGGATGGTGTGATCGTTACCGATCTGAATGCCCGGATGACCACCATTGAAGGCGACCGTGTGCACATCACCAACCTGGTTTATAACCTGCTTGACAATGCCAATAAATATACCCCGAAGAAACCCCTCATCAGGATTGTGACCGATAACGTAAGCAACGGGATCGTCATGACCATCGAAGACAACGGGATCGGAATCGGCAAACATGAACAGAAGAAGATCTTTGACAAACTGTATCGGGTGCCGACCGGGAACATACACGAGGTGAGGGGCTTCGGACTGGGGCTCAGTTATGTGAAGGCGATTGTCAATCAACATAAGGGCAGGATCACGCTGGAGAGCGAGGTCGGCAAGGGTTCACGGTTCAGGGTGTTCCTGCCTTTTATACTCACGGAGTAAAAACTTGTTGCTAATTTATGATGTATGGAGAAAGAACAGGTGAGGGTGCTGCTTGCCGAGGATGACCGTAACCTGGGCAACATCCTGAAGAATTACCTGGAGGCCAAAGGATACAATACCACCATGGCTGTCAACGGGCAGGAGGCTGTCGACATGTTCCAGATGAAAGAGTTTGATTTTTGCATACTGGATATTATGATGCCGGTGAAGGATGGTTTTGAGGCAGCAAGCGAGATCCGTGCGTTGGATAAGAAAGTGCCGGTGCTTTTTCTGACAGCCCGGTCGATGCAGGAAGACAAGCTGAAGGGCTTTGAGGCCGGGGCCGATGATTATCTAACCAAGCCTTTCAGTATGGAGGAGTTGCTGATGCGGATGCAGGCCATTCTCAGGAGGACTGATGGCAGGGAAAAGCAGGGAGGGTCGGAGAATGTGTTCTCGCTTGGGGGGTATGTCTTCGACTACAACCGGCAGACGCTCACTTACCGTAACAAGGAACAGAAGCTCACGTCGAAGGAGGCCAGCCTGCTGAAACTGCTTTGCCAGCGGCCCAACGAGGTGCTCGACCGGAAGACTGCGCTGAAGGAGATATGGAATGACGATAGTTATTTCAATGCCCGGAGCATGGATGTATATATAGTCAAACTCAGGAAATATCTTAAGCACGATCCGAGGGTGGAGCTGATCAATGTTCACGGTATCGGGTTCAAACTGGTGATGAATACATGAGTGCCACAGGGAAACTATATGTTGTCCCCACCCCGGTGGGTAACCTTGAAGACATAACTTTCAGGGCCTTGCGGTTGTTGAAAGAGGCAGATTTTATTCTTGCCGAGGACACCCGGACAACCGGCAACCTGCTCAGGCACTATAACATTGAAAAAAAGCTTTGGGCCCATCACCAGTTCAATGAGCACAAAACCCTGCGGTGGGTGGTTGACCGGATCCTTGCAGGTGAAACCTGTGCCCTGGTCTCCGATGCCGGAACCCCGGCTATCAGCGATCCGGGATTCCTACTGGTGAGGGAATGCATCAGGTCGGAAATAGCAGTGGAATGTCTGCCCGGACCCACCGCCTTCGTACCGGCGCTGGTCGATTCAGGACTCCCGTGCGAACGGTTCATTTTCGAAGGATTCCTGCCCCACAAGAAGGGCCGGCACTCCAGGTTGCTCTCGCTGCAGAATGAACCGAGGACGATGGTTTTTTACGAGTCACCGCACCGGCTGACCAGAACTTTGGAACAAATGTCGGAATATTTCGGTACCGAAAGAGCAGCCTGTGTGTGCAGGGAAATTTCCAAGATCCATGAAGAGACTGTGCGCGGAACAATAGAGGAACTGTTAACACACTTTAGGAGCAAGACCGTGAAAGGTGAAATCGTAATCATTGTTGCAGGCTGCACAGAGCCATGAACAACTTAGAGCGCAGCAGACCGGCTCATTATATCAAAACGGGTATAATCCTTCAGCCCGGCTTCCGCCACCTCCACCTTGTCGACCCTTGCACCGAGCGGTCCCCGGGCACACCATTTAAGGAACATATCAAGGTCGTCCGGTTTGCCCTCTGCCTCAATGTAGACCATGTTACTGCCGGAGTTCATAACGATTCCCCTGATATCATGCCGGTGGGCGACCTCCATCGCAGTGAAGCGGAACCCGACCTGCTGTACTTTGCCTGTTAGGGTAATATTTAGATGCTTGACCGGTGACATTGAATTTTTTTCTCAAAAATATAACAAAAAACAGTAAATTCAACAAAAGAGTAAAAAAAAATCAGTACACGTATCTTTACCATAAATTTTTTATCTATGTGCGGACGTTTTTCATTTGTGATGGAGGATGCCCTGATCCAGGAGCGGTTCGGGATCAGGGTAAGAACTGCCATATACAAAGCGCGATACAACTGTGCGCCGACCCAGAATCTGGCGGTGATCACAAACCGGGAACCGGAAACGCTTCAGTTCTTCCGGTGGGGGCTGATACCCGCCTGGGCCAAAGAGGCTGCCATCGGTAACAAGATGATCAATGCCAGGGCGGAGACCGTGACCGAAAAACCCTCATTTCGTAATTCCTTCAGGAGCAGGAGATGCCTTGTGCCGGCAACCGGCTTTTATGAGTGGAAGCGCAACAGTGAAAAGACCCCTTATAACATCCGGCTGAAAAGCGGCGATCCGTTTGCATTTGCCGGGTTGTGGGATACGTGGAACGACCCCGGGGGTATACCTGTACATTCTTTCACCATCCTCACCACCGTTCCCAACAGACTGATGGCTGCCATTCACGACCGCATGCCTGTAATTCTGCCACGCAGCGAGGAATCGCGCTGGATACAGGCCGGTCCTGACGACAACCTGACCGGACTGCTGCAACCATTTCCCGCAGAACTGATGGAGGCCTGGCCCATATCGAAGCTGGTCAATTCGCCCGTCAATGACCACGAGGGTGTGATCGCAAGGATTCCGGACCTTTTATAGAAAGTTACCGGTCGATCCTGAAAAGGTCAACAGCATTATTTGTTGTGATCTCTGCGACCGTCTCCAGAGATAGGTTTTTAATTTCCGCGATCTTCTGAGCTATGAGCGGGATATAGGAAGGTTCGTTCCTTTCGCCCCGGTGGGGAACCGGGGGAAGCCACGGTGCATCGGTTTCGAGGACAAGATGTTCGACCGGGGTGTGTTCGACCACCTTCTGGAGCCCGGAATTCCTGTAGGTGATAACCCCCCCGATGCCCAGCTTAAACCCCAGCCTGATGGCCTGTGCTGCCTGAACCGCATTGCCGCTGAAGCAATGAAAAATACCCCGGAGCGGATTTCCCGGCCACTCGCTGACGATCTGCAGGGCGATATCCATCGAATTCCGGGTGTGGATGACCACCGGAAGGTCGTATTCAACCGCAAGTTTGAGCTGTCGCCTGAAGACCTCCACCTGCTGTTGTTCAAAGGTCCGGTCCCAGTAAAGATCAATGCCGATCTCGCCGATGGCGTAAAAAATAACACCTGGTTTTGCAAGCATTTCTTCCACGTGAGCCAGCTCTTCAGGGTAATTCTCCCTGACCGAGGTCGGATGCAGCCCCATCATCGGAAAACAATGTTGCGGATAATTTCCTGCCATTTCGAGTAGCCTGTCGGTATGCCCCGAATCGATGGCCGGCAGGAACATGTATGACACGCCAGCATCAATGGCCCGCCGGATCATTGCCGGACGGTCGGCGTCGAACTCCCCGGCATAACAGTGGTTATGGGTATCGGTGAATGTCATCAGCCTGTTTGCTTGTTTATCATCCGTTGAAGCGTAATGGCGATTTCATGGCTGCCGATATCATTCATGCAGCGAAAGTGTTGCCTGGGACACCGTTCATATCCCAGTTTGCTGCATGGCCGGCAGCCAAGGCCGCTGACTTCGGCAAGGTAAGAACCGGCGGATTTTCCGGGCATATACGGGTACATTCCGAACGCCGGTATGGTATTTCCCCATACCGACACGATGGGTTTACGGAAGGCGGCTGCTATGTGCATCAGTCCGGTGTCGTTCGTGAGCACTGCGAGTGATTGCCGGATCAATGATGCAGACTGGTTCAGGTCGAATTTGCCGCATGCGTTGAAGATCATGGGTCCAAGGGAAGCTGCAACCTCCTCGCCACGGTGGCGGTCTTCGGGTCCGCCGAGGATGACAACGGGGCGTTTAAGTTCCCGGCACACTTCAATGATCTTGCCGGCCGGAAAGATCTTGGTACCATGTTTTCCTCCTGTAACCACAGCAACAAAGCCTTCGCGGTGAGCGGGAGGCAGTTCTTCAGGTTTTACTTCGCTGCCCGCCGGGATAAAGTAATCGAGCCCCTGGCCGTCGTTTTTTACTCTGAGGGGAGCGCAGGCCCTGAAGTAACGGTCGACGATGTGTACCTCCGGCAGCCGGTTGATCTTCAGGTTAACGATCAGCCATTTCAGAAGATTCAGTTTGGGAAAGGTTGCCCCCGGTGCCGCGATCATTAACCGCAGGTAGTGCGACCGGAGGTTCCGGTGCAGGTCGACGATGAAACTGAACTTTTCTTTTTTCAGCAGCGCGATCAGTTCACCGAGATTATCATTAAACCGCCAGATCCTGTCGATGTAAGGATTGGCTTCGATAAGCATGGCATACCGGCTTTTGGTAAGGTAGTGAATCTCGGCAGAGGGGAATTGCTTCCGGATGCACCGTACCACCGGTGTGGTGAGAACAATATCGCCAATGGAACTCAGGCGGATGATGAGGACTTTTCTGACGGCAGGTTTCACCGGATGAAGGGGTTGTTGGCCATCTCGTAACCGATGGTCGTTTCGGGACCGTGACCCGGATAAACAATGGTTTCGGGGGGCAGGGTGAAGAGCCTGGTCCTGATACTGTTCATCAGCTGGTCGAAGTCGCCCGACGGCAGGTCAGTCCTGCCAATGGTATCTTTGAAAAGGACATCGCCTGTAATGACGAATCCATCGCCGGCACTGTAAAAACAGACACTTCCTTCGGCGTGACCGGGGGTGTACAGCACCGTGAGCGTTGAATTCCCCCATGAAACCGTTTCCCCGTCGGCCAGGAACCGGGCGGGTGATGGGATTGAGTCGATGCGGAAACCAAAGGAGTACCCTATCTCAAGGGCAGTCTCGAAAAAGGGAACGGAACCGGCATGGTATTCGGGAGCGATGCCAAATTCATGGTGGATAAATCCGTTACCAAGCACGTGGTCGATGTGGCAGTGCGTGTTGAGGTTCCTTTTCAGGATCAATCCCTCGTTGCGGATGAAAGCGGCCAGTTCGGCCTGTTCTCCCGGGTCGTAACAAGCTGCATCGATCACAATGCACTGTTTGGTTTCATCCCACAAAAGATAGGTGTTGACCATGAAGGTGTTGAAGGTGAATCTTTTAATGCTTATCATAGGCGGGTATTTCTGAGCGTGCACCGGTTCAGGAGCCGGCAGCCTATTCCTGGCTAACTGACCCACCTGACACGGCCCTGCAAAAATAGATATTTCTACCGTACCCTTATTTTCTTTACTTTTACGGCGTCATTTTTTCCAGCTTTTCTAAACGAACCATGACGAACCGCACGGGGTTGCTGCATATCAGAAAATGGATAGTTGCAGGATTTTTTTTGATGCTGCTCTTCAATGTCCCCTCATTTGCTCAGTTTTACAATGGTTCGCAGCTCACGTTCGGGAAAAGCCGGGTACAGTACAACAATTTTCTATGGCTTCACTTCAGGTTCGACAAATTCGACACCTATTATTATCTGAATGGCCGTGAACTGGCCCTGTACACGGCCGAATATGCCGACAAGCATATCCGGGAGATTGAATTGTCGCTGCAATCGAACCTTGAGGAGAAGGTGCAGTTCATCATCTTCAATTCGTTGTCGGACCTGAAGCAGAGCAATATCGGCCTGTTTGGCGACTGGGAGTATTATAACACCGGCGGAGTGACGAGGATCATCGGCGGACGGGTGTTGCTATTTTTCGACGGCAATTACGAACATTTCGACCAGCAGATCAGAGCAGGAATTGCCCAGGTGATCCTCAACAACATGATCTACGGCACCGGTATCGGGTCGCAGATCAAGAATACCGCCTTGTTCACGGTTCCCGACTGGTATCTTTACGGACTGATATCCTTTATCTCGCGGAAATGGGATGCCGACATCGAGAACTATGTACATGACGCCATCGTGAGCCGGAAGTACGACAAATTCAACAGCCTCAGCGGGATGGATGCCACGAATGCCGGTCACAGCCTGTGGAATTATGTGGAAAAGAATTACGGGGCCCAGACCATCCCCAATATTGTATATATGGCGCGGCTGAGCAGGAATGTGGAGAAGGGGTTCCAGGCTGTGCTGGGTATCAGTTTTGCAAACCTTTTGCAGGAATGGATGAATTATTACCGCCAGCATTATGCTTACCAAGATTCGGTGAGGATGCAAAGGCAGGGTACGCCGGTGAATAAACGAAACAAGCCCGACCGGGTCTATCACTCTCTGAAGATCGATCCGGCGGGTGAGAAGATAGCGTATGCCGTACACAACCTGGGCATCTATAAAATATTCATACAGGATGCCGAAACCGGGAAAAAGAAGCGGGTGTACAGGGGCGGATACCGCCTGGCCGACCGCCCCGATTACAGTTATCCCCTGCTGGCATGGCATCCGTCGGGCAGGGCCCTGGCTTATATCATTGAACGAAAGGGCGGCGTGTGGCTGGGATTTTACAGCCTCGAAGACAAGTCGAAGGAGTACCAGTTGCTCGTCAATTTCCAGAAGGTGCTCGACATCTCCTATTCCGATGACGGGACCCGCCTGGTAATGTCGGCAGTGCAGCAAGGGCAGTCGGACATATTTGTTTACAACATCGCATCCGGATCTCACGAACAGATCACCAAAGATATTTACAATGATCTGAATCCCAGGTTTTTCAATCATTCGGCTGACATTATTTTTTCCTCCAACCGCCCTGGCGACACCATCCGTTTCAATGAACCTTACCGGATCGACTCATTGCGGTACGACCACGATCTCTTCATATACCATTACGCCGCCCGGCGACCCACTCTTCAGCGTTTGACCGCCACTGCAGGGGTGCATGAGATCCAGCCCATGCCATACGGAGAGAATTATTTCACCTTCCTCAGCGATCAGTCGGGCATTATTTCG
Organism: uncultured Prolixibacteraceae bacterium; assembly: GCA_964473485.1. Taxonomy (GTDB): domain Bacteria; phylum Bacteroidota; class Bacteroidia; order Bacteroidales; family FEN-979; genus CAIVAT01. The sequence continues at coordinate 44,003 of CAYYPH010000019.1, read as the reverse complement.
CGTTACCTGGGGAGGTACGACAGCACCATTGCCTATATTGACACCACGACCCATTACAGGTATTTCACCACTACCTTCCCTGTGACGAATTACAACCGGAATATCCTTGAGCAGGATGTCTCGGTCAAGGCCGGACGGATGGGCGAGATTATTTTCACCGGTGGCAATTACCGGATGTTCACCGACGACCTGGTGAGGCCGAAACATGTTCAGAAGGTTGACCTCCCCCCGGTGAGGCCAATGAAACCTGCGGCTGTTCCTGCACCGGGTATTATCATTCAGGATTCAGTACCAGAACAACCGCTTAAGCTGGCTGAACCATTCCGTACATCGGGCAAAAGACATTTTTATATTGTAAGACGGAGCGATGTGGTCAACCAGATCATGGCACAGCTTGATACGAGCGGGGTTGGCCGCGACAGCACCTTTACCCTGGAGGAGCTGACTGATGACAGCACCGGACGTACACTTCTTAACCGGTACCAGATATTTTTCCCGCAACCACGCAAGGGAGGTGAGGCTTCCAAGGATACTGCCAACAAATACCGGAATGCCAAACAGCTGAATTACAATGTGGAATATTATATCGACCAGATGGTCACCCAGATCGATTTTACCTACCTGAACTTTGCCTACCAGCCATTCACGGGAAGCGCTACCCCGGTATTCGTGAATCCCGGTCTGAATGCGCTCTTTATGATCGGGGTCACCGACCTGATGGAGGATCACAGGATCAGTGGCGGGGTGCGGTTAAACATCAGCCTCATCAATAACGAATACCTGTTCAGTTATGGAAATTACAAGAGACGGCTCGACCACCAGATCGTATTTCACCGCAAATCGGTGGAGGAGACGGGTTATTATTCGCTGATCCGGCACCGGATACATGAATTATACTATGTGGCCACCTACCCGTTCAACCCTGTTTTGAACATCAAAGGAACGGCATCGGTAAGGTACGATAGGGCCGTTTATCTTTCGACCGATCCGGTGAATCTGGAACAGCCTGACATTCACAATGTATGGGGAAGCATAAAGGGAGAGCTGACCTACGATAACACCAGGAGTCTCGGCGTCAATCTCTTCAAGGGAACCCGTTACAAGATCTTCGGGGAGTATTACCAGATGGTGAACAGCCGTGGGAACAACGTGACCGTGGTGGGTGCCGATTTCAGGAACTACCAGCGGTTGCACCGGATGCTGATATGGGCGAACCGTTTCGCCATCAGCACTTCGTGGGGCAGCAACAAACTGCTGTATTACCTGGGCGGTGTCGACAACTGGTTGATACCCTCGTTCGATGCCAACACTCCGGTTGCCTTTGACCAGAATTATGCCTTCCAGACGCTTGCCACCAACATGCGCGGGTTCAGTCAGAATATCCGCAACGGGAACAGCTTCTTTGTTTTCAATACCGAGATAAGGTGGCCGGTATTTCGTTATCTCTTCAACCGACCGATAAGGAGCGACTTTATCAACAATTTCCAGATCGTGGCTTTCGGGGATGTCGGCACGGCGTGGACCGGCACCTCGCCCTGGTCGGAAGATAACCAGCTTTTTACCCGGTACATTTACAGGAATCCTTTATTCATCAAGGTGGAGATGATCAAGGATCCCATTGTGGAGGGGTTCGGGTTCGGCGCCCGTACCCGGCTGTTCGGTTATTTTCTCAGGGGTGACCTGGCCTGGGGAGTGGAAGATGGGCGGATCAGGAAGCCGGTTTTTTATTTTTCCTTAAGTCTTGATTTTTAATGATGGAATCACCCGATCAGCGAATGGTTGAGTTCATTCTCGATCACCATATTCTCACCCTGGCCGTTTGCAGGGATAACGTTCCCTGGTGCGCCACCTGTTATTATGTTTACCTGCAGGATGAGAACCGGTTTTTATTCACTTCAGGCCCTGAGACCCGTCACATCCGGGATGTGGAAGAAGGGGGGCAGAACCTGGTGGCAGGGGCGATTGCGCTTGAAACAAGGCTGGTCGGGAAGATTAGGGGGATTCAGTTTCAGGGGCTCCTTTCAAAGGTCTCGACCGATCAGGTGTCGAGGTATACAAAAGTTTATTATAAAAGGTTTCCCATAGCCCGCCTGGCTCCTGAACTGCATCTCTGGCTGCTCGTTCCTTCGGTTCTGAAATTCACTGACAACCGTCTCGGTTTTGGAAAAAAACTGCACTGGCCGTCATAGGTAACTGAAAATCCAGCATTGAAGCCTGATCCCTGAATTATTAAGGTATATGTTTTTTTAAGTCAGCAAATTAACCGGACAGACACTTGCCGTGTTAATAACTAAATTGAGGTTACGCCAGACTTCGTTGTAAATTGCTCTTCCAAATTTCTTCCAGCTTTTTTTTCAGGAAGAATTCATAATCAAGATTTTATAAAAGTAGCAATTAATCACGTAACCCTGTTCTTGCATGGAAAAAAATCCGGTTACAGTCACAGAAACGGATTCGAAAACCGATTATTATCAATCGGTTCTTGCCAAAAGGATCCGGCCGAAAATTGCGATTGAAGAATACGAAATGAAGGAGATGAACACAACGGAGAAAGACCGTCCGGTATATACCTATGATGAAGTAATTGCAAAGTCGACCGAATATTTCAAGGGTGACAGCCTGGCTGCCAATGTATGGGCCAACAAATATGCCCTGAAAAATTCTGACGGCCAGTTTTTCGAGCTTACCCCCGATGACATGCATCGCAGGATTGCCCGGGAGATTGCGAGGATTGAGAAGAAGTATCCCAATCCCATGAGCGAGGAAGAGCTCTTCGAACTCATGCGCGATTTCCGGTACATTGTGCCGCAGGGTAGTCCGATGGCCGGGATCGGTAATGATTTCCAGATCGGGTCGTTGTCGAACTGTTTCGTGATCGGCAATGAAGGCCCGTCGGATTCGTACGGCGCCATCATGAAGACCGACGAGGAGCAGGTTCAGTTGATGAAACGCCGTGGGGGGGTTGGTCACGACCTTTCGCACATCAGGCCAAAGAACAGCATGGTAAAGAATTCGGCGCTCACTTCGACAGGCATTGTTCCCTTCATGGAGCGTTATTCGAATTCGACCCGGGAGGTGGCCCAGGAGGGCCGACGGGGAGCGCTGATGCTCAGCATTTCGGTGGTGCATCCCGATGCCGAACACTTCATTGATGCCAAACTGGAGGCGGGCAAGGTGACCGGCGCCAACATCTCGGTGAAGATTACCGACGAATTCATGCAGGCGGTGATCAATGACGGTGAGTATGTACAGCATTATCCCATCGATTCGGATGATCCCGCCGTTAAGAAGCCGATCAGGGCGCGTGATCTATGGAGCAAGATCGTACATAACGCCTGGAAATCGGCCGAGCCGGGCATCCTTTTCTGGGATACCATCATCCGAGAGTCGATCCCCGATTGTTATGCCGACCTGGGATTCCGCACCGTTTCCACCAATCCCTGCGGTGAAATCCCACTGTGCACCTACGACAGTTGCCGCCTGCTGGCCATCAACCTTTACAATTACGTTGACAGACCCTTTACCGCCGAGGCAAGTTTTGATTCGGCGCTCTTTATCAAGCATGTTCACAAGGCCCAGCGGATCATGGACGACATTATCGACCTCGAGCTGGAAAAGATCGACCGGATCCTGGCAAAGATCGATTCGGATCCCGAGAATGAAGAGATCAAGGCGCGCGAACGCAATATGTGGCTGAATATCAAGAAGAAGGCTATCCAGGGAAGGCGCACCGGTTTTGGCATCACCGCCGAAGGTGACATGCTGGCTGCGCTGGGCACCCGTTACGGATCGGATGAAGCCACCGATTTCTCGGTGGAGGTTCACAAGATACTGACCATCGAAGCCTACCGTTCGTCAGTTACTATGGCCCGAGAAAGGGGACCTTTTCCTCTTTATACCACTGAAAGAGAGAAGAACAATCCCTTCATCATGCGGATGAAAGAGGCGGCGCCCGATGTGTATGAGGATATGGCGAAATACGGCCGCAGGAATGTGGCCATGTTAACCATTGCTCCCACCGGATCGGTGAGCATCCTTACCCAGACCACCTCGGGGCTTGAGCCGGTCTTCGCGGTTTCGTACAAACGGCGCAGGAAAGTGAATCCCAACGACAAGAATGTGAGGATCACTTTCAAGGACGAGGTCGGAGATACCTGGGAGGAGTATAACGTCTTTCATCATAAATTCGTAACCTGGCTGACTGTTAACGGTTACGATGTTGACGAAGTGTCGCGGATGGATGAGAAGGACCTGAAGAACATCATCCGCAAGTCGCCCTTCTTCAAAGCGACCGCCAACGATGTCGACTGGGTTGCCAAGGTGAAGATGCAAGGGGCGGTCCAGAAATGGGTCGACCATTCGATCAGTGTTACGGTGAATGTTCCCAACGACACTAAGGAGGAGCTTATCGGCACCATTTATGAAACCGCCTGGAAAGTTGGATGCAAAGGGATGACCGTTTACCGCGATGGCTCCAGGGCGGGGGTACTCGTGAACAATGATAAGAAGGAGAAGAAGAAGGAAGATGCCGACGAATTCCGCGAAACCCGTGCCCCGCACAGGCCCGACCGTCTGGAAGCCGACATCGTGCGATTCCAGAATGACCATGAAAAATGGGTGGCCGTGGTGGGTATTCTCAACGGTAGACCATACGAAATATTCACCGGGGTGGCCGAAGATTTCTGGATTCCTTCGTGGGTGCAGAAAGGGTGGATCGTGAAGTCGCGGCCCGACGGCGTTTCGTCGCGCTACGATTTCCAGTTCCAGGACCGCCAGGGTTACAAGATTACCATCGAAGGTTTGTCGCGGTCATTCAACAAGGAGTACTGGAATTATGCCAAGCTGATCTCAGGAATTCTGCGTCACGGGATGCCGCTCCCCTTTGTTGTCAACATCATTTCGAAGCTCCATTTCGAGGTTGACTCGATCAACACCTGGAAGAACGGCGTGGAGCGGGCGCTAAAGAAGTTCATCCCCGATGGCACGAAGGCAGCCGAACATGCCTGTCCCAAGTGCAACGACCAGAACGGCCTGGTTTACCAGGAAGGATGCCTGGTGTGCAAGAGCTGCGGGTATTCCAAGTGCGGTTAATCAGGCATTGATGGCGACCTCGCCATTGTGTTCAGCAGTCAGGAACAGCAGGGTCAGGTTATCAGCGCCCTTTGAGCTGTGCTGAATTCACTAGAAATGCTTCTTGTGATAATCGAATGTCGTGTTGTCGCGCAGGTACTTGATTCTTTTCGCGATGACGACAAAAGTCTCCAGGTTATTCTGCAGGAACCAGCGGATGGCTGCTTCTTTTCCCCGGCAGGCATCGGCAAATACGATCAGGAATGGATGGTTGTGCCGGTTTAGCCATTCATAGGCCTGCATGTTCTCATCGATGGCGGCATCGAGTGCTGCAAGATGGAAGAATTTATTGGCAAACAGCCACGTGGTGGCCTCCTCGCTTCCCCTGATGGCATGCGCCAGGGCTGCCACTTCAGGGTAGCTGTTTTTCAGCAGCCAGCCGGTGATTTCGGTATTTCCGTTCACCGCCTCACCAAAGGCCAGCCAGATTTTTGCCGGGTAATAGAGACCGTCCATGGGAAGTCAAAATTCAAAGTTCAAATGTCAAAATTCAAAATCAGGTAATAGGCATTAGGCAATAGGCAATAGGGAAAAGATTCAGCCAATCAATCAATCAATCAATCATTCAATCATTCAGTCAATCCTTTTCCCGTCACCAGTCACGCGTCACCTGTCACGATTTCGTCACCCGTCACGATTTTATCCCCTGTCACGCGTCACGCGTCACGATTTCGTCACCAGTCACGCGTCCCGCGTCACGGATATACCTGTGCCCTGATCCCAGCGGCTTCGACTTGTGCGGCGATGTGGTTCAACTCATCCAGCGGGATCTTTTCCAGGTCGTGTGCCGGCGTTTCGCGGGCGATGGGGTAGATCATAACCAGTTGTGGGCGTATCTTCAACAGATGGCCGATCCACAGGTCTACCTCTTCCGGCATGGTATTGTCGACCTTTTGGCCGTTGTAGCTACCCCTCAGGAACAGGCTTTGAATGATCAGTTTTCCGTTGAACCTGCAAAGGTTGCCGATCATCTGTTCAAAGTCGACCGAGGCAGCGGGCTGGTTGATCAACCGGAACATTTCGGGACTGCCCGCATCCAGCTTTAAAATGTTGTTATCGAGTTTAAGCAGGGCGCGGAATACATCTTCTTTATGGATCCTGCTTGAATTTGAAAGCACGGAGACTTTTGACCCGGGGGTGTAGCGGTCGCGCAGTGCGATGGTGTCATCCACGATCCCTTCAAAGTCGGGATGGAGCGTTGGTTCGCCATTGCCGGCGTAGGTCAGCGCGTCAGGAAAGTAGGATTCAGCAGCCAGTTCGCGAAGGCGCATTTCAAGGAATGAGGCGATCTCCTCCCTGGATGGCAGATGATGATCTCCTGTCTGTTCCGGGGTCCAGCCGCATTCACAATAGATGCAATTGAAGGAGCAAAGTTTTGTATGGGTGGGCAGCAGGTTGATGCCTAATGAAAGGCCGAGGCGCCTGCTGCGCACAGGGCCGAATATGATGTCGTGAAAGAGAAAGCCGGGCATGATCGAAACTTTTATACAAAGGTCCGATTTTTTTTGAAATACCGCGGATTTTTGGGTGGCCAGTTTCCAGGGACCGTTAACAACGAGGACGACAGGATCGGGTATGCCCATCGTATTGCAACGATCTCCGGTGTCACTCCTGTTGCCTCCCCGTCGCCGACTATACAGACCAGCGGACTAAGCTGGACGGGCATTACCTGACCACTGCCACGTTCCCCCTCCAGATCTTTTTACCGTCGGTAACGGTCACCTGGTAGATCCCCGCGGGCTCAGAACCCAGGTTTAGGTGCGTTGACGCGGTAGACGCAGGTGTTCGGGAATGTTCCCTGCCCAGGATGTCGGTGATGATGATCTCGGAAGGCAATCCGGGTGAAGAAGTCCTTTGTGTGATGGTCACGGGTCCGCTGGTTGGGTTTGGGAAGATGAGTATCGGCTCCACAGCCAACGCATGCATCCTTAACGATTTATCCCCCGATAAAGCCTGGAAGGCATTGAGCCGTCCATAGCCATAATACTGGTCCCAGCCCGGTGTATCTTCGTAGGGATTGCCCACCAGGTCATCGGCGGTATTTTCCATGATGGACTTGACCGCGGCGGGCGTCCTGCCTGGATCCTGGGAGAACAGGAGGGAGGCTACCCCGGCAATATGCGGCGTGGCAAACGAGGTACCTGACCACGCCCAGTAATATTCATAGTCATGGAGGTAATCGAGGCCGAAAATATAGTTTCCGGGGGCGACCACCGAGATGTGCTGACCATAATTGCTGCCTGCCTCTCCACCAACAAATGGCAAGGACCGGGTGTCGTCGGGATCGGTTGACCCGGCTGCGATCACACCCGGGTATGCGGCCGGATACAACGGCAAAACCGTGTTGTTGTTCCCCATGGCCGCCACGATGGCCACGTTGTGCGACAAGGCATAATCGATGGCATCGTGCAGCGCATTTGAGTTCTGGGTTCCGCCGAGCGACATGTTCAGCACCCTGGCACCGTTTTCAACGCAGTAGTGAATGGCATCGATCCAGGCGGAGTAATAGCCGTAGCCCATATTGTCCTGCACTTTCATATTCAGCAGCTTGCAGTGCCAGTTCACGCCGGCGTAACCCATCCCGTTGTTTCCATTCGCACCCAGGACACCGGCAACACAGGTCCCGTGCCCGTTGTCGTCGGTAGGATCATTGTTCCCATAGGCGAAGTTCCACCCATGCACGTCGTCAATGAAACCATTGTTGTCATCATCGATCCCGTTACCCGGAATTTCGCCATCGTTTGTCCAGATCCTGCCTGAAAACTCGGGATGATCCAGTTTGCACCCGGTGTCGAGGATGCCGGCTATGAGGGCGGAGTCGCCTTCTTCAATCTCCCACGCCGGCAGCATGTCGATATCCGCCCCGATTTTGGCGGGCATGTATGGGAAGGTCCCGTCGTTAAACAAAGACCATTGGCGGTAAAAATAGAGGTCGCTGGGTGGATCATCCGGTGAATGGGTCCCGGCCAACGTGCCGGTCCAGTCAGGTTCTACATAACGGAAATGGCCGGTTGCCTGGTATTCACGGATTAATGTGGCAATATCGGGTGCGCCCCTGAACCTCAGTAACCAGATTCGGGACCGGTTCATACTCTTCGGCCCCTGGAGCAGCCTGCGTGCTTCCTGACAACCATACCGGGTATTCAATTCATCTACCTCCGGAAGGTTAAACCGGATGACCTGGTCACTGTTCCTGGAAATAACCGGATCAATCGGTTCAATGAATTTCACGATAATCTTGTCAGCGGCGTTGTTTAAGACTTGCGTTAGGGCGGATGCCGGCATCAACAGAAGAACCACGAGGAGGCCGGGCATTATAGCGATGATGTTCTTTTTCATGGCAAGGGGAATTATTATTTCATTTTGTCTTGTTTTGATTCAGTCGTTGATGCTTGGTCTGATGCTTGTTCCAACATGCCGGAATTCTCCCGTGTTCAAAATCATCCTGAACTGCCGGGCACGGATCCGATTCAAGGCCTGACGAATTTTCCCGTAAAGGCCCTGTCATCAGCCCGGTATCGAACGAAATAAAGCCCGGGGGGTAATGTCCGGACATCGGTTTTAACGGTCCTTTTACTGGTTTCCCATCGGATCACTTCCTTCCCGTCGATCCCGAAAATGGATACTTCAGCCGGGAATGAAACGGATGCATCCGGGGCTCCGATGGATACCCAATCAGTGGCAGGATTGGGGAAGATGAAAAGACCGGCCTGTTGCGCATTCTCGTAATTGCCGACCCCGTAATCCAGCCCGGTCAGGATCGTGCCAAAGTCACCCACGGCACATCCGTGGTTGGCATCATAAAAACAAACAGCCGGAAGATCATAGCTGGTTCCTGAGTTCTGGCTTGACCAGGATAGTCCTCCGTTCACAGTCTTTAAGATCATTCCGTGATCACCCGAGATAAAACCCCGGTCGTCATCCAGGAACTGCACATCCATCAGCCTGTAATTGGTTCCCGATGGTATGCTGGTCCAGGTCGCACCTCCGTCGGTGGTCCTGAGGATGGTACCGTTGGTGCCCACCGCACAACCGGTGGCGGTATCGGTGAAATCTGCCGAGATCAGGCTCAGGTCTTCGGAAGCGTAGATCTTGCTCCAGGTTACGCCGCTATCGGTCGTCTTTAGTACCGATCCATCATAGGTAAAGGCATACCCGGTGGCCGGATCAGGGAAACAGAGGGTGAAGATCCATTCCGTGACCCCGGTGGCCAGTGGGGTCCAGCTCGTCCCTCCATTCGTGGTCTTCAGGATGACTCCATTCATCCCGGCGGCATAACCGGTGTTAACATCCTGGAAACGGACGCAAAACAGGGGCGGCTGAGGCCCAACGGGCAATGAGACCCACGTTAATCCTCCGTCGGTGGTTTTTAAGATCCTGCCACTCCAGCCTGTAACATACCCAACGCCCGGTTCCGGGAAATCGATGGCAAAGAAGTCGGCCGGAGTGCCCGACTCCAGGCGGTTCCAGCTGTTTCCGCCATCGGTCGTTTTAAGAATGGTTCCCGAAAGGCCGGCGGTATACCCCACCGATGGAGTGGGGAAGCAGAGATCCCGGAGTCCCTTTGCGGTGACAGCTCCTTGCCGTGTCCATGCATCTCCGCCGTTGGCTGTATAGATTATGGTACCGTCATTGCCAATAATCCTGCCGTTTGATGCGCTGGTGAATAAGACTGAGTTCAACTGATTCGGATTCCCGGTGGAAACGGCATTCCAGGTCACTCCAGCATCGGTGGTTCTGACCATTTTACCGTTGAAACCGACGGCATAAGCGGTATTTGCAGAAGGAAAGGAGACCGATGTCAGTACCTGGTTGAATGACGTTGGATAGATTCCCCACGACTGCCCGCCATCCGTGGTCCGGAGGATGACCCCCTGCAATGCGGCCGCCTCGGTGCCCCCCACTGCAAATCCCCGGATTTCATCCACAAAGTCAACAGAATACAGGCGATGCGTGGTGTTGGAAGAGAGCAGATTCCAGCTGTTTCCTCCGTTGACGGTCTTGAGGATGGTTCCGCTGTCGCCCACTGCATAGCCAGTCGACGCGGTAGGAAAGCAAACGGAACGGAGCCACCGCGTGGTCCCGGCCTGTTTGGACAGCCAGGTGACGCCCCCGTCGGTGGTTTTCAGGATGGTCCCTCCAAACCCGGCTGCATAACCGGTAGTTGCATCCGTAAAACATATGGATGAAAGATCGACGTATGAACCCGTGTTAAGCGAAACCCAGGTATTCCCGCCATCGGTCGTTTTTACGATGGTTCCGTGCTCGCCGGCTGCGTAGCCGTTGAGTGCATCGGGGAAGGAGACACTGCAGAGCACTTCGGTGGTTGCTGATTCCTTGCTTTTCCAACTGTCGCCACCATCCACAGTTTTAAAGATAACCCCGTTGTAACCAACCAGGTACCCGGTGTTTTCATCCGTAAAGCATTGGCCGTATAAACTTTGCCCGGTCGGCAGCGGATTGACCGTTTGCCATTGGGCGATGGCATTCACCCCGGTCAGCCAGAGTGCCATCATCAGGAGGTTAATTCTTTTCATATTCGGTTTGTGTTTCTTCGAACCAATATTTTTCATGGTCTTATGAAATTTTGACAAATGATGTCCTGTCGCCATTGGGGAATATCGATCAGCGCGGTGTCCGGTGGATGATCAGTCTTATCAGGTATCCGGGCAGTGCAGTTGATAACCGACGAACAAAGTTACTTTTGTGACGAGGGGGAATCAATCACCAATTAGTAGTATTTCTGGGTATGGCCGGTCACTCCTTGACAAACTTTGCGACCAATGAAGAGTTTGCGGTTGTCAGCTGCACAATATAGATGCCTGCCGGCAACTCCCGGATGTCGGCCGTCGCTCTTCCCTGGGTGATGGGTACAACCATATGGGGGCGACCCTGAATGCCGGAGATGATTAGACTTGTTCCTGCCGGAACCCTCCGTGTTTCGATCGTAATCGTTCCCCTGGCAGGATTGGGATACAGCACCATATCTTTGCTATTTGGATGGTTGCGGCCGGTGCCAACGGAGGGATCACTGTAGATATACATCTCGTCCTGTGGATTTCCCCAGGGGTAGGTTGTGAATGTCCAGCCGCCCCCGATCAGCACCGAGGTGTCCATCACAATCACCGTATGGTCGTTGAGCCGGCTCGGCATGATCAAAACCGACCAGGTGTTGTCGGCCGGGTCAAAGATGTCGATGGTATCCGAATCGGTATCCCAGCCGTTGTTGAAGACGGATCCTGCAACGAACCAGGCTTTATCGCCGAAGGTAACCGATTGATGGATGGAAAATGCCTTGGGCGCGGGCATGGTCGTAGTGCTCCATTGGCCTGTGCCCAGGTCAAAGATGTCGACCCGGTCGCTCACCACGCTGTTTGCCAGGCTGCCCCCGGCAAAGATCACCTTCTGGCCGACCACAGTGGTCCCGATATGGCCCCTTGCCTGCGAGAGGGAAGCCGTGTCCCAGGTTCCGTCGGAAAAATTGTAGATGTCGACCCTGTTGTAAACCATGCTGTTGTCGACATTCATGCCCCCGGCAAAGAAGGCCCGGCCGCCGACCGCCGCAAATCCCATTGCGCACCGCGGTACCGAGAGGTTTGAAAGCGTCCAGGTATTTGTGTTCGCATGGTACATGTCGACCACATCATAAACCTGGTTCAGGCTGATATCCACACCGCCTGCAAACAATGCCAGGGTGTCGTTGGCCACCGCAGCAAGGGAAAACCTGGGGATGGAGAGGTCGTAATAATCCCATATCCCTGCAGTGGTAATGATATCCACTCTTGATGAAGGAAAAGGATAGCTCATCAACCCCCCGGCGAAAAAAGCCTTGTCGCCGCAGGTCACCCCGACGGCATAGGCTCGTGCCTGGGTCAGATGGTCGATCTCCCAGGTCCCGGTTGCCATGTCGTAGATCTCGATATTGTCGGTATCAAACCAGTTTCCCGCGTTGGCCGACGAGCCCCCCGCGAAACAAGCTTTGTTGCCGAGTTTCACACCACCCGTTCGAATGACTGCCTGCGAAAAATAGGTGGTGGTCCATTGCCCCATGGTAAAAATGGTGGCAAAAAGGAAAATCGCAAATAATGAACATTTTGTTTTCATGGCCATATATTTTTTCTGGTGACTCCCGTTTACGATCGACTGCCAACTGGCAACTGCCAACTTGAAACTGCCTACTGCCTACTTTCCCAAGTACTTCAGAATTGCCTCCGTCCGGGTCCTGACCTGTAGCTTTTCGTAGATGTTGCGAATGTGGGTGCGGACGGTTTCGACGCTGATGGAAAGAGAATGGGCGATCTCTTTGTAAAAATATCCTTGCGACAGGAGGTTGAGGATCTCCTCTTCCCGTTTCGTCAGGTTGGCCTGGTCATGGTTTTTTGCGGGTACCTGCTGAAATGACTGAACCACCTTTCGTGCGATCTCCCCCGACATGGGAGAACCGCCCCGGTAGACATCCTGGATGGCTTCCAGCAGTTTTGCGGGTGGGGTATGTTTGAGTAAATATCCGCATGCACCTGCTGAAAGCGACCGGAAGATGGCGTCGGCGTCTTCGAAAACCGTCAGCATGATGAAGAGAATGGGTAATTGCTGTTCCTTGAGCTTAAGTATACATTCGATACCGTTGATGCCGGGAAGGTTGATGTCCATAAGCGTCACTTCCGGCAGCATATCAGGAATCCCTGCAAGGGCATCTTCCCCGCTGTTGTATGCAGCCACGCAGGTGAATCCGGGGGAGCCATTGAGGAGCATCTGCAATCCTTCCCTGACGGTTTTATCATCTTCTACCAGGGCAATCCGGATAGGTTCTGTATATTCATTTCCCGTGTATTTCATCCGATATTAATTAACAGCTAAATTACAATGATCGCAAGAGAAAAGGTATCACCAAAAAGTAGTATTTCTTACCTGCACCCTGAGAGGGTGTGTATCACGGAATCTCAAGTTTTACCATTGTTCCTTCACCTGGTACACTCTTCAAGTCAAGCCTCCCGCCGGTTTCTTCCATCCTCTTTTTCATGTTGACCAGCCCGTTGCCTGGGAATTCCAGGGCGGAGGGATCGAACCCTTTGCCGTTGTCGGAGATGGAGATAGTAAATGACTTCTCCCCCTTACTCCCCCTCTCCTTGAAGGAGAGGGGGCTGGGGGGTGAGGTCAAAGAATCTCCAACGGAGGTGAGGCCTATGACAACCTCACTCGCCTCTGAATGCTTGACCACATTGTGCAATGCCTCCCTGACGACCAGGTAAATATTCCGGCGAACTTCAACGGTCAGCGGCAGGTCCGGCAGGCAATCAGGCAGGTTGAACCGGCAGGAAACGGAGGTCGGTTCGAGGTATTCGCCGACGAAACGCCGGATGTAGGCGATCAGGCCTTCCAGTGTGTCATTCTTCGGGTTCAGCGCCCAGATGATCTGGCTCATCTCCTCGGTGACGCTGCGCGACGTGGAGGAGATCTGTTCAAGCCATTGCCTGGTCTCCTTGTCTGTTTCTGCCTTGTTTTTTGCGAGTTCGCTTAGGATGGAGATACGGGTAAGACTGGCTCCTACGTCATCGTGCATGTCGTGCGAGATCCTCGCCCTTTCCCTTTCAAGCATGAGCTGACGGTCCAGGTCTTTTTGAAAAAGACCGGCCGTATGCAGCAGTGCAATCACCCGCTGTGCAAGCAGATGCAGCAACTGGATGTCCTGTCTCGAGTAGATCCTTTCCGACCTCTTCTGCCCGCATATGAAGAAACCGTTCGGTTGCCCGCCGGACACCATGGGAATGACCAGTTCGCCGTTGATTTTTTCAAATATTTGAGGTTTGTTGGTTATTTCTTTCGGGGAAAAGACCTTCGATTTCCGAAGTCTGTCTTCAAACTCCCGGTCTATCCCATATTCCTGCCCCTCGACGGAACTGCCGGCGCCGAGGACAAATACCGGGTCATAGATCAGCCCTTTCTTCTTCAGATTAAAGGCAAAGGATTTGAAATGAAAGATCGCGTCGATGCTTTGTGCGATCTTTTCTTTCAGTTCATCAAAGCGGTATATCCCTGCGAGACTGGTTTCAAATCCGGAAACGACGGTGGCTGAATCGTAGCTTTCACGGTGAAAAAGCAGGTCGGTAAACCGCTGCAGCCGGTCGCGCAGTACGAGGAAAAGGATCACCGAAATGCCCAGAACAAGAAAACGGCTGAGATCCGACTCCTTCAGGACGATCAGATCCACTAACCAGATCAGCAGCAGATAAGAAAGGATGATGAATGCCGTTGCAACAAGGTAGAGCAGGGCCTTGCGGATGATCAACTCCATATCCCAGATGTGGAAACGAAAGATGGCCACCAGGATGCAGCAGATCATGATCAGACTCCCGGTTCCATGGGGAACCATGATGAAAAGGATATAATTGTTCAGTTGGTTGACCGAATGATAGAACAAGGCATATCCTACCGGGGTGAAAAACCCAAAAAATGAACCGATAATGACCATTCGTTGCTGATTCCGCGACAAGGTATCCCTGCTGGTCAATAACTGATAGATGGCTGTAAGCAAAGCAATCGTATAGGCCAGCGCCATCCAGGTAAGACCAATCCGGTCCATATCACCGTACATGGTGCCGATGCGCAGATCAGAAATTGCCCAATGGTATTGAATGATGGAATAGGGAATGAAAATCAGGATACCCGCGAGGTAGAAAACGAGCGGGAGCCATGTAAAGCGCCTGAGGAGGCTGGCAGGTTTGGGGAAAACCAGGTGGAAATGGATCAGGACAGGGCCAAGCAATGTCCCGGACAATAAAAAGACATTGCAAGCCAGGATGGATAAAAATTCCGGAAAATGCAGGGATAATGCGTTTGTGTTTACCGCGAACAACTGTAGAAAGATGAAAAACAGCCAGGCGGCCTTTTCTTTCGGTTTTTTCCACAGCAGGTAAAGCGATGCAATGCTGAACATGGTGGGTAGAATAAGGATCAGCCAGAAAAAACCGGCCGCCTCTGAAAAATAGGAAGTCATTGTAACCCTTATCTGGAGAGGACGGCCGTTTCTTTCAATCCGGTAAATGACTGTTTCGCCGGCCTTCAGCCCTGAATTATTGTTGAGCCAGGCTTCAACCGACCCTCCACCAATGGAACGTATGATGTCACCGGATCTGACACCCGCGTTATACGCAGGACTGCCATGCCTGAATTGATCAGCGATCCACCGGCCATTTTCTGATCGAAGGATCATTCCGTCGTCCGGATATTTGCCTTTGTAACAGAAGTAAATGGAATTGACCAGAATGACAAGGAATACCAGCAGATATGCCCGGAAAGGTATCAGGCGGAGAGAACTGAACATTACCGACATGGAAGGTGATGTTGGCCGTAGTAAATGTATGAAAAAAGGTGGCGAGAGGCAAATTGTTGAATTGCCCCTCGCCGGTGAACAGTTCTACCGCCTAATTTTTGATGAATTTGCCTGCGAAACAACCATTTTCATAAACGATCTTCACGATATAGATACCTGCCGGCAATGAACCGATGTTCAGGGTGGATCTGCCAGGGCCGATGGGCTGCCTGAGCGCCAACCGGCCGCTCATATGGATCACCGACAACTCTCCGCGGATACTGACTTCATTGCCGGCAATGGTAATCAAATCAGGGGAGGGATTCGGATAGATTTGAAGGGATGACCATGCCGGGCGTCCGGCCTCTGGTTCCCCCGTTTGATTTGCAAACCTGCTCCTTACTACGTAGGTCATCAGCCTCCTTGCATCGGAAGTATCCAGGTAAAAGAGTGGGAAGCTAAGGAGTAACGTACGGAAGTCATTGCCCATATATTCCATTCCCACAATCTTTCCCTGCTGGGCGCCCTGGGTGGTTCCTGGATCGTACTTCGAATCGAACCGGTAAATTGGATTTCCTCCGAAGGCAGGGGTACAGACCTCAATATTGTAAAGTTCCCCGGGGAAACCCGGTTTGAAACTCTTCAGGGTGTCCACATACAAGGTATCATAGTCCTCATCATCCGGGTAAGTCCGGTACATATAGCTGTAGATCCTTTTATCGACCGAGTCGGCCCTGAAATATCGGAAAGGGATTGAAGTTTCAGGGATCTTTGACGGAAATCCAATGTTGCCCAACATGAACCGGGCAAATGAAAATCCAGCGAACATCATGTTTCCGTGGTTGGCGAAGAAGACTTCAAGGTCGTGTGCAACCTGAACGGTAATCTTATCGTATTCCAGGGAATTGATCACCCACAGCATATTCCGGTAATGTGACATTGTGGCCAGGGTGAGGTGCGAACTTTTGTTCATTTCGAACCACCGGTGAGGGATGCTGTCGAGAACGGAATCATAGAAGTTCCGGATTGAATCGGGCGTGTTTTGTTCACCTTTCAGGCAGGCCACCACGAGAAGTGTGTCGGTGAATCTGAACCGCGCCCCATTGACCGTTGGAGAAGGGACGCTTTCCTGCATGGAATCGTTAACAAGCGTTACATAGTAATAATAATCTCTTGACAGATGAACGGAATGATCCACAAAAAACGTATCCCTGACCATCGTTGTGTTTAGTCTCTGAAAAGCGTTGCTGTCGTTTTCCGACCGGTAGATGTTGAAGCCTTTCAGGTTGCCGTTGCGGCAGGGTTTCCAGTGAACCGATACGGCATTTTCAGACGAGACAGCAGCCATGCCCTGTGGAAAGGGCCGGTACTGCATTTCCAGGACACCGGCAAGAACTCCGCGGGTCACCTCCGCGCAATAGGACAGGTTGCAGTTGGCCACGATATCCTCAGATGAATGATAATGGACGTTGAATACTTTTTCTCTCGCCCAGGTTACCTGGTATCCTTTCTCCCGGTAAACATAGGAATCGGATCTGTTCTGGTGGTCAGCGGGTCCGGGAAGAACATCGAGTCCGGTATATTGCTGAATAGCCCGGGAAGCCAGATTATAAGCACTTTCAGCTCCCCTGTAATTGAACAGGAAAACAGTATTGACGTTACCGGTGTCGAAGGCGATCATATCCATGTTGTACATCAACCGTATGTCTTCACCCATATCGGCAGACCTTCCGGCCTGATGCCAGGATCCTACAAATCCGGACTCTTCCGCTGCAAAGAGAACGAACCGGATGGTGGATACGGGCTGGTAACCAGTCACCTTTATCACCCTTGCCATTTCAAGTGTAGCCGCAACGGCCGAAGCATTGTCATCCGCTCCCGGGGCGCTGGCCATCGGGTCGATGGTATTGAAAGAGTCGTAATGACCTCCGACGACAGTGATCTCACCGGGCGCGCTAATGCCGGGAATAGTACAAACCACGTTGTATTGCCAGAGCGTAGTATCGGAATTTTTCATCTGTACCGAATCCAGCGCCGCCGCCGTGTATCCGTAACCCATGAACCTGTTCATGATCCAGGTGGCGATCTCCTTACGGTTTCCTGCCATGAAGTAACGTGTTCCGTAATCCTGCAGGCGCTGCATGGTTGCCTTGATACTGTCGGCATTCACCTCTGCCAGGCAAGCCTGAATCACCGGATTCTGGCCTTCAACTTTACCAGCCAGTAACGGAAAGAAAAGGATAATATACAAGATTGATCTCATGTGTTTCAGGCAATTGGGCAAAGTATCTACACTTAGAGTTTGATGAGTTTCCCTGTTTCCTGTATTCCTTTAGCAGTCAGCCTGTAGTTGTATATTCCCGCTGGAAGATCGCGGGCATTCCACAATATCCGTTGTTCTCCGGCCGTCTGGCTCTCATCCGCAGGTATAGCAATCCTGTTACCGTAACCATCGAAAACCTCGAGTTTCACATGGGTGTATTCATCAAGGTAATAGCAGAAAACGGTTGACTGTCGGACCGGGTTGGGATAATTCGTCATACGTAATCCGTCATTCGTCGTTCTGTCTCCGATGCCTTCCCAGATGTTAGGCGCCGTGGCTAACCCGATGGCGTTCTCAACTGTCCCGTAATCATAATACATGTAAACGTAGGCGCCATGGACCAGGATCGCGTTGTTTTCGAAGATCATTGTGGAGGGATCAAAGTAAGGGTCATTCTCCTGCACATAGACCGGATTCTCCGGCCACTTCTCCCAGGTGATACCGTCGGTACTGTATGCATATCCGACATCCGTGCGAAATCCGCCGGGACCCGGACCCAATCCGGCATAATACATATGATAAAAACCGTGCATTCTTACAACGCCTGAACCCACAACCCCCCATTCATCAAATTCGCCCGCCGCACCGGCCGGGAGGATGGGGTCGCTTTCGGCATATGGGGGATCGGTGGTGTTCGGGTCATTGTATTTGTTCCAGGTGATGCCGTCAGGGGAGGTCGCCATCCCCATCAGCCACGCATTGTTGAAGTCATCAGAAGCATAGTAATACATGATGAAGCCTCCGGTATCAAGGGGAAGAACAGAAGTGGTGCTGATCAATGCGGCATCCCATTCCCCGGGACTTCCCACTGTGATCACAGGCCCCGCCGACCTCTGCCATGGACCGGTAAGATCCTGGGCGGTCGCCCTGCCGGTAGATTCACCGGGCCCCCATCCTGGATATTGACGTGCATTGTAGTACATGACCCAGGTCTGCCCGTCTTTTACAACAGGGCCGCTACCTGCCCCCAGGGAATCAAATCCCGTGCCTGATGGGGTAAGCAGCGGATTATCTTCTGATTTGTCAAATATATAACCATCAACAGAGGTGGCCAGACAGACACCCTGCTCGTTCATTCCGATCCCCACATAATAGAGGTAGAAAATACCGTCTGACCAGGTAATATTGGATCCGACGAGCAGGTTTTCATCGTACGAACCAGGTCCACCGTGTACAAGGACCGGATTGAAGATCGATCCGGTGAACTCAAGCGGATCCTGTGCGCCGGCCCTGTTCCATCCCATGATGATACAGAGTAAGGCACAGGTTGTGACAATTGTAGATGTGTTTTTCATATGACCTCCTTTTTTTCCACCAAAGGTATCACCAACCGCTTGCCGGATTCAATCACCAAAAAGTAGTAATTTGACCAGAAATCATTCATTCCGCAGGCATCTCACGCTGAAACCGTAATTCTTATAACTCCAGGAGTCGGCAAAACGGCCGGCTTTCGTCGAGAAATGGTGGATATTACGGTACCACGCATAGTCGGGAATGAAGGGAGTGGAGTTCCACCAGACCGCTTCGATCCCGGTTACCTCAAATGTTCCATTGGTAAGCCGGTAAGCAGCCGGCAACGCGGAAAATCCGAAAAGGTCGGTACCGTTGCCGTTGTTGTTCCAGCCGACTGTGGTCTTCAGGTTTTTCCCGGCGTCAGATCCTCGCAGGCCCTGGCTGTTCCAAACGCTGTGACCGATCCCGTATTGGCTGTCTACGGCTCCTTCCAGCACTTTCCACTCCTCATCGGCCGGGATATGCCAGCCCGGGGGGCAGATACCCTGTGAACCCTGCTGCGTAGCATACTGCATCATTTCGTCCCATTGGTACAACCCGCCGTATTTGCTGCAGCTGTCGGGCTGGTTGTTGTGACAGTACTTTTCGATAATCCCGTTGTTGGTCTGGTTCTGGTTACCGCTGATCATGGCACCTACGTTGAGGTTCTCCTTCAGCCAGCACTGGCTGAACACCTGGATGGTGTTGTAAACCTGGCCTTCGTAAATAACCGTGGGCATACCCGGACAGGGGATGCCTGAGGCAAACCGGAAGGTGAGTGTTTCGGAGGTAGCCGGAGCACGAAGGATCCCTGACTCAAAAGCGCCGGCATATCCGATGCAAAGCAAAGTATCGCCAGGGTAGAAACAAAATTGCTGAATTGCAGCAGCCGATTTGAAACGAGGGTTGGAACCCTTTAGACCCAGGTAGTGCAGCGAGGTCTTTGCGGAAGACCCTTCGGTTGTCCGTAACATCCTGATACTCCCATGTTGGTCTCTCCACCGGACAGAGAAGAAAAAAAAGGATCCGCTTCCTGGAATAAACCGGAAAGAGTGGATCCCTTTATCAAGTTCTCGTTTATCCGTTAACAGAACACGGCCCGACGGATCAATGATCTTTATCTCCACAAGGTCTTTGCCGGGGATGTAAATGGAAACAATTGTCTGATCGAAGACAGGATTCGGATAGTTCTGAAAGACCCTGAACGGGTCGTTTTCTCTTGTGAGATTTCTGATTGATACCGGAATGAGCGACAAAACCGTGTCGGGCCAGTTCAGTACGGTATCGCCCCCGCCCGACCGGTTCATTACTTTAATACGGTCGAGAACGGTATAGGCAGCACTGTCGATGGCTGTAAATGTCAGATTAAGGGATGATCGCTGACCTGGGACATGAAGAATAAACAGGATCATCACCGCTGAAAACAGAACGGTCTTTTTCATGGCGTTTTTTCCATCAAAGTTATTCCGGGAAAAATGCAGGCGGTATCACCAAAAAGTAGTAATTACATGGATGACCTGAAAGGTGGAGATATCACGGAATCACAAGTTTTACCATTGTTCCTTCACCTGGTACACTCTTCAACTCAAGCCTCCCGTCGATCTCCTCCATCCTCTTCTTCATGTTGACCAGCCCGTTGCCGGGGAATTCCGGGGCGGAGGGATCGAACCCTTTGCCGTTGTCGCGGATGGATAGGGTGAAGGACCTCTCTCCCTTACTCCCCCTCTCCTTGAAGGAGATGGGGTTGGGGGGTGAGATCAATGAAGCTCCGAGGTATTGGGGGGTGAGTTCAATCATCACCTCAGCGGCCCCGGAATGCTTCACCGCATTATGCAGGGCTTCCCTTACGACCAGGTAGATGTTTCGGCGGACCTCGACGGTCAGCGTAAAATCGGGTAAGGATTCAGGCAGGTTGAACCGGCAGGCGATGGAAGTTGGTTCGAAATACTCGTTGGCAAATCTCCGGATGTAAGCGATCAGCCCGTTCAACGTATCATTTTTCGGATTCAGCGCCCAGATGATCTGGCTCATCTCCTCCATCACCTCCCTGCTGGTCTCGCTGATCTGGCCCAGCCATTGACGGGTTTCACCTGATAAATCCGGCCTGTTCCTGGCCAGCTCGCTTAAAATCGAGATCCTGGTAAGGCTTGCACCGACATCATCGTGCATGTCCTGCGAGATGCGATGGCGTTCACGTTCCAGCATGACCTGGCGGTCCAGGTCTTTCTGGTAGAGCGAAGCGGTGTGAAGCAATGCGATCACCCTTTGGGCAAGAAGTGACAGAACCCGGATATCCTGCTGCGAATAGATTCGCTCCGACTTTTTAGGGCCGCACAGGAAGAAACCCTGCGGGTCATGATCCTTCGTGACCGGCACGATCAGCTCCTCGTCCCGTATTCCTGGGAGTTCTTGCGGGTTAATGAGTTCAGCAGGAGCAAATACGCCGGATCTTCGCAGCTTTTCATCAAACTCCCGTGTGACGGTGAATTCATGACCGTCGGGGACATACCCGGTCCCCTGAAAAGTGACCGTACGGTAGACCAGCCCCTCTTTTCTCAGGTTGAAGGCAAAGCTCCTGAAATGGAATATCTCGTCAAGCGATTGAACGATCCTGGCGGTAAGTTCATCCAACCGGTAGATGCCCGCCAGTTTAGATTCAAACTCGGAAACCACGGTGGCCGAATCATAGGTTTCACGGTGAAATATCCGGTCGATCATCCGCTGCATCCGGTCCCTGAGAAGCAGGAATGCCGTAACGGAAACAGCCAGTATCAGGAAACGGGAAAGGTTGTTCTCACGGACCAGGAGACGGTCAACGATCCAGACCAATGAAAAATAGACCAGGATGATCATTGCGGTGGCTGTCAGGTAAAGCAGTGCCTTCCTGACCACCACTTCAACGTTCCAGATCCGGTACCGGAAAACGGCGATCAGGATACACAGGACCAATATCAGGTTACCCGCAGCAGAAGCCACGTCAACCGTAAAAGGCCATGGGATGCTTGTAACCCAATTGTAAAAAAATGCCAACGTGAAAAGTGGCAGGAATACGAAAAAAGATCCGGTAAGCAGAAGCATAAGCTGATTCCTTGCAAGGGTATTTTTTATTGTGATATACTGATAGATGGCAATGACCAGCGCTATCGTAAAAAACGCGGTATTGGAATAAAGCGAGATACGTATTGCCGTCAAAAAAAGTTCATCTGTTTCACCGGACGGAAAATAGACCCATTGAATGTACCGGACCAGGAAAAATAACGAACCAACGACACCGGTTCCGTAAAAAACCACCGGAAGATGCCTGAACTTCTGAAGGATCAAGGCCCGGCGCGGAAAGATAAGGTGAAAGTGGATCAGGACGGCGCCATACAAGGAACCCAACATGATGAATAACGATTTGGCCAGTACAGGGAGAAGAAGCGGAAAAGGTATAAAATTCGGCTGGGCGCTTATGAGCGCCACTAAAAGCAGATAAATGAAAAACAATTTGACCTCCTTATCCTTCGGACGCCTGACCAGCAGATACAGGCTCCCGATGCTGACCAGGATTGAAACAAGGTAGCTGGCCCATATATACCCGGCCCCTTCCGAAAAGTAAGAATCCTCGATCACCGGGATCCCAATCTCCACGTTATTCCTTAGGATCCCGAAGATGAGCGTATCGCCTGCCACCTGGCCGTGATAAAACGATGTCCATTCCGGAATCGAAATGCCGTTGCAGGAAACAATGGTATCCCCCGTTTTTATCTCTGTCCGGCCAACCGGCGTATCCTCCCCGATAAAATCGATGATATAAAAACCGTTGTTCAGGCTGAAGTGTTCCCCGCTGCGAGCGGCTTTATACTGATAAATCAGGTTAATGGTGTTCGCCGCCAGTACGAGCGCCACAAGGAGGTAGGCCCAATAGGTGATCCGGCGGAAAACAGGCAGTATTTTCTTCATGGATCTGCCATAAAACAGACAGGTAAAGATAGTTTATTTATTGGAAAAGAACAGGTTTATCGACAGTATATGGGTTACTTTATGCTCCCCCATTGATTAATTCATATTCAAGGGGCAGGGCATTATTGTTTAATGAATTTCCCCACCTGCACTGACTTATTATTTGTAACCCGTATTATATAAATCCCCGCAGGTAAGGTTGTTATATCAATCTGAGTGACTTTTTTTGCTATGTATTGGTTAATAAGTTCCTGGCAGCTTAGATTTTGAATCGATAGATGGCCTTCAGCAGATGTTTCGATGGTGATTTTATCGAAAGATGGATTCGGGTAAATCTTCAAGGAGGATGGTATATGAGAATATTCACTAACCCATACTGGGTAGCCCCCTCCATTTGTTGTTTTCATTATAGTACCAAAAGAACCAACAATATAACTAGTGCTGGCATCAGTAAAGAAAATAGAATATAGTTCACTGGCTCCAAGATACAGCCATTCCCAGGTCATGCCTCCGTCAGTTGTTTTCATGAGGAAGGCATCGTCCCCAACAATATAACCACTATCAGCATCGGTAAAGTAAACTGAGTTAAATGTAGCGCTGTTCATACCAAGGTAAATAATAGTCCAATTTGTGCCTCCATCGACGGTTTTTAAAACAACATGATCATTCCCGACCGCATAACCTGTATTAGCATCGGGAAAGTAAACCGAATTTAAATAGTCTCCCGGTGTGCCGCTAAAGACAGTACTCCATGTTGTTCCTCCATTAATGGTTTTAATGATGATTCCCATGTTACCCACTGCAAAACCTGTATTGACATCAATAAAAAAAACTGAATTCAACCATTCGGTCGTTCCGCTTGTTAGTGTATTCCAATTTGTGCCTCCATCAATGGTTTTCAAAATGATTCCGCCGGATCCCACAACATAGCCGATGCTGGCATTGGGAAAGTCGACTGAATTCATGTAGTTGGTAGTTCCGCTTGATAAAGGAACCCAGTTTATGCCGCCATCGATTGATTTTAAAATGGTTCCATTATTACCTACTACATAACCGGTCAGGCTATCGGTAAAAGCAACCGAATTCAACCATTGGGTCGTTCCGCTTGATAAAGGAGTCCAATGTGTACCTCCGTTATTGGTTTTGAAAATGATTCCATCGCGACCTGCCACATAGCCCGTATTTTTGTCAGGAAAGTAAACAGATGTAAAAAAATACGATGACCCGCTTGATAATTCAGACCAGGTCATGCCACCATCTATGGTTTTTATTATGATTCCATGGGCGCCTAATGCGTATCCGGTTGTGGCATCCGGAAAGTGAACCGTAGACAAATCATATGTTGTTCCGCTTGACAAAGTCGTCCAGGTTGTACCGGCATCAATGGTCTTTATAATGGTTCCGTCGTCTCCGACAATATAACCGGTGCTGGAACTGTTAAAGAAAATCGAACACAGAACACCGGTCGCTCCGGTTGATAGTGGCGTCCAGTTTATACCGCCATCGGTGGTTTTCAAAACTAATCCGCCGGTTCCTACCGAATAACCAGTATAGGTATCTGTGAAATAAATCGAATTATGTACCGTGCTGCCCGTTCCATAAGATATGTCACCCCATGTTGCGCCACCATTTATTGTTTTAATGATGATCCCATTATTACCTGCCGCATAGCCTGTATTGGCATCGAGAAAAAAAACCGAATACAACCAACCGGCAGGTCCATTAAAAGAAGTCCAATTTGAGCCACCATCGGTAGTTTTCAGAATGGTTGCCATTCCACTGCCATCGGATGCACCCACAACATACCCTGTATTGGCATCGGGAAAGTAAATTGAGGTTAAATAAGTAGTCTTTCCGCTGGGTAATAGTGTCCACGTTGTACCGCCATCTAAGGTTTTTATGATTGTTCCATTGTCCCCAACTGCATAGCCCGTATTTGCATCCGTGAAATAAATGGAATTTAATTTCTGGGTTGTTCCAGTTGACAATGCGCTCCAGGTTATGCCCCCGTCAATTGTCTTTAGAATGGTCCCATATGAACTTGCTGCATACCCTGTATTGACATCGGTGAAATAAACGGAATTATGCCGGTATCCTGTTGGCAAAGGATTTTGCCAGGTCCATTGGGCCATTGTTCCGTTTACAATAATCAAGGTTAACATTACAAGATGGATTTTTTTCATTTTAACCTCCGTTTCTATAATTTATAGGTTGGGTTTAGGCGAGAATATTTAACCGTTGACTGCCTGGTGCTTATCGCCTGCTCATTGTTGTTCCAAATGTACGATTACAGAAACGAGTAAGTCAATCCCCATTTGGTGTTACAAGTAGGCAGAAGGCAATAGGCAATAGGCAATAGGCAATTGGCAGTAGGCAATAGACAGTAGGCATTAGGCAGTTTGCAGTTAAGGTAACTTGTCCGCTTGTCCACTTGCTCACTAGTCCGCATGTCAGTCGGTAGTTGGTTAAACTGGAAACTGTGAACTGAAAACTTAAAACTTATTTTGTAAGATACTTTACGATGGCCTCGCTGCGTGTACGTACCTGGAGTTTTTCGTAGATATGACGGAGGTGTGTTCGGACGGTTTCCACGCTGATGGACAATAAAGCGGCTATCTCCTTGTACAGCATCCCTTTTACAAGGTATAACAGGATTTCGTCTTCCCGTTTGGTCAGGTTGATATCAGGATCGGCTGCTGTAACCGGGTGTTGGAAGGATTGAACTACTTTTCGGGCAATTTCCCGCGACATGGGCGAACCGCCAAGGTAAACATCCTGGATGGCTTCAAGCAATTTTGCCGGCGGGGTTTGTTTAACCAGGTACCCGGATGCACCTGCAGCCAGCGAATGAAACACGGCATCGGAATCTTCAAAGATGGTCAGCATGATGAACAACATTGACAGATTCATCGCTTTAAGCCTTGTTATGCATTCGATACCGCTGATGCCCGGCAGGTGGATGTCCATTAATACAACGTTGGGACTCACTTCCGGGAGGCCGGCGAGAGCGGATTCACCGTCTTCATAGGCTGCGGCACACGTAAACCCGGGAGAACCGCTGAGAAGAATCTCCAGCACTTCCCTGACCATTTTATCGTCTTCCACCACCGCAATCCGGATGGGATTACCGGGTAATTTGAATGTTTCTGACATCGATGGATAATGAGCGGCTAAAGTACAACGAAGAATTGCTAAAAGGTATCCCCTTTTCGTGTTATCACATTGTGCTGAAATGGTTACCGGGAGCCTGGCTGCCCATTCACATGAAATGCGGTGCAGTGTTATCTCACAGGCACTTCCAGTTCGATTTCCGTTCCCCTGCCAATGATGGAGTGAATCACCAATGCTCCACCTATTTCATGCATTCTCTTCTTCATATTGATCAGCCCATTCCCCTGAAATTCGAACTTCCCGGGATCAAATCCTTTCCCGTTGTCGTGAATGGAGATTTTAAACGACCTTTCCTCCCCCCATCTTTCTCCTTCACAGAGAGGGGTTTGGGGGGTGAACGTAATCACCACCTTGGTGGCTCCTGAATGCTTCACAACGTTGTGAACGGCTTCGCGGGATACAAGGTAAACATTCCTGCGTACCTCCACGCTCAGGGCCAGGTGCGGCATCTCTGCCGGGAGATCGAAAACACAGTCCACCGTTGTAGGTTCCAGGTATTCGAATGCGAAACGACGAATGTATGTTACGAGTCCTTCGAGGTTATCGTTCCTTGGATTCAGTGCCCAGATGATCTGGTTCATCTCTTCCATCAATCCCCGTGATGCGTTGCTGATCTTCGCCAACCATTGCCTGGCACCATCCCCGACATCGGTCCTGTTATTGACCAGATCGCTCATCATAGAGATCCGGGTAAGGCTGGCCCCGATATCGTCGTGCATGTCCTGCGAAATCCTTGCTCGTTCGCGTTCGAGCATGAGCTGACGGTCGAGGTCTTTCTGATAGAGTGCCGCCGTATGGAACAATGCGTTGACCCGCCTGGCGATCAGCGAAAGGAGCCGGATGTCCTGCATGGAATAGGGTTTCTCCGATTTCTTTGGTCCGCAAAGAAAAAACCCGAAAGGGTGTTCATCTTTCAGCACCGGAACCACCAGTTCAGCATGGGTTTCTTCAATGAAAACAGGCATTTGTTCCATTTCGCCCGGAGTAAATACTTTCTGCTTCTGAAGCCTGTTCTCCAGCTCCCGGGTGACCATAAATTCGCCTTTCACTCTCTGATGATCAAGTCCTGCCGAAAATACCGTTTCATAAACAAGTTCATTTTTTTTCAAGAGAAATGCGATGTGCGAAAAATGAAATATCTCATCCATTCTCATTACGATGCCTGATTTAAGCTCATCGGCCCTGTATATGCCGGCAAGCTTCTCTTCAAATCGGGAAACAACGGTGGTCGGATCATACTTTTCCCTGAAAAACACTCTTTCTAACATACGCTGGAGCCAATCCCTGACCGCCAGGAAAATGATGACCGAAAGCGCCAGCATCACAAATCGGGTGAGACTTGATTCACGGAGCGTAAACAGATCGACAAGGTAAAGAAGCAACAAATACGACAACATGATGACCATTGTCGCTCCCAGGTAAAGCATTGCCCTGCGGATAAAGATTTCAATATCCCAGATCCGGTAACGGAAGATGGCGACCAGGATGCAGCAGATCAGGATCATGGTCGCAGTTCCCTGGGAAACAGGCACCATCAGGGGATACTTCGCTGAAATATCGCCGACACTTTTATAAAACAGTGAAAAAGCCGCGGGGCCTATAAAGCCGAACGCTGAACCTGTTATTACGAGACGTAACTGGTTACGCGAAAGGGTGTCTTTTATTGTCCGGAATTGAAATACGGCAACAACTAACGCCAATAAGAAAGTCAGCGTCATCCACGACACAACGATCCTGTCAAATAGC
The DNA here is from genome assembly GCA_964473485.1 of uncultured Prolixibacteraceae bacterium. GTDB lineage: Bacteria > Bacteroidota > Bacteroidia > Bacteroidales > FEN-979 > CAIVAT01. The sequence continues at coordinate 16,110 of CAYYPH010000019.1, read as the reverse complement.
CCATAGTATTTTCCGGTCATAAACCCAGGATAGTGAAGAAAGTAATAGGACGTAAAATAAGCGGTCAGTAGTATGAAGCTCAGTATATAGAATAAAATAAGCCATCTTTTACCCTGGTTGAAAAACGTTGCAGGTTTTGGGAAAAGCAGGTGAAAATGGATCAGCGCCGTACCTATAAAGCAACTGCTAAAATGAAACGCAAACACGGCAATCATTCCCAAAGGAGCATTATCCTGATAACTGATTGCATTTATCACAATCATGAACATTTGAATAACGATAAAAAATAACACTGCCGATTTATCATTTGGTTTTTTATACAGCAACCAGAGGCTCCCGATGGTGACAAGTATCACAATGATGTAGACGGACCAGAAAAACCAGGGGGCATATGAGTGGATGGAATCTATGATCACGGGCATTGCAGTTTCTTTGCCATTCCTTAGAATCCCTGCAATCACGGTATCTCCTGTCTTCAGGTTATATTGCCATTTTTCAATGGCAACAGCATCCATCGAAACAAGTGTGTCTCCGGGGCGTATTCCCGCTTCGTATACTGAACCCCGTGGATTTACAAAATCGTGGATGTAATATCCCTGTTCCATCTTCAGGGTCGCTCCTCCTAGCGGTATCCTGCCCCGGTAAATCAGCCAGGCGGTGTTTATGCCGATAACTGCCAGCACGAGCAGGTAGGCCCAATAGGGAATCCGGCGGAGCGAATGCCTCAGGTTGCCCATGGAGAGGGTATGAAAAAAGGTTGAGTAAAGATATGAAGAAGTTGGCAGTTTGCAGTTGGTAGTTTGCAGTAGGCAGTTTGCAGTAGGCAGTAGGGGATGGTTTTTATCTGGGATAGATCTTGTTCAGCGCCTCGGTCCTCGACTGTACATGCAGTTTCTCGTAAATGTTGTGGATGTGTGTGCGGACGGTCTCAAAGCTGATGCCAAGCCTGTCGGCGATCTCTTTGTAACGATATCCTTTCGAAAGCAGGTCGAGCAGTTCCCGCTCCCGAACGGTCAGTTTTTCAATTTCGCTGCTCTTTTCAGGGGCGGGAATAAAGGTCTGGATCACTTTCCGCGCGATGACTGAAGACATGGGAGAACCGCCCTGGTAGAGGTCGACGATGGCCTCCGTTATTTTTGACGGAGGGCTGTTTTTCAACAGGTAGCCGGTAGCTCCCGCGCAGAGTGAATCAAAGACGTTTTCATTATCTTCGTATACCGTGCACATCATGAACTGTGTGAACGGCATGAGTGGTTTTAACTGCTTTACGCAATCAATTCCCGAGAGCCCGGGAAGGTGAATGTCCATCAGAACAATGTCGGGTACATGATCCGGAATGGTTTCGACCGCCTCCTCTCCCGAGGAACAGGATCCAATGCATTCCAGGGCCGGATTTGAGCGGACGATCAGTTCCAGCCCTTCCCGCATCTCCCGGTCGTCTTCGACGATCATGATTTTGATTTTACCTGATGATCCTGGCATGATTCAAAAGTAATAAGAAAGCAGGTCTCCGTCAATACGCATTTCGTCGTATTTCACAATAAGAGGCAACCAGGCAAAGCCAAACCCTTTGGAGTTAACGGTAACATTTCGATCACAGTTGATTTCGAACACAGTCGAAAAAAATTAAATGTTTACCCGTACTGTAATTTTGGTCCCTTTCCCCGGTGAACTTTGAACTTCGCAAGTCCCCGACAGTTCCTCCGCCCGCTTTTTCATGTTCAGCAGACCGTTTCCGCCGGAACCGGTTTTGACCTGGTCAAATCCCTTACCGTTGTCGATGATGATGAAGGTTAAGGTATAGCGCCTCTTTTCCTTCTTCCCCTCTCCTTCAGGGCGAGGAGGTTGTAGTGTGAGGGAGTCACCGGTCGTGTGATGCAGTGGTGGCATGAGGTCATTGGTATTATGGCGTGGCAGGGAAGTGCAGTCATTGGTTTCAAGGGGGGATTGAAGTTTAAAGCCCGTGGAATTGTGCGGCGACCCGGAGTAGAATGCAATGTCAAGGCCGATCTCTGTGCAGCCGCTGTGCTTGACCGCATTGTGAATGGCCTCCTGAATGATATAGAAGATGTTACGCCGGGTGTCGGGTGTGATGGCACGTTCGGGTACCTCTTCCAGAAATCCGGTGCTGAATTGAATTCCGAAGTTTTCAAGGTATTCCCCGAAATATCTCCGAAGATAGCTGACCAGGCTTTCAAGATTGTCATACCGGGGATTCAGCGCCCAGACGATCACGTTCAGGCGGGAGATCATGTCGCGGGAAGATGTTGCAATCTTCTTCAAGCGATCTGAGAGTAAGTTTGCAGTAAGTGACTGCTGACCGGGAACTTGAACAGGCGCTTCGCTGATCATGGCGATTTTTGTCAGTCCCGCGCCGATGTCGTCGTGCATGTCCTGGGCGATGCGGGCGCGTTCACGTTCAAGCATCAGTTGGCGGTCAAGATCTTTCTGGTAAAGGCTGGCGGTATGAAGCATGGCAACCACTCTTCTCGCAAGCAATGAGAGCACGTTGATGTCCTGCCGGGAATAGATCCGCTCCGACTTTTTCTGTCCGCAGATAAAAAACCCTTCCGGTTGACCTTCGGATACCATCGGAACAATGAGGTCTCCTTTGATCGTTTCAAGCACAGGGGACGTCACATTCAACTCTTGAGGGGAAAAGACCTTTGATTTCCTGAGTCTGTCTTCAATTTCGGCGGAGATCTCATATTCTGCTGGAATGTCCGTATCATCGATCCCTAAAGCATAAGCGGGTTCATAGATCTGGTTGTTTTTCTTCAGGTTAAAAACAAAGGATTTAAAATGGAAGATCTCATCAAGACTCTGGACAATTTTCTGTTTCAACTCATCAAACCTGTAAATCCCCGCCAGTTTTGCTTCAAAATCGGATACTACCGTGGCAGAGTCGTAGGTCTCGCGGTGAAAGATCCGGTCGATCAGCCGCTGGATGCGGTCGCGGAGAACGAGGAAGAGGATTACGGAAATGCCCAGGGCGGCAAAGCGGATCAGATCGGTGGCTCCGGCCGTGAACTGATCAATGAGCCAGACCAGGAAGAGGTACGACAAGATGATGATGGCGGTGGCTCCCAGGTACAGCAAGGCTTTCCGGATGACGACCTCGATATCCCAGATGCGGTAACGGAAGATGGCGGTGAGGATGCAGCAGATGGTGATTAAACTGCAAATACCTTGGGAAATAACAATTGGATTGGGATTTTTAAAAGTTAAAGGAAGGATAAAATCATAGAACAAAGCCAGGCACATTGGTGTGATTAATCCGAAAAGAGATCCTATACAGACAATGAACACCTGGTTTTTTAAGAGTGTGTCTTTCAAAGTAGCATACTGGTAAACAGCAATTGCCAAGGCACCTATATAAGTTAATGTGAGCCACCATAAAGCGATTCGTTCAGCAACGAAAAAAAAGGAGTCAGGCGTTAATTCATTATAAACAGAGTAAATATAACTTGCTGAATAACAACTAACAACTATTGTGGTAAATACATAGATGATCCATGAAACGCTCCTTAATGTGTTGTAATATTTTACCGTTTTCGGAAATACGAGATGGAAACTGATTAGAACTGAACCAATAAAACAGGTTGTATGGAAGACAATATTCACAATATTGATCAAAGGATTCAGCACAAAAAGGTTTCCTGCATTGATCATAATTACAAAAAACTGTACGTAGAAAAAGAAAATCCTGACCGGGCGATCACCAGGCTTTTTGTATAGAAGATAGAGACTGCCGGTACCAAACAGAATGGTTGTAAGGTACACCGCCCAGGAAAACACCGGAGTGACGGGAGATTCTGAATAAACAACGATTGCCGCGTATGTAAATACAAAGTACACGGTGTTCACAAACATTGATACAAGTACAACCAAGTAAGCCCAAAAAGGGATCCTCGCGATGGCTTGCTTCAAAGTGGTCATGAAAAGAAGGGAATAGCGATATAAAGATAGGTCGATTTTAGAGGCGGTCACCCTTCTGTCAGAAAATTTCTTGATGAAACTGGGAACTCATTTCACTAACAGTATCTTTCCTCCTCCCACTTCCCTCCCGGCCTGTATCCGATAGAAATATATCCCTGCCGGCAGGTTCCCGGCATCCCAGGGCACTTGCTGCTCGCCCTTTGCCTGATGAGCGCTCAAAGGTTTTTCAACGAACTGTCCGTAGCTGTCGAACACCCGGATTGTCACATTCCCTGATTCTTTGAGGTTATAAGAGATAGAGGTTGATTGACTTGTTGGGTTCGGAAAATTCTTTACTTGTAATTCATAATTCGGAAATCGAATTTCTGCACTCCCCACATTATTCCACTCATACGCCCCCATATCAATTCTTCCTCCCCATATTCTTGGATTTCCTGCAAGGTCAGTAAGCGGGAAATTATAACCTGTTGTATCAGGCGTGCCGGCATTGATGCAGGGAGACCCGTTTCTTAATGCCAATGGATAGATGCCAGTTGTATCAAAAAGAGGGTCGGCATCTATATTGCCTTCTCCCGGCCACCCTCCCTCTACATTCGAATAATTGACAACAGGAGTGCCTCCAATGATTTCATAGGGAATGTGATTCCTGAGAATGGAATTCACGATCATGGTATTTGCTCCCGCACCGGAAATGGCATAACCGCTGGTAGGCCTTGCATTGACCATTGTAACATTTTTCAGGCTGATTTTATCTGAGGAAGGAAAATAGCCACAATAAATACCACTTCCCCCGTTTGAAGCATCATCGCTGGAAATGATCACGTTTTCAAGGGCCAGATCTGAAAATAAGCAGTTTATTCCAAGGGTATTGTTTGAAAAAATGACATCCCGGATGGAAGGATTTGCATTGTAAGAGGTTATACCCGTGGAGCTTCCGATATGATGCGACCCACCATTAATTGTTATCCCTGTAATACGAACACCCGGACTGTTTATAAGTTGAATGGCCTCATATTTTGTACTGTCGGCATCCAGGATGACCGATTGTTGAGAGATCCCTTCGATACTGGTATATCCGGGGAGCCTGAGCGGGTAAAATTCCCCGCTGTTCATCCTGCTGTAAGTGCCTTCAAGCAGATGGATCGTACGCGGATTCAGACTGTCGGATTGCATGAAAGAGAACGCGCATTGGATGTTCCTGAGGGGTTCACCCGGTGTCAATCCGCTGTTCCGGTTATCTCCCCAGGGTGAAATATAGAGGTTGGCGCTGATTTGCTGATGTAACCCATGGATAATGTCGAAGGAGAAGTTGCTTAGCGGGAGTGCATGAAACGCATTGGGAACGCTTACTGTAAAAGTATCTACAACAAGTTCAATGAAGGTATCGGCATAGAGGTCGCTGCCGCCAAACTGACCAGGATGACCTGATGCCACGTTGCCGTATATGTTACAACGATTGATGGAGTCGAACCGTGGTTCTGATCCCATGAAACTGATGCCCCCGCCATGATATGAGGCTCCATTGGCAGTTACTGTTACATTTTGCAATAAGGGGGTTGAATTTTTAAAATACAATCCTCCTCCATGGCCTCCAAATAAACCGGTGGATCCATCAACTTCCATGAAAGAATAATTCCCGGTAACGATCACATCCTTGAAAATAGGATCGGAGTCAAGGCAAAGAATCCCTCCTCCACCTATACCGCAAATATTCATCCCGATGCCTCCTGCCTGGGCCGTATTCCCGGTTATAATCAAATCTTCGAAAACGGGTTTTGATTGATCGCAGAGGATCCCACCCCCGCCGCAACCCAAAATATATCCTCCGGTAATGGTCATGCCTGAAATATGATTGGATGTATTGTCCATTACCTGGAGAACCCTTGAAGCGTCTTTGGCATCAAGGATGACTGCTGTTCTGGAGACACCTTTCAAATCAATATAATCCGGAACGTCCAGAGGAAAAAGACCGGGACAGGAAAAAGGAGTATATATTCCTTCGAGCAGGCGGACCGTGTTCCGGTTCAGGCTATCGGCCCGGATGATTGAAAAGGCATACTGAACCGACTTAAGTGGATCTGCAGCAGTAAGGCCGCTGTTATTGTCATCCCCTCCGGGCGATACATAGAGGTCGGCATTTACCTGAACCGACCTTCCGTGCAGGATTTTGAACGAAAAGTCGGCAATAGGGGCAGCATGGAAGTCGGTGGGATTCCCAACGCTAAAGGTATCTACAGTAACAGCCAGCAACGTGTCGGTATAGAGGTCATTCCCTTCCAATGCGCTATTATTAAAAATATTGCAACGGTTCAGGGTATCAAAAACAGGGGCGGATCCACTGCAAAAGATCCCTCCCCCCTGTGAATGAGATGTGTTATGCTTGATGGTTATGTTTGACAGAAAAGGATAGGAGTTTTGCCTGCAGGACATCCCACCTCCGAAAACCGAACACGTATTATTTGTAATGATGACATCTTTAATCACTGGATTTGCATTGATGCAACTTATACCTGCACCACCCGGCGAAGGTCCCCAACCACCCACAGGAGTCGAATTTTCCCTGATGATCAGGTTGCACAGGGTAGGGCTGGAATGGTCACAATAAATCCCGCCATTTCCATTTTTAATGGTGAATCCGCAAAGGATTGCCGTAATATCTTCCTCCTGCCAGAATGCAACAACAAAGCCATACTGGTTGCCGTCGATGATGGTCCTGGAAATGTATGAGGTATCCTGGGTAGTCAGGACCAGAGAGGCAACGGTAATATTCTTCCCGTTAAAAGAGATGCCTTCAACATAGGTTCCGGGTGATACAAGAACGGTATCCCCATTATTTGTAGCATCGATCCCTTGCTGGATGGTGGGATAATCATCGGGAATGTGGATGATCTGAGCCTGTGTTGCTGCGGCCAACAGGCCAATAACGGCAACCATCAGAATGGTTTTCATGGATCAGGTGATTTAATTTCTGTACCAAAGGTATTACCCTCTAACTGGCCGGTCAATACGCATTTCGTCGTATTTTACAGGCAGATGCTTCCGGTCAGCGCAAGATGTCATGGACTGTAGAGACCATAGACCTCTTTGTCATAATGCTTATCCATGTCAGTTGATAATAAGTTTCTTGTTCAGGAAAAAACAAATAGAATTTTGCTATTTTTGCGTATGATTCCGAAAAAGTTAAACTAATTTGGGGCGTTATGCAAATTTTGAAACGATTATTAAACCTTGAGTTGCCTGAAAAGCAGTCTGCGTTTTTATGGGGACCAAGAAAAACGGGGAAGACTACCTATTTGAGATCCAGGTTTCCGGGTAGCATCATTTATGATTTTCTGGAAACAGATCTTTTTTTGGAATTTTCCAAGAAACCTTCCCTGCTAAGGGAGCAACTGCTTGCCAAAGATCAAACATCGTTGTCTCAGCCGGTCATACTGGATGAAGTTCAGAAAATTCCACAGATCATGGATGAGGTTCACTGGTTGATTGAAAACAAGGGAATCAGGTTCATTTTATGCGGATCGAGCGCCAGGAAATTGAAAAGAGGAGGTGCAAACCTTTTGGGCGGACGTGCGTGGCGCTTTGAAATGTTCCCGTTATCCACTCCTGAAATGAAGGATTATGACCTGTTAACAATTTTGAACCGCGGATTGATACCCAGCCACTATCTCGATGAAAACCATTCGCGTTCGTTGCGGGCGTACACTCAGGATTACCTGAAGGAAGAGGTCTTTGCCGAGGGGATTATCCGTAACATCCCGGCATTTTCAAGATTTTTTGATGCCATGGGATATTCCCACGGGGAACTGGTGAATTATTCAAATATTGCGCGTGATTGCGGGGTCGACTCCAAGACCGTAAGGGAGTATTATCAGATACTTGTTGACACACTGATGGGTAAGATGATAGAACCCTTTAAAAAAAGGCAAAACAGGCAGGTCATCAGTAAGTCACCTAAATTTTATTTGTTTGATGTGGGGGTTGCCGGCGCAATCACAAAAAGGCACCTTACAGAAGAAAAGGGTGAATTATTCGGAAAGGCTTTTGAGCACTTTATATTGATGGAATTGATGGCTTACAGCTCCTATCAGGAATTGTATTATGATATCAATTTCTGGAGAACCAAATCGGGACTTGAGGTGGATTTTATACTGGGAAACGGAGAGCTTGCCATAGAGGTCAAAGGAACAAGTCGTTTGGAAAATAAGGATCTTTATCCCCTTTCAGTTTTTGCAAAGGAGTTTCCGAACTCAAAAACAATTGTTGTATGCAATGAAAGAACGGAAAGAATCCATGAGCATATCCGGATCATACCTTACCGGAAATTTCTTTCCGAACTGTGGGAAGGGAAGATTATCAAATAGAATCAATGGAACTTGTACATTTAACCCCTGTTTCTCAACGTATGAAAATGCAGAAAAAGCTACCCGTATTACTGACCATCCTGCTGGTGATCTCATTGAACTGTTTTGCACAACCCATGGGCGAAGCGCGGTTCGACAGCGTGTACACCGGCTATTTCAGGCTCAACAGCGGCGGATGGACCGCCGGCGATGCAACCATCTCGGTGCCGCTGCCCGACGGCCGGGTGATTTGGCTTTTCGGCGACAGTTACACGGTAAACGTGAACACCACGAACAACACCCTGCCCTGCCTGTTCCAGGTGCGTAACTGTTTCATGGTGCAGGATTCCGTTAACCCTGCCGTATTCAGGACCATCCTCGACACCACCCAGACCGGGGTCAACCGGACCACCTTCAAACTGCGGCCGAACGATACCTCCATTTTCTGGCCCGGGCACGGCTATGTTTACAACGACACGGTTTACATTTTCCAGGAACGCTACAAAAGCTCAAACCTCGATTACGAGGGTTGCTATATCGCCCGGCTTACCTATCCTGAACTGCACCAGGTGCCGATGCAGCAAGTGATCCAGGTGGGGACCGACCATTTCATGGGACGGGCCGTGCTGGTCGACAGCGCTGAGAACCGGCTTTATATCTACGGGAACAAGCTGAACTGGATCGTATGGGAACCGGTGCTGGCCCGGTGCGACCTCTCCAACCCGTTCCTGCCCTGGGAATTTTATACCGGCACCGGGTGGTCGGCCAATCCGGTACAGGCCCAAAAGATCTGCAACGACCCGGTATCGCCGGGTTTCAGTGTTTTCAAGCGCAACAGCAGGTATTACCTGGTCACCCAGGAGAACGGCTACCTGGAGTGCGGTCTTGGCCGTGAGATCTATTCCTATTCCGGCGATCATCCGTGGGGCCCCTTTACCGGGAAAACCCTGCTTTACACCGAGGAGAGCAAATTCAACGGGGAATACCTGCTCACCTACAACGCCCAGGCTCATCCCTGGAATATTGAGAACGATGAACTTCTCGTCTGCTATAACGTGAACGACCGGGTGGATACCCTGGCGCCTCACGTTTGTCCTTCGCAATGCAAGGATATCTGGACCGACCGGCTCGATGCCGACACGTACCGGCCCAAGTTCATCCGCGTCCCCGTGGGGCTGATCACCTCGGGTGGTCCGTCACAGAGCCAGCCTGTCGGCGGTTGCATGGATGTAAGGATGGTCCCGCAGCCGGTTGGCCGGGGCGATACCTTCAGGGTGGAGTTGAATGCGGAAAGGGCCTGGACGGGTAAGCTCAGGATCACGGATGTTTCCGGAAGGACCCTCGATGCCAGGGCGCTTGACCTTCCGCCGGCGAATGGTGCGCTGCATCTGACCGCCCCACTCCAGAGCGGCATCTATTTTCTTGAATTCACCGGTGATTCCGGCTGCAGCAAGGCGATCAAACTGGTGGTCGAATAGTCACCAGGCTCCCGGCATGCTGTTTTTATGACCGGATCATCCGGGATGGACCTGGCTATTTGACCATCTTCGTGAAAAAGTCGAGGTGAGCCCCGATGGCTGATCTCCAGTAGGGATAATCGTGGCCACCCGGGCTGATGAGGTAGGTCGCATCGATCCTGTGCTCGTCGCACAGGCGTTTGAACCGGTTGTTGAGTTCATAAAAACGGTCGGAGCTGCCGCAGGAGAAAAAGATCTTCTTTCCCGATCCGGCAATTTTATCCAGGTTCCCCGTCACCGAGAAAGTTTTCAAAAGCTGGCTTCCGGATTCCCTGTCACGGATCCCCAGCTGCCGGCTGATCCCGTATTCGTTCCAGCAGAAGCCAAGGTCGGTCACCCCGCTGAGGCTTCCCGCACTCCTGAAGAGGCCGGGTTCCCGGGCAAAGAGGTAGAGGGCGCCGTGGCCTCCCATGCTCAGCCCGGTGATGAAGACATTGTCCGGATCGGTGCGGTAGTTCTTTGCCATGAAGGGAACCAGGTCGAAAAAGAAGAAATCGGCATACTGGCTTTCATGGATCGCCGGGCTGTTGATATACCAGGAGTCGGTCAGCCCGTCGGGACAGGCAAGGATAAACCCGTACTGGTCGGCCAACGACTGGCAGGAGGTGATGTCGTTCCACTGGTGATAGGATCCCATCCAGCCGTGCAGCAGGTAAACCAGCGGAAACCGTTGTGCCGGGTCCTTGCCGTAATCGGACGGAGTGAAAACCCACACCGTGTCGGCGACTGCAAGGTGGGTCGACTTCAGGACGTGCTGTTGCTGGGCCCTGGGACTTGAGCTGATGGTGACCAGCAGCGCAAGAATGTAAATAAAACGTGGCATAGGATAATTTTCGTAAGGTGTCAATATTCAATCTTCAGTAAGAACAGACTATTGTTCTAGAAACGCAACTTGCCTTTTTTCCAGAGTATGTAAGCCAACAGGATTATCAATAAGGACAGTCCTATGAGCGCAAAACCAAGTTGCTTTTGAAAACCACTTCTGATGAAATAAGGTTGTCCCTTGCAGTCAATGAATTGGATGAACCGATTGAGACCACTACTTTTTGTATCTGCTGTCTCATAATAGTAAATTTCAATATAGTCTCCAACCTTTAAATCGTCAATTGATTTGTCTGTATGTTCGCTATTAGGCTTGTATATTTCAAATATATAGGAGTAACTGTCGATTTTCAGGTATCTGAAGTCTCCCTTGTGCCTTGTCGGTAGATTCTGAAATTCTCGATCAAAATACTCGATTGTCCCTGCAGACTTGTTGTAATCTGATTTTTCCCTCGAGTTATTAACAATTACAAATATGCCCAATCCTAAAATTATTATGGAAACAATGGTAACTCCTCGAAGGCTGATGTGAAGTGGTATTATCATTTCCAAAGGTTGTGTTTGACGATGGAGAACCGGGCGGGTTCAACTGAGGCGTCAATCCCTGACATTTCTGATAACATAGTTATTCCGTAAAAATCCTGCTGACCGGCACTCTCAGGAAAACCGGCCGGTACTTGCTGGCATCCCTGAAGACATCCTCGACCACAAAACTGTTGATGCAGGAAGAGATCAGCAGCTGTCCGTTTTCGATGAACTGGGGGTGTGCCAGGCTGTTATAGGCAAAAAGGTTGGCCGTGGATGCCACATCATCCGGCAGGCGTGTATGGCAGAGGATTTTGCGGTTCTTCCACCCGGTCCACGGCAAATCGGAGATGTAGGAAACCACCTCACCGGTCATGAAGCCGCCTTCCTGGACCACCAGGACATATTTGTCGTTCAATTTAAAGACACTGAATTGTTCCGATCCCTGGATGGCTAACATGGGTTTTGACAGTTTTGAATCCTTGACCCATTCACGGCCGTCAAAGAATTCCCAGGGGGCGAGGATGTTTCCCTTGGGGGCCCGGGCCACGTAAAGGTTCTTGCTCTTATCTTCAGCGCCGTAAATGTAGGTGTGTTTTTCGTCACCGTCGCACACCGCATGCCCCCAGTGGATTTCAAGTTGACCGGGGTAATTGAAATGGTCGATCCGTTCGAGTTTGATCTCCGGTAGCGAAAATGTGGCGATGTTGGCGCTGGTCCAGGCAAATCCCCAGTCGCCCGGTTTGGCCTGGTAAAATCCTGTCATGAAGACCTTTAGCTTGCCGTCCTCGATAAAGCCGTCGCCAGGCCAGTACCAGAGTGAATCCTCCGAGAACTGCTTCCCTTTGGGGGCGTTGGGAGGGATTACCAGGGAGGATTCCCACCCGTCGATCAACTGGTACAGAGAACGCAGGGTGTCGGCTTCCTGCACGGCCATGCTGTTACGGATGAACCAGGGTTTTCTCTTTTCTCTCGACCGGTCGGGATTGACAGTCCCGAGGAAGGAATCGCCGAAGATCCAAACCGTGCGACCGTCGGGCAGGAGGACGGAGTATTCGCCGTCGGCCCCGGTCACCCCGCAGCAGTCGCGTGCGAACATCTTCATGAATTTTCGGTCGTAAGGCGCTTCAGGAACTTTGGATGAAGGGGATGGCTCCTGGGCCAGGGCAGGATCTGTAAACAGGCCAGCCAGCAGCAGGAGGAAGGTGAAAAGGATTTTTCCGGTCATGGTCGTTGGGGGATTAGTTCAAAATTCAAAATTCAAAATTCAAATGTCAAATGTCAAAATTCAAAATTCCGTTTTCAATTTTCCGTTTTCAATTTTCAATTTCCTCCCGATCCCAGTTTTTGAACGGCAAAGGCGTTTGCCCCTATGGCGATGGCCCGGCTGGCGCTGAGTTTCGACAGCCCGACCCCGTTGCGCTGCAGTTCATCGTAAACGATCACCCTGCCGGATGAAGGGAGTTGGAGCGACCTGACCGATCCGAGGGCAAATTCACCGAAGTTCTGTTCATCCTCCAGGTTGTATACTTTCCCGGAGACCCTTGAAAATTTTTCACCGGCGGGATTCACATACTGCCTGTCGATCTCCCTGAACATGGCGGGGGCAAAAAGGTCCCAGGCCGCAGCCAGTCCTCCGCCAATGACCACGATGCCGTCGATCAGCGTCAGCATGTTGGCGACCGAGTTGCCCAGCGCTTCACCGAAAATCCTGAAGGAGCGGAGCGCTGCTTCGCGGTTGCCTTCCTTGGCGCCTTTGGCGATATCGTAAATGTCTTTGGGCATCAGCGTTGTTGAATCAAGTATCGCACCTTCGCAATAAACCCGCTGTATGGCACGGGTGCTGACGCTCTCCTCGGCGTTCCAGCCGGGGTTGAAGAGGTTGGAGGTGTTGTGAATGCCCGCGTCGTTCGAGTTGTCGCCGGCCAGCAGGATGTTGTTGAGCACGATGCCGCAGCCGAAACCTGTGCCGAGGGTGAGCCCGACGAGGTTGCGGAATTGCTTGATGCCGCCTTTTTCGATGATCCGGCGGTTCAGGTCGGGAAGGAAACCGGCCAGGGCTTCACCGTATGCGAACAGGTTCCCGTCGTTGTTGATGAACACCGGCAACCCGAAACGCTCTTCAAGCATGGGGCCCAGGGGAACGCCGCCGTTGAAGGCCCTGAAATTGGGGAGGTCGCCGATGATCCCCAGGGCGTAGTCGGCCGGGCCCGGAAAGGCGAAGCTGATGGCGTCGGCAGGCCGGGGAAGCCCGGCGCTGACCTTTTCAAACCCGGAAAAGATCGTGGCGAGGCACCGGTCGAGGTCGTGCGCATTCGACGGCAGCGTGATGGGATCGGCTATTTCACGTCCGCCCTGGTAGGCGGAGAATACAAAGTTTGTCCCCCCCGCATCGAGGGTGAGGACCAGGTGGTTGTCGTTGGAGAGAAGCATGGCGGTAAGTTCAAAGTTAAAAGTTCAAATGTCAAAATTCAAAATCAGGCAATAGGCAATAGGCAATAGGCATTAGGTGATAGGGAAAGTGCCAGGAACCAAGTTTTGGCATTTTCAAATCCTTTTCAATTTTCCGTTTTCAGTTTTCCATTTTCCATTTTCCATTTTCCATTGTTCATTGCGTATATACGCCTTGATGGTGATGCATTCCTTTCCCTCCGATCCGCCATAGGGCCTTACGGTGTATTCGCCTACTGCAGCGGGAACGATAAAGGTTTCGGCATAGTGCACCACGAAGGGTTCGAACGAGCCGGAGGGGCTTTCCACTGCGACTTCGCGGCCTTCGACGAGGCAGAGCACATTGACTCCTCCATGGGTGCGGTGGGTCACCTTCTTCGTAAAACAGTGACGGCGGGTCTCGATGAATTCGAGTTCATGAAGGCCGGTCTTCTCCTCGTACCAGCCATCCCCGGTGGCAATCCGTTCGAACCGGTTCACCAGGTTTGTTTTGACCCAGCTTTCGGTCCGGTTCCATTGTATGTTCCTGGCGCCATGACCGATGTTGATCGGCCGGGGCTTTCCATCCAGGCCCAGGCGGCCCCAGTCCCACAACTTGAAGGTGAAGATGTAGGGCGTGGCGCTGATCTCCAGTACCATGCAATCCTTGCCGGAACAATGCACCGTACCTCCCGGGATCAGGAAATGATCGTGCTTCCGGGCGGGCCACTGCTGCACATGTTTGTTGTCATCGAACCCTGATTCACCGCTTTCCGCTGCTTTCAGATCGCTGATCATCTGACCGGGATCGACCCCTTCCTTCAATCCGAGGTATACCTTGGCCCCTTCGCCCGCTTCGACGAGGTAATAACTCTCATCCTGGGTGTAATGAATGCCGAATTGTTCACGGATGTAGCCGGCAAGCGGATGCACCTGCAGGCTCAGGTTGCCGCCGCCCATGGTATCGAGAAAGTCAAATCGGATAGGGAATTCGTCGCCGAACCGTTGCCTCACAAAATCACCCAGTAATTTCTCTGGTTGAAATAAGACCAGGTTGATGGCAGGGGTCTCAAACCTGTTTCCGCCAAATTCCAGGCAGAGGCTGTTCTCTTCGGGCACGCAGTTGAAACACCAGGCATAATTCGGTAAATCGTCAGGAAGGTCGCAGATCTCCTTCATCCACTGACCGCCCCAGGGACCGGCGTCGAAGTAAGGCACAACGCTGAAAGGCCGGTTTACTGCCTGCCGCAGTCCTTCGAAAAATGCCTCCGTAGGGATCATACCCGGCATATTCTTCCGGTTGGTGTCGAGTATGAAGTGCGATTCCGGCATGACCTCTCTTTTCAGCCGGTCGCAAACCCGCCAGTCGACGAAATAGCCTCTTTTGTATTTTCCTTCAATGTTTTCATTGATGTTGCTTATGCCAAGGTTTGAAACTTCGTTGCGCCGCATCCGGAGCTGGATTTCCCAACGGGCCATGTCGGCATAAATCATCAGGACGGGATATGGGTTGATGGCAGACACTCCCGCGCTTACCCCGGTTACTTTGGCATAACCGGCCGTCAGGTTATCATGGATGATGGCCGATGCTTCAGGATTATTCAGCATTGCCTTGCCGTCACTGGTCGCTGGGTTACCTGGGACTATGACCGATGCTCCCGGGCCATAAAGAAGAATAAGGCCCGCTTCGACCTGGAGGATCTCAGCCCGCATGGCCCCGATCTTTCCGGGGTCAAGAAAATCCTCCATGTCAAGGCTGGTCATCCGGCCAAAGATCCTGTCGTCAGTGACATCCGGCCAGGTCAATTCCCGGATCCGGTCCTCCGCCAGAAATGCCTGTGATGAAAGGAAGGTCGCATCAGGGCGGAGGCCGGCTGAGAGAGCGCCGAAGACCTCCGCATCATCAACGCCCTGGTAACACTCGACCACGACGATTTTCTTCCGGCCGGGGATCAGCGATATTTCCCTGTTCAGCCGGTTGACGATCGCCTCCCAGCCCCGGAAGAGTTGTCCTTCCCGGCCTTTGACCTGGATTATTGGGTATTTATTGTAATTGGAGCTCAACGAGGGTTGGTGTTACAGTTAAATTCAAAATTCAAAGTTCAAAATCAGTGATTAGTGATTAGCGAATAGGGATTAGCGATTGAACGAATAGCGATTGGGGATTTTTTCGTTTTCAATTTTCCGTTTTCAATTTTCAATTCCATACATTGTCCATTATCAATTGTCAATTTTCAATTTTTCCGTTGCCGGTGGCAGTGCGGATGTTCCCCAGGTTTTGTCGGGATCTTTCCCAAGCCAGATATCGAGCTGTCCGCCGCGGGCGAATTCTTCGTGGGTGAACCAGAAGTTGTTCAACTCTTTCCCGTTGAGCGTCGCCTTACGGATGTAAACGTTCTCGTGCGAATTCTGGTGCGTGATGATCGTAAATTCTCTGCCGGGGTAATATCTCGGATCGAGTTTGATGATCACGGTATCGAATACCGGGCTGGTTATTTCGTAAACGGGTGTTGCAGCGGCGTTTCCCTGCAGGCTGA
>CAYYPH010000018.1:0-88106 GCA_964473485.1 uncultured Prolixibacteraceae bacterium | reverse complement strand
GTCGTGCCGCCTGAATTAATTGTGCTGAACGTTACCAGTGAAGTCGATCCTCCGTCGCAAACCACCTGGTCCGATGGCTTGTTCAACTGGCCTGCTGGATTCACGGTGATAGTGTATCCGGAAGAAGCACCTGAGCATCCATTTGCATATGGGAATATTGTTATTATTGCATTTATTGGAGAAATACCTCCATTAGTAGCAGTAAAAGAATCTATGAACGAATAATTTCCATATGTTACTGAAAGTCCAACAGCGGTATTAGAATTTGTCCATTCATAATACGCACCAGCAACTGGACTTGTAATGTTGGTTGTTGAAACACCATCTCCTGCACATTTTACTTGATTCGCGATAGTATAAATTATTGGATTAGGAAAAACAGTCACAGTATATGTTGATGATCCTGTACATCCAAAGTTCGTCACTTCATCAACTGTAACGGTGCAAACCTGTGTCGAAGTGAGGGTATTGCTCCATAAAACCGTCACCGAGGTTCCCGTGGCCGATCCGCTGATGGTGCCCGTTACCCCAGAAGGAGCACTGACGGTCCATGTATAGGTGGATCCGACGGTCCCGGTAATGGAATAAACCTTACTCAGCCCGGAACAACTGGTGGAAGAACCGGTGATGGGGGGCGTTGGAGAAGACAGGATCGTAACTGTTTTGGTAGAACTCGTGACCCTGCAGGTATTATCACCATCTACATTGGTATAGCTGACCGTCATGGTCACCGTTCCGGTCAGTGTATTGGCATCAAGTGACAGGTAAGGAGTTCCCTGGCCCGTATAGGTCACAACACCCGACGGTGATTCGGTGACACTCCAAACATAATTAAAGCAACTTGGGGCTGGAGCTGTGTAAAGAACCCCCGTCTGATTAAGACAAATACTGGAATTACCGGTAATATCCTGTCCGGCTGTAGGGGGTGACAGGATTGTTATAATTTGTACCACCGAGGCAGAAGTACAGGTATAAGAGTTGGCACCGGCTATTTCAACCCAGACTGTAATGGTTCCGGTACCGGCCGCTCCCCATAAAACATTTATTGTCGTTCCGGTAGTCGCAGAAGGTGTTCCTCCCTCAATATACCAGTGCGTTACTTCCCCTGAAGATTCTGTTGTATTTGTATATGTGCTTGTCACTGTAGCACAAACTGTTGTGACGCCCGAAATTGCAGGAGTTGAAGTCCCAATTGTTACTGTCATTGAAGCAGTTCCAACACTTAATGTTCCCAAACCGGCTACATTACCCCAATTTATTGTGACTGTTTGAGTTCCGCTAGCTGGAAATGGATCATACACTGGTGTCACACCTGTGTTACTATTAATAAGCCAATTACCACTGACATCAGTCGTATAAGTCGCTGTCAACCCTGCCCCAAGACAGACCTTGTCGGGTCCTGTTATCACCGTTTGTCCCATTCCCTGGAAAGAATAGGCCACCAGGATTCCGATCAAAGCAAAAAGCTTCAATACCTGAGCTACTTTAACTTCGGGGGTAATTGTGTTCATGGCTGTAATTTTTTTGATGCATGAAAAGTTTTAAAAGTATAATGAAGAAGAGCAGGTAAAACGGAAAAGGTTGCTTCAACCGGGTAAGATTCTTTTGCATCGCAACAATCCGCCCACGCCAATTTGATGTTTGCTAAGGTAAGAATTTTTAAAGGCTTTTGAAGAAAATCACACACAGAAATTGATATTGATCGCTGAATATTGCTAAGGCGTACACACCTATTCCATCTTAATACAAAGAACAGAAAGAAATTACAAGGTTTTGTTGCAGTCCCCTTTATTTTTCAACAGCCTGATGTTAATTATAAAAATCGTTACATCATGATTATCAAATCATTGATAGAAAATCCTATTTTTTTGTAAAAATAATCCTGAAAGCAAATCCTGAATTGTTGATAAGTTTATTGTTACTTAATGTCAAAGATAATCAATTTGCATGGTATTCCGAAAACCAGGCCATATTCCTGTGTACCAAAAATGAAAAGAGGCCGCCCCGTTTAGTCGGGGCGGCCTCGTCGTTCATCAAATCGTACAGCAAATTTTACTTCTGAACCTTAACCGACATGGTCATCGTACCGTCATTGGCACCGGTAACACTTTCGACCCTGATAATTCCGCTTTTACCGGCCTGGGTGATAAAGGCGATCAGCTTACCGGCCGATAGACTGGGAATTCTTGTTTCGGTAACGCCTGAGGCCGTCTGGACAAGAATGGGAGCGTCGTTGGTGATGGCATCGAAATCAACGGCATCGGTGATCAGCTTGAACCTGGTGGCATTCTTAACGACCCATGTCTGTAAACCGTTGGTGGCATTGTTGAAAATTGCCGCAGCGTGTGCATCTGCAGGCGAAGCAATGGAAGCAAAATCGGTGGCGTCGTTATAATAAAGCCAATCCACCTTGTTGGCATTGGCTTTGGCATCGGCCAGGGAATACAACGTGCCATTGAATGAGGCGAATGCATTGCCGTTTGCATTGCCCTGGGCTCCCATGACCATCATATTGTAAGTGTTTATTTCTCCGTTGACCGGCGTGGTGGTGATCACAATGGTGACAATACCTGTCTGTCCGTTTGCATCCGTTACGGAAAACTCGAAGGTTTCCGTTCCGGCCTGGGAGTGGGCGTTGGTCATCAGATCGACATTGTAGCTGGTACCACTCAGGGTTTCATTGTGAGTGGTCGAATTTCCATTGAATGTCCGTTTCAGTGAAAACTTTGACAGATTTGATTTTGAGCTGGCATTCGACTGTGCGCGGATACCGAACTTAACCGGGGTGCTGACGCTCATGGTGGCATTCTGCGAAATATAATCAGTCCCGGCCTGTAGGGTGATAGAAGGTGGTTCAGACACCGGGTCGCTTTCGTCCTTTGAACATGAGGTTGTGATGGCAGTCGAGATCATCAGCATGAGGGCAATAATCCAATTCAGTCGTTTCATGGCTTAATTTTTTGCAAAACTACGAAAATTGCAGGGATTAGTGGTGAGATGGCGAAAATGATATGAATTTATATTACTGACCTATTGATTTCGCATTTTCGATTCATTATTTTTGGTAAAAATTACCCACATGAAAAAGTCATCCTTACTTTTCTTATTTATGGTTGCCTCTCTTCCGGTTGTATGGTCGCAGACCTACCAGATCTACGAGAAACAGGCTGCATCCTGGATCCCCGTTACCAACGGATCAACCATTAACCGCAGCTGCATTGTTCAGTCTGAGGGCGTTAATGAAGGGTTTGCGGTGAGATCAACTGCCGGTGAAGAGAGAAAAACATGGGCAAGGAAGATCGTACAAACCCAGGTTGATAAGGCACAGAATGCCTTTTGCTGGAATGGTTGCATGACTCCCGAACAGTGCCTTTCAAAGACCTATCTGAAGATGAAGCCAGATTCGCTTTACACTGAGCAGTTTACGGTACATTTTCTTCCGGCCGAAAATATTGGCAGCAGCCAGATCCTTTACAGTTTTTTCGACCGCGATCATATGGCCGACAGCGCATGGTTTACCATCGTTTACACCATCATGACGTCGATCGATGATTTTTCGGATATCCCTTTTCGGATGACCGCATCCCCTAACCCTGCCAACAAGTCTGTCATTTTCAGGGGACTACCGGCGAACTTCAACGGCAACATCACAATGACCAATCTGCTGGGAAAGAGGATCAGGGTAATCAATATCGTTCACAAGACTACCGACCCGGTCGTCGACCTTACAGATCTTGCAGAAGGCATCTACTTTTTTTACCCGGAACGTAACGGCTCAAAAGGTGCTGCCGGAAAACTCATCATCAGAAGATAAACCTTCGAAACCCTTCTTTTCACCGTCCTTTCACTGTGAAAGTGCGCTGAAAGATTCTACTCTCCTTCTCTATTGTAAAATTATACTGACCCGCGGCTAATCCCGCTGTAATAAAATCTACATCATAAACTCCTTTGTTCAGTTCTCTTCCGGCAATTTTCCTGATCGTCCTGCCCTGCATATCCGTGATGCTGATCGATACAAACCCACCCGACGACACCCTGAGATTGGCAGTGGCTTTATCAGTTGACGGATTGGGGTAGATGTTCAATATACCGACAGGATCAGTGGGTTTCTCCACAACCGGCAGCGAACCTGTTACCGATTGCACGATGGCCTGCTGCACCTCTGAATTTACGAGACTTTCTGTTTGTTTATAGACATATACCACGATAAAAGTATGGTAGGGATCCCATGCTGCATCAAGGTCGAACGAGAACTCCCTGGCTACAGCATCGCTCACCGCCCAGCTTCCCGATTTCACCTGGTCTCCAAACTGATAGGCCATCGTCCTTACCACCTGGTTATGATAACACGGGCGTTTCCCCGAAAAACCACCGCATTCCGAACTCATACTTTGCGAAGCAAGCACCATGTCTTCATACACGACCGCGTTGACCAGGAATGTTCCCTCCATTGCCTGGTCATACGGTCTGGCTTCAACGCCGATCGTGACCTTCCGCGACTGACTGTCATAAGTCTTTGAAGTGACACTTAGTTGCAGAGGCGCTTCGGGATGCATCTTTATGCTTATTCCCAATGTATCGCAATACTGATAGAAATTTTCAAAACCATAAATCTTATATGCCTGACCATCCCTGTTGATTCTTACCTCCGATCCGTCCTGCAGCAGGTACCGGGCAACGGTATCGCACATATCGCACTTCAACAACGACATGAAATTATGATAAATAAGCATAATGGTTCGCGGATACTCAGGGATAACACAATGCTGAATGATAGAATCGATGCAGATACATTCGTCGCACCAGGTTGATGAACCTTTCTCGATCAGGCTGTTTCGCGGATTCTGACCAGTTGCCGTCATCGCGACAAACAGGAAGGCAATTAAAATAGCTGGCTTTGTTTTCATGGGATTTGCTTTATAAAAGTCATCCAAAAATAGGGAAATGAAAACGATTTGTCAACCCTTATCCCTAAGGGTTTTGAAAATTAATGCCATTTAAATATAATTTATAATGCATTGATTATATGTTATTTAAGTTTTACATTCTTTTTACTGTTGATTTTTTATACACATGTATAATATTTCAACACGTCGTTTATGTTATTGTTTTTCAATGTTATATTAACTTTTCATGTGAAATGTGTTTATTTTTTCAACACTTCTGGTTGTTGAATTATTCAACTGCAACTTTATATCATGTTGTTTATCTGACTCTTACGAATGTTTTCCGCTCTGGCACCAGATTTGAATATGGGTATGCGTCACAGATCAACGGCAAAATACTAACCCAATAATAAATCATTATGAAAACAAAAGTGTTAATCGCGGCAACCCTGGTCTTCGGCCTCCTTCTGTTCGGAAACAGCCAGAAGGGATCAGCAGAAAACAAAGAACAACTGCAGGGATCAGTTAAACTGATAAGTTCTCCGGCATTGAACGGCATTGCGGGTTTGTGGGCAAAGGAATTCACCAGGCTGAATCCGGGTGCGGATATTCAATTGGTTTCCGGCGCTGATCAGCTCCGTTCAGACCAGGCCGGATCGGGCGGAATCCTCGAAATCGTCACTGAATACGACCTTACCGCACAACATGACAATGGCTGGCGCGTGGTTGTGGCGCGCGACATTGTCGTTCCTGTATTCAACCAGGCCTCACCCTTGGCGACTGAAATAGTCCGGCACGGGATCACCCTGAGGGATCTCACATCGGCACTCCGGTCGGAAAAACCAGTTCAATGGGGAACTTTTCTCGGCAATGGCGACAAAACGCCGGTGACCATTTACATGGCCGATGATGCCAGTGTGAAAACTGCACTGGCAAAGTATCTGGAACTTCCATCAACAGAATCTCTCCGCGTAAAAACTGTTGAACCTTCAGCGTTTCTGTCTTCCATTCAGAACGACCATAACGCCATTGGGTTATGCCGGTTTGTTGACATGGTAAATCCGGATGGAGCGTCGTTCGCCCATAAAATCGCATTGCTACCCATCGACAAAAACGGCAACGGAAAAATGGATTATATGGAGAATATTTATGATAATCCCAGTGAATTCCTCAGGGGTGTTTGGATCGGAAAATATCCTGCTGCGCTTTCGAGCGAGATCTTTCTGGTATCCGGTTCAAGGCCGGATGAGGCCCTGGAACTGGCGTTCATTAACTGGGTTCTTACGGGCGGGCAACCGTTGCTTGGTCACGAAGGCCTTTGCAATCTTGTAAACAGCGAAAAACAGACCCAACTCGACAAGGTGAACATCACAGATATAACTCCTGCCCCCGTCAACACGGCCTACGTGGTTTTAAAATGGATTGCCATTTTCCTTGCCCTCATTATTGCCATCCCATTCATTGCCGACTTTGTTCTGAGAAGGTCGCGTAAAAGAGCACATGCTGCGGGCAGGGGCGCTGCTGCGCTGAACCATTTTGATGGTCAATCGGTACAACTGCCCGGGGGGTTGTTCTATGATAAAACCCATACCTGGGCATTTCTCGAACCCAATGGCCTGGTTAAGGTTGGCATCGATGATTTCATGCTGCATATCACAGGAAAAATAACCCGTATCGAGATGAAACAACCCGGCGAAAAGATCAAAAAGGGCGATCCGCTTTGTACCATCGTCCATGATGGCAAACAACTCAGGTTGTACGCTCCGGTTTCGGGGACCATCAAAAGCAGGAATCCTCTCCTTTCGGGCGATGCATCGGCACTGAACCGTGCACCATATTCAGAAGGATGGATCTATGAAATGGAACCAGCCAACTGGCTGAGGGAACTTGACTTTCTTTCAATGGCTGATAAATACCGTGAATGGATGAAGGGCGAATTCACCAGGCTGCGCGATTTCATTGCCTCCGCTCTCCAGGTTCACCAGGGAGGTCTCTCCCCGCTTATTTTGCAGGATGGAGGAACACTTGTTGACAATGTTCTGAGCGAAATGGAACCCGCGGTATGGGAAGATTTTCAGTCGCAGTTCATCGACCGTAACCGGTAATTCAAAACGTTAACACATCTGCAACTGTTAACTCAAAAATACCATTAACCCTAAAAGGAAAACAAATGAGTATCAGCCGACGAGGATTTTTCAAAGTACTGGGAGCCACAGGTGCGGCCCTTGCACTAGGAAACGAGCTCCAGGCCAGGCCCGACTGGAAAAAAGAGATCGAATTCCGCGGAATGCTTTATGATTCAGCAAAATGTAAAGGATGCCACGGATGTGAATACGACTGTGCTGAGGCCCATGACCTTCCCGAACCGGTTCTGCCCAAGGACCGGGGGCCTGTTGTAAAGACCAGTGAAACGATGCGGACAGTCGTAAACGAATACCAGACCTCAAAGGGTATTGTTTACGCAAAAATGCAGTGTATGCATTGCAACGAACCGGCCTGCGTGGCCGCCTGCCTGACCAATGCCATGCATAAGACCAAGGCGGGTCCTGTTGTTTGGGATGGCGACAAATGCATGGGATGCCGCTATTGCATGGTATCCTGCCCGTTTGATGTTCCGAAGTTCGAATATCACAGCCCAAATCCTAAGATCGAAAAATGCGACATGTGTTTCAGCCGGCTTAAAACCGGCGAAATACCTGCATGTGCTGCCAACTGTCCGTTTGAAGCGCTGATGTACGGAACGCGGCGGGAGCTTATCCGCGAAGCCAGAAAAAGGATCGTGGAAAACCCCGGCACGTATGTCGATTATATCTATGGTGAAGACGAGGCGGGCGGTACCTGCTGGATGTATCTTTCGCCGGTTGACTTTAAGGAGTTAGGCATGAAAACCAATCTCCACAAGGCCAGCTATCCTGCTCTCACAAAGGGTTTTCTTTACAGTGTTCCCACCATCTTTGTCCTTTTTCCCGCGATCCTGACGGGTATCTATCATGCAACTAAAAAAGAATTCACAAAAGAGGAGGATTAACGATGAATCAGGAAAACGCCATACTATCTGACCGGCCCGTGCAATCAACGTGGAAGTTCTTTCTGAGTGAACTCAAACCCAAAGGAAAATGGCTCACGCCGTTCAACGTAATATCCATTCCCACTATCATTGTTGGAGTGATCATCATCGTGATCCGTTTCTGGAAGGGAATAGGCGAAGTGACCAACCTCACCCAGGAGGTTCCCTGGGGCCTGTGGATCGGTTTCGACGTGGTTACCGGGGTGGCATTCGCCGGTGGGGCTTATGTGCTGACCTTCATGGTCTACATCCTCAAGATGAACCAGTACAAACCGATCGTCAGGGTTACTGTGCTGAACGGTTTCCTGGCCTATGTTTTCTATGCCGGGGCGCTGCTTCTCGACCTTGGCCGGCCCTGGAATGTGATCAACCCCATCATCGGCAACAGCTTCGGGGTCAATTCCGTTCTCTTTCTGGTCGCCTGGCACTTTCTGCTCTACATGATCGCCCAGTTGATCGAGTTCTCGCCAGCTATTGCGGAGTGGCTTGGAGCCAGGAGGATCCATAAGATACTGTCGGGAATGACCGTTGCCGCGGTGATATTCGGCATCACCCTGTCAACCCTGCACCAATCCGGACTGGGTGCCCTTTACCTGATGGCCAAAGAGAAGATCCATCCCCTCTGGTATTCCGAATTCATCCCGATCTGGTTCTTCGTTTCAAGCATTTTTGCTGGTCTTTCAATGGTCATTTTCGAAGGGACCATCAGTCATAAGGTGTTTTTCAGCCAGATAAGCGAAAAAAATCACCGCGCACAGAACGGGATCCTGATGGGTTTGTCGAAGATCTGCGCCGGCACCATGTTCGCTTACCTCTTCCTGCAATTGTTGGTTTTCATCCACGATAAGGATTGGGCTTACCTCGGCACCCCCATGGGCTACTGGTGGCTTCTTGAAATGGTCGGCTTCGTATTCTTCCCGATGGCGCTATTCTTTTTCAGCTACCGCAGGGGGAATGTTACACTGATCCGTCTCGCGGCCATTGTCACCATGCTCGGTATCATCCTGAACAGGCTGAATGTCACCGTGATCGGCTTCAGATGGGAGGACACAGTGAGATATTTCCCCTCATGGATGGAATTCGTGGTGACGCTCACCGTGATCTTTACCGAAATCTGGATCTTCCGATGGGTCATCAACCGCATGCCGGTGTTGCGCGATTCGCCGGAATGGGCAGAGCAGAACATGAAGCATTAATGAAAAATTCAAAATTCAAATGTCAAAATTCAAAACATTTCCCTAATTCCTAATACCTAATCCCTAACACCTTAAAAAAATGGACGGATTCAGTTATCACAACATCTTCGATACCAAGGGCATAGAATACATTATCATCATCGCGTTCCTTATCCTCATGGTACCATTTATGATCATTCTCAACCGCAGAGTGAAAATACAGCAATCACTCCGGCATGTCATGGGTATTCTTACCACCGGCGTTCTCAGGATACCCCAGGGCGTTTACTACAACGGCAACCACATCTGGGCCCACCTTGCAAAATCAGGCATTGCAAGCATCGGTCTGGATGATCTGCTGCTGCATATCACAGGGGCAACCCACATGAATTACCTTAAAAAGCCAGGTGAAGCCATTATGAAAGGAGAAGCCATGGCTGAACTTCATCACGACAGCAAGGTTTTAAAACTCTATGCGCCGATCTCCGGAACCGTTGCCGGCACCAACGAAGCATTGATGGAGAACCCTCAAATACTGCAGGAAGATCCATACAATGCTGGCTGGCTATACAAGATCAAACCAAGCCGTTGGAAGGCGGAGACAGGGCAGTATTACCTTGCCGATTCTGCCACCGAATGGTCAAAGAAAGAACTTGAACGGTTCAAGGATTTCCTGGCCATAAACCTTCCCAGATATTCCCCCGAAGCATCTATGATAACCCTGCAGGATGGCGGAGAACTCCGGGATCATGTCATGACGGAAATGCCCGGAGAACTGTGGAAGGATTTCCAGCGTGAATTTCTTGACCAGAAAGATATCTGATTTCAGTTAAAAGCCGGGCTTCGTGTCCGGTTTTTTTTTATATTGCCGTGTTCAACCAGTTATGCATTTCAGTTAAACTTTCCCGGAAAATGGTCATCAATAAACGGTCTATTCTCAGGAAATATCTGCAGTTAAGATCATCCCTCTACAGCAGGGTGCTGTTCATGATCCTTGGCTCTTCTATCCTTCTTTTCGTGGTCTTCAGCATCATTTTCCGGTCGGTGAATGAACAATACCTGAATACGGTCATCCGTCAGCACGGCAACAACATCGGATCAATTGTACGGGGGGCGCTTTATCATTCGATGCTTGAGAACGATAAAAGTACCCTTCAGAACACCCTCGACATCATCAACACCATGCCGGGAATCGATGATGTAAACCTATATGATACCAAAGACAATCTGGTGTATACATCCATTGGCAGCGACACGAACAATTCCCACAGCAATCCCAACTGCATCAGTTGTCATGAAGATTTCCGGGAAATGTTCCCGGGAAATTCGATCCATTACCGGATCATCGGTATCGACAGCGACTGCAGGATGAACCAGAATGATAAAAACACCAGCAGGCGTTTGCTCATCAAGTTACCGATTCCCAACGAACCTTCCTGCTACGACAATGCCTGCCACGCCCATAAACCCACAGAGCAGGTGCTTGGATCGCTGATCATCAAACTGCCGCTGACCGAGCTGGATGCAGCCGTAACCAAGTCATCATCTGAGTTTTACATTCTGGCAGTGATGACCACAGTGTTACTTATTATCATGTTGATCTTCTTTACACGGCAACGCATAAAGAAACCCCTCCACACCCTGATTAAAGCAAGCCATGCGGTGGCGCAGGGAGACCTCAGCACCCGGGTCGAGATCAAGCCCAACCAGCTTGAAGATATGAAAACTGTTTCACTGGCATTCAACAACATGCTCGAAAGCCTTCAAGCCGCCAACAAAGAACTTGAGAACTGGTCACAGCAGCTTGAGTACAAGGTACAAAAGAAATCCGAGGAGCTGAGTGCAGCCCAGAATGAACTCATTCATATCGAACGGCTCGCTTCGCTTGGAAAGCTCAGTTCTTCTGTGGCTCATGAGATCAACAATCCGTTATCTGGAATACTGATCTACACCAAACTGATCCATAAACAGCTGAGCAACCCGGAGACCATGGACGCTAAAAGGGAAACCATGCTGAAAAACCTCAAACTCATTGAAAATGAGGCGAAACGCTGCGGTGACATTGTGAAAGGTTTGCTGGAATTCTCAAAGAAAGACCAGGAGAACTTCGAGCCAAAGCACCTGCATGAAATACTCCATGAGACCTACGATCTGATGACCCATCCGATAAAAATCGCCAATATTCACTTTTACAAGGATTTCCTTGCAACTTCCGACCTGATCTACTGCAGTCCGAACCAGATAAAACAGGCCTGTGTCGCTATGCTTGTCAATTCATCGGAAGCCGTGCAGGCCAACGGCGAAATCATTATCAGGACTTCCAATCCTTCGCCCGACACCATCAGGTTTGAGATTACCGATACGGGGATTGGAATTTCTGCCGAAGACATACCACATATCTTCGAACCTTTCTTTTCTACCAAGGAAAATGCAAGCGGGATCGGGCTTGGATTGGCTATTGTGCACGGCATCATCCAAAATCATAACGGCAAGATCCTTGTCAAATCAGAGCCGGGGAAAGGAACCACCATGTCGGTCACCCTTCCTCTGGTCATTAGAAACACGGATAATCGCATCGAATAAAACTCCATTTCCATGGCCAGAAAAATTTCCATATTGATCGTTGATGATGAAGAATCGGTGAGGGATTCACTGACCAATTGGTTCAGCGAAGACGGTTTCAGGGTTGAAAATGCCGAAAATGCGAAAAGAGCGCTTCAGTTGCTTGAGACAGAGCAGTTCGACATCATACTTGCCGACATTAAAATGCCGGGCATGGATGGACTGGAGATGCTGAAGCGGATCAAATCCATGAACAAGGATTCGATCGTGATTATGATGACGGCATTTGCCACGGTCGATACGGCCGTTATGGCGCTCAAGGATGGCGCTTTCGATTACGTCACCAAACCCTTTGATCCGGATGATCTTTCGCACCTGATCAGGAATGCGTCAAAACAGATCGAGCTCACCGACGAAAATGAGCAACTCAGGAATAAGGTCATATCGCTTGAAAGCGTTGAAGATCTGATCGGCCAGAGTGCTGCTATGAAAAAGGTATTCAGGGAGATCGAAAGCGTTGCTCCATCCAATTCATCGGTCATCATCACCGGCGAGAGCGGGACGGGAAAGGAGCTGATCGCCAGGGCCATTCATGCCAATTCTCCCCGGAAATTTTACCCGCTGGTTAGTGTTCACTGTGGTGCGCTTACCGAAAGCCTGCTGGAAAGCGAACTGTTCGGCCATGAAAAAGGGGCCTTTACCGGAGCGATGTACAACCGTAAAGGTAGATTCGAAATGGCCGACAGTGGCACTATCTTTCTCGACGAAATTGCCACCATCCCCGGAAAAATGCAGATTGAACTGCTTCGGGTGCTCGAAACGAAATCGTTTGTCAGGGTAGGCGGCAACCGCGAGATCTCATCCGACTTCCGCGTGATCTGCGCCACCAACCGCGACCTGAAAAGCATGGTGGAGCAGGGTTTGTTCAGGGAAGATCTCTACTACCGGCTGAACGTCGTGAATATCCATGTTCCCCCGCTCCGTGAGCGTATCGAGGACATTCCGCTGCTGACCGATCATTTCATTAAAAAATACTGTCATTCCATGAACCGCCCTGTGGTAGCTATTGATCCCGCTGCAATAGAGCGTCTTGAGGAATACCCTTTCCCGGGAAACATCAGGGAACTGGAAAACATGATTGAGCGGGCCATTGTAGTCGGGAACGGCAAAAAGATCACCCTGAAAGATCTGCCATTCGGGAAAGAATCGGTCGACACGTCGTTTGAAAGTCTCGAAGAATTCGAGAAGACCTTCGTTCAGCAAATCCTTAAAAAATATTCCTGGAACATCTCCAGGACCGCCAAAGCGCTGAAGGTCGACCGCGTTACCCTGTATAACAAGATCAGAAAATACGGATTAAAGCCCGACGAATCTGCTGATGGACGGGGAGTTTGATAACCGGACCAAGGTTTCGGTCGTTTCCTTCGGCCATTTTGAAAAAGAGCTTCTTGAAAAGATCACACAATCCATCAACCAGGAGTTTCTTTGTCAGGTGACCCATGTTGAGTCGCACACCGACCTCAATCCCTTTTTCGATGCGGGAAGAAGACAGTACAACGGAAATAAGCTGTTACAGGTCATCGACACCATTGAACTAAAAGAAGCCACCAAAATCATCGGGTTGTTTTCGGTCGACCTCTTTATCCCCATTCTTACCTATATTTTCGGACAGGCCTACCTGAATGGCAGGACGGGAATCGCTTCACTCTACAGGCTTGGCAACGAACGGTACGGGATGCCCTCCGATCCGGTCCTGCTCGGCGAAAGATTCATTAAGGAGATCCATCATGAACTCGGGCACATGTTCGGACTGATCCATTGCCATGTAACCGAATGTGTGATGAAGTCGAGCACTTATGTCGAAGACATTGATCAGAAAACAAAACATCTATGTACGGCCTGCAGGGAAAAATTCAAAATTCAAAATTCAAATGTCAAAATTCAAATGTCAAAATTGTAAAAATTCAAACTGTAACATTACGTCACTTTTACTGTCATATCTGCCTGTCGAACCAAACCATTCACTTTCTATGAAAAAGACCATTGCTACAATGCTGTTGCTCATGGCTTCCGTTGCCGCCTTTGCCCAGGAAAATCCGCTCTGGCTCCGTTACACCGCCATCTCGCCCGACGGCGAGACCATTCTTTTCTGCTATAAAGGCGATATCTGGTCGGTTCCGGCTGTTGGCGGAACGGCCACACCGCTCACCCTGACTGAATCCTACGAATACATGCCCGTGTGGAGCCACGACGGAAAAATGATCGCCTTTGCCTCCGACCGTTCGGGTAACTTCGACATT
Organism: uncultured Prolixibacteraceae bacterium; assembly: GCA_964473485.1. GTDB lineage: Bacteria > Bacteroidota > Bacteroidia > Bacteroidales > FEN-979 > CAIVAT01. Next base: position 74,116 of record CAYYPH010000018.1, on the reverse strand, counting down.
TATCTCATGCCTTCATCGGGCGGTGAAGCCAAACGGCTCACTTTTCACTCCAACCGCGAGATCCCCTGGAGCTTCACAGCCAACAACAATGATGTGATCTTCTCTGCTTACCGCCAGGATGTTGTGACCAATGCCCTGTTCCCCATGGGGTTGATGAGTGAACTCTATACAGTGTCGGTTTCCGGAGGCAAGATCAGCCAACTGCTGCCGGGTCCGGCGCTGAATGTGTGTCCCACAGCCACCGGCGACAAGATCCTGTACGAAGACATCAAGGGATTTGAGGATGAATGGCGAAAGCATCACACCTCCTCCATTGCACGCGACATCTGGATTTACGACTTTAACTCAGCGCAATATACAAAACTCACGACCTTCAGCGGCGAAGACCGTGATCCCGTTTTCGATTCCAACAATAATGACTTTTACTACCTCAGCGAGCAAAGCGGGTCCTTTAACGTGTATAAAAGTTCTGTATCCGATCCGTCGAAATCCACTGCCCTTACTAAGTTTGACAAGCACCCTGTCAGGTTCCTGAGTCGTTCAAAAAACAATACACTCTGCTTTACTTATAATGGTGAGATTTATACCCTGATTCCGGGTGAAGAGCCGAAAAAAGTCAGTGTTTCAGTTTTTTCCGACGGACGTTCTGCACAGGAAAAAGTGGTGCCCGTCAACGAGGGTTTCACCGAGATGCGGCTTTCTTCAAACGGAAAAGAGTATGCCTACGTGTTCCGGGGGGAGATCTTTGTCAGTAGCGTGGATGGAGGTTTTACCAAGCGGATCACCAACACCCCTTACCAGGAACGCAACGTGAGTTTCAGTCCCGATGGCAGAACGCTGGTTTACGCTGCTGAAAAAGAGGGAAGCTGGAATGTTTACACTACTTCGCTCACAAGAAAAGAAGAACCTTACTTTTACGCTTCCACCGTTCTGAAGACTGAACCCGTTGTAGCCACTGATGCAGAAGAATTCCAGCCTGAATTCTCTCCCGACGGTAAGGAGATCGCCTACCTGGAAAACAGGGTGGTGCTTAAAGTGATCCACATTGAAAGTAAACAGGTACGATTGATCATGCCGTCGAAATACAACTACTCCTATGCCGATGGCGATCAGTATTATCAGTGGTCGCCCGACGGAAAATGGTTCCTTGTAAATTATGCTTTCCCCGACCGTATTTTCAGTCCTGAGGTGGGATTGGTTGCTTCTGACGGAAAGGGCGAGATCATCAACCTGACCCTGAGCGGTTATGACGATTACACGCCAAAATGGACGAAAGACGGTAAATCGATGATCTGGGGCTGCAACCGTAACGGCGACCATGCGCAGGGTGGGTATATCTCGAGCGCCGATGTATATGCCATGTTCTTTACCAGGGCGGCCTACGAACGTTTTCTGCTCACCAAAGAGGAACTGGCGTTGGTGAAAGAGAAGGAGGATAAGGAGAAGGGAGAAAAGGAGAAGGGGGAAGGGGGAAAGGAGAAGGGAGAGAAGGAGAAAGGAGAGAAAGAGAAGGGAGAGAAAAAGGATTCGGTGAGGGTTGTTATCGACTGGGACAATCTGACAGACAGAAAGGTAAGGCTCACGACACATACTTCGAAAATCCGGGACTGGCTGTTTTCGAAAGACGGGGAGAAGCTGTTTTACCTGACCAGCTTTGAGAAGGACAATGATCTCTGGGTGACCGAACTGCGAACGAAGGAGACGAAATTACTGGCAAAGCTCGGAGTCAGGAGTCCTTCGATGGAGTTATCGGCCGACGGGAAGTTCATCCTGGTGCTGGCCGACGGAAAACCCATGAAGGTGGAGATTGAAGGCGGAAAATCGGAACCGTTGAAAACCAGCGGTGAGATGTTACTAAAGCCGGCCGAGGAGCGCAATTACATTTTCGATCATGCCTGGCGCCAGTTCAGGGAGAAATTCTATGTGGAGGACATGCACGGCGTGGACTGGAATTTCTATTATCAGGCCTACCGGCGCTTCCTTCCCTTTATCAATACCAATTATGATTTTGCCGAAATGTTGAGCGAAATGCTGGGCGAAATGAATGCATCGCACACTGGGTGCGGGTTTCGTGCAAACCGGCCCAACATGGATCAGACCGCCGATGCCGGGTTCTTTTTCGATTATACTTTCAAGGGGCCGGGGTTAAAGGTTCTGGAAGTGGTGGAAGGGGGGCCCCTCGACAAGTCCACATCCAGGGTCAGGCCTGGCTGTATTATCGAGAAGATAGACGGGGAGGCCATTACCGATACAATCGATTTCTATTCGCTGCTGAACCGCAAGAGCGGTAAGCTTACCCTGCTGTCGGTCAGCGATCCGAAAACCGGCGAACGGTGGGACGAATCCGTAAAACCGGTCACCACAGGCACAGCCAATGAACTGCTTTACAGAAGATGGGTAAAGAACCGCAGGGCCGAAGTCGAACGGTTATCAGGCGGTACCATCGGGTACGTACATGTGCGGTCGATGGATGATGCCAGTATGCGGACCGTTTTTGAGGAGGCGCTGGGTAGGAACTTTGAGAAAAAGGCGCTCATTGTCGACACCCGGTTCAACGGCGGCGGCAACATTCATGAACAGCTTTCGGATTTCCTCAGCGGAAAAAAATACATGGACATCGTGCCGCATGGTCAGTATATCGGTTCCGAACCTTATGACAAATGGGTCAAACCATCTATCGTTCTGATCGGCGAAAGTAACTATTCCGATGCGCATCTCTTCCCGGTGGCCTACAAACTGAAGAACACAGGTAAGACGCTCGGGATGCCAGTGCCGGGTACGGGAACTTTCGTCTGGTGGGAAACCCAGATCGATCCGACGCTGGTGTTCGGGATCCCGATGGGCGGCTGGCGGACACCCGACGGGAAATTCTGTGAGAACAACCAGATGGAACCCGACATCAAAGTGGCCAATGATCCCGGGATCATGGCCTCGGGCAGGGACCAGCAAATCGAAGCGGCAGTCAAAGAACTTCTGAAATAGATTTACGATTGCCCGTATCGACGATTTACGATAAACCGGTCAGTCAATCGGTCAGTCAATCAATCAGTCATTCAGTCAATCAATCAGTCATTCAATCATTCTGTCATTCAATCATTCAATCATTCATCCACCGTTCACTTTGTGTACTGGTCCATCACCATGTTCATCGCCCGGGCGCAGACCTTACAGAACCTGATGTGCCGGGTGAACATGATACAATCCAATTGTGAACGGTAGAGCCCTTTGGGGGTATAGCCGGCGCCTTCGAAGGCTCCGATGGCATCCTTGTACTGGTCCTTTGCAAAAAAGTCATCTTCCTGCTGCATCTGCCGCGTGAAGAGTGCTTCCATCACCTCCTCGGGCACTTTTGCCTTTCTGAGACTGTCGCGTTGCTTTTGTATCTGATAGCCAAAATCATCGAATTTTTCCTTATTCCATGGGGTAGGCAGAGGTGTGCCCGGAGTCACCAGGTCCTTCCATTTAAGCTTTTCTTTATCCAAAAGGGCAGTAATATTTGGTTCCCAGGGCTCTATGGTTATATCAGGAGCTTCGTAAGAAACAGACGACGTGTAATATTCATCCGCTAAACCAGCCATGTGATGACCAAACTCGTGCACCATGATGTAGTCGGCAAACTTATTGTCGGCAGAGACGGTTGTATAGAGGTTATAAATCCCGCCGCCGCCGTAGGTCCGCTCGTTGACCAGGATGACCATAAAATCGTAAGGAACCTGCGATGCCACATTTCTTACCGTTTTATTGTCGAAGGTCAGCGCATAACGCTCTGAACCGAAAGCCCCGTACTGAACCGACAAAGGTGTCCGTTTGAATACGCCGGGGTGCGGTTTGCAGACTCCCGGCTCATCCGATGGGGTTTCGATGGCCCTGATGCTGATGTCACCTTTTCTCGCAGCGAAGGGTTCATTCGATAACAGGACATCGGCGAGCCGCTTCGCATCCTTTTTGAATTTACCCATTTCTGCCTTGGTATACCCGTCGCCCAGGATCACGACGTCCACTTTCGATGAGGCAGGTCCCTGGTCATAAAGTACATCCACCACGTTGCGATGGGTCAATTCTGCCGGGTTGACCTCGCGGGAGGCCGGATCAATCTTTTCAATCCACAGGGTTTTAAACTGATTGCTGGCAAGGTCGCGCTTTTTGAGGATCATGATTACAGGGACTTTGGGCCATGGGAAACGGATCGATTCATGGAAGGAACCCCATTGTTTTTCCGCTTCGCCTGTGGTCTGCCATTCGCCGAAAATGCTCGCGAATCCCCTTGAATATAGGAGAATCCCTGTTTTTTGCTCTATCACCTGGAAGAAATAGAGCCCGTATTCGAGTTTATCGATCATTACGGTACGGCTGCCAGGCCAGGGTCCATCCGAAACGATGCGGTCGGTGGCGAACCGTTCTTCCTTTGCATTGCCGCTGTGGTTGTAATCCAGGCGCATTGTTTTTCCGGTGAAATAATTATCGTATTGAACATCACCCTGAACAATGACCTTGATGGTATCGTTCCAGGTTGAGTCGTCCCCCTGTCGGGCAATGGCAGTCTTTTCCTGGTCCGGCTTACAGGCTACCAGGCAGATCAGGAGAAATAGAAAAAGTATGTTCGGCTTCATCTACAGGTAATTTAAAAGTTTGTATTTATTTCGGCTGATATGAGCATTTCATTATGCTAATTTAATGAAATCCACCAATTGCAAGCCAATCGCAATTCAATTAAACCTTTATATTAAGGATTTTATTCCTGTGTGTCTGCTCCCGTTTACTGCCTGATCAGTTTGCCCGACGAAAGCACTTGGTCATTTGCCAAGATTCTGTAGAGGTAGCAGCCTGGCGCCAGGCCGGGCAGGGTAACCACCTGGGCCTGGGCCTGCACAGGCGTCCGGAACACCTCGCATCCGGTTATATCGAACAGGTGCAGGCAAGCCTCCTCAGTAATCCCCCTCAGGCTTATCTTATCGTGACATGGGTTTGGGTATACAAACACAGAGGACCTGGTATTCGTTTGCTCGCTGACATTCGTGTAAAGGGCCGACTTGATGTCGAGGACCGCACCTTCGATAATGGTGAGGTTGTATGGAATATTTTCAGGGGGTAACGTATACCATCCATTGGCAGAGCCGCCCCATCCGAAGTTGAAATGGTAATATTCATCGGTGTTGTACCCGTCGACCACCACATTGTGACCGCCTGACCCGGTTGAAACCAGGAGGCCGAGCTGCACCACAAGAGAAGCCTTTACATTGTTGGCGATCAGGGTATTCAGCGAGGTATCTTCAGGAAAAACGAGTCTGGACTCAACAAATCCAAATCGCTGGAAGGCCATGATTGCTTGTTCGAGGCCGAAGGTCCCGGAGACCGAGGCCGTGTAGACCTGTTGCGCCGCCACCCCGCAGGCAAAGGTCAGGGCAGCCTTGAGGTTATTGGTTAATGGGGTTCCCGCCTGGTATGCCGATTCCAGGGTGTCGAGCCACAGGTTGAGTGTGTCGTAGCAGGGAAACCCGCGGGTCTGGTAATCGTCATCAATCCAGTAACGGTTACCTGATCCGTAATTATGATAATAGTCATCGCCAGTGCTGAACCGTGTTTGGTTGATCTCCCGGTGGTAGTTCAGGATCTGCGCCATGGCGGTGGCCGGACAGCCTGCAACGCTCCGTGCACCTGCATTCAGGTCCATCGGGCACATCGAATTGTACGGGAAAGTCTGTGTCCAGTTGGTCTCGAGCCAGCCGCCTGTGGAAGTTGTTCCTTCGGGCGGCCATTGTTCAAACAATGGCGATCGGCTACCTCCGTCGAGAAATGTGGTCCATTGCCTGGCGACATCACGCTTATCAGAATCACTGAGGCGCCATGATTCCCTTACCCTTACAGTAAGGTCCTGCACGATGGTCTTTTTCAGTTCCCCGGCAACAGGACGGGGAAGATCAAAATTATTCCTGTCGGACCAGGCGTAGACCGGGGCAACCTGTTCAGAGGCTGCGACAATCAGGAATCCTGAAGGAGCGTAATGGCAAAGGAATCCTACTGTTCCATTTTCCCGGTCATTCAGCGTTTCGACAGAAAGCAGTTCGATCCTTGTGCTCACGGTGCTAAAAAACTTCCGGGCACCTTCACGGATCGACCCGGGATTGACCGATTGTGCAAAGGTGTTGAGACCGTTCAGGATTAAAATGCAGAGGACTAATTTTTTCATATAGTGCCTGATTTAGTTTGGTTTTTTAATCGTTTGAAGTGGCAGGGGTGTGATTTTTCAAAGAAAAGGTCAATGTAAAAATGTATAAAAACAAAATGTGAGACATTTTTTTTCGATGTCTGCAAAGGGTTCGGCGATGAACAGGATGAAATGCCTGATCAATGCATTATAATTTGCTTTATCAGGGCAAGGAAAGAAGAGGCAAAGATTATCCCAGTAAATTGATGACTGCCAGCAACTGGTCCCTGGTGAAGGGCTTGGCCAGGTAATGCGAACAGCCTTGCTGGAGCAGCCGTGCACGGTCGCCATACTGTGTGTAACCGGTCATGGCGATCACCGGAACCGATTCGTAGCCTGGAATCTGTCGGAGCTCCTTTACCACATCGGTCCCGCTCATGCCCTGACCCAGGTTGATATCCAGCATGATGAAGTCGAACTGCGACACTTTGCAAAGGTCTATTGCCTCCGGGCCGCTTGCGGCATGCGTGGTCTCGCATCTTGACCGCAGGTAAAGCCTGACCAGCTCGGCATTGGTCTCATTATCCTCGACAATAAGTACTCTTGGGATGGCGGCCTTCACTTCCGGAACCGGACTGGCTGCAACCCCTTCAGGCTGCCCGGCGATTACCGGCTTACCAACCCGTTCGCCCACTGGCAGCCGCAGGGTGAAAACAGAACCGTGCCCCGGCCTGCTCTCTACATGCACATCTCCGTCGAGCAACCGCATGATCTTGCGGGCAATCGTCAAACCCAGCCCGATGCCCTCGTAATGCCTTGAGAATCCTTCGCTGACCTGCCTGAAAGCATCAAAAATGGAAGTAAGATGTTCACTGGTTATACCGATCCCGGTATCTGCAACGGAAATGTCAAGCATCTCTTTGTCACCCACGTACCAGCGACGTGTCGCGACTTCCACCCTCCCTTCGCGGGTATACTTGATCGCGTTGTCGAGAATGGCAGAGAAGGCCCTGGCCACCAGCTCCTCATCCGAAACTACCGGGCAGTAACCATCAAAGTGACAAATACATTGAAGATGCTTATATTCAACAAACTCTTCGAATTTTAAATAAACCTGCTGCAGGGCGCGGTGAATATCGAATTCGCGGATGGACGGGTGAATGCCCGACTCCAGTTGCGAAAGCCAAACAATGGAATCGAGGGTTTTCATCAGCCGCATCCCGCTCTTGAAGATTTTCTTTGCACAGTCCCTGGTATCCTGATCATCGGAGTTATTCTCAATAACCTGAGCAAAGCCAAGGATTCCGGTAAGGGGTGTCCTGAATTCATGGCTCATGTTCGACAGCAGGGTCGATTTCAGGTGGTCAGACTGTTCTGCTTTTTCCTTTGCCAGTTTTAACTCCTCAATGGTCTGACGCCTGTGCTGACGAATGCTGGCTTCACGCAGTTCACGGGTGACTGCGGGGCCTATCTTCCGGAGCTGATCCTTCATGATATAGTCGTGGGCACCTGCCTTCATCATACCAACTGCGACCTCCTCGCCGATCGTTCCTGAAACAAGGATAAAGGGGATGTCAAGCTCAGAAGACTTGAAAATTTCAAGGGCATGTTCACCGCTGAACTTTGGTAACCTGAAATCGCAGATGATCAGGTCGTAAAGATGATTTTTCAGCCGCTCCTGCATATCCTGACCGTTATCAATCCGGTCGAGAAAAACAACAAATCCTTCACGTTCAAGATGGTGCTGCAACAATGCTGCATCGTCATCATTATCTTCGATCAGCAAAAGCTTCAGATGTTTTTCCATAGATCAATGCGATGGAGGTAATTCATTCAGTAATAACCAATACAGTCCCAACTGCTGGACTGCAAGGATGAACTTATTGAAGTCGACTGGCTTACGGATATAACTATTGGCTCCGGTCAGATAGCTGTTGATCAGATCCTGCTCTTCGAGCGACGAAGTCAGGATCACCACCGGAAGCAGCTTCGTGGAGGGCTTCGACCGGATCTCCTTCAGCACATCCAGTCCATCGATCTTCGGCAGTTTCAGGTCCAGCAGTATGACTGCAGGCATCAAAGCGGCATCTCTTCCGGCATACTTCCCCTCACAATAAAGATAATCTATCGCTTCGGAACCGTCGCCAACCACCACGATGGGATTTTTAAGGTTGGCTTTCTCAAACGCCCTGATAGTAAGTTCCACATCATCGGGATTGTCTTCAACCAATAAAATTGTTTTTTCAGCCATATGTTACATGTTTTTTGTCAGTTCAGGCAGGTGAATATAAAACGATGCTCCTTTCCCGGGCTCCCCGGTGGCCGAGATGGTGCCGCCGTGCCGGTGAACGATGCGTTGAACAATGGTAAGCCCAATGCCTGTGCCTTCAAACTCCTGGGGTGTGTGCAGCCTCTGAAACACCCCGAATAACTTGCCGGCATATCGCATGTCGAATCCCGCGCCATTGTCCCGGATCATCAAAGCCGTTTCTCCGTTATGATCTACAAGGTCGAACAACACTTCAGGATGTTCAACCTGAGCGCTGAACTTGAATGCATTCTGAAACAAATTGCTGAGGGCTATCCTCATCAGGCCGGGATCGGCTTTCACGCTGATCCCTCCGGCAATCTGCAAGGTTATTTTCTTCCTTGTATCCTGGTCCAGGAATTCGTCGCATATTTCATGGGCCATCCTGCTCAGGTCAATCTGCTGAAACACCACCTCCTGTCTTGTGATCCGTGACAGCCTGAGCAATTCATCAATCAGTAACGCCATACGCTGACTGGCCTTCCGTATTCTATGAAGATAGTCCTTGCCTTTTTCGTCGAGCTTTGAGGTCTGATCCTCGAGCAACGCAAGGCTGAACCCATCGATGCTTCTCAATGGAGCCCGCAGGTCGTGAGAAACCGAATAACTGAAACTTTCCAGGTCTTTGTTGGCTGTTTCGAGCTGCTCCGTGCGCTTTTTAACCCGTTCCTCCAGTTCCTGGTTCAACTTCTCAAGCTCCAGCTCTTTTTTCCTGAGTATCGTAATATCCTCGCCTGAACTGATCGTGCCGGTTACCTTTCCTGCATCATCCCTGATCAGGGCATTGTGCCAGAAGATGATCTTTTCCTGCCCGGATGCAGTTATTACCGTATTTTCAAAAAATTCGGGCGATTCGATCTCCTCGTTGATCAGTTTTGAAAAAACCTCTTTGATAATCCCCCGGATGTTAACCGGGATATAATGGTCAAACCAGTTTTTACCGATAACATCATCCCTTTGGTATTCCAGCAATGCCAGACCCTTTTGGTTGATCAGAGAAACATTTCCTGCACTGTTGAGCACCACAATGATGGAACCGGTAATATCCAGGTAGTTCTGAGCCGTATTCCGCTCTCTGATGATCGTGTGCTGATACTCGATACGTTCCGAGATATCCCTGATAATGCCGTGAATGAATTTCTTTCCCTCTATATCGATGACCATTGAGCTGATCTCGACCGGGAAGGTGGAACCGTCTTTTCGCCGGTGAACAGCCTCGAAAAGATACCCCTCTTCACTGGGTTCCTTCTCCAGGAATTGAAAGTACCTGTCATGCGATTCAGGTGCAATGACCATTGATGCGTTTTGCCCGACCAGTTCCTCACGGGCGTAACCATATTCCCGAATGGCTTTTTCGTTGCAGTCGGTGACCGTTCCGCTTGCATCGAGCAGCAGGATAATGTCATTGGCCCGCTTTAAAACCAGTTCATAATGTTTGACAAGGGCCAGGCGTTGTGATTCAAGCAAATACATCCGGCTGTAGTGATCCTTCCTGCGCTGAACCGCGATCAGGTAGAGACCAAGCACTCCAAGCAGGATCAGGATGATCAGCCCGAATCCTGTTCGAAACTGCCACCCGCTCATTGGCTCCAGGATCTCCTCCATATCTGTCTTGCTGACCATGAACCAGGGAGTTCCTTCTACCGGCCTGGCATAAGCAAGAACCTCTGCACCCCGGTAATCGTTGGCTTCAACTAAACCGCTATACCCTCGGACAACGAGGGTGGCCGGTAACTTCTTTGAAAAAGAAACCCTGTACGACAAAGGGGAATTTTGAATATGACGCAGTCTGTTCATGAATACAACACTGTCATTCATTGCTTCAACCAGCAGTGTTTCTGAAGTCCGGCTGGAAACCGGCCAGGCCTGGATGAGCGGATAGAGAAAATGCTCCGGATTCATGCGAAGCAATACCATGGCGACGACCGAACCCGAATCGGAAGGATCTTTAAGAACAGGAGTGTAAAAATCAATATGTACGCTATTGTGCTGTTCGCAGTTATATAAACTGCTGAAACTGCCATTGCCCAGATCTACTGAATTGCAAAGCATTTTCCTTGAATCATTTCCAAGACTGTCGCTCCGGAGGCGTACGGATGCGAATATCCTGCCATGCATATCAGAAAGGAGAATGTCTTCGTATCCGTAATGCTCGACCATGGGTATGAAATGTGAAATAACATGATTGTACCGGGACGTATCAGAAGGTTTTTGGATAAGTGAAAGCATTTCCCGATGGAAATTGCCGGTAAGGCTGAGCACTTTTGCATCACGGGTTCGCTCCTTCACCCAATTGGCAATTTCGCTTGCTTTGTAATTTGAAATACTGGAGATTCGTTCTTTGGCCAAACCGATGAGGTTTGCCCTCTGGATCCTCCAGTTCATGAATCCGAGCAACAGGACTATCAGCAGATAAATAACAAACGCCGCAATGAATTTCCAGTTCAGTGGAAGTTCTGCCCTGCCAAATTTCATAAACTTCAATTTATGAAGACTGATTATGACGGGTAAAGATACATTGCAAATTAATGTCAGTCAAGAAATCTTACTTTTTTGTCGCGAAATATGTAATCATTGTATTTTTGGGCTACCATTCTTAAAACCGGAAAACATGAAATCTTTAATACTCAGGGGAATGTTTTTATGGCTATGCTGCATCACGGGTCTACCAGCAATGGCTGCCGTAACCGACAGTTCAGCCTATGGATTCACGCTACGTTACGAGCTGATTGTTAAGGTTAAACCCGACCGGGTGTATGGTAACCTGGTGAATGACATCGGGAGTTGGTGGAATCCGGCCCATACTTACTCCGGCATTGCCACCAATCTTTCCATCGATCCAAAAGCCCAGGGTTGTTTCTGCGAAAGGATTCCTCCTGAGGCAACAATAGAACATATGCGTGTTCTCTATGCGGATCCTGGTAAAACTTTACGGATGCAGGGGGGATTGGGTCCTTTGCAGGCAATGGCGGTCAATGCGGTCATGACTTTCTCATTCGCAAAAGCCGAAGAGGGAACAAAAATGGTGGTAACTTACACCATTGGCGGTTATTACCCGGGTGGGTTCAGCAGCATCTGGGGCATTGTCGACCGTGTTCTCGCTGAACAGATGAACCGTCTGAAAGCCTATGCTGAAAAACCCCGCTGAAAAATTGCAAAACAATTCTGCGCCTGTTTACAACAGAGATTTATCAGCAGGGTTATTCGAACAGGCAGGGATCAATCCCTGGTCAAGACAATTTCCCTGACACTCCTTCCTTTGGCGCTCATCACAACCACCGAATAGAGACCCGGGGCAGCGCCCTGTATGTCGACCTTAAACGGGGTCTTGTCTTCTAACCTTATTTCGCCGGAGGCGTAAATGACCGCACCCAGGGTGTTGATAACCTTTATCTGATAAACATTTGTTTCCGAACCAGGTATGGAAAGGTTAAAGATACCAGAATTGGGAACAGGGTAAATATGGACCGGCAACGCTGAGGTTTCACCGATCCCTGTCACTTCCACGTACAGGTGATTGGAGGTGTCGGAAGCGCATCCTTCGAGTGTAACAACATCCCAGTACCAACCCGTTAGGGTGGCGGTGTAGTTCGGGGCGGTCGCACCCGGTACCGGCGACCCGTTGTGGTACCACTGGTTGCCCGCCGGCGCATTACTGCTGAGTTCCGGACCGCTGGCCGTGATCACCGGCGCCGGCGGAATCACTCCCACGCTCACCGGCAGTTCTGAAATATTCCCGTTTCCGCAGGTATTGGTTCCGAAGACCGAAACGTTGCCCGAAACAGCTGCAGGTCCGAAATCGACCAGGATACTGCTGGTATTCGCTCCTCCGGTGACCGTTGCTCCGGAAGGAACGGCCCAGTTGTAGCTAACGGCATTGGCAATGGGGGCCACCGAATAATTCACACCGGTCATCCCCTGGCAAACCTGGATCAATCCGCTGATGATGCCTGGGTCGGCGGGCAGGGGGTTCACCGTGACCGGGAATGGTGGAGAAGCCGGTCCGAGGCCGCACAGGTTATTTCCCTGCACCGTAATATTCCCCGATGAGGCATTGCCCGCGTAGTTAACGGTGATGCTGTTGGTGTTGAAACCGGAGGCTATGCTGGCGCCCGGAGGCAGGCTCCATACATAGGTCGTGGCATTGGTGACCGGGGGCACCGAATAGGCAACGCCGCTTGCTCCCCCGCATACCACTGAAGTTCCGGTAATATCGCCCGGTGTCGAGGGTAGCGGATCCAAAGTCACGGCAAGAGTTGTCGGGTTAGTGGCTGCACATCCGGCCGTTCCGGTATAGGTGACCGAAACCCACTGTGCCCCCGGGGCGTTCCAGCTTATCTGCACCTGGCTTGTACCTGCGCCGTTAACGATGTTCCCGCCGGCTGAAACCGTCCAGACATAGGCTGTCATTCCCGATTCGGTGGTGTAGGTCTGGTTCCCGCCGCCCTGGCAACCGGTGGTCGGTCCTGAGATGGTTGGAACCGGTGGCGGAACCACTGCCACTGTCAGGTTGCCGGCTGCTCCCGCCATGCAGAAGTTACTGCCATACACCGAAATCGTACCGCCCGTACTCCCGAAATTGACGGTGATGCTGGTTGTATTTTGCCCGGTGACAATGGTTGCTCCTGCCGGAACCGTCCAGGTATAGGCTGTTGCATTTGTTACCGGTGCGATGGAGTAAACTTTCCCGGTGGCATTGAGACAAACGCTGGCAGGACCGCTGATGGTCCCTGCAGCGCCAACGGGCGGGCATCCGGGTGTAAACGACTGGTCGGCCCCGTAAAAAGTCCCGGCCGTACTTACACCCACACAACGGTAATGATACGTCACATTCTGGGTAAGGCTGGCCAGGTTGGCGGATACGGCAACCGGCGAATTTCCGGTAACTGTTCCGGGCGTTGCAGGAGCTGTTGTTCCGTAGGAGGTGGATGTTCCCCACTCGAAGGTGACTGTGGTCGGATAAAGGTTTGCGGTAACCGATCCGTTGAGGGTTGCCGAAGTCAGCCCGATGTTGGTAGCAGGGTTGGTCACCACCACCGGGTTCACGACGATCTGGTTCGAAATGGTGATCAACAGCGAATCCTTTACGGTGTTGTCCTGCACCGCAACCGCCCTGGCCCATACCGTTCCATTGTTTTGCGCTGTCACCAGTCCGGAAGGGCTGATGGTGGCTGCCCCGGTTCCGGGTACGATGCTCCACGTAACACTCTGGTTGGCAGTAGCAGGGAACACTGTTGCCACCATTTGCAGCGTTCCTCCGTTGGTGGTGATCACCGCTGGCACGCCTCCCTGTGTGGCAACTACAACGGCAATGAGCCCTCCTACCGAGATGCCCTGTGCATAACCATAGTACCCGGATCCCCGGTCTTCGGTCCAGCTTCCGGCACAACGGTTCGGTCCGTCAGGAGTGAATCCGAACCTCATCTTGCCGCTTGCCGGAGTTGTGGAACTCAGTTCCACCCTGTTTCCGGGCCATACAAAGTTCCCGTTGGCATCGAGACGGGTGGCATAGATCTTCTGACTGGCATCATAACTCATGAGCATGGGAGTGTCGTTGATCAGCGCGAGTTCCCCGGCCTGCCGGTCGTCGTTTGCACTGATCGCGTAAACCACCTTGCCGGTATTGGTCAGTTGCCTTGCACCAGTGGTTTTCAGGAATTTCTGAACATATACGCCGTAGTTGTTCTGGTTATAATCGCTGAAAGTGCATACCGACCATACAAAGTTCGATCCCGTGGCAACATTGATACGGGTTTCCATCTGGTAATCATCGAAAGTCGAGGTATTTGTATTGAAATTGGAACCGTTAAGCCCCCATGGTATCGTTCCTGCCGGGTTGATCCTCTGAAGGAAAGAGTTAAACCGCATGCCAACGGATGCATAATAGCCGTAATAGGTTGTGTCGCCCTGGGCAGCAATGGAATAATAACGCCATGGGGCGGTCGCCTGTGAGCTGATCTGCAGCGGGGAGTAAACCGCCGTTCCGTTGTTGTTGAAATGCTGGGCATACAGCGTCGTGCTCATGCCTCCCGCCTGGTAAACCGCAGTGAATTTCCCTGCCAGGTTGCCGATGAGCTGGCATCGGGTAGTCGAAGTGGTCCCGACAAGAATTGAAATCGGGGTGGTCCAGGCCGTCGTCCCCGATGTGGTTATCTTCTGCAGCTTTGTCGTGTTGCTGGTCTCTTCATTCCAGGCGACGATGACTTCACCGTTTGACAAAGCTGCAGGATATGGCACCATGCCCGGACCTAAGACAATCCCCGACGCCCCCCATAGCTGCGCTCCTGCCTGGGATATCTTATGAACCACAGCATTCATGGAGCCCAACCCCATGTGCTGAAATCCGATGATCAGGTTGTTTGAAGCATCCACACATACATTGAACACATAGGTTGCCGAGCCCGATGTGGCATTGCTGACCAAAACCCCGTCGGCCCCAAGGAGTTTAAACCCGTTGGCATCGATCAGTTGAGCCCGCATGTCATAGTTACCGCTGTTCTCATGGTAAAATGCGATCCAGGTCTTTCCATCAGAGGTTGATACCGACTGCATATCCGCCGTGGGAAGTCCCGAGATCAGCAGATTCACAGATGTGTTGGGGTTCCACTGGGCAAATGAAATTCCGGCAACTGCAAGGAAAATAAAGGTCAGGGTAATCCCGGCAAACATTCTTTTTTTTGTTTTCATTGATGATGATTTAATAAAACACTTCCTCAAATACACAGAATTGTTTCAAAGTTAACAGTAAAAGGTTTTTTAACCCCGTGAAAATACCATATCCATACTACGGCATCTCGCCGGCGCCAGCGTAAATTACTACTGCACAACTCATTTATTCACTACTAATCAGAGATATACAATGCAGTACTGTCAGAATTTCGACAGGAAGGTATGAAGATTGATATCTGTGGAAAGGCCGAATTTTTTTCTGAGACGGTTGCGTGCAGATTCCACGCTGCGAAGTTCGCGGAAGGTGATGGCCGCAATGTCTTTTGTTGATAACCCTAATTTTAACAGGGCGCATATCTTCCTGTCGTTAGGCGATAAATTCGGATATGATGCAAGGAGGTTCTTTTCAAATGACTGGTGAACCTCCTCAAAGTAAAGGCGGAACTCTTCCCAGTCGTGACCAGAGGAATACTGCTGCAGCTCCGACATGAGTTTTTTAACGCGGTCGGAACGTTCTTTGTCTCTTGGATTCAGTTCCATCAGCAGTTGCTTCAGCTCTTCCGTGATCTTCAGGATAAATTCGTTGGTTCGTGCCAGATTCAGGGCATAAGATGTAAACCTGCGGTTTTTGTAGTCCAGTTCCATCTTCAGGTTTTGCTCCTCCTGGATCATCATCTCTTTTTCCTTTTCGTGCAGGAGTCGCGTCTGTGCTGCAATAAGCTCGCTGTTTGCTCTTTCACGTCTCCTGCTCCTGAAAAGATAAAACAAAAAGAAACCAAGGACCATAAAAACAACGATGGCCGCGATCAAAACAATCCGCTGACGCTGGATCGCAAGCTGCTGAAGATCGATCTTTTGTTGCAGAATTTTATTATCCTTCTCTTTGTTCAGTACCTGGTACACTGCCTGTATCTGTTCCATCCTGGTCAGGCTGTTGAGGGATTGCAGAGAATCGTTCAGCACAACATATTCGTCATATAATTGCGTTGCCTTCCGATAATTGCCATTTTTTTCGAAGTATTTCGCCGCCTGGATCAGAACAGACAGCCGCTGGAAGGAATTTCCAAGTTGTTCCGACAGGCTTAAAGCCTCATTGAGGCAGGTTTCCGCAGAATCGGGCTGATTCATTTCCTGATAAAGGGTGGATAGCGACAACATGGATCTGATGAGGGATCCGGTATAAGATCTTTGCCGCTGAATTCCGGCTGCCTCCCCGTAATATGACATAGCCAAGGAGTACCGGTGCATTTCCTGGTAAAGATTGCCGATATTGGCATAGGCAAACGAAAGATCATAAAAATCCCTGTTTATATCAAGCTGGCTCAGCGCCAGCAGCACATATTCCAGGGCCTTATTCAGATCGTTCATTTTTTTATAGATCCCGCCCATGTTGTTATAGTTGTTAAACAATTCCGACCTGATGGAGAGATCCTTGTTTATTTCAATGGCTTTTGTGAACAATTCCTCTGCCTTTTTCAATTCATTCCTGTTGAAATACAGGTTTCCTATATTGTTGAACACCTTTGCTTTCCCCGACTGGTATCCAATTGAATCGCAGATCCTGAGTGATTCCAGGTAAAGCGCCAGCGCTTCATTCCATAGTCCTGTTTCTTCGTAAATAGCCCCGATCACGTTCATAACCGACGACATCTTTTTTCTGGTTTCGATGGTCGGATGGGAGCCGGTATGCAAATAATCGCGAAGGGCCAGGAAAATGTCAAGCGCTGCGGCATGCTTACCCTGTTCCAAAAGAAACAACCCGATTTTCCAGGAAAGATCCGATGCCCTTTCGAATGTCATATCGGTTGACGATATTTCGAGCAGTGAGTCAATCACAGGATTGCCGGCTCTCAGCAACGGCAGTTCCTTTTCCTGGTTATAATGTAAAACTGCCCTGTCGAAAAAAGAAAAAGCTGTTTTGCCGGCCATCGATGACAAGGATGCAAACAACAGAAAAATCGAAAGGCCTGAGCAGAATTTAATCATGGAAGATTCCTCCGGCGATTGCTGTTAATGTTCCGGGATGTAAAAATCTACAACGGCTCCGCCGGAGATCTGGTTACGGATGTCGATCTTGCCTCCGTGGGCTTCGATAATGAACTTGACCAGCGAGAGGCTCATGGCGGGATTCTGATCGATGTGTGTATTGCCCGATACGAAAAGTTCAAATTTATGCAGGATCACGTCATCCGGAAATCCCGGTCCATTATCAGTTATCGAAAAATGAATTCCATCCGATTCAGGATTGACGCTCATACGGATGATGCCATCGACCGGAGTAAACCTGACCGAATTTTCCAGTATTTTGGTCAGTGCAGTGATAAACAACGTCTTATCTATCATCAGCGGGGCCAGACCGGGGGCAGTTTCAACGGTAAAACTCCTCCGGTGCCTGGCGAAATCGATGTTCGTTCGTATTTCGTCCAATATCTCAACAAGAAGAACCGGTTGCCTGGGTAAGTTCTTTCCGAGGGTTTGAAGTTGGGCGATGTGCATGGCTGTCATGGCAAAACCCTGCAGCCGCTGGATGGAGATTTCGAGCAGTTCGAAAATTTCGGCCTGCTCCGCAGTCGTTGCAAGTTCTTTCAGCATCAGAACCGAACCAACCATACCATTCAGTGGCGTTCTGATCTCATGACTGATGATCTGCAGGAACTCATTTTTGGTCTTGTCAAGGGATTCGAGTTTTTTCAATGCAGCCGTCAGCTCAAGGTTCGTTTCGTGAAGTTCAAGGGTTTTCAGTCCTACCTCCGCTTCCAGCCATTTCGCCGAATCCGCCAGTTTCTCTTCGAATTCCTTCTCGGTGTTATGGGCACAAAAGAAAAGCACAAGGTGAACGGCCTTCTCGTTATCGCCCGGAATGAATGTCAGTCTGAACCTGACCCAGGTCAGGCTGCCGTCCTGCTTTCTGAACCGGCTCGTGCCCTCCGCCCTTGAACACTTTCCCGAATCAAATGATTCGACCTGTTGAATATACCATTGCTCGGTGTTCCCGGCATCAAGTTGCGAAAGTTTCATTCCGGGCAGCCGTGAAGGTGAATCATAACCAAGTATCCAGGCGGCGGTTTCATTGGCTGACTGAACGGCACCGTCGTGTCCGGCCACAATGATTGCCGTCATCGACTGATCGAAAAGCACCCGGGTGATCCCACGCTGCCCGGTAAATCCGCTCTCCGTGTCATCAGGTGTACTGAAGAGATCCTCCATGCTATTCATGAACTTCAGGTTGTTTTTACAAATCTACCGATTTTGTATAAACCTTCAATACCTGAAATCATATTTAGTTTAGGCTGGGACCAAACTGAATGAGTGATTGAGTGATTGAGTGAATGAGTGAATGAAGGAATGAAGAAACGAATTTTTCGTTTTCCGTTTTCAATTTTCAATTTTCAATTCATTGTCAATTGTCAATTGTTAATTGTCAATTGTCCGTGTGTTTCTTTTTAACGTAATGACTGATAATAAATAAGATGCCGGTGAGGAAAAAGGGTAAGGTTATCATGGCTACAATCGAAAGGCTGATCCACACCGATTGGTTATGGTGATAATTCATGGAAAAAACCATGGGTGTGAAGCCCAGCCCGATGATAGCGAGGATGATGCCGCCAACCAGCTCATACTTCCATGCATAGATCAGAAAAAAGGTCAGCAGGAATGTGGGGATCAGGTGGATCAGAAACCCTTTGATCTGCTGCCAGAAGGTCAGTCCTGGATCAAAGGCGTCGAATGCAAACAAACTGACGAACAATATCGCCAGTATGCAGAGGATCCGTGGGGCCCAGTGGAGAATTTTAACCGCTTTCATCGTTCTCTATCGTAAAATAAACGGTACAACAGTGGCGATGACTCCTGTGCACACGACAACCATGATGAAAAGGTTGTAGCGGACATTGTAATTGTCGAGCAGCGATTCATCATAGTACTTTGAAACATTCTGGTCGCGGTACATGTTAATCAGGCCGTTGATCAGTTTCATCCTGGTCTGCCTTCCCTTGACCAGCCCGATGATCACCACGATGTTGACCAGAACAATAAGCATTACAAAGACAAACATGACGATCAGCGTCGAGCTGTCGGTCCTCGATTTCTCCACCATCCCCGAGTTAATGCCCAGGGTGATAAGGTTCAGGGCGATCGATGTGAGAATGAAGATGATGTCGGTTTTGGTGTTTTGCTGCAACTCACTCGTGATGTGGTTGTGAACGTGTTCAAGCATGATTTTACTCCTTTCTTTTTCTTAAGTTAATTCAAATGTAGATCACTTTTTTCCGAAACGCAAACAATTTATTTTTCTTATTTTTGGGTTAACAATCGCGATAAGCCGGACAAAATTATCAGCCAATGCCCGCAACGGATTGTATAAGCCTTGTAAAACACTTGTAAGTGATTTACTATCGATTTGCAATATAACCCAGGAATAATTTCACATCTTTGAGTGACCAGGATCAGAAATATTTCGAGTTGCTGAAGCAAAAGATCGTTGCGGTGATGCAGCAGTCATACCCGGGCATGAACCCGTCCATTGCTGAATGGAAGGGCCAGGAGATCACTGATTTCCAGGAAGAATTACGCATCAGGGTCAATGCAAACATCAGCGAAAAGTGGTTTTACAACCATATGAAATCATCCCGTTCCGGTCTGCCGCGCATCGACATGCTTAACCTTCTCAGCAGGTTTTCAGGTTTTTTGAATTGGGATGATTTTGTCTATCAAAACCGGGTAATTTCTTCACCTGAAGCATCTGAAGGTGGAGACATCGCTAAATCCCGAAAATCTCATGCGAACCGGTACTTTATACTGGTGCCCCTGGCTGCATTATTTTTCGTGTTTGTTCTGATCGGCTTATTTCTTATGATGAACACCCGCGAGTATCTCTTCACTTTTGTAGATGCTGATACGGGCGATACGATCAGAAGTTCACGGACGGAGATCGTGGTGTTGCCCGATGGGGAATCTCCTGTACACCATCTTGCCCGGGAGGATGGTTCATTCAGGATCAGAACCAGCCAGAGCAGGATCAGGATGGCGATCAGGTCGCCCTATTATCAGGTTGACACCATCATCAGAATCCTGAAGAAATTCAGCAACGAGGAGACGATCATGCTGAAAACCAATGATTATGAGATGATGATTCATTATTTTTCATCCATGAAGGTGGAGGACTGGAGGAACCGGCGGACATGCCTTGATTCAATGATCTCCGAAAAAGCCATCATCAGTCAGGTGATCACTGTTGACGGTACGCCCGGATTGATACTGCTGAATAAGGATGAATTCATCGACAGGCTGACCATGCCGACGGGAAACCTTCAGAACCTGGAGATTCTGGATTCGAGGTCAGAAAAAGGAAAAATCGAGGTGCTTCGGTTTCGCATCAAGGAACAACGGCGATGAAAAGAATATCTTTTATATTGGCCCTCACAGGCATATACCTGATTCTTTGTTCAAAAAGTTGTAATGACCAGTATGAACAAAGCAGGGAAGATGCAGAACTGGCCATACAGGTTGCAAAGGACAGCCTGTTATCGGCCGCGCCCCGGATTTCTTCGCCCAACCTATCGATTCTCAGTGAGGAAGCACGTTTTCTTTTCACCGACATCGCCGATTACCTGAAGATCGTCGCGGATTCATCATTGCCTGATGCATTCAGGCATCAAGCCAGAGGGATGATACTGGAAGGGTTTCTATCGGAAAATACCACCATCAGGGTAAGCACCGAAAAGGGTAACAATCGGCTGCAGGACGATCAGCCGGGGGGCAGTAAAACTGCAGTCGGCCGGGTGCATGATCCTGCCAAAATTACTGTCCTTGAATTTCCGCTGATCAGGCTGCTCGATAAAGCGGATTCCGGTTTCATGGAACTCCTGATCGCCAGGCCCGATACCATCTGGGTCGCGGCGCCCCTGAAACAGTTAAGCGATACCCTTTTTCAAGGGACCTTAGGCTATCTCATCCGTCATCAAGGCGAATCAATCATTTCCGGAAAACAATATATCTTTCCCGGAAAAGGGTTCATGGACTTCTATGCTGTAACCGAGGTCAAGGTCTTCGGATACGACACACTCAAAGTCTGGACGGTCAGACTTGGTGAAAACCGTATAAAATAAACTGCATCTCAATGAAAGTGCCATGCATATTCATTGAGATGCAGTTATAGCGGGAGAAATAGCAATGTTACTGGTGCAACCCTGTTATAATTGGCTGTAAGCCGATGATTTTCGGCTGCAGTTCCCGACGTTGCTTACTATTCCTTCTCAAATCCGTACTTCCAGACGACTGCAGCAATGGCCGCACCCAGGATGGGAGCGATGATAAACAGCCAGAGCTGGGCCAGGGCCTGTCCGCCGGCAAATATTGCAGGACCAAGGCTGCGTGCAGGGTTTACCGAAGTGCCGGTTACCGGGATGGTTACCAGGTGGATCAGCATGAGTGTAACCCCGATGGCAAGCCCTGCCATGGTACCATTCCCGTATTTTGAGGTAACGGCAAGGATGACCAGGAGGAACAGGAAGGTCATCACCGTTTCGATGACAAAGGCACTGGCGACGTTGTATTGCCCCAGGTAACCCTCTCCCCATCCGTTGGATCCAAGTCCCCACTCTGGCATAACGAATTCGGGACGGCCCGAAACGATGAGGTACAGGACTGCGGCCCCCAGGATGGCGCCGATGCACTGCGAGATAATATAGCCGATGGCGTCCCTGGCATCCATTCTGCCTGCCAGGTAAACCCCGACGGTTACTGCCGGATTGATGTGACACCCTGAAATGCCGCCGATGGCATAGGCCATGGCAACCACGGCGAAGCCAAACGCGATGGATATTCCAAGTAACCCGGCTCCGGCCGGACCGACAACCGAAGTGCCGGCAATGACTGCGGTTCCGCAGCCAAACAATACCAAACTAAATGTTCCGATAAGCTCAGCGAAGAATTTTTTCATGGTTTTCTTTTTTTGTGAATTAAGATTAACTGGGGGAATGTATGAAAAAGGCAGGCCAAACCTGCACTGTTACGTCATTTCTTTCATTAATCAATAACCATGACCGACTATGCCAATGATAATGGAAACACAAGATTTACGGTGGTTCCTTTGCCCGGTTCAGAAATTATTTCGATGGTTCCGCCGTTTTTTTCCATGAATTCTTTACAAAGAATCAATCCGAGGCCACTGCCCCGCTCCTTTTCGGTTCCCAGTGTGCTGGTCTTGTTCTCGATCCTGAAGATATTCTGCAGGTTGGCAGCTGGAATCCCTACGCCGGTATCGTTTACACTCAGCTCCACAAATGCTCCGGCTTCTGTAGCTGAGATGGTCACCCGGCCGCCCACCGGGGTAAATTTGAAGGCATTGCTCAGGATGTTGCGTATAACCGTACCGATCATGTTCCGGTCGGCAGTTATGGTGATATGACCGGGTATTTCGCTGGTGATGGTAATTCGCTTGTTATGTGCCTGTATTTCGAGCAGGTTGAGGGTGGTATTTATTTTCTCCCTGAGGTTGACCTTCTCCGGGACATAGGGCACCTGGCCGGTCTGGGTACGGCTCCACATCAGCAGGTTTTCGAGAAGGGCGTATGCCTGGCGTGAAGCCCCCGAAATGGCCTGGAGACTCTTCTCGACTGCTTCTCCGTCGAGGTTAAGGTAGTTTTCGAGTAGCAGGTCGGTAAAACCCAGGATGGCATTAAAGGGTCCTTTGAGGTCGTGCGCAATGATGGAGAAGAATTTGTCCTTGGTGGCATTCAGTTCATGCAGTTCGGCAGCCTGGCGGATCAGTTTCAGTTCGGCATTTTTGCGTTCGGTTACATCGCGCAGGATCCCCTCGTGAAAAAGAACATTTCCCTGGTCATCAGTGATATACCAGCCGTGATCCTCCACCCAGATCTCACTGCCATCCTTTTTCCTCATCCGGAAGATCCCAAGTTCTTCCATCTGTTCCATGAGGGTCATGCTCTCGCGGTCGGAGGGTTCGAAATAGAGCTGCGATTTGATATCGACAGCCATCATTTCCTCTTTATTGTCATATCCAAGCATGCTGACCATGGCCGGGTTGACCTCAACGAACTTTCCGTCGTGGGTGCTTTTATAAACCCCGTCGGGCATTCTTTCGATCAGGTTTTTGAATTGCTCGTCTCTTTGCCGGATGGCGTCTTCGGCATTTTTTCGTTTCCTGATATCGCGGGCGATGCTCAGGATCATGTCGCAACCCTTAAAATTCACTATACTCGAGCAGACTTCAACCGGGATCACCCTTCCGTCTTTGGTGCGGTGGGTTGTTTCGAAGATCTGTACCTTATCTCTTGGCATGGACCTGACAAGTTCCATGATCTGGTGCCGTTCAATGGAAGTGTCTATTCCAAAGAGCCCGATTTCGAGAAGTTCGTCCCTGGAATAACCCAACAGCGTCTCAGCCGGTTTGTTGAAATCGACAAGGTTTCCCTCAAAGTCAATCATCCAGACAGTATCGTTCATTGAGTCGATAATGCCACGATAGGTCTGTTCGCTGTCCTGCAGCTTTTTTTCTACCTCTTTCTTTGCCGTAATATCGGTAATAACGGTGGAAAAAAGACCCGGCCCGGGTCTTCCAACCGTTAAATGCAGGTACCTGCCGGCCGGCTCAAACCAGTCCTCGAACTCGGCAGCTTCACCGGTTTCGGCCACCCTGCTGAAAATATCCAGAAACGGGGCCTCTCCGGTGCCATATAATTCTGAAGCAAGCGACCCGCATGCCTTTCCGCGGCTTATCCCCATGATCCTTTCATAGGCATAATTCACATCCAGGATACGGTAATCGACCGCTTTGCCATCCTTATATATGATCTCATCAATGCAACCGGCATTGGCCATATTCATGAATACAGACCGGTAGATCGGATCACCGCCGGCGAAGAGGTCCGGTGTATCGTTGTCATTCATGATTTAACCGCTGGTTGATTGGTTTTCGGTCAGTTTGTGCATGCAAATTACAACAATTCCCCCAATCATATGATTCTAATTCACATTTTTCTTCGCCTTTTCCTGTTTCTTTAGCTCCTTCTGTTCTTTCGTATTGATACCAACCGTTGATTTGAGGCCAGAAAAAGCGCTTTTCCAGAGGTAATTGATAATTCCTTTCTCCTTGTCGCGATGAAATAGGATCACACCAGTCTTCATCTTTCCCGATTTTGAAGGATTATCATTGTTAACCACAATGTCGTTGGCTACGAAGTTGATCACCCCTTTCTTGATGGAATTCCAGGTTGATTTTTCACTGGTGGTCATGGCAATATTGAGGTCATTGTAATAAAAAAGGAGTTTGCCTTTTGCTACATCATCATTGGCGGACACGAACGGGATTGAGAGCTGTTTTATCCGGCCGCTTTTCACCTCCCCTGGTATCAGCTTCGTCAGCATGGGATTGATCTCACGGAGATCCATTGGCCCCAGGCTGGCGGAGAAGGTGAAGGTGTTTTTAGGATCTCCGAATTTAAACTGAATGGTTGCATCCAGTCGTCCCTTGCCCATCATATACGCCGTTCCTTTCAGTTCTGAGATCAATCCGGAATGAAGCAAAAGTGAGTCGTTGGTCAGGCCCGTCAGGGTAGCCGTCATCTTATCGAAAAAGATGGTTCCCGGTTCTTCGTTCACCTGTTCGAGATAGGTGGCTTTTCCATTGCTCAGCAGCACGGTATCGATCTTCAGGTACATTTTCAGCTTTCTCAGTCCGTCCTGAGGCATGGGCGGTCTGAAACCCGGCTTACGTGGGATCCGCTTATCGCGGTAATCCTCCAGCACCAGGCTGTCGATGGTCAGCAACCCTGCCTGGAATTCGCCGGCCAGTGCAAGATCACGAAAATTAAGCCGCTCCAGGCTGATCTTTTTTACGAAGACATCCATGCGGTCGGTCTGAAATCCGACCTTGCGTGTATAATCATGACGGTTGTACTGCGGAACCAGGTGGAAATCGCTGACATAAAGGGTATTTTTACCGGTCGAAAGTCCAACCTGTCCCAGGGTAATCCGGTTCAGCCCGTTCTTCATCAATACTGACAGATCATTGATGGTTATGGTGATATCATCGGCGTTGAACAGCCTTCTTTTTCCGGTATGTACTGAATCAACCAGCAGGTTTGAGATCAGTATATTGCAGGAGGGGATGGCCTGGTGGATCACTGAATCGCCCGCAAAATCATAAAAATCGACTTTGCCGTTCTCAAATGCTATCTCCCTGATCGATATCAGGTTCCATCCAGCAGGCAAGGGAACCGACATGAGCCTGTGCGATGGGTGGTCCTCCCTGGCTTTTACGGATGGGCGCATCCTGAACATGGTTATTTCGGGCCTGATAAAACGAATGTCGCTGATGATGATCTTTCGTTCCCTGGCCGCTTTTAGAATTTCGAACCCGGTAATTCTGAACCGGTCGATTTTCAGCCTGAAGAGCATGGGCGACAGCGTATCGGTCTCTGCCCTTTGCCGGTATAAAGCCGTATCCGGTATCAGTTCCATGTCACGCACGGTGAGATTCCCGTCGAGAACATTTAGGAAGATACCACCCACTTCAGCCCTGTAAAGTCCTTTGCTTTCACGCTCAACGGCTTCGATCAGGAAAGTCCTGATGATTTTCCCGTACCTGAAATAGCCGTAGGCAAACAGGCTTCCCGTTATCACCATGAGAGGTGCCATTACCCAAATGGCTACCTTCAGCCATTTCGGCCATTTCCTTTTCCCTTTGTCTGAGGATGTCTCCATGAGTGCAAACTTTTCTTCCCTGTAAAAGTATACAATTGACCGGGATTTTTATCTTTACAAGGTCGCAAAAAAAAGTATCTTTGTGTAAATTTCAACCCATTCGGGGAAAAACAACAGCACCATGAAAAAAATAATTTTCGCCTGGATTCCGGGTTTTATCATTTTTTCACAGGCCTTCTTTGCCTTCGGGAACGAAGACTGGCCAAGGGAGATCGCCCTGAAAGGGGGAACCGTCATTCTGTACCAGCCTCAGACCGACTCCATGAAGGGAGATCATCTCTATTCGAGGACCGCCATTTCCATCAGCACGGAAAAAACAAAAACCCCTGTTTTTGGTGCCGTATGGACCGATGCGCGTTTCAGCACCGACCGGGACAAGGGGACCTGCACCATTTACGATGTAAAGATCATGAATGTAAGGTTTCCGGGTATCGACACCATCGATCCGGGGAAGGTTAAGGATTTCAAGACCCTGCTGGAACAGGAGGCATCGGGTTGGAACATCGAATTTTCACTCGACGACATGAAGGCCTCGCTCGACCTGGTCAAAGCAGCTTCTATGGAATCCTCAAACCTGAAAAACGATCCCCCGGAGATCATCTATCTGAAGCAACCATCGCAGCTGGTCCTCTTTGACGGAGACCCGGTGTGGAATGAGACCGGTAAAGATGGTCCAAAGAGGGCGGTAAACACACCGTTCCTCGTTTTACAGGACACCAGGGATAAGCATTTTTACCTTTTCAACGGGCAATATTGGTACAAAGCGACGGATGTCGTGAAATCGGCATGGACCAATGTTCAGAAACCTTCATCACAGGTGCAGAAATATTATGATGCTGTGAAGAAGGAGATGGAAAAAGCGGGAAAAGAGCCGAAGCAGGCTGCCCAGTCGTCGAAAGAGAAGCCGGCATCACCTCCGGTCATCGTGGTGCGTACGAAACCAGCCGAGCTGATCCAGTCGAAAGGCGAACCTCAGTATTCGCCGATACAGGGAACCCAGTTATTGTTCATGACGAACACCGATGACAACATTTTTCTGACGATCGACAAAAACCAGTATTTTGTGCTGCTTTCGGGAAGATGGTACCAGTCGGCCTCACTCTCCGGACCGTGGACCTTTGTTGCATCGGATGCTCTTCCTGCCGATTTTGCAAAGATTCCCGAAGGTTCTGATAAGGATATTGTATTGGCCAGCGTGGCTGGAACTGAAGCTGCAAAGGATGCGGTGCTTGATGCACAAATACCTCAGACCGCCGCGGTTGACAGGAAAACTGCAAAATGCGAGGTAAAATGGGATGGAGACCCAAAGTTTGAGATGATCAAAGGGACTGAACTGGCCCGTGGAATGAACACGTCAAGCACTGTATTGCTTTACCGGAAAACCTATTATGTATGCGACAACGCGGTATGGTTCACCGGAAATAGTCCTTCCGGCCCGTGGGAAGTTGCCACAAAGATTCCGGATGAGATTCAGAAATTACCTCCCGATGATCCTGCTTACAATGTGAAATACGTTTACATTTATGATGTTCAGCCTGAGGTGGTCTATATCGGTTACACGCCGGGATACACTGGCTGCTACATATACGGCCCGACGGTGGTTTATGGCACCGGCTATCCATATCCGCCGTTTTACGGTCCGTATTATTATCCGAGGCCGGTTACCTTCGGGTTCAGCATGCACTACAATCCATGGTATGGATGGAGCATGGGATTCTCGGTTTCGTATGGATTTTTTAATTTCAGCATGGGCGGGTACCCTGGAGGATGGTGGGGACCGCCGATGTACCGGCCGCCTTATTACCGCCCATACAGCCATTATTACGGCCCCCGGCCTCCGGTTTACCGCGGCGGAGGCAACAATATTTATATCGATAACAGTCGTAACATCTACACGAACCGTTCGGACCGTAGTACCAGGCCATCGCAGTTGCCCGCCGCAAGGCCTGCAACGGGCGACCGTACCGGAACCCGGCCAACGCAGCAGCCCGGGGTTTCGACACGACCATCCACAGGAGGTCAGACCGGTAACCGCCCCTCGCAACAGCCAACTGCCAGCGATCGCGGAGGAACCGGCCGGCAACCCGGTGCATCGACCCGGCCTGCCACCACAGGCGACCGGCAAAACAATGTATACACCGACCGCAACGGAGATGTTTACCGGAATAACAACGGCAACTGGCAACGCTCCAACGGGCGCGACTGGGAGTCGGCACAGCAGGGGAACCGCGGAACCGGCGTCCAGGACCGGAGCACGGGTCAGAACCGCGGAGGGTTCAACCAGCAGGAGATGAACCGGCAGAACCAGGCCCGTCAGCGTGGCAGCCAGAATACCTATAACCGGTCCAACGTGCAACGATCCTCTCCTTCAGGCGGGGGCAGAACGGGAGGAGGAGGCGGTGGCGGCGGTCGTCGCAGGTAACCGGCAGGGTGCTGATATGATCACCGTAATCCTTGTGAACAGGACTTCAACCCTAACGACCATTTTTCTTGGGACACTGTTCCTGGTGACCTTTACTGTTCAGGCTCAAATACCGATCATCAAGAACGACAGCATTGTCATTGTTGAAAATACCCTGAAAAAGATAAACAAGAACATCAATTTCACGTTGTTGCCAGGGCCCACTTCGAGCATTTCACAATCGCTCGGATTGGTTGTGCTGCCCGTGATTTTTTACGATATCAATAAAAAGGACACTGTTTCGCCTCCTTCATCGACCGCCCTTGCCATCTATTTTGATTTTAACGGAAGCTGGATGGTGGCCACCAAGCAGAGCTTTTACTGGAACCAGAACAAATGGAGAGCATCGGTGTCGGTCGGCTACGGGGATCTCCGGCTGAAGTTTTTCGGGATCGGCAGAGATACAACCATCATCAGCAACAGCAGGAACAATTATGCCTGGACTCATCAACGCTCCTTCAGCACCACACTCACCTGCTACCGCAGGATATTTGCCGGGCTATACGGTGGACTGGAGTATGATTATGCAAGCACAGACCTGTCGGGCACGGATTCGGCCAGCAATGCCCTCCTGGCTAAAAACGGCATCAAACCAGACCCTTACAACGAGAGTTTCCTGATCCCTTCGTTCGTTTGGGATAACCGCGACAACATCTTCTGGTCGCTCAGGGGTTTCTACGCCGGGCTGTATTATCAGCTTTCCAACCAGGTGTTTTTCAGCGGTCATAATTACAGTACAGTTTCAGGGTCAGTCGCAGGGCATCACCTCCTTTCGAAAAAAAACACCAGGTTGTCGCTCGCATGGTTTTTCTATTTTCAGACCGGTTTCGGCGACATTCCATACAACAGGCTTGCCTGGTACGGAAACAACGACATGGCCACCGGGTATACCACCGGCAAGTATGTGAACAAATCGGAGGTATCGGTACAGGCAGAGCTGCGCTATGATATCTGGAAATTCCTGGGTGTAGGGGGGTATGCCGGGACCGGCAAGGTTTTCCCCTCCCTGGCGATCTTCGGGCAGTCGGTCTGGCTTCATTTCGGCGGGGCACGTTTATACCTGAATGTCATTCCGTCGCGGAACATCCGTGTACGGCTTGATGTCGCTCTGGGTCGCCAGGACTGGGGAGTTTATGTGGGGATTGGGCAGGCGTTCTGAGAAAGTCAAAGTTCAAAATTCAAATGTCAAAATTCAAAATGCAAAGTCAAAGTGCAAAATGAAAAGTCAAAGTGCAAAATGAAAAGTCAAAGTGCAAAATGAAAAGTCAAAGTGAAAAATGAAAAGTCAAAGTTCAAAATTCAAATGTCAAAATTCAAAATGCAAAGTCAAAGTGCAAAATGAAAAGTCAAAATGAAAAGTTAAAATGAAAAATGAAACGGATCCAGATCAGTACCAGGAGCATTGATGCCGGGGTTGCAAAACGTTTGGTTTTTATGGCCGGGCTGTTCATTGTTTCGATGTTTTCCCTGCATGGAACGGAACCCGACAAGGCATTGAGAACGGTTACACTGCAACTGAAATGGAAGCACCAGTTCCAGTTTGCCGGTTACTACGCTGCGGTCGAAAAGGGATATTTCAGGGAGGCGGGACTGTCGGTAAACCTGGTGGAAGCTGCCGGGAACATGAACCCGGCGGATGCAGTCTTCGAAGGCAGGGCCGAATTCGGCATCTGCACTTCCGACATTCTGCTGCTCAGGGCAGCCGGGAAACCGGCCGTTGTGCTGGCAACGGTTTTCCAGCATTCGCCGCAGGTTCTGGTGGCCTCGCGCAAGGCTGGGATAGAGCACCTGCACGACCTGGCCGGCAGGAAGATCGCGATGGAACCGAATGCGGCCGACCTTATTGCCTACCTTAATGATGAAGGGCTGCCCCGTGAAAAATACACCGCCCTGCCTCATCAGTTCAATGTCAGCAGCCTGCTGAACGGTGAGATCGATGCATTGTCGGCCTACTCCACCGACGAGCCGTTCCTGCTCAGGGAGGCGGCGTTCGATTATTCGATTTTCAATCCTGCAATGGGTGGGATTGACTTTTACGGTGATGTGCTGTTCACGACAGAAACCCTGATCAGGAAAGAGCCGGTACTGGTTCAGCGTTTCCGCGATGCGGCCCTGAAAGGATGGGCTTATGCGATGGACCATCCGGATGAAATCACCGGTCTCATCCTGGATAAGTACAGCCAGCGACATTCAAGGGATCATCTGGCCTTTGAAGCCTCACAGATGCAAAAGCTGGTGCTGAAAGATGTGGTGGGGATCGGGTACACCAATCCTGCCCGCTGGCAGCAGATCCTTTCCATTTATCAGCGACTGAACCTCATTGACAGCACGCTGACGACCGACGGCCTGTTCTATACTGATTATATCAAACCCGCCTACCCGGTGCCGTGGCGGATCATTTTGTCGCTGCTGGCGGTGATCCTTGTGATCGGTTCTGCCGGATGGTTTTTCTTCAACACATCGCGCAGGCTTCGCCATGAGGTACAACAGCGGAAACGGATCGAAAATGACCTGAGCAAGAGCAACATCCTGTTCAGGTCCATCCTCAGGGCTTCGCCCGACGGCATCATTCTTACAGACCTCGAGGGGCACATCCGGATGGCCTCGCCGGCTGCCCTCAGGCTGTTCGGATACGAAAGGGAGGAAGAATTGATGGGGAAAAGCATCGATGCCATGCTAACGGGGGCAAAACAGAAGCGGGAACAGCTGCTGACACCGGATGCTGTAAAAGGAACCGTAACGGGCCCGACCGAAACTACCGGCATGCATCACGGCGGCGGCGTTTTCGACTGCGAGTCCAACACGGAACTTGTCAGGCACCCGGGAGGGGAGGTCACCGGTATCCTGACCGTGGTCCGCGATATAAGGGAGCGCAAGCAGGCAGAGGAGAGGATCAGCCTGCAGCATGAAGAACTTCAAAGGCTGAGTTCGGAGAAAGACAAGCTTTACACCATCATGGCCCATGATCTGCGAAGTCCCATGCACGGCCTGCTGGGCCTTACCGAAATTCTCTCTACCCAGCACAGCACCATGGACATGCAGGAAATAACACGGTTGACACGCCTGATCCACAATTCCATCAGGCAGCTGAACAACCTGCTTGAGGATTTGCTGGAATGGACCCGGATTCAGCTTGATGCGCTGGGTTTCCATCCGCAAGCCTTCGATTTAAGAATTGAGGCAGAGGGTATTGCATCGTTAATGAAGGAGACGTTGGACCGCAAGGAAATCAGGTTGTTCCTCGATCTCAGGGAAAAGAAAATGGTCTTTGCTGACAAGAACATGACCAATACCATTGTGCGGAACCTGATCTCAAATGCCATCAAATTCACTCCCAGGGGGGGCACCATCACCGTCACCATCGGTCGCTCGGCCGAAGGCAGCGTTGTGTTGACAGTAGCTGATTCAGGCATCGGGATGAGCGCAGAGGTGCTAAGGTCGCTGTTCAGTCACGCCGGCCAAATCAACCGGAAAGGGACCGACAACGAAACCAGCACCGGCCTGGGACTTTTGATTGTAAAGGAGCTGGTCGGCAAGCTGAACGGCGACATCCGGGTCACCAGCCAGGAAGGATCGGGCAGTACGTTTACCGTCACCCTGCCCGGCAGCGAAGGTTGATCGACAACAGTATCCTGATCAAATGACCGGGCACATGATACTGCCGGAATGCCTTTTAGCAGTTTAAAACTTTACGGCACACACTGCCTGGAGCGTGTAGATCCAGTCGGCCGATTTCTGGAAATTCAGGAATTTAAGTTCGCCCCCGACATGCCAGTGCCGATTGAGCGGATAGATGTATGATCCTGAGAACTGGTAGTTTGACAACGAAAGAATGGTGCTGCTGATATCGGTTCCCACGCCCTTCACCTGGTTGAACATCAGGGCCAGTCCCGCCCCGGCACTCAGATAAAAATGGTCGACGACGCGCATACGTATGTTGAGCAGCAGGGGAACGGAAGCCATGGAAACATGTCCGCCGTATTCACCTTTCACCTTGTACATCCTGTAGTAGCCGGTCTCGAGCCCCAGGCTGAGCCGGTGTTCGGGTTCCCAGAAAAACTTCAGCGAAAGTCCGGCCGAATTGATGCTGGCCATGTCGGCGCCGATCTCGAGCGTGTTGATATAATGGACCCATCCGGCACCGACCGTCAGTGAATAACGGTTGAGGGAGACCTTTGTGGAATCTTTTTTGGAGGCAAACAGGGCCGGCTGAAGTGCACACGCCAGCATAATGAGTATGATTGTTTTTCGGGCCATGGCATTACTGTTGAATATAGTGATAATATGCGACAACATACGGGAAATTGGTGAGGAGGCCGTCGAAATGGCCTTCGTTGATATAATCCCTGATCCAGGCCGGCTGGTCGATGGTCCAGGTTACGGCAAGCCTTCCTTCGGCATGCATCTGGGCCACGAGGTCATCCTGGGTGCCCAGGGTCCAGCGGGGTGCCCATACCAGGGCATTCACCTTTCTTACATCATCGACGGTAAGTTCACACAACGACGGTAACAACTGGTAATCAGGATAGGCAAGGAGATCATTTAACACTGTTTCGTTTGGGATACCGATGACGATGATAATATCCCTTCCTTTCTGTGCAGCCCTTTCAAGCATTTTCTTCTGTATGGGAACCACTTTGGCCACACTGCCCGGATCGCCTTTCATATCGAGGTAAACAAATGAAAGAAGGGTGCTGTCGATGGTATACTGCAACAATTCTTCCAGCGACGGTATGGTCTCCCCGTGGATCAGCCTGACGAATGTTTTCAACTGATCGAAGGTGAAGTTTTCGGGTGGACCGGCCAGCGGTCCTTTCTGTGTCAGCCTGATGTTCAGGTCGCCGTCGTGATACAGGAACGGAATGCTGTCTTTCGAAAGCCTCACATCGATCTCGATTCCCGTCGATCCGAGACGTTCCGTGAAGCCAACCATCGCAACGCTGTTCTCGGAGACCGGAAGGAGGTCGGAGGTGCGGCCGCCACCCCGGTGGGCCAGGATGTGGTAGGTGGTATTCTTCGCCTTATCGGAAAAGGGCCGGCTGTATGTAAGCACCAGTGATTTATCGGGCAGGTTGCTTTCGTTGCCATAGGCCCCGCGCATGACGATGTTCTGGACCCCGTTGCCGGTCACCAGCATGGTGCCGCCCTCATCCCTTCCGATCATCAGCGAAACAAGCCCTGTTTCGTCACCATAACCATTCCGCCAGTAACCCTGCAGGAAGACTACGGAATCGAGATAACCGCTCTCGAGCACGATGTATTTGCCGTTGCTGTTGGCGATCAGTATGTGTGTCCGGTTGTTCTTAATGATCACCTGGTCGCCGAACATCTCCGTCTGACCAGATACGTTGTAGACCCCATCCATCAGAACTTTCAGATTCGCCTTCAGGGGATGTGTCTGTTCGAGGATCGAATTCGGACCGGCGCTGGGGATGGGCAGGGTGTTGTCCTTTTTACACCCGTATGCTGCCACGAGCAGCCATACTGCAAGCAATATCTTTATTTTCATAGTATCCACATGAATGAGAGTTCGGGAATATGATAAAAACGGTTGAAGGTGGTATAGATCATCCAGGTAGGCCAGTAATACTTTTCATAGTTGTCCTTGATACCAAAGATGAATACATTGTCCTTCCAGAGCCTCTGTTCGAGGTAAAATCCAACGGTTATCCCGTTGTAAAAATCCTTGGATCGGGTGAGTTCCTTGTCGCCCGAAGTCTGAATGAGGCGGGTAACGAACACGGCCTCCCCTTTCAGGGTGAAAGCCATCTTTTTAAGCTTGTAGCCCAGCGACAGATTGGGATATTGGAGAAAGACCCTGGTGCTGTTATCGAAGCCTCCCTGCCTGAGCTGGCCGTAAACAAATGCACCGTCCCACCCGGCATTGAAATAGAAATTTTTAAAACCGTACCCGATCCTCGGACCGATGGCTATCTGGTTGGATACCAGGATGGTGGAGACATCTGCCTCGAGCGAAAGCCGCCAGGGGAGCCCGAACGTCATGTGGATATTCACCAGCGGGGCCTGGATCGCATTTTCGAGCAGGTCGGCCGGGGGCCTGACCAGTTGCAACCCGGCGCCGATCTGGAACCCCCATTTCTTGTACTGGTGGGGAAAACGCATGCTGTTCATGGTGATGTCGAAGGTATCACTCGCGGCTGGTTTCTGTGACATCCCCGGGATAAACAACATGATCGGCAGCAACAGAAGGAAAGCATACACCATGGTATATCCCGTGTTTTTCATTCGTTTAATAATCATGGCAGTTTGTATATCTATTTACGAAAAAATTGATGATGCCGGCAAAGATAAACTAAGTATGATTTAAAAACCAAAAACCAGTAAACTGAAAAACACGTTTGTCATCTAAGGATTAACCGACGGATTTCCCTTTTCTGTGGTGTGATAATGCGCAGCATATATAATCCTGGTGGATTTCCCGAGAGGTTTAGCATTGTGTCTTCACCGCTCAGGATGTCCAGTACCAGGATTCTTTCACCGGTCAACCGGTAAATCTCGCACAGATGTGACCTTCCCCGGTCCTGTTTCCCGAATTCGATACATATTCTGCCGTCGGTGGGGTTGGGATATACGATTATACCACTACCGGAGAAGACTTCACGTGAAGCCGTATCAGCAAGAAGTTGCATGTTTTGTGGAATAGTAGACGGTGAACCGCAATAGAGCCCGGAACCGGTGATGAATGCATGAAGATATCCCCCCAGGCTGACCATGACATTTTCGAAGAAGTTTATTTTCTGTCCGGCGACTAAGATAGCCTCGCCGCTGGTCTGGACCAGAAATGAATTTCCGGATCCACCCACTGATATCGTTTGTGTTGCATTGAAACATTCCTCC
The DNA here is from genome assembly GCA_964473485.1 of uncultured Prolixibacteraceae bacterium. Taxonomy (GTDB): domain Bacteria; phylum Bacteroidota; class Bacteroidia; order Bacteroidales; family FEN-979; genus CAIVAT01. The sequence continues at coordinate 38,950 of CAYYPH010000018.1, read as the reverse complement.
TGACCAGTGGCTACTGTAAGGGTAGTCACGGTAAGGTTTGCAGGAACCGGATTTCCTCTTATACCGGCAAACTCGTAAGCACCTATATCCGGCGCAACCGGTTGATAAGCCGGATTGGCCGGGTAACCTGTATGTGGGAATCTGGGTATTCCATCAAGGTCGGTGGAGTCGGGATTGGGAGCAGCAACCGGAGTGCCTCCACTTTCACAAAGCGTAATGACTGGTGGAATATGCAGATTGTAAGGAGGATTGGAGATATTTACAAATGGCGGAAGTTCCGATATACTATGCTGGTCTCCGGGATTCACGGCTGATTGAAAATCCTCCAGCGAGGCATATAGGATACCTCCGGCCACAGCAATGCCCCTGCTGAGAGGAGAAGGATTATACGGGATAAACAAATTGTTTTTATCCGACATTGACCGGTAATTATCAGGAAAGGCGTAATTGTTGAACCAAAACACGGTGGACAGGCCTCCTGCGCCGGGTGTTGACAAATTGACCATGTTGTTATTAATTGAGTTCAGGGTGGAATCAGAACCGGTGAAAAGGCAAGCAGCAGAGAACAACGCACCGGCAGCAATGGCATCCAGGAAAGCCGTATTGTTTGCCAGATAGGCCATCGTACCTGCATCAAGGAAGAATGCCGTCAACACAGGGGTCATGGTAGATGCAGGAGCTGCAAGAGGTGCATAAAGTTCGGTGATTATATTATTGCTCAGGTGATAATGGGTGTTTGATGGCCTGGCGTATATTCCCTGAATGCTGCAACCGGTTCCGTCCGAACTGAGACCCCTGATCTGGTTCTTATGACATATCAGTCCGGCTGCGCCAGCGCGAAGCCGACAGCCCTGAACCACCGCATTATTGCCTGTTGAATGGAGATTGCTGAAAACATTGGCACGGATCTCCGCGGCAATCAGTGATGTATTATCAGCATCGTATGAAAGTCCGTAGACCGATCCGGCGGTTGTTACATCAGAAACTGTATTGTTAGAAAAACAGGAGCCTGATGTAGTCATTCCATCTCCCAGTTTCGAGATCCCGTATCCATAACTTGTTGCTGTTCCATTGTAAATAATATTCTGGATAGTATTTCCGAAAATTGTCTTACGCGGCCAGGGTGACGAGGCCCCATCAATGGCATATATTCCGAAAAAAGAACCCTGTCCCGTGCCTTGTGCGCTGACATTGGAGATCGTGTTCCCTGAGATAACCTCGGTTGTTGTTGCAGGGGTTGCCGCAGTTGCCATATATCCGTAAAATGAGCCATCAGCCGTGGGTCTGGAATAACCGTTGACCATGTTGCCGTTTACCTCCAACAATGAATGCACAATAGAATTGTTCAACATGAGATAGTGGTTACCAATATTATTCACTTCCAAACCCGCCCAGATATTGTTGAGAATCCTCAGATTGTTACATGTACTTCCGGTGAAAAGATAATAAACGGCTCCGGAACCTCCGGCATTAAAATCAGGCGCCCCGAAGGAGTTACCGTTGATTCTGACGCCCGTCTGTGGCGTCGAGCTGAAGCAATTGATCGCATAGAAAGACCCGGAGTAATTGTTCAGGAAGCTTGTACCGCCAAGGATGTTGTCACAGATCTGGACATCTGACTGTACCTGTCCATTGTTGTAAATCAGGTAATGCAATCCTGATGTCGCATTTGTGGAATTGCTCATGAAGTTGTTTCCGTTAATGGCAAGACTTCCCGGGGACGCGGAATTAAAAATTCCGTAGAAGTTTGCAGTGGTTGCGTTCGGACTACTGCAGCCCATGATGGTATTGTTGATGATACTGATCGTGTTTCCTCCTCCACCGCTACCGGCAGCATTGTTAATGGCAAAAGTTGAGTAAATGGTCGAATGGTTTACCAGGGCAATGACATTACCGGTGACCATCACTGTGACTCCATTTCCCGATGCACTGTTGATCCCATAAAGATAAGAGGTGGTTCCCGTTCCTCCGTTTATGTTATTATTTGTAATGGTAAGACCATTCTGGCTTGCTGAATAGATTCCGTTCGAGATGATGCTACTTCCGCCAAAATTGCTGATCAAATTACCAACCTCATCCCCTATCATATTATTCTGGTCATAAAATGTATATGGGGATGGTGAATTGTATCCATTAAAACTGATCCCATTGTAGGTGTTATGAATAGTGTTACCGAAAACTTTTATAAAGGAATTTGTTCCTGCCACATCAGTCACCGTGAGGTTTCCCGTCGATGTCGCGTTATGGTTCCCACTATATATACCTGTTGATAAGGTGTTGGACTTATTCAGCGTTACGTTACAATTCTTTACGATCACATGGCTGCACCCGTTGGTCCCGCTTTGCTTAAGAAATGCATAACCATAATTACTGCAGTAAGGAGGTAAATTCTGAGGGTTTTCCTGAAGGTCGATACCGTCGACCACCACGTAGTCGCATCCCACGAATTTGAAGATACCCCTTAAAGATGAGGTCGGGCCTGTGATAATGGGAGCAGTGATTAAAGGATTATTCCCTGTTCCTGATTTTTGCACAGTGATGGTTGCTGAAACTGAATATCCCGATGCCATCAGTTCAAGATCGGCAAAGTTGGTAATGGTTTCCGTATGACCGGCAAGTACATTAAGGGTCACCCCGGTCTGTCCTGCTCCCTGTGAATTTAATGCAGCAATAGCAGCCGCCAGTGTGGGATAATCGCCTGGGATGTTCTTGGTGCCAGTCAATTGTGCATGACTGGTTACTACCACCAACAGGAACAGTAAGGTTAAAAGTAAATATTTCATAATGAATGGATTTGAGAACATTGGAGGAAATACCTGCCCATAAAAATAATAAAAATCTTGCCTTTAGTCAACAAACACCTGCACAGTTGTGGTTTGAAAAACACCCACGGCTTGAGGCTAAAATAGAGAATGAATTGGGAACAGTACTATGTTAGGGTAACAAAGCATTATAATCCCGGTGAAGAAAGCGTGAAGCGAAAGGTACTCCCTTTTCCCTTTTCACTGCTGACGCTGATCCTGCCTCCGTGCCTGGCGATAAATTCATGGCAAAGGATCAGGCCAAGCCCTGTGCCACGTTCATTTTCGGTACCCCTGGTAGAAAAACTGGTCTCAATCCTGAATAGGTTTTCGATAGCCTGTTGTGTCATTCCGATACCGGTATCGCGAACGATAAATTCCACTCCCTCCTTCACGGGGCATGCCATCAATGAGACTGTGCCGCCGTGAGGGGTGAATTTCAGGGCATTCGTGGCAAGATTGCGAAGCACTGTATCAATCATGTTCCTGTCGGCAAAAACATAACTTCTGGCACTGCTCTTATGCACCAGGTTGATCTCCTTCTTCAACGCCTGACCCCTGACAAGTGCAATGGTATCGGTCGTAAGTTGTTCCGCATCTAAAACTACCGGGTTAAACTCTAACCGCTTTGTTTGTGTCCGGGCCCAGATCAGCAGATTCTCAAGCAGGTGATACGCCTGTTTGGAGGATGAACGTATCATTTCAAGCCTTTCGAGGAGATCCTTCGGGTCAAGTTCCGGGAAATCGGCAACCGTAACTTCGGAGATGCCGATGATGGCATTGAAGGGGCTTTTCAAGTCGTGGGCGATGATGCCGAAAAACTTGTCCTTCGTGGCATTGAGCTCCTTCATCTTTTCCGCCTGCTCGGTAAGCTGCATTTCTGTCTTTCTGCGTTCCGTAATATCCTCTTTTACAGCCAAATAATGGGTAATATTGCCGTTGGCATCCAGGATCGGTGAGATGCTGGCCGATTCCCAGTACAACTCCCCGTTTTTCTTTTTATTATGAAATACCCCGCGCCATTGCCGACCCGCACTGATGGTGTTCCACAGATCAGCATAATCTGCAGCGGGGGTTTCGCCCGACTTCAGAACCCGGGGATTCTGATGAAGCAGTTCCCCCATGGAATACCCTGTAAGTTCGCAAGCCATAGGATTGGCAAACTCAATCTCGCCCTTCAGGTTGGTAATCACAATGCTTACCGGGCTCTGATCGACAGCCCTCGACAATTTACGAAGCTCCTCATTCGCTTTCAATCGCTCCGTGATCTCGCGGATGATGCCGATCGCCGACCATTCGTTGCGGATCAGGACCGAGGATAAGGTGAGTTCAATCTGGAATTCGGTGCCGTTTTTTCGCAGAGCGGACAATTCCAGCGTTTTCCCGATGGCCGCCCCTTCACCGGTTTTGACAAAGCGGAGAAATGCCTTTTTATGATCCTCATGGAATCGTTTGGGTGCCAGCAGATCATGCAGGTTGCGATTCATGACCTCTCCTGGAGAATATCCAAAGATCCTCGTGGCCGCATCATTCCAGAATGTGATCGATCCCTGGCTATCGATCATGATAATGGCGTCGCCGGCCGAAGTGGTGATCGCTTTAAGTATGTTTTCCCTTTCCCATAGCAGCTCGCGGGTCAGCTTTCCTTCACTGATATCGCGGGCAATGGCATACACGGTCTGTTTGTCGTTACTGATCCGCGCCCGCCACTCCAGCCATTTGTAATCGCCTTTACTGCAGCGGTAGCGGTTAATGAAACTCAGGGTTTCGTGTCCCTGTAGATCTTTCGAGAACTCCTCCAGGGTCTCCTCCCGGTCATCGGGATGGACGAACTCCAGGAAAGGGGTTTTGAGGAGTTCCTCGCGGCTGTAACCCAGGGTATCCTGGAATGCCCGGTTCACCTCGATGAAGAATCCTTCGGCAGAGGCAATGCAAAAGAGATCGGGACTGATATCGAAGAACAGGTCCTTTGAATGACCGGCTCTGGCCACAGTCATTCCTTCATCGCCTCCGCCAACCAATTTATCATCGTGATCAATAATCATAAACGGATCGTTACAACTCAACTGATTGCAGAAAAACATGCAGCTCTTCACCCGTATGTTCCATCCCTCTGTTCACGGCTACTTTTTTCCCGGGCAAATATATTACATAAATGGCAGATTGACATTGAGTGTATTGAAATGATCTAATTAGTTACATTTGCAGGATATGAAAAGAACATCGTTACTGATCGCGATTATCTGTTTTAACCTGGTCCTGTTTTTCCAGGCGTTCCCGCAGGAGCGGTTCACGCCATACGATGCGCTGCCGGGGATTATACGGAGTTACAAACCTGCTTACAGCGAGGATCTTCCGGAATGGGGGAAAATGCTGTACCAGTCAGCCATCAACTATCACCGGCTGACCAGTGAATTTGAAACCTACCGGAAGAACCATCCGAATGAGAAAAGTGCAATCATCAGGTATTTCAGGATATGGCAGCGGGCTGTTGAACCATTTGTAAATGAGGACGGATCGATCAGTTTGCCCGAAACCGGGCAGTATTATATGAACCTGCATGCGTCGCAAATCCATGCGAAGGAGAGCATGAAAGAGGCTCCGGCCGGTAATTCCGACTGGAGTTTTCTGGGTCCGAAAGAAACCTTCTGGCTGAATGAAACCGGCTCCCCTACCCCTCCCGGTTCGTGTCCCTGGCAGGTGAATGTCTATTCGTTCGATGTGGCCGCTTCCAATCCCGGCATCCTTTACTGCGGTACCGAGACCGGGTTCGTCAATAAAACCACCGACAAGGGGCTGCACTGGCAGCAACTGGCCGTCGATTACCCCTTTGGCGGCAGCGTGACTGCCGTTGCCGTTCATCCGGTCAATGAAGATCTTGTTTATGTGGCGGCCGGGAACCAGGTCCATAAAAGCTTCGACGGCGGTTTGACCTGGGCTCCGTTACTTCCGGCCGGCGGACAATTTTATGCCGACCGCCTCCGCATCGATCCGGTTGACCCGCAACGGATCTTTGCGGCTGCCAGCAACGGCCTGTGGGTGAGCACCAATGCCGGCTCCACCTGGTCGAAAAAATGGACAGCCCCCTGTTACGACGTTGAGATAAGGCCAAATGATCACAACCAGATTTATGCTCTGACCCGGGCCGGCTCTGTCTTTTCGGTCATCCAGTCGACCGACGGCGGCTCCTCTTTCCAGGTCCAATCCTCGTTTCCGAACAACGTCACCGAATCCTCCGGCGGTCTACTGGCCATGACCCAAGCCAATCCAAACCTCATGATGGCCATCCTGCTCAGCGCCAACAACACGCCTTATCTCCTCAAGGGAACCGCCGCCGGGACCTCCTGGACCTGGTCGCTGCAGGCGACGGGCCAGACCGGTGCCTTCCCGATGAACAACGGCCAGGGGTATTTCGACCTGGTGCTCGACATTTCACCGGTCAACGAGAACATCGTGCTGGTCGGCACGACCACGCTTTACAAATCGCTGAACGGCGGGTCGACCTTCACCGCCGTTGGCGGTTATGCCGGGAACTTCAGCATCCATCCGGATATCCAGGACATCAGGATGCTGCCCAACGGAGAGACCTGGGTCTCCACCGACGGGGGGATGAACCTGACCACCGACAATTTCAACCTTCAGGCCAACTATTTCGTCAGGGTCAACGGCCTCATGGGGTCCGATTTCTGGGGGTTCGATCAGGGGTGGAACGAGGATCTCGTGGTGGGCGGCAGGTATCACAACGGGAACACCTCGATGGCAGATTTTTACCAACCCAAATCGCTGCGCATGGGGGGCGCCGAATCGCCTACAGGGTGGGTCATGCAGGGTAAAAGCCGGCATGTGGCATTCAACGACCTTGGCAACGGCTGGATATTACCGCATACTGCAACCAGCAAGCCCGAGGGCCGGTTCATCTTCAGCAAGTACCCCAACATGGACGAATACGGCGGCCGGCGAAGCAACCTCCTCCACCATCCCAACTACTACGGCACCTTGTACCTGGGCGAGGGAACAGGTTTCTGGAAAAGCACCGACATGGGCGTCACCTGGGATCTGCTTTTCAACTTTCCCGCCAGGTTCAGGTACCTCCAACTCGCATACAGTAACCCTCTTGTTATCTATGCCGATATCGTAAGCGCGGGGTTGTGCCGGAGCGCCGACGGGGGAAATTCCTGGGAACTCAAGCCCTCGCTGACCGCTCCGCCTTACGGCAACAGCGGATGGAAAGGCAAACTGTTTTTCGCCGTGTCGCCCTATGACCCTGATGTGATTTACGCCTGCCTGCAGAACGGAACCTGGTCGGCCGACATCGGTAAGGTCTTCAGATCGGCCGATGGTGGCGACACCTGGGAGGACTGGACGGGAAGTCTCAACGAATACATGAAATGCCTGGTGATACAGCCTTCGGCCGACGAACAGGACCTGGTTTACCTTTTCACCAATGCAACCAGCGGCAAGCCGTCCAGGGTCTTTTACCGTAAACCGGGGATGCCCGACTGGACGGCATTCGACAATGATTATCCCGCGGGAATGACCGTGAACCTCGCCCTGCCCTTCTTCAGGGATGCCAGGATCAGGGTGGGCGGAACCGGGAGTGTTTGGGAATCGCCGATGGCCGACACAACCTTCAAACCAATCATCAACCCCTGGATCGGGAAGTCGTTTTATCCCTGCATGACCGACACCCTCTTTTTTGAAGATCATTCCATGCTGAAACACAACGGTACGGCGTGGCACTGGGATATTTCGCCGCAGCCATTGTGGATTGACAACCCCGACATACGGAATCCGAAGGTTGTACTTGGAACCCCGGGATCGTACGATGTAACCCTGACGGTGACGCACAACGGGCAGACTTATGCAAAGACCATTGCGGCCATGGTAACCACCACCACCTGCCCTTCGATCTACGACTGCAACAACCCCGCTGAACTTCCAAAGGATGAATGGTCGCTCGTATACGTCGACAGCGAAGAGATCAATGATCCGGGATTGGCGGTGATGAGTTTCGACCGGAACCCGTCGACCATATGGCATACGCGGTGGAGCACCGGCAACGACCCCTATCCGCATGAGATACAAATTGATATGGGGGCCATGTACCGCGTTTACAAATTCACCTACCTGAACCGGCAGGACAGTGAGAACGGCCGGATCAGCGATTACGAGCTGTACATCAGCGATGACACCCTCAGCTGGGGTGTTCCTGCGCACACCGGGAAGTTTGAAAATACCGCGGCACCCCAGACCATACAGATCGACACCGGGCATGTCGGCCGGTATTTTCGCCTCCTGGCGCTGTCGGAGGTAAACGGTAACCCCTGGGCATCGGCGGCGGAATTCACGGTGACGGGGTGTGTGGAATACCCGGCCGGAGCCGCCAGTGACATCCGGGGAGCGTCTATGACCGCTTTCCCGGTGCCCACGAACGGGCGTGTGAAGGTATCGCTGCCATGGGGCGACCGGTTCGACTACGAGGTGGTATCAGCGTCAGGCGCCATGGTTGACCGGGGAGTCATTCCGATTGCCGGTAGTTCGTTGGAGAACCATTCCGGCACTGATACTTCCGGGAGCCATGAATTCGATCTGACCGGCTTAAAACCCGGCATCTACCTGATCGTTCTGAAAGAAGCCTCAGGTGCCATTTTCCGCGTGAAAGTGGTGAAACGATAGAACGGAAAATGGAAAACGGAAAATTGAAAACGGAAAACGGAAAACCTTTAACCTTAATCACTTAACACTTAACACTTACATACTGCCTACTGCCTACTGCCTACTGCCTTTACGCTATTCCCCTTTCCCCAGATTCGACCTGAGCTGCGAGATCTCCTTCTTCAGCTCGTCGAGCTTTGATTCGATGCTGCCGAGCAATTTTTCGGCGCCCTGGTCCTTGTTTTGAATGGCATTAAGCTGTTGTTCCAGCTCCCGCTGGCTCTCTTCCATACTGTTCATGATAACCCCGATAAAAAGGTTCATGATGATCATGGCCCCGATCAGGATAAAGCTGACGAAGTAAACAAATGGCCAGATGGAGGTGATCTCCACCGGAACACCGCGTCCCGGGTCGTCGGTATACAGGTGAACGTTGAGAATGTCGGTCCAGCCTTCGAGGGTCAGCACCTTGAAAAGGGTGATGAGCGACAGGTGGAGGTTGCCGAAGTGCAGGGGATCTTCGCTGCCGAACATGAACGATCCCATGATACCGTAAACAAAGAAGAGGAGGCTTAAAAGCACGATCACATAACCCATGGAGGGGATGCTTTTAAGCAGGGCGCCGATGATCAGCCTGAGTTTGGGCAGGTAGGTGATCATTTTAAGCACCCTGAGCACCCGTGCAATGCGAAGTACGGCCACATAGTGGGTATCGCCCAGCGGAACAAGGCATATTGCCACAATGAGGAAATCAAAAACATTCCAGGGATCCCTGAAAAAATCGAACGGTTTGTTGCCAAGAGAGAGGATCCTCAGCACTATTTCAGCCACAAAACACCAGATGATGAAATAGTCGATGAAATGCAACAGGTTACGGTGCGGAGCGGCAATTGAACTGTAGGTTTCAATACCGGTCAATGCCGCAGAGAGCAATATCAGCAGCATGATGAAGATCCGGAAGATTCTATGGCTGACAATTCTGCCGGCAATGTTCGTCAGGGTTTTCATGGGTTCATGGTTTTTTTCTACGGTCATGCGGAACGTCCTGGATGATCACACGGGGTTGACTCAAATGGGTTCCTTTGGACATTTCATATTTTGAACGGGCCTGGTTGATTGAATTCGAACATGTCAAATTCAGTGAGCCGGGAACCCTCGTGGAATGAGTGATTTAATCACCCGGTTTTCTGATCAGTCGGCCTGGTCGCGTGGCTTCAGTTTCAGCGACAGGATGATGCTGAGCGCGACGACCACAAAGATGAAGGCCAGCGACCACTGGATCGGCACCTTGTAGAGGTCGATCATCAGCATCTTCAATCCGACAAAGATGAGGACCACCGCCAGCCCGTAACTGAGCAGCCAGAACCTGTTCGCAATGCCGGCCAGCGCAAAGTACAGCGATCGCAATCCCAGGATCGCGAACACGTTCGAGGTGTAAACGATGAACTGGTCCTGGGTGATGGCCAGGATAGCCGGTATGCTGTCGACCGCGAAGATCAGGTCGGTGGTTTCGACCAGGATGAGCACCAGGAACAACGGGGTTGCATAACGCTTTCCGTCAAGCCTCACGAAAAACCGGTCAGCATGAAATTCTCCCGTCACCGGAATCCATCTCCGCACCAATCTGATCAGCGGGTTCTTATCCGGATCGACCTTCACCTTCTTATGCCCGAACATTTTATAGCCGGTATAAAGAAGCAGGGCGCCGAAAATATAGATGGTGAAATGAAACCGTTCGATGAGCGCCACCCCTGCGAAGATAAAGATGGCCCTCATGACCAGCGCCCCGAGGATGCCCCAGAAAAGCACCTTGTGCTGGTAGGCGGCAGGCACCTGGAAAAAGCTGAAGATCATGATAAAGACAAAGATGTTGTCGATGCTGAGGGCCTTTTCGACCAGGTACCCGGTGAAAAACTCCATGGCATCAACAGGCCCCCGCCAATAATATAAAATGCCATTGAAGGCCAAGGCCAGCACAATCCATACGACCGTCCAGGTCATGGCTTCCCTGAAGGATATCTCATGGGCTTTCCGGTTGAAGACCCCAAGGTCGAGCGCCAGCATAAGCAACACGAAAACATTGAAAAGTATCCAGAATAACAAAGGTGTTTCCATTGAATCAATTTTGGTGCAAAATTAGTTATTAAGAATCATTCTATAAAATGGTTCGAAAAAATAGTCCGGCCGGATTCCTTATATTTGACCACGTGAAGATTATTTCCGCCGGTGCCATCCGGATGAGAACCTTCCGAACATTCTTTAAACCGGTTGCCCGATGAGATTCTTTCGTTTGCTGCTGATCATTGCCCTGTTTACAGGAATTAACGCCATAGCTGCTGAACCAACCCGCGAGAAACCGCTCCGTGAGATCATCACGGCCGCACGGCAGGTGAATCCACCCCCGAAGTACCGTTTCCACACCCTCGATGCGCTGGTGAATCACGCATATGATCTTTATCCTCCCGACACCATGGTCCTACTTATCCGTGAACTGCTGTCGATCAACGGAAAGTTAAGACTGGCCGACCCGTTGCCTTATGAACTAATGATCAGGGGGCAGCAATACCTCGGGATGAAAAGATACGATTCGGCGCTGATGGTTTTCACGGAGATGATCAGGCGTTTCGACGATTCCCGGCGTATCTTCGCTTTCAACAGTTATCTTACGTCGATTGGTCACCTGTTCAACCGGGCCGGCAAGCAAAAGGAGAAGCTGGATTTTTACCGGTCGCAGCTTGTGAAATACACCGTTGCCGGTCCAGCCTACAATACCGCGGCTTGCTTCATCGGAATCGGGCAATGTTTCACCTTTTCGGGCGATTACGACCAGGCGCTCGACTACTATTTCAGGGCGCTGGAGATTTACCGGAAAGACTCTCCCGACGGGTTTGCCGGGGTGCTTACCATAATCGGGTACACCTATTACCGCTGGGGCAACCACAGGAGGGCCATGATCTACCTTGACTCAGCCGAATCGGCTGACAAGGTTTCGCCGGATCCGGAAAGATCGCAAAAAATATATCTTGTCAGGGCGGTGGTGGTGGCCGGCCGGAAGGAATACAGGCAGGCAGAGCAATATCTTGATCATGCTTTATCCATTGAAACGATTCACCGTTCGGAAGATAACCAGGCAGCGATCATGGCGCTATCGGCATGGATCAGCCTTAAGCAGGGAAAGATGGTTCAGGCAGGTGAACAGCTTTTCGGCCTGCAAAGGTTCACCGACAGCCTTGATATCCCGGTTGCAGGTGTGACAGCCGATGTGGAGGTCGATTACCTGATGTACCAGTATTTCCGTGCCCTTCGCAATAACCGGGAGGCTGAGTATTATCTTTTAAGCGCGCTGAGGAAAGCTGATGCTGCCGGGGCCGGCACGCTGAGGCTTCAATACATGGAAGAGCTTTTCTTTTTTTACAGCAGTACCGGGAAATTGAACAAGGCTGCCGGGTATGCGCATGATTACATGATCCTTGACGACTCTCTGTTCAGGTACAGAAACGAGGAAAACATCGCCCGTTACGAGATCGAGGAGGCTGAAAGCAGAAGGGTCAACGAGATCCGCGATCTTCAGGAAAAAAAGGCAAAGGAGCGGTGGTTATTCCTGGGAGGGGTTGCTATATTACTGGGTGTCCTGGCGGTGATCTTTCTGCGTTTATGGTATGTGCACCGGCTGAAGAAAAAACTGGAGGAGACAAACAGGCTGATCGCTGCAGAGAAGGAGTATGCCGAACAGATGCGGCTGCGCGCCGAAAAGTCTGAGCAATTCAAGCAGCAATTCCTGGCCAACATGAGCCATGAGATCCGCACGCCGATGAATGCGGTGGTGGGAATGACCAACCTGCTGATCGAAAAAGGACCCAGGAGCGATCAGCAGGGATACCTGGAGGGTATTAAAAAATCGGCCGGGATCCTTTTGCACATTATCAACGACATCCTCGATTTAGCCAAGATCGAAGCCGGAAAGATCGAACTCGAGAAGATCGATTTCTCGTTACGCGACGTTATCGGGCAGGTAGTACAGACCATGCACCACCGGGCCGGAGAGAAGGGAATTGCATTGGTTGCCGAAACCGGTGATGAGGTGCCCGATGTGCTCATGGGCGACCCTGTGAGGCTCAACCAGATCCTCGTCAACCTTACCGGCAACGCGATTAAATTCACAGGAGAAGGTTCGGTGACCATCAGGGTTTCACTCTGCGGAAATGATGAAAACAATCATTCCAGGCCGACCTTGCCCGGCCAGCCCGGCGAACCGGAAACGATCAGGATCCTCTTCTCTGTCAGCGATACGGGGATCGGCATCCCGGAGGACAAACTTGACACCATCTTCGAAGAGTTTTCACAGGCCAATGCCTCCGACACCCGGAAATTCGGCGGCACCGGGCTCGGGCTCTCCATTTCAAGGCAGCTGGTTGAACTGATGGGCGGGCAAATCAGGGTGGAAAGCCGGCAGGGAAAAGGAACCACCTTCAATTTTGAAGCGACTTTTATGCCCGGATCAATGGATCGCATGGAAAAACAGATGAACGCTGACAACGAGATCGACGGTTCGATTCTCGACGGGCTGTCGCTGCTCATTGCCGACGACCAGGAGTACAACCTGGTGGTGGCATGCGACACACTGACTGGCCGAAGCCAGGTCGGGGTAGCTGTTGCCCGGAACGGCCGCGAAGCCATTGATCTGCTCAGCGAAAACAGCTTTGACGCTATCCTGATGGACATGCAGATGCCCGTGATGAACGGCACCGACGCAACGCGATACATCCGCGAACATCTCCCCGCTCCGAAAAATGCCACTCCGGTCATCGCACTCACCGCCAGTGTCATGAAAGCGGATATCGACCGTTGCATCGGGGCCGGAATGAACGGCTGGGTGCCAAAGCCCTTCACGGCCGGGCAACTGATAGCCGGCATAGCAGAAGCGCTGAAGATCCCGGTCCGGTACCGCGTAAACGACGGCATTGGCGGAGCAGGAAAAGCTCCGGAACTGCGGGAAGTTGTGCAGTCGCAGGAAGTCGTTGCGGACGCAGTTGTATCCGGCCGGCCTGTTGCATCGCCCGATGAACAACCGATCCCCGCTGCTGTCGAGGAGACCAGCCTTGACTATCTCAGGAAATTCTGCGACAACGACCGTGAAAGGATGAAAAAATACATCCTGATGTTTCTTGATGCAGCCCCGGTCTTAAAGGAAAAACTGGAAGCGGCCCTCGGGCATGAGGATCTGGCAGAGATAAGGACCCAGATACACGGGTTCAAGACCAAATGGGTGATGATGGGGATGGGCAGGGCCAGGGAGCTTGCCGACCGGATTGAAGCCGGATGCGCGGAGGGTTCTTCTGTTGAAGAGATCACAGGGATGGTGACCATAATCCTGGGGATGCTTGAAAAAGGGAAGGAAGAATTAAAAAAATTCTGTGAATTCACGTCAGATTGCTAATTTTACCAAAAAAAAACAGCGATGGATTTCAGCAAACCGAAAAAGATCTTTGTGGTAGACGATGATACCATGCTTACCGAGGCCCTGAAGGATTACCTGACCCGCAAGACCCCCCACCAGGTGTTCACCTTCAACACCGGGGAGGAGTGTCTCAGGCATCTTTCGGAGGGGCCCGCGATCATCATCCTCGATTTTCACCTGAATTCGGTTCAGAAAGATGCGGCCAATGGCATGGAGATCCTCCAGGTCATCAAGAAACACTACCCGGCCACCCATGTCATCATGCTCTCGAGCCAGGAGAAGTATTCGCTGGCCCTCCAGACCATCCAGAAGGGGGCGGTGCAGTACGTTGTGAAGGATGAAAATGCCTTTGAAAAGATCGCGACGATGATCGCGGAACTGTGACGCAGCCCTGGCCGAAGCCAGGCCCTATCCCTTTATTGGGTATCTTTATCCGGTGATTTGCAGTATTCTCTTTCCGGGTATCGGGTTTCGCCGTTCGGTCATTCGAAACGGGGCTCTCCTCACCATCATCTGTATGGCGAACATCCTGAATGCACAGACCCCGACACAGGTAATTCGCGGTAAAGTCATTGATGCGCTTTCGAGGCATGGTCTCGAGGGGGCCAATGTCCTGGTTGTCAACAGTGATCCACCGCTCGGCACGACGACCGGAAGTGACGGCAGTTTCAGGATCCTGCGGGTCCCGGTCGGCAGGCACACCCTCAGGGCCACCTTTGTCGGGTATAGACCGGCGCTCATCCCGGAGATCCTCGTAACATCAGGAAAAGAGAGTGTTATGACCATTTACCTCGAGGAGATGGTCCTTTCGGCAGGCGAGGTTGAGATCAGGGCGGCGGTCGACAAGGACAAAGCCATCAATCCCCTGGCGCTGGTAAGTTCCAGGTCGTTCAACGTGGACGAAACCAGGCGTTATGCCGGTTCGATGGACGATCCGATGCGGGCTGTGTCGAACTTTGCCGGAGTAGCCGCCAATGCAGGGGTGAACTCGAACCAGATCATGATCCGGGGGAATTCGCCCAAAGGGCTCCTCTGGCGCGTCGAAGGAATGGACATCCCGAATCCCAATCATTTCGCGTTCGTAGGAACCTCGGGCGGGGGCTTCACGCTTTTCAGCAGCCAGGTGCTCAGCAACTCCGACTTTTTCACGGCAGCATTCCCGGCCCAGTATGCCAATGCCCTGTCGGGCGTTTTCGACATGCGTTTCCGAAACGGGAACAACGAACGCCACGAATACGCCTTCCAGCTTGGGGTCCAGGGCCTTGATATCGCGGCCGAAGGACCCTTCAGCAAACGTCACACCTCCTCCTACCTCTTCAACTACCGCTACTCGATCCTTTATTTCCTGAGGTACATCGATCCCTGGATGAAAAACAGGATCCCCTCATTCCAGGATCTTTCATTGAAAATCAACCTGCCCGCCGGCAGGGCAGGAACCTTCAGCCTGGTCGGCATCGGTGGCATCTCGGCCATCAGCTCGGAGGCGGAGCAGGATTCGGCCGACTGGCAAACACTCGAAGACCGGTCATCGTCGGACCTCGGCAACAAGATGGGGGCCATCGCACTGATCCACCTGGTGTACCTGGACAGATCTTCCTACCTCCGATCATGCTTGTCAGCAACCTATAACGACATCGTGGCGAACGAAAGCCTGTTGGCCTCAGGGTACAGGGTCATACCCGAAGACAGCGTCAAGCACCGCAATTACCGTTTCACCGGCTTGGTGAACTACCAGGGCCGCTTCGGGAGCAGGTACACGTTGCGTGCAGGGTTCATGTACTCAAGGATGTTTTACGACCTTGACATCCGTAAACGCAACCCGTTTACCGGGGTCTTCGGCCAGGTAGCCGATGGAAGCGGTAATACAGGGCTTCTCCAGGGCTATGTCGAATCGCGGATCGACCTTTCAAATTCCGTTTCCCTTACCTGCGGGCTGAATTCGCTCCATTTTGGCCTGAACAGCCGATTTGCGCTGGAGCCAAGGATTGCCGTTCAATGGCAGATTGCCGGCGTTCACACGCTCAGCGCCGGTTACGGGCTGCACTCGCAACTCGAGGATGTGGGCGTTTACCTGGCAGAGATACCCGTTTCAGCCACCCGATCGGAAAGGCTGAACGCCTCGCTCGACTACAGCCGTTCCCACCATCTTGTGGCAGGCTACGGCTTCCTTGTGAGGCCTGACCTGAGGATCAAGGCCGAGGCATATTACCAGCTGCTGTTCAGCATCCCGGTGACCGCAGGCAGTTACTATTCACTGATCAACAGCACCGGTGGATATTTTAACGAACCTCTGGTAAACGAAGGGCGGGGCCGCAACGCCGGCATTGACCTGACCATCGAGAAATTCCTGACCAGGCAGTTCTATTACCTCGGCACCTTTTCGTTCTTTCTGTCCAGGTACACGGGGGGAGACCAGGTGGAGCGAAGCACGAAATTCAATTCCAACTATGTGATCAATCTCCTGGGCGGAAAAGAATGGACGATCCGTAAAAAGAACATCCTCGGCATAAACCTCAAAGGATCTCTGACGGGGGGAGAACATTACGTACCCATTGATCTGCAACAATCTGTTGCCGAGCACCGCGAGATCCCCGACACCCTCCGTGCCTATGCACCCCGCCTGCCTGCCTTCTTCTACCTTGACCTGACGGTCACCTACCGGACCAACCATAAAAAATTCTCGGGGACCTGGGCCATCCAGGTGCGCAACCTGCTTAACCAGACACCCGATGTCGGGTATGTATACAATGATTTCAACCGGAGCATCGAACCGGTCCGCTCCCTCGGGATCATCCCACTCCTGAGTTACAAAGTCGAATTCTGAACCGGGCCGCTCACTGTTTGGCGACCGGTCGATCACGATAGCGGTTCATGAACGGATCCGGCCCACCGGTCCGTGAAACAGCCAGCGGTTTAAAAGCGATATGAAACATTGCATCTGTCGCATAAAAAAAACACCCGGACTTTTTTTCAGCCGGTTTATTGATTACCTTTGAAAGGATTCACCTGATCAAGGCAACCATGCTTTACCGGCTGATCCTCTTCCTTTCAATGCCACTGGTTCTGGCCGGCTGCGGCAGCCTTGCCGGCAGGGAGGCCGGGCCTGAGGCCAGGGAAGGGGTGATCGATCTTCGCGGCATCAACCTGGCAGGCGACCGGATCATCCGGCTGGATGGTCAATGGAGATTCTGCTACAACCGGTTACTCGGCCCCCTGGATCCTGATACGGCCTGCGGAACGGTCTTTATAGACGTTCCGGGCGACTGGAAAGGCTTTTCCTGGCAGGGAACGGCATTGCCGGGGACGGGGTGCTGCACTTACTCGCTGGTGGCGATCACCGGCAAACCCCGGGTTGCGCTTTCATTATACGTTCCGGTCATTGGCACCTCGTACAGGTTGTTCCTCGATGGGGAACCTGTCGCCCAGGCGGGCCATGTGTCGGCCGACAGGATGACCGCCATCCCCGAAGCCACCACCAACCGGATCGTTTTCACCCCTGCCGGCGACACCACCCGCATCCTGATGCAGGTTTCAAACTTTCACTACCGTGTGGGCGGGATCTGGGACTCCCTAGAGATCGGTAGCGCCGGAGCCATCGCAAACGCCCGCGAGCAGTCGCAGATCCTCTCCTTCATCATGGTCGGGGCGTGCCTTTTTCTTTTCATTTACTTCTTCACCTTTTTCCTGTTCCGGCAGGAAGAGCGGGCAGCGCTTCTCTTCAGCCTGATCCTGCTGGTCAGCGGTATCAGGATCACGCTGACGGGCGACCTGATCATTTACAAAATAGTGCCGGGGTTGGGATGGGAAACGCTCAACCGGCTCGACATCCTGAGTTTCTATTTCCTCGTGCTGCTCTTCATCCTGTACATGCGGTCGCTTTACCCCGACGACCTGCCACGCCCGGCCTACCTGGGGGGCATCCCCCTCTTCGCCGCCTTCATCATCGCCACGATGTTCACGCGGGCCATGTTCTTCTCATCGCTGCTCCCCTACGCCGAGATGGTCAGCCTGCTGCTGATGCTCCTCTTTCTATGGACCATCATCCTTGCCGTGATCCGGAAGAGGGAGTATGCGGTCATCTTCCTTGCCGGGTACCTGTTCGTGTTCGTTTCGGCCGTTAGTGAGCTTTTTTCCTATTTCTACCTTTCCGAGCCGCTGATCCCGTTCCCGGTCGGGATCGTCCTTCTCTTCCTGTCGCAGACCGTCCTGTTTTCCAGGAAATTCTCGAGGGAATTCCAACTGGTTGAAACCCTTTCGCAACGGTTGCTTCACGCCAACCGGGAGATTGAAAAGGCCAACGTCACCATTGCATCGCTCGATCGCGTAAAGGGAGAATTCCTGCGCCTGATCAGCAAGGATATCCGCAAGCCGCTCGACCGGATCATCAGTTACACCGGGTTGCTGAAATCGCGCCTGAGGTCGGACGACCTGGAGGAGATCCTGAACCACCTCGACCTGTCAGCCCGGCGGCTCGAAAAATTCTCGAAACTGGGTACGATCATCAGCGATCTGCAACAGAACCAGGGACTGGTGCAAAAGAACAATTTCCATGCAGGCGACCTGATACGGTCTGTGGTGGCCAATGCGGAGGAGGAGGCCAGGGCGAAGGAGATCCGGCTCATTACCGAGATCCCCCCGGGCGACTGGGTGATCACCGGCGATCCTGCCTTGCTGGCCATCGGTTTCGGAAACATTGTCGGCAATTCGATCAAATACTCGCACAAGGGCGGAGTGGTCAGGATCAGCCTTACCTCCGCCAGCGACTGGTTCATTTTTGAATGCAACGACCAGGGTATCGGGTTCTCGGAAAAAGCGCTGGAAAATCTTTTTAAGCTCTTTGCCCTGGGTGAGAAACATACCGACAAGCACATCGGGCTTGACCTGGCGCTCGTCAAACTGATCGCCGATGCCCACCAGGGACGGGTCGAAGCCGGGAACAACCAGGGATCGGCGGGGGCCTACGTACGAATTTACCTGAAACGCCTGAATGCTGATGAGTGATTTTGCGAGGAAGAACGGATCATGCGCAACGATGCGGCCTGGGACGTACCCGGTGGTGAAGGTGCATTCGCCCGGGCGTTTCGCATTTCTGTTCCTTATCCCGCTGCTGATGCTTTATTCCCTGTCAGCAGAGGGAACCGAAACCCCACAAGCCGTGAAGGGCGTTCTCGACCTCCGGAGCCTGGACTTTAATACCATCGGATCGGTAAAACTCGACGGTGCCTGGTGTTTTTATTACGGTGCCTTTTTGCAGGCGGCCGATTTCGACACCGTCCGCTATCCATGCTATGTCTCCGTTCCACGAACCTGGCTTGGCTCGGAGTGGGGATCAGGAACGCTTCCCGGGAAGGGATTCGCGACGTACTACCTGTGCGTGCTGCTGCCTGCCGGCTGCGGGCAGCTGGCTGTCAGGATACCGGGAGCCAGCTCCTCCTATGCGATGTATATCAATGATTCCCTGGTCGCTCAAAACGGCAGGGTAGGAAAAACAAGGGAAACCTACTTTCCGCAGTTTCTCCCGCTTACCGCGTCCATCGACCAGGTCTCCGATACCCTTCGCATGGTGGCATGGGTTGCCAATTTCGATTACTGGAAGGGCGGACTCTGGTATTCGATCAGCCTGGGCCCTGAAAACGAGATCACCAGGACCCGCGAGTGGTCGCTTTTCCTCGAATACCTCATGTGCGGGGCGTGTCTCTTCATGTTCCTCTACCTCTTCACGTTATATCTTTTCAGGCCGGTCGAGAAACCGGCGCTCTATTTCAGCCTGTTTTTCCTGATGTCGGTGCTTCGCAGCCTGGTAACCGGCGAACAGTTCATCACGGGCATTTTCCCTTCGATATCCTGGGAAGCGCTCGTAAAATGGGAATTTCTCAGCTTTTACCTCCTGCTCCCCCTGGCGTGCCTCTATATCAGGTCACTCTTCCCCCTGGATTTTTCCAGGCTGATCCTCAGGACCACCGTGATCGTCGTCGCGGTTTTCAGTTCGGTAACCCTCGTCACCCCCGTCAGGTTCTGTTCCCACCTGGTGATCTTCATGGAAATATATGCCCTGGCGCTCCTGCTGTATGTTTTTTATGTGATCATCCGGGCGCTTATCCGGCACCGTGAAAATTCCGCCATCATCCTGGCCGGCTATTCGGTCATGTTCCTGGCCGCCCTGAATGAGCTGCTTTACAGCAACAACCTGGTCAACACGTTCAACTCCCTTCCCGCCGGTTTCCTGCTGCTGTTCATCTCACAGGCCATTCTGCTTTCGAGGAAATTCTCGCGGGAGTTCAACCAGATCGACAAACTGACGAAAGATCTGGCCGAGATGAACGAACGGCTCGAGAACGTGAACATATCGCTGAGATCCTTTGATGAAGCCAAAACCGAGTTCCTGCATCTGATCTCCCATGAAGTGCGAACCCCCCTGAACGGCATCATCGGATTTACCAGCATCCTGAAGGAGGAATTGCAATCTTCGGAACTTTCCGACATCATCGACCGGATGGACCGATCGGCTTCCCGCCTCGAAGACTTTTCCAGAGTAGCCCTGCTGATCACTGAGATGCAGGCGAGCCAGGCGGAAAAAAACCTTGTTCCCCTTCCGGTTGAAACGCTGCTGCTTCAGTTTAAAACGGAAATGGTGCAGGTCGTGAACGAAAAAGAACACAGGATAACGACGGAGAACAAGGCACAGGGGATCAGCATCAACGGGAATCCTGAATTGCTAAGGATCGCATTTCAGCATCTTTTCAGCCAGTTCAGCAATCCCGCAACCGGTACCGCCGCGCTGCACATCACTGCCCTTCGTGCAGGGGCAATGGTTGCCTTCGAGATCATCCGCATGGATGGCGGGTTATCGCCCGAGGATTTCCAACACCTGGAGCAGTATTTCAGGAACGGCACTCCGCATCCCGATCCCGATTCAGGTCTCAGCCTGTCCCTGATACGGCTTATCGTCAACGCACACGGTGGGGAGATCGGGCCCCATCAGGAGCCGCATAAACCAAAAACCCTCTCGGTCCGGTTCCCGGTTTCCTGAATTTTTCCTATCTTTATTGTTTCCTTTAAACCTGTCAGCAGATCATATTTATGACAACCCAAACCTATGGCGAAAACCAGGCAGATCCGTCGCCTGCCGCCCTGGAACAACTTATCGGATCGGCACAGCAGGTAGCCCGGGGTAATTACGAGGCGGCCCGCGATATCTTTGCACTCACCGCTTCCCGGGCCCAGGGCCCGGAGATCCGCGACCTTGCCGAAACCATGGGGCTGATGTGCGTGAAGATCGAAGCGCGCGAATTCGGCCTTGAGCAGGCCCTGAACGACCTTAAAAAGGAACATGAAAAGCTGGATCAAAGTTGCCGGCTGCGGGCCGAAAGCGGGCTTCTTTTCGGGCTGATCATCTTTTTCCTCTGCCTATACATGACCGGACTCTACTGGATGCTGAACGCCGGAATGCTGCACAGCGCGGGAAAATCTATCTTCATGTCAGCCATCAACCTCACCATCCTGGCCTTTTCTGTTTTCTTCATCCGCAGGTACCGCTATCCCTGGAGCGACTGGGGATTCAGTATGGCGAACAGCAAACGGGCGTTGGTTGAATGCCTCGTTGTTGCCATACCCGTCATAACCGCCGGGATCCTGGTCAAATGGTCCCTCACCGCGAACCCCGGCTCCCTGCACTTTTCCAATCCGGTATTCGAACCTTTGGATCCTGCATGGATCGTCATTTACTTCCCGATCGCGGCGCTGCAGGAGATCATCGCCCGTGGGTTCATCCAGACTTCGATCGCACGGATACTCCCCGCGCGGCACGCCGCAACAATGGCAATCCTTCTTTCGTCCATGCTCTTCGCCATCACCCATCTTTTTTATTCCATCCTCACGATGGGGGTGACCTTCCTCGCAAGCCTGGGCCTCGGCTGGCTGTTCCACCGTCAGAAGACCCTCGCAGGCGTTGTTCTCCTCCATTATCTCCTGGGCCTGTTCTATATATTCATCCTGAAACTGATCGGCTGGTAGGAACGGAGCAGGGATGAAACATGCAATCAACAGCCGCGGCGACGGTTTGCTCCGTAGAATGGTGCAACGCAACCTGATCTACAACACATGCTGGGAAGACCCCCGGATCGACCGCGAACTACTCCGGCTCGACGCTGCAAGCAAGGTGGTCATGATCACCAGCGCAGGATGCAATGCGCTCAATTACCTCCTCGACAACCCGGCAGAGATATGTTGCGTTGATGTCAATCCACGCCAGAATGCATTACTGGAGCTTAAAATAGCAGTGATTAAACAGGGTAACTATTCCGATTTTTTAAACCTGTTCGGTCACGGCAACCACCCCCGCTTCCGGGAGGTGTCAGGGGATGTACTTCCGCAACTTTCCCCGGATGCCGCTTCATTCTGGCATAAACGGATGCACTGGTTCGATCCGGCATCCTGCAGGGGATCCTTATACTATCATGGAACGGCAGGCACGTTCGCCTGGAGCATCCTCAGGGCCTTCAGGATCTTCGACAGCACCCTTTACGCCGACATCCATGCGCTGTCCTGCGCCGGATCGCTGAACGAACAGCGCCGGGTATTTTCGCGCATGGAGGGCCGGTTCCTGTACCGCACCCTCAGCAGGCTCGCGGCAAACCCGGTTATGCTATCCCTGCTTGGCATTTCGAGGCGACAGATCAGCATGATCCGTGCGGAGCACCCGGAAGGGTTCTATGCGTTCTTCCGGTCAATCCTGAGGAATATCGCCACCAACATTCCGATGTCAGACAACTATTTCTGGCGCGTTTACTTTTCGGGCAACTACCCCGTTGATTGCATGCCCGACTACCTTGCGGAAAAGAACTTCGACACCCTCCGCGAACGTATCCATCGCATCTCGGTGCATGACCTCTCCTTTTCGCAGTTCCTTGATCGTTTTCCCGGTCCCTACACGCACTTCATCCTGCTCGATCACCAGGACTGGCTGGCTGATAAAGCCCCGGAGGCGCTGGCCCATGAATGGGAACTGATCCTCCGGAATGGCCGGGCGGGCAGCCGGATCCTGTTACGGTCTGCGGGACTCACTGCCGGCTTCATCCCGGAGTTCGCCCGGGCACGCCTGGCGTTCCATCCCGCCCTTACCGGGCCGCTGCACGCCACCGACAGGCCAGGCACATACGGAAGCCTTCATCTCGCAACCATCAATGCACCTGAAGCATGACCGGTGATCGCAGCGAAAAGGGTTTCCCGAAACCAGTGCCCGTACCGGACAAGGCCCGCCCGGACGGTTCAGTCCGCGACCAGGTTTTGCGCATGGAACGGTATTACCGTTTCCATGCCTCTATCTACGACCCCACGCGCTGGACCTTTCTTTTCGGTAGAACCGGGCTGATCGCACAGACCCGTACTGCCAGGCCGCAGCGGATCCTCGAGGTGGGTTGCGGAACCGGCCAGGTTTTGCTTCAGCTTGCCAGGCTGCACACCGGCGCTTTGCTGACCGGCCTCGATGTTTCCGATGCGATGCTTCGTAAATGCAGGCTGCGCATGCGCAAAATCATGCCCGCCCCCGAACTGGTGCGCCAGTCCTATGGTCTTCCGATCCTCCGGTGTGGAGCGGCCGATGGCAGTCCGGTGCAGGATAACGGGGTTCCCATGTTCACGGATCCGGGCAGTCATCCCGCAGCGCCGCACCAAGCCACAATAGAGGAGAATCGGTACGACCTGGTCCTTTTTTCCTACGCGCTTTCGATGTTGAATCCGGGCTGGCAGGAGGCGATCCGCCGGGGGGTCACGGAACTGAAACCAGGGGGCATGATCGCGGTGGTTGATTTCCATGCCACTCCGTTCGCGTGGTTCAGCCGGTGGATGAGAGTAAACCACGTACGGATGGAGGGCCACCTGCTGCCGGGATTGCAGCAGCATTTTGAAACCGTTTCTGCAGAGATCTTCCGTGCCTACGGGGGATTATGGACCTACTTCCGGTTTACCGGAACAAAGCCATGATAGAACCTGAACAGGCCCTGGCGGGAGAATTCGTGATTGTTAAGCCTAATTTTGCATTTTGACTTTGCATTTTGACTTTGCATTTTGACTTTTAAACCCCTTTATTTCCAGGTCATGGCCTGCGGTCGTTGTCAGTGCCACGCAAAGAAGAGCACCGGCGGTATCAGCAGCAGACAACCCAGGATCAGAAAGATCAGCGAGAGCGGAAGCATGAAGCGAAGCCATTTGTCGTAGGGGATGTTGCCGATGGCCAGGATCCCCATGGTGACGCCGCTGGTGGGGAAGATGTTTGTGAAGAGCCCGTCGCCTAACTGGTAGGCCAGCACGGCCGTCTGCCGGGTGATGCCGATCAGGTCGCTGAGCGGCGCCATGAGGGGCATGGTGAGGGCGGCCTGGCCCGAACCTGACGGAACAAAGAAGTTCATCACCCCCTGGAATAAAAACATCAGCTGAACCGAGACCACTTTCGGGAACTGATCCATGGAACCGGCGATCCCCGCGAGGATGGTGTCGATGATCTTGCCGTCGGTGGCCACAATCAGCATGCCCCTGGTGAGCCCGATCACCATGGCGGCGGTCATCATGTCGCGCGCTCCCTCGAGGAAGGCTCCCACGGCTGTGTTGGCCTTCAATCCCGAGAAAATGGCGGCCAGTAGCCCCATGGCGATGAATAACCCCGCAATTTCGTTGATGTACCAGTCCCAGATATTTACCCCCACGATAAGCATGATGATGGATCCGAAGAAAATGACCAGGACCAGCTTTCTTTTGATGGTGAAGGCAAGGTCTTCAGCCGAATGGTAAGCCGTCAGGTCGCGCTTGCGGTCGATCTCGTAAACGAGGCTTTTTTCGGGGTTCTTCTCAATCCGACGCGCATACCACATCACGAAGACGATGGCGGCGGTCATCAGCACTACCCACACTACCAGCCTGTATTCCCAGCCACTGAATACGGGGATCTCGGAAATACTCTGAGCAATGCCTATGGTGAAGGGATTGCTGAATGCGCCGGCAAATCCGGATGCCGCCCCGATAAACGGCATGGCGATCCCGGTCAGCGAATCGTAGCCCATGGCGATGGCGAGCGGTATCGTGATGAGGATGAACACCATGACCTCCTCTGACATGCCAAATGAGGCACCGGCAAGTGAAAACAGAAACATGATGATCGGGATGATAAATTTCTTGATGGCGGGGTTCTTTTTGGTTGCTTCAAGGATTCCGGCAAGACCTGCATTGATAGCCCCGGTTTTGTTGACGATGCCGAAGGCGCCTCCGATCAGCAGCACAAAGGCGATGATCTGGGCAGCCGATATCATGCCCTTGATGGGTGCGGTAAAGAGCTCCATCAGTCCCTGCGGGCTGGGATCGACATGATGGTAGGTGCCAGGAACCACTACCTGCCTGCCGTTGAGTTCGTGGCGCTGAAATTCACCGGCAGGGATGATCCAGGTTAAAACCAGGAAAATGACGAGTATGACCGATACAATGATCAGGGTGTGCGGGATCTTCTTTTTTTCCATCGGGGTAAAAGATTTATCGGAAAAGCATTTCGATTCCTTGCAAAATTATTCGATATTTTGAATTGTTTACAGTCCTAAAAATATCTTTCGGGCGGAAGAATTTTTGTATGTATTGATTATATTTGCAATAATTGAAGTCAAACCTAAAATTCAAACCCTATGAAAAGACTTTTACTTTTTACAGCAGCCTTGCTGCTGGTTGTTGTGAATTCATTCTCCCAGGCCGGATTCAACACAGGCGCCCTGAAGATTGAAGTAAATGAATACGGCGCCATCGAGCTTTTCACTATCGATGATGTTTTCCAGATCGACCGTGCCTCTATCCTGGTGGCCAGCGGTCCGGGTGCCGTTTTCGATTACCAGAATGATGCGGATGTGGAAGAGCCGACTGTGCTGGTGACCAATCCCACCCAGAGTGATTTCGAGATCTACGGAGCCTATAACAATGCCTATTCGGGCGATCCTCCCGACGTGATCGTCAAGCTGCACGCTTATGGCTGGAACAACGGGGGATACGTTATTGTGAAATTCATCATCAAAAACAATGAATCAGCCGCCATGAATGCCATGGCAGGCCTCGATGTCATTCCTTACATCGATGAAACGTATGGATTCGACAGTGTAACCTACGACGCCACCGAAGGAGTGATCAGGTTTCACCGCGGAAATGTGACCAACGTCGGCATGAAACTGCTATCGGCCCCGCTCGGATCGCTCTATTCCTTTGAATGGTATGATGATTACTCGGTCGACACGAGTTACTGGAGCTGGATGAATTATGGTTCCATTCAGCCGCAGTATGCCTCCAACACCGCCGACGGCCCGGTAACGATCACTTCGCAGGCGCCGGTTGCCCTCAACGCGGGTGAGTCATTCAACGTTTATTATGCCATGGCACTGGGCGAAGACGAAGAGGCCATGCTGAACAACATTGCCGCTGCGGAGGAGAAATACCAATGGCTGATCACCTCGGTGGATGAAAAGGGGATCGCCTCGAAGGGCCTGCAACTTGACCAGAACCAGCCCAATCCTTTCAGGCAAAACACCACGATCCGTTACACGCTGCCCGAAAGCGGCAAGGTGAGCCTGAAAGTTTACAATGTGATCGGAAATGAAGTGGCCACCCTCGTCGATGGAATCCAGGCAAAGGGAAGCCAGACAGTGAAATTCAGCGGAAACGACCTACCCGCCGGGGTTTACTATTGCACACTCAGGGCGAATGGGGAAGCGAAAACGATAAAGATGGTTGTTAACTAAAAAATCGTGACGCGTGACGGGTTAAAAAAAGGCGGGATTTACCCGCCTTTTTTTTTTACAGCTTTATCCAAACCACCGTCATCGCGTGCGGGCTGATGCCGGTCAGCCAGTCTTCGGGGTTCGATCCGTCGAGGTTGGCGCGGATGATCTTGCCGTCGGGCGCTGAATTCGATATTTTATAGCTCCAGAATAGCTTGTTCCGCTGATAGTCGATGGCGATTCCCCAGGTGGCCTTCGTTCCATAGTCACCGATCTTTGTCAGGGCTGTGCCGTCGATGTTGCACATGAAGACCCCGTTCTCGGGCGCCACTGTTCCGGCCGAACCATAGAGCACCAGGTAGGCCTTTCCGTTCTTGAAGTCCATCTCGATGGCCGTTCCATCCACATCGGGAATGATCTCGGTCATTCCTGTTCCGTCAAAATTCACCGACCAGTACCCTCCGGAGTAATCGGTCTTGTCGTTCACGAAGTAAATCTTGTCCGAGGCGGGATCGTACTGCATGTCGATCGGGTATTCCGGGCGACCACTGCCAAAATCGATATGCACCTCAGGGTTTGTGCCGTCAAGGTTGGCTTTGAAGATTCCTCCTGTTCTTCCCCAGTAAATTTTACCATTCAGGACGAATATGGCTTGAGCATCCCCCACAATTTCCTGGCCGGGAACACTGGCATCGAGGATCTTTTCGGGAAGTTTGCCATCGGCGCTGAAACGGTAAATGATCTGGTTCGAATAATCGGTGATGTAGACCTTTTTGTTGGCAGTGTCGGCAGCGACTCCGTATGGGCGCGACATGTCGAGCGGCACAAAGTCCTGGATCAGCGGAGCGGCATCATCGAGGATGACCATGTGCCCGTTGCCGGGCGTGCCCCTGGATGTATAATACAACACCTGGGTCAGTCCGGCATTCGGGTCCTTTACATTAACCACCATGGTCTTGACTGCCTGGTTGTAATACACCGAGTTAACAGCCTTGCAGGTCAGTTTGACATTGTACAGTCCGGGAGCGGTATAGCTGGTCGAAGGATTGGCATCGGTTGAAGTCTGACCGTTCCCGAAATCCCAAAGGTAGCCCTGGGCATTCAGTGATAGATTGGTGAACGTGACATCGCAGGGAGCATACCCTTCGTTGGTGACGGTATAATCGAAGTTGGCCACCGTGCTGGCCAGCGGGGTGCCCATGTCCTTCTCTTTGCATCCGGCGGCAATGATCATGATCATCAGGATCATGGCCGAAAATATAACATTGATTTTCATTTTTTTCAGGTTTGTCTGTTAGCAAATTGATCAATAACCGGGATTCTGGGTCATCAGCGTATTGGTCTGAAGTTCGCTGAGCGGAATTGGGAACAGCGTGTATTTCTCGTCGATCCCCAGCACAGCCGTGGCCCTCTTTGTTCTTACCAGGTCGCTCCAACGTTGCCCCTCGAAGGCGAACTCATGCCTCCGTTCATTTTCAATGGCCAGCTTGAGTTCGGGTATACTGGCAGCAGTGGTCGGATCGAGACCGGCCCGCAGTCTGATGGTATTGATATCGGCTCGGATGGCTTCCGTGTCTCCGTTGGTATAGGCCAGGGCCTCGGCCCTGATCAGGTACATCTCGGCCAGGCGCAATACGAATACCCGATCGGTGCCCGAAACGATGTCGCGGTATTTATAACCGTACGGGAGTTTTTTCTCATCAAAAGCTACTGAAGAAAGAAAACGAACAGTATCAGTCGACTGGAAACTCTGCACGAAAGCCGCAGGCGGGGATACCTCGTAGCGTCCCGTCAGGCTGACCGGGAAGAAGTACTGGGCCAGCCGGTTGTAGTTCTGGGCGTCGAAAATTACTTCAAAAATCGCTTCTGTGGTATTCCCACTGAATAGGTCGGCATATGCCGGTGCCAGCGAAAAACCACCCTGGCCGATCACCCGTTCGGCCTTGCTGATGGCCAGCGTGGCGAGGGCCTGATCGCCGGTACCCTGGAACTGGGTGAGGTAAACCCTTGCAAGCAGCGCCGAAGCGCTGAAAGAACTGGCCCAGCCCGCGGTTCGTGTGGCGGGGAGGATGTTCTCAGCATTCAGCAGATCGTTGATGATCTGGGAATAGACCTGCGAAACGCTGTTCCGTGCCTGGTTGATGGAGGAAAGGTCGGATGTCGGTTTGGTTTTGATGGGAACCCCTCCGAAATAGTTGAGCAGGTTAAAGTGCGACAGCGCCCGCAGGAAAAGCGCATCGCCGGTATACATGTTTCTTTCCTCCGCAGTCATCGATATGCCTCCGATGCGGTCGAGCACATTGTTGACCCTGTTGATGCAATCGTAATTGGATGCCCATATCCCTTCAATGATGCCATTGTCGGAGGCAATCAGGTTGTCGGCGATCTGCTGGTAGTCGCGCGTGGTTCCGGTCCAGGCAAGGTTATCGGCGGCAAGATCGTCGGCAATGATGCGGTTGCGGCCGTAATTACCCACATCATGCAGTGAATAGTAAGCCCCGGTGATGGCCTTTTCGACACCGGCCTTATCCTTGATGGCCTGGTCGGCCGAGATCGACTGTGCAGGCTCCACATCCAGCATCTTAGTGCAGGATACCATGGTCAGCCCAAGAATGATCAGGAAATATATGATATTTTTCATCGTTTTCATCTGTTTAAGTTAAAACATTAGGTTTAAACCGATCATAAAGGTTCTGGACTGCGGATAGGTGAAAAAGTCGGTGCCTATGATGATGTTACTCGATCCGCCATAATAATTCACCTCAGGGTCCATCCCGGTATAATTCGTGAAGGTGAAAAGGTTCTGGACCGTGGCATAGAGTTTTGCCGACTTCATCCCGATCTTTTTGATCCAGTCTTTTCTGAAATTGTAACTGAGGGTTACATTCTTGATGCGCATGAATGATCCGTCCTCGATAAACCGCGATGATTTATAGGTGTCGCCCACCCTGGGGAACTGGGTGATGTCGCCGGGTTTTCTCCACCGGTCGACCATTCGTTTGGTCTGGTTGTCTTCGCCCGTTCCCGACTCCAGGTAGATGAGGGTTCCGTTGAAAACATCGTTACCGTAAACGCCCTGAAGGAAAATGGACAACTCGAAGTTCTGGTAACTGAAAACATTGGTAAACCCGGCGGTAAAATCGGGATTCGGATCTCCGGTTTTGATCCGGTCGGCCGAGGTGATGGTACCATCGCCATCCACGTCTTCGTATACCAGGTTGCCGGTAGTGGGATCAACACCAAGGCAGTTCAATCCGTAGAAGATGCCGATGGGCTGTCCCACCTCGACCCGGTTGCCTCCCCTGCCCTGGTCGTCGATGGGCTGATCCTGGTAAAGGCTGAGTACTTTATTCCGGTTGGTGGCAAAGGTGAGCGCCGAAGTCCAGGTGAACTTCTTGTCGATATTCACCGTATTCAGTACCACTTCAAGTCCCTTGTTCTCCAGTTGGCCGATGTTCGAAGAGATGCTGTAAAATCCCGACGACGATGGTATCGGCCGTTCCAGCAACAGGTCTTTGGTATGGTTGTAATAAACATCAAAATTCAGGTTGACCCGGCTTCTGAACATGGAGATGTCGAATCCCAGGCCGGTCTGCGCGGTGGTCTCCCATTTAAGATCGGGATTGGGCAGTTGGGTGGGAGCAATCCCCGGGTTACCGCCATAATTATAACCTGCACCATAAAGACCGAGCGAGGCAAAGTCACCGATCCCGTCGTTGCCCGTGAGTCCGTAACTGGCACGCAGTTTCAGTTCATTGATCCATTTGACCGGTTTCAGGAACGACTCCTCCGACATGCGCCATGCAAACGAACCGGCCGGAAAATATCCGTAATGGTTGTTTTTCCCGAACTTGGATGAACCGTCGGCACGGGCGGTCAGGGTGAAGATATACCGGTATTTGTAGTTGTACTTGAACTGGCCGAAATAGGAGTTCAATACACGGTCGAGGGCGGAGGCGGAGGCAGCCCTGATCGTCCCGGCCGAAGCGATGTACTGAAGTTCGTCGTTCGGGAAATTGATCCCTTCGATGTATGTCGACCGGTTTGAATACTTCTCAAAACTATGCCCGATCAGCACGTCGATATTGTGCTTTTCCCTGAATTCACGGATATACTGAAGCACATTGTTGGTAGTGATATTGCTGGCATAGTTGGTCCCTTCGATCCCCAGGCCGTTGTACTTCTTTCCCTGACGGGTGGTGGTGGGGTCGTAACTGTGCTCGCGGAGGTTGTAGATATCCACGCCGAACTTGGAGGTGAAAGTGAATCCATCAAGAAATTTATACTCAAGGTATGCATTTCCACCGGTACGGTTGGTATATGCATTATTGATGGCGTTCCTGGCAATGGCCACAGGGTTGGCATAAAAAGCACTTTCATCGTATTGGCCATTGGCGTCATAAACCGGGTAGATAGCCGGAATTGACATGGCATTGGGCAACGGACCATTCAGGGTGGCGTCGCCTTCAACACGGGCATTTTTTGCATAGATGATACCCACACCGCCGCCGATGGTCAGGTTGGGAAGTATCTTGTAATCGGCATTCAACCTTCCGCTGTAACGCTTATAGGAGGATCCCATCACCACCCCGTCCTGGTCGTAGTAGTTTCCTGAGATAAAAAGCCTGAATTTATCGTTCCCGCTGCTCACCGAAAGCTCCGTGTTGGCAGTCGGGGCGGTGACCAGTATTTCGCTCATCCAGTCGGTGTTGATCCCCTGAACATTGGTACCCTTGTATTCGTTCCACTCGGTGGCATCCATCATCGGAATGATGCGCTCTTTGGGCAGGGTTTGCCAGCCATAGCTTAGATTCAGCGAAACATCGGTCTTGCCGCGGCTACCCTTCTTGGTGGTGATCAGGATGACCCCGTTGGAGGCCCTGGCCCCGTACATCGAGGTGGCCGAAGCATCTTTCAGGATGGTCATCGTTTCGATGTCGTTGGGGTTGATATCGGTCATGGCATTCAGTTCCTGGCCGCTCATTCCCACCTGCGAATATTCACCGGTTATGGCGGGGATCCCGTCGATCACGATCAGCGGCTGGTTGCTCGCGTTGATGGAACTTCCTCCCCTGAGTTTGATCATGTTCTGACCGCCGGGGGTTCCCGATTGCGTGTTCACGGTCAGACCGGCCGTCTGCCCCAGCAACACCCCGTCGAGGGTCCGCAGCGGAACGTTTTTGATCTCCTCTTCATTGACCAGTTCGATTGAACCGGAGATGAGTTTTTTACTCGAAGTGCTGTACCCCACCACCACGAGTTCGCCCAGCGCGATGTCCTGGTCGCTGAGTTTCACATTGATCACCTTCCGTCCTTCCACCGGGATTTCCTGCGTCTGCATTCCAACATAGGAAAAGACCAGCACACTCCCCACCGGCGCAGCAAGGGTGTATTTTCCATTCAGGTCGGAGGTGGTGCCGTGGGTGGTTCCCTTCACCAGGATGGTGACACCCGGTAGCGGGGAGTTGTCGTCGGCAGAAACGATCGTTCCGGTCACATTGATGTCCTGCGCGGCAAGCCGACCCAGGAACACCCCGAACAACAGCAACAATAGGTAGTGTTTTTTCATACGTTCATGATTTGGTTAGAGTATTATATCAGTTGTTATTCAGTGTATTTCTCATGGTGGACTTCAGGGTTCGGTGGTTTCGATCGATACTTTGACAGGTTCAATATCCATGGAGATCCCTGTAACCATATACCCGCGGACAGCCCCTTCACTGTAGGCATAATACCCCCTGAAAGATCCCGACTTCCTGAAGGTCAGGCGGAACCCGGAATCCCATGAGGTACGGGTGAGGGTGACGACGGCATCCTCGCCCTGATGATCGGCCAGGTACCTGGTGTACAACTCCCTGAAGGATACGGCATGGGGAATAAGGATGCCCGACCGGTCAACGAAAGGATCCTCATACCGTTCCCTGCCAAGGGTGGCGTTTTTCCCGGGGGCGGGAATGGCTGTATATGTTTTCAGGTCGAAACTGTCTCCCTCCTCCAGGTAGCTGATCTGCAGGTTCTGCATGGATGGATGACCCTTGATGGTTTTAATTACGGTCTGGCCGGCATCGACGATGGTTACGCCCCCCTTTCCGGCAACCTGCACCTGGTTGAGCCTGGCGTCAAAGACCATGGCGGTGTTCTCATCGATCCCGAAACCCATGATCCTGCTGTCTTTTTTCCCGGCCTTCATGGCCAGATCGGCAAGAACCACCGAAAGTCTCCCGATCCTTGCCCGCTGGTTGAAGTGCTGATCGACCACCCCGTAAGGGAAAAACCCAAGTCCCCGTGTTACGAATACGCCGGTGTCTTCGGGCAGGTCATCGCCGGTGATCCGGGTGATGACGCCCCGTGTGAGTGCTGCCACGCTGGTGCCTGCCGCAATCATCATCTCGCTCATAATGGCAGCCCCGGCGCTGGTGCCGCCAATCACCCCGCCACGGGTATAAACATCCCATGCCGCTTTCAGTACCAGGGTATGGCTTCCGTCGGAGTTGTACAAGGTCTTAACCGTGCGCAACTGGTCGCCGCCGGTAAACCACACTCCCGTGCATTTTTCCACCAGTGCGGCCAGTTTCGGGTCATTGCCGTTGTTCTTCCACTCCGATTCGTTCACATCCTTCGTGCTGTCATCATCGACCATCGCGATGGGAATCAGGTGGATATTGGCCGCATCAACCCCATACATCATCAGCTCGCTCCTGAACCAGGCAAACGACTGCACCGGCGCTCCGCCTGCCGAGGGGATCACGGCAAAGACGGCTTTTTCAGCACCGCCCGCCCGCCTGATCATTTCATGAAAAACGGTTTTGTTGTCTGCCTCGAGTCCTCCGCCGACGATCACCAGGCTCCCCGAAGAACGGTACTGTGCCATTGTCCCAACCCCGGAAAGAAGTATGTGAATGGTCAGGAAACAATGAAACATGATCTTCCCCGAAAAAAATTTACCAGATACCATCATTTGATTCATGTTGTTTTGGGAATCGATGATTAATGCTTGACAAGTTTCCTGCACGATCCCCGGAAATTATCGCCGCCCTTGCATCGCACCAGGTAACAACCGGTACCGAGTCCTGCCAGGTTTATTTCAACCTCCGGTCCGGTGGTTGACCCCTCCATCAATACAATGCCCTTCATATCGCAGATCTTCCATTCAAAGCCTTTCGCACCACAGATGAGCCTTACCTTATCGCGGGCGGGGTTTGGGGTGATCGTCAACCAATCCGTTCCATCCGTTTCCCGGAATCCTGAGGGATGAACGGTCCCCATCCTGAATGGCCTTGTCGCATCGGTAAGGGTGAGGCGCAGACTCTCAAAACCGGCTACCATCCTTGGTGAGGAAGAAACCGACCCGGTGGAGGTATGACTTGAGAAACCACCCAGGATTCCGGTGTTTGTCACAACCATTACCGGAGCGGAGCCATATCCCAGAAGCATTGCCTCTCCGCCTACCGGCTGATATTTCATGTAATTGCGATCGGTCAGCCAGATCCCGAACTTCAGGGTATCTCTCAGCATGGCATAGGGGACAGCGGTGGCTGTATTCTCGTAAATGTCGCTGTTCAGATAGGTGTTGGGCATGATCACCGAATATCGAAGGAGAGCAAGTCCAGGGCTAAACGTGAGCTCTCCGTACCAGCTGGCATAGGTTTCCAGGTAATTCCCTACCACGGTTTTTCCGGCAAAGCGGGCGTTATCTCCTGCAAAAGCTGAAATAATCCCATCTGTTGTTAGTCGGGTTTTCAGCAGAGCCCCATTTTCCGTTTCAAGGAATTCGCCGAAATCCTTATCTGTATTCGCCAGGAAAAGAATCTTCACTGATCCTGTGATGGCCTTTGCCAGGGAAGGATCGGAGCCTGTCGCTGCCGAAAGTCTGAAGACGCTGTAACCCGTGGACCCTGATGCCGTCAATTGCTGTCCAAAGGATGCTGCAAGTGTCTGGTCCGGGCAAAGGATCAGAACGCTGTCGGAGATATTTCCGGTCGACTGCACCAAATCTGCCAGCATAGCGGTGTTGTCGGTCAGGAGGTTGCTACCGCTGGCCAGGATGATAAAATTGCCCGACTCCTGCATGGAACCTGTACTGATCTGCCGGTCGAGCGTCGGGAAGCCAAACTGTCCGGTATTGAAATCGTAGGTGCATCCGTGCAGCAACTGAACCACCTTCACCGAATCGTTCAGAAGTTTGGTCCCGTTAAGCGAATAGCCCGTGCCTGCCAGGTAGAAATTGGCGCATCCGGTTCCCCAAACAGTACCAAGACCGTTCTCATCAACCGTCATGCAGGTCATGTCATCCATCCCGATTCCATTGACTGCCTCTCCTTTGTTCAGGAAATAATTCGCGAGAAATCCGGTCAGTCGCCCAAAACGGCCACGCTCTGCGAAATGCGTGTCAAACAGGAATCCGGGAAAGTAGGGCAGAAAATCGTCGGCCAGGGTCACCCTGCTGTTATTGGGATTCTCGATACATTCATCAGGATAGGCCGATCCGTACCTTGCTGTGAACATCACCTCCGACAATATGTGCATTCCGGCTGAAGTTCCGCCGATCGTTCCCCCATGATTGTAAACATACTGTACCGCCTCCAGCAAACGGGTCCCCTTGTACAGCCGGTAATAATCGTACTGATCGCCGCCGCGGAAAAAGATCATGTCGTAAGCAATCAGCGTGTCAAAGGTAGCCTGGCTGTCGGCACTGTCGCGCGAGGCAATGGCAAATTCCTTCGCCCTGGCGGCCTTGCATTGCTGAACAAGGTAAGTGGCCAGTGATCCGGTAGATGTTCCGATCACGGCCACGCGCTTACCTTCGGCCGCCCACCGGTATGCCGGGGTACTCCAGCTGGCAGCACCATTCTTCTCGGCTCCCCCGCCTGCCAGCAGGAACCTGCCTGTTGGCGAACCAGCTGCACAGACTGGTAAAAGAAAGGGCAGAAAAATGACGCATTTCAGCGCCCATAAAGGTAACGACCAATTCATTCTGATAACTCCCCTTGTCGGTGTATAAAAAAACCGCGGTTTGTTTTGCGAATATAAAAAATTTGCCAAAGGTTGGAAAAGAAAATCCCTTTTTCGCATATTTGTTGAATAAAACCGAACCATATGCTGACCCTGTTTAAAAATGCCCGGGTCTACGGACCGGAACTACTTGGCAAGAAAGATGTGATGACCGGAGGAAAAACGATCCTTGCCATGAACGACCATATCGATCCGCCACCGGGGGCCGATTGTGAAATCATCGATTGCGAAGGGCTCTGGCTTGTTCCCGGCCTGATCGACAGCCACGTTCACATTACGGGTGGCGGCGGCGAAGGAGGCCCGGCAAGCAGGATGCCGGAGTTATTGCCTGAGATGCTGATCGACGGAGGGGTAACGACCGTGATCGGCTGCCTGGGCACCGACGGCATTACCCGCACGGTAGAAAGTGTGCTCATGAAGGTAAAAACCCTGCGCAGCCTTGGGTTCTCGGCCTGGATGTACACCGGCGCCTACCAGGTGCCTCCACCCACCATCACCGGCGACATTGCCAGGGATATCGCCCTGTTCGAAGAGATCATCGGGGTGGGCGAGGTAGCCATCTCCGACCACCGTTCATCCATCCCCTCGTTTAACGAACTGGCACGGATCACAGCCCATGCCCGCGTGGCCGGTATGATCGGAGGGAAAGCCGGCATCGTCAATATGCACATGGGCGATGCAAAAGATCCGTTCAGACCGCTTCATGAGATCGTGGAAGGCACCATGATGGGCTATAAGCAGTTCCTCCCCACCCACTGCAATAGGAATCCCTACATCTTTGAAGATGCGAAGGAATACGGCAAGAAAGGGTATGTCGATATCACTACCAGCTCATACCCATACGATCCCGCCTGCGAGATAAAACCCTCGAAAGCGCTGAAACAGTTGCTGGAGGCAGGTGTTCCGGCCGGGCACATCACCTTCACCTCCGATGGTTGCGGCTCATTGCCCACCTTCGACGCCGAAGGCAGGCTGATCAGGATCGACATGGGGCTGCCTTCCTCCATCCTCCGTGAGATCAAAGAATCGGTGAACGATGAAGGTATCCCGCTGGAAACAGCCCTGATGGTCGCCACATCAAACCCGGCCACCATCCTGAAACTGAAAGGAAAAGGAAGCATTAGCGCAGGTAGCGACGCCGATATCCTGGTTTTGGACCCTGACTTTGAGATCAGGTACCTGATGGCGATGGGTAAAATCGTGAGAAAATCGTGACGCGTGACAAAATCGTGACGCGGGACGGGTGACAAAACAACAAATTGACAATTGACAATTGACAATTGACAATTGACAATGGGAAACGTAATTTGAAACGTCCACGGTCCACAGTCCACAGTCCACGGCCCACGGTCCACAGTCCACGGCCCACGGCCCACGGTCCACAGTCCACGGCCTATTGCCTCATTTTGAATTTTGAACTTTGAATTTTGAATTTTGAATTTTGAACTTTGAATTCCCCCTCCACCATGCGCTTCCTTTCTCTCTTTTTACTGTTTACCCTAGGTCCGCTAATCCTTCCGGCCCAGTATCCCTCTTCGCCTTTGCGGAGCGATTTTACGCCGATCCAGGCATTCCTGTCCTGCGAACTGATGGAAGGTCGTGAAACCGGTGAACGGGGATCTTTCCTGGCTTCTGAATACATCGCTTCGATGATGCAACTGAACGGTCTGCAGCCTTTCGGCGACCGGATTCCGGTTGCAGATAGCATTAAGGATCATCCTGCCGGCCGCGACTGGTACCAGACCTTCAGCCTCATCAGGTATGGAGTTGAAAACGCTGCCATGACACTGGCCGATGACAGGGCGAAAGACAATTCGGCGACCATCACGTGGACCCTGGGATCCGGCTTCGCGATCGATCCGGTGATGGATGCACAATACACAGAAGCACAACTTGTTTTCGCAGGTTACGGGGTCACGCTGAAAACAGCAGGATACGACGATTATCAGGGGATCGATGCCACCGGCAAGGTCGTTATCCTTCTCCGCGGTTTTCCCGGCCACCGCGATACCCTTTCACCCGCCTGGAAAAGGCTGAAAAAGGAACCGGGGATGCCCGAAGTATCTCTTTTGGAAAAACTTACCGTTGCAAAAGCCCGCGGGGCGATCGCTGTGATTGAGATCGATCCCATCCGGCCCTTCAATCCGGTCACCGCCGGCGACCGTTACGCCGGTTCTCTTTGGGTAAATACGACCACCGGTGATAACATCGGTACTGTTTACAAGGACCTGGAATATTACCTGCCCGGGGGCACCGATCCTACGCGCATCCCCTGTATAAATCCAAACCAGGCGGTATCGGAGGCCCTGCTGAACCTGCTGCCATTCGCCAGCGGCGATTTTGAAAAACGCAGCGGCGAACTTCAATCATCCGCCGTCGCGATCAACGGAAAAAAAATAAAACTGTCCGTCATGGTTAAAAGGGATACCGTCGTTGTCAGAAATGTCATGGGCATTGTTCACGGACGGGATACTTCGCGTTATGTGATGGTGGGGGCTCATTACGATCACCTGGGGAAACGGCAGAATCTGATCTATAACGGCGCCGATGACAATGCTTCGGGAACGGCAGGGATGCTCGCCCTTTCGGCAAAATGGGCAGGCGCAGGGCATAAGCCGGCCTGCAACATCATTTTCGCAGCCTGGACCGCCGAGGAGAAAGGAATCCTGGGGAGTGAATATTTTGCTGCAAATTCGTGGATATCCGGAAAAAAGTTGGCTCTTGCGATCAATATGGACATGATCTCTCGCTGCGATCTGGAGGACAGCCTGAAGAATGTTATCAGCATCGGAACCCTGTCCGGTAACGAAGATTTACGCGAAACAGCGCGACGAAGCAATGCAAAACTTACAAAACCCTTCAAACTCGATCTCTGGGATGTGACCGGCCACTGTGGCAGCGATTACTGTCACTTCGCCTCCCGCAACATCCCGGTGATGACCTTTTTTTCAGGCTTTCATGCCGACTACCACTCACCGCGGGATGTTTTCAGCAAGACCGATCCTGGGCGGATGGAGAAGATACTGTTTATAGTGAATGAGTGTTTGGGTGAGGCTGTGAGGTAAAGGTGGAATTCAAAATTCAAAATTCAAAATTCAAAGTTAGGCATTAGGCCGTGGGTCGTGGGCCGTGGACCGTGGACCGTGGACCGTGGACCGTGGGCCGTGGACCGTGGACCGTGAACCGTGTGCAGTTTCAAATTACGTTTCCCATTATCAATTGTCAATTGTCAATTAGGGGTGTTCAAAACCTTTGAGATATAATAAAGTTCTTTGACATTTTAT
>CAYYPH010000017.1:48627-93630 GCA_964473485.1 uncultured Prolixibacteraceae bacterium | reverse complement strand
CGACGAGTGTTCCGTCATTTACAGCAAGTAATACCACCAGCGACCCGGTGATCGCAACGATCACGGTCACGCCGACGTTCACCAACGGATCGGTAAGTTGCATCGGATCAACGAAAACATTTACCATCACCGTCAATCCCGTACCGTCCATGCTTACGGCCAACACCAAAACCATCTGCAGTGGTAGCAACACCAATATAATATTATCGGCAACTACTACCAGTACTTATACCTGGACCATCGGATCAAACATCAGGGTGACAGGATTCAGCGCCGGATCTGGAACGACCATCTCGCAGGTGCTGACTAACACAACCAATACGACAACCGGATATGTTGAATATATTGTCGTTCCCACTTCGAGTGCGGGAGCATGCGTTGGATCACCCTTTACAATTACAGTAACAGTGAATCCAATCCCATCGGTGACCACAGCAAATGCGAGTACCATTTGCAGTGGCGCTGATCCGAATATTCTGTTGACAGCAACGGCATCAAGCACCTTTGAATGGACCCTGGGCAATATCTCGGGAGGCATTACCGGAGCGGCTGCCGGATCAGGATATACCATCACCCAGGTACTGACCAATACCAGCAATTCAACTGCGGGCTCAGTGGAGTACGTCGTGGTGCCAACCTATACAGGAAGTGCCTGTACGGGTAGCCCCTACACGATTACGGTCACGGTCAACCCCAAGCCGGTTGTTACAAATCCCAGCACAATGGTTATCTGTAACGGAACAAGTCCGAATATTGTTCTCTCAGCCAGCACTCCAAGCAGCTTTAACTGGACAATCGGGTCAGTGACTCCCGGGATTACAGGAGCCACAGGTGGATCGGGCGGACTGATCAACCAGGTTCTTACAAATACCAATACTTCAACCACCGGAATAGTTGAATACCTTGTAACACCAACATCCACGGGCGGCCCTTGTACCGGATCGGTTTACACCATAACCGTTACGGTAAATCCGACACCGGTTGTAACAACACCCAACACCAAAAGCATCTGCGATGGATCAGGAACCAACATTAATCTGACCGCCACAGCACCAAGTTCATTTGCATGGACTATTGGTACTGTCTCAGGGGTTCTGGGCGCAACCTTTGGGTCGGGGAACTCAATCAACCAGGAACTTACACTATCTAACAGCTCAGTCCAGGGTAGCGTTGAATATGTGGTTGTGCCGACTTATCTCTCGAGTTCATGCACCGGGCCTGCTTATACGATAACAGTAACAGTAAACCCAAGACCAGTTATGCAAACCCCCGCCACGAAGTCCATCTGCAGCGGGACCAATACCAATATCGGACTCACCGCATCC
Organism: uncultured Prolixibacteraceae bacterium; assembly: GCA_964473485.1. Classification (GTDB taxonomy): domain Bacteria; phylum Bacteroidota; class Bacteroidia; order Bacteroidales; family FEN-979; genus CAIVAT01. Next base: position 92,305 of record CAYYPH010000017.1, on the reverse strand, counting down.
ATACCAAGCACATTTGTCTGGACTATCGGGGCTGTTACAGGCAGCATAACGGGAGCCTCAGGCGGTTCGGGAGCAACAATTACGCAGGTTTTAACCAATCCAGGTAATTCAAACCCCGGCACAGTCGAATACCTGGTGGTGCCAACATCTACAGCAGGATCCTGCGCAGGAGTTGTCTTCACAATAACGGTGACTGTTAATCCTGTCCCTGTCGTAATAACTCCTAATTCAGCAACAATATGCAGCGGAAATAACACGAATATAAACCTTACTTCATCTGTATCCAGTTCTTTCGCCTGGATTCCGGGAAGTGTAAATAATGTTTCAGGAGCCACTGCCGGAATCGGATCAACTATCTCACAATTACTAACCGCAACCACTAATGCGCCGGGCACTGCTGAGTATGTTGTTACTGCCATGTCAACGGGCGGACTATGCAGCAGCTCCGCTTACACAATAACGGTTACTGTCAATCCCAACGGCCAGGTTGACCAACCTGTCAGCACCGTGGTTTGCAACGGCAATATAACTTCCGCTATAAGCTTTACCACCACCAATACTGTTGGAACCACCACCTACACCTGGACCAATACGAACGCAACGATCGGGCTTCCCGCAACAGGAACCGGGACGATCGCTTCGTTCACGGCCATTAACAGCGGCACATCGCCGGCCATTGCCATCATCGAGGTCACGCCTCATTTTGCATTTGGTTCGGTATCCTGTCCCGGTGCAACAAAATCATTTACCATCACGGTGAATCCATCGGCGCAGGTAAACCAGCCGGGAAACCAGGTGGTCTGCAATAATTCAGCCACGGCGGCCGTCGCCTTCACCACCAACAATACCGGGGGAACGACCACCTTCAACTGGACCAACTCCAACACGGCCATCGGGCTGGCTGCCAGCGGGACAGGCGATATCGCGACCTTCACCGCGACCAATACCGGCACTACCCCGGCCACGGCAACCATCGTGGTGACCCCGCTGTTCACCAACGGACCTGTGTCATGCCCCGGTTCGGTCAAGACGTTTACCATTACGGTAAATCCGGCTGGCCAGGTCGACCAGCCAGCATGGCAGGTAGTCTGCAACGGCAACAGCACCGCGGCGGTGAGCTTCACTACGGCCAACACCGGCGGCACAACGTCCTATTCCTGGGCCAATGACAATACCGCGATCGGTCTTGCTGCCACCGGGACTGTCAGCGTTCCGTCGTTCACGGCGTCCAACACGACCAATGCCCCGGTTACGGCCAATATTACCGTTACGCCTTATTTCACCAACGGATCCGTGACCTGTTCCGGCTTGCCAAAAACCTTTACCATCACCGTGAACCCGGCCGGCCAGGTCAACCAGCCGGCCAGCCAGATCCTGTGCCATGGTGGGATCAGCAACCAGGTGACCTTCACGACGGTGAACACCGGCGGCACCACCAGTTACAGCTGGACCAACTCGAACCCGTCGATCGGCCTGCCAGCCAACGGAAGCGGGAACATCCCGTCGTTTACGGCGGTCAACACCGGGGTAACGCCAATCATTGCCCTGATCACGGTGACCCCGCAATTCAGCAATGGCTCCGTAGCCTGTACTGGTTCTGTCAAGACCTTCACCATTACAGTAAATCCTGCAGCACCGACCCCGGTTGTTATTGGCAGCAGTGAAATTTGTCAGGGTTATTCCGGAGTGGTTTATTATACCGACGCCAATATGACGGCATACAATTGGAATGTAACAGGTGGTACAATTACCGCCGGTGCAACCACCAATGCCATAACGGTGACATGGAACACCGCCGGGGTACAGACCATTACGGTTAGTTATATCCATACATCAGGTTGCCTTGTCGCCAACCCGGGCGTCAAGACAGTCAATGTATTCCCTGTCAACGCTGCAACCATAAGCAGTTATCCTCCTGATGCCTGCACAGGAAACACAATGTATTATTCGACCGAAACAACTATGTCAACCTATCAATGGAACATCTCTCCTGGAGGCACCGTGATACCGGGTACCTGGACCAGTACGATCGGTGTTATATGGAATAATACGGGAACTCAGACGGTAACAGTAAGCTACCTCAATGAAAACGATTGTCCTGTCCAGGCTACACGAACAATTACCGTGAATACCACACCGATTGTTACGATCACCGGACCTGCTGAGTCCTGCCTCAATGAGACTAAAACCTATTCGACGCAGCCGGGTAATTCTCTCTACACATGGGAAGTCGGAGCAGGCGGAACGATAACATCGGGATTGGGAACCTATTCAATCACGGTTTTGTGGACAACGGCAGGCACCAGGACTGTTACTGTAAACTATACTGATCCGGCAGGTGGATGTCGTCCGGCCAATCCGGCCACGAAAACAGTCACGGTTTACGACCCTGTTCCGACCATTACAGGACCGAGTGTTGCCTGTGTGGGGAACTCAGGAACTGTATATTACACTGAGAATAACATGAGCAATTACCAGTGGAGCGTTAGCTCAACTGGATACATCGTTGGCGGAATCAGCAACCTCGCTACTGTGACTGTTGAATGGATTTCTACTACGCTTGGACTTATTGACTTGATTTACACAGATGATCATGGATGTCAGTCCAATATGAAACGAAAAGAGGTGACCATTTATGACCGTCCGCCCAATCCTGTAATTTCAGGAGATTTGGTGGCTTGTACTGAATCGACCATTACTTACTCGACCCAGCCTGGGATGAACAATTACACCTGGAGCGTTTCGGCCGGAGGATCTATCATTACCTCTCCCACGACTACGGCAAATGAAATTTCAGTAATATGGAATACCCCGGGAGTAAAAAATGTATCCGTAAATTACTCGAATATCGCCGGATGTAGTGCATTGGTTCCCGCTATCTACACAACAACAGTGTATTCAAGGCCCGTTCCGACATTATCGGGCGTAGCTGTATGTTGCCTGAACAGTGCCAACAATATTTATACAACCCAGTCCGGCAATAGCAACTATATCTGGAATGACCTTCAGGCGCAGGGTGGCATTGTAACTGCCGGAGGAACAACTACATCCAATTACGTCATCGTAACCTGGACAACGCCTGGCGTTAAGACCGTCGAAGTCAACTATCAGAACCTGTATTGTTATGGATATACCAAGGCAACCTATACAACGACAGTCAATGATCTGCCCACAGTTAACCAGGTTGCCGGACAGGTGCTTTGCAGTGGGACACAGAGTACACCCGTTACTTTTAGCGGTTCAATTCAGGGCACGGTATTTAACTGGACCAACAGTAATTCATCGATCGGTTTAGCCTCTGCCGGCAGCGGAAATATTCCTGCATTTACTGCCACTAACTATTCAACAATGCCGGTAACGGCTACCATCACCGTAACGCCGTCGTACACCACCGGAGGGGTGACCTGTACCGGGGTGCCGGTTAGCTTTACTATAATTGTAAACCCGACTCCGACAGTGAATCCGGTTACCAGCCAGTTTGTATGCAACGGTGCGCCCACAACGGCCATCAATTTCACGGGTACGGTAGCGGGCACTGTCTTCAGCTGGTCGAACACGACTCCGTCGATTGGCCTCGCAGGTTCCGGTACCGGGGATATTGGTACATTTACCGCGACCAATAATACCGCAGTTCCGGTCACTGCCACCATTACGGTCACTCCGGTTTATAACCAGACGACGTGTTATGGTCCCGACATCACCTTCAACATTACCGTATATGCACAGTTCGTGGCTGGCAGTGCAGTAGCAACCCAGACGATTTGCCGGAATGCCATACCCAACACCCTGACGGCCACGGCGCCCAGCGGAGGAAGCACACCCTATTCCTATAACTGGCAGAGCTCTATGGATAACATGGTCTTCTCCAACATACCCGCCGCTACCAATTTGACCTATCAGCCAGGAACCATGACCATGACCACCTGGTACAGAAATGCACAGACATCCTCAGACAATGGTGGCACTGTGTATACCAATCCTGTATTGCTGACTGTGAACCCATTGCCGGTTCCCACGATTGCCGGGGAAGGGATGGTTTGCCTTAATTCTGTTGGAAATATTTATTCCACCCAACCAGGCATGTCGGGGTACCTGTGGATTGTTACCGGCGGAATCATTACCAGTGGCCAGGGCACTTCATCAGTTCTTGTCACATGGACTACTGCCGGTATACAGACAATATCTGTAAATTACATTAATGCGAACGGATGTACAGCAGCAAGCCCCACTGTGATGTCGGTCAGCGTGCAATCGCTGCTGACACCGACCATCAGTGGCCCTGATCCTGCCTGTACCGGGTTCCAGAATGTTTATACCACCGAGACGGGAATGACTAATTATGTGTGGACCTTACCGGCCGGCGGAGGCTATTTCAATGGAAGCACTGCATCAAATACCGTGACAGTGATCTGGACTGGCAGCGGCAGCCGGAGTATCATGGTTAACTATACTTCACAACTGGGTTGCGGAACACTCACACCGACTGTCAAAACGGTTACTGTCAATGCATCCCCGCCGGCGCCTACCATCACGGGAACGGGATCCATTTGCTCGGGAACGACTGGAATAACCTATTTTACCGAACAGGGCATGAACAACTATACCTGGACCATTACCGGCGGAACGATCACCAGCGGTCAGGGATCCTTTTCAATTCAGGTACACTGGATCACTCCTGGATTGCAAACCGTGACAGTGAATTACTCCAATGCTTCAGGATGCAGTTCTCCAAACGTAACGGTCAAGTCGGTGAATGTGTCGGCAACAACAGTGCCGGTGATCAGCGGATCAACAGCGGTTTGTACGGGAACATCGGTAAATTATAGTACTGAATTAGGGATGACCAGTTATTCCTGGGCGCTAAGTTCAGGTGGTTCAATCGTTTCAGGAGGCAATACCAGCAACGCAATGATACAATGGCAAACAGCAGGCACTCATACGATAACCGTAAGTTATATCAATAAAGTGGGATGCCCGACCATCGTGCCGGGAACCCTGGTTGTACAGGCGAACCAGTCGCCGGTACCCACCATCAATGGTGCCTCAAGCGTCTGTAAGAATGGATCGATCAATTTCTGGACAGAACCTGGAATGGCTTTGTATAATTGGAATGTGGGTTCTGGGTCGATACTGGCCGGTGCCGGCACTAACAGTATAACGGTTATGTGGACACAGGCAGGAACGCAAACGGTAACGGTCATTTATACCAATCCATCGGCAGCGTGCCAGGCACTGGTGCCAACCATGAAGCCGGTTGTGGTTCACCCGTTACCCGTTCCAGTCATAGCCGGGCCATTATATGGATGTACCGGTGGTACTGGAATACCTTTCTCGACCGAATCCGGTATGAGCAACTATGTATGGAGCGCCACCCTTGGTGGAATTATAACTTCGGGATCCGGTACGAGCAATGTGACTGTACTATGGAATAACCCTGGTGCGCCGCAGGTGTTTGTTACTTATACCGACGGCAATGGTTGTCAGTCGGAGTTATCACAGGCCAATATTACGATAAACACAAGACCGGCTGATCCGGTGATCACAGGTCAGGGATCTGTTTGCGTGGGATCAACCGCCACCTATTCCACACAACCAGGCATGGTTACGTATGATTGGAACGTATCGCTGGGAGGTACCATCATTACGAGTCTGCCCATGTATACAAACACCATCACGGTTTTATGGAATACTGCCGGTACACAAACGGTGACGGTTAACTATACCGACCCGGGAGGATGTTCATCATTGAATCCGGCTACCTTTACGGTAACTGTAAATCCACAGCCGGTCCCTGTCATAAGCGGCCCGTCAACAGTTTGTGTAAACTCCACATCAAATACTTATGCGACGGCCAGTGGTCAAACCAATTACAGCTGGACCGTTTCGAGCGGTGGAACAATTACCGCCGGCGGAACATCGACGAGTAATTTTGTGGTAATAACCTGGACAACAGCTGGCCAGAAAACGATAACGGTAAATTATACCAACGGCTTTGGATGCAGGGCATCCATTGCCGGCACATATACGGTAACTGTAAGAAGTCTTCCGGTACCGACCATTTCGGGACCAGCAACGGCTTGCCAGAATGTTCCCGGACAGGTATATATCACCGAGCCCGGAATGAGCGGGTATTTATGGAATGCAGGTGCTGGTGGTACTATTGTCGCCGGTCAGGGAACAAGATCGATAACTGTGACATGGTTATCACCAGGGTCACGTTCAGTTACCGTTTCCTACAGTGACCCCTACGGATGTATGGCCATGAATCCGACCATTTTCCCTGTATTGGTAAATCAGATGCCTTCGCCGACAATCACGAGTTTTTCCGATCCTACGGATGTGGTTTGTGAAAATACCGGAGGCCACATTTACTTCACTGAACCAGGCATGGCTTCCTATTTCTGGACGGTGACAGGGCCGGCCGGGACCTCTATTCTGTCGGGCCAGAACGCCTCTACAACGAATATCCATTGGGGTGGACCCGGTCCCGCAACGGGTACATTACAGGTTCATGTGACCAATATTAACCAGTGTTCTGCCTCAAGCTCAGTAAAAACTGTCACAATCACACCTCAGGTTCCGGCCAGTGTGACCATTGTAGCCTCTCAGAATCCTGTGCTGGTTGGAAATCCTGTAACTTTTACGGCAACCGCAATAAATGGCGGGTCCGCCCCGGTCTACCAGTGGAATGTCAATGGGATAAATGTTGGACCCAATAGTCCGGCATATACATATGTGCCTGCGAATGGTGACCTGGTAAAGTGTATCGTAACATCCAACCAGATCTGTGTGAACAATAATCCTGCGACCTCAAACACGATCACGATGACGATTACATATGGCGTGCCTTGTCCCGGGATACCCACTGTTTTATATCAGGGAATAACCTATCACACCGTTCAAATTGGTGATCAGTGCTGGCTCAAGGAGAACCTCAATGTGGGCAGTATGATCCAGGGGATCCAGGAACAGACAAACAATGGCATAATTGAAAAATACTGCTATGACAACCTTCCATCGAATTGCGAAATCTATGGCGGACTATATCAATGGAACGAAATGATGCAGTATTCGACGGCTCCGTCAGTCCGGGGTATCTGTCCCGAGGGTTGGCACCTGGCATCAGATGACGAGTGGTCAGTATTAACGACCGGTCAGGGAGGTGAGCCGATCGCTGGCGGTAAAATTAAGGAAGTAGGAATTGATCACTGGCTGTCGCCCAATACCGGTGCGGTCAACTCCACTGGATTTACGGGGTTGGGAGGTGGATTGCGTTACGCCAATGGTACATTTGGCAGCATCAGGGAGTTTGGTTACTTTATGACCTCCTCCCAGAACTCGCTGACAAATGCCTGGTCGCGTTACCTGGCTTATAACCTTAATAGTGTGAACCGGAACCTAAATAATAAGTCACTGGGATTCTCGGCCCGTTGTTTAAAGGATAACTGTGCTTCCTACCCACCTGTTAGTGTCACCATCAGCGCCGCTTCGAACCCGGTGTGTTCAGGTGCAAATGTGTTGTTCTCAGCATATCCGGTCAACGGAGGATCAGCCCCGGTCTATCAATGGAAGGTCAATGGTAATAATGTGGGAACTAACAACCAGACTTTCATGTATGTACCTTCAAACAATGATGTTATTACTTGCGTGCTGACATCAAATCTGCCGGCACCCTGTCTATCTGGCAACCCGGCAACTTCTAATGCGATAACCATGACCGTAAACAGTTTACCCGTTCCCACAATAAGCGGCCCTTCCACAGTCTGCACTGGCGCGGTTGGTTCGGATTATTACACTGAAACCGGTATGTCGGCTTATAACTGGATAGTTTCTCAGGGCGGCACTATTGTCAGTGGCCTTGGAACACGGTCAATAACAGTTATCTGGACCTCGTCCGGAGCCCAAAGTGTCTCGGTAAACTATGTCAATGGCGCCGGATGTGCAGCGCTTCAGCCAACGGTAAAAGCGGTGGTGGTGAATCCCGCCCCGGTGCCGACAATTTCTGGCTTATCGCAGGTGTGTTCAGGTACCTCCATCACGTATAATACCGAACCCGGTAAATCTAACTATGTGTGGACAGTTGGCGCAGGTGGCTTGATCACATCAGGACAGGGAACCCAGGCAATCATGGTTAGATGGAACCAATCGGGAAATTGGACGGTCAATGTATCCTACAATGATCCCGTAACGGGTTGCGGTTCGGTTATTCCGGCCTCCAGGACAGTAACCGTGTTTCCATTACCAATACCGTCAGTTGCAGGTCCATCAACATCTTGCGTGGGCTCGACCGGAAATAATTACAGTACGGAGACCGGCATGACAGGCTATGTGTGGACCATCTCATCAGGGGGCACGATCACTTCAGGGCAGGGCACAGGAGCGATCAGCGTAACCTGGAACACCGCAGGCAGCCAGTTTGTTACAGTTAATTATGTCAATGCCAATGGATGTTCCGCTGCTGCACCGAGTATAAAAAGCGTCATGGTTACTACTCCACCGGTTCCCCTGATTACGGGTAGTTCATCAGCTTGTGTTCAGGAGTTGAAGACGTATTCAACCGAGTCGGGGATGAGCGGATATGTTTGGAATATTTCACCCGATGGAACGATACTGGCTGGTAGCAATACAGCCACGATAACAGTTCAGTGGCAGGTGGCTGGACTTAAGAATGTCAGAGTAAGCTATACCAACCAGAATGGATGCACTGGTATTTCAGCTGTCAAGACTGTCACAGTCAATGGATTGGCCGTGCCTACCATTACTGGACCTGCGAGCGTATGCAGTGGTTCAATTGCCAACTATTCAACCGAAACCGGAATGACCGGGTACACCTGGAATGTATCATCAGGCGGGATTATAATCAATGGACAGGGTACCAGTTCTATTACAGTGAACTGGTATGTTGCCGGAATCAATGCTGTAAGTGTGAACTATATACCAACCAGTGGCTGTATCTCTCCTGTTCCTTCTGTCAGGCAGGTTGAAGTTTACCAGGCTCCGGTGCCAACCATCAGCGGTGTTTCGAACATATGTCCTTCAGCCGGCGTGGTTTATTATACTGAACCCGGAATGAGCAACTATAACTGGTCTTTGCCACAAGGCGGCATCATCACCAGTGGCCAGGGAACAAATGTAATAACGGTTACATGGCAGATATCAGGCAATTGGAGTTTGTATGTGAATTATTCGAATCTGCAAGGATGTACCGCTTCATCACCTACACAAAAGATCGTTACGGTGTTACCTGTTCCTCAACCCACTATCACCGGACCTACGGTGACCGGAATCGGCAGTGTTGTGGTCTACTCCACTCCAACAGGCATGATCGATTATCAATGGAGTATTTCCGCAGGAGGAACCATTATATCGGGTGGTAATACCAGCAGTATCCTGGTCAACTGGTTTGCAACAGGTAATCAGTCGGTGAGCCTCATTACAGTCAATCAGTTTGGATGCCAGTCGCTTGTCCCTACTGTATTGGCTGTGAGCGTCAACCCTCCAGCAAATGTCTCTCTGTCGAACATCACAATCGGCAGCGGTGAAACAGAATGTTATGATGCAGTACAGACAATAACTGTTGCGGGAAACAATACCCATTTCATCGTTCAGAGCGGAGGTTCGGCCACCATGATTGCCGGTCAGAACATACTTTATCTACCGGGAACGGTGGTTCAACCAGGAGGTTATATGCATGGCTATATCACAACAACAGGAAACTACTGTGGCACCATGACACCATCGATGATCACTTTAATTGCAGGGCAGGAAACAATGCCTGAAACATCATCCGACGACCTTACATTCAGGCTCTATCCGAATCCTACCGAGGATATCTTCTATGTCGAAACCGAAGATCAAAGTAGTGTTCCATCGTTTAATGTGGAAGTATTCACGATGCAGGGCAAGAGAATCCATACGCAGCATTCTTTACCGGGAACAAACAAGCTGAAATTTTCACTGAATGGAAAACCAACCGGTATCTACCTGGTAAGAATAGTAACGGGAGATTTTGTCAAGTCGTTCAGAGTAGTCAAACTTTGAAAGTCATAAGTGAAGATGTTTTTATAACATTGAAGTGATGATAACAGCCTTGTTTCTGGCATCATGATGAATAACATATTCTTATTCATCATGATGCCAGAAACAGGATATTGTTTTTTTTCGGATGAGGGGAAAATTCCGGAATGTTCTCCGGGATTATTCCCTTCCATGTATATACATCAAACAATCGGTAATAATTACATAATCGAGTGACCGTCTATGAAAACTTTTACAGTGAAACAGGTAGCTAGGATACAAAAAATGCTGTTTGCATTTGTTATTTTCAACCTCTGTCTGACCGGCATGGCATCCGCGCAGGTGACGATCAGTGGCCCGGCGAGCGTATGTGTCGGAACGGGGGTGCATGTCTATACTGCAATAGGCGGAACACCCAGTTACCAGTGGACTGTTTCCTCTACCGGCGCAATACCCATCGTGATATCAGGTAACAACCCGGCGATTACGGTTGATTGGGGTTCTCTCCCCGGGGTGGGTACGATCAATGTAGCTACCGGAAGCGGTCCAGCGTCCATGACTGTTTTGATCGGGGTTGCCACGCCTTCGATTACCGGAGTGTTTACGGTTTGCGTCTCATCTGTGCAGCCATATTCGGTCAGCTCCCCGGTTGCCGGTGAGGACTATGATTGGGTGGTCACGGGAGGTTCTCCTCCCGTTTGGTCGGGTACATCCGGCAATGTCACATGGTCGGGTAGTGCCGGGAATTATGCTTTGACCTTGCAGGCTTCCAGGCCAGGGGAAGGAGCTGCTATCTGTTATTCAGATCCCTTTGTTCAACCAGTTAGTGTAGTAGCCCCCCCGGCCAGCAGCCCGGTGACCGGCGGCCAAGACATCATCTGTGTGGGCAATTCGACCATTTTCTATGCCCCTGCACCGCCCCCTGGCATGAATTATTACAATTATATCTGGACCGTCACAGGCTCGGGCCCCAATGTGATATCTTTTGCAGGCCAGGGTACATCCTCTATCACTGTGACCGGTGGTTCTACCCCCGGTACGGCAATGATCAGCGTTAGCTATTCCAATGTTCCCTCGGGCAACTGTAACGCCACAAGCCCCGTCAGAAATATCACCGTTGTCAGTGGTCCTTCTCCGCTTATCACCGGTCCGGCCGAGGTGTGCCCGGTGCCCGGGGCAGCCTATTCGGTGACGGGATCAGCCGGCTCGGGTTTTAACTGGTCGGTAAACCCGGCCAGCGGTTCCTGGTACGGAACGATTGAAGGCCTGTCGGTCGGCCCTGATATCACCGTCACATGGAATAATTCGACCTCCATTCCTCAGGCCGGCCAGGTGACAGTCGTCGAAACCTCCGTTGGCGGATGTACCGCTACGGCCGTCAAGGCTGTCACCATTAAACCATCTCCGGTGGTTATTCCAGTCAGTGACCAGTACTATTGCAATGGCAGTATTGCTCCATCAACTTCGCTAACGTCAACTGTTTCAGGCACTACATTTACCTGGACGAACAACAACCCCTCCATCGGACTCCCGGCATCCGGTTCAGGAACCGCTATTCCGTCGTTCGTTGCAAACAATACGACTAATGTTCCGGTCACAGCTACCGTGAGTATCACTCCTATTGCAGCAGGATGCACAGGGCAGGTCAGCATCTATCAGATAACCGTTTACCCGACGTTAATCCCCGGCTTCATCTCAGGCAACCAGTCCATCTGTTTCCAGGGGTTGCCTTCACAACTGAACGCCACGGCTCCTACCGGAGGAAACGGACCATATTCCTACCAGTGGCAACACTCGGTAAACAATATCGATTTCATTAATATAGGTGGAGCGACTTCACTCAGCTACCAGCCTGGCTCGCTCACTGTGACAACGTGGTACAGGCAGGTTCAGTCCAGTTCGACCAGTTGCGGATCGGTGTATACCGACGACATTCAGATTACAGTTAATCCTTTGCCGGTTCCGACGATAACCGGCGACGAATCGGTCTGTATCAACACTACGGAAGACTATTCAACCGAATCCGGGATGACAGGATATGTGTGGTCGGTAACCGGAGGGAACATAGTCGGACCCACGAACACAAGAACGGTAACTGTGAACTGGACCACTGCCGGAATACAGCAGTTGACGGTCAATTACACCAATAGTAACGGTTGTACGGCAGCTTCCGCAACCCTGCGATATATTCAGGTGAATCCCAATACTACCCCGTCCATTACCGGCCCATCCATGTCGTGCGTTGGTTATACTGAGACCTATTCTACTGAAAATGGTATGACGAACTATTCCTGGAGTATGTCATCCGGAGGGGCTATCAGATCGGGCCAGGGAACCCATCTTGTAACGGTCGAATGGACAACACAGGGAACGAAGCAACTCTCAGTGACCTATGTCAACCAGTCAGGCTGTCCGGTATTGTCGCCGGCGGTTAAAACAGTCACGGTTGGCTTATCCCCCAATCCAACCATCACCGGAACATCCGCAATCTGTCCTTCAAGCAACGCGGTCGTCTATTTCACCGAACCGGGCATGTCTTCCTATTCCTGGACCATTACATCGGGTGGGACCATTACCGATGGCCAGGGAACTCATGCAATCACGGTCAACTGGCTAAGTTCAGGATTGCAGACCATAACAGTCAACTATTCGAATGGTACGGGATGTATGGCACTCCTACCGGGTGTAAAATCGGTCACGGTTTACACTTCCCCTCAACCTCTGATCAACGGATCGGCCTTTGCCTGCACTGATGTCAATTCCAATTATTACACAGAGCAGGGAAAGTCTAATTACCAGTGGAACATTTCCCCGGATGGATATATCGTTAACGGGTTGGGTACCTACTCGATAACAGTTAATTGGAATACTACTGGTCCGAAGGTTGTCACTGCGGCATACAATAACCAGGCTGGGACCGGTGGGTGCCCGACGATCACCCCAACACAGAAAATGGTAACGGTCAACCAAACTCCGCTGGCATCGATCAATGGAACAGATACGGTATGTAAAAACGGAACACTTGTATTTAATACCGACCCAGGGATGTCCTTATATCAATGGACGGTCAGCACGGGAGGTCAGATCGTTGCCGGACAGGGAACGATGACGGTTACGGTATTGTGGACCCAGCCGGGCACAAGAACCATCTCGGTAAGCTATACATCCACCAGCCCTTGTCCTTCCATGGCATCAAAACAGGTTATTGTTCTGCCTTTGCCGGAACCAACGGTTACCGGACCTTCTCTTTCTTGCATCGGCGGCCCGGTAATAGAATACTCTACCACTCCTGGCATGGTCGGTTATACCTGGGAAATTTCATCCGGGGGTACCATTGTTTCGGGGCTTGGCACGGCCAGCATTACAGTCGACTGGACACTTCCGGGAGCACAATGGCTCAGGCTTAATTATTCGAGCCAGTTCGGATGCACAGCACAATCGCCCTATACCAAGAGCATTACAACTACGACAAGACCTGTCAACCCGGTCATTACAGGGAGTGCCGTAGCCTGCCCGGGGACATCCGGCAATATCTATAACACCCAGGGCGGGATGGATAGCTATTTATGGAGCATTTCTCCCGGAGGGACCATACTAACGGTTCCATCAGCGGGTTCAAGTTCTGTTACGGTAAGCTGGAACACTACCGGACAACAGTGGATCGGGGTCAATTATTTAAAAGGAGGCTGTGAACCTTTATTGCCGGCCACATATTCGGTGACGGTTAACCCCATGCCGGCCCCGACCATCACGGGTCCGGCGGCGGTATGTGTACAGTCGGCAGGGAATGTTTACAATACGGAGCCCGGTATGGGGACCTACACGTGGACGGTATCGGGCAACGGAACGATCACAGCCGGCGGCACTTCGACGAGCAACAGTGTGACGGTGAAGTGGACGGGTACGGGTACCGGCACGGTGACGGTCAACTACGCGACTGCAGCAGGATGCTTTGCGACCAATCCATCGGTATACACGGTAACGGTGAGCCCGTTGCCGGTGCCCTCGATCACGGGACCGGCCGTTGTATGCCAGAACTCTTCTGGGAACATTTACGGCACCGAGACCGGGATGACGGGCTATGTATGGACCGTCACCGGTGGGGCTATTACCGGGCCGTCGAACGCTGCAACAGTGAGTGTGACGTGGATGATGCCTGGAACGCAGAGCATTTCAGTGAGCTATAACAACACAAACGGGTGCGCCCCGGTGGCGGCGAGTGTGAAGACCGTTACGGTCAACACGTTGCCTGAGCCATCGATAACAGGACCTGCGGCCGCCTGTTTGAATTCATCGGGGAATGTATACACGACCGAGGCGGGAATGACGGGTTATGTGTGGAGTGTGAACGGGGGTATCATTTCGGGGTCATCCAACACGACTTCGGTATCAGTGACGTGGAACACGCTTGGATCGGGGACGGTGAGTGTCAATTATATAAATGCTTCGGGCTGCACGGCCACTGTGCCGTCGGTCAGGACGGTCAGTGTTCAGAGTTCGATTATTCCATCCATAACGGGTCCGGCTAATTCGTGCACGGGTCATACGGTGATCTATTATACGGAGAGCGGGATGAACGGTTATGTGTGGACGGTGACAGCCGGGGGCCAGATTATGGCCGGGAGCGGTACCCACAGCCTCACGGTGAAGTGGAATACGGCGGGCTCGCAGGTTGTTTCGGTCCGGTACACGGATCAGCTTGGGTGCACGACGTCAGTGCCGACAACGCAGAGCGTGACGGTAAACACTTCGCCCTTACCAACGATCACCGGGACAGGATCATTGTGCCAGTGGAGTTTGGGTGTGGTATATTTCACAGAGTTGGGGATGACGAACTATACATGGACGATCACTCCCGGCGGGGTGATCACCGGCGGCCAGGGGACCCATGCGATCACGGTTGACTGGACGGGTTCGGGAACACAGACGATCACGGTGAATTACATGAATGCGTCGGGGTGTAACGCGGCGACGGCGACGGTGAAGGCGGTAACGGTATACCCGGTGCAGCAGCCGGTGATCAGCGGTTCACCGACGGCCTGTACCGACAGGGTTGTAGGTTATTCGACGGAGGCGGGTATGACGAATTACCAGTGGTCGGTTACATCCGGTGGCATCATTTTAAGCGGTGCGGGTACGAATTCGATTACGGTGATCTGGAATACGACTGGTTTGCAGTCGGTGAGCGTGGGTTATAACAATCCTCAATCGGGATGTCCGACGATGATAGAGACGGTTAAGGAGGTAACGGTGTTTGCGACACCGGTGGCCAGCATAACGGGTGATGATGCCACGTGTCAGAACGGGACGATGGTATTCACGACGGAACCGGGGATGGCATTGTATCAGTGGACGCCAGGGGCTGGTGGACAGATCATATCGGGCCAGAACACCAACAGTGTAGCAGTCAAGTGGACACAGGCGGGAACGAGGACAATTACGGTGAGTTACACCAGTACGAGTCCATGCCCGTCGCAGGCATCCAGGGGGGTTACGATATTTGCGCCACCGGTTCCCCAGGTCACGGGACCGGCGATAGCCTGTACGGGGGGATCGGGAGTGGTGTATTCCACAGAAACGGGAATGCTCAATTATATATGGGAAGTTTCGGCCGGGGGAACGATTGTAGCGGGAGGAGGCACCAACAGTATTACGGTATTATGGAATACATCAGGGCAACAGTGGGTTAAGGCGAGTTATACGAACCTGCAGGGTTGCCCGGCGACGGCCCCAACCCAATACCTGGTAACGGTCAACACGCGGCCGGCGAACCCGGTGATCATCGGGGCGGCGACTACCTGTGCCGGTGTTGTGACGTATCCTTACAACACTGCATCCGGGATGAGCAGTTACACCTGGAGTGTTTCGGCTGGCGGGACGATCCTGGCGGAACCTACGGGCAATACCAGTTCGGTTACGGTTCGGTGGAATGTTGCCGGGCAGCAATGGGTAGGAGTGACCTACAGCAAGGACGGCTGCGAGGCCCTTTTACCGGCTATATATTCGGTGACAGTCAGCCCCATGCCGGTCCCGACCATCACGGGTCCGGCGGCGGTATGTGTACAGTCGGCAGGGAATGTTTACAATACGGAGCCCGGTATGGGGACCTACACGTGGACGGTATCGGGCAACGGAACGATCACAGCCGGCGGCACTTCGACGAGCAACAGTGTGACGGTGAAGTGGACGGGTACGGGTACCGGCACGGTGACGGTCAACTACGCGACTGCAGCAGGATGCTTTGCGACCAATCCATCGGTATACACGGTAACGGTGAGCCCGTTGCCGGTGCCCTCGATCACGGGACCGGCCGTTGTATGCCAGAACTCTTCTGGGAACATTTACGGCACCGAGACCGGGATGACGGGCTATGTATGGACCGTCACCGGTGGGGCTATTACCGGGCCGTCGAACGCTGCAACAGTGAGTGTGACGTGGATCACCCCAGGTACAAGGACGATTTCAGCAACATATACCGATATTAACGGCTGTCAACCTGATGAAGCATCAAGCATAAATGTGAATGTGCTTCCTGCACCGGTACCGACTATTGAAGGCCCAATACAAGTTTGCAACGGCAGTATTGCAGAATACCAGACTGAAGCAGGAATGACCGATTATTCCTGGACCGTTTCAGCCGGAGGTTCTATCCTTGCCGGATCAAACAGCAACCTGGTCACTGTTTCCTGGGCCACGCCAGGTCTGAAAACCCTGACCGTTTCTTACCGGAATACCGATGGATGTATTACAATTGTTCCTGCTGTAAAAACAGTTACAGTCAGAAGCAATGTAGTTGCCACGATCACAGGGCCAGATCCTGCATGTACAGGGAACAAAGTGATATATTATACCGAAGCAGGAATGGCTACCTATCTTTGGAACATTTCAGCAGGAGGCTCAATTACCCAGGGAGCCGGCACCAATTCAGTGACAGTGATCTGGAATACTCCCGGCACAGAAAGCCTGAATGTGATATACACGGATCCTATCGGTTGTACGCAATCCAATCCTACAGTAAAAAATATAACGGTAAATACCTCACCTCTGCCGACCATAACAGGTTCCTCTTCCATCTGCCAGGGCAGCCCCGGCATCGTATACTTCACTGAACTGGGAATGACTGGTTATACCTGGACATGTTCACCCGGCGGCACCATCACGGCCGGGCAGGGCACCAATGCGATAACAGTTAACTGGACCGGGTCCGGAACCCAGACCATTACGGTAAATTATACTAATGCTTCAGGTTGCCATTCCGGCGAACCTGCCTCAAAAACAATAATGGTTAACCCGTCACCCTCCCCAATAATAAACGGCCCGTCAATCATATGCAACGGCAACGCCACCAACTATTCAACGGAATCAGGATATACGAATTATCAATGGACGCTTTCTTCAGGAGGTTCAATTATATCAGGTCTCGGAACAAATGCTATTGTAGTGAACTGGTCATCAGTGGGAACTCATTATATAACGGTTTCATACCTGAACCAGGGTACAGGGTGTCCAACACTCATACCATCCACAAAGACAATCACCGTGAATCCTTCACCTGCACCATCGATCGTTGGCACCGATTCAACATGTCTGGATGGCACGCTGGTATTCTCCACACAGCCTGGCAACGCTCTTTACACTTGGACGGTCAGTTCGGGTTATACTATTCTTTCAGGCCAGGGCACAAACAGCATTGCTGTAAAATTCATTACTCCCGGCACCAAAATAGTGACCGTAAATTATACAAACACCAACAATTGCTCCGCTCCGCTACCTGCAGTAAAGACGGTCGTCGTGTATGCCCCGCCGGTGCCTTTGATAAGCGGCCTTACATCTGCCTGCGCAGGGGGTTCCGGATTCAATTATTCAACCGCGGCAGGGATGTCCAATTACTTTTGGACGGTGACGCCCGGAGGCACCATTAGTGCCGGGGCCGGGACAAACAGCATTACTGTTCTTTGGAGTGTTCCCGGTACGCAAACAGTTACACTAAGTTATACCGACAACCACGGATGCAATGCCATTACGCCTACAGCCTTTGGTTTGCTGGTGAACACAAGACCATTGCCTTCGTTGACGGGCACAGTCGCAGCCTGTTCTGGCTCAATGACCAGCACCTTCACGACTGATCCTGGAAAGTCAAACTACCAGTGGAGTGTCTCAGCAGGCGGCTCCATTCTGACAAGCCCTACCACCACAGCAAATTCGATAACAGTGCATTGGACCACTCCGGGAGTGAAGTCAATCTGGGTTAACTATGACAATGAGAATAACTGCAATGCCATTGTTCCTGCCCAGATGACCTGTACCGTTTATCCTCTTCCGTTAATTACGCTCACGGGGCCGGCCAATGTTTGCATCAACTCAACCGCAAACGTTTACCGGACGGAACCAGGCATGAGCAACTACCAATGGACAATTTCAGCTGGAGGTATCATAACGGGGGGCGGAACATCTGCCAGCGACAGCGTCAGGGTGACATGGATCACATCGGGTCCTCAAACAGTGAGTGTAAACTACGCAAACAGCAATCAATGCATGTCAGCCACCCCAAAAACACTCTCTGTGACTGTTAATCCATTGCCTGCTCCTATGATATCCGGACCCGTCACGACATGTCCTGATATTTCTTCCAATGTCTTCTCGACTGACCCTGGCATGACAGGTTACATCTGGTCTGTCTCAGGTGGTGGAATAATCTTGGGCGGCCAGGGAACCCAAACTATCACAGCAATCTGGTCGCAGGCAGGTACAAAAACGGTCACAGTGAATTATACTAACAATAACGGCTGCACCGCTGCTACTTCCACGGTAAAAACGGTTGTTGTCAACCCATTGCCTGTTCCAACGATTTCAGGGAGCCTGAATGGATGCATTTCGTTCAATTCATCTTATACGACCGAAACCGGTATGACCGGGTATAACTGGTCTGTGGGCCCCGGTGGCACCATTGTCTCTGGTGTAAACTCTCCAACAGTGACCATCCGCTGGATATCAGCCGGAATCGAAACAATTTCGCTGTCATATACTAATTCGAATGGTTGCACTGCGCTTCCTGCATTGAAAACCGTAACTGTCCATGACTATGTGATGCCAACCATCGCCGGTCCTGATTATGCATGTACAGAACAACCTGTAGTATATTCTACCGAACCGGGAAAAACCAATTATGTCTGGACTGTCTCCACCTCAGGCGTCATCGTTTCGGGAAATGGAACACAATCGGTTACCGTTGTGTGGTATTCGGCAGGCAATCAAACAGTTACGGTCAACTATACGACCGGGGCAGGATGTACCGCTGTGAATCCCGGGATGAAGACAATTACAGTAACCGTTTCACCCGTACCATGGATCGACGGCCCGAACCAGGTATGCCAGGCATCCACCGGTATTGTATATACAACCACCAATGGCATGCTAAACTACACATGGACAGTATCGCCGGGGGGAACCATTACCTCAGGCAATGGCACCGCCTCGGTTACAGTTACCTGGACGCAGTCGGGTCTTCAAACAATCACGGTCAACTATTCCGATCCTTCAGGCTGTTCAGCAGTGAATGCATCGACAAAAACAGTAACGGTATTACCATACCCGGTGCCGACGGTAACAGGTCCTTTAACCGTATGCAATGGAAGCAGTGTGGTTTATGTTACCGAGCAGGGTATGACGGGTTACCAGTGGACGGTCACCCCGGGTGGCATTATCACTTCCGGTGGTACAACGAGTCTCATAACACTAGATTGGATCTATTCAGGACTTCAGACTATCA
Source organism: uncultured Prolixibacteraceae bacterium (assembly GCA_964473485.1). Classification (GTDB taxonomy): domain Bacteria; phylum Bacteroidota; class Bacteroidia; order Bacteroidales; family FEN-979; genus CAIVAT01. Next base: position 72,519 of record CAYYPH010000017.1, on the reverse strand, counting down.
CGGTAATATATACCGGGCTGAATGGGTGCACGGCAGTCCAGCCCACCCAGAGATCAATCACCGTATATCCATTACCTGTGCCTACTATCACCTACGATACAGTTGCCTGTATCAACGGGACGAATGTATTTGTCACAGAACCGGGCATGACTTCCTATCAATGGACTGTCAGCCCGGGAGGCATCATCGTTGCAGGTGCAGGTACAAACAGCATTGTCGTTAACTGGACAACCACCGGGACCAAAACTGTGACCGTTAACTACGCAGACCCGCATGGCTGTTACCCGGTCCAACTTACAGTAAAGACGATCAAAGTTAAACCATTGCCGATGCCTGTCATTACGGGGCCTGCCCAGGCTTGCCTGGGAGCGGTAAACTCACTTTATTCGACCGAACCCGGCATGACGAATTATCAATGGGCTGTGACATCCGGCGGAGTGATCACCTCAGGCCAGGGAACAAGTTCAATCACGGTTACATGGACTTCGGTGGCACCGCAAACAGTTTCGGTAAGTTATACCGGCCAAAGCGGATGTTCCGCTGCTGCACCGACCCAGTATCCTGTCGTTATTAATCAGCCTAGTGTACCGACATTGACAGGGACATCGGTGGCATGCGCAGGATCCACATCCAATCTTTACCTGACAGATCCGGGTATGACCAACTATCAATGGAGCGTTTCAGCAGGAGGAAGCATTACGACAAGCCCGACAACCACCTCGAATTCCATAAATGTGACATGGAATGCAGCAGGTCCCCAGTATGTCACCGTTAATTATGCAAATACTTTCGGGTGCTCAGTTACAACCCCGACAACCAAAACGGTAACAGTGCTATCCGCCCCTGCCCCAACCATAACCGGAGTAAGTGCGGTGTGTGCTGGTATGACCGGGATTGTCTACAGCACTGAACCTGGTAATATCAACTATTTGTGGTCTGTGACCCCTGGAGGAACGATAACAGCCGGAACCGGCACTAATATAATCACGGTTTCATGGCTGAATCCGGGCACTCAGACCGTCACTGTTAACTATACCTATGCAAACGGATGCTCCGCTGCAACACCAGGCATGAAATCGGTTACCGTGAATCCGTTACCGGTCCCTACTGTCACCGGAAACGCCACGGCCTGTATGAATTCTTCGACCACTCATACTACCCAGGCTGGCATGACAAACTACCTGTGGACTGTTTCTGCTGGCGGAACCATTCAGTCAGGAAGCAGTGGTAACAGCATTGTCGTTCAATGGATCACACCCGGCCTGAAACAGGTTTCTGTTTCGTACACGAATGCAAATGGATGTACGGCAGCTGCCCCCGGTACTCAATCAGTGACGGTTTATTCTCTTCCGGCCCCAACCATAACCGGAAGTACCTCAGTTTGTACGGGTGCGACCAATATTACCTATACAACCGAACAGGGAATGGTCAACTATCAGTGGTCGGTGTCAGCAGGAGGGGTCATCACTTCGGGAATTAATACCTATATGATCACAGTGACCTGGAATTCACCCGGAGTTCAGGGTGTAACGGTTAATTATACCGATGCGCACGGCTGTACGGCCCCGGTGCCCACCAGCCTTCCTGTCACGGTCAATACAATACCTGTACCTACCATTTCAGGAAGCACTTCACCATGCGTAACATCGGGGAATTACACGTATACTACCGAGCAAGGCATGCAAAACTATGTGTGGACCGTTTCAGCCGGTGGAATAATTGTGGGAGGACAGGGAACGCGAAATGTACAGATATACTGGACAGCCAGCGGATCCCAATCGGTAAGCGTCGGCTACAGCACCTTACAGGGTTGCATATCGCAGATAACCACCCTGCCTGTGAATGTCAACCCGTTGCCCGGTGCACCTGGCCCTGTCACTGGCGACACACTGATCTGCAAGCCTGAACTGGGGGTGTTGTATTTCGTAAATCCGATCCCGGGGGCCATTGGGTATGATTGGGCGATCCCGGCAGGTGCCACCATCGTGAGCGGTTCCAATACAAATATCATTACTGTCAATTACGGAACTGCTGCCCAATCAGGCAACATCTCCGTTTTCGGAGTCAATACCTGTGGCAACGGACCCTATTCTCCGGTGCTGCATGTTTCGGTACATCCCTATCCGGAAACGCCGCATGTAACAGTCATTGAACCCGATACGCTCGAGTCGAGCGCTCCCGACGGTAATCAGTGGTACCGCAACAACGTCGCAATTCCCGGAGCAACTGCACAACGCTATGTGGCCTATCTGCCCGGCGATTATTTCGTCATCGCCAATCCGTTTGGCTGTCCTTCCGATCCATCCAATGTAGTGGGTATTTACCCGGTCGGACAACCTGAGACCAACGATCTCTCAATGCAGATCTATCCCAACCCGGCCGACAACAAGGTAACCATTGCATTTGGTATTCGGTTGAAGGAGGGTACGCTCACGGTAAGAATGGCCGATAACATGGGGAGAGTGAAGCATCTGGTCAAGGATATGAGGGTGCACGGGGAGGCAATTCAAAACATTGATCTGGGCGATCCCCCCAACGGGATCTACTACCTGCTGATACAATACGGCGACCGCCATTTCCTGCGGAAACTGCTGATTGTTAACGAGCAATAGGATTTTTATCCGGTTGTTGATAATATTTTATTTTTCCTGATATTTGCAGGAACTCAAACAGATCTGCCCGAACTGGTAACAGATTTTTCAAGTTTACCGATGACCATTAACAAACGGCTAATCCTTACTGTTTTTCTAAGCGTCCTTGCTTTGCATGTTTCCTTCCATCCGGAAGCATTCGCCAACCCCGATCCGACAACGGAACCTGTGGCTTCAATTTGCAGACTGGTATTTCCCGGCAAGGCGATCACCGACGATCAGGGCAATTTCATCGGGGTGACCATCCCGCTGAAACGTGCCGGCCGGTTGTTGCTGATCGAAGGGATCGCCGACAATATTCCCGGTAATTTCGTTCTTGATACCGGAGCCGAAGGCCTGGTGCTGAATACGACCTATTTCAGAAATTATAAATCCATCCGCACCAGCGAAGGAGGAGGTATCACGGGTACGGCGGGGACCATCGAACGTATCAGAATCAGCCAGTTACAACTTTCAGAGATCAAATATCCGGGGATGATGGCCGACATCACACCGCTCGGGCATCTTGAAAACCGGAGGGGAGTGAAAATATTGGGCCTGATTGGTATGACCCTGCTTAAAGACCTTGAGCTGATCCTCGATACGCAGGGTAACGAACTCCAGATCTACCGTCTCGACAAGACCGGAAAACGGATATCGGGTCAGCCGCCGGCCATAAAATTCGATCATATCCAGAAAATTCTGCGGTACCATAATGTCATGTTCATGACCGCCACCATAGCGGGCAAAACACTCTATTTTTGTCTCGATACCGGCGCCGAAACCAATGTACTGCATATCGGCAACCCGAAAAAGGTGATGAGTACGGTTACCATTACACGCCGTTCAAACCTCAGAGGTGTGGGCGCATCGGAAAAGGAGGTTTTATATGGTATCCTGAATGAGTTTATGGTGGGTCCCCACCGGATTGGGCCCATGGAAACCATCATAACCGATCTGTCCCCGATGTCGGAATTTTACAATATGCAGATAGATGGAATGCTCGGATATGATTTTTTTCAGAAAGGGAAGATTTGTATTAATTTAGTGAAGCAGGAGATCGGGATCTGTTTCAACAGGGAGGAGAAGAAATGAAAATGAAACCGGTGCTGGTGTTATTGGTGGCTCTGTTGCTCTGTAGTACCGGGATGTATGCCCAGTATGATCCGGCGAAGGTATGCCGGCTCGACGACGGGACCCTGGTTTTTGTTCTCGATAAACGATGGACCGCATCCCAGCGTACGGAAGTGTCCGGAATTTTCAATCTTGACAGCCTACTGATGGTTGCGGCCTTTTCTGGAAAACAACAATATGTCAAGGATGAGGTTACATGGACGATCAGGAAAATTGATGCAAACAGGGTGGAACTCCGTAAATCAGCAGAGAAGAAGGGGGGCGGATACAACCGGAATGATCTTACACTGGTCGATGATGTTATGATCAGGATCCGTTCGGAAAGCCTCCGCGAATCGGTTCCATACGGGGTGAACCGTCTCACCAGGAATACCATCGTACAGCTGTACGACGACAGGATGCGCTTTTTCCTGGCGGGTTACCGCGATGCAAACCATGTTTACCTTTCAGGATCGTTCAATAACTGGAGTACCCTGCAAAATCCCATGCAGAAGGTCGATTCGGGATGGATGATCACACTTAAACTGCAACCGGGAAAATATACCTATAAATACATCATCGATGGTAAATGGACCCCCGATGTTTATAACCGGCTTCGTGAGGATGATACCTATCATGGTCAGAATTCGGTCTTTTTTGTCTATAATCACCGGTTTGTTCTCGATGGCTACGAGGATGCCCGAAAGGTCGTGGTGGCCGGCAGCTTCAATCATTGGAACCGCAATGAATTAAGGATGATCCGGTTTCGGGGGCAATGGGTGCTACCGGCCTATATCCGCGAAGGCACACATGCTTATAAGTTCATAGTCGATGACCACTGGATGAAAGATCCTGCCTGCAAGGTAAACCGCCCGGATGGCCGTGGCAACGAGAACTCCTTTTTCAGCATCGGCGACACCATGTACTTCACCCTCCCGGGATATCAGGATGCGAAGAAAATAGCCCTGGCAGGAAATTTCAATGCCTGGAATTCCGGGGAATTGTTTATGATCAGAACCGGGAATGGCTGGCAATTGCCATACGTGCTCGGTCCGGGCACCTATGAGTACAAATACATCGTCGATGGCAAATGGATGATCGATCCGGCAAATCCCAACACCACCGGGTCGGGCGAATTCACCAACTCCATACTGACCGTAGAACCCAACTTTGTTTTTACATTGAAAGGATTTACCGATGCCAGTCAGGTGACCGTGTCGGGCAGCTTCAACGGCTGGAACAGGATCGGCTATCGCATGGTCAGGAAAGATGGTGCCTGGACCTTTGCAACCTTTCTCCGCCCCGGAAAGTATACCTATAAATTCCTCGTTGATGGGAAATGGATACTCGATCCGGCCAATGACCTCTGGGAGGAAAATGAATACGGCACCGGCAATTCAGTGCTCTGGATCGAACCCTGATGAATTGACGTAGACCCCGACGGGGTCCCATGCTGATCAGGCATTAAAGAGAACGTAGGCCACAACAAAGGTGATGAGAATATTGAATACCTGGGCGATCAGGAAGGCGTACATGGGTTTCCGGTTCGTGGCAGTGAAGATATCACGGAACCTTGTTTCCAGCCCGATACACACAAAAGCCATACTGAACCAGATGTTCTGGTAGCCCTTGATGGTGTCGCCTGATTGCTTGAAGGTTGCAGGATCCAGGGCGAACGAGAAGATGAGAGATGCCGCAAGAAATCCCAGCACAAATTTGGGGAAGCGATCCCAGATCACCCGTGCGGTTGGTTTCTCCTGCTGATTGTCCTGTTTGGTATATGACCAGTAAATGGAGATCACGAACGCGGCTAACCCTAACAATACATTCTGTGCTGATTTGATTATTACTGCATATTTCTGCGCGGTTTCGCCCAGTATCGTTCCCGACGCAACCACCGCACCGGTCGTATCGATGGTTCCGCCAATCCAGGCACCGGCTACCTCCTGGGTGAGTCCCATCCATTTTGCCAGATAAGGCATCAGGATCATCATCGGGATGGCTACAATGAGCACAAGCGAAATGACATAGGATAATTTCTTGTTATCGCCCTTAATGGCCCCGCAGGTGGCAATGGCAGCAGATACACCGCAAATGGAGACGGCAGAGGCAAGCATGGTCGACATCTCCTTATCAATCTTCAGTTTTCGGGAAATCCAGTAAGCCAGGTACCACACTGAAACCACTACAAACAATGCCTGAACAAGACCGAGAGCCCCTGCTTTCATGATGTTATTGAACAGTACAGTTGTTCCAAGCAACACCAATCCGGTCTTGATGTAAAACTCGCTTTGCACGGCCTGCTTCATCCATTCGGGAATGTTCATGGTATTGCTGATTAGAAGGCCTATCAGCACAGAAAAGAAAACAGTTTCAAGACTCAGGGCCTTGACCGAGGTATGGGTTGAAATGACCTGAGCCAGAATAGCCAGTAAAGCAATAATGATGAACGAGCCGAAAAACCGTTTGGTGGCCTTTCCCGTCAGTTTAATCGCGACCCAGGCAAGTAACGCAAATACCAGGAAAATATAAACAATCCTTAACAGGTTCGGACGTGAAAGAAATCCGGTCAGGAATTCTGTTCCGCTCCATTTCTCTTTCGGATTGAATAGCATTGGCAGCGAAGGAACATATTCATAGATAAGTATAGTAAGCAGAATAATGATAAATCCGGTCAGGACTGCCATCCAGTCCTCGTTCATCGGTTTGTTGCGTAATAATTTCATAATGAACCTGTTTTTATCCGGAATGGTCCGGATCAGATGCGAAAATAGAAAAAAAACATTTAGCTCCCCACCTTCACGATTTTATTGTCAGGGATATTTTGTTAGGTTAACAGAATTGTCTACCTTTAGGGTCGTTTAACAAGACCCCGTCGGGGTCCACCCACCCCGTCGGGGTGTCTAAACTAATACGCATCAACCTTAACAAACCATGAAAAAAGTTATGTTACTAAACCTGCTGGTTCTTTTCACGGCGGGTTTGCTGATACTTGCCAGACCGGTGTCGGCTCAGGTGTCCGATAACCCATCGGCCAGCGCTGCCTGGTCGATCGTGGCCTCCTATTCCATTCCCGGAAAAGCATCGGGACTGGCCTATGATGGTACCTATATCTATTTCGGCATCTATGGCACGAACGGTGAACAGATCTTCAAATTCAACCCCACGAACGGCACCAACTCACTGCTTTGCTCAGGTCCATTTGGCGATGCATATGGCCTGACATACAAAAGTCCGAACCTGGTGACCATTAATCAACCGAGCAGTTCTGCCCAACCGGCTACGGCACTTGAGTTCAACATGTCGGGAACCCAGATCTCGACAATCACCCTCCCCAACCATTATATGTCGGGCATAGCCTGGGACAACGGCTCCTACTGGGTATGCACCTATTACCCCGACCCGGGAACAGTGTATCACATAAACTTCTCCGGAGCCGTACTTTCGCAGTTTACCCCGCCAGCCAACCAACCCTGGGACATCTGCATGCAGGGCAGCAATTTGTGGATTGCCGACTACAACGCCAATATGCTGTACAAGGTTTCTTCGGCAGGAACCCTGCTTGAAAGCCACGCCTCGCAGGGAACAAAGCCATCAGGTATCGTATACGACGGTACCTATCTTTGGTATTGCGACGGCCAGTTGGGGGCGCCAAGCACCCTTTACAAAGTCGACCTGATGGGTTCGGGAACCCCGGTAATCACTGTTCCGGTAACATCGCATAATTACGGGACGGTGCCTGTCGGGGGTTCGGCATCATGGAACTGCCAGGTTCAGAATACCGGAACCGCCAACCTGGTGATCAACAGTATCGGGATTCCTGTCGGCCAGCCAATTACGACCACCTATACCACTCCGGGTACCATTCCCCCCGGCGGTACTGCCAGCATTCCCCTCATTTATCAACCGGTAGCGGCCGGACCGCTCTATGCCGAAGTGTATATCAATTCAAACGATCCAATCCATCCGTCGGTTACCGTGACACTTACAGGGAACGGAGTTGTTACAGGTCCGCATATTAAGATCACCGGGACGGGCCACGACTGGGGTGATCGCAGAAAGGGGGCCTATTCAAGGTGGTACCTGCCCGTTACCAACGACGGCAGCCAGGACCTGCTGATCACCGGGCTCGATTTCTCTGATCCGCACTTCATCCTGGATGAATCGGTAATACTTCCGTTGACCATTTCCCCATTGCAGACTGCCAATGTTGGCATCTGGTTCCATCCCGAAGCTGGTGTGCCCTATACCGGCATCCTCAGTATCGTTTCCAATGATCCTACCCAGAATCCTTATAACTTTGACCTTGAAGGCACGGGAATCGATACCGATTATCCCACCGGGACGGTACTGTGGACCTATATGATCACCACAGGATTTGACAACAGCCCCAAAGCGATCCATCCTATCGGGGATATCACCGGCGACGGCATCGACGATGTCATCGTATGCTCCGAAGACAACTATGTCCGTTGCCTGAACGGGAACTCATCGGTAAACGCCGATCTCATGTGGGCCACAGAGATATATTCGGGAAATGTTTATCAGCAGAACGCGTTGACGGTCATCGAAGATATTGATAATGACGGGTATGAGGATGTGATCGTCGGAACTACCGGCGGAGACCGCTCAGTGCGTGCACTCTCGGGAAAAACCGGCCTGATGCTCTGGCGGTACGATACCCATGCCTTTGGTGATGGTGGATGGGTGTACCAGATACATGCAAAATATGATTACAATGGCGATGGTATCGCTGATGTGCTTGCGTGTGCAGGCGACGATGGCAACCTGACCGGTCCCCGCCGCGTTTTCTGCCTGAACAGCCTGACAGGGCAACCGATCTGGATCTGTCCGACTGAAGGCGCTGTTTTTTCGGTGATAGGCGTCGATGACTTCAATGGCGACAATCAGCCTGATGTTGTGGCAGGAGCCACCAATGCCGGTCAGACCAGTTCGAGGGTGTATGGCATCAACGGAGCGAATGGCGCCATCCTGTGGACCAACAACCCCTTTGGCTCATCTACCTGGGCCCTGATCCAGATCGATGACTTTAACGGTGATGGTATCCGCGATGTGGCCTCAGGTGACTATTCGGGAAATGTCTACTTTCACAATGTAGTGACGGGTAACCGCGAAAAGACTACACTGATCCAGTCGTATGCGCTGGTATTGCGGTTTGAGGAAGTAGGCGATGTCAACAAGGATGGACATCCCGATTTCACGGTCGGGCACAGCGGCACCAGGGCGGTGATCATCAACGGGCACGACGCATCGATCATATGGCAGCGGCAGTTGGCCGATAAATCGTGGAATGTCACCGCGATGGGCGATATCAATTTTGACGGAACGGGAGATATGGCAGTCGGTACCCTTTACCAGGATAACCGTACCTATTTTCTCGACGGGATCAACGGAGATGTACTGGCCATGATTTCGGGCACTACCCCTGTGGATGCCCTCGATGCCATTCCCGACATTGTTGGCGACAGCACCATGGAGGCGGTTGCCGGCGGAAGAAACGGAGGAGTGGTTTGTCTGTCGGGAGGATATGATACCACAACAACTGCTGTGATTTCCGGCGGACCTGGCCCTGACCGGCCGGTTCGGGTCTTTCCGAATCCTGCAGATGGAATCGTTCATCTTGAATTTACATCTGATGACCACTCAGATGCATGGGTTCAGGTGACGGATATGACTGGCCGGATTATCCGGACCATCAACATCGGGGCAAACGGAACATCACGGATACAGCGCTCATTTACACGTGAGATGCTGGGAATCGAAGAAGAAAAGGGCGGGTTGTACTTTTTAACGGTAAACAACGGTGAACAAACCCGCCGGGTAAAGGTAATCTTCAGGTAACCGGTTCTTCTCCGGGTAAAGTGAAGCAAATCCTGGTTCCGGAGCCCTGTTCTGACTCCACAGTTATCGAACCTTTGTGAAGGGTTATAAACTCATGACAAAGGATCAGGCCGAGCCCGGTGCCTGTTTCATTACCAGTGCCCTGGGTGGTGATGTGCTCTTCGAGACTGAACAGGTTCTCAACCATCTTTTGCGACATCCCGCATCCGTTGTCCTGTACGCATACACTGGTGCCCGAGCCTGAGGGTTTCAGGGTAACCTGAACCACGCCATCAGGATAGGTGAACTTGATGGCATTCGAGACCAGGTTACGTATCACCGTGTTGATCATGTTCCGGTCGGCCATGACCATACACGGGCCATTCGCCTCCGCCTTCAGCGCCACTCCCTTGGCCTGCGCGGCGGCATCCATCAAGCCTGCGTTTTCATGGATCAGCGTCGAAAGATCAAACGATACGGGATGGAACTGTATCTCGCCCCGCTGTGTCCTTGCCCAGGCCAGCAGGTTCTCAAGCAGGTCGACCGTACGCAGAGCAGTTGCCCTGAGCCGGATCAGAATTTTTTGCTGTTCTTCCGGGGAAAATGCATAATCCTTGCTTGTCAGTAAATCCAGGAAACCCAGAATGGCGTTGAACGGACTCCTGAGATCATGGGCAATGATCGAAAAGAAACGATCCTTCGCCTGATTGCTCTGAATCAGGTTCTGTTCCGACTCCTTCAATTCCTGAGTCCTCTGTTCCACCGTAAGGGCAAGCAGTGTATTGTACCTGGCGGTTACCAGGTATCTGAAGGAAAAATACACGATTAGCATAATAACAAGGAGTCCCGGGGTGATGAACCACCATTGGGAATAAAATGGCTGCTTGATCCGGATGATACCGGTTGCTACAGGTTCGCTCCAGATCCCGAGCACATTCCGGGCCTTCAGGTGGAAACGGTAAGAACCGGGAGCCAGATTATTATAGGTATATTTCCGGTTGGGCGAAAGAAACTCCTCCGACCAGCCCTTGTCAAACCCCTCCAGGTAACAGGAATAGTATACCTGTTTTTCGTTAATGAATGAGATGCCTCTGAATGAAAAGGTAAGATTGTTCTGATCAGCGCCGAGATATATATTTTCATTGACCGGTAAAGTATCGGCATCTCTTTCAATACGAAGGATCTCAACGATCGGCGGAAGTACCTGTGAAAGATTATAATCGAAAACAGGATTGAAACAGGTGAGACCATTGATGGTCCCGAACCATATCCTTCCCTGGTGATCCACCAGCCCGGCATCCCGGTTGACCTCCATCCCTGCCAAACCATCCATGATGGTGAAATGTTCCATCCGTTTGCCATTCCACCTGAACACCCCCAGGTCGGTCCCAAACCAGAGCTGATCCTGATGATCTTCAAGAATCAGATAAACCGGACTGTCGATTTTTGGATCCGCCTTTGTTTTTTCCAGGCTTGAATCGTTCATGCTGAATAGCCCTGCCGCGGTTCCTGCCCAACGCCGTCCCCGGGAGTCAGTAAAAACCGTGTAAGTATTGTTGCCATCCGGCACTGAAGACCTGTAATGCCTTACCTTCCCGGCCTTATCCACTTCGATAATACCTGCGGTGAAAGTTGCGAAATAAAGACTGTGATCAGGTCCTGAAATGATTTTCCGAATCCCGTAATCCCGCCGGTCGGGTAAATTATACTCCGTCAATCTATCCTTGTTGAGGTAATACAGGTGTGTATTGGTGGCCAGGTAGATAGTTCCGTCATCAGCCTCGGCGACGGAACCAGCCACTCCCTTCAGCCCGCTCTTCGCATTGAACCAGGTGACTTTCCTGCCAGCATCAATTTTTGCAAATCCCAGGTACGATGCTGCAACCCAAAGGTTTCCCTTTCTGTCTTTCAGCATATCAATGATCCTGGTCTCGTGTATCTCCTTTTTATTTATGTAGTCGATATTCAGGTAGGTGAATTTTTCACCTTCCAGAAATGACAAAACACCATAGTGGCCAAAGACAAATCTCCCGGGACTTAACTCAAGTGCTGCGCATACTTCATTGTCGGCCAGTCCCTCAGTCACCGTGAAATTGGTGAATCTCGGCCTGGGCAGACAGGTAATTCCCATATATCCGGTTATCCAGGCGTTCTTCTCCCGGTCGATTAACACGCTGGTGCCACCTTCGGAGATCAGCCCGTTTTTCTTGTTCAGCGCTGTAAGGCGGTCGGTGAAAGTGCTGTAATGGTAAACGTAATTCGGATTCCCGAAATAGACACCACCTTCACCGTCGGGGCAGGTAAATGCTCTGTCGACACCGGCCCCGGTCTTAAGTTTAAATCCGGATGCCATTTTGGTGAACCGTCCGTTCATATAATACCCCATCCAGTCGTTGCCCAGCAACCATACTTTTAATTGTCCGGTTGATGCATGATAACCTTTATCAACAGACAAACTCAGAATGGTCTTTGATGGAAATTCGGTATTGCCGGCAAAAGATTCATTAACCCTTTCACTCCTTATAATGATCAGGCCCCGGCTGGTGGCACACCAGATCTGCCCATCATGGTAACTGATACCAAAAACAACGTCATCTGAAGCTCCCTTCGAAAGTTTTATCCACGACCATTGTTTATTTCTGCAGACGTATATTCCTGAATCAGGGGATGCAGCAACAATGACAGGGGCTTTTTTTTCATAAAATACCAGGAATCCACTGTAATGGAGATTGCGTTGTGGAGCTCCGGTGGCAACATAGGGTTCCCAACGCTTTCCGTTGTGTCTCTCTGGTATTAATTTTCCGCCGTTCGACAAGGCCCAGAGCGTGCCTTTTTCATCGCAGATTATCCAGTTATAACCGTTGCCCAGCAGACCCTGCCGCCGGTTATGGTTTTGCCATACCTGGCCGTCATAACAGGAAATGCCGAATCGTGTGGCAAACCAGAGAAGTCCGGCTGTATCCTGAGTCGCACCATGCACAGATCCGCTCGACAACCCGTCGGCAGCCGTGTAGGTCCTGGTGAAAAAACGCTGGGCCTGAACACCCGTTGCAAACAAAAGTAAGCCAAGCAGGATCTGCCACTTCACCCTGTTTTGCATGTTCAAGGTTCCTTGGGGATAACGACGTTCTCCGACTGCTCCAATTTTTTCACAGACCGTAAAACAAAGGAAAAGTACACCAGCATGATCCCAAACAGGGCTGACAGAACGCCGATGCCCTTGATCACGAACACGGCCCACTGGAAGGGATTGAACAGCAGGGCTATGCCTAACCCTATGGTCAGCAGGCCATTGATGAGCAGCAGGTTTTTACTGGCAAGCATCCGTTTGATATTTACCAGGACGATAAGTTGAACAATACCGATCATAATAGCCCAGATTCCGACCAGGATCAGCAGGACCGAAACGGAAGCTTTCGGAAACAAGAGAAGCGATAGGCCGATGGCAATCCCGGCAAATGACTGAAAGAGGATCATCACCCCCGATTTGTCGCGCCGCAGATTGTTAATGCCTACAAGTAAAAGGATCCCCCCCACCACCAGCATCACAACCCCGAAATACCTTAGCAGGTTCTCGATTCCATCTTTGGTCATAAAGACGATCAGTAGCCCGAAGATCAGCAGCACCAATCCGTTCAGGGCCAGGAACCACCAGTTCTTAAAACTCTTTTTTTCCATTTTTTAAGTTGTTAGATGATTCATATCATTGAAATCAAAGCACTCAATCACTCAGTCACTCAGTCACTCAGTCACTCAATTATTCAGTTAATCGTTGCCATTAAAGAGGCCTCATGATCACCTGCACCTCATTCCCCTGGCTCAGCATCTTTTTTGCATATTCATGGATTGATTTGTTGGTCAGGTCCATGACCATCCTCTCGAAATCAGAAAGATAATCCAGGTTGTTGAAATACTGATCGAGGAGGATAGCCGACCACCAGCTGTTTTCCTTCCTGTCTTCAGGACGTTGTTTCAGCAGGTACTCCCTGGCCTTTTGCAGGTCAACATCGGTGGGCCCTTTTTCGAGGATCCTGTTGATCTCGCGGTGCACGATCTCGATCAGCTTGTCGGCCTTGGCCGGGTCGGTGTCGAAGGTGACATTGAGCAAATAACCCGGTTCGGGATATTTGTTGAGGTTCCAGGAAGTCCTAACACTGTAAGTGCCGCCTTCATCCTCGCGGATCGATTCGGTGTACCGCAGTTCGAGTATGTGCCGTAATGTGGCCCCGAGGAGTTTGTCGAGGGGTGTGTAGTCGCATTTTCCGTTGAAGTTGACAAACACGGAGGTTCTGGGTGTTTTGTTTTCACGGCTGAAGTCGTTGGTCACCTTTCCCGAGGGAGGCCTTACGCCGTCGTCTTTGGGCGACTCGGAAGCCCCTGCTGCCGGAAGCGATCCCAGGTATTTCTCTATCATTGGTCGCTGTTCCTCAGGGTTGATCTTTCCTACAAAGATGAAGGTGAATCCCGAGGGATCGGAGAATCGCTGGGCGTAAACCTGTTTCACCTTATCCAGCGTGATGCTGCCGAGCAGATTATACGACAGCGGGACGGCCCTTGGATGGTGATTGCTCATCATGACCGCGATCGAGTCGCTGAAGGCGCTGCGGGGCTCCGAGGCTCTGTTGATATAAGTTGATTTCATCTTTTCCAGCCAGGTGTTGAAATCGGTGGCATCCCAACGTGGATTGGTAAAGAAAAGATAGATCAGTTGCAGGGCAGCTTCAAGATCTTTGGGCGATGTCCTCGAGCTGATCATCTCCTGGTCAGACCCGATGCCCGCCATCAGGTTCGCCTTTTTGCCGGCAAGCATTTTGGTGAGCGTGGAACGGGAAAATTCTCCCAGGCCCATCTGGTTGACAACACTTGAAAAAACCTGGGCAGGATATATGAGATCGTCGCTGACCAAACCCATACCTCCGGCAGAAAATCCCCGTATGATCAATTCATCTTCCTTTATATCAGTTGGTTTGATCACCACCCTGATGCCGTTGGATAACTTCCATTCGGTGGTTTCAAATGTGCCGTTCTGCGATGTCTCAATCACTTTTCCGGCGGTGATGCTCCCAGGTACCAGCTGTGTGGTTTTTACATTGTCCACATAGGGTTCAATCTTCTCTTTTTTGGCGTCGCTGATCACCTTTTTAATATCATCGGTGGAAGGTAGCGTTACTCCTTGCTTATCGGGACCGGTCACGGTGACGATCATGTTGCTTTGCGTCACATAACCCCTGGCCGTCTGGTTCACCTCATCAAGGCCGATGCCCGGAATCAGCCCGGCGTTGAAACTGTATTCAAACTCAATTCCCGGATTCGGGGTCCGGTTCATGAACCAGGCGATGTTGGGATAAACGAGTTCGCGGTTCTTACGCTTGTTGCGGTCCATGTAACGTGATTCGTTCTGGCGGAGCAGTTCTGCTTTGGCCCGGTCAAATTCGCCCTGGGTGAATCCGTAAAGCTTCATGCGTTCCATTTCGGTAAGCAGGGCACCGAGGGCCTTTAACGATTGATTGTTGGCTGCCTGTGCCATGCCGCTGAAGGCATCCTTCGTGCTGGTAAACTGCCCGTAATAGGTTCTGGCAAAAATGAACGGGGGATTCTCACGGTCGGCCAGCTCGGCCATCCTTTGCCCGAACATCGTGTTGATCAGATTCCTGATCAGTATGGTTCGCATGTAATTCAGGTTCTTGTCCTTTTCACTTACGGCGTTGTGCTTGAAGCTGATATCAACCATGGTGGAGGTGGCCTCCTTGTCTGAAGCCACACCGATCAGCGGCTCCGTGTTGTCGGGAACATCATACCTCTCCTTGGGGGTCGGATTGGCAACCGCCGGAATCGCCCCGAACAGTTTTTTGATCTTTGCCTCCATCAGGTTCTCATCAAAATCGCCGATCACGACAACGGCCTGGAGGTCGGGCCGGTACCACTTCTTGTAAAAATTGCGGATCGTCTGATATCTGAAATGTTTGAGGACAGCTGTGTCACCGATCACATTCCGGTTTGCATATTTGGAGCCTTTGTAAACGATGGGTGCGAGTTCGTTGCTCATCCTTTCACTGGCCGAACCGTACATTCTCCACTCCTCGATGATGACACCGCGCTCGAGGTCGATCTCGGCAGTATCGAAAGAGATATAATTTGACCAGTCGTGGAGGATCAGGAGACAACTGTCGATGATCCCTTCGCGGGTGAGCGGCACGTTGGAAAGGTTGTAGACCGTTCGTTCAAGGCCCGTCCCTGCATTGACATTGGTGCCGAACTTCACCCCGATGGTGGCCAGGTAATTCAGTATCCCTTTCCCGGGGAAATTGGCTGTGCCGTTAAAGGCCATGTGTTCCGTAAAATGTGCCAGCCCGTTCTGGTCATCATCTTCCTGGATGGCCCCCACGTTGTGGGCAATGTAAAATTCACCGCGTTTTTCCGGCAATTTGTTCGACCGGATGAAATAGCGCATCCCGTTATCGAGTACCCCGGTTCTCACCTTTGGATCGAAGGGCGGCATGTCGTTCAAATTGATCATCTGGGCAGAAACACTCATCATCAGCGAGTTGCACAGGAAAAGTAAGGCAGTCAGTTGAAACAATCTGTTTTTCATATGAAGCGTTTTATTTGGGCTTAAAGGTAGGAAAATTACCGTCAGTGAATGAGGGATCGCGAGAAAAATAGTTTGGTTTTTAACCATGTCACGCGCTTTCTGAGGATGGTAGTTTGTCGATTTGCCAGGAAACTGAACCGTAAAAAACCCCGGGTTACCGGACGATTTACCGACTTTGTCGAATTCATGTTTAATGAACCTGATAATTAGTGTTTTAAACACTTTTTTGCTATATTTTTGTGACTTCACACCTGGTTCGTAAAAGCCCCCATAGGTTGGCCGGACCATAGTGATGTTACCGATCTAACCAAAATCCAAACAAAATGAAAAAGTTTACATTTTTAGCGTTGTTCATCTGGATGGCCGCAATCATTCCCGCATCAGCGCAGCGGCAGATGAAAGCGTCTGATGATTTCCGGGTCAGGCAATCGGCACCTGCCGTAACGCTTGACTTTCCCGTTGAACCCTTGCAGTCGGCCAACGTCACGGTCAACTCAAAAGTAGCCCTCGAGGTGATCCTGGGGGGCTCGCGGTACGATATGCAAACGAACCAGTCCGTTCAGAACCGCATCCATCTTTTTGATGACGGGACCATCGCCGCAACCTGGATAAAAGGTGAGGTTGATCCGGGTTATGCCGACCGGGGAACCGGTTATAACTATTTCGACGGAACCTCATGGATGCCGCCGCCCACGGGCAGAATAGAACCGATCAGGACAGGCTGGCCATCCATTCAACCATGGAATGGCAACGGTGAGATCATCGTTTGTCACCAGGCAGCCACTTCACCCATGGTCATGATGACACGTCCGGTCAAGGGAACCGGCAGCTGGACCCAGACGATCATCAACCCTCCGGCGGGAGCTTCCGGTCTGGGGTGGCCCCGGATGATCACTTCGGGACCCAATCACAATTACGTGCATTTTATTGTCGTGACAACCCCGACAGGCAATGGCGGTGTTGTTTACCAGGGCCTTGACGCCGCGCTACTTTACTACCGGTCGACCGACGGGGGCCAGACATGGGATAAGGAGGCCGTGATCCTACCCCAGCTTACGGCAGCCGAATACGATGGCTTCTCGGGCGATGACTACGCCTGGGGAACCGCGCATGGCGACACGATCTATTTCGCCGTTGGGGCGCCATATACCGATACCTTCATCATGAAATCGAACGACAACGGCAACACATGGACAAAAATACCAGTGCTCAGCAATGCCTATAAAAAAATTCCGCCGGGAACCACCGACCTCCTGCCATGGAAGAGCGCCGACGGTGCCCTGGCCTGTGAAATGGACAAATCGGGGATCATCCACCTGGCGTTTGGTGTTGGCGGCGGAAATATCCAGGGTGGCGAAAAATACATCACCGGAAACTACAATGGTCTTGTTTACTGGAACACCACGATGCCCATGGTAAAGGACAGCCTGGACCTTGACACACTCGACGCCGACGGGCAACTGCTGGGTTATGTATTCGACGGTCCGAACCCGGGTGACACCATCGTTGCCGCCGCCTTTTACCGGGTATCTCTTACCGGGTTCCCCCAGATCACCGTCGACGATTACAACAATATTTACGTGATCTGGTCGCATGTAACTCCCGGAAATCCTTCGCCCGATCCATACAACTATCGCCATCTCTGGGGGAGGGCCAAATTTCACGACAAGGCTGACTGGACGCCCATGATCGACTTCAACGAAGGTGTTCTGTATATGTTCCAGGAATATGTTTACGAGTCGATGGCAAAAAAACTGAAGAACGATAACCTCCTGCTCATCTACCAGACTTCGTCGCAGCCCGGTTCGAACATCGTGAGGAATACCATACCCGTACACGATGTTACGATGGAATTCAGGGAAATCCCGGTGTCGGGATTTTTCCCTGCAAAAATTGAAAACCCGGCCAAAAAGGCTTTCAACTCGGTCGGAACACCTTATCCGAATCCGGCAAGTGACCATTTCTCGATACCGCTAACGCTCGGAAACGGTGCACATGTTTCATTGCACATCTATAATATGGTCGGTCAGCATGTACTGAATGCCGGTGAAGGATACAGAAGCCCTGGAAAGCATCAGCTGACGGTTTCCACCAGCGGACTGGCGCCGGGTGTCTATTTTTATTCGGTCATGATGGACGATCAGAAGGTAACCCGCAAGATCGTTGTGGAATAAAATCGCTTTGCACCAAGAGGTGCGCTCATAAACAAAAAAGTATAATCACCTGCAAAATCACATGCCTATGAAGTAAAAAACCCGTACAGGTCAATGTACAAAGGCTTTGGTTGCCCGTAGAAAAGTTTCAGCGTTGTTTTTGGTTTTTGGTTTACTCAACAATAGAAATAACGGGCACAGACCAGGGCCTTTTTTATTTGGCATGATCCAAACCCTTACTTGTAAAGGAATCGCTTGATGCTCTTCTTGGGTGTTTTTTCAAATTCACTGGCAGTAATCTCGAAATCGGCCAACCGTATGTATTTTGGCAGGTGATGGTTTACATCGTGGAGGTACCCTTTGAAGATCCCGGGCAGATCACCGGGCTTGTGACCGGCTTTTTCCACAGCATCATAATCGGGGTAGATGAGGGCGATCAGCCGGTGGTCGCGGTCGATCACCAGAGATTCCATCACCATAAACCGGTTGTTAAGCATCGCTTCAATCTCTTCAGGGTAGATGTTCTTGCCGCTGGGCCCGAGAATCATGCTCTTGCTTCGTCCCTTGATATAAATGTTGCCCTTGCGGTCGATGATCCCAAGGTCTCCGGAATGGAGCCAGCCGGAATCTTCCAGCACCGCTTTGGTTGCCTCCTCGTTTTTATAGTATCCTTTCATCACATGGTTCCCGCGCAGGAGAATCTCGCCCGATTTGTGATGGGGATCGTCGGAGTCGATCCTTGCCTCGAGTTCGTCAACGACCCGCCCGGAAGCGCCCAGTTCGGTGGTTTTCCAGGAAGCATAGGAAATGAGCGGTCCGCATTCAGTCATCCCGTACCCTACGGTAAAAGGAAACTTCATTTTTCTGAAGAAACGTTCAGCCTCGGCGTTGAACGGGGCTCCTCCGATGACCAGCTCGCGGAAGTTGCCGCCAAACACCTGGAACATCTTTTCCCTGATCTTTTTATAGATCAGGCTGTTCAGCAGCGGTATTCGGATCAGTATCCGGATGGCCGGCTTACGCAATGCCGGTAAAAGCTGCGATTTATAAATTTTTTCGATGACCAGCGGCACCGACAGGATCAGGGCGGGCTTTATCTCCTGGAAAGCCTGCATGATGATCTTGGGCGAAGGAGTTTTCGTTAGGAAAGTTATGTCGCAGCCCAGTGTGAAAGGGAACAGAAATTCGAATGCGCAACCGTAGGTGTGAGCCAGGGGTAGGAACGACAGAATCTTATCCCGGGGGTTCAGGGGCATGTTCCGCTGGGCGTAAAGAATGTTTCCCAGGAGGCTTTTGTGTTGCAGTACAACCCCTTTAGAAAATCCCGTCGTCCCCGATGTGTAGGATATCACCGCGAGATCCTCACCGTCGGATATCCCGAATGCAAGATCATCCGGAGTCGCCTTCATCCAATCCTGATTTACGGGTGATGTCATCCCGCCAGAAAGCATGTTTTCCTCCCCGGATTCGATTGCCTGGGCATCTTTTGCGCGGTCGAGCAGAACCTCCATATCCTGGATCCGGAGGATCCTGCGTAGTAATGGCATCTCCTGCGGATCGAGGTCCTTGAACATGGTGTCCTCGATGAACAGGATCAGCGAATCCGAATGCGTCACAATGTAGTGAATGTCGGCCGGCTTGAAATCGGGCAGTATCGGCACGATCACCGCCCCGTAAGTCACCGTGGCGAGGTAAATAATGCCCCATGAGGCTGAGTTTTTCCCAAGCAAGGCTATGTGATCGCCTTTTCGGATACCGGAGTCCCTGAATATGCCATGTATCCTGACAATGCGCCTGCCAATGTCGCAATAGGTGAAAGACTCTCCCCCGAAATCGGTGAGTGAAGTCAATTCCCAGTTTTTACGTATGGCTGATTCGAAAAGGGTGATGAGATTCGTAGAAGGTGAACTCATACTGACTGTTTTAAGAACCTGCGAATTTCATAAAATAATTTGATTATCAAGCAAATTTTGTAAAAAAATCAAATTATTTCACGCTTTCCACGGTCCTTCTGAAAGCCTCCTCCTGTGAGTATTTCGGGATGAATCCCAGCTCATCTCTGGCACGGGTGGTTTCAAACGTGAAATCATTGCAGGTGTATACAACCGCAAACCTGCTGAATTTGGGCGTGTAGTTTTTAAACGGCCTGATAAGCAGGGCAAATACTTCAGCCATCACACCCATTGTCCATGCAATGGGTTTCGGAATCCAGAGGTTCTTCGGCCAGATCCGGTATCCGGACGCCTCGACGATACGGTCGAAGAAATGAAAAAAATTGGAAGGAGGGGCATCCGAGATAAAGTATACCTGGCCCCCGGGAACGGAACCGTCCATCAGCCTGGCAGCCGCCAGGATGTGGGCCCATGCCATATTCCCCACATACACATGCTGCGACCTGGCTTTTCCGTTACCCAGCCTGACGTAGAATCCGCCCCTGGCCATGTTGACCAGCGAGCCGATGTGAAACGGATCCCCCTCGCCGTAAATATCCGATGGCCTTAGCACACAGGTCAGCAAACGCGACCGGCCGCCGGCTTCCCAGGATTCCTGGTTTTCTGCATTACCTGGTTCTTTGCTTTTACCCGTTGGTGTTCCATTTGCCTCCAGCACTGCCTTTTCGCCACGGCATTTGCTTTCGCAATACATGTTGGGATGCCGTTCGGGATAGGGGATCGATTCATCAATGCCCCGCATGGCCTTGCCGGTATAGATCGCATCCAGCGAACTGGTGTAGATCAGGAACCTGATTCCCTGCAACCTGCAGGCTTCAATGATATTCACGGTTCCCTCGTAATTGACCGAGAGCACCTCATCCTCCGAATGGGTCCCCCAGTCGACCACTGCTGCCGCGTGTATCACCAGGTCGATGTCACGACAGGCAAGGCCGACGGCCGTTTTATCGCGCACATCACCCCTCACCGTTTCTATCCGGGGGTCGGGCTGGCCGCTATAGGGCTTGATGTCGAAAATCCTGATAATGGCAGGTTTCACAGGCGAATCCTCGCTTAAAAGTTCCTTCGCGATGGCAGTGCCAAGGAATCCCGACCCGCCCGTGAGCAGGATTCTTGGTTTGGGAATGTGGTTCAAATTCCGGTTAGTTAGATGTGTGATTTTTATTGCCGATATGGATTTTGCAAAAGTAAAAATGTTCCTAATTTTGAATGCATGAAAAAAGAGATTTACCTCGTCGGCGGACCGGAAGCCGGTTCGTATGACGACTTCAAGGACAGCATCCTTGCATTGGCCCGGCAACTGGCGGCCGGCGAACAGGTTGCAAGGTTATGGGTAACCCTCACTGAATCGCCACCACCAAAGGTATCGGTTATCCCGTTTAAAAAAGGAAAGGTGGCCGCTATCTCCCTGTTCCGCGATAGCGATGAGGAACTCAAGGCCATAACGGGAATGGAAAGATTCAGGGGGGCCTACCGGGTGGAGGAAGCCTTGCCGGTGGCTTATGAGAAAACCTGGCCGAATGGCTCAGCCACACCCGGCGTTTGCCTGCTTACCTTGTTTCATCAGCGCCCTGGCATTAATTACCAGTCGTTCTCACACCGGTGGTTCAACAGCCATACCCCCATGTCGCTGAAGTTTCATCCGTTATGGCATTACAACCGCAACGTGGT
This sequence comes from uncultured Prolixibacteraceae bacterium, assembly GCA_964473485.1. Taxonomy (GTDB): domain Bacteria; phylum Bacteroidota; class Bacteroidia; order Bacteroidales; family FEN-979; genus CAIVAT01. The sequence goes on along the minus strand of CAYYPH010000017.1, from coordinate 50,567 downwards.
CATTGAAACCCTTTCGGCGACCGAACCCCCCTTCAGGGGAATCGTGGAGGAACATTTCAGGGAACGATGCGATCTGCTGAATCCTTTCCGGTTCTTTGGCAACCCGCTGGTCATCATACAACGGATGATAGCCGTTTACCGCGATACCCGGTCGTTTATCGATTACCGTACCATCGAACCGTGGCTGGTGCGGGAATACCATTTGAAATAAATTGTCAGAAATTCAAATCAACAGATCATGAAAAAATTTCTCTTCTGGGCCGTGCTGATCATCGTGGTGGTCGGCGCCATATTCATCTACTGGAAATTTTATTTTACTTACTCCGAGGGCCATCGCGCAGGGTTGCTGCAGAAGTTCTCATACCGGGGAACAATCTTTAAAACCTATGAAGGCGAAATGGTGATGAGCAGTGTGGAGAGCAACAGGAATGTGACCCTGGCCTCCGAAAAGTTTTTTTTCTCGGTTGAGGATAACCAGGTGGCCAAACAACTCGTGAAGCTTGAAGGTCATATGATGACCCTGCATTACAAGGAGAAGAACGGCACCCTCTGGTGGCGCGGCGACACCAGGTATATTGTCGATAGCCTGACACTGCACCCGCCCCACTAGGAAAATACCACTTTTTCTTTTTAAATTGACTAATTTTCAGTTAATTTGCAGAATAAATATTCATATAGTGACATATGACAGAACAATCTGATTATCTTATCATAGGGGCGGGCATCATCGGGCTTGCCATTGCACGTGAACTGCATCTCCGCCGGCCTTCAGCCACCATCACCATGATCGAAAAAGAACCTGATGTGGCCTATCACAGCAGCGGCAGGAACAGTGGTGTGCTGCATGCCGGTTTTTATTATTCGGCCGACTCACTGAAAGCGAAATTCACCCGCGACGGCAACTTTGCCATGAAGGATTTTTGCCGCCAGAAAGGGCTGAAGCTGAATGAGTGTCAGAAAGTCGTTGTGGCAAAGGATGAATCGGAACTTGAACCACTCTATGAACTGGATCGCAGGGGAAAACGGAACGGTGTGGATGTTAAGATCATTACCGAAGCCGAGATGAAGGATATCGATCCGAACGCGCGCACTTTCAAATTTGCCCTTTACTCGCCCAATACAGCCACTGTCGATCCCACGGAGGTCAATAAGGCGTTGCGCGACGAGCTTCTTCACAACGGCGTTAAGATACATTTCAACCAGGGGTATAAGCGCCGGGTTGACGGGAACACCATCGAAACTACGGGCGGCATGATCCTTTCGGCCGGCAAGGTGATCAATGCTGCGGGACTTTATGCCGACCGGATTGCCAAAGATTTTAGTTTCAGCCAGCAGTACACCATCATACCGTTCAAGGGTATCTATCTGAAGTATACCAAAAAGGACAAGCCCATCAAGACCAACATTTACCCGGTTCCCAATCTCCGGAATCCTTTTCTTGGCGTTCATTACACCATTACAGTCGACGGCACCATCAAGATTGGCCCCACGTCGATCCCGGCCTTCTGGCGCGAGAACTACAAAGGCATGGATAATTTTAAAGCCGGTGAACTGGGCAATGTACTTGGATGGGAGAGCAGGCTCTTCCTGTCGAATGCTTTTGGTTTTCGAGGTCTGGCGTTTGAAGAGATGAAAAAGTACAGTAAGTCTTACTTTGTGAAACTGGCCACCAGCATGGTTCACCAGATTGATCCGTCGGGCTTTACCGAATGGAGCAAGCCGGGGATCAGGGCCCAGTTGCTGAACACCAAAACGCTTGAGCTGGTCATGGACTTTGTTGTGGAAGGCGATAAGAATACCATCCATGTACTCAATGCAGTCTCTCCTGCCTTTACCTGTAGCTTCCCGTTCTCGGCCTGGGTTGTTGAGAATTATATAGAAAAGTAGTAGGCAGTAGGCAGTAGGCAGTAGGCAGTAGGCAGTAGGCAGTAGGCAGTAGG
>CAYYPH010000017.1:0-48527 GCA_964473485.1 uncultured Prolixibacteraceae bacterium | reverse complement strand
AGTAGGCAGTAGGCAGTAGGCAGTAGGCAGTAGGCAGTAGGCAGTAGGCAGTAGGAAATGGGGTTTACAAATTAGCAAAAAAATTCACTCATTCACTCATTCACTCAATCAGTCAATCAGTCAATCAATCAATCAATAAGTTGTATGGAAACCACCCTCCGTTTTAAGCGCGAAGATCTGATGGATTTCGTGATCAGGTATATGACCAAACTGGGAGTCCCCGAAGCGGATGCGAAGATCGTCGGGAAAGTGTTGATCTGTGCCGATATCCGTGGCGTTGAGTCACACGGGCTTCACCGCCTCGGCTCCTACTATGGCAATCGTATCAGCAAGGGTTGGATTGATCCGTTGACTCCATACAAAATCGTCAGTGAGACCCCTGCTACCGCCCTCATCGACGGCGGCAACGGTTGCGGCCAGGTGGTTTCGCATAAGGCCATGAAGCTGGCCATTGAGAAGGCAAGGAATGCGGCCATCGGCGCCGTAACCGTAAGGAACAGCAACCATTACGGTATTGCAGGCTATTATGCGATGATGGCCATGCGCGAAGACATGATCGGCATATCACTCACCAATTCCCAGCCGTTGGTGGCGCCAACATATGGTTGTACCGCCGTTTTAGGAACCAACCCGATCGCCGTATCGGCACCATCGTACAAACAATATCCTTATCTGCTGGATATGGCCACCAGTGCGGTAGCCTACGGAAAAATCCAGGTGTATGAAAAGAAAAAGGAACATATCCCCATCGGGTGGGGAATCGACGAAAGCGGCCAGGCCACCAACGACCCGTCGAAGATCAAACCGGGCGGACATGGAGCGTTGCTCCCGCTGGGAGGGATGGAGATAACGGCCGGTTACAAAGGATACGGACTTTCGGTTCTGGTTGAGATTCTCTGCTCCGCACTTTCGGGAGGGAATTTCCTCACCAACGTAGGTGGGCCTGGTAAACCCGATCCGACCGGTGTATCCCATTTCTTCATGGCCATCAACATCGAAGCTTTCCGGCCGATCCTCGATTTTAAAAAACACATGGACGACATGATCACGGTTCTGAAGAACGCACCCCTCGCCGTTGGCCGCGACGAGATCCTCGTGGCGGGGGAGAAGGAGTTCCAGTATGCCGAGTTTAATGAGATTCACGGGGTTCCCCTTATTCATCCGATTGTCGAAGACCTCATCAAGGAAGGCGAAAAAATGGGTGTTCCGTTCGACTGCAAACCCGTCGTTGAATAAACCCCTCTGTCCGATTTTCCGTTTTCCGTTTTCAATTTTCTTTCCTTTCTGTCAACCGGGCATAATATTCGGTGAATTCCCCATTTCAGTCGACATAAAATTAAGAATTTAGTTGACAAACTAAAACATTAGTTGTATATTTGTTTCTTGATATTTTAACAGTAGAGATGAGCCGTTATCAGCGAATAAAATTTCCGTTCCAGTGCATTGTTTTCATCCTTGTGACTGCTTTTGCGCGCGAAGTGACCGGCCAGGTAAAACAACAGGAAGCGGTAAACGAGGTGAAGCAACTGATAGAGAATTTCCGCTTTGACGAGGCCGTACAAAGGGCCGATCTGTTTCTTGCTTCCGATTCTGTCAATAACACACTCCTGCTGCTGAAAAGCAGGGCATTATCATCCCGCTATCAGTTCAGGGAGGCCAATGAGGTGCTGGTCAGGGTAATCAGGACCGATTCGGCAAACGTTTCAGCCTGGTTTGAACTGTTCACCAACTACCGGCTTTCAGGCAACCAGGTGATGGCAGCCTTTTGCGGCAGGAAGCTCATGACACTTCAGCCATCAAATTCCTATTTCGCTCTCCAGCTCGCCAATCTTCATTATAATCACGATGATTATGACAGCGCTCTTGAGATCCTTGGACCGTTGTGGCGACAGGACACCAATAATCTGTATGTTACAAAACAGCTCGGGAACTGCTACAATGAGCTGAAATTGCCAGATTCGGCCATGATTTTTTATTCCCGGGCGTTGATACTGAATCCGCACGATGCTTCCACGGTATCAAAACTGATCAATATATATCTGAAAAAGAAAGAATTTCCGGTTGCGTTGATGGTGGCCCTCGGGTATCTCAGCCTCGACTCCCTGAATCCAGGAATACTCAGACTGACGGGTTATTGCTGGTATCTGCTCAAAGACTATGAAACGGCCAGGGACTATTTTCTGAAAAGCATCGGCGCAGGCGATGATTCGAAATTCAACATGAAGTACCTTGGGCTGTGCTATTACAAAACCGGGCAGTACGATCTGGCTGAGCCTTATTTCAGGCAGGCTTACCTGGTTGATACAACCGATTCGGAGATTACCTTCTATTATGGCGTTTCGGCACACCGGTCAATGCTCACCGATACCGGCCTGCTGATGCTGAACAGAACCCTGAAGCTGATAACGCCCGATGAGAAATTCCTGGCTACCGTGTATGGTGAAATTGCCGCTGCTCTGAACAATGCTGCCAGGCCTGATTCGGCATTGGCCGTTTTGTTGAAAGCAAACGAAGCCTGCCCTGCGAGTTCCGGCCTGTTGTTCAAGATTGCCTACCAGTACGACTATTACCTGAGAAAGCCGTTCGAGGCTTTACCCTGGTACCGGAAGTTTGCCGCGGTGGCACAGGAACCTGGAGATTGGGAGCCGGCAGGTCCACAGCAGGTATCCATGATTGAATATGTAACCAAAAGAATTCCGCAGATTGCCGAAAAACAAAAGTAAGTAACAACCCACCCCGTCGGGGTCCCCCCACCCCGTCGGGGTCCCCCCACCCCGTCGGGGTGCCGGTAAAAACAGGCGCTATGAACAATGACGAAAAAATCCGCGAACTGACCAGGGCCGAAGAAGAGGTCATGCAGGTTTTGTGGGAGATAGAAAAAGGGATGGTAAACCAGATACTGGAGCGGTTCCCCGAACCAAAGCCTGCCTACAACACGGTATCCACCATAGTCAGGATACTTGAGCAAAAAGGGTTTGTCGGGCATAAGGCATATGGGCGGACTTACGAGTATTACCCGCTCATAGCCAAGAAAGATTACTCCAGGAGCTATTTCCGGAATTTTGTGGCAAACTACTTTGGCAACAGCTACAAATCGCTGGCATCGTTTTTTGCAAACGACGGTCGGCTTACGCTCCGTGAGCTGGAGGAGATTCAGCATACCATCGATGAGGAGATCAAAAAACAAAAGCAATCGGGAACGCCATGAATACATTTTTTCAATACCTGATGGAATCGGCGCTTGGGATCATCCTTTTGTTTGCTGTTTACTGGATGTTCCTCCGGAGTGAAACCTTCTTCATGCTTAACAGGGTTTACCTGATCAGTATGATTCTCTTCTCGATGATTATCCCGTTAATTCCTCTGGGATCATTCACAAACGAAACCACCGGGGATCTTTCGTTTGTGCTCGAGCCTGTCGTGATCACGGCAGGTAAAATCGACCAGGTCGTAGAGAACAACTGGCAATGGATGGATATCCTGGCCACCGCTTACCTTACCGGGATCGGTATTTTCCTGGCGAGGTTCATATTCAGGATGGTCCAGCTGATGATCATTACGGGGCGGAACGGCATCAGGAAAAGGTTTGGCATCAGGCTGGTGCCGGTCGACCGCGGATATGCCCCTTTCTCCTTTTTCAACATCGTCTACATCAACGAAAAACTGCTCACCGAACAGCAGATTAAGACCATCCTGGAACACGAAAAGATACATATCAGCCAGTTTCACACCGTCGACCTGATCATGGTCGAGATTATCACCATCATCCAATGGTTCAACCCGGTGGTTTGGCTCCTTTCGCGTGAGTTCAGGAGCCTTCACGAATTTCTTGCTGATGAGGGGGTTTTGCAAACCGGCATCAGCACTTCACAATATCAGCAAATGATTCTGGATGAATCCATGGGCATCCGGGTGAATGACCTGACCAACAGTTTCAATGTTTCATTGTTAAAAAAACGAATTGTTATGATGACAAAATTAAAATCAGCAAAATGGGCCAGGGTCAAGATGTTACTTGCTTTCCCAGCCATATTTGCCCTGTTGATAGTGTTTACCGCGAGTTCACTTACCGACCGTGTTTTAGTCGCGGCAGGCAGTGAGCAAACAGCCCTTACCTCCGGAGAAGGGGAGATATTTCTGACTCCCCAGGACAAGGCAGGCAAAGAGCAGAAACAAAAGCAGGAGCAAATGCAACAGAAACAGTCGGCTGCAGAGAAGGAGTACCAGGCACAACTGAAAGAAAAGCAGCAGCAGGAAGAGAAAGCAAAAGCCCTGGCAGAAAAGGAGTATCAGATGCAAATGAAGGAAAAGGATCTGGGAGAAAATAAAGCCGCTGTTGAGGCTACAAAAGAGTACCAGGTGAAACTAAAGGAGGAGCAATTGAAGCAACAGCAGATGCAGATCGCGATGTATGACATGCAGCAGGATAAGGAAAAGCAGCAGAAATCAGCACAGGACGGCTCAACGGTGTATTCAGTGGTTGAGAAAATGCCCACCTACCCGGGCGGAACTGAAGCAATGATCATTTTTCTTGTCCAGAATATCAAGTACCCCGAAGCAGCCAAATCAAAGAAACTGCAGGGAACGGTTTATGTTTCTTTTATTGTTAGCCCTGAAGGGGCGATCAGGGATGCAAAGATCCACAGAGGGATCGGAAGCGGTTGCGATGAGGAGGCACTGCGCGTTGTAAACATGATGCCCAAATGGAATCCCGGCCAGATCAAGGGCAAACCGGTCAATGTTTCTTTTATGCTTCCGGTGAAATTCATGCTTTCAGACAAAAAGGAAAAGAGCAGCCCGGAGAAAAAATAACCGGACAGTTCCTGACTGTCAGCAGGAAATCATCGGAACAGCTTGGATAATAATTGGGCTACATTTTCCTTTTCAGGAAGCTTAGGTAAATTGAGTTGAACATATCCGGGTGGGTCTCCATAGGTGAATGACCCGCCCGGTTTATGATGATCAGCTCGGCATGGGGAACCTTCTCGGCAAATCGCCTGCCATTCCTGAGATAGATGGTCCTGTCCTTATTCCCCCATACCAGCATGACCGGGATTGGTTTCAGGCTGTCGGCATTCAGCGGCATGATCTCCCGGGCATTGGCCCACACATTGAGAACGCTTGGTGCGGTTCCTTCGAACAGCAATGGCTTCAGGTAGTTCATGACCACGGTTGAATCGGGAACGTGCCGGTAGTTTTTTTTCAGGGCGTTCCGTACCGATTTGTAAGTGATCAGGCTTCGTTCCATGTACGAGACCATGATCTGGTTGTACTGCTTCTGCTTGGCCAATAAGGTGAACTGGGTCTCGATGTTGTTGTTTTTTATAAAAACCATCCCGGCAACGATCATGAGCGACCTGGTCTGTTGCGGACGTATCAGGGCCATCGCTTCGGCAGATCCGCCTCCCATGGAATGTCCGCAGATGTTCCATTTTTCCGGCCGGTCCCCGTCAATCGAGTCGAGCAGGTGCCAGAGAAGCAATCCCCGGCTGCTCTGCGACTGGTTGAAGGTGAGCGAACGGGCCGAATACCCGAACGAAGGGAGATCGACCGCAATGACCCGGTATCCTTCAGCTGCCAGCGCATCGGCATTCATACGCCAGCAATAGGTGGAGCCAATGAATCCGTGTATCAGGATGACGTGACCCGAGGGATCGGGCAGATTTCCGTTCCACACCCGGTAGTGCAGCAATACCGAGTCGATGGTCAGATAGTGACTGTTGGCATACGGTTTTTCCGGAAACTGGGCAATCCCCGGCAGGGTCATCAGCCATAGAAATAATAAAGCGGTAACCTTAACAATCTTGTATTTCTCGTAAGATCGGTGTATAATGCTGGTCATTTTCGGGGAGGTGTGTAGGTTGTTCAGGTTTTTAAGGAATGCATTTTCAGCGAGGTTTGCCAGGATTCCGTTACAAATATCGGAAAAAATAACCATTCTCCTCCTGTTCAACTGTTTTCCTGTTTTCCTGTTCACCCGTTCACCCGTTCACCATATCAATTCCTTCGGTATCTTTGCACCATGGAAAGAAAACACAACCCCTACCTGCCGCTCTGGTTTGCACTGGTGCTCATCGGCGGGATCGTCCTGGGTCTGATACTGGCAGGACGGACCGGAAGTTTCATCTCGTCACGATCTGACGATAAAGTCAAACAAATTCTGCAGTATGTCGAAGATCATTATGTCGATACGATCAGCCTGGCAACTTTGGAGGAAAAGGCCATCAGTGGTCTGCTCGAAAAACTCGACCCCCATTCGGTATTCATCTCGGCCGCCGAGTTTCACGAAGCCAATGACCCCCTGCTTGGAAGTTTCGAAGGCATAGGGGTGCAATTCCGTATTGAAAACGACACGGTGGCGGTGATTACCCCGATTGCCGGCGGTCCGTCGGAAAAGATCGGCATCAGGGCCGGCGATCGTATTGTGGCCGTGGATGGGAAAAACATCGCTGGCATCAAGATATCCACCAATGATGTGATGCGTAAACTGAAAGGTCCCAAAGGAACCGAGGTGGAGGTAAGCATCTTCCGCCGTGGGGTCAGAGAGCTGCTGAACTTTGTCATCACCCGCGATGTAATCCCGACCTACAGCATGGATATCGCCTACATGCCGGAGCCCGGGATCGGGTATATCAGGCTGAACAATTTTTCGGCCACCACCTACGATGAAGTTAAAAACGCCATCGAATCGCTCCTCAATGATGGCATGAAGAAGCTTATCCTCGACCTCAGGGGCAACGGCGGCGGGTATCTCCAGGCGGCCATCCGGTTATCGGATGAATTTCTGCGGAAAGGGGAGCTCATCGTCTATACCGAAGGTGCCCATCACCAGCGTGAGACAGCCATGGCACGCAATGATGGTTTGTTCGAACAGGGCGACCTGGTAATCCTGGTCGATGAGGGCACGGCATCTGCGGCCGAAATTGTAGCCGGCGCCGTGCAGGATAACGACCGGGGCATCATTGCCGGAAGGCGTTCGTTCGGGAAAGGACTGGTCCAGGAGCAACTCGATTTCAAAGACGGCAGCGCACTGAGGCTGACCGTAGCCCGCTATTACACACCCACCGGACGCTGCATCCAGCGCCCGTACAAGGATGGTCTCGAAGTTTACCACAACGATTTCCTTCACAGGATGATGAACCGCGAACTCGAGCACCCCGACTCGATAAAGTTCCCTGATTCGCTTAAATACCGCACGCCCGGCGGAAAGATCGTCTACGGAGGGGGCGGCATCATGCCCGATGTGTATGTGCCGGTTGAAACCGACTCGGCCCTGCTATACTATACCCGCTGCATCAATAAGGGCCTGGTGTACCAGTACGCCTTCGACTATACCGATCAGAACCGGCCCCGGCTTGAAAGGTTCAGGGATGTGGACCAATTTGATCAGCAGTTCACCATCACCGGTGAATTTTATAACGGGTTTGTAAAGTATGCCGAATCGAAAGGGGTGAAACGCGAAGGAAAGGACCTGGCCAAATCCGACCACTACGTGAAGACCATGCTGAAAGCCTATATCGGGCGCAACATCCTCGACAACGAAGGATTTTTCCCGATCCTGAATACCATCGATCCCGGTTTCCTGAAAGCCGTTGAAATTCTACAGGGGGGTGTGGGGAAAAAGTGAACAGGTGAGCGGGTGAACAGGTAAACGGGTGAGCGGGATACCGGCGCCCGGATGTAGAGACGGGTTTAAAACCGTCTTTAGTCTTCCTGATTAAATCTAAATGGTTATCTTTGCAATTATTAACTTAAAATAAAACACCTATGACACACGAACTTCCGAAGCTTCCTTACGCGCACGACGCCCTGGAACCCTATATTTCAAAGAAGACCATCGAGTATCACCATGGCAAACATCACCAGGCCTACGTGAACAACCTGAACAAGCTGATCCCCGGCACCGAATTCGAAAATGCGTCGCTCGACGACATCGTGATGCGCTCCTCCGGCGGCATCTTCAACAACGGCGCCCAGGTGTGGAACCATACGTTCTACTGGAACTGCCTGAAACCGCAGGGCGGGGGTGAACCCGTCGGTGAGCTGGCCGTGGCAATCCTCAACAACTTCGGTTCTTTTGCCGAATTCAAGGAGAAATTTTCGAATGCAGCCGCCACCCTCTTCGGCTCCGGCTGGGCCTGGTTGATCAGGAAAGATGACGGCAAACTGGAGATCGTCCAGGAAAGCAATGCCGGCAACCCGATGAAACACGGAGCCACGCCGCTGCTTACCTGCGATGTTTGGGAACACGCCTATTACCTCGATAAGCAGAATGTCCGTCCCGACTATATCGCCGACTTCTGGAAGCTTGTCGACTGGGATGCGGTAGCAGGGAGACTGTAATATCGTGACGCGTGACGGGTGACGGGAACCGATTATTCCCTTATAATGCACCATAGCATAATCCGGGGCCTTGGTTGGCAAGTCAACTGCGGCCCCGGTGTACTTTTTTGCCATTTCAGGCGTTATCCTTAATGTTAACAGATTGTACTGCAGGATCCAACAAACCTGAACTATGAAGAAACTGACTTTTTTTTTCGTACTTGTCCTCTCTCTTGCCTTAGGCACTCAAGGGAAGGCGCAGATCTTCAATGAGGCCATGAAAATCATCTCCCCGTCGAAGGGAGGGATCACGGAAGCGGATGCTGTTTCCGGCATCCGCGAAGCGCTTATCAAGGGCGCCGAGACAGGGGTGGCGATCGTTTCGAAACAGGATGGCTATTTCGCGAATCCGCAGATTAAGATTCCGTTTCCTCCCGAGGCAAAGACCATTGAAACCAAACTGAGAGGTCTCGGGTTGGGCAACCAGGTGGAAGAGGTGGTTCTGTCGCTCAACCGTGCAGCCGAGGATGCAGCGAAAGATGCGGCGCCCATTTTTGTGGCGGCCATCAAGGGCATGTCTGTCAACGATGCCCTGCAGATCGTAAAGGGAGCCGATGATGCAGCCACCCGTTACCTCGAGCGCACCACATCCCCCGAATTGAAATCAAAATTTCGGCCGGTCATCCAGGCTTCGCTCGATAAGGTAAATGCCACGAGGTTATGGTCGGATGTCATAACTACATACAACCAAATCCCTTTTGTAACCAAAATGAATCCCGACCTGGCAGGGTATGTCACCGACAAGGCCATTGAGGGATTGTTTGTCATGGTAGCCAAGGAGGAGAAACTAATCCGCAAGGACCCTGTGGCACGAACCACGGAAATATTGAAAAAGGTCTTCGGCAATTAACTTATCATTATATTTGATCCGGTGAACCTCTGAAAACGACATTTGTCAATGAGATCCGGATTCGTTGCCTTTCCTTTTCCAAATTTTCCGCTGGTTCTTTTAATCCTATTAATAATTACTGGTTGCAATTCCGGGAAGCAGGTAAAGCGTGAGGAGACCTTCGATTCGTTGGTTTTGGTAATGAATAGCAGGTTAAAAACAAGTGTCGACAGCGCTTTGATAACCTCTGAGGAACTTTATCGCATGGCTGCAAAAAGCGGTGACGACTCCCGCCGGCATACGGCAGCTTTTCTTCGGGGTAAGGCTTTCCAGAATGCAAAGAAGAATGATTCGGCGCTCTTCTATTACCGGAAAATGCAGCTTCTTGCATTTAAGATCAGCGACACACTTAAGATCCTTGAAACCTGCAACACACTCGGGACACTATTTGTTGAAATTGGATCGAACGATTCAGTTGGTTTCTGGTACCGGAAAGGACTGATGCTGGCAAGGGCCGTCGGAGACAGCAATTATGTGGCCGGTTTTTCAGCTAATATTGGTCTGTTCTACAGTCGTAACGGACAAACCGACAGTGCGATGAAATGTTTTCTGGAAGCTGCCCGGTATTACGAAAATCGATCAGAACTGGAAAATTCAGCTCAGATTTACCGGAATGTCGGCAATCTCTTTCTTGGACAGGGTCAATATATCAAGGCAAATGAGTATTACAACCATGCCATTCTGTTCAACCAAAAGTCTGGTAATATTTTGGAGTCGGGGACAGATTTAACCAATCTGGCGGTATCTCACATGATGATGGATTCAGACTCGGCACAATTCTATTATCAGGAAGCGCTTAAGATAGTGACAGCTTATGGCAACATAAACAACCTGTTGCCAGTAAAATTCAATTATGCAAACTATCTGAAAGACCAGGGGAAATTGGTTGAAGCAGAAAAGTCATATAATGAAGTGCTGCGGCTCAGCAGAGAAAACAATATCATTCAGGGACAGATGTACAGCCTGAACCAATTGGGGCTGATTGAAACAATAAGGAAAAATTCTTCGAAAGCAAATGCCCATTTTAAAGAAGCCATCCTGTTGGCTGAACAGAATAAACTCAACGCCGACCTGGTCATGTTTTACCGTGAAGCCTTCGAGGGAAACATGCAACTTCGCAACATCGATCTCGCCCTCGGCTACTTTAAAAAATGGGATCATTTGAACGATAGCCTTAAGACCATTTCCCGGGAGGATGCCGTAGTGAAATACCAGGCCCTGTATGAAAAGCAGGTATTGGAATCAAAAATCATTACCCTGAACACCCATGTGAGGTTGCAGAAATCGCGAAATATTATTATTGCCTTAACATCGCTCGCATTGCTTCTCCTTGTGTCGACACTGGTTATTTTTCTTTTTTTCAGAAAACGGCAAAGTGACCAGAAGCGAAGACTGGCGGAGCAACAGGCGCTTCAGGCGAAGCAGGAGATGTTGCTGAAAGAAGCCGAGCTCGAAAAGAAAACCCTGGAACATAAGCTCAAAGAAGAGGAGGTTGAACGTCTCGGACTTGAGGTTAATCTGAAGGAACAGGAATTGGTATACCAATCGCTGATAGCAACCCGGCTCAATCAGGTGAATCAATCAGTTCAGGAAAAACTTGGCCAATTCCAGTATCGTTTTCCCAAAAAAACAGACCAGGCTGAATTCGGACAATTGATGTCGGAGATCATGCGCGATGCTTCAAAGAGTCCGATGAACGACTTTGAGGTTGTCTTCAAGCAGATACATGGTGGATTTTATGAAAAACTGCTCGCCCTCAGTCCCGACCTGACGCGCAGCGAACTCCAGGTTTGTGCCCTGCTGCGTTTAAACCTTTCCTCAAAAGGAATTGCCCAGATTGCAAACCTTTCGCCGTCAACGGTTGTGATCACCCGTCACCATATCCGTAAAAAACTCAACCTCGACCCGAAAGAGAGCCTGACCAGTTATCTCATCCAACTGTAACAGCTGTTCCCTTCCTTTTTTTTCTATATGAAATCCGTATGTGATTTTATATCAGTTTATTAGTTCTGTATACGAACTGTCGGACCAAATGACATTCATGAAGTATATGTCATAATATCAAATATTTATGATTTAGCACTAATGAAAATATAAGCAAATTTTCTGCTTCCATTATTGACATCCGCCTATGGTCATGGTATCTTTACCTGAGTCAATCACAGTGTCAAACCCAAACCGGAACTCCTGTGTCAACTACCGTCCTTATTGCCGATAACCACGATGATCATTATCTGCAGATGGAAGCAACATTGTTGCAGGAAGGATATAATGTAGAGCGTGTTTGTTCGGGCGAAGATGCTTTGCTGCGCTGTTCATCGCTTCCACCTGTTAACATTGTGCTGCTCGATGTGAGCCTTCCGGGAAAAAACAATCACCTCATCACGCAACATCTTCGCTCCGACAGGTTTCCGCCTTTAATTTTTATCCTCATAGCGGGGTTCAGCCTTGCTGCAGTATCACTGGCCATGGCCTGGGGTTGTAAAGAATTTTTGTCGAAACCGGTTGGCCGGACTGAGCTCCTGGCCGTTGTCAAAAAATGGAGTCATAAAGTTCCTCTATCCAAGTGATCAATAAAATTAAAAACCATGTACATATGAAAATTAGCAATCGTACCCTGATTATGCTGATCCTGCTGATCGGCTTTATAGCAGCGCTGAGCGCCTGTAAGAAATCAACCGACAGCGATCCTGAACCAACCCCCAACCCGCCACCCTGGGACACAACCAAACCGATCGTATTTCATGACAACAAACTGCTTCTCAGGACGCCGTATGAGATTCAGAATAATCTTCTCTTTCCATCGGCGGTGATCCAAAGCATATTTACCGGAAGCGTTCACACCAAGCAGTCACAGCTTGAGATCATGTCGGTGTTCGAAACCCTCAATAAGGTCTTCGACTATTTTCAGCACAAGCAGGAGATGGCAGAACTGAACAGTAAGCTGAACGAAATTCAGAACGAGTTGGGCCAGATCCAATCGGAACTGGAGGCCCTTGCCTTGCAAATGCAGATTTCCACACAGGAGATCATCAACCAGATCTCGGTCAATGCCCTTCAACCCTCGGTTACGGCGGTCCAGAACGCCTACAGCGATTCTGGCACCATAAACGGTCTGAAATACTACTCATATAATGGAATACGTTACCAGAAAGGGCTCATTACAGATGCCGACATGCAGATTCTGGTTGTTGGACCCAATCCGCAAAATCCTTACACAAAACAGTATTCCGATAACATTATTGCAAGCGGCAGCATGACCAATGCACTCACCCAGTTCAACAGTTACCTGATGGGGACCACCACGATATCGTCCATTCTCGACGGATTCACACACTGGGTTATGTTAAAGAATTCCGGAGCATACACCGATACATCAAGGTTCATCAAAGGATATGAACTAATTGAAAACTACTTCCAGTATTATCTTAACTATGAATTCATGGCCGCAACGGTTCAGCAGAATGCCGATAATTACAGGGATAGCACAGGTGTGCTCGCGAATGCCTTCATGTTGAACAGTTTTGTGCCGCTGATCAGGCAGCAACTCGACAAGTTTCTGAGCGTGGTCGATTATTATGTGATCAACGCCTATGACTACCGCTATGCATCGCAATATAACTATGACATGTCATATAACCTGGCCGGGCTGGCCCCTGATCCCGTTGCCATGAAAATCCTGTCGCGGGCAAGATTCCTGGCCAATACCTACCTGATAGCCATCAGCCAGCCGTATCCCACCTACTGCGGATCTATCATACTCCCGATGTACAACAATATGGAAAAAGCGACCGTTCCCGCTTTCGATATCACGATGGGAGGAGTGGTCCTGGCCAGGCCCAGAACTGTGAACCTGCCTTCACAAATACCTTACACCTACTGGCTCAGCAACGGCAACGACTACACCCTGAAATATGGCGCCGATTATAACTGGGTGATCTACCATTATGAGCAGATGGAAGATGCAGGCCATACCTACACCTGCAGTCCGCAGGCCGTCAAAATTGTGGATAACGGGAGCACCAGTTATCCCTGGTTTCACATGAGTCCCATACAGGGAACTGTGACCCCGCTCTATTTCAATCCTCTGAATCCCGGCCAGACATCCGCCAGCAAGACAAGCAGTTGCACGATGAAATTTTCCTTTCTGGCAGGAGCCTGGAGATGGGGGTTCATGAAGCTCTATTTTACCGACAGGAATTCAACGCAACTGTTCATTCCCGATCCTCAGCAGGTACAGAACTATCAGTACAAGCAACTGACTGAATGGGACTGGGCTTATCTATGCAACTGGGGGCTTACCATTTCTCAGTGGCACAGTTTCACAGGTAAATACGACGATTATACGGATAACTATAAGAGCGGGTTTGTTACAGACCAGGGTAAATCGATGAAGCTGAATTTCCGGAAACCTTTCGATAAAACCGGCAACACATGGGTGGTGAACGGAATGAATGGTTTTACCGTTTCAGCCGATGGAAATCCGCCGGCAATGAACTCATTTACAAAATACTGGATGTATAGCGAGCTGGGAGTGAACGAACAGTATTCCTTCGGTTTTATTGTTGCACAAGGTTTTTCCGACGCAACAGGAGGGAACAACAACTGCAACGGAACCATGTGGGCGCTTTCGTATCCCGACAACGCAAATCATTTGGTGCAGAAGACCATGGTAGGCCCTTCAACCGGCAGTTATAGCGGAGTGGAGGTGCACCCTGTGAGCGGCCAGAATCCGCTCCTGTACTGGTACTGGACCAACCACAATCCGGCGAACTCCTATTCGATGAATGTAAGCCTGGATATTAACCTGCAGTATGTGCCCTCAGGATATGGAAATCTGCCGTAACAATTGATTATCTGATTTATGGAAAAAAGAGATAAAACGACAGGTGTTGTTGCAGGATTAGCGGCGCTCCTCATCATAATGACCATCATAAGCTGCAAAAAGAGCAGTGACGAAAACCCGGCAGATGGCAATGTTTCAGGGCATTATGAATTGATGATGCCGGGAGGCGCGAACGGTGAACCTGAGAAATTTTATCAGATGACGTTTAGCCAGAAAGGAAGTATCGTCACCGGCGACATTGCACTTAACGATTCAGGTACACTGGTAAACGGGGCCATTGCCGGCACGCTGACCAACGGAGTGTTTATTTTCCATGCTAACATGGATAACAGCGAACATACTTTCCACTTCAGGGCAACCGTTGGGTCAGCCGTTAAGCCTGCAGTCATTTCCGGTAAGTTTGTAAGAAACGCTGCCCTGCGTTCTGGCGACAGTACCGGTGCGAATCTCATGGGAATCGGCGACTGGCATTGTGTTCCGAACTATAATGTCAATGCTCATGTGTTCCGGCAGGTCTCGTCAGCGCCGAATCCCACGGGTCCCCCGGTTATTTTTATACACGGGATGGACGGGTCGATGACCAACTGGGATACCATCGTACTGAACCTGAGCGCCGATTTCAAAGCCAGACATAATGTTTACGAATATCAATATAACTGGAAAGACTCGATCATTATCAACGGGAGGCAGCTGAAGCACGATGTCGATTCAGCCGGGTTTTCCCAGCCACCCATCCTGATCGGCCACTCGATGGGCGGATTGGTTTCACGTGGCTATGTTGTAAGTGGCGGTGCGATTACAAAACTTGTAACCCTCGGAACGCCTCACCTGGGAACCCCCCTGGTCAATCTTATCAATTTCGTGTGCATTGCGAATTACCCGGGGCCGCGTAACATGTATCCTTCCGACGGTTATATCCAGTACATCCTGCATCACCCGCTCGACAGCGCGAACCGTAGTAAATATTATGCCATCGCCGGAAGAATGGGAGGCAAGTGGGTTTTATCATGGGGTAGCCTGACCTGGACATGGAACGAAAGCTATTATGCAGCGGTCGATAAACTCGGGTTCGACCTGTTCCGCACGCTTTTCCCGCTGGATGAGAACGACGGTCTGGTGAACCTTAATTCGGCACAGTTTCATAACGGAAACGTAAACCGACCACTCAGCATCCAGGACTGGGTTGATCATTTTAATCTGATCAAACCACTTCGGGCACCTGAAGTCATGGACTATATCAACAGCTTATAAAAAGTATAAAATAGTGACGCTCATGCCACGTTGAACGACATTTTCGTAAGTTGAAAGGAGGAAAAAGTTACATGGAGGAGCCACATGGGAACCTACTCCGCTGTCCGATGACATATTCTGTTATCCCGGTTCCGGTTGCTCTCAACCAAACGATAGTAGCCGGAAAGCTCCCCGGTCTTCCGATTTTGGCGCCTGCTGGCATTCGCCATTCTAACGGCCGTTGCAGGCGCCATGCTGAGCCGTAAGCTGCTTCATAAGATCACCCTGCGGTTCATCCAGGTCGTTGTTTCCATCCTGCTGATGATAATTTCCTTCGCACTGGGTGCCGGAGTCATCTGAAAATACCAGGGCCTTATAATCGACCGACCCCCACTGCCAACTGCCCACTGCCCACTGCCAACTGCCTACTGCCCGACAGGTATCCCAAACATCACCCTCGTCCCTGCCACCTCGCCGAGTGCGTTTTTCAAATCAGTAATCTCGAGGACGATCTTGCGCTGCAGCTTCCGGTTGAGGTTGGCCAGACGTTCACGGGTGAGTGAAGTGGCCATGCTTTTATGCTCAGGATCTCTCTGAGTGACGATCTCGCGGGCTTTCTGCCTGCCGATGCCGTCATCCTCCACCTCGAAAACCAGGAGATGGTCTTTGAGACTGAAGCGGATATCGATATGGCCCGGTGTTTCCCGGTGCTTGATGCCGTGCTCGATGGAGTTCTCAATGAATGGCTGAGCCAGCATGGGCGGTATCCTGATGGCTTCGGCATCGATTTCATCCTCGATATGGATCCGGTATTCGAACTTTCCGGAATACCGGATCTTTTGCAGTTCAAGGTAATTTTCTATCGTGCTGATCTCTTTATCCAGCATAATATATTCTTCCACTGAGTTATCCAGGATATTCCTGACCAGGACCGCGAATTTGGCAAGGTAAATATTGGCTTTTTCAGGCTTCTCGGTCAGAATGAAATTCTGGATGTTGGTCAGTGAATTGAAAATGAAGTGGGGGTTCATCTGGCTGCGGAGGAGTTTCTGTTCCAGCAAAAGCGATTTCTGTTTTGTCTGTAATTTGTTGCGCTGTAAGTAAAAGATGATGGCAAACAAACCCGCCAGCGCAAGTGCTCCTGAACTCCCGAAAAGGATCCGCGTGCGGACGAGATTCATTTTTTGAAGTTCATTATCGCGCAATAAGGCAGCAACCCGAAAACCATTTTGCTCGTTTTCGAAATGGGTTTGCATGATGTTCATCTGGTATACCGATTCAGTCATGGTGATGCTTCTTCTCAGCTTCTCTTTCTTTTTTTGATATTCAAGGGCTTTTCCCAGGTTTCCGGTAGTCTGAAAAAGATCTGAAAGCATTTCGTAGTTACCTGCCTGCCTATCCTTGGTATGAAGGATAAACCTCAGCCGGGTCCATGCCGGACAGTGCCTCCGCCTGTTTTCATCCGTCAGAAAGGTGTCACACAGTTTTTCAGACTCCAGGAAACACTGTAAAGCTTTGCAGTATTGTTTCCGTTCCTTTGCGATCCAGCCCAGTCCGTCAAGGGTGGCCGCGACCGATTCTATGTGTGGCGTCATCCGGTGGTGGGCCAGTGATTGCACAAGGTAATCTTCGGCCTGATCAAGATCACCGGGAAAATTCATGTAATATTGTGAGAGGTTACCGTACGCAAATCCGATAAACCAATCGAATGCAGTGGAATCATCAATTTCGAGAAATTCCCGGGAACATGCCCTGGTTCTCTTTAATTTTATCGCCAGATGAAGCGCCAGCGAGAGTGGTTCGTATGAAGTCGAATCGAGCATATGATTCAGGATATTCCCTTTTGTTGTCAGGCAATCTATCAGGTTGTCAAGATCCCGGATCGTGTCATACGGAACGAAATCAAAAGCCCTGAGACTATAACTGTAAGCGCTGTCGAGATATCTCCCAGAAAGTTCCTTCTCGGCGCTCCAGCTGCATTGCCAGTAATAGTTCGCTATTTCAAAACAGGCAACGTACGGCCCCCAGTAGGGATCCCTGATCACCCGGGAAGTGCTCAACGCTTTCTGAAAACACAGAACGGCCCGGTCATTATTGGGAACCAGGCTGTTGATATAACCCATCTGGAAATAGAGGAAAAGGAGGTCGCTGGAAGGGCCTGAGGGTTCGAGGATGCGAAGGGCCCTGAAATACTGTTCAAGTGCAGCCTTCAGATCCATTTTCACAAAATAGCTGTTCCCTGTGTTATAATAAGCGATGGCCTCCCCTCTTTTGTATTTATAGTGCCTTGCCCAGGCAAGGGCTTGCTGCGCATACCGGTATGCCGAATCAAAGTTCCGGTCGGTAAGGTTCAGCGAAAGGTTGTTCAGGGTATTTACATAGGCAGTATCGTGTACTGTTTTTAACCGGGTGAGGAGGTTGTCGATCTTTTTCTGTTTTACATTGAAGGGGATCTGGCCTTGTATGCAGATCGAGAGGAGAAGTACAAGAATGGTAGTGAATAGTTTCATTGCCTATTGCCTACTATAGTTTCTCAAACAACTCCAGCAGCTCCTCTCTTTTCCTCGATGCCACCGGTATTTTCTGGTCATTGTTCAATATGATATATCCGCCTTCATGTTTTTCAAACCGCTTGATCTGGGTCAGATTGACCAGGTATGACTTGTGAACGCGGTAAAATCCGCTGTCGCAGAACATGTCGTCGAAATCTTTCAGGGTGCGTGTGATGAGGATCCTGTCGCCATTGGCTGTGTTGATGAACGTATAGCTTCCTTCCGATTCGCAAAAGGTGATGTGTTGCAGTTCAACGAGGTGCACATTTTCCTGTGTCCTGAGCACGATCTTCTTTTTCTGCCTGAATTCGGTCCTGAGGTTCTCCTCCAGTGCCTGGAGCTGGGAGTTGAAATGTTCCTGGATCAGCGTCTCGGCCCGTCTGACCGCGTTCATGAGATCCTCCGGATTGATGGGTTTAAGCAGGAAATCAACGGCTGCAAACCGGAATGCTTCAACGGCATATTTTTCATACGCCGTGATAAAAATCACCCTGAAATCGATGTTCTCAAACTGGTGCAGCAGGTCAAACCCGGTACCGTCATCCATCCTTACATCAAGCAGAACAAGGTGGGGATGGAGATCACGGATCATCTTCAATCCGCTTGTAACGCTATGGGTCTCCCCGATGAGTTTCACCTGGGGGCAGTACATGGCCAGCAGTCTCCTGATGGCTTCGCGCACAAGATCTTCGTCGTCAATGATGATCGTGCGAAGCATGTTTTCGATATTATTCTCCTCAAATGTACGCAAATTCATGGCGGAATGCAAGTTTAGTAGGCAGCAGGCAGTAGGCAGTAGGTAGTTGGAAACTACTTCTTGACGGTTTTTCCTCCCCGCTCGGCATTTCCCGCCTGGATAAAGTAGAGATACATGCCTGCCGGAAGGTCTCCGCTATTCCAGATTACCGTTTGTTTCCCGTTTGGCTGAATGTAATTTACAGGCTCTGCCACCAGGTGTCCGAGTGAATTGAATACCTGAAGCCTGACATGCACAGGTTCGGTCAGCGTATACTCAAAGGTCGTTGATGCCCTGAACGGATTCGGATAATTCATCATTCGTAATTCGTCATTCGTAATTTTTACCAATCCCTGTCCCCATCCTTTGATATCATAGGCTCCCATGTCATATCCTGATCCGACAGGCCGCGGAATTCCGAGAATGTCGTTCTCAGGACAAAACACGGTCTGTCCCTGAGCACATACATATTTCTCCACACCCTTATCAACAACCGGGCTCCAGTGTTCGGTGGTCAGCAGTAAATAATCGCTGAACAGCGGATCGGCGTTGATGTTTCCCCCGCCAATTATTTTCTCACCGGAGATTTTAAGGGTGTCGATGTCACTGTAGGCAATTTCAGCATAACCGGTATCAATGGCAATGACATTTCCATCAGGAGCGGTGTTTTCCCAGAAGACTGAATTGACAATCACCGGATTGTAATCCCATGAATAGATTGCTCCTCCTTTGGAACCGGCATGGTTTCCGGAGAAAGTATTGTTGATCATGCTGGCATAATAACCCGTATTGCCTTCTTCAAGTCTGAGCCATATCGCACCGCCTTCTTCGGTTGCATTATTGCCACGAAATACATTATTGACCAGGCAATGGTTACTGCCATAATCCCACGAATCAACGGCTCCGCCATAAGCTGCTGAATTTCCAAAGAAATAGTTGCCATCAATCCTGACATTGATATCGTTAGCGACCAGGTCCAACCCTCCACCGTACCAATTGTTTGAATTATTGATCAGGTGATTATCTTTTATGAGCGATCCTTCGGCCAGCAACCACAAAGCCATTCCGCCGCCGTAACCGATCCACCCGCCTGTGGCTATATTGTTCTGTATCAGGTTTCCGGTAACGATGGCCAGCACCAAAGCGGTATCTCCTTCACAAATGATGCCTGCAGCGCTTCCATGAGCCCACTCGGTGGTGTCGTTTGTGTTCGTTGAACTATTGTTTGTAACGAGATTGTTCCTGATCATGGAATGAGCCCCGAACACATAAATACCGCCTCCTTCAGTCCATAGGTGATTTGTGATGACATTGTTTGACAATATTTTGTTCTCCTCTATCACTACTGTTCCGGGAAATCCATAGGATACGTGTATACCCCCACCGCAACCCCCTGAGAAATCAGGCATGGTGGTGTCATCCAGTGTATTGTTGGTAATGATATTATGACTGATCTTAGCCGTTGACTGGGCCACGTAGATACCTCCGCCCCCAAGACTTTCATATCCTTCCCAAAACCAGGATGTGCCTTGGCCGTTCTGAATGGTGAATCCGCATAAAACAGAGGAAGTGTCCTCGCCGGAGATAAAATAAACCACCGAGGCACTGTCGGGATTGGTTAACCGGCTGCCATCGATGATTGTGTTGGCTATGTGGTTTGTATCACCGTCCGTCAGGTATTCGCTCGCCACCATCAGCGGTTTCTTGCCAAGGAAATTGATCTGTTCGTAATAAATTCCGTCGGAAACCAGGACGGTATCACCCGGGTTTGCAGCAACGATTCCCTGCTGGATGGCAGGAAAATCTGCAGGGATATGAATGATCCGGGAATGCTCGTAAGCTCCCATGTCGAAACCTGCACCACGTGGCCTCGACAGACCGTAAATATCATAGTTCGGGGCTTGAACCGATGTGCCATCACTGCGGATATATTTGGAGACACCCTGATCGATGCAGGGACTGTTATAAAAGGAGTTGAGGTATTTATTACCGGTAAACTTCGGGTCTTCGTTCATATTGCCTCCCCCATCGTGGTAGTTGCCAAAAATAAATTCAGGACTGATGTTGGAATGGGCCACTTCAGCAGTATCAGACGAATAGCAGTAGACCTCTTTTCCTGTCTCAGCCGAATCTAACCAGAAGACGGAATTAAGTATCACGGGGTGTGCGCCGTTTGAAAAGATGGCGCCGCCCATGTGGGCTTTGTTCCCGGAGAAACTATTGTTGATCAGTGTGACCATATGCGCTACATTCAGCGTTGAATATTTTTCCAGATAGATCGCTCCGCCTCTGTTCCCAGCCTTGTTGCCGCTGAAAACGTTGTTTTGCAAAAGAGCGGAGTGATTGCTGATACCGCAACCGCCACCGTTTGTCTCCGCTATGTTGTTAAAAAAGTAGTTGTTTTCAACAAGTACAGTATCCTGGCCAGGATAGAGGTACATCCCGGCATGGATATTAATGCTGTAATTTTCCTGGAAAATATTTCGCGAGATGGCCGAACCGGGTAAAAGATCACCGGCCTCAAGTCCCGCACCCCAGGCGTTTATCGAACCAACACTACTGATAAGACTGTTCCCGGTAAACTGGTTGTTTATGCAGGTCAGTGTTACTCCTCCTGCTTTCATCCCTCCGCCAAATGCATAAATGGAATTATTGACATTATAAAGGAACAGATTGTCCTTAACGATGGCATCAATTTCCTGGCCCCACTCGCGAACTCCGAATACCGATACGCCTGTTCCCTGCGACCAATATGGTGTGTAGACCAACATTGTGCTCATGTTGTTTTTTATCACATTGCCGGCGATCCTGCAGTTATTGGTGATCAGGATTCCTGCGCCACTGTTTATGCCAGTTGTATCTGAAACAAGATAGTTACTGTCAATGATGTTGTTTTCAACGACAATCCATTTTGGTTCTAAGGTAATATCAGTCGCTATTCCTCCTCCGTTAAAGCAAATGGCGCCGGCATGCAAAGTTCCGTCACAACTGTTTTTAGTGATATTGTTATTCCTGATTTTTGCCCCTGAACCTGATATCCATATACCGCCTCCCTGGCGCGCCACACCCCATATTGAATCAGGCGTAATGATCGTAGTCCCTTTACCTCCCGTTATGGTAAATCCGCAAAGGACTGAGGTTGTATCCACCCCGGAAGAAAAATAAACCACCGATGCACTGTCTGAATTGGCTATCTGGCTTCCGTCAATGATGGTATTGGCGATATGGTTTTTATCCCCGTCGGTCAGGAACAGGCTTGCCACCATCAACGGTTTCTTGCCTGCAAAGTTGATCTGTTCATAATAACGTCCCTCGGAAACCAGGACGGTATCACCCGGGGTTGCAGCGTTGATCCCTTGCTGGATCGTGGGATAATCGTCCGGCACACGAATGATTTGCGCCTGCATTGCAGCGACTGCAAGCAATGCAACGAGGAAAAGTGTAATTTTTTTCATAGGTCTTCGGTTTTCGGCTAAAATACTGTCCGGCAAAAACCGAAATGAACCACTTTAACTAGCGCAGGGAATTTTCTTTTGAACGTGAAGGGATTTTCAGCGAAAGCAACACGAGAGCTGCCAACTGCGAACTGCTCACTTTTCTTCAAATGTACTTCAGTGAAAAGCCAAACAGGAACAACTTAACCGATCGCACATGACCCTTAAACGATCGCCGGGGATGGTAAAAAGAATGGAAAACAGGTTTCCGGTGGATGCAGTTAGTCTGGGAGTGACTGCAAGGGTTTTCGCCAACCTGTTCAGGTTCGGTTTATATGAGAATCAAAAAAATCGTTGGAAATCGCCCGACCAACCTGTCCCCGTTGGATACTACTCCACCGTCACCGACTTCGCGAGGTTGCGGGGCTGGTCTACGTTGCAGCCGCGCATCACCGCGATGTGGTACGAAAGCAACTGCAGCGGAATGGTGGCAAGGAGCGGCGACAGCATCTCCTCGGTGTCGGGAATCTCGATGTAGTGATCGGCCAGCCCTTCCACCGTTTCGTCGCCTTCGGTTACGATGGCAATGATCTTGCCCTTGCGGGCCTTTACCTCCTCGATGTTGCTGATCACCTTTTCGTAGATCCCCTGCCGTGGGGCAATGAACACCACCGGCATCATTTCGTCGATCAGGGCGATAGGCCCGTGTTTCATCTCTGCGGCCGGGTATCCCTCGGCATGGATATAGGAGATCTCCTTGAGCTTCAGGGCGCCTTCGAGGGCCACGGGGAAGTTGTAACCGCGGCCAAGATAGAGTGAGTTTTTCACATCCTTGTATATGTGGGCGATTTCCCTTATCTTTTCATTCTGGGCCAGGATCCGCTCAACCTTGGCGGGGATGTTGTCAAGCTCGACCAGTATTTTCTGGAATACGGAGGCGGGAATGGTTCCCTTGCGCTGTGCGATCAGCAACCCGATCAGGGTCAATACGGCCACCTGGGCGGTGAATGCCTTTGTGCTGGCCACTCCGATCTCGGGGCCGGCATGGGTGTAAACCCCGGCATGGGTGGCCCGGGCAATAGAGGAACCAACCACGTTGCAGATGCCAAGGACGGTCGCTCCCTTTGACTTGGCCAGGTCGATGGCAGCCAGCGTATCAGCGGTTTCTCCCGACTGCGAAATGGCCAGCACCACGTCGTGCTCGTTCAGCACCGGGTTGCGGTACCGGAATTCCGAAGAATATTCAACCTCGACCGGTATGCGGGCCAGGTCCTCGATCAGATATTCACCAACCAGTCCGGCGTGCCACGAAGTACCGCAAGCGGTGATGATGATGCGTTTAGCATTGAGTATCTTCTGCTCATAGTCGCGGATCCCGCCAAGGGTGACAAGCCCCAGGTCAACGTGCAGCCTGCCGCGCATCGAATCGTGGATCGACCTCGGTTGCTCGTAGATCTCCTTCAGCATGAAATGTTCAAAACCACCCTTCTCGATCTCACTGAGGCTCATCTCGAGCTTCTGCACATAAGGGGTCTGCATCTGGTTTTTAATCGTTTTTATTTTCAGCTCCCGGCCCCGCTCAATGATCGCAATCTCCTCGTCGTTGAGGTAAACAACATGGTCGGTGTATTCGATGAGCGGTGTGGCGTCGGAAGCAACGAAGAACTCGTCATGCCCTATGCCGATCACCATCGGGCTTCCTTTCCTTGCGGCTATAACCTTGTCGGGGAACTCCCTGGCAAGGATGACGATGGCGTAGGCGCCGATCACCTGGTTGAGGGCGATACGCACGGCCTCCTCCACAGCCACCTTTTCGTTTATCATGATATCTTCGATCAGATGAACAAGCACCTCCGTATCGGTTTCGCTCGAAAACTGGTACCCCCGGTTCTTCAGCTCACTGCGCAAAACGGAATAATTCTCAATAATCCCGTTGTGGATCAGCGCAAGGGTTTTTTGCTGCGAAATATGCGGATGGGCATTGATGGTGCTCGGCTCACCGTGAGTCGCCCAGCGTGTATGGGCCATCCCGATGGTTCCCGACACGTTCTCCCCGGTCACATGATCCTCCAGATCCGATACTTTTCCCTTGCATTTATGAATGCGGATATCATCGTTGATAATACACACACCGGCACTGTCGTAACCGCGGTATTCCAGGCGGTGCAATCCTTTCATGAGGATCGGGTATGCCTCCTGCGGGCCAATATAAGCTACAATTCCACACATGGCGTTAAATTTTTTGAATCAAATATACAATAATTTTAAAACCGGAAGGAATTACCGGTTAATTAAGCACGGTATACGTCACCTGCAGCCGGAGCCGGTTCTCCTGATCGCCATGTAACGCTCCGTGTGAGCCGTTCAGGATGATCCTCGTGGGCGAAAAAGTGTTCGAGAGCGGGTTGGTCACATACATGTAAAGGTCGAAGGAAGTGGTATATTCATTCATGATGACCTTTTGCATGTGCCTCGTAATTCTGAAGAAGTAGGTCCGCGAGGTGGCGTTGTAGCTTCCGCCGAAATAGGCCGCGCCCTCGTTCTCGTCGATCAGGTAACCCATTCTGCCGGCACTGTCGACCCTCAGCATGGTAAGATTCGAAGGAGGTTTGTAAGTGGTGTCGGTCTCGTAGTTCTTCAACAAAAGCAGCGCGTCGTTGATTGCGACTATCTTTCCATTGCCGAAGTTCTTCATATAAGGGAATTTCACCTTGACCCTGATACCGCCCAGACCTTGTAAAAACAGGTTTTTGGCTCCCCACGCCGTATCGCGGTTCAATACCTGCCGTTTGAGATCCTGACCGGCATCGAGGTAGCGGTTGTGATCATAGTGCATGAACCGTGCGCAGGCTTCATTGATAAAGATCTCGTATGAAAGTGAGTCTTTGCTTGGATCTTTCCCATCATGAAAATAGAGGATCATTTTCGAGGTGGCGCCAGTTACTGCGAATGAAAGCAACGCCCCGCCGCTGTTCACCGGGGTCGACTGCACATAGAGCCCTTTGAAGAAACTGGTGAAAGCAGTATTGTTGGAAAGTGCATCGGAAGGAGCATAGAGTATCTTATTACCGAGGTAATTCGAGAATTTGCTCAGGTTGATCCTGAGGTGGGGTGCCAGGGTATCTTTTCCCACCACCACGCTGTCGGTCGGCTGTGGGTAAAAATCACAATTGGCGAGCAACTGGGGATAGGTTCTTAGATGCTGGTTTGAATAGCGGATGCTGTCGAATGACAAATCTTCCTCGATTTCGTAAACCTTAAGGTTCTGCCGGGTCGTGGTGTCACCGTACCAGCTGTTGTAAAACAATACAAGCACCACGCTGTCGAGAACGGGTTGATCGCCAAAATTTACCTCTTCTGACGATAAACGAAGGTGGGTGTAAAAACTGCTGGTGGTCTTTCCGAAAGCCGGATCGAGCATGGAACCGAATAGCAGGGAGGCTGTCATGTCGGTCCTGACAGAGTCGATAAGCACCGAGAACGCTTCTACTGTGCAGGTATCCGTGGTCCGCACGTTCAGTGTGTCGGTTGGAGGCAACAGATCGAACCCGATCTCGTAAGGATCTTTGTTGCAGGAGAAGAGGACGACCAGCAGCAGCGTGAAGAAGAGTGGAAGTGCCGGGAGTTTTTTTACAGTTGCCTTCAATCGGATTCGGATTAACAGGATGGGTTATTCGGCCGGGACCGGGTCGCTGACGAGGATTTCGTCGTAAAACTCATTGTAGGCGTCAACGTAACGGTCCATGGGTTGAAAGTCGAGCCATGGTTTTTCAATTTCCCTGAGGTAGCTGATGATTTCCGGATTCACGGTAGGTGAACCGATGATCACGCCGTCGGAGAAGTCGATGGCTGCCTTCATCACATTAACGTATGAAGGTGTTTTATAGTGTTTCAGATCGCGTGAATTGATCCCCTCAAGCCTGATTTTTTGTGCAAAATCCTTGTGCAGAGCCTCTTCATAGTCATCATCGTAGATCGAAATGACCACCTTGGTCTCACCAAACAGCGGGTTGTCACAATAGGCTTTTTTGATGTAGATCGGCACGAGACTCGT
The DNA here is from genome assembly GCA_964473485.1 of uncultured Prolixibacteraceae bacterium. Taxonomy (GTDB): domain Bacteria; phylum Bacteroidota; class Bacteroidia; order Bacteroidales; family FEN-979; genus CAIVAT01. Next base: position 22,404 of record CAYYPH010000017.1, on the reverse strand, counting down.
CATCCAGCCATGGCAATGAACGATGTCAGGACCCCAGCCTAACTTTTTAACCGTCTCAATCACGCCCCGCGAAAAAAAGATGGAACGTTCGTCATTGTCGCTGAAAAATTTATTGTTTTTATCATGCAGGGTATATTTTCGCTGAAAATAATCCTCATTGTCAATGAAATATATCTGCATGCGGGCTTGCTGGATGGAGGCTACCTTGATGATCAGGGGGTGGTCGGTGTCGTCAATGATCAGGTTCATACCTGAAAGGCGGATGACCTCGTGAAGCTGGTTCCTGCGCTCATTGATATTTCCGTAGCGGGGCATGAATGTCCTGATCTCCCTGCCCCGTTCCTGGATCCCCTGGGGAAGGTGCCTCCCGATCAGGCCCATGGGGCTCTCTTTTAAATATGGTGTGATCTCCTGCGCTACAAACAAAATTTTGGCTTTTTCCATTTTTTTCTCCTGTTTGATTCCTGTTTGATTCCTTTTTACCCCTGATCAACTCCTTCGCCATGCTGCCGGCCAGGAAAGAGGTCTTTCAGGGCGGCATACAGGTCATGAGAAACAATGATTCTTGAAAATCGGGTGCAAAGATACTAAAAATTTTCCGGATAATTTCCAAGCTTATCTTGTAAATAAATGATAATTATTTGATTAAAGGGCTATTTGCGGTGTTGAGAAATTTTTTCTTAAAAACCGTATTACCTTTTGCCAAAATCCCGATTAACCTTCAAATATGTCCGTGCTGTATGGTTGAATGTTTCACTGTTTTTTTTAATGTGTGCGTGAGGATTTGGTGATTGCAAAATGATGGTTGTTCACGGAATTATGGATTTGAAGGATAGGAGGATTTTTCGTATGGAAGTGTAGTGTAGCGAACGCATCGTAACTCGGGAGAGAAAGGGATGCTTCAGGGGCCCGGCCGTGGCTCTGAAAAACACCGGCCAGACGCATGCTGTCGGCGAAGAAGTGACAGCCAAAGGTTTAACATATAAATATCAGATGGTTATGAAAAAAATTTATTTGCTCGGTTTGATCGGAATGTTGATGCTGATTTCAGATGCCCTCATGGCAGCCGACAGAATTGCGATGCCTTCAGTTGCATCTTATTTGCCAGTATGGGTCAATATCAGGATTGTTTTTAAGCGTCCGAAATTCAATTGCGAACGAGGATTCGGATTGTGTATAACATTTTCTGCCGGCATTGAAAATCAGTTGGCGCAAACATCCTCCGAAGAGCCTGGTTGTCCGGTAAAAATTCAGTTGAATGAACGCAACCAGCTTATGATCCAGGTAGCGGAGTCGGAACTGACCAAATATGAAGGCGGAGCGTCTCTGATCCATTTCAAGGGAAAATCGTCCATTACCATTGAAGATCCTACACCCCTGCCTGATGGCCTGTGTAAGGCTCTGGGCACATCACCGCCTCTTACGATCAAGCCCGGAGATTACCCGGTTTCGTATAACAACGGGACCTATTTGGTAACTTTCCAGCTTTAATCTGCCAGTAAACCGGGGATGTCCCGCTTCAGCGGGACATCCTCTTTTTCTTTTTAAATAAGCAATCATGAAACGGTTTTTTTTCTTTTTTTCAATCCTGTTCTGTGCAGTATTGATGATGCACACCGGCTGTAAAAGCTACATGAAGCTGAAGTATGGGATTACCCAGCCTGGAATTGAGTCGTCCGCGACCCTCCTGAATTTTCTAAACAAAAACCATTTCCCGGTTTACAACCAGTATCTTATCAGGGATTCGTCCGCTTTTTTTATGTTGATGAAAGATGCTGAGGTAAGCAGAAACCTGCTCAGTCATATGTTGTTCAGCCGCCAGGGAATGCTTCTTGAGCGCGATACAACCAAATGCCAGTGGGCAGGTTCTAAAGAGATAGAAATGCTGCATCCCGATTCGATCGGATACAGGATTAAACCATTCCGCCTGCAGGATCTTACTGCCTTCATCATCCCTTTTGGTGCAGGTGATGCCAAAAGATTCACACCTGATGAACCCGATTTCACACTGGTCATCCTGTGGGCGAAATTCATTGGCAGATATAACTACCGGCTTTTTGACCTTGAAAAGGCAGTGGAGAAAAATGCTGCAAGCCGCATCCGGATCATTTACCTGAATATGGATATGCAGGAATCGTGGCATCTTTCAAAAAGTGAAGGTTTGAAAATTAAAGATTTATGAGTATGCGGCGTGGATCATTCCAAAATCACCGGACGAATCATCTTTTTGCTGGCGATCATGTCGGCCAGTGGCTTGTTTTCTCAAACCCTTGTTTTGAAAGATTCCGTGATAGCGAAACTGGGAAAACTGCCCGGTGAAAACCGTCCGTTGATCCGTTACAGGTTGAGCCAGGAATTATCTTACGCCGTCAATACGAGCGGGAGTTGGTTTGTCAACCCGCAGAATGATGAAAAGCGAAACAGCTTTTCGATCATCCAGCAGTTGAATTACAAACTATACCTCAAAAACCATAAGTCGGTCAGCTTGACCGGTTCGTTCAGTCACCTGCTCGGCTTACAGGTGATTTTCGACAGTATCAGCTGGGTTCACCCCGATGAAAATGTACTGGAAACAAAACTGACCATCAGGATCTACCGCGAACTGCATGTGCTGTTGTTTTCAGGCATCTCCACCAGGGTGTTCAACAGCTATGCCCATTTTTACCAGGCAGGCGGCGACAGGGAGCGCATCCTTGTTTCTTCATTTTTAACTCCTTTGTTCTGGAGCCTTTCCGGCGGAGTTTCCTGGAAAGTGCCGGGTTTACTGTCGGTCGATTGCGGGGTGTCGGCCGCTAAACTTACCTGCCTGGTGAACAAAAGGGTTTACACGGAGCAGGAGACCGATGTTTTTTTCGGGGTGCCGCGCGATAAAGGATATCTCTTTGAGTACGGACTCTCCCTGCGTCTGCTGGTCGACAGGGATTTTCTCAGGAACGGTCACTGGAATTGCGACCTGACCGTCTTCAAGGATTTTAACCGTCCGGTGGATGTTACCCTGAAAAGCCTGCTGGGGGTGAAGATCAGCAGGTATCTGAAAACAAGTCTGCAGACACGGGTGGTGTACCAGGAGGAGATTAGTCGTAAGTTGCAGATAGAGAACACGATATTGTTTGGTTTCAGCCTCTCCCTTTAACCTGTGAATTAATTAACAGGAAACTGTTTTATGAAAAGGAAAAATCGGTACTTTTGCATCCGGCCTGGCAGGAAAGCTATAATTATATAATGGTATGGGGATAAGGCCAGGGATGTTACTCTTCTGTCGGACAACTCAAAAATTTTTCCATGTATAAGATCACGAAGCATCCGGTCATTGAGATCGAACAACACGAACAATCTACCTTTTCATTCAATGGCGAATTAATTACCGGCGACAGAGGTTTTACCATTGCCGCGGCGCTTCATCAGGCCGGTTACCCGGTTCACAGCCACAGCCTCACAAACCGCGAAAGAAGCCTCGAATGTGGCATCGGTAAATGCGGGGCCTGCGAAATGCTGGTCGACGGACAGATCAAAAGGATCTGCATCACCTGTATCGACGGGGTGAAGGAGGTCAGCGAGATCCCGCATAACTACGCTCCTTATGTGGTACAGGTTAACAAGGAGAAGGCGGTGAATGTATACCGGACCGCGGTCGCCATCATCGGTGCCGGTCCGGCCGGGCTTGCAGCCAGGGAAGAGCTGAACCGTCACCATATTGCCAATATCGTGCTTGATAATAACGACAAAATCGGGGGTCAGTTCCTCATGCAGACCCATCAGTTTTTCTTCTTTGAAAAAGAACAGAAGTTCGGGGGAATGCGTGGATTCGATATTGCCCGCACACTGGCAGGCGACAATCACGACGGCATTTTCCTGAACTCCACCGTTTGGGACATCCTGGAGGGAGGGCGCATCGCCGTGAAGAACATCAGGACTGAAGAGATCTATTATGTGGATGCGGATTACCTGATCGTTGCGACAGGCGCCGTGCCTTTCATGCCCACCTTTGAGAACGACGATCTGCCGGGAGTGTTCACGGCCGCGGTGGTGCAGAAAATGATGAACAATGAGCTCACGTTGCTTGGGAAAGACATTCTGACGGTGGGGGCCGGCAACATTGGTTACCTCACCTCTTATCAGCTGATGCAGGCAGGAGCCCGTGTTAAAGCTATCCTCGAGGCAACTCCAAATGAAGGGGGCTTCCCCGTACAGGCCAACCGTGTAAGAAGGCTGGGCATCCCCATCCTCACATCCCACATCCTGATCAAGGCAATCCCGAACGAGAACCATGACGGCATCATCGGGGCAGTGATCGCGGAATGCCGCGATTTTAAACCAGTTCCCGGTACCGAAAAGGTAATAGATGGTATCGATGCGATTAATATCTGTACCGGCCTGGTTCAGGACGATCAGCTGCTCATCAAGGGAAATGAAATTTTCGGCCGTCGTTGTTTCGGCGCCGGCGATGCGATCAGGATCGGTGAGGGTACCAGTGCGGTTCTCCGAGGCCGGCAGGCTGCATTCGACGTACTGCAGGAAATGGGAGAGCGGTTCAGCTATGATGAATACCTCGCCCTTTCAAAGGAGTATATCGATTCGCAGCAGCATCCCCTCAGGGTGATCGGTGAGCCGTTTATGCCCTCCGCCGGGCGTTTGGAGGAAAAAGGATTCGTGCTGATCGACTGCCTTTATGGTTTTGCCTGTAACCCATGTGCTTTCTCCTGCCCGCACGGCGCCATCACCAAATCGTCGACCAGCACGGTGCCCGAAATTGACTTCAGTAAATGTATCGGTTGTATGGACTGTGTTTACCAGTGCCCGGGGCTGGCCATATTTGGTTACAATATAAAAAAGGACTGGCTGTTTCTTCCGATTGAATATGAAGCTGAAGAAAAATCGGCGTGCTACCTGGTCGACAACCAGGGAAAAATACTCGGCGAAGGGGTCGTGGAGAAGATCCTTCGGAAACCTAACAAGACGAACATCGCTCGGGTCAGGTCCACAACGGTTCACGGTATAGATCTTACTCAGGTCAGGGGATTTATCGTTAAGGAGAACTACCCCGGACCGTTGCAATTTCTTCCCTATCACCAGGAAGAGAAGGAGGTTACGTATGTGTGTCACTGCGATGATGTGACCATGGACGAGATCATGGACACCATCGGTGAGCGGAAATTTATCTCGGTCGATGAAGTAAAACATACGACCCGCCTCGGGATGGGAGCCTGCCGTGGTAAACGCTGCATCCGGCGGCTCAAATCGACCCTGCATGGTTCGGGAATTTCCATCGTTGGCGAGCCCACACCGCGGGGGCCTTTGTCGAACCAGGTCTCCATGGGCGAACTTTATCCGCGGATCGTACACGAAAACATTATCACCGGAATCAACGGCAACAAAGCAAAGCGGATTCAGGTGAGATCGCTGGTGGCCGGCGGTGGTATCGGCGGAAGCGCCTTGTTCCGCTATCTCAGCGAAGCCGGCCTCGAACCGGTGCTGACCAATTACGGCAGGGGGGCTTCGTGGCGGAATATAGCGGGGGGAAGACCCAACTTCTCATTGCCTGAACTTTCCGAAATAGCCACACGTAACCACGATATATTCAAAGAGTTGCAAGGGGTTCACAACATCGACTACCGACCGATCCTTTATGTGACCTTTGCCCATGACGATGCGATGTACCGGGCACTCGTAGAATCGATGGCATGGTCGGATGCCACCATGCTGGAACCGAAAGATTTTCAGACCGCGATCTCGCCCAGGATCAATCCCAGGCTCACCACTTACCAGGCTGCGCTGGTCACCCGCAATTGCTGGCAGGCCACACCCGGCCGGGTGATCGACCTGATTCGCAGGATAGGGATTGAAAACGGGGGCAGGGTAGAGGAGGATTGCCGCGTGATCGATGTCAACCGGTCAAACGGAAAATACATCGTACTGGTGCAGAACCATCAGCACGAATTCGTGGAATTCGAAACCGAGATATTCATCAATGCCCTCGGTCCGGAGGGTGACCGGATTGCCCGCAGCCTGGGCATTGCGACCGGCCTCTTCCCGGTGAAACACCAGGCGTTTATCACACGCCGGCTGCCCATGCTGGGAAAAGACGGATCACCCCTGCCCATGCTCATCGACCGGCGCCGCTACAAAGGCTTTACCGCGGTGTATGGCCAGCAGTTGGCCGAAACAGGGCAGATCATCGGTTGCGCTTCCCCGGCCATTGAACCCATGGAAACCGACAAAAACATTAAGGTCAATTCTCAGGATTTTGTGGAGATCGCCTCCGAAATATTCACCAACTGGATACCGGAACTCTCCTCGGTGGGGTTCCAGGCGGTGTGGGCCGGTTATTACGTGGAACCACGCATGCTGATCGATCCTGAGCTGGGCCTGTTCCTGGGCTTACGGGGACAGGGATTCATGCTCGGGCAGTACCTGGCAAAAATGTATGTCGATAAACTGACCGGAAAAGAGGTGCCCGGTTACTTTGACCGCCTGAAACTAAACGGCGACGGGCTCCTGGAAAAAGCGTTCAAGTAGGAATTGACAATGGACAATTGACAATTGACAATTGAAAACGATGTCACGCGTCACCTGTCACGCGTCACGAATCACGCGTCACGATCAACCACCGCTCATCCTTTAACGAAAAGCGCTTTGATAATATGGCTGGCGATCTTTGGGTTTTCTTTCAGGCGGCGGGTTGAATATCCGAACCAGTCTTTGCCGAATGGAACATAAACCCGCATGGTATGCCCCTTGTCGATGATTGATCTGCGCAGCTCCGGGGTTACGCCGTAAAGCATCTGGAATTCGTACCGGTCTTTCGGAACCCGGTACTTTTCAATAAGTTGGTAAGCTCCCTCAACCAGCGGTTTGTCGTGGGTGGCAATGCCGGGATAGAACCCCTGGCTGAAAATATACTCCAGGTCTTCGAGGAAATGATCGTTGATCTCCTGGTATTTTTTAAAGGCAATGGCTTCCGGCTCAACGTAAATACCCTTGCACAGCCTGAAATTAAGCGGGGACGCGGGGCTGTGCATGTCCTTCATGGCTTTCAGATCATTCAGCGTTCTCCTGAGATAGGCCTGGATGACCAGTCCGACGTTTTTGGGAAATTCCGCGTGCAATCGTCTGAACAAACTGATTTCCATGTCGGTGCATTGAGAATCCTCCATGTCGATCCGTACGAAATTTCCATGGGTAGCTGCTTTGGCAACAATCTCGCGGATGTTCCTGTAACATACCTGCTGGTCGATCAGCAATCCGAAGCTGGTTGGTTTCAGAGAATAATTACCGTCGATCTTCTCGCGTTCTATCCGGTCGATGATTGACAGGTAGGCCTCCTTGTTTTCCTGGGCCTGCTCAAGCCGTGTGATGAATTCACCGAGCAGGTCGATGGTGATTTTGATCCCCTGGGCATTCAGTTCACGGCAAACCCTGACGGCATCATCGATGGCCACCCCGGCGATGTACTTTTTTGAAAAGATCCATACCAGTTTTTTCGGCATCAACGGGAGCATTTTGGTGATCAGCGTGTTTATCATATGCCTGAATTTAGATAAGACAATCCTTATTGCAAACTTACGGAAATAAACAGTTATTTGGTATTCACCAAATTAATTTTTAATTTTGCAGCCTTTTTCAGGAAAAGGTGAACTATCCGGATACATATACCGTTGGGTTCCATGGACTGAAGCCGGGCACGCATCAGTTCGAATTCAATGTCGGAACTACGTTCTTTGAACAGGCAGAGGATCAGGAGATACAAGGTGGAAATGTATCCGTTCAGGTGATCATGATCAAAGAGGAGAGGATGATGGATCTTCATTTTTCCTTTACCGGCGAAGTGGTTGTTGCCTGCGACCGGTGCATGGATCCACTGACGATCGGACTGAACGGGGAGGAAAGGCTTATCGTGAAGCTGGGCGACCGTTATGAGGAGGAGAGTGATGAGGTACAGATCGTACCGGAATCTGCCCACCACCTCGATCTGGCCCCGTTCCTGTATGAATACATCCATCTGCTGCTCCCTGCACGGAAAGTACATGCGGAAGATGAAAACGGAGCCATCCTCTGTAATCCTGAGGTCATACGGAAGCTGAATGAAATGGAGGGGCATCACACCCCTGATCCCCGTTGGGAAGCCTTGAACAAACTGAAAGAAAACTAATTGCGATATCACGGATTCGCAAAATAAGATCGTCAATCGTAAATTGTAAATTTAAATTGTAAATACTTTTCCTATGCCACACCCGAAACATAAAATTTCGACCACCCGCAGAGACAAGAGAAGGACTCATGACAAGGCAGTAGCACGGACCACCATCGTATGTTCAAATTGCGGTGCCCCGGTTATTTATCACAGGGTTTGCCCGGAATGTGGTTATTACCGCGGGAAACAGGCTGTTGTAAAGGCGACAGCCGAATAGTCCAAAGCAAATCATAGCATTATGAAGATCGGCCTGGATGTTTTAGGGGGTGATTTCGCTCCGAATGCCACCATTCACGGTGCCATCATGGCACAAAAACAACTCCCGGAAACCGATAGAATTGTCCTGATTGGCGACCGGGATGTCATTCTTTCATTTCTGCATGAGGAGAAAGTTGACCCCGAAAAATTCGAGATCGTGGATGCACCCGATCTCATTGAAATGGATGAACAGCCGACCAAAGCGCTGATCAACAAGCCCAACTCCAGCATTTCTGTGGGTTTCAGGATGCTCAAGCATAAGGAGATCCAGGCTTTTGCCAGTGCGGGAAGCAGCGGAGCAATGATGGTTGGTTCCATTTACAGCGTCAATACTATCCAGGGAATCATCAGGCCGAGCACACCTGCCTATATCCCCAAGGAGAACGGCGGCTCGACGGTATTGATCGATGTTGGCACCAACCCTGATGCAAAACCCGATGTGATGTACCAGTTCGGGATCCTCGGATCGCTCTTTGCCGAACACGTTTTCCATGTGAAGCAACCCCGCGTGGGGCTGCTTAATATCGGAACCGAGGAGAAAAAAGGCAGTCTCACGACCCAGTCGGCCTTTCAGCTGATGAAAGATTCGAAGGATTTTCATTTCGTAGGAAATGTGGAGGGTCGTGAATTGTTCCGCGACAACGTGGATGTCATTGTTTGTGACGGTTTTGTCGGGAACATTGTACTGAAGCAGGTCGAAGCCATGTACCGTGTGCTTGTCAAGCGCGGCATGAAGGATGCTTACCTCGACAGGTTCAATTACGAAAATTACGGAGGCACTCCGATCCTCGGGGTGAACTCGACCGTGCTGGTTGGCCATGGCATTTCCAATGCAGTGGCTATCCGCCGCATGATCCTTATGGCAAGAGAGGTTCACGAGGCGAAACTTGCCCAGAAGATCAAACATGCCCTGGAGCGCTATTCCGTCAACAATATTTAATGCCATGTCGAAAATCAGAGCAAAAATTTCGGGAATTCATGCATGGGTTCCCCCTTATGTGTTGACCAACGCCGAACTCGAAAAGATGGTGGAGACCACCGACGAGTGGATTCTTACACGTACCGGCATACGCGAACGCCACATCCTCAAAGGCGAAGGCCTTGGCACTTCAGATATGGGCGCCGAAGCGGTTAAGGGATTGCTTGCCAAAACCGGAACAGATCCGGCCGACATTGAACTCCTGATTTGTGCTACTGTTACCCCCGACATGATGTTTCCGGCCACGGCCAATATCATCAGTGATAAAACCGGACTGAAAAATGCGTTCAGTTTCGATATGAATGCTGCCTGTTCGGGATTTTTATTCGCATTGATCACTGCATCGAAATATATCGAAAGCGGAGCTTGTAAAAAAGTGATCGTGGTAGGCGCCGACAAGATGTCGTCCATCACTGATTATTCAAGTCGCGAAACCTGTGTTCTGTTTGGTGACGCTGCCGGCGCTCTTCTTCTTGAACCAACGACAGATGAGTTCGGGATAATGGATTCAATGACCGGAACCGATGGGTCAGGCCGTATTCATCTTCACATGAAAGCCGGCGGTTCAATCAGACCTCCCTCCCATGAAACCGTTGATGCAAAGGAACACTTCATCTATCAGGAGGGACAGCCTGTTTTTAAATTTGCAGTCACCCGCATGGCCGATGTTTCGGCCGATATCATGGAAAGGAACGGTCTGACATCCGAAGACGTTGCGTTCCTGGTCCCGCATCAGGCCAACTTAAGGATCATCGATGCCACTGCACGTCGCATGGGCATTGGCAAGGAAAAGGTCATGATCAATATCGACCGGTATGGGAATACCACCGATGCCACTATCCCGTTATGTCTGTGGGAATGGGAATCGAAACTGAATAAAGGCGACAATATAATCCTTGCCGCATTCGGTGGTGGTTTTACATGGGGCAGCGTCTGGGTGAAATGGGCCTATTGAGAGTTCAAATTTCAAGGGTCAGATTCTCCTTTTTCCTTTTATATTTGTTGCAGATTATATCTGCAGATGGAAGTAACCAGAACGTTCGACCTGCTCGACAGGTACAGGCAGCATTTTGATAAACCCGATGTTTTTGTTTCGAAGGTCAATGGGCAATGGAAGCCCTGTTCGACCGGCGATTATATTGAAACAAGCACCCGATTCAGCCTTGGATTGCTGGCCCTTGGCCTGAAAAGAGGCGATCGCGTTGCCACCGTCACCACCAACCGCCCGGAATGGAATTTTGCCGACATGGGGATTGCCATGGCCGGGATGGTCCACGTGCCGGTCTTCCCCTCGATCAGCCACCGCGAGTTCGGACATATCCTGAAGAGCGCCGGTGTGGCCTTGTTGATCCTGGGTGATCAGCAGCTCTATAAAAGACTTGGAAATGAAGCGGTTTCCTTGATGCCACCCGGTCGGGTCTTCACCTTCAACCAGGTAACCGATGTGCCCTGCTGGACAGAGATCATTGAGACCGGACGCCGTGAGACCGGAATACTGGCCCCGGTGCTTGATTCGGTAAAAAAGGAGATAACACCCGATGATCCGGCCGTTCTGATCTATACATCTGGAACTACGGGACCTTCGAAGGGGGTCCTGCTCACCCACCGGAACCTGGTTTCGAACTTCATGGCAGCAGTGGATGTTTTCCGCCTTAAACCCGGTTACCGGTACCTGAGCATTCTTCCGCTATGCCACGTCGGCGGCCGTTTGGGAAATTACCAGACCCAGTACAGCGGCTGCAGCATCTACTACCCGGAGAACATGGGAACCATCGCCGAAAACATGCGCGAAATACGGCCCGAGGGATTCGACGCCGTTCCGCGGATCCTCGAAAAGATCTTCAACACCATTCTTCAGAAAGGAAGTAAGCTGAAGGGGTTCAAAAAAAAGATTTTTTTCTGGTCGATCGACCTTGGGCTGAAATACCGGGCCAACGCCATCAATCCATGGCATTACCGCATCCGGCTGAAGATTGCCGACAAGCTGGTTTTCAGTAAATGGCGTGAAGCGATCGGAGGAAAGATACAACTGGTAGGTTGCGGAGGAGCGGCCCTCCAGCCCAGGGTTGAACGCATCTTCTGGGCTGCCGGGGTGAAAGTGATCAACATGTACGGACTCACCGAGACCTCCCCGATCATCACCATCAACCGTTGCGAGCCCCCCGAATTGTTACTTGGATCGGTAGGTAGCGTCATCCGGGATGTGAAAATAAAGATCGCGGCCGACGGTGAAATATTGTGTAAAGGACCCAATGTCATGACGGGTTATTACAATGATCCCGAAGCCACCGCTCAGGCCTTTGATGAGGATGGCTGGTTCCGCACCGGGGATATCGGCGAGATCGTAAAAGGGAAATTCCTGATGGTCACCGACCGGAAAAAGGAGGTCTTCAAACTCGCGAACGGCAAATTTGTATCGCCCCAGGAGATCGAGAACAGGCTCAGGGAATCAGCATTCATCGACCAGGTGTTTGTATTTGGCGAAGGAGAGAAGTTCGCCAGCGCGATCATCGCCCCCAATTTCCAGTTGCTCAGCGAATGGTGCGCAAACCGGGAATGTAAAAGCCGTACCGCGATGACCATGATACAGCATCCGCGGGTCGTTCAGCATTACCAGGAGATCATCGGAAAATTCAACAAAAGTTTCGAGGATTTTCAGCATATCAAAAGATTTCAGCTGGTCGAAGATGAATGGTCGCCTCATTCAGGCGAATTATCGCACACCCTTAAACTACGCCGGAAATTTATCCTCGAAAAATACAGGAGTGTCATCGATCAGATCTATTCGGTCAGCAGGAATATATAAGAAAATGGACACCTCCGGGGTCCGGAACCATACTTTAAAGATTGCCATGATTTACGATTGATGGTGGAGTTTGTGGTACATGAAGGATAATGCCCATGTCTGAAATTAGGATCAAAAACAGCTACGATGTCATCATCATCGGCGGAGGCCTTGGAGGTCTTACGGCAGGAGCTAAACTGGCCCGCGAGGGCAAACATGTTCTGCTCATCGAACAGCATGCCGTACCAGGCGGCTGTGCCACAACCTTTCGTCATAAAGAGTTCCTGGTCGAGGTCGGCCTTCACGAAATGGATGGCTTCGGGGCGGGGAACCTGAAAGAAAAGATCTTTACCGAGTTAGGCATTTTCAACCAGGTCTCGTTCCCTGAAGCGCCGCATTTCTACCGCACCATGCTCCCCGCCTGTGATATCACCCTGCCGCACGACATCAGGGGAGCCACGGAAACCCTAATCCGCAGATTTCCTGCCGAAGAGGAGGGTATCAGGGCGTTTTTCAGGCGCATGGAGAATTTCAGAAAGTATCGTCCAGCCAATAAGGATGAACACCGCGACACTGTCGGTTCATTTCTCGACCGCATCATCTCCGACGAAACCCTGAAGCTGGTGCTTCTCGGTAATATGATGGCCTTTGGCGATGATCCCTACCTGTTGTCGATGGCCTATTATGCCCAGGCCCAGGGAACTTTTTACCAGTCGGGGGGTGTGTTCATCAAAGGCGGTTCGCAAACGTTGTCCGACTATCTTGCAGGTTACATCACCGCACATGGTGGCGATGTGATATTCAGGCACCTGGTGACCGGGATCACGGTGACCGGCGATCGCTGTACTGGTGTTACCGGCGAATCGCTCAGGGATGGAAGGCCATTTTCCGCCGGGGCCGGACACCTGGTGGTAAACTGCGCCCTGCCGCAGCTTGCGGAGAAACTCCTGCCAGCTGAGTACGGCGCCAGGATAACGGAAGCGACCTTCGGTAAAGTTCCCGGCGCCTCGCTTTTTACGATGTACCTGTGTTTCGACCGGCCGCTGAAGGAATTGGGGAATCCCTGTTACTGCACCTGTGTGTATGGTCAGGATGTTAAAGGTATCGCCGATATCGGACCGAACAGTCACGGCCGTTTTGAGGATAAGACCTTTGTGCTTACCGATTACAGCCACCTTGATTCGGGCCTTGCTCCTGAAGGAAAAAGCGTGGCTGCGCTCGTCGCAGAAGATTATCTGACCGACTGGGAAGGAATGACCAAAGAGGATTACAGGAAACGTAAGGAGGAGGTGACCCGGTCGTTCCTGCGCAGGCTTGAGACGATGATGCCGGGAATGAGCAATCACCTGGTGTGGTACGATTCGGCCACCGCAAGAACCATCCACCGTTACACCCTCAACACTGGCGGGGCGGTTTACGGTTTTGCCCAGCTTCCTGTGACCAGTAATAAAAGCCGGATCAGTCCGTTTGAGAATTTGTATATCGCTTCCGCCTGGGATAAATTTGGCGGGGGTTTTTCAGGGGTGATCTATTCGGGATATTTTGCTGCCCTTGAGTTGCTAAGAAAAGAGAGACAGACCAAAAACTGAAAAGCATCTGTGGACACAAAAAAAATAATTGACCGGTTTGTTTATATCCTGAGCTGGATGTTTATTCAGTTCTTCAGGGTCCTGCCTTTCGGCGTCATGCAGGTCATATCGCGGTTTTTTTATTATATTGTTTTTTACCTGATTCGTTATCGGCGTAAGGTGGTTTACGATAACATCCGGAATGCCTTTCCCGATAAGACGAATGATGAGATCATGGCGTTGAACAGGCGGTTTTACAAGTATTTCCTCGACATGATCTCCGAGACCATTAAAGGATATACCATGAGTATCCCGGATCTGAAGAGAAGGTTCATCGCTTTGAATCCGGAGCTGACGGACCGCTTGTACCAGCAGGGCAGAAGCGTGATGATGATCGGCGGGCATTACGGCAATCATGAGTGGGGGAAAATCCTGGGGAAACAGCTTCAGCATCCCTTTCAGGTCGTCTATACCACATTCAGCAATCCGTACGTGGAGGCGTACCAGCAAAAAACCCGGTCGATGTACGATATGGATGTTCTGCCGGTAAAGAAACTGATGCGGTTTATGGCCGAACACAGGCATGATCCGATCGGGTATATCCTAGGTGTCGACCAGCGGCCGTTCGACCTTCAAAACTGTTTGTGGGTCAGATTTTTGAACCAGGATACCCCATGCCACAGGGGCTATGAACAACTGGCCCGGAAATTCAACATGCCGGTCGTTTATATTGACATTCAGCCTGTCAGGAGGGGTTATTACACGTTCAGGACCGAAATGATCGCTGAAAACCCTGCTGAACTCCCCGAAGGTCATATTGTGAAAGCGTTCATGAAACGCCTTGAACAATCCATTATCCGGAAACCGGAGTACTGGCTCTGGTCGCATAAAAGATGGAAGTTCACACGACCCGAAGCCACGGTTGTATATCCTTTAAGTGATTGACCATTGCAACCGCAAAATCTGAACCCATTTGTTGCATCACGGATTTCAGTCTCTCATGGCTTTGGCAATACAATCAGGACTTTTTCTTCAACAAATCATTCAGGCGCTATGTCGGGAAATAATGTAACCCTCTCCTGGCATAATTCAGCATTTAACCAATGATTTTCAGCATTGGGTCATTGTGCTGAATGTTATGGGAATTCATCGATGAAACAAGGCATTTCGCCTATTTCATTTGGCCGGATTGCTCTCGTCATTGATCTTTGCATCATTATCAGCATTTGCAGTTTTTGTTGGTAAATGTGTTAATCGTCAGTAACAAAAAAAAGCCCTGTTGATGCCAGGGCTTTTTTATTTACGAATGACAGGATTGACGATTGACGATTGACGATCAGGCCCGATCAGGATCTGATAAACATGCCGCGGTATTTAACCTGATCAAAAGCTGATTCTATTACAACCAGGTAGAATCCGGCGGGCAGATTCCCCGTGTCGATCCTTATCGAGGTATCCGACACTGTATAGGAAATATTCATCGCCTGCTCTGTAATGTTATAAACCGTGATATGAGGTTCGCAAGTTATCGAGAACATGTCAATGTCAATGGTTGCGAATCCGGTGACGGGATTGGGATAAACCTGCACCTGATTTGCTGCAGTGAACCGCAGATCTGTTCCTACCGGGTTCCCCCAGATCAACGTGGCATATTCCGGGTGGTCGATGAACGGGTTGCGGTTTTCCTGAAAGCCATAAACCGTATTGTTGCGGTCGATCTCCTTCTGCGACACAGTGTCGGTATTGCTCCAGTGCATCATCATCTGCAAAGCCCAGGGTTTAAGCTGCGAACGGACGGTCATATCGGTGATGTCCCAGCCAGCGTCTTCGGTATAGTACCGGGTCGACATATAAAAATAGGTCCTCGCAAAATCCCCTTTGTACTCATCCCGCGGTTCGAATACCGTTCCGGAATACCCGGGCCAGTCGCAGCCACCCAGTTTACTGCCGTTCTGCGCGGTCCACGAGGCGGAACCCACGGTCCCGTAAGGATAATTGTCGCGCTTATTGTTGACATACCCGTCGGTGGGATAGATATGGAAAAGGTCGGAATTCATGGGAGCCAGGTCGTTGAACCAGCTCTTGGGCCAGGAGTGCTCACGGTTGTAGCAATCGCCTTCGCCGCTGTAGTTGCCGCACTGATCAAGGCCGAACTGGAATGCATAAGGTGGATTTGAGCCGGGAATGTCGGAATACATGTCCCAGACCTCGCCGTTTGGCTTGTCGTCGGTAGTCTCGAATGCCGTCCAGAGAAAGCTGTATGATTGCACCGTATGCCCTTTGATGATGTCATGCAGGGCGGCTTGCAGATCGACACCCGTTTTGCCCGTGGCAGGATCATAATAGCCGGGAGGGATCTGGCTGAACCCGTCTTGAAACAGGATGAGGATCAGGAGAATGATCATCACCCGGAAATGTCTGCTAAATGATTCGGGAAACATGGTGAAAATTTTGTGCAAAAATAGAGAAATCAGGAATGGATAAAATGTCCCTTTTATACCATGTCTTTTTGATTATTCGGGATTTTATCCAAAATAAAAGGATTCCTCTTGTTTTTTATCATAAAGATGCTAATTTTGACCCTCAAATCAACCTTATACCGGATGGAATGAGTTCAGGTGAACAGGATTGTGTTATAGAACTGTTTTTTCAGAATCATCAGGATTAACAATGAAATTTCACATTAATCGCACCTTTCATAATTACATCATAGTGAATCCGGTTCACCGTGATGTCCTTAATTTCCTCAGAATCTGCGGCCTTCTCATCCTGTTATTACCACATCTGTCATTCGGCGTCAATTATTATTGGGTAGGCGGAACCGGAAACTGGTCTGACATTAATCACTGGGCAACGACCTCAGGCGGTACGGTCAATCATCTGCAGGTACCTACCCCGTTTGATGATGTTTTCTTTGATGCCAACTCCTTTACCGCCGTCAACCAGGAGGTGACCGTCAATGTCGTGAATGCAGTATGCCGCGATATGAATTGGACCGGGGCCCTTTTTTCGCCCACTTGTTCAGGAAATGATAATTTCCGGATTTTCGGATCGCTGACACTGATCTATGGCATGACCTGGAACATGAACAGTCCGCTGTATTTTGAAGCTACCACTGCGGGGCATACCATAACCTCAGCAGGAAAGCAGATCTTGAGTTTGTCTTTCCAGGGTGTCGGAGGAGCGTGGACACTGCAGGATGAATTGTCGTTAAGTGGGGGTATTCTTCATAATGCCGGCACATTCTCAACCAACAATAAGAATATCACTTGCCGCTCTTTCGTCTCGAATTTTATGAGTCCTGTTATCAGAAAGCTCATTCTCGGGAGCTCGGTCATTTCCTGCATCAACAGTTCTCAATACGCCATGTTCTCTATTAGTTCCGATTATCTGGATCTTGATCCGGGGACTTCTACTATCAACCTGACAGGATATGCCAATACCAATTATGCTCATGACATTGCAATTTTCGGTTCGACGCCGATCAGGTTCAATAATATTGAAGTAACGAACACGAATCCCAACGCGGTAACAACCGATTTGCCTTATTGGACGATAAAACCTGAAATGACTGTCAATAAATTTACCATCTCAGGAAATGCTTTTCACCTGAAAAATAACGCATGGAATGCCAAAATCATCATCGATTCTCTCATTATCAAAGGAGATGGCGAGAAGATTTTCGACAGCAGCTACCGGTTGAAGATTAACGGGATTGTCTGCTCAGAGAATTCGTTATTAATACTCAATGCCGATCAACAGGATACCATCGGATACCTCCGTTTCAACGGAAAAAACTGTATTATCAACGGAGTCGATTCAAGATTCAATAAAGTCGACCTGATTGGCGACAGCTACCTCAACGGATCCAACACCTTCGACAGCCTGAAATTATCTCCGGGTTTTCTCTATGAAATGTCGTCTTCCCATACCCAAACAGTTCTTTCTGAATTCTCCGCCATCGGGACTTGTTCCGGAAGCATCTTTTTCCGGGCTTCTGTTCCTGGGACCCAGGCCCAGCTTCACAAACCTGCCGGTAATGTGACCGTCGACCACATGGTATTGCGTGACATCATGGCAACAGGTGCTATATTTGTCGCAAACAACTCGGTAGATGGGGGCAACAACAGCGGTTGGACCATCAATCAGCCTGTCGCAAGAGAACTTTTCTGGGTGGGGGGCAGCGGCAACTGGACCGATGTGAACCATTGGTCGGTTTCGAGCGGGGGCGCCGGGGGGGCCTGCATTCCAACCCCAGCCGATCATGTGAATTTCGACGTGAATTCCTTTACGGCAGCGACCCAGTCGGTCACCATCAACACCCGCCACGCCCTCTGCAACAACATGACCTGGAACGGAGTGGGATCAAACACCGGTATTTCGGGTGATACCACCAGGATCATCCACTTGTTTGGTTCAATATCATTGGCTTTGAACATGAACTGGAACTTTTTGGGACGAATCTTTTTTGAATCACCGGCCTCCGGAAAGACCATTTTTAGCGGGGGAAAATCTTTCCTGAACCATGTCGTTTTCCGCCAGCAAAACGGCGAGTGGACCCTCCTGGATCCCTTTTCCGTTTCAAAAAACATGATCTTGGAGTATGGCTCACTGAACACCAACGGCCAGCCTGTTCAATGCAAGACATTCCTTTCTGATAACGAGCATCAGAGGAACCTCACCCTTGGCAGTTCGGTGCTCACCTGCAATTCACCCCCGGACGATTACAATTTTCTTTTGAATAGCACCAATCTCACTCTCAATGCCGGGACCTCGACCATTAAGCTGACAGGAGTTAATACCAGTTCGACCCCGGTGAGCATGAAGGGGTCGGCATCGCTGGTTTTCTATAACCTCGAAAATATCAATACAAACACTTGTGCCCCCGACGCATATTCCTGCTGGGACATCAGGACCGACCTGTCAATGAATAAATTAACCCTTGGAGGAAAACAATTTCGGCTGGCGGGGAAAGGAACGTTCAACAATGTAAGGATCAAGGCAGACTCAGTCGTTATCGGAGGAGATTGTGAGAAAATTTTCGACTCCATCTACCGGTTGAAAATAACCGATCTGGTCTGTTCTGAATCACCGGCCGTGACCCTGCATGCTGATCTTTTTGATTCGATTGAAAACATTCTCCATAATGGATTCCTGATGAATATTGATGGTGATCAGGCGAGGTTTCATAAGGTGGAATTAAACGGGAACAGCAACCTTTATGGAGAGAATCAATTTGATTCTCTCTTATTTGCCCCGGGGTTTCTTTATCAGCTCGCTTCTGCAAAAACACAAACGATTGTCGATTATATGGGCGCTCCGGGCACCTGCTCAGGAAACATCTTTATTAAAGCCACCATTACCGGCACCCAGGCTAACCTGGTCAAAACAGGAGGGAATGTGACGGTGCATTACGGAATCCTGCAAGACCTAGCAGCATCGGGTGGCGCCAGTTTCAATGCCGTCAATACGATTGACATGGGGAATAACAGTGGCTGGAGTATCACGGCAGCCAACCCGCTATTGTTATTTTGGGTCGGAGGTTCCGGCAACTGGGGTGACCCTCAGCACTGGTCGCTCACCAGCGGCGGATCCGGTGGGTCGTGCATCCCTTCGCCACTCGATGACGTAACCTTTGACCATTCATCGTTCGATGCCCTGGGCCAAACCGTTTATGTGAACCCGATAAACGCCTTCTGTCACGACATGAAATGGACCCTTGCTGATTTTTATCCCAAGATCGAAGGTTCATTGACAAACAACCTGAATATCTACGGTTCTCTGCAGCTGATCCCACAAATGAGCTGGAACTTCGGTGGGATTACCCGTTTTATGACTTCTGAAACGGGAAAAACGATCAGCTCAGGTGGAAGGGTCTTCCTGAACGACATTTATTTTCAAGGATCTTACAATGGAGAATGGGTTTTAAGCGACTCACTGACGACTTCAGCTGATATCTACTTCAATTCCGGATATCTGAACACGAACGATAAAAATATCTATTGCAGGGCTTTTTATTCCGATGAACCTGGACAACGATCCCTGACTCTTGGGAACACACGCTGGACCTGTACCTCCCCTTCCATTACCCGGGAATCACTGAGGATGAACAGCGACAATCTGAACCTCAACGCAGGAACTTCCACCCTCAGACTTTACGGAAATACCACAGAAAACAACCCCATCCGGTTTACCGGATCTAATTCGTTAAAATTTAATAATTTAAACATTAATTCCTCCGTTTTTTCTTATGCCTACCTTGATTCCCGGATACCCCTTTCCATAAGAAAGTTAAATCTCGAGAATGGAAATTTCACTTTCTCTAATCTAAGTGGCCCAAATAATATTAAAATACAGATTGATACATTATTGGTAACCCACGGTATTTTATACCTCGACTATTATTACTATTATTCCCGGTATGACTTTAAAATCAGTAGCCTGGATTCAAGACCCGGAACAAGAATTTACATGTACGGGCTGGATCAGTCGGATTCCATAAAAAACATAAATTCGGACGGCGACTATATCGATTTGTCAGGCCCGGGTAGCAGATTCCATAAAGTTAAAATCAGCGGTGATGGATTGGTCCAGGGAAACAACTCATTCGATAGCCTGATCTTTAATCCGGGAAGAATATATTATCTTGGAAGTGGCCATACTCAGACCATCAATCATTACCTTTCTGCCCTGGGAAACGGATGCTTCCCGATTACCATCAGGTCGCTCAGTCCCGGCCACCAGTCGATCATATCGAAAACTTCCGGGAATGTATCATGTGGCTATCTTGAGCTAATAGATCAGAAGGCAACCGGCGGTGCGTCATTCTACGCCGGTAAATACAGCAGCAATGTGAGCAACAACACGGGTTGGATCTTTGCAGACGGTCCCGGGTATGTTTATGGACTTGGTCCAGATACTTCTTTCTGCCAGGGAGATACCTTATTCATCAGCACTCAGTATTTTTATGGAGGGATCTCCTGGCTGTGGCAGGACGGCAGCAACAAGCCATATTGTAAAGCCACGCAGCCCGGATTGTACTGGGTGAAGGTAACCTACTCCAATGATTGTTTTTTCATTGATTCACTGTGGGTTTCGATGAAGGTAAAGCCGGTGGCCACAGCATCATCCAACAGCCCCGTATGTTCAGGTGACACGCTTCACCTTTACGGGAGCGGGGGCATCTCCTATCAGTGGACCGGACCCGGCGGATTTGTCTCGAACCTAAAGGATCCGTATATCGTCAACACGGCGGTTGTCAGCACCGGGGATTATCTGCTCCGGGTGACCCAGGACGGATGTACCAGCCCTCCCGACACCGTTTCGGCATTGGTCATACAATCGGTTCCCGCTGTGGTTACTGTAACGGCGACCTCGACCCAGGTGTGCGAAGGAATACAGGTTTCATTCTCACTGGCTCACGACGGGGGAGGCCCCAATCCGGTATTTCATTGGTACGTGAACAATATTCTGTTACATACCGGCAGTACCTTCAGCTATGTGCCAATGAACAATGACCAGATACATGCCGTGATGCTGTCAAACCTTGAATGCATTGTGGGTGATTCGGCCGTTTCGAACATCGTCACGATGACCGTTCTTCCTTATGTGCCTGTCATCGTCGGCATTACGGTTTCACAAAATCCGGTGTGTGAAGGCGCACCGGTAAGCTTTACAGCCATTCCAGTAAACGGGGGAGCAGATCCGGTTTTTCAGTGGTACCGCAACAACCTGCCGGTTTATGCCGGCCCGGTGTATACATATACCCCTCTCGACGGCGACCTGGTCCATGTGGTCATGACCTCGGCGATGCAATGTGCCACAGGCAATCCGGCAACTTCGACAAAAGTGACCATGGGTGTGCTGCCCCATGAGCAGACTCATGTGGACATAACCGTTAGTCAAAACCCGATTTGTGCCGGAACCTTGGTGAGTTATACTGCGGTATCGACCGGTGGAGGGACGGCTCCGGCCTTCCAATGGATTAAAAACCGCCAGGTTGCGGCCACCGGCAATTCTTTTCAGGATACCCCCATGAACGGGGATACAGTCTTTGTGATCATGACCTCCTCCCTGCTGTGCCCGGTTTCCAGCCCTGTTCTTTCCGATTCCATCATCATGACGGTGAATCCGAACCTGCCAGTGAGTCTGACGATCGCTACAGCATCAACAGCGGTTTGCGAGGGAACTACAGTGACATTAACATCAACGCAGATCAACGGCGGAACCGCTCCCCTTTATCAGTGGCAGGTGAATGGGGTGAATACAGGGCTCAATGACCCGGTTTTCTCTTACATCCCGTCGAATGATGACCAGGTGCGATGCAGGCTTACTTCAAATGCGGTTTGTCCGGTCAGTAATCCCGCGGTCTCTAACACCTTGACCATGACGGTGAACCCGAACCTGCCAGTGAGTCTGACGATCGCTACAGCATCAACAGCGGTTTGCGAGGGAACTACAGTGACATTAACATCAACGCAGATCAACGGCGGAACCGCTCCCCTTTATCAGTGGCAGGTGAATGGGGTGAATGCAGGGCTCAATGACCCGGTTTTCTCCTACATCCCATCGAATGATGACCAGGTGCGATGCAGGCTTACTTCAAATGCGCTTTGTCCGGTCA
>CAYYPH010000016.1:0-94173 GCA_964473485.1 uncultured Prolixibacteraceae bacterium | reverse complement strand
TTCTCCGAAAAACTGATCGATGCTCTTCCCGACGGTTTCGTGGTGTTAAATACGCAGGGGGTTCACCTGTATGTGAATCCGGCATTCACGGCCATGACAGGTTTTTCGGCAGAAGAACTGGTGGGCTCAGGACTTCCTCATGTTTATTGGGTTCCTGAAAAAATCGAAGAGATTCAGGCGAAATTCATGCTTTTCCAGGAACAGAAATACGACTCCTTTGAACTGACTTTCCGTAAAAAGAACGGTGAACAATTCCCCGTCATCGTCAGTACCGCCGGAATCACTGACCTGGAAGGAAACATAACCAACTACTTCGCCATATTCAAGGACATCTCGGATCGCAGGCATTACGAGATAGCCCTCAGGGAAAGCGAGGCCAACGCCCGTGCGGTCATGGAGGCTTCATCGGGAATGATCGTATTACTCAGCAAAGATGGCATCGTGCTTGACACCAACAGCAGGCATGCCCGCCGGATCGGAATGACCAGGGATGAGCTGATGGGTAAATGCATTTGGGATTGTCTGCCACCTGAACATGCAGAAAAGCGTTCGGCATGGGTTAAGGAGGTTGTGGAAACAGGAAGAGTTTTATCGGGCGATGATCTGCGCGACGGGTTGTGGTCTCACTATGTTATTTCACCCATTATTGACCCCGACGGGAAAGTAGATAAGGTGGCTGTGTTTCTCACAGATATCACGGAACGGAAGCAGGCGGAAGAAAAACTGCAGGTAAGCGAACGGCGGGCCAGGGCTCTGCTCGATACCATCCCCGACCTGATGTTCCGGCTCGACCGTAACAGTATATACCTCGATTACAAGGCCGATAAGTCGCAACTATACCATCAAACCAACTCGATCATCGGCCGGAGTAACTTCGACATCACGCCTCCCGGCTTTGCCAGGTTTATCGATCAGAAGGTCAGGGAAACGCTGGAAAAACAAGTACTGCAGGTCTTCGAATACACTTTGCCGGTGGCCGGTCTTGGCGACCGGATCTATGAGGCCCGCATGATGCCAAGCGGGGAGAATGAAGTGACCGCGATCGTAAGGGATATTACCGAAAAGAAGGCTGAAGAAAGGGAGATGATCGTGAAAAACGAGCAGTTAAGAGAGATCAACGCCGAAAAAGACAAATTCTTCTCAATCATCGCACACGACCTCCGCAGCCCTTTCAATGCCTTTCTCAACTATACACAGCTCATGGCGGAGGACATCCAGACATTGTCGCTTGACCAGTTGCAGAAAATGGCAACCTCGATGCGCCGGTCGGCCCTGAATCTCTGGAGCCTGCTCGAAAACCTGCTGGAGTGGTCGAGGCTGCAAAGAGGAATAGCCACCTTTGAACCGGGAGAATTTCGGATCCATGAGGTGGTGACCGATTGCCTGGAGGCCTTTCAGACCTCCGCACAATTAAAAGAGGTCTCCATCAGCACCACCATCCCTGAACGGATGGAGGTATACACCGATCTCCACATGCTCGAAACGATCGTCCGTAACCTGGTTTCCAACGCGCTGAAGTTCACTCCGCGCGGGGGAAAGATCGCCATTTCGGCGACGAATGCTACTCCCGGTTTTGTTGAGGTGTCGGTGAACGACAGCGGGATTGGCATGCCTCCTGATATTCTCAACAATCTATTCAGGATCACGGAAATAAACGGACGCAAAGGAACCGAAGGCGAACCTTCGACCGGCCTGGGATTGATCCTTTGCCGCGAATTCATCGAAAAAAGCGGAGGCAGTATCCGGATCAACAGCACTGAAGGAAAGGGCACAACAGTCTCATTCACCCTGCCGGCAGCCCCGGTTCATTCAACCACTTAAGCCATCCATCAACCATCATGAAGATCCTACTGACAGGCGCAACGGGTTACATAGCCAAACGGCTGTTGCCCGTGCTGCTTGACGAGGGTCACGAGGTGGTTTGCTGTGTCAGGGATTCCAACCGCTTCGAGAAAGGCAGGTTCCATAGTGACCGCCTTCAGGTGATCGAGGTTGATTTTCTGCTCCATGAGGAGTTGGAGCGGATCCCCGCTGATATCGACGTGGCCTTCTTCCTGATCCATTCGATGGCGACAACCAGTGAAGATTTCGAGACGCTCGAAGCCAGGACCGCTGAAAACTTTAAATCGAGGCTTGAGCAAACCAGGGCCAGGCAGGTGATCTACCTCAGCGGAATCGTCAACGAGGAACGTTTGTCAAAGCATCTTTCTTCGCGGAAAAAAGTGGAGAAAATCCTGGCATCAAACCGTTATGCCCTCACTACGCTGCGGGCCGGCATCATCGTAGGGTCGGGCAGCGCCTCTTTCGAGATCATGCGCGACCTGGTGGAGAAACTGCCGGTCATGGTCGCCCCGAGGTGGATGAACACCCGTTCGCAGCCCATCGCCGTACGCAATGTGGTGCAGTATCTCAGCGGGGTCATGCTGAACGAAATGACCTTCAACCGGAGTTTTGATATCGGCGGACCGGAAATCCTGACATACCGGGAGATGCTGCTCAGGTTCGCGAAGGTCAGGGGATTGCACCGGAAGATCTGGGTGGTTCCCGTGATGACCCCCAAGCTCTCCTCCTACTGGCTGTTCTTCGTAACCGCTGTCTCCTATCCCCTGGCGGTCAACCTTGTCAACAGCATGAAGGTGGAGGTGATCTGCAAGGACAACGAGCTGGAGCAGATGCTGGGTATCCGGCCGATAGGTTATGATCAGGCCATCGAACTTGCCTTCGACCGGGTGGAACAACACCAGGTGCTTTCAAGCTGGAAAGACGCCATGACAAGCATTGCCCTGCGCCAGGGACTCTCGCATTTCGCCGAAGTTCCGGTTTACGGATGTTACAAACAAAGGTTGAACCGCAGGGTGAACGATCCTGAACTTGTCCTTGCCCGCATCTGGTCGATCGGCGGGGAAAACGGCTGGTATTTCGGTAACTGCCTCTGGAACCTTCGCGGATTCATCGATAAACTGGCCGGCGGTGTTGGCCTTCGCCGGGGCAGGACCAGACCCGACGATCTCGCCCCGGGCGATGCGCTCGACTTCTGGCGGGTTATCTGTGCAAACAAAACGGAAAACCGGCTGTTGCTTTACGCTGAGATGAAACAACCCGGTGAGTGCTGGCTCGAGTTCAGGATCGGTCCCGGCAACCTGCTGCACCTCACCGCCACCTTCCGGCCTATCGGCATATGGGGAAGGATCTACTGGTTGCTGCTCTGGCCCTGGCGAACCATGATCTACATGGGGATGATCAGGAATATCGCGAGGTAGCCGTTGCCGCAGTGGACGAAAACTGCTATTTTTGCACCATGACCGGCGCCCGCGAAAAATATTTCTCCCACCTCGAGTCGATCGTGAAAAACCTGCCGCACAAACCGGGGGTTTACCAGTATTTCGACGATAAAAACAGGATCATCTACGTCGGCAAGGCCAAAGACCTGAAAAAGCGGGTCAGCTCCTACTTCACCAAAATAAATTCAATCAGCGGGAAGGTGCAGATGCTGGTGCGAAAGATCGCCGACATCAAATACATCGTGGTGGAGACCGAACAGGATGCGCTGCTGCTCGAGAATAACCTGATCAAGAAATACCAGCCTCACTATAACGTAGCCCTCAAGGACGACAAGACCTTCCCGTGGATCTGCATTAAAAACGAACCCTTCCCCCGGATATTCCCGACCCGCCATGTTATCCGCGACGGATCGGTTTACTTCGGACCGTATGCCAATGTGCGGCTGATGCACACCCTGCTTGAACTCAGCCGGCAGATCTATCCCCTCAGGAATTGTTCGCTGAACCTTACGCAGAAAAACATCACATCCGGAAAATTCAAGGTCTGCCTCGAGTACCATATCGGGAACTGCAAGGGTCCGTGCGAAGGGCTGCAGGAAGCGACCGACTACGAAACATCGATCGCGGCCATCAAGGAGATCATCAAGGGAAACATCACGACCGTGGCAAAACAACTCCGTGAACTGATGATGGAGCTGGCTGCCGCCGAGGAATTCGAAAAAGCGCACCTGGTCAAGGAGAAACTGGCACTGCTCGATAAGTACCAGAGTAAATCGACGGTCGTGAACCCATCCATCAACAACGTGGATGTGTTCTCCATCACCGCCGAAGGACTGTCGGCCTATGTCAATTATATGAAGGTGATGAACGGCGCCATCATCCAGGTACACACCATCGAGCTGCAGAAAAAGCTGGATGAATCGCCCGAAGAGCTGCTCTCCATCGCCATCACCGAGATACGGCAGCGGTTCAAGAGCGAATCGCCCGAGGTGATCGTACCTTTTCCCCTCGAATATTCCATCCCCGGAACTACTTTCACCATTCCGAAAATCGGTGACAAGAAAAAACTCCTTGAATTATCACAGCGGAATGTGAAGTATTATCAAATTGAAAAGGAAAAGCAGAAGGAGCAGGTCGATCCGGAACACCGGGCCCGCCGGATTCTCGATACAATGATGAAAGATCTGAGGATGACGGAACTTCCTGCCCACATCGAATGTTTCGACAACTCCAACATCCAGGGCGACAGTGCCGTAGCAGCCATGGTTTGCTTCAGGAATGCCAAACCCGATAAAAGCGAATACCGCCATTTCAACATCAAAACCGTGGAAGGGCCAAACGATTTTGCATCGATGGAAGAGATCATTTACCGGCGCTACAAACGGCTGATCGAAGAACAAAAGCCGTTGCCGCAGCTGATCATCGTGGATGGCGGGAAAGGTCAGTTGAGCGCGGCCCTGGCAAGCCTGGAGAAACTGGGTCTTGGAGGAAAGATGACCGTCATAGGCATCGCCAAAAAACTGGAGGAGATCTATTACCCGAACGATCCCCTGCCGATGTACCTCGACAAAAAGTCTGAAACCCTGCGCATCATCCAGCAGATGCGCGACGAAGCCCACCGGTTCGGGATTACCCATCACCGCCGGAAACGCGAAAAGGCTGCACTCACCCC
The DNA here is from genome assembly GCA_964473485.1 of uncultured Prolixibacteraceae bacterium. GTDB lineage: Bacteria > Bacteroidota > Bacteroidia > Bacteroidales > FEN-979 > CAIVAT01. The sequence continues at coordinate 89,220 of CAYYPH010000016.1, read as the reverse complement.
GCAACTCACCGAGATACAGGGTGTTGGATACAGTCTCAACCAGAAATTATTGTGGAAATTCAAATCGGTGAAACAAATCAGGCTGGCCACACTCGAGGCACTGCAGGAGGTCATCGGCAAGGCGAAGGGAAAGATCGTGTACGACCATTTTCACCCCGCTGAACCCGCCACCAATGGCGAAAAAGCCCCTTCGCCCGGGGGCTGAATTTCTCGAACGGAAAGTAAGGCTTATTACCCCGCGATCTGGGCTTCGTACTGCGCAGCATCAAGGAGTTCGGCCACCTCTGCAGGGTTGGTCAACCGGATCCTGACAACCCAGCCTTTATCATAAGGGTCTTTATTGATGGTTTCCGGATTGGTGGTCAGAAGATCATTAAACTCAAGCACTTCGCCCGAAACCGGCATGAACATGTCGGAAACCGTTTTCACGGCCTCGATCGTTCCGAATGATTCATGTTTATCCAGCGTTTCGCCTACCGTCTCTACTTCGATAAAGACAATGTCGCCCAGTTCATGCTGAGCAAAATCGGTTATGCCGACCAGGGCTTCGCCGCCTTCCACTTTCAGCCATTCGTGATCCTTTGTGTACTTCAGATTTGCAGGAACGTTCATGTTGATTCGTATTAAAGTTTTTTTCAAAAATAAAGAATTTTCGGGAACCAATTTCCCGACCGGTTAATTTTTTCACAAACCCGTCACGCGTCACTCGTCACGCGTCACGTGAATGACCGTGGACTGTGGACTGTGGACCGTGGAAGGGAGAAGGGGGAAGGGGGAAGGGAGAATTGACAATGGACAGTTGACAATGGACAATGAATTGAAAATGGAAAATGGAAAATGGAAAACGGAAAATCCACAATTACCTGACATTCATTCAATCATTCAATCATTCAATCATTCAATCATTCAATCATTCAATCATTCAATTATTCAATCAATCACTCATTCAATCATTCACTCATTCACTCATTCACTCATTAAATTGCGTCACGTGTCACGAGAACCGTCTATTGTGAAAGCGTGAACCTGAGCGCTATCCCCCCACGTGTGTTAGAGGTACGGTACTGGTTCGATACGTATGGCGAATTGATGACTTTGTCGAAATAGAAACGCACGTTGAACCTGGCGCTGAGGTTGTAATCGGCCGAGAAGTTGATGGCAGTGGCCAGTTGTCCTACCGATACCTGGTTGATGTCCTGGTCGATGCGCCGGAGGACCGTCTTGTTCTTGCGCATCGAGAAATCGAGCTTCAGGTTGAGATCGCTGTTTGTCTTGGTCTTTTTACCGCCGCCGAGCAGTCCTGAAAAATTCAGTTTCAGTCCCTTGATACGGTATCCCACCCCGATCACGAACTCATTGCTGGTGATCTCGGTAAGCTGGTTGTTCGTAAAGGCAAACGAGATGTTCCTTCCACGCTTCAGCTCGACGCTGGCCAGCAGGCTGTTGATGAACCCAAGATCGATCTTCAGCAGTGGGTTGAACTGCTCGGTGAGCGATACCACCGTTAGCTGCGTAAAGGGTATGAAGTTGCCGGCATCGTCGAGTGCGGAGGGCTGACCGAACATTTCGGTATACCGGATATTGGAATTGAAGTTGCCGATGCTGTATGTGGAAAGGTAAGCGTGCGTGAGCGTGAGCGTGCGCAGGAATTTCTTGAAAACCTTTAGTTTGGCCAGACCGTCGTAGGTCAGTCGCCAGTTCGGCAAGGGGATGGTCGGGAAGGCATTGAGCTTGATCGTGGCGGGGTCCTTTCCCGAATAGGCGGCCAGGAAAGCCATCCCAAGCACCTCCTGTTGGGTGGGCCCGTACCCCTCGGGGAAACCGGTGGAATCGTTGATGGATTTCGAATTCGGATTATCTGCCCCATACCTCGTGGCAATCTGCATACGGTATTGTTTCATCCGCTCAAAGGTCTCCGACCGTCCGAATTCATCCTCCGAATCAAAGGAGGTACCGATCATGATGTACGACATCGTGAAACTGCCCTGGTCCCAGGGGGTAAGTGGCGAGGTCGGGAAATTACCGCTGGCGTCGGCGCGGTAATACTCCTGATGTGATTTGGAATACTGACGGGTGGCCGTCACCTCGATCCGGAGGTCCTTGATGGGTTCTATACTGACATTCACCGACAGGTTCTCCGAGAATTTCGTCGCATAGGGCAGGTTCAGGGTCGTATCGGTGGTGATCCAGCCATTGGCCGTTGCCTTTGGTCTGATGTCCTGCTGACCGCCGAAGATGAAACCGAGGCCTGGCGCGTTGGCTCCCCAGTCATTCCCTAACGCTACCGGTTCAGGCCTGAAGCCGGGCAACAGGGTTCCGTTATTCTGGGTATAGGTGAACTTGGCAGTACGGATTCCCATCAGGAACCGCATGGTACCGTCCAGGATGATCCTTCCGATGCTCGGACCTTCGCGTTTGGGTTTCAGGCTGTCCTGTTTGGCCAGATCTTTATCCTTCTTCACTTTCGCCGGTTCAGGTGTGTTGGGTCGGCTCGACCGCATGGTTCCCTGGTTCAGTTTTTTCAGGTAGGGCACCTTGTTATAAAGGGTTACCAGGTTCAAACCTCCATTCAACATGAGGGTGCTCGAATTTTCAATGTTATTGCCGAACTGCGGTTGAATAGAGACGGGGGAGGCTGTCCAGCGGTAAGTGGCCTGGTATCCCGAGTTCAGTGTGATAAAATCGAGTAAGGGGATCTTACCAATGGGGATATCCCAGGTTACATTGAAACCCTGGTTGTAATTCGTCATCGTTCCGAACGAGAATATTTCGCTCCATACCTGGTCGCGGTTCGATCGGTTGATCTGACCCGGAGGTTCGTTGATAAAGCTACTGGCATTGGCAACGAGACTGATTTTCAATGATTTTGCGAAGTCGTATTTAAAATCGTAGGTTCTGGTCCAATCCCAGCGCTTCACATAGAAGGTCTCCATGGGTACGATCGCTGCGCTCTTGTTCCTGAATTTGCGCTGGGTAAACTCACGGTTCATGTCGGTTCTGAAGGAGAAAGATTTGGGCAGGTAGTAGAAGTTGAAGTCCTTGATCAGGGCCAGTGATTTGGGCGCAAATGCCTTTGATGTCTTGAACGGCTGTACGTTTTTCGGCTGGGCGGCAAAAGTGTATCCCAGTCCGCCTGAATACTTTTTACGAAGATCGTACTCCACGTCCACGTCACGGTGGTAGATCTCGGAGTATGAATAGCTGGCATTGAAATTCTCGATATCGTAGATCCGGGGTTTTTTCTCGCTGGTACGCTCCTTCCTGACATTCATCAGGTTGAAATTCTTACGCTGGGTGTAAGCCTGTGTGATCGACCTGATGGAGTCTTTCTGCTCCTTTGAGTCGAAGGCCCCGATCACATCGCTCAGGTAAAGGTCGGGGTTGAGGGGGTCGTAACGCGGACTGTCGTGCTGCATCGAATAATCGAAATGCATCGGGATCCTGATGCCGGTCTTTGGAGGGAAGAATTTACCCAGTTCAAGGTCGGTGTCGAATCCGAACATCAAAACTGCTTCCATGGGCCTTTTGGTTTGTTTGACCTCCAGCGTTCCGAATCCCGAACTCATGTAACTCCCGGTAAGCTGAACCCTGCCAAGATCGGCGAGTTCAACCGCCACCCTTGCCTGTGCGGCCCAGCCTCCCTTCTTGTTGAAGTCGGTGAGCCGAAGTTCGTCGACCCAGATCTCGGCGCATTTCGACTGTCCGTCGTCGTCGGGCGACTGCGGGCTTTTTTTCGGGTTCCTGACCCCGATCATGATGGCCCGTACATCACTGATGGTGGGCGAACCTACTACTGTTATCTTGTTCTTCCCGTCGTACTCTACATATGGCATCGAACCGGCGAGCTGCAGTCCCTGGTCGCGCATGGCGATCATCCGGTTGTACTTGACCTCGACCAGCCGCTCCAGATCAATGTCGAAAGCATTGCCTTCGGGCCAGATGGCGTCCGGGTTGTCGGCCCGTGTGCCCCACGCCGTGAAACTCAGCGGGATCTCGTACTCGTAATAGTTCTCGGTGAAGTCGGAACCGATCCTCATCAGGATCGTCAGGTCGCCGGTCTTCAGGTTCTGCGTCCGGATGGCCTGTTCGGCATGGACGAACATCTTGAGACGTTTGAACTGCCTGAAATCGAAATCAGTGGTTTTATAAGCCGCCCGCGCATCCCCGTCCACCAGGTTGCAAACCTTGAACGACATCGACTGCTCGTTGAGTTGCTGCTGGTTGGTCGACCCCCAGTTGGTCTCCCTTTCGATTCCCGGGGGCATTACATAAGGAATGGGCTGTTTGTTGCCGTTCTCCTCAAGGCTCACCGTGGCAATGTCGAACTGGGTGGCATTCTGCTCATCATCGGGAATATATTCACCGGGGGAGAGCAGGCTATACGTATACTTTCTCCATTCTCCGCGGGTGAGTTCAAGGGTACCAAAGCGGCAAACGATGGGCCGTTCGAAATTTTTCATGAAGACCCTCAGGAACCGGATGGAGTTGAAATCATTGATGTTCCCGATCACCTGGTCAGGTGTCCTGATGGGGATCTTGAACTGGTACCAGGTTACCGATCCGCGGGTGCCGTCGGCCAATGGAATGTCGGATGCTTTATATACGTTGGTAATGTAATTCATCCCCGCCTTCATCTTTTCGCGATTGAGCTGGACGACATACTGGTAATACCTTTCCTGCTCGCTGAGCGTATTGTCCTTGTTGATGTCCTCCACGTTCGGAAGGGTGGTGGCCGTGATGGAGTAGTTTTCGGTCGATTGTTCCTGTGTCGCGCTGTTCCCCTCAGGCCCGTTGAATTTTTTATACCGGTTCAGCACACTGCTGAAGGTGGGGTCATTATCATAATCGGTACCACGGAAATAATGGAAATTATCAGCCGAGGGGTCGGATGAAGCAGCCTTGTAAGCGCCCGAACCGGTACCGAAAGCATTCCTGACCCGGGTAACATAGGTGGTATCGAAAAATGAAAGCTCATCCTGATCCCTCAGACCATCGTAACCGACATCCTGGAAAGGCCGGGAGGCAGGGTTGTTGTCGAAGGCATCCACCAGGGCCTGGAACTGAGGCACCCGGCCCCAGATGGTGGTATCGACATCGGTGATTACTTCGGAAGTGGGCAGGCCGTTCTCGAAACTTTTTCGTCCATCCCTCAGAATATCCTCCGAAATGTCGCCCAGGTTAAAATAGAGCTGACCGCTGTTGGTGGAGTCGTAAACAAAGGGATCCATCATCCAGAATTCAATATACTGGATGTTCGTGGCCTCAAAGTCGGTGGTTTCGATCTTCCGCATGATCCCACCCCAGCGGGTTTCAGGGTTAGCCAGGGTTCCGTCGTCGTTCAGACCTTTGGAATAATCAGTCGGGGTGACCTCATAGTTATAAGGTCCCCGTTCAGAAGGATAAAAGGCCATATTGAATACGGCGAGGTTTACAGGCACCCCGTTGAGCGGCTGCTTGTTGGGGAATATCTCCGTTTCCCACACCTGCCTTACATACTGGTTCGACAGCTCCTGGTTCGACACATTGGGAGGAACCAGGTTGGTATTCTTGTCATAGAAAAGCGGATCGATGATGTACCAGGCGAGCTTTGCCCGGTTATATCCGTATTTCAGGTCGGTACCGGTGGCCCCTTCGGGGAACATGTTACGGGTCACCTGCCCCTGGGGTGTGCTGGCCATGAACCACATGGCCATATTCTTCAGATCGATGGTCGATTTGGCGCCTTCGAAATCATCGATATAGGTGGTTCCCGATTTCCCGATGGCTTTTGAATGACCCGGGATGAACTGGGCAAACTCGGCGTCGACTGCGATGGAAGACGGTGCCTTTGTGTTGATCAGCGGAATGGCGTCGACAAACCGGGTGATGAGCCTCGACTGGGTCCTGTACGACAGGTTAAAGCCCCACATGGTGTTCGACATCGGTTCGTCACCATAGTTGACCTTTTGCGTGAGGGGACGTTCGTTAAGATTGATGATGGTGGCGCCGATGATGAAATCTTTGTTGATGCGGTAATCGATATGGGCACCCATGAGACGCTTGGTCTGCACGTTGAACATCTCGTTGCTTTCGAGCGAGATCTTGATCGGCGTACCTGAGTTGAGGATTCCTTCGTTGATGATCCTGACCCGGCCCAGCGTGTAGTCGACGGTATAATCGACATTCTCCTGCAGCTGGATGCCTCCGGCCATCACGCGCACCGAGTTCTGCGGCACATTGAAGGCGTTCAGAGAGATCTCGGCACCGGCCGCCGACTTGTAAAAGCCGTCTAACACGAATTTGTTCTTGTCGGGATATTGCTTGGCCATGGTTTTGGTCATGGTATAGAGCGAGTCGAAGCAGTATTTGTCGGCCAGGGCAAGCGAGCCCTTCGGATCGGCAGGGTCGTAGATGGAGTCACGCAGGTCCTGTCCGAAGGGCTCAAGCACAGTGAAATAGACCCGGCCGTTCGATGACTGGATGGTACCTCCCTGTGTGGCCGCGTTGTCGATCCAGTCGAACATTCCGTCGGGGGGAGGGTTAAACTGCTGGTTGAGGTTATCCCAGTTCATGACCCGCAACAGGGGCACCCCTTTGATGCGGGTTTCGGAGAGATAGGCGGTGGGTACCCCGTTGGCATTGCCCGAATAGAGCACATTCAGGGTGAAATCGTTACCCTGAAGCTGGTAAGCGCCCAGCGAGTAGACGTTCTTCATCATGAGCTTCCATGTGGGAAGCTTGGTGTTGAGGGCCGTGCTTTTCAGCAGCTTCAGCATCAGGCACTGGGGGGTGATGATACCCTGGTCGGAAAACTCCCCGACCTGGTATACAGCGGTGTCGCCGATCACCTGGTACTGGTAGGCAACCGCCAGTGTCTGGTCGGAGTTGAGCTGGGTGTTCAGCGAGATAAATCCAAGTTTAGGGTTGAAAGAGTACTCTGAAGGGAGCAGCTTCCTTGCATTCTCCACCTTCTCAAAATCCTGGCCCGAGATCAGGTAAAAAGGCGCCGACTGCAGGTAGTTCCCCACCGTGTTGATACTCCGCATGATGGCGGTGTCGGCCGGGGTGGGCATCAGCACCTGGTAAAGGTTGTTTGCTTCGTTGTCAGGATAACGCTTCGTGGGATCGCCGGTAAATACCCTGCTGTTGTAAGGATTGGTCTCCCCGATATCCATAAAGGCCACAATATTCCTGTTCTCTGAAATGGCTGCCCCGATGTTGGTGACCCAGACCTCAACGCGGAGAATGTTGACATTGGAAGTGACAATGGGCAGCTTCTGCATCGCCTTCTTGTAATTGTCGCGGAAGACCTGCGAGAGGAAGAAGTGCTTGTTCTCTTCATATTCATCGGCCCGGATCCTGAAACGGGTGGTCTGCGCATTGCCCTCCACAATAATGTCCTTGGTCTCGCTTTTTTGCTGCGAGTAAAGGGCGGTCACCGAAAGGCGGCCGAACCTCAGCTTGGTCTTGATCCCGAAAAGGCTTTCGGTTCCCCTGATCAGCGAAGTGTTGAGGGGCATGTTCACATCTCCGGCCTCGATGAGCTGGATGATGTCATCCTCCTTGCCTTCATACTTCAGTTTCAGTTTGTTCTCAAATTCAAAAGTCGCCTCCGTGTTATAGTTCACCTTGAACTCGATCTTGTCGCCGATCTTGGCAATCACGTTCATCTGGATCCGCTCATCGAAGTCAAAGTTTGTCTGGCGGCGCTGGCGTGTATTGAGCATGGGGTCGTCACGGCGGTTCGAAACGATCCCGAAATTGATCTCCGCCGATCCCTGTGGCCTGATATCCACGGTATTGTTCCCGAAAATGGTCTCAAAAACCTTTCCCGGTATCACGATCTTCGGGATCACCCCCCTTGCGTTGTCCATGGTGGCTGCATCCGCCCGCTCCTGCCAGTACTGGTTGATCATGCCCTGCAGGTCCTGGTTCTGATATTCGTCGAACGACAGGGTGGTGGGAATCCGGTAGCTGATGTTCCCGATCTTGTATGAATAGTAATACTGCCGGGTTACCGGATCGTACTCGATGGTGGTTTTAAGATTTGAAGGGTTCTTCAGGTAGAGGCCGTTTTCTTTACCTGTACCGGGCAGTATATCCTCTTCGGTGAACGGGTAACGCAGCTGAACGGAATCTCCTTTGGTAATGCTGTCGGGAGAAGAAACCAGAATGTTCAGCCTGCGCGCGTATCCGGATGCCTGCAGGGAGTAACCTGCCGCAAAGAGGAAAACCAGGATAGCCAGGCTGAAAACAGAGTATAAATCGCTTTTCTTCACTAAGTTCAAAAAGTGCATGTTAGTCGTGAACAACAACCCTACAAAATCTTGAGCGCATGTTTGATCAGTTGTTCCACAGTCAGGGTGCTTCCCTCCGATTCAAGTATTTTATTCAGTGCTTTTTCTGCAACGACCCTTGGGAAGCCCAGGATGACCAATCCTGATAACGCTTCTTCTTTATTTGTATTGTACAAACTGCCTGTTTTTTCGGCCGGCAACATATCTTTGGCGACCTTTCCGCGAAGGTCGATAATGATCCGCTGCGCCGTCTTCGCCCCGATGCCTTTGATCCGCTGAAGCAGCGGGGCATCCCCGTCGGCGATGGCCCTCACAATTTCGCCGGTCGTCATGGATGAGAGTATGATTCTGGCAGTGGTCACCCCCACCCCTGAAACGCTGATCAGCGCACGGAAGATCTCACGCTCCGAAGGATCTGCAAAACCATAAAGCTGCATGTCGTCTTCCCTGACAACCAGGTGAGTGTAAAGCTTACCTGTTTCCAGCTGCTGTATTTTCGCGAAGGTGTTAACGGAAATATGGATCATGTAACCGATCCCGCTGGTCTCAATGACCACGTAAGCAGGGTTTCTCTCGACCACCCGTCCCTGAATGTATTCGTACATACCTGTTTAAGATTATTCCGCGGCGCTGACTGAAAAAAGGGCAAAATTAAGAAAAATCCGGCTGGAATAAACCTGTTCTACCTCATCAGCGAATAATCCCTCAACACCTGTTCCATCTCCCTGGATGACACCGGTTTGGCAAGGATTTTTTTCTCCCGGTCAAGGAGAAACATGGTCGGGGTGGCGTAAATATTATAGTCATCGGCCGGTTTACCCGAAAATCCTTTCAGGTCAGAAATGTTGATCCAGCCGAGACGCTCCTCTTTGATAAACCCGGTCCACTCTGTCCGGCTGGTATCGATAGCCACGGCCACCACCTCAAACCGCTTAGGTTTCTGGTTGTCGTAAATATCGCGGAGCCTCGGCATCATGGCCGTACAATGCGAACACCCGGTGTGCCAGAACACCAGCAGGGTATATTCGGCATTCAGCGCCGACAACCTGAACGGATTGCCCTTTGCATCGGGGATATCAAGCTCGGGTGCCGTTTTCCCGATCGCTATTTTTTTAAAGGTCTCCAGTTTCTTCTGCAGGGCCGACTTCCGCTCCTGGTCCTCGCACGAGGTGGGGTCCTGGAAATTATCGGCGATGTATGTGATCACCTCATCGAAATGGAACTTGTCGAACCCCCCGACCATATAATCGAGCAGGAACTTGTATGTTTCCGGGTTCACCGATGCAGCTCCGAGCATGATGGTGACCGCCTTGATGAATTCCGCCTCAAGTTGCTTCTGCTGCAATCGGTTATTGCTGTATAACGACAGGTAAGAGATGGCTTTGTTGGCAAAAACCTGGCTGCGTAAAAGGGCCGTATCCGAAAAATTGACCTTGTCGAAATAATGTTGTTTGAGATAGTTCATGCGGTCATCCCTGGTCAGGTTGGCGGGGATAAACGGGGACTGGTATACCTTCGCCATCCGGAGGGCGAAAGCATTCGGATAGAGCGCAGCCACCGAATCGATGAAATGTTGCTGCTGTTTCTGGATCCGCTCCATTTCACGAGCCGTCTCACGGTAAAACGCGTCCTTAACGGGATAATGATCGATGACCGGAACCAGCAGTTGCAACCGCTCCTGGTTCATCCGGTCCATGGCCGAAAATTCACGGTTAATCCTGTTCTCATCGGAGGCCAGGATCCTGAGGCTGTCGTAAGGATCCTTCGCCGTTGTGGAGAACTTCACGTACTCCCGGTTCCAGACCAGGTCGACAAAACCATCCTTGCTCCACCTGATCCGGTACATCCCCGGCAGCCGGCCGGCCAGCGAAAACCTGACGTTCCCTGCCTGGTCGGCCAGGGTTGAGTCAAAAACGGTGACTTTCTCTCCGTAAATGGCTCCCAGGTAAGCTTTCTGCCCGGCAAGCCCGCCGATCCTGCCCTCAAACAGATCCTGCCCATGGAGGTTCAGAACGGCAAGAAAAAATAAAACAACCGCTGATCTTTTCATAGAAACAAAAAACATGGGAACCGGCTATTTCTTCTTTCCCTTCTTCTCGGGTACCGGCGGACCGAGCAGCTCTTCCAGCTTCTTCATCAGATCTTCACCGCGAAGATTCCTTGCTATGATCTTCATATCAGGGTCGAGTAAAACGTTTGCCGGTATCGAGTTAACGCCGTATAATTTCCCGGCGGCATTTCCCCAACCCTTGAGGTCCGAAACATGATGCCAGGTCAGGTTGTCGTCCTTGACCGCCTTCAGCCATTTTTCACGGTTCTGGTCGAAGGAACATCCGAGGATGTCGAAATTTTTCGAACGGTATGCCTGGTATGCCTTTACAACGTTCGGATTTTCAGCCCTGCAGGGGCTGCACCATGAAGCCCAGAAATCGACCAGGAGGTACTTTCCCTTCAGGGAGGAGAGCGATACCGGCTGCCCTGTAGAATCATTCATGGTAAAATCGGGAGCGATCTGCCCGATGGCCACGCTCTTCAGAACATCAATCCGGCGGCTGACCGTCTGGTAATACTGCGAGGCGCCCAGTGCGGTATCCATCGAAGCAACAACCTCTTCAAGGTCGGCAAGCTCGAACTGCCAGCTGTTTCGCATCACGAGATAGGGTGATACGACCGTGTTGGGATTGGCTTTGACAAAACTGATCAGCTGGGCCTTCATCTCCTTGTCCAGTTCATTGGACACCGAATCAGATTGCTTCATGCCAAGGGTATCCTTCAGTTCGCGGGCCTTTTTCCATTCTTTGTAAACCTCTTCCATTTTTTTGTTGATCACCTCGTTCATGGCCACGTATTGTTTGTAAACATCATGCGACGCCGAACCGGTGACCACCGACTGATCGATGCTGTCGACATAAAGCTGAACCTCGATGTCGGCATTTTCGACAAACAGCGGCACATAAACCTGCCGGTCGGGGACCGTCAGGTGCCACATTTCGGGCATACCAACGGTACCTTTAAAAGCAAAACTGCCTTTATCGAGCTTCACCGAATCGACATTCGACCAGTGATCGGTGTCATATTTCTGTAAAAACACCCAACCGGTATCGGTTCCGGTGACTTTTCCCTGAATGGCATACTGGTCTGAGGGACCTTTACATGAAACGATGATGGCCAGGACCGAAAAGATGATGAAAACGTTTTTCATAGGTTATTTCTGGTTTTGGATAAATGGGTAAATTTTCCTGTCTGATGCATTGAATAGTCGATGAAAATACTTATTGTGTGATATACAGTCTTTTCAACTGCAAAAGTAAGTGATTTCAACGAATAAAATAAATCTCTACTTTTACAGTCAATATATTATTTCTCTCATGAACAGAATCTTTCTGATAATCACCGGCTTGATGTTTTACGGCATCATCTGCCATGCCCAGGTAACGACCAGCACACCGGCGCCGAAAACGGACCTTTCAAAAGACCCTGTCCTCTATACAGTGGGTTACGCACATCTCGACACCGAATGGCGCTGGGATTACGAAACGACCGTCAAGGAATATCTGAAAAACACGCTGGATGACAATTTCAAGCGGTTCGAAAAATTCCCGGAATATGTGTTCACCTTTTCGGGGGCCCGGCGGTATCTGATGATGAAGGAATATTATCCCGATCGTTACGAGCGGCTTAAAAAATATGTCGGCCAGAAACGCTGGTTTGTCGGAGGCTCATCGGTCGATGAATGCGACGCCAACATTCCGTCGCCCGAATCAGTTATCCGGCAGGTTTTGTATGGCAACGGATATTTTGACCGGGAGTTCGGCATGCGGAGTGTCGACTTCCTGCTTCCCGACTGTTTCGGATTCCAGGCTCATCTGCCCTCGGCTCTGGCCCATGCAGGCCTGAAGGGATTTTCAACCCAGAAGTTATCGTGGGGCTCCGCCAACGGCATCCCATTCAATATCGGCAACTGGACCGGCCCCGACGGCAAGGGGATCGTAGCCGCCCTGAACGCCACCGATTATACCGGCCGCATCAAACCCAGGCTCGATACATCGTCATACTGGGCGGGCCGTATCATGGAGAATGGGAAAAAGTACGGTGTTTATGCCGACTTCCGCTATTATGGAGTAGGTGATGTAGGTGGCGCCCCCCGTGAGGAGGATGTGAAGAATGCCGTAGCCAGCCTCAACCAGCCGGACTCCAGATTCAGGGTGTACCTCAGCAGCTCCGACCAGCTTTTCCGGGATCTGTCGCCTGAACTAGCTGCGAAACTGCCGGTCTATTCAGGCGATCTGTTGCTGACCGAACACTCGGCCGGTTCGCTTACCTCGCAGGCATACATGAAACGCTGGAACAGGAAAAACGAACAGCTGGCGGGCGCCGCAGAATCTGCGGCAGTGACGGCCGCCTGGCTCGGAGGCCTCTCCTACCCTTCGCGCACCCTCCATGATGCCTGGTGGCTGGTGCTGGGAAGCCAGATGCACGACATCCTTCCAGGCACCTCCATCCCTCTGGCATACGAACATGCATGGAACGATGAAGTGCTGGCCCTCAACGGGTTCGCTTCCGTGCTCGAAGCCTCGGCCGGGGCTATTGCCAGGGCCATGAACACCCAGGTGACCGGCACCGCCCTCGTGATCTACAACCCCCTGAACATACAGCGCACCGACATGGTGGAAGCCGAAGTGCTTTTTGCTGATGATATTCCTGATCATTTCCGCCTCTTGAATGAGGCCGGGATCGAGATCCCTTACCAGTTGAAGGAAAAAACCAAAGACAGGGTAAAGATCCTTTTCCAGGCTACCGTGCCTTCGATGGGATGGGTTTGTTACGATCTGCAGCCGACAAAAGACAAAAAGAGCTGGAAGGCAGCACTTTCAGCATCAACGGCCGGACTTGAGAATGAATTCCTCAGGATCGCGATCAGCCGCGACGGGGATATCACTTCGGTTTTCGATAAAAAACTGGGGAAAGAGATGCTTTCAGGACCTGTCAGACTGCAGTTCCTTCACGAACACCCCGAATACTGGCCGGCATGGAACATGGACTGGAAGGACCGGAAAAATCCTCCCATCGATTCGGTAAAGGGACCGGCCGTCATAACGGTCGTCGAAAAAGGCCCGGTCAGGGCTTCCGTCAGGATCGAGCGATCGGCCCGAAATTCAACTTTCGTGCAATACCTTGATTTGCCGGCCGGTTCCGACCATCTCGCGGTAAGGAACCAGATCGCCTGGCAATCGAAAGGGGTCAGCCTCAAGGTTAACTTCCCGCTGGCCGCATCGGCTAAAACGGCCACCTACAACCTGGGGCTTGGGACCATTGAGCGCGGTAACAATGAACCAAAAAAGTTCGAGGTACCCTCGCGCGAGTGGTTCGATTTAACGGATAAATCGGGAACATTCGGAATTTCGATTCTGGAGGACAGCAAATTCGGTTCCGACAAACCCGACGACAAAACCCTGAGGCTGACCCTGCTGCATACGCCCGTCACGAATTTCTATCACGACCAGGCCACGCAGGACTGGGGATTGCACGAGGTTACCTTCACCATTGCCCCCCACAAGGGCGACTGGAGGACAGGTGCGACCGGGTGGAAGGCCAGACGGCTGAACCAGCCCCTGCGGGTTTTCCAATGTGCTCCGCACCCGGGCTTTCTCGGAAAGAGTTTTTCATTCCTGAACATCCCAGCTCAGAATATTGAGGTCGTAACCCTGAAGAAAGCGGAAAACGGGAAAGAGATCATCCTCCGTATCCAGGAGACGACGGGAAAGGAAAGCACCGATTTCGAGATCGGTTTTGCAGGAAAGATCCTTCGCGCATTCGAGACCGACGGGCAGGAACAGCTCATCGGTGACGTATTGATACAAAAGGGCAAACTCTCCGGGAAACTGAAAAAGTATGAAATAAAAAGCTACACCCTGCAACTGGATCCGCCGGCCGAGAAGCTCCAGGAACCGGTCTCAACCAGGTTGCCGCTGCCTTATGACCTGGATGTGGTAAGCTCCGATAAAAACAGGAAGAACGGCAGTTTCGACAGGAGCGGGACCAGCATTCCGGCCGAATTGCTGCCCGATCAGCTGTCGGCCGACGGGATCACCTTTTACCTGGGACCCAAAAGTGATGGATTGAACAATGCGCTGCGTTGTACCGGTCAGAAGATCACACTCCCCAAAACCGGGAATTATAACCGTCTTTATATCCTTGCATCCGCCACCACCGATACCACTGCGGTCTTCAGGCTGGGCAACGCCAAAATTCCCTTGCAGATACAGGGATGGAGCGGCAGGATAGGGCAGTTCGACAACCGGGTTTGGGATAAATATGGTCGCATCAAAGGCATTGACAGGGGATTTATCAGGCGCGACAACGTAGCCTGGTTTGCCACCCACCTGCACCGCGATTCGGTCAATCTGCCTTACCAATACGCCTACATCTACAAATATGCCCTGGATGCCGGCCCCGGAAGCGGTTTCCTGCAACTTCCCGAAAACAGTGAGATCAGGATCTTTGCCATCACCCTGGCCCAGAATGCGCATGACCAGATCAGCGTGGCCTCGCCCCTCTACGATGACTTCTCTGCAAGGCCCGCCATGAACCTCACGCTCCCCCAAAGCGATGTCACCGAATCCATGGTGCCGTCGGCCACAATGAAGTTCACGAGAAACCGGAAACTGACCGATCTGCCCGCCCGTTTGACCATGAAAGACTATGCCGATATCCATCAGCCCAACGGGGTTACCGTCAGATATTTCTTTACCGGTGCCGGAACCGATTCGGTATGGCCGGGCCAATCCGGCGGGGAGAATCCCATCACCAGCGGAATGACGGTCACGGCCATCAACGACGGCATGTACGAACTGCTTCCGGGCGATACGCTGAACGACCAGTGGACCATGACCGGTAAAGGCAGGATACTGATGGACCTCCAGCGGGAGATCGAGATCGACAGCATCCATATCTTTACTGTGCAGAACACCGGGCAGGGCGGTCAGTCATTTTCCCTGTGGGGGGCTTCGGGAGCCAATCCGCCCGAATTTAACAGGAACCCTGCCAGCTCGGGGTGGAAATTCATGTTGCTGGCACCGCCGCAGGACATCTGGGGCAACAGCAAGGCGCTATATTCTGTTTACCCGGATAAATCACAGCCATGCAATTACCGCTACCTCCTCTGGATCAGTGAAGACTCAAAACATGGTCCCGTCTATTTCAGGGAGGTTGATGTCTTCGAAAAGCAGAAGTGAATTCAGTGACGGTTCTCCACCATCAGTTCATCCACAAACAACCAGGCCTTGCCGCCATGACCGATGTGCCATGGCGGACAGATCTTTTCGCCCTCTGCAAAAAACCTAACATAACGGGCCTCCTGCTGGTGTATCTCCCGCCCGATGGTGCGGATGGCCACAGGGTCTTCACAGCGGAGGGAGTCGAAGACCGCCACATCCCTGAATGAAACCCCGTCGTCGGAAACACTGATCGTCATGCTGACCGGTGAAAAGATCCACGAGGCGGTAACCTGCAGGAATTCGGCCCCGAGCCAGTTGAAGGCTTTCGTGTAGCCCAGGTCGACCACGGCTGTAAAATCCTGGCCTTCAAAACCCTGCCAAAGCACATAGTAGTTTTCCGAACCTCTTTTCCCATCGGTCAGTGTCAGGGGGCCCTCGGCCTGGTACTGTGCTGAAGGTTCCCGGTTCAATGTGTAGCGGGCGCCCAGCGCCAGATGCGGGGTATACGCCCGGCGGAAAAGATCGAGGGTTTTGGCGCCGTAATCATCCGGCGTAAGTGTTCGCTCATGAACCGTCTTCACGCCATACCGGTTGGCCAGGCCGACGAATTCCTCCACCTGCCTGATGTTCTCCTGCCTTATCCGGTAGCCTCCGTCGACCGAATCCATAAAACCACCCGGACCTGTGATGTATTTCTTCGAAACCTCGATCATGGCATACTGTAACGGAAGCCTGGCCTTTTCAACACGGGTCAGCAAGATGGAGTCGCTCCGAACGGCTTCCACGGCCTGACCGAAAAACCGGTTGTAGTCGGCGATCTGCCCGGGACCCAGGAACGCGTCGGTTTCCTGCATCGGACTTCCGTAAATCCACAGCGTTTTTCCCGATTCTTTCAGTGCGCGCTCCAACGCCGAAAGATACTGCCTGATGAAAGGTCCCGCTTTGCCATAATACCCGTCGGTGAACAGGGTGATGAGAGAATCGACATTGGCATCGGGATTCCATAATAATTTTGCCAGGAGATACTGGCGCAATTCCTGATTCTCGCTATAGGTGCCCCGGCAGCCCTGTTCGAAAACGGCATTCACCCGGTGGTCCCTGAAAAATTGGATGTTTGGCTGCAGCACGTGCAGGTTGGGAAACGGTGCGATCATGTTGGTGAACTGGATCACGTAATCCCACACGAGGATATTGCCTGTGATGGCCGACCATCCGATAAGATCATGGACAAAGGCCTCCTTCGATTGCTCTTCCGCCAGCGGTTTGCTCCGGTCGCATTCAATGGTGCAAAGCATGATGTTCACATTCGGGGCCGGTTTTAGGTTTCGGGGCGGCTTCCGGGTGTACTGGTAAGCCAGGGTGGAGATCACTTTGTCGGGAAAAGCGGCAGCAACCTTGTTCACAAACGAGATCATCGTTCCCGAGGGGGACCCTTCATGCTCATCGATGGCCTTGCAATTATCGCACTCACACCAGCCATAGGTGTCCATTTGCGATACCGACCAATATCGGCAACCCGGTTGTTCCTTCATCCTTTCGGCCAGCGACCGGATGGTGATCTGCAGTACATCCGGGTTGGTGAGGCAAAGCTGGGTCCTGGCCCGCTGCCCGGCCATCAGGGCATAATATTCCGGATGCGTGTCAAAATACTTTTCCGGCGGTACCAGGCTGAACATGGTATGAACCCACATGCCCCATTCACCGCCATGTTCCCATGCATGACGGTCGCACCGCATCTTGTCCATGAAGTCAGGATCATCCATCCCTGCGTAAGCTACCTCCCTGAAGGCAAAGGCAGGTTGCATGCGAATATCAATGACAGGA
This sequence comes from uncultured Prolixibacteraceae bacterium, assembly GCA_964473485.1. Classification (GTDB taxonomy): domain Bacteria; phylum Bacteroidota; class Bacteroidia; order Bacteroidales; family FEN-979; genus CAIVAT01. The sequence continues at coordinate 71,903 of CAYYPH010000016.1, read as the reverse complement.
ACCGTGAGTGTTTCGGCGCGCGGAACATATTCAGCCCCCGGGGCCCAGAACCGGCATCCGAAACAGCGTTCAAGCAATTCATAAACGCCGTACAACACACCCTTGCCGGTCCCTCCGGCCAGGTATATCTTTTTCCCCGCGGTCCTGATCATGAACCCATCGGGGTCCAGGGTTTTTAATTCCAGCGGATCGGGTGTGCGGTTCGTCAGTCCGAGAATAAACTCTCCGGTTTTCATCTTGGAGTTTTCACTGACGACGGGAATATCTACGCCGATAATCATTTGCAGGTATCTGCGTAGTTCGCCGGCCGCCTTTTCTTCAGCCGGCGAAGCTTCGGCGGGTTTCACGATCTGTAAATGCCGCAAATCGCGCAGGTCCAAAGTAACCGGTTGCTTCTGGGCCGTGCACGGAGCGTCCGGTATAGCCATCCAAAGGCATATAAGAAGAAGGAGTTTATTCATCATCCGTTTTAAAGGTCATACTTTTGGGTTCAGTGGGTAAACATGATTACATGATATATTACTGCAAAACTGAAAAAAAAACATTCACCAAACCGAAAAGCCGCTGAAAATTATTACATTTGAGGGTGTTTCCATCTAAAGGATCATGAAAAGAAGTGGGGACCCCGGAGAAAGAACCGCAGCAGTCACACCGGTATGGGATCGCATCAGCAGGTTTTGTGCCTACCAGGAGCGGTGTACCGCCGACGTGAAAAAAAAGCTGGCGGAATGGAGCCTCACGGGTTCAAAAGCGGAATCGGTGATAGAACTATTGGTCAGAGAAGGTTTTCTCGACGACGGGCGCTTCGCCAGGGCTTTCGCTCGGGGAAAATTCAGGCAGAACCAATGGGGCCGGAAGAAGATCGTCTATGAGCTCCGGAGCCGGCAAATCGCTGAAGATGTGATCCATAATGCCTTATCAGAGATCAGTGAAGATGAGTACCGAAGGATGATTCGCCTGCTGATCGGTAAAAAGTCATCACAAATAAATAAAGGAAAGGTATTGAACGTACGCGAAAAAATTATCACTTTTGTCGTTGGCAAAGGATTTGAATACGGCGAAGTGGTTCAGGTCCTTGAAGAAGATAAGTGATAATCCATTACTAACCAATTAAAAACCACTGAATGACAGGACTGGAGCAACTAAAGGATCTTCAGACAAGGCTTGATGCCTTGAGGAGGTATCTTTGACATCGATAGCAAACTTGAACAGATAAAAGAGGAAGAGGAGCAAACCCACGCGGCCGATTTCTGGAACAATCCCAAGGCTGCCGAACAGGCCCTGCGGGCAATCAGGGACAAGAAGATCTGGACCGATGCTTACGCGCAGGCCCTGTCAAGCTACGATGACATGATGGTGATGTGGGAGTTTTTCGTGCAGGGCGAGGGCAATGAAACAGAGTTGGAGGAACATTACCGGGAAACACTGGGTCTTGTGGAGGATCTCGAATTCCGGAACATGCTCAGCGGAGAGGAGGACAGGCTCGGGGCCATCGTGCAGATAAACTCCGGAGCCGGGGGCACCGAAAGCCAGGACTGGGCGCAGATGCTGATGCGCATGTACATCCGTTACGGCGAACGGAATAAATTTAAGATCACCGAGATCGACTACCAGGAGGGGGATGTTGCCGGCATCAAGCAGGTTACGCTTGAGTTTGACGGAGATTATGCTTATGGGTATCTGAAGGGTGAAAATGGCGTTCACCGGCTGGTCAGGCTTTCGCCATTCGACGCCAACCACAAACGGCACACCTCTTTTGCCTCGGTATATGCCTACCCGATCATCAACGACGACATTGTCATCGAAGTCAATCCTTCGGATATTACCTGGGATACTTTCAGGAGCAGCGGGCCTGGCGGACAGAATGTGAACAAGGTGGAAACAGCGGTAAGGCTGAAACATGAGCCGACCGGCATCATCATCGAATGCCAGGAGACCCGGTCGCAGGGGCAGAACCGCGAAAAGGCGCTCAAACTGCTGAAATCGCAGTTGTATGAGATCGAATTGCGAAAAAAACGCGAAAAAATAGCGGCGATCGAAAGCGGTAAGAAGAAGATCGAGTGGGGCAGCCAGATCAGGAGTTATGTGCTGCATCCTTACAAAATGGTCAAAGATCTCCGCACCGGTATGGAGACATCCGATACCCAGGCAGTGCTTGACGGCGACCTGGGGGAGTTCATCAAATCGTACCTGATGGAATACGGGAATGCTTAAATTCAGGTGTGCGGAAAAAATACGACTTTCCGGTACCCTGGGAAAAACCTAAACAATATGCTGCGCATCTATCACAACCCGAAATGCAGGAAGTCGAGAGCGGGACTTGAATATCTGAACCTGCACGCGGGTCAGGTTGAGGTGATCGATTACCTGAAGAATCCCCTGAAGGCGGAAGAACTGGAAAAGCTGCTGGTCAAACTGAACAGGAAACCCATGGAGGTTATCCGTACCCAGGAGGACTATTACAGGCAGCACCTGAAAGGAAAGAAGTTCGAGGACCACGAATGGATCCGGATCCTTGTCCAGAATCCGAAACTGCTGCAACGCCCGATCGTCGAAGCCCGTTTCAAAGCCGTCATCGGCGACCCTGCAGAGAATATCGGAGAACTTCTGAAGAGAATTGACGTATGAGCTTTTACGATCTTTTATTTACGATGTACGAATTGAATATTGCCTGTTCCCGACCCCCAATCCCTAATGCCTAAAACCTAATGCCTAATCCCTAATAATATGAAGACACGCATCGAAAAAGACACCATGGGACCCATTGAGGTGGCCATGGACAAGTACTGGGGCGCTCAAACCCAGCGGTCGCTGACCAATTTCAAGATCGGGGAGCCAGGCTCCATGCCAATGGAGGTCATCCGCGGTATGGCCATCCTGAAAAAGGCCGCTGCCATGGTAAATGCCGATCTCGGCGTTCTTCCGGCCGAAAAAAAGGACCTGATCGTGCAGGTTTGCGACGAAATACTGGATGGCAAGCTCGACGACCAGTTTCCGCTGGTGATCTGGCAGACCGGTTCGGGAACCCAGACCAACATGAACCTCAACGAGGTCATCGCCAACCGCGCCCATGTACTGCACGGCGGCACGCTCGGCGGACCGGAGAAAACCTTCATCCATCCCAATGATGACGTCAACAAGTCGCAATCGTCGAACGACACCTTCCCGGCGGCCATGAGCATCGCCGCTTACCGGATGATCATCGGGACTACCATCCCCGGCGTGGAACTCCTGCGCAGCACCCTGTCGAAGAAAGCAGAGGACTTCAGGGATATCGTAAAAACCGGCAGAACGCACCTGATGGATGCCACCCCGCTGACGCTTGGCCAGGAATTCTCGGGATATGTTTCGCAACTGGATCATGGCCTGAAGGCGCTGAGAAACACCCTGCCCCACCTTGCCGAACTTGCACTTGGAGGCACTGCAGTTGGTACCGGGCTGAACGCACCCCGGAACTACGACGTGCTGGTGGCCGCTAAGATCGCTGAACTCACCGGGTTGCCATTCATCACGGCACCCAATAAATTTGAATCGCTGTCGGCACACGATGCCATGGTTGAAACTTCGGGCGCACTGAAGACCCTGGCGGTAAGCCTGATGCACATTGCCTCTAACATCCGGCTGCAGGCATCCGGTCCCCGGTGCGGCATCGGCGAACTGATGCTGCCGGAGAACGAACCGGGATCCAGTATCATGCCCGGAAAGGTCAACCCCACACAACCCGAAGCAATGACCATGGTTTGCGCACAGGTGTTAGGCAACGACGTGGCGATCAATATCGGCGGCATAAGCGGCCACTTCCAGCTGAACGTATTCAAACCGGTCATCATCTCCAACCTGCTGCAGTCGGCCAGGCTGCTGGGCGACGCCTGCGTATCGTTCAACTACAACTGTGCTGTCGGTATCGAACCCAACCTCACCGCCATCAACAGGAACCTGGAGAATACCCTGATGCTGGTCACTGCCCTGAACCCGATCATCGGATACGACAATTCGGCGAAGATCGCAAAAAAGGCACACCAGGAACACAAAACCCTGCGGGAAGCCGCCATCGAATCGGGTCTTATTTCGGAAGAGGATTTCAACCGGGCCGTCGATCCGAAAAAAATGGTGGGACCCAAATAGTCCCTTTTTCCGTTTTACCAAACTAACATCTCCTACCATGAAGATCTTGCTAAAATTATCCTTTTTTTTTTGCAGCAGGTTGTTTTATGGTCTGGGGAAAAGCCAGTGCCGGCAATGCAACCGACAGTCTCAACCGCATCCTCAGCAATGCAAAAGGCGTTGAAAAGACCGAAGCCTTGATCAAACTGGCCGGAGAGTATGAAAAAACGGGACAGATTGCTGCTGCTGAGGATATCCTGCGCCAGGCCCTTGAAATCGTCCGCTCCGAAACGTTCCGGTCGCCAGAGAATACAGCCATGGAAACCAGTATCATGCTCAACCAGGCCAGGCTTCTGCTCTTCAACGTATCCGATTATCAAGGGTCTTTGCAATTGTTGCTTTCGGTGCTTGAGCGGGCCTCACAATCGGGCGATGAAGCTTTACAGAAAAAAGCATCACTTTTCCTTGGGTTCAACTACCGTTTCCTTGCAAAGTACCAGGAATCACTGCCGTTCCTTGATCAAGCCATAGCGCTTGCCGAACGGGAGGGCGATACCGGTACCATGCTGACAGCCATGAACGAAAAAGCCAACAACCTTTACTATCTGAAACAGACAGAAAGGGCGGAAAAACTTCGGCTCGAGGCCCTTTCCATCGCCCGCGAAAAAGGATTTCGGGAAGAGGAGACCTTCATCAGCCATGATCTGGCAATACGGTTCGTCGATGCCGGTAATTTCAGGAAGGCGCTCGAATACTTCCTGAATGCCTATCGCGTTAATGTGCAGAACGGATCCTCCCGGCAAACTGCCATCGTATCCTGCAACCTTGCCGATGCTTATTTGAATTTGGGAAAGAACGACAGCGCTTTTTTTTACCTGAGTGTTGCAGATTCGTTGACCAGGAACCACAAACACGACAACGAAAGATCTTTGGTGTACGAAATGTTGGGCCGGTACTATGCACAAACAGGCGATTACCGGAAGGCCTTTGATTATCTCACGAAATTCCGCGCCCTTCACGACAGTATATACAATCTTGAAAAAGAACGGCAGATAGTCCTCATCAGTTCGGTTTACCAGGCCGAAAAAAAGGATCAGGAGAATAAACTGCTCAGGCACCGGCAAAAAACCCTCCTAACCATCACGGTTATTTCCGGTTGCTTTATCTTTCTGATCATTCTCATGCTGTTCCTGAATTACCGGAAAATGAAAAGCATCAATACCGAAATGGCGAAACGCAACGAGATCATCAGCCGGCAGAAGGAAAACCTCTCTCAGGCATTCGATATCCTGCGCCAGCATGAAAAAGGTCTGGAGGAGGCGAATGCCTCAAAGGATATCTTTTTCTCCATCATTGCCCACGACCTGAAAAGTCCGTTCAACGCCCTACTGGGATTCTCGAAGATACTCGACGAAGAATACGACACTTTTACAGCCCCGGAGGTGAAAAAGATCATCGCCAACATCCATCACGCTTCCGACAACGTATACCGGTTACTCGAGAATCTGTTGGCCTGGAGCCGGACACAGACCAACCGGATCGGGATCAATAAAGAGACCTTCGATCTTACAGGATTGGTATCGGGCACACTCGAAGTGTTAAATCCCCAGGTCAAAGGCAAAGATATCTCTGTGAAGTTTGACAACAGGAACCCGGTTATGGTCAGCAGCGACCGCTATATGATTGAATTTGTGGTGCGGAACCTGGTTTCGAATGCTATCAAATATGTACAAAGGGGTGGAGAGATACGCATCGAGCGGATAATTACCACTCACTCCGGGTTGAAAGACGGGGAGATTCAAGTAGCTGTGATTGACAACGGGGTCGGGATTCCGGATGAAAACCTCGGCAAACTTTTCCGGATCGACGGGTCGGTTAAAACCTACGGGACTGAAAACGAAACAGGCACCGGCCTGGGCCTGATCGTTTGCCGTGAGTTCATTGAAAAACTTGGCGGTGAACTTTGGGTGAAGAGCATTCCCGGGCAAGGAAGCAGCTTTTTCTTCACCCTTGAAAGCGCCTGATACTTCCGTCTTCCTCCTTAACACTACCTTGCAGACCAGACCTTACCTGCTGATCATTCCTCCGGGTCTCCGGCTGCAGAATTACTCCGCGTAGTATCGGGAATTCGTTCAACTTCCTTAACCTTGCGGTACATATTGGCTGCCTCGTCACGGATCAGTTCGTCGAGCGGAATGCCCTCACGAACCGACCTTTTTTCGAGCAGGTCGAGATACTGTCGGTCGGCCCTGATCTGGTCGAGGAAAAAGGCAAGCGTATCGCTCCTGTTTCCATGCCTGTTCTTGTTCTCCTTCACAGGCACGAAATTCATGTCCTGCTTCAGGTCGATCATCCTGAAAAGAAAGGCCTTTCGCACCGTATCATTGCCCCGTGTTATACAAATTGTATCGGTGGGAATGATGATGTCGAAAAGTTCGCCGTATAGTCTTACCGGATCTTCATAATCATCGCTTAATGCAATGAACCAGGCGTCGTCACCCTGCTTCAGGTTACCCCTGATCTTATTTATCCATTGGTATTTATGTATCCTTTCAAGCGTTCCGAGGGCATAGACAGGTTTGTCGATCGGCCGGCCCACATAATAATCAAAATTGGCCGCGGGGAACCAGCGGAATGTGATGATGGGCGCCCCTTTATCAATCAGGAAATGATCTTCGTCCCATTTGTTCACCGTTTCAAATTTTTTTCCCAATTGTTCCCATCCGTACAAATCGAGCGAGACGTCATCCGCTTTCCATTTCTGAAGTGGGATCCATCCGTACCTGATCTGACCCACTGCAACGGTTACAACGGCAAGCATAAAAGCCAGGGCGATCATGACCGGCACGGGCACCAGACGCATTGATTTCCCTGCCTTTGCAGGCTCACTGAGCCAGGCCGCCGTAATGAGGATCAGGCCAAGATATCCGGGACCGCTCCAGTGGGGCAGCGTGCTGCGGAAAAGGGAGAAACCGATGAACAGCAGGATCAGCGGCAGGCTGGTCCAAAGAATGATCCGGCGATACGCCAGGTTGAGGAAGTACTTCCGCCTGGCGAGGGCCACAAGGGCGGCAATGATCAGGACCACATTCACCGGGTTATTGTAAAAAAACTGCCCGAACACCTCGGTCATAAGATACTGCGGCTTTATTCCTTCTTCGGTGATGCCGACACGGTTTTCATGAAACGAAAAGCTGATAAAATCATTTTCGGCATTCCAGAAGATCACCGGCATAAAGAGCAGGATAAAAATGGCAAACGCTCCCCATGTCTCGCGGATGGTAAACCATTTCCGGTCGTATAAAAGCATATACATGAAAACTCCCGCCATCAGGAACACCGCATGATACTTCGAGAGCAGGGCGAATCCCGCAGCGGCACCGGCAAATAGAAACATGTTCCTGCTTTGCGGCGAATATTCCGGATCGGGCAGTGACCGGAGGACCAGCAACAGGGCGATAAGCCAGAAGAAGACCTGCGGGGTATCGGGAAGGATAAAGGTTCCGCAGAGTACGAAACCATAAAACGAGGCGGTGTAAAGCAGGGCCGCATAAAGACCGGTGAGCGGGTTCTTGATCGTCTTTCCGATCTGGAAAATAAGCCAGGTGCTCAAGGTGCCAAGGATGACCGAGGCAAGACGGATAAAGAATTCGCTCTCAAAATTGAGGTTCAGGGTTAATGCGTTAATCGCCAGTCCTACCATCGGCGGATGGTCAAAATGGCTTAGGGCCGGAAATCGGGCATAGGTCCAGTAATAGACTTCATCATTGCCCAGCTCGATGAACCCTGCCACGAACCCCCGGATCAGGGCCGAAAACACCAACAGTAAAGATAAGGTGATGTTTATTTTCCGGTTGTCGGGCATGGTTTCATTTTTCTGCAAAGGTAAATCATAGCGGTCGAATTTTCAACCTGAGAAAAAAAACAGGCAGCCAGAAGAACAATCCGGAAAGAAATGACTTAACTTCGCATAAAAATAGATTTAATCATCATTAAAACCAAACACAATGAAAAAACAATTACTCATTCTGGTCATGCTTTTTGCTGCTACAACACTTTATGCTCAGCAATCAGCTTATGTTTCCCTGGGAGCCGGTGTGGGACTTGGCACCGCCCGAACCTACGATCTTTACCAGGATTATCAAAAGGTTTACCCGGTCGCACTGGGGAAAGGTCTCGATTTTAACCTCCGCGCGGGGTTCTTCCTTGGCGAACACATTGCCGCTGAACTTGGTATCGGCTACCGCATGGGATTCTCCACCAAAATCGACGTTGATATGGATTACCCCGAATTGAAAAGCTCGTATGGGAGCGGATGGATGAAATTCAAAAGCAACATGCTCTATCTGGTGCCGGCCATCCTGATCCAGCCCAACATCGATGCAGGCTCGCTGCGGCCCTATGCCCGGATGGGCGTCATCATCGGAATCCTGCCCTCCATGATCACGAACATGGATATCACTTCTTCCATTTCAAGCTACTCAAATAATACGGTCGGAACCATTAAATATTCCGGCGGTATTGCAGTAGGCGGATCTTTTGCCCTTGGCACCGACATCAATATCAGTGACCTGCTGGCGGTTTATGCCGAGATCTATTACGATGCCCTGAGCTATGCCCCGTCAAAAGGCAAGATCACCAAGATGGAAGAAAACGGGAAAGATGTACTACCTGATTTTACCACCGGTGAAAAAGAGGTGAAATTTGTCAAGGACCTGACAAACTTCACCTATTCCGACAGCGAACCCGATCAGGAGCTCAAGAACAGTTACCCACTGAACAGCCTTGGATTGAATATCGGGGTGAAAGTCAAGTTGGGAAAGTAAATCGTGACGTGTGACGCTTGACAACGTCGTGACGGTTGACGCGTGATGGGCATGGTAGAGACGGGTTTAATCCCGTCTCTCCGGATTGCCTCAGGAAAAATTCCACCTGCTCACTTCTTCACCTGCTCACTTGTTCACCTGTTCACCTATTTACTCACTCATTTCCTCTACTCCGCAGGTTTCCTTCTCCTGAACCTTGAGACCATCTTATCGAAGAGGAAATAGACCACAGGCACCACGATCAGTGTTAAAAACAACGAACTGGTCAGACCGCCGATCAGCGCCCAGGCCATCCCGTTTTTCCATTCCGAACCGGCGCCCGATGCAAGGGCGATAGGCAACATGCCGAAAATCATTGAGAACGTGGTCATGAGTATGGGCCGCATACGGACTTTTCCCGATTCGATCAAAGCCTCATAGGTGTTCATGCCTTCCTTTCGGAGCTGGTTGGTGAAGTCAACAAGCAGGATGGCATTTTTCCCAACAAGTCCGACCAGCATGATGATCCCCAGGATCGAGAAAATGGTGAGCGACTGCATGGTAAGTCCCAGCGCCAGCAGCGCCCCGATGATGGCCAGGGGGATCGAAAAGAGTACAACGAACGGGTAAATATAGGAATCGTACAGGGCCACCATGATCAGGTAAACGAACAGAATGGAGGCCAGGAAGGCGATTCCAAGGCTTCCGAACGCCTCGGTCTGGTACTTCATGTCGCCTTCCGGGATGATCGAGACCTCTTTAGGAATCGGCATTTTGTTCACCACGTTCATCACATCCTCTCCCACGGATCCGACCGGACGGCCAATGACCTGACATTGTACTGTAATGGAAGGCACCCGGTTGTATCGCTGAAGGACAGTGGTACCGCTCGATGGTCTGATCGTGGCAAACTGGTTCAACTGAATGTTTTGCCCCCGGTCATTGACAAAGGTCAGGCCGGCAATATCGTTAATGCTGTTTCGGTCAAACTGATCCATCACCACATTGATGTTATACTCGTTGTCGCCGTCACGGTAACGGGCATCGGTATTCCCGCTGAATGCATTCTGAAGGGTCATCCCCACGATGGCGGTCGAAAGCCCCATGTTCGCCATTTTATCCTTGTCGAGCTGGATTTCGACTTCAGGATTGCCGGCCTCGACCGACAACTTAACCTCGTAGGTGCCGGGAACCTTTTTCATTTCGGCCATGACCCGCTCCGACCAAGGTGTAAGGGTATCCATGTTCGGACCGCTCATCACCACCTGAATCGGGTCCATGTCGGAGGTTCCCATCAGCGAAACAATGGTCGATCTCACCTTGACTCCCGGAAGGAGATTCATTAGATCCTTCTTCATATTGATGGCAAAGATCTCAGAAGTAATATTCCTCTTTTCCTTTTCCACCATCTTTACATGCATCTCCGATTTGTATGCGCTTCCGCCGGCTTCAAAAAAGCTGGTGGTGCTCCCCACTGAGGTGAACACGCTGATCACTTCAGGTTGCTTCATCAGGTATTGTTCGGCTTTGAGGGTCAGGTGGTTAGTTTGCTCGATGCCCGCATTTTTTGGCAATTCAATCTGGATGATCACCTCTCCGCGGTCACCCATGCTGACGAATTCGCTGCCGATAAATCCACCGATCACGAGGTAGAGCGATGCGAAGAAGAGTACTGTGGTGCCAGCCAACACCAGAAATTTATGCCGGAGCGACCACGCCACAAGGTGAGAATACCCTTCGGTGAAAGAAGTCAACCGCCTTTCAAATCCACCGATCACCCGGTCGAGAAATCCACCCTTTCTGAACTTTGTCTGTTTGGCCATGCGCGAAGCCAGCAGCGGAGTTATGGTAAACGAAATGAAGAGGCTGAGCAACGTCGAGAAGACCACCACGAGGGCAAACTGGCGGAGCAATCCCGAAATCATGCTTGAAATGACGGCAATGGGAAGAAACACCACCACATCGACCAGCGTGATCGAGAGGGCAGTATAATTGATCTCATTACGGCCGTCGAGCGAGGCTTTACGCCGATCTTTCCCCATCTCCATGTGCCGGTAAATATTTTCGAGTACGACAATGGAATCGTCAACCAGGATTCCGATCACGAGCGACATGGCAATCAGCGAAATGATGTTGAGCGAGAAATCCATGAGGTACATGGCCGTGAAGGTGGAGATCAGCGAAGCCGGGATCGCGACCATCACGATAAAACTGTTGCGCAGGCTGTGGAGGAATACCAGCATGACCAGTGCCACAAGGCAGATAGCGATCAGAAGGTCCTTCATCACTGCATTCGCCGAGATCAGCGTGAATTCCGAAGTATCGTTGGCGATGGCAAATTTCACCTGCTCTGGCTTGTAGATCTCCTCAATCTTCGAGATGGCTTCATGGACTTTTTTCGAAATCTCCACCTCATTCCCATCCGGCTGCTTGAATATCAGCAAACCTACCGAAGTCTGCCCGTTGAACCGGTTAATACTGCTGGTCTCCTTTTTCGAATCGTTTACATCGGCCACATCTTCAAGCCTCATGGGACTGCCGTCTCCGTCGGTGAAGATCACCAGGTTTTTCAGATCTTCGATGGCTGCGAATTTTCCTGAAAGCCGGATGATGACCTCCTGGCTCTGATCCTTGATCTTGCCGGTGGGGAACTCCATGTTGGCCGACTGGATGGCCTGCGTCACCTGGAGGATCGAGAGTCCGCGCGCCTTCAGTTTCTGATTGTCGACATTGATCCTGATCTCCCGTTCTTCCCCTCCGATAATATCAACCTGCGCAATGCCGTTGATAGTGGAGATCATCGGCTTGATCTTGTTCTTTACAAGATCGTACAGTTCGGTTGAAGGGATACCCGACGTCAACCCGAGCCGCATGATCGGGATGTCGTCCATGCTGAAATTGCTGATAATGGGACGGCGAACATCTTTCGGGAAAAGATATTCGATGTTGGCAACTTTGCGTGTGGCATCTTCGGTCGCTTTGTCCATGTCGGCATCGCTTTTGAAGATGATCACCACCACCGAATTTCCTTCGGCAGAAGTGCTTTGGATGTTATCGATGTCTCCGAGAGACGAGATTGCATCCTCAATCCTTTTGGTGACGGAGTTTTCCACCTCCGAGGGAGAAGCGCCCGGATACGGGGTAACGATTACCAGCACCGGTTGCGAATATTTCGGGAAGAGTTCGTAGTTGAGTGAAAAATAGCTCACCAGTCCCAGGAAAGTCAACACGGTGAACAACACCACGATCAGGCTGGGTCGCTTGATTGCAATTTCAGTAATTGTCATGGCTTTTGTAGTTATTTGTTATCAGCAATATCCGATCTGGCACCCGATGAATTGTTGACGATGCTCACCCTTGCCTGGTCGTCGAGGTTGATCTGACCGGAGATGACGATCTGCTCGCCTGCCGTCAGTCCGTCGATCACCTCCACATCATGGTCGGTGGCCGAACCAATGGTCACTGATTTCAGGATTGCCCGGCCATTCTCCACGACGTAGACCTTCGGGGTCTTGATGCTTCCGACAATGGCGTTCCGTGGAATCACGAGTCCCTCGCGGACCGATTCGGAATGGAAGGAGGCGGTGCCGAACATGCCCGCGCGTAACGGATGAGACGGGTCGTTCATCATCTCTAGTTCAATCGGAAAACGGCGGGCGTCATCGGCCCTTACGCCGACAGAAACTACGGTTCCAAGGTATTTTACCCCCGGGAAAAGTGAAGTCGTGATGGATATCCGGTCTCCTTTCTTCACCTGGGCAGCTTCAGTTTCTGCTACGTTGGCAACGTATTTCAAACGGCTCACATCTACGATTTCAGCCACCGGGGCACCAGGCATCAACAGGGATCCTTTTTCGATGTGCCGCCTGACGATGGTTCCCTGAATCGGCGCTCTGATGGTCATGAAATCGAGCTGCTTACGCAGGGTCGTGACATCGGTCTCTGCCTTGCGGAGCCCAAGTTTTGCATCTTCAACCTGCTGACTCGAAATGGCATCGGCTTTAAGAAGTCCTTCGTACTTCAACAGGTCTGCCTTTGCCTTCTCATGAGCAGCCTCTGCAAGCCGAAGCTGGCTCTTTACCAGTTCGTCATCCAACTGTGCCAATACCTGGCCTGCCTTGACAAAATCGCCGGTATTAAACAGCAACTCAACCACCTTTCCCTGCCCTTCCGACATCAGGGTAAGTTCGTGAATGGCAGAGAATGTGCCATTGACCTCAAAACTGCCACTGAGTTTCGAGATACCCGCCGTCGTCACGAAAACAGGGATCGTGCTTAAGTTCCCGTCGAGTTTCGATTTTTCATCGATCTTCTTTTTGTTCATCATCAGGGTGATGCTGCAGGCGCCTACGATAGCAATGATGATGAGGCTGATGGTGATAATGCGTTTCATAATTATATTGAGTGAATGAGTGATTGAGTGAATGAGTGAATAATTTTGAATTTTGACATTTGAATTTTGAATTCCTTTACCTTATTTCTTTTCCATAATGGACAACAACTTCCCGTTTGCTTTCAGGTATTCCAGTTCCGACACCTTCATCTGGATCATGGCATAGGTATGGTTGGTCTGGGCATCGCTCAGGGCAGTTTCCGCATTCAGCAGGTCCGTGAGCGGGATGACCCCTTTGGCGTATTGTTCCTGTGAAATTCCGTAAACCCGTTCAGCAAGTCCCATGTTGGTCCGCTGTCGTTTCTCCGCTTCGATGGCGTTCAGCAGTTTTCGCTCCGCATCCTTTGAGTTGATTCTGATCAGTTTTTTTACATCCGTTTCGGTTACATTGAGTTTCTCCATCTCCACTTTCGTCTGGCTGACCTTGTAATGTCGTCTCAAACCACTGAAAACCGGCACCGAAAGCCTGATCCCGACCACACTCGTATTGAACCAGTCGGTGGGCTTCCCGAACAGGTAAAAAGTGTTGCTCTGGTTCATGTAGTTGGTGCTGGCAAACATGTTGAGGCTGGGGAAATATTCGGCACGGTTCATTTGCAATGTTGTACCCACCAGCTCTTTCTGCTGCTCTATCATCCTGATGTCGATATGTTCCTCCAGGTTCCCCTCGGTCATCAGTTTCATAACCGTAGGCGGGATGGAATCATCGAGCGCGATCTCAACGTCAGGGTCGATCCCCATGAAATACCGCTGCATGGCCAGTTCCTGTTCATACAATACTTCAAGCCGCTCAAGGTCGGTGATCATGTTCAGCTTCTGGACCACGATCCGGTCGACATCGACCTTCTTGATCAGCCCGAAGTCAAACTGGCTCTGTGCGATGCGCTCAGCCTTTTCGATCTTTTCAAGGTTCGACCGGATATTCCTGATCTGTTGCATCGTGATCTGGGTCAGGTAGTATGCCTGGGCCACCTCGAACACCACGTCGATCGTGGTTTTTTCTGTCGAAAGCCGGTTTTGCTCTTCCATCTCCCGGGCCAGCCGCAATGCCGTTAGCCACGATTGGTTATACAGCATCTGTGTCAGGTCGAGTGCGCCGGCCAGGTTGTAAGTGGTTCCGAATTGTACCGGGATCATCTCGCTGGGATTGGGCGGGCTGGAAAAGATGTTCGGGATCATCTGTGTCGGCAGGCTCACGTAATCGTCGAACGATCCGGAAAGATTCACCTGGGGCAAGCCGATCCCGATGGTTTCGCGGCGACCGTAATCGAGCCTGATCTGTTCCAGTTTCGACACCTGGATCCTGGGGCTGTTCCCGATCGAAAGCTTCAGGCATTGCTCAAGACTGATCGGGGCGCCGTATGTTGCAGATCCCCGTGACGTTCCCTCCGGCTGCTGCGCGTTTCCGTATTTCCCGTCAGGGCAAGGGTTATCGACGGCCGCCCTGCCTGTAAACGACGCGGCAAGCAGCAGGACTGCCAGGATCAGGAGACGCCAGCCACCCGACCGGATCAGGATACCAGGCTCATTCACTTGAGGGGGGTATCCTGTCTGAACCAGAAGCATGATAGGGGTTTTATTCGGTTTCATTGGAATTTATGATAATGGTTGAACAGCGTCTTAAAGTATACCGTGTTACAGTGGTGTGATATTGCCGGTTGCGAATATCCAGTTATACCGCGTTCCTGATTCAGAACTTGCCGAATTTCAGCCCCACCGTGGCTGTGAAATTATTCATCAGACCGGCGGGTGTGTTGATCAGGTTAAGATCCGAAACCCAGCGGTAACTGACACCGGCATTCAGACGCATAAATTTCAATATGTTCACTTCGGCCCTGACACCCGGCTCAATGACAAAAAAAGCATCGGTATCAATCGATTTATGATTTGTTTCCCACTCATCGTCATCCCACTCATAGTATTCGCGGTCGGTAACATAGGTGGCGCCGCCGCCGCCGATGAGAACGGGGAAGGTAACGTGTACGACCGATTTCGGGAACAGGGTGTATTCCAGCAGCAATCCGCCGTATCCGCCCTCCAGGTAGGCTCCCGCTGTATCCGTGACTTCACTGTAGAACATATTGTTGCGATTAACCCACCCGCGACCGGTAAGCCCGATCGTGAAATGGTGATTGATGATCATCCCGCCGCTGATACCGCCAAGCCATACATCGCGGCCATCGAATTGCGTATAACCCGGATCTATGCCAACGAACCAACCTAACCGGGCAGCATTTCCCCCGCCAAAAACAGTCGAGATTTCATCGTTTGATTGTTTATTGTCATTTTCATTTTGTGCAAATACTGAGGTTGTGAGTAACACAAGCGCGACAGCAAAAAAGTAGTTTTTCATGTTAGTGTATATTAGATAGTTAGACTTGGTTTTCTGTTTTTCTGTTTTTTTGTTCTTCGTTTCCCCGTTCACCTGTTCACCAGCTCACCCTCCTGATGTGAAATCATTAACAAATCGGCCGCGAAATTATTCCGAAACTTGAATGGCCGCCACCAAATGTCGATGAATGCCGGAAGATGGTCGATGAAATATCACATAAGGTGGACTGGCGTGATCGTTACAGGGTGAACGAGAGAGTTAAGACGAATCAGCTGTACAAGGCGGGCGTATCCTCCTTTTCTATCGGAACCCCATCCGGTAGGCCGCCAGTCCAAGCACCTCGCGCAACGCCCTGCTGCTGTTCTCAAGTGCTTCAGCATCGGGAAGTATCCGTTTCAATGTAAAGGGATTTGGCACCACCTCAAAGTCGGTGGGCGCCGGGGTGACCGTAAAACCTGCCTTCGAGAAAAGCCAGACGGCGCGGGGCATATGCAGGGCCGATGTGACCAGGATGATGGAGTCACCCCCTGTTTTACGGAGCAGTTCCACCACCTCAGCCTTGTTTTCCAGCGTATTCCTGCTGCCGGTTCCCGTGATGATATTCCTTGCAGGGATGCCGAGGTTGATCAGAAACACCTTCATGGCGAAAGTCTGGGTACCGGTGCGCCTAACGGGGTCAGACCCTCCGCTCAGGATAATCCACTGCGATTTTCCGGCCTTGAACAATTGCGAAGCAAACAAGTCCCTGTCGGCTGCCCGGTTCAGGTCAACCGGCGGCAGATGACCACCGGCGTAACCCCTCACCCCGCCACCGAGCACCACAATGGCATCGGCCCGTGGATACTGCCCGGGTGCCCGGTATACATATTCCGACTCCAGGAATCCCCGCATAACATCGCTCCACCATGGTGTGCTCCAAAACCAAAGCCATGCAACCACCGCGACCAGCAAGGTCAGTCCCGGCTTTCTCTTCATCCTGAAAAAGAGGAATACCGCCAGGATGGCCCCCAGAATGGCTATGCCCAGTGGCATGAGGAACTGCGACAAAGCCTTGTACAGCGAAAAAAGGAAGTCTGTCATCAGTGATCAGGATAGCATCGGGATCTCGCTCTTCAGTTGTTCTGTCAACTCATCATAATAACGCAAAAAATCCCCGATCATGGCATACAGTTCGGCGGGTTGATGTCCCTTCCTGCTGATGTTGTTGATCTCCCTGATCAGATCGCGGATGATGTCGCCCGAAACCAGGTCGATCGCTGATTTGAGCTTATGGGATGTACGGGAAATTCCGTCGACATCCCGGTTCGTGGTTGCTGTTCTGAGTTCCTGGACATATTCAGGGGTGACTTCGATGAACTTGTTGATCATCATCCCCAGCATTCTCGGGTCATTGCTTACCATCTGAGCCAGGCGCGATACATCAGCCAGGGGAACCACTTCTGACGGAACGACGCTATTCTCAGGGGTCGGGCGGGAGACCTCAATGACGGAGATGATCTTCCGGAACAAATCGTCTTCGTCAAAGGGTTTCGAGATGTAACCCTGCATGCCAGCCTCCTCGCAACGTTCGGCGATCCCTTTTACGACATTGGCCGTCAGGGCAAGGATCGGAGTGGCGATTCCCATCTCTTTACGAATGATGGTTGCCGCCGTGATACCGTCCATCACCGGCATCTGGATGTCCATTAAGACCAGGTCGAAACTTTCATTTCGCAACAGATCGACGGCCTGCTGGCCATCTTCGGCGATCCTGGTCACGGCGTTCCACTTGTCGAGTATGGCCTGCGCGATGAACTGGTTGAACTTATTGTCCTCCACCAGCAGGATCCTGGCACCCCTGAGCGATTCACTTTCGCCCTTCGACTGTGCTGCCGGTACCGGCTGGGCGACCTCCTCTCCGTAATCCAACGGAATAGTGAAAAAGAACCGGCTGCCTTTATTCTTTTCGCTTTCGAGCTCCAGGTTACCGCCCATCAGCTCCACAAGTTGCCGGCTGATGGCCAGTCCGAGACCGGTTCCCCCGTATGTGCGGGTAATGCTCTCATCTTCCTGTTGAAAGCTTTCGAAGATTTTCTTCTGGTTTTCGGTACTTATACCGATCCCGCTGTCCTGAACCGCGAACCTGACACGGTCTCCGGCAATATCCTGTTCTACCAGGTCCAGGGTCAGTTCCACAGTCCCTTCGGCAGTGAATTTCAAGGCATTGCTGACCAGGTTGTTTAAAACCTGCTGAATTCTTACCGAGTCTCCCTTATAATTCTTCCCGAGTCGCGAATCCATAGAATAATGGAATTTTATCCCTTTGTCCTCAGCCCTGAATTCGTTTGAGTCATAGATCTTCCGTATCAGCTCAGGAAGGTTGAAATCGGTTTTTGAAATCTCGATCTGGCCTGACTCTATCTTCGAAAAATCGAGGATGTCGTTAATGATGCTCAGCAGATTCTCCGATGAGGCCTTCATGTTATTGAGCAGTTTCAGTTGCGAAGGATCAACCCTGGATTCAAGCAACAATCTGACCATACCGATGATGGCATTCAACGGGGTCCTGATCTCGTGGCTCATATTTGCAAGAAAGCGGGTTTTGGCTTCACTGGCCGACTGGGCAGCCGTCGTAGCCTTTTTCAGTTCATGGTCGGCGAGGATCCGGTTGGTGATATCGTTGGCAATACCGATGGTACCGAGCAACCGACCGCCGGGATCGACAACCGGCGCACGGTAGATCTCAAACCAAACACGTTTTCCAAAGATTTCGAGCTTCTTTTCAATGACCCTGAGTTGTCCGGTCTCCATAACCTCCTGGTCCTCGTCCATAAACTGCTTCGACATCTCATCCGGCCAGAGTTCCATGTCGGTCCTGCCAATCGGGTAATCGTGGCTGGTTATATCAAAGAAGTCCAGGAAGGGCTGGTTCACGAGAAGGTATCTCCCCTGCCTGTCTTTCAGCCACATATGGTAAGGAACATTGTCGAAGACAGCTTTCAGATAAGCCTCGCGGGTTTTCAGGGTCTGTTCGGTACGCCTCCGGTCGGTTACATTGCACAAAAGGTCGGCCAGCAGTTGCAGGAAGGCTATCTCTTCGGGGGCCCATTGTTTCGTGGTCCTCACTGAGTCCAATCCGACGAAACCGAGGCATTCCCGGTTAATGATCATCGGCACAGTGATCAACGTTTTGATTCCCTGGGGTTCCAGGACCTGCCGCAACATATCGTCTCCGGCAAGCTGGTTCACATCATGAACTATCAGCATCTCGCCTTTCAGATGGGTTTGAATCCAGGCAGGGAACAATTCAAGCGGAATGTCTTTGAGATTTTCTATCTCAGGGGTTATTCCGCCGGAACACCACTCATGCGTGTTGTTCATCACGCCGGCCTTGAAATCGTAACTGAAAATATATACACGGTCAATGTCGTTCTCTTCACCAACCAGGGCGAGCAGGTTGTCGACCGCCACATCGCTCTGATCGATCGGGATGTTGATAAATCCGGTGGCCATCCGGGTCATGACATTCTGCAGGCGGAGCATTCTGGAAAGTTTCTCCTGCGAAGCTTTTCGTTCGGAAATATCACGGATGCTGCCTTCAAAGAAATCGGGCCTGCCGTCGCTGGTATACCTGAGACGACCTGTGATGGAAACCGGTACCCGGGATCCGTCTTTCCTGACCAGGGTATTTTCGTAATCGTTGATAGAACCTTTCAAAAGCAGGTCTCCGATCATCTTTTCGCGACTTCCGGCATCTGCATAAAAAATATCGGCAGGTTTTCCGATGATCTCCTCGGGCAGATAACCCGAGAGCTTATACACCGAAGGTGATATGTCGATGATCCTGCCCATGAGATCGGACCTGAAGTAGAGATCAAGGAAAGAGTTGAATATAGACTGGTACTTTTCATAATTGTCGCGCACCTCCTGCTCAGCCTTTTTCCTGGCAGTGATGTTCTTGCTGATCCCGATAAGACCTTCAATATTCCCCTGTGCGTCGTAGAGCGGAATCTTTTTCCCCTCGAGCCAGATCTTTTCACCCGATTGGGTTGCCAGTGTATGTTCTCCATATATAATGGCGTTGCCAGTCGCAAACAGTTCCTGGTCTTCCTGCCTGGTTTTGGCAGCCACATCGGGCAGATAAAAGGCATCATCGGTCTTACCGAGTACCTGCTCTTTCGACACGGCATGCAGTATCGCCACCTCGGCCTGGTTCAGCATGATTTTCCTGCCTTTCAGGTCTTTCACATAAACCGGATCCGGTATCTGATCAACTATTTTCCGCAGAACCATCAACTCCTTGCGCAGCGACAGGGTGCCTGTTGGATTAACGGGAACATCAGTGATCATTGTTATTGACTTTGAAATGACCGCCATGACCTCCCTGAGCCATTGCTGTTCCTCATCTGATAAAGCATCCTCACGTAAAAAAACCATGCAGCCACAAACGGTGAATGCAAAAATGTAGTTCAGTCCTTTATCATGGTAGATATGGAAACCTGGATTCGTGTTTCCCCGGTGTTCACCCTGTCGGTCCGCAACCAGGTTAATTACGTTTGCCGGTACTTTAATCCCGGAGGGCCAAAGCAATTTCGGAGCTTCCTGAACTGTGCAGAAGTAAAAAACCCTGCTGAAGTTAAAGGCTCCGGTAAGGCGGGGAACCACACGATCCAGATAACCTGTCACGCCATGCTCAAGGTCAATGCTCTCAACACAGGCTGTGAGGGCGATTTCCGGGACACTCCCAACAATTTTCTTTTCCATCGGGCAACAATGATATTTTTTCTTACAAAGGTATTTCTGGATGATTAATTATTACATTTGTCAGTAAGATATGTAGATTCATCAAAAATAAGCATTCTGGTTTATCATTACCAAACAAAATTAATCCATGTTTATACTTTTGGTTGAAGACGATCACTTCTACGCCTCCATGATCCAGGAATTGCTTCGCCAGAACGGTTATACCGACCTGAAGCATTTTGACAACGGACTTGAATGCCTGTTGCAGGTTTACGAAGACAAGGTACCTGATGTGGTGATAATGGATTACCAGCTGGGCCTGGTCAACGGGGTTGAGGTGCTGCAGAAAATCAGGGCTTACAAACCCGACCTCAGGGTCATTTTCATGTCGGGGCAAAAAGATGTGAAGGTGGCTGTGCAATCTATCAAAAAAGGAGCAAGGGATTATATCACCAAGGATGAGAAGGCTTTCGAAAGGTTGCTCACCGTTCTGAAGGAAATTGAGTCGGAGATGACCATGAAGGAGCAGAACAAGCCTGCTAAAAAGCTCTGGTCGAAGGTAAAGCAGTTTCTCACCGACAACGATTGAACCATTCTGCATGAAGACCGTTTTTTTCTTTCGCAGGGCCAACGCACCATGGCATCACAGTATCGAAGAGTTGTTCGACACCATCATCCGTGCACTGCCTCCCAGTGTTACTCCCATTCGGTACGTGATGAAAAAAAACAGCCAGGGGCTGTGGAAACGGGTCTGGAATGCCATCGATGCAGCCTTCCACCAGGGAGCGGTTAACCATATCACCGGCGATGTGCATTACATAGCGGTTTTCATGCGCAAAAGAAAGACCATCCTGACCATCCACGACCTGCGGATCCTGCAGTCGGGAGGCAGACTCAAAACCGCCGTCATTCGGTTCTTCTGGTTTACATTACCTGCCCGCCGTGTGCGTTACATCACTGTCATCTCCGAATTCATCAAAAAAGAACTCATCGCGCTTACTGGCATCCCTGCTTCAAAGATCCTGGTGGTGTACGACTGCATTTCGCCCGACATCAGGCCGGTGCCGCGAACATTCAACGCGCAGCGGCCGGTGATCCTGCAGATCGGCACCACGCCGAACAAGAATCTGGTGCGGGTTATCCCTGCGCTGGAAGGGCTGGATGTCACCCTGGTGATCATCGGGAAACTGAACGAAGAGCAGCTTGATTTGCTGAAAAAACACAATATCAGTTACGAGAATTATTTCAACCTGCCGTATGAAACGGTGCTGGATCATTACCGCAACTCTGATATCATCCTGTTCGCCTCCACCTACGAAGGTTTTGGATTGCCCATCCTGGAAGCCAACGCCATCGGACGCCCGGTGATCTCGGGCAACAACACCTCGCTGCCCGAAGTGGCCGGCGATGCTGCCCTGATGGTGGATGCCGGCAGCATTGAAGAAATCAGGAATGCCGTGCAAAGGCTTATCAGCGAACCGGCGCTTCGCGAAACCATGGTGAACCGGGGTTTTGAGAACATCAAAAGGTTTCACCCCGAAATGATCGGCAAACGGTTTGCCAGTATCTATGAACAGATCATCGCACAACGAAAATGAGAAAGATCCTCTCCTTTACCGATTACTACTGGCCCGGCTATAAAGCGGGAGGCACCATCAGGGCATTCATGAACCAGGTGGACTACCTGAAGGATGAATTTGAGTTTTTCATCGTCACCAGGAACACCGACTACACCGAAACCGAGCCTTACCCCGGCATAGAGCCTAACCGCTGGACCGACCTGAGTCCTTCAGTTCATGTTTATTACGTTTCGGCCGAGGCGCAGCGTGTGGGTTTATTCCGCCGCCTTATCAGTGAACGGCCATATGATGTGGTCTACATTCACCTGCTCTTCGGATTCTGGTTTTCTTTGCTGCCGGTCATTCTGTCGAAACTGAACCGCTGCCGGTGTATCATCGTGGCGCCCCACGGCAACCTCGGATCCGGCGCACTGAATGTGAAACCGTTGAAAAAAAAGATATTCCTGCGGTTCATGAAATGGATCGGATTGTATGCCGGAACAATCTTTCATAGCGTCACCGACCATGAAACGGAAGATATTAAAAAACATATCGGTAAAGGTGCGAAGATCGCCGAGGCACGGGAACTGCCGCGCAAGATCACCCAGCCTCCTGTGCGCACCCCGAAAAAAGCCGGGGAGCTGAGAATGGTGACCATTGCCCGGATATCGCCTGAAAAAAACCAGCTTTTTGCCCTCGAGATCCTTTCAGGGATCAAAGATCATATGGTGCAATACGATATCATCGGCCCCGTCAATGATGAGAATTACTGGAGCAGGTGCAGGAACCTCATCGATGCAATGCCGCACAACATCCGGGTCAACTACCGGGGAAGCATTAACAGCGAACTGATTCTTAACGAACTGCAGCATTATGATGTGATGATGCTGCCCACGACCGGTGAGAACTTCGGCCACACCATCCTTGAAAGCTTCATGGCCGGATGCCCGGTAATCATCAGCGATCAGACCCCCTGGAAGAAACTGGCAGAGGGTGGTACAGGATTCGACATTCCGTTGAACGACAGGGAGACCTTCAGGAAGTCCATCGGCTTTTTTGCATCTATGGACCACGAAGAATTCAAGGTTTATTCGGATAATGCGTATAAATTTGCGATGGGGTGGTGCGCGAATCCCGGAATGCTGGCTGAAAACATCAACTTATTCAGATGCTGAACATGGGAACCGACTTATCAGTATACGACAACAGCAGCTACAATCCAGGCGCAGGTGCCATCAGGCGCCTCACCTGGTATTATGTCAATATCCTCTTCTTCAAATCGCCCCTACTGCCCGTCAGCAGCCTGAAATGCACCCTGCTGCGGCTTTTCGGGGCCCGGGTTGGCAAAGGGGTAAACATCAAGCCGGCCGTGAACATCAAATACCCGTGGCGCCTGACCATCGGCGACTACGCGTGGATCGGCGAACATGCCTGGATCGACAACCTCGACGATGTATATATTGGCAGACATGCCTGCATCTCACAGGGAGCCATGCTGTTGTGCGGAAACCACAACTATCGCCGCAGCACCTTCGACCTGATAACCGGAAAGATCACCCTTGAGGACGGGGTATGGATCGGTGCCCACAGCATTGTTTGTCCCGGTGTTACCTGTAAATCCCACTCCATCCTGGCCGTCAACTCGGTGGCCACAAGAAACCTGGCCGCATGGTCGATCTACCAGGGTAATCCGGCGGTTAAGGTCAGGGACCGGGTCTTTGAACCGGGAGAGAACCGGAATACGGCATCAAATGAATGAAATAACTTTGAACGAATGAAAATATCGGTCATCACGATCACCTACAACAGCGAAAAAACCCTGCGCGACACCATCGAGTCGGTCCTGGGGCAGTCGTACGACAATATCGAGTATATCATCGTCGACGGAAAATCGAAAGATTCCACCTGCGACATTGTACGATCATATGGCGACCGGATATCAAAATTCGTCTCCGAAAAAGACAACGGTCTATACGATGCGCTGAACAAGGGGATCAGGATGGCAACCGGCGACGTGGTGGGTTTTCTGCACTCCGACGATATCTACGCCTCAACCGAGACCCTCAAGCTGATCGCTGAGGCGTTCACGCGGTTCAATGTCGATTCGGTGTACGGCGACCTGGTGTATGTCGACCAGAACGACACTTCAAAAATTATCCGTTTCTGGCGGTCCAGAAAATTTTCACGGACCCGCGCACTCACGGGCTGGATGCCTCCGCATCCCACTTTTTACCTTAAAAGATCGGTGTATGAGAATTATGGCGGATTCAATACCACCTTCAGAATAGCCGCCGATTATGAATCGATCCTGCGCTACCTGGTCAGGTTCAGGGTTTCTACTTTTTATATACCGTTGGTCCTGATCCGCATGCGTGTGGGCGGCGAAAGCAATAAAAGCGTGAAGAACATCATCAGGAAAAGCAAAGAGGATATCCGCGCCATGCACATCAACGGGCTGATTTCCTTTGCCGCTCTCTTCAACAAAAACGCTTCCAAATTCAAGCAGTTCATGCCCCCCGAATGGGTCAACCGCCAAATCTGACATTCATAATCCCGCGATATGACAATATTCGATCTGATACCGGATTTTTTCTCAAAGGCTCGTCCCGACGACATGCTGATATCGGCCGCCGCCTTTATCGCAAGCCTGGTCATTGTTTTGCTGATGATACCGTTCATCATCAAAATATCGGCACGGTATAACCTGGTCGACAAACCGAACGAACGAAAGGTGCATAAAACACCCATCAGCAGGCTGGGCGGCATCGGCATCGTAACCGGAATACTTTTCACCTCCCCCCTCTGGTTCTTCAGCGGCGACAACATCATGCTGATCCACTTTATACTTGGCATGCTGTTACTGATTATTATTGGTATCGTCGACGACCTGAAGGAATTATCCCCCCGGGTCAAATTACTTGGCCAGCTGGCCGCTGCCGTTTTCCTGGCCCACGGCGGACTGCGGATCGACAACATGTTCGGCATTTTCGGTATCGGTGAACTGCCTGTGATCATCCAATACATGATCACTGCCTTTATCGTGGCGGGGATCATCAATGCTTTTAACCTCATCGATGGGATCGACGGGCTGGCGGGTGGGCTGGCCATGATCGACATGACGGGGTTCTTCATCCTGTTCGTCACGGCCGGTGAATACGGACTGGCCCTGATGGTGGCCTCCGTGGCCGGGGCACTCCTCGCCTTTCTCAGGTTCAACTACCATCCGGCTAAAATTTTCATGGGCGACACCGGGTCCATGGTCCTTGGGTACATCCTGTCGGGGATGGGCATCATGGCCCTTGTCATCAGCCGCGGACCCGGGTCACATTTCCTTTACACCGAGGCTGCCGTCATGGTATTCAGCATCCTGCTGCTACCCGTTTACGACACCCTGCGCGTATTCACCGGAAGAGTGCTCAACAAGAAATCGCCCTTCAGTCCCGACAAGACACACATCCATCACCTCCTGATGCAGACCGGCTTCAACCACCCGAAATCGGCCAAGATACTTTATACGGCCAATATCGTCATGATCGCCACCGGTTTTCTGCTTCG
This sequence comes from uncultured Prolixibacteraceae bacterium, assembly GCA_964473485.1. Lineage (GTDB taxonomy): Bacteria > Bacteroidota > Bacteroidia > Bacteroidales > FEN-979 > CAIVAT01. The sequence continues at coordinate 46,433 of CAYYPH010000016.1, read as the reverse complement.
CTCTCAGCACTTGTTGCTCGTTATCCCCCTGCTGGTGCTGGAGGTGATCCTCTTCTCCGAGTTCCTTACATTATACAAGCTCATCAAGGCGCTTTTCACCGGCCGGAAGTTAAAGAACAAAGCCCTGAGAATGCAGGTCGACAACCGTTTATTAATTGATAACCTGGAAGAAAAAGATGGAAAATAAAAAACCGATAACCCTTTTCCTGGTCGAGGATAACGCAATGTTTTCCGAAACGCTGAAGGCTTCGCTGGAGATGCACGGTTACTCGGTGCGCTGCTTCAGTACCGGTGAGCATATGATCTCATCGTGGGAGGACGACCCCGACATTATCCTCCTCGACTACTACATCGAAACCGAGACCGGCGTCGCCATGAACGGCGAAAAGATACTCCGCTTTATTCGCAGGATCACCAAAAGCCTGCCGGTTGTGATCCTCACTTCAAGCGTTGACATATCCGAGGCGACCCGACTGCTTAAACTGGGGGCGGTCGACTTTATCGTAAAGGATGAAGAACTGTTACCCAACCTTTTGAAAACCCTGACACAGACGGTTGAATCGGTGAGGCTGCGTGAGGAGATGGTGCGAAACAAGGGAAAGATCAGAAAATATCGCCAGCGGTTTCTGATCATCTTTCTCCTGGTGGCCCTGGCGGCGATGACCCTGTTATGGCTTTACGCTTAAATCACCAGACATCCCATGGCAATCCGTTCTGTTTTCGGCAACCGCGACAACCGGGAGAAAAAAAATCTCGCCAACAGGGAGTATTATAAGACCCTGGTGGATAACAAAAAGGAGGCAACCTTCCTGTCCGATGCCGATGGCGACCTCTTCCTGCTGAACAAAAAAGCACAGTTACTTTCGGGCTACGGCGAGGAAGATATCCGTGATTTTCACGTACGTGACCTTTTCGTAACCCTGAAAAAAAGCGACAACCCGTTTGATTCGAATCAGTTCTCGGAATTCACATCGCGCCTTTACCTGATTGATGCAAGGCGTTACCTGATCCCGGTCTTGTTCGACTTTAAAGAAATTGAAGGTCAGAAATTCCTGTGCACCTGCGTGGAAGCTGCCGACGACGAAACTCCGCCCGCACAGCAGGGAGAGGTAACACTGCAGGAGCCCCCCGACCTTCCGCAGGTGTTGCCACCGGCATCTAAACCTGACCACTCCCCGCGGTTCACCGTTGATTTTGAACATCAGATCAGGAGCCACCTGAACAGTATTCTCGGATTCGGCTCCATCCTGACGAAAGACCCGGGTATATCGGCTGACAAAAAACTCTCAGGGCACCTTGATTCCATCATCCGCAGCGGCAACAACCTGAAAAAACTCTTCAACCAGACCACCCTGGGCGACGGGGAGGATTACGAACTGAACCGGACTACCACCTCTCTGTCGCCGGTCCTTCAAAAAGCCGTCATCCTGGTCGAACCGCTGGCCCGGCACAACAGCATCACCATTCACGTAAAGCCGCATGCAGATGTCACGATCATCACCGACGAAAGCCTTTTGCTGGAGATGCTGAGATTCCTGCTGGGGAAAGCGGTCACCTACACCCGGAATGAAGCAGTAATGGTGGAAATAAAGGAAGACCGTAAAACCGGGAAGGCGATCGTGCTGATCGACAACCTTGGGCAGGACATTCCGCAGGGAGTTATCAATTTCATCAGACGTGAACATTCAAAGGATCAGTACGACCTGACGAACCCGGTGATCGCACCCCATCACGACATTGTCAGACTGCTTCACTCACTCAACAGGATTGATGGCAGGATCAGCTTCACGACAGGGATCAACCTCGGGGAGACAGCACAAATAGACCTTCCGCTGGCCCCGGATGCAGGAACGGTCGACGACCTGGCCATTCTCGAAAATTCCATACGCAGCAAATCGCTGAATATCCTCATCGTGGAGGACGAGAAATTCACCGCGCAGATCCTCCGCCTGTACCTGGAAGACCTGGCCCAGGTTTCATTGGCCTATTCAGGTAATGAAGCCCTCAACATCGCCGAGATATTTTACAACAAAGGCATTTTGTTCCATGCAGTGATCATGGATATCGGCCTGCCCAAACCCTGGGACGGCATCCTGCTGAAAAATGAGATCCAGAAACGGTGGCCTGAATACGCGAACATCCCTTTCCTGGCGCAAACAGCTTTTACATCAAAGAGTTACACCGACCGCATACGGGAGCAGAAGTTCACCGGTCACCTCATTAAACCGGTCAACCGGAACGAAGTACTTAGATTTATTGACAGGAATTGCAAATGATATGATAATTATTATATTTGTTACGAACTAAGACTTACAGATCAGATGGCACAGCAATACTGCAGGGAATGGCACACCGGGTTCTTATCCAGACTGCTGGTAATGATCCTTGCCGGATCGTTGGCATCCTGTATCCCCCAGAAGAAGATGCTGCTCATGCAGTATGACAAACTGATCGACAGCACCTATGCAACCACCTTCGAAGGTAAAAAATTTGAAGACACAGTATACCGGATCCAGCCAAACGATTACCTCTACATCAATATCACAGCGGTTGAGAAACCCATCACCCAGATCGTTGAACCCATGGCCGGCATCAACTACCTGAATGAAGAGAACCAGGCCCTGCTGGGATACCATGTTTATACCGATGGCACCATCTTTTTTCCTTATGTAGGCACCATCAGGCTCGGAGGGCTGACCATCAGCCAGGCCCGCGACACCATGCGGGTCAAGGTGGCCCGGTTGGTTGGCCGGTGCAGAATCGAGATTGCACTCATCAACAATACCATTTATATGATCGGTGAGTTCAACAAACAGGGAACCTACAATATGACCCGCAATAAACTTGGTATTTATGAAGCCATAACCCTGGCCGGAGGACTGACCGATTATGCAAAACGTGACAAAATAAAAGTGCTCAGGTACGAAAACGGTGAGCGAAAAATGTACCTCGTGGATGTAAAGAGCGGAAACCAGGTTGGGAAAAACATGTTTTTCGTATACCCAAACGATGTGATCTATGCCGAGCCGATGCGTGCAAAATCGCTTGGGATCACGCCAACCTTCTCCCTGGCCATTCTTACAACCTTTCTTTCGGTGGCAGTCCTGGTTTTGACCTTATTTAAATAACATCGCGTGGGCAGAGCAAGTTCAAATATCACCGGCGGAATCGACATCAAACGCGTGCTGGCCAAATACCGGAAAAACTGGTATTTGTTTGTGATCGGCATCGTCATTGCCTGGTTCTATGCCTCCGTCATGAACCGTTACATCGTTCCCGAATACAGCATCTCCACATCGGTGCTTATTGAGGATAAAAGCAACAAGTCGGTCCTTGACCAGCGGGGTTCCATTTCCGCCGACCCGCTGTTCCTGAACACCAAACTCATCGACAACCAGATCGCCATCCTAAAATCATTTTCCCAGATCAGAAGAATCATCGAACAGCTTGATTTTCAGGTTTCATACTTTGCCAAAGGCAAATATATATGGGAGGAGATTTACCAGCGGGCTCCTTTTGTCGTGACATTCGATTCGGGGCATGCCCAGATCAAATCAACAAGGATTGACCTGAAGATCACAGGGCCGGAGCAGTTCCAGCTATGGTCGGAAAATGAGGGTCCCTTTAAAGAAGCGCGCACCTGCCGGTTCAATGAGGCAATCACTGGAAAAAATTATGCCTTCAGGATCGCGTTAAAGGACAGTCTCAACCCGATGGATTATACGGGTCAGGAATATGGGTTCATGCTGAACGATCTCAATCAGCTGACCAGCCAGTACAGAAGAAAGACAAATATCACCGCCGAAAAAGGAACTTCCGTTATCAATATCTCTGCTTCAGGCCCCAACAAGGAAAAAGTTAAGGATTACCTGAACGAGCTTACCCGCATGTTCCTGCTGACCAACCTCGAAAAGAAAAACAAAATCCTGACCAGCACCATCGCCTTCATCGACGGCCAGATCAGGCAAATGGGCGTCGACCTCGATTCGGCAGAGCAGAAGCTGGAAGAATTCAGGAAAAACAACAAGTTCATGCAACTGTCGGCCAAAGCTGCTTCACTGCTCAGCGAAATGAACAACCTCTCGAAGGAGAGGGCCAACCTCCTGGCCGACCGAAAATATTACGAATACCTCCTGGAATATCTCCAGACCCACGATTCGTTCGAAGATGTCGTGATGCCTTCGACCGTTGGGCTTAGCCTTCCGCTTTTCTCCGACCTGGTGCTGAAATTATCGACCGTTACCCTTGAAAAGGAGGACCTGATCGCAAACTCTTCACGGGAGAATCCCTATATCCAGACCCTCGAAGAGCAGATTTCAAACATGAAGATTGCCTGCACCGAGAATATGCAGAGCATCATCCAGACTACCGACATTAAAATCGCCGACCTCGACAGCAGGCTGGCAGAAAAGGATGCCGACTTTTCAACCTTACCGGGCATTGAAAGAAAATACCTGGAGATAGAACGCAAGTATAACGTATTCAACAATCTCTATGATTTTTTGCTCCGCCGGAAATCGGAGGTGGAGATACAGCGAGCCGCCAACACACCCGATCACGAGATCGTGGATTTCGCCGGCGACACCGGGATCACCGTGGTTTCTGCCAGCCCGCGCACAGCATATATCAATGCCATGATCTGGGCCATCCTGATCCCCGGATCGTTCCTGTTCCTGGTGGTGCTCCTCAACAACCGTATCATGTCGAGAGACGACATAGAAGCCATCACCGACATTCCCCTGATCGGTACCCTGATCCGCAACACCGACAAGCGGACAGGGAAAATACTGCTCAGCGCTAACTCCCTCTTCACCGAAACGCTCAGGATCATCAAGATCAAACTGAACCTCGATCCGCTGAAGGGAGAGCAGGTGATCATGGTGACCTCGGCGCATGCCGGCGAAGGCAAAACATTTGTGGCCCTTAACCTTGCCTCTGTTTATGCCATGGCCGGAAAAAAGACCCTGCTCATGGGATTTGACCTCCACAAACCGAAAATCGCCGAATTCTTCGAACTGAAATCAAACGATGGCATCACCAACTACCTGATCAACGACTTGCCGGTCGACCACGTGCTGCAGAAAACATTCACCAAGAACCTCGACATCCTCCTTTCCGGGCCCGCTCCGCCCAATTCCGACGAGCTCATCGAGTCGGAAAAAACCCGGCAACTCTTTACCGAACTCCGGAGAAAATATGAATTCATTGTCATCGATACACCCGCCATCGGACTGGTTGGCGATGCCTATCTGCTTGAACGGTATTCCGATGTCACCCTTTTTGTTGTCAGGTACAACCACTCCACCAAAAAACAGTTCGCGGCATCGGTCGCCGAAGCGGTTGCCAACAGGATGAAAAGGCTGAACATCGTGTTTACCGATCTCAAACAGAAAGTCAGGATCAGCGATTATGATTTCCGGTCGGAACCCAACGAAGGCAGGAACCTGCCGCTTAAAGTTTTAGCCGGGACCAGGAAAGCAATCATCGAACTGATAAGGAAATTTTAAACGAAGCTGATAATCTAACCTAAACAAGAATCATATGAGTAAAGTCGCATTAATCACAGGGGTTACGGGCCAGGATGGAGCCTACCTGTCGGAATACCTGCTGAAACTTGGATACACGGTCCATGGAGTCAAGCGCAGGTCTTCGTTGTTCAACACCGACCGGATCGATCACCTCTACCAGGATCCCTTCACTGCCAACAAGCATTTCTACCTCCATTACGGCGACATGACCGATTCTACGAACCTGATCAGGATCGTACAGGAGACACAACCCGATGAAATCTACAACATTGCCGCCATGTCGCATGTACAGGTCAGTTTCGAAACAGCAGAATACACGGCCAATGCCGATGCGCTTGGCACCCTTCGGCTGCTCGAGGCCATCAGGCTGCTGAAGATGACCGGAAAGACCAGGTTCTACCAGGCCTCCACCAGCGAACTTTACGGCAAGGTGCAGGAGATTCCGCAATCAGAGAAGACACCTTTCTACCCGCGGTCGCCTTACGCTGTTGCAAAACTTTACGGGTACTGGATCGTGGTGAACTACCGCGAAGCCTATGATATCTTTGCCTGCAACGGCATCCTGTTTAACCACGAATCGCCCATCCGCGGAGAGACCTTTGTAACCCGCAAGATCACCCGGGCCGTTGCCAAAATAGCGCTGGGGTTGCAGGATACCATCTACCTCGGCAATCTTTCGGCCAAGCGCGACTGGGGTCATGCCAAGGACTATATCAAAGCCATGTACCTGATCCTGCAGCAGGAGAAACCCGACGACTATGTGATTGCCACCGGGGTCACCACCGAGGTGCGCGATTTTGTCAGGCTGGCTTTCAGCGAGCTCGGTATTACCGTCGATTTTCAGGGCGAAGGAGTGCACGAACAGGGGATCGTCACCAAATGCAGCAATCCTGAATTCAACCTTCCGGAAGGGAAGGTGGTGGTCAAGGTCGATCCGAGGTATTTCCGCCCCACCGAGGTGGAACTGCTTATCGGCGACCCAACCAAAGCACGGAAGCAGCTTGGCTGGGAGCCTGAGCATGATCTCGCTTCGCTTGTAAAGGACATGGTGGCCAGTGACCTGGTGCTGATGAAGCGCGATAAATATCTGAAAGAAGGTGGTTTTGCAATCAAGAATTACTATGAATAAACAAGACAAGATACTCATCCTTGGTTCAGCCGGGATGGTGGGGAGCGCGATCCTCAGGAATCTGCTTCACGAGGGGTACGAAAACATTGTGGGAACCGATTACCGGTCGGTGGGCGAAAAATTTGAGAAAGTAAGGTACCGAAGGCTCGACCTGCTGGATCCGGTTGCCTGCCAGGCCCTCTTCACCGAAGAAGAACCCGGCTATGTCTTTGTTGCCGCTGCGCGCGTTGGAGGAATCGTGGCCAACAACACCTACCGGGCCCAGTTTCTTTATGATAACCTGCTGATACAAAACAATGTTATTCACCAGGCCTATCTTTCGAAGGTGAAAAAACTGCTTTTCCTTGGCAGCTCCTGCATCTACCCGAAGAATGCCCCCCAGCCGATCAAAGAGGAGTATCTGCTCACCGGTCCGCTGGAATACACCAACGAACCTTACGCTATCGCCAAGATCGCAGGTCTGAAGCTCTGCGAAAATTACAACCTGCAGTATGGCACTAACTTTATTTCGGTTATGCCGACCAACCTGTACGGGCCCAACGACAACTACGACCTCCAGAATTCGCACGTGCTACCGGCCCTGATCCGGAAATTTCACGAAGCCAAAATCGCCGGAGCACCCTCGGTGACCATCTGGGGTACCGGTTCGCCCATGCGCGAATTCATGCATGTCGACGACCTGGCCGCCGCCGTCGTATACCTCATGAAGACCTACAACGGTAACAAATTCGTCAATATCGGATGGGGCAAGGATATCAGCATCAAAGACCTGGCATACCTGATCAGGGAAGTGGTCGGTTATGCCGGCGAGCTGGTCTTCGACACCTCCAAACCCGACGGCACTCCACGTAAACTACTGGATGTTAACTTGCTGCATTCGCTGGGGTTCACCCCCTCGATCCATCTCCGTGAAGGTATTACAAGAACCTATGCCGATTTTGTCAGTAAATATGCCGATGGAATTAAATAGCCGATCTATGAGCACAACCAATAACGCTGAACAGGTGAACATCCTGCCCGACGAATGGACGATGATCCTCAGGCCCAAGAAGAGCCTCCTCGACGTCAACCTGCATGAACTCTGGCAATACCGCGACCTGATCATGCTTTTCGTCAGGCGCGATTTCGTTTCGAAATACAAACAGACCATCCTTGGACCTTTATGGTTTATCATTCAGCCTTTGCTGACCACCATCATGTTCACGATCATCTTCGGGAATATCGCCGGAATCTCCACCAGCGGGATTCCCAAGGTGCTCTTTTATATGTCCGGAATTGTTGGATGGACCTACTTTTCCACCTGTCTGAACGATACCTCCCAGACATTTATTAAAAATGCCTCCATCTTTGGTAAGGTTTACTTCCCACGGCTGGCGCTTCCCATCTCCATTGTCATCTCGAACCTGGTAAGTTTCGTCATCCAGTTTCTCTTTTTGTGCCTCTTCCTGATCTATTTCATGCTCAAAGGGGCAGGAGTAGCACCCAATATACATGTGCTCTGGCTCCCTTTCCTGGTCCTGCTGATGGCCGGACTTGGTTTAGGATTCGGTATCATCATCTCTTCGCTCACTACAAAATACAGGGATCTTACACACCTGGTCACCTTTGGCGTCACCCTCTGGATGTATGCCACGCCGATTATCTACCCGTTATCAGAAATTCCCGAAAAATACCGGATTCTTGTAGTTGCAAACCCGATGACCGCTGTTGTCGAGACTTTCAAGACCGCCCTGCTCGGGGTGGGCGAGATGAATTATCTTAACCTGCTTTACAGCTTCGGCTTCACCATTGTCCTGCTGGCGCTGGGTATCATCATCTTCAACAAAGTCGAAAAAACCTTTATGGATACCGTATAACATCTCTGCCTTTATAACGACATTGCAACAATCAGTTAAAACCAGAAACAATGCCACATGTAGTAATCAAGCTCGAAAATGTCTCCAAGCAATACCGCCTGGGCACCGTGGGAACCGGTACGCTGAGCCATGATCTGAACCGGTTTTTCGCCAGGGTGACGGGCAGAGAGGATCCGACAGCCAAAGTAGGGGTCTCCAACCGTCTCGATACGGTCGACGGGAAATACGTCTGGGCGTTGCAAAACATCAACCTGGAGATCTGCGACGGCGAGGTTCTTGGCATCGTTGGAAAAAACGGTGCCGGGAAATCGACCTTGCTTAAGCTGATGTCGCGCGTAACTGCTCCGACTGTCGGAAACATAAAGATAAAAGGGCGTATTGCAAGCCTGTTGGAGGTAGGTACCGGGTTTCACCCCGAACTTACCGGCAGGGAAAACATCTACCTGAACGGAGCCATCCTGGGCATGACCAAAAAGGAGATCAGTTCAAAGTTCGACGAGATTGTTGAATTTTCGGGAGTGAAAAAGTACGTGAACACGCCGGTTAAACGGTACTCCTCAGGAATGTATGTGCGCCTTGCCTTTGCCGTTGCCGCCCATCTCGAACCGGAAATCCTTATTGTTGATGAGGTGCTTGCGGTGGGTGATGCAGAATTTCAAAAAAAGGCGATCGGAAAAATGCAGGCTGTTTCTCAAAGTGGGAGGACCGTCCTGTTCGTCAGCCACAATCTCACGGCCGTTGAACAACTCTGCACAAAGGGCATCCTTATGCAGAACGGCATGTTGAAGATGGAGGGAAAAGTTCACGACATCACCTCCGCCTACAAGCAAATGTCGGTCGATGAAAACGAACTGCGCAGAAGCGGCACACGGCTCATCGAATTTAAGGAATACAGCATGACAAACCTTGAAGATAAACCCATCGACGAGTTATTCCTGGGCGAAAACTTCAAGGTAAAAGCCACTGCCCGGGCCAATGAAGCCATCGACTTCTGCGACATGACCCTTGATATCCGCAATGATGCCAACGAATTCATCGGCCACGTAACCAATGCCGACGATCGGTTTGAGATAAGAAGGATCGCGAAAGGCGACTCGATGACCGTTGAGGTAATGGTGAAAAACATGTGCTTCGCTCCGGCCACCTATTACATCTCACTGTGGCTTGGGAATTCATACGGAACATACGATTACATAGAGAATTGCATTAGATTTACCATCAAACAGGGCGATCGGTTCATCAACCGTCCTTACCCATTTGATAAACGAGCCAAGACCGTTCTGCAGTCGACCTGGAAATACCAATAAACCATGGCAACTCCTCCCCTGCTTAGTGTGCTGATGCCGGTTTACAACGGACGCGAATACCTGAAGCCGGCCATTGACAGCGTCCTGGCGCAGACTTTCACCGATTTCGAACTGGTCATTGTGAACGACGGGTCGACCGACGACACCCAGGAGATCATCGACAGTTACAGCGATCATCGCATCATACCGGTCAGGCAGGAAAACCAGGGAGTGGCAAGGTCATTGAACAACGGGTTGGAGATATGCCGTGGAAAATATGTAAGGCGCCATGATGCCGATGATATATCAACCCCTGATTCATTCCTTCTCCAGATCGAATTCATGGAGAAGCATCCTGATTACGTAATGGTATGCAACCAGGAGGCATTCATGACGGCTGCCGGCCGGATTGCCTGGCATCACCGTGTTCCAAACCAAAAATTCTTCAATGGATTGCCTTATGTGGACCTGGACTTCAACCATTTTTCAGCCGACCGCTCAAGCCCGGTCGTTCACGGCACTGCCTGTTACCGGCGCCTGGAGGTGATCGGCATTGGTAAATACCGTACTGAGTTTACGGTTGCCGAAGACAACGACCTTTGGCTCAGGCTGCTTGAAAAATACAGGATCGCCGTCCTGAACCAGTGTACCTATTTCATGCGGCTCCATGGTTCATCAGCTACCCAGCGCCATGCAGGAAAGATCAGGCATTTCAGGCAGATACTCATCGACTTCTCGATGCAGCGCCGCACCATCGGTACCGATCCGATCATGCGGGGCGAACCGGTCCCTCCTCCCCCGCCGATGCCGGCAGAAACATCAGTCACCGTTCCGAAAACCTCCGGCAGGATTTTCCGCGATGATCTCCGGTATATCTATGGACTTGCAGTGGATGCAAAGGACTGGAAGGAGATCGTAAAGTATGGAAAAGAGATCATGCATGACGGTTGGGCTGATGCCCGGACCTGGAAAATGCTTATTTTTCCTTTCCTTGGCAACCGGCTGATCGAAGCGGGAATTGCTGCCAAGTCGGTTTTTCGTTCCAAATCCACCTGATCCAACTTCTGCTGAAAAATGAATCCTGCCTGTCCGAAAATATCCCTGATTATCCCCAATTTCAACCGCGGGGATCTGCTTACGGAAACACTGGATTCGGTACTTCAGCAGGATTACACCGGTTGGGAGGCCCTTGTGATTGATGATGGTTCCACCGACAACAGCTCCGATGTTGGGCAATCCTACGCAAAATCAGATCCCCGCATCCATTTTTTTTCAAGGGACAGGGAGCCCCGGGGAGCGCCGGTTTGCCGGAATATCGGAGCTGAACGGTCTTCGGGAGAGTACCTGATCTTTCTCGACTCCGACGATTTGCTGATGCCCGGCGCTCTGACACAGCGGATCCGCACGATCGGCGAATTTCCTGAATACGACTTCTGGGTTTTCCCGATGCTGATGTTTCGCAACGATCCATCCGGGGCGAAGTTTCTATGGAACATCGACAACGGGGTCCCCGACCTGCACCGCTTCCTGGTGCTGGATGCCCCGTGGCAGACTTCCGGCCCCGTTTGGCGGCGCGATGCGGTCGTACGGATCGGCGGTTTTACCGAAGGGCTGGCCTGCTGGCAGGACGTCGACTTTCACCTGAAAGCGCTTATCGGTGGATTGAAGGGGCGGAAGTTTTACAACCTGCCGCCCGATACCCTTTACCGGCAACACGAAGTGCAAAGCATCAGCCAGGGGGAGATCAGCTCGCCGGCAAAACTGAAAAGCAGGTTCGAAATATTCCGTTCACATGCCGGGGCTTTGATGAATCGGTTCAACGGACCACCGGTCAATGCCACAGATGCGTTCAGTCACAACCAGTCTATCTCCGACCGCCGGGGAATTGATGCAGCAGTGACCGTTCAGTCTGATGCACCCGGTTTCAGCATCCACGAAGACCTGCGGTTGCTGGGCGGGAACATCGCACTCGGCGCCGCCCGTGCCCTGAACCGGGAAGTATTCGGCCAGGTGATCCGGTTCGGTGCCGGCCACCGGATCTTTCCTCCCGCGATGGTCTCCCGGCTGAAAGCAATCATGTACCTCTACCTGTTCAGGCTGAACAGGATCCGCTTCATCCATGAACGGATCCAGTCCTTTACAAAGCTTTACCGGCAGGACTCCAACATCGGGAAACACCCACTTAAACCGCCCCAGGCATGAACAACCATCCTGACCATAATCCCCTGATCTCGGTAGTGATTCCCGTTAAAAACGGTGCTGACACACTGCGTTCGTGCCTCGACGGGATCTTCGCCCAAACCCTGAAAGACCGGCTGGAGGTGATCGTCATCGATTCAGGATCGTCCGACGGAACGCTTGAAATTCTGAAAGAGTACCCCGTCAGGGTGCACCCCATCAACCCAAAAGAGTTCAACCACGGCGAGACCCGTAACCTCGGGGTTTCACTGGCCAGAGGCGAGTTTGTTGTGATGACCGTACAGGATGCAACCCCTGCCACGGCCGACTGGCTTGAGATCATGCTGCAGCATTTCGATGATCCGGAGGTGATCGGGGTGTGCGGCCAGCAGATCGTGGGACATGACCGCGATAAGAACCCGCTGCAATGGTTCAGCCCGGCAAGCGAAGCCAAACCGTTGAAAATCCGCTTTCCCGATCCCGAGGTCTTCCTTCGTAAAAGCGGACGTGAACAGCACGCCTTCTGCAACTGGGACGATGTGAACGCCATGTACCGGAAACCGGCAAAGGAAAAGATCCCGTTCCGCAAACTGATGTTCTCCGAAGACACCCTCTGGGCCAAGGATGCTCTTTCAATGGGCTATCCGATCGTCTACGACTACCGGGCGAGGGTTTTCCATTATCACCACCAGAATTTTAAATTCTATTTCAAACGCACCTATATCATTCTTTATCAGAACTATAAATTTTACAATTACATCAAATTCCCTGCAAATCCCTTCATCCGCATACCACAGATCATCGTGAGGCTGCTGAAAAAGGACCTACCCGCCGTTGAAAAAATCAGGTGGATCAGGTATAACCTCAACCTGGTGGTGGCATCCTGGAAGGCTGCCATCATCTTCGCCTTGAATGCCTGGTTCAGGGGCATCAAAGGGGTGGAATCCTCGCAACAATATTATGTCGGCTACCCCCCGCAGGGGAGCCAGGGAAAGACGGGGAAACAGGTGAACAGGTGAACGGGTAAACGGGTGAACGATTTGTTCAACCTGGCCCCAGCGGGGCCAAATTATGATAGATAAACGGGGAAAAGATTTGTTTAACCAGGCCCCATAGGGGCCAAATTATGATAGGTGAACGGGTGAACGGGTAAACGGGTGAACGGGTGAACGATTTGTTTAACCAGGCCCCATAGGGGCCAAATTATGATAGGTGAACGGGTAAACGGGTGAACAGGTGAACGATTTGTTTAACCTGGCCCCAGCGGGGCCAAATTATGATAGATAAACGGAAAATGATTTGTTTATCCTGGCCCCAGCGGGGCCAGGATAAAACGGAAGGTTTAAATGGAATGTGTAACGTGAAATTCGAATAAATATGACCGAAAGTCCAACCCCGGTGGTGAGTGTACTGATGACCACATACAACCGGGAAAAATATCTGGCACAGGCCGTTGAAAGCGTCCTCGCCTCCACATTCAATGATTTTGAGCTGATCATTGTCGATGACCAGTCGAAGGACCGGAGCCTGGAGATTGCCCGCGGACTGGCTGAAAAAGATAACCGGATCAGGGTGGTCCTGAACGAAAAAAACCTGGGCGATTATCCCAACAGGAACAAGGCTGCAAGCCTGGCCAGGGGCAAATACCTGAAATATGTGGATGCCGACGACCTGATCTACCCGACAGGGCTCCAGGTGCTGGTCGACGGAATGGAACGCTTTCCCGAGGCAGGATTCGGTCTGGGATCCCTCCCTCAGGATAAATTCAGGATCTTTCCTTTCATGCTGACTCCGGAGGAGGCTTATCAAAGACACTACTTCAGGGAACAGTTATTCCACAAGGCCCCGCTTTCTGCCATCATACGGAAAGAGGCCTTCGATGCCGTCGGCGGGTTTACCGGGCGGCGCTACCTTGGCGATTTCGAGATGTGGCATATCCTTGCCGCACGCTTCCCGGTGGTGCTGATGCCGCATGGCGTGGTCTGGTACAGGGAACACGAGGAACAGGAGATGCAGCATAACCGCACCGACCACACGGTTCCCTTCAAATACCTGCTGTGTGCCGAAGAGATGATCAACCGGCCGGAGTGCCCGCTTTCGGCCTCCGACAGGGCCAAAGCCCTGAAAAAGATCCACTGGAACATGGCCCGCTACATCCTGGGAGTCGGCAAAAACCACTCGTTGAAGACCATGCAGGAACTCCGGAAACAAACTTCCTTTTCCTATGTTGACCTGATCGCACTGGCCCGAAAGGAACCAAAATTCTGATCCAACAACGGTAAAATCCGAAGATACAAATCCAACGCCATGAAAACGCTGATAAACCTGATAAAGATCAAACTGCTGTGGCTCCGCTATCTCGGGCATCGTCTCAGCCGTTTTGTCTACTGGAACCTCCGGCTGGCCCAGGCTGGGCTTGGAAGGAATGTCCGTATCGATTTCCCCGTGATCGTCGAGGGGAGCGGCCGTCTCACGGTAGGCGACGGTGCCGCCCTGATGAAACGATGCACCATCGGCCTTTCTGAAGGAAGTCATATCGTGATCGGCCCGGGATCGCGCATACACCAGGAGGCAAACATACACGCCGGAAAGGACACCACGATCAGGATCGGTGAAAAATGCTCGGTGCTGACCCATGCCGTTGTCAGAAATGGAAAGGGAGTCGAAATGGCCGACGGAAGTTCCGTTTCGAGCTACTGCAGCATTTTCCCCCGTGAGCCGGGCTACGACGGGAAACTGGTGATCGGCAAAGGGTCGAACATCGGCGACAACACCATCATCGATACGAGCGACGACGTGATCATAGGCGAGCAGGTGGCACTGGGGCCTTACGATATCGTCTACACCCACGACCACGATTACCGCGCCGATTCTGTGGCTGCCTGGAAAGGCGGCGTTCACACGGGCAAGGTGATAGTCGAAGACGGTGCCTGGGTGGGGGCCAGGGTGACACTCCTGCCAGGGGTGACCATCGGAAAGCGGGCGATCGTTGCCGCCGGATCGGTCGTGACCAAAGATGTTGCCCCGGGCGATATCGTAGGCGGCATCCCGGCCCGGTCACTCCTTAAGAAACCAACCAATGACTGAAACCAGGCCCCTTGTATCGGTCATCATCCCGGCATACAACGCCGGGCGGTTCATTGCCGAAACCCTCCGGTCGGTGGCAGATCAGACCTATGACAACCTGGAGGTTTTCGTGGTCGACGACGGATCGCGGGACAATACGGTGGAAATCGCCCGGCAGTTTGAATCGGAATGGGTTACCCACCGCAAAGTACGGGCACACGGCAATACGGACATGACCACCGGTACGTTGAAGGTGCTCGAACAAAAGAACAGCGGCGCCTGCGTGGCCAGAAATCTCGGGTTATCGCTCAGCAAGGGCAGGTACATCCAGTTTCTCGATGCCGACGACGTGCTGAGCCCCGACAAGATCTCGAAGCAGGTCGAAGTCCTCGAACAAAACCCGGGTTACCTCGGGGTGAGTCCGACAGTCCACTTTATGGACGGAGAGGATTACCTGAAGATGTCGCCCCGTGAAGAATCCTTCTGGATACACGACACTGACGATCCGGTGGAATTCCTGGTAAGGCTTTACGGCGGCGACGGCGAACGCTGGATGGTTCAGACCAGTGCCTGGCTCACGCCCCGGACCATCACCGACCGCATCGGCCCCTGGAATGAAAAACTGCTGCTTGACCAGGATGGCGAATACTTTGCCAGGGCCGTGCTGGCATCGAAAGGCATCAGGACCACCGGAGGGATCAATTACTACCGGAGATTTTTCTATGGCGGCAACATCTCAGCAAAGGCCAACAAATTTGAAAACCTGCAAAGCGCATTGTTGGCCCTGAACCTCAAGGCTGAATACCTGGGTAAACACACACAGTCTGACCGTTACCGGCAGGCGCTGGCCACCCTTTACATGGAGATCGCCATCAATGCATTTCCACGGTTCCCCGGGTTGGTTCATGAATGTGAGGAACTGGTGAAAAAAACGGGAAAACGGCCCGATATCCCGGTCCTTGGCGGGCGCCTGATTGAGGTCACCAAACACCTGTTCGGATGGAAGGCTGCAAAACTCCTGCGAAGCAGGTTGCATGCATTGATAAAACGAGGCACGGTGGCATGAAAAAGAAGATCTGCATACTTACCCAGAGTCATCTCTGCCGCAACCCAAGGGTGGTGAAAGAAGCACTTGCCCTTGAAAAGGCGGGTTATGAGGTGGTAATACTGACAACTTTTACACATCAGGAACTGCTTGACGAAGATCTCAGGCTCATCGGGGGTTCCGACGTCACATTGAAAGGAATCGTGAACATCATTCCTTCGCAGGCTCCGGCCTGGTACCGGCTGAAGGAACGTCTTTCGCGAAGACTGGCCGGAGAGGCCATTGCACGGTTCAGCATTGAAACCGCTTTCGCGCTGGGGTACGACTACCGGAAAAACCTGAAGGCCGCCATCCGCGAAAATGCCGACCTTTATACGTGCCACCAGGAGATCAGCACCGTGATCGGTTGCAAACTGCTCAGCAAGGGATTCAGGGTGGCATTTGACATCGAAGATTGGTATTCACATGATTTATTGCCAGAAGCCAACCGGACCCGTCCGCTCCGGCTGCTGGCCGGTTGCGAAAAAACGGCCCTGCGCCAGGGAGTGTTGACCTATACAACTTCGCAGGCCCTGGCCGAAGCCCTGGCTGCGTTTGCCGGATCGAAAGTTCCGGAGGTGCTTCCCAACGTTTTTCCCTTTTCCGACCGCGACCATCTCGACAACCAGGTCAAAGATCGTGTGGATATGAAAATGCCTTCCATACACTGGTATTCACAAACAATTGGCCCTGGCAGGGGTATCGAATTCCTGGTAGAAGCACTGGCCGACCTGGAGATAGCGGTTGAGCTGCACCTCCGCGGGAACCTCTACCAGAATTTTCGCGAAGAGCTGGTTTCGCGTTTCCCTCATGAGCGGGGACACAAACTCTATTTTCATCCACTGGTCCCCCACCGCGAATTGTTATCAAGAATTGCCGAACATGACATGGGTTTGGCTACCGAAGAGTACACCCCCGACAGCCGCAACCTGACCATCACCAACAAGATCCTGCAGTACCTCCAGGGTGGTATCGCGGTGGTTGCGAGCGACACCCTCGGGCAGCAGGAAGTCGCCCGGCAGGCGCCTGATGCCGTGCTCCTCTTCAGGAACGGGAACCGCGAAAGCCTGGCCGGAACACTGAATCGCTTGCTTGCCGACCGGGAGGCCCTCGACAGCGCAAAACAGGCGGCACTTACTGCTGCCCGTGAAAATTTCTGCTGGGAGAAACACGAACCGCGGCTCACCCGATGGATCGATGCTGTTTTTCAGGATCCAGCCAGCTCAGGCAGAACCCCGGCAGGGTAATCAAATGGACACAGGCATGAAGAAGATACTGATCATATCCCCAAACTTCCCCCCCATCAACGCGGCCGACATGCACCGGGTTCGCCAGAGCCTGCGCTACCTGCCCGAAATGGGATGGAAAGCCACCGTGGTAGCCGTTCAACCGCAGTTCGTCGAGATGAGCGAAGATCCGCTGCTCACCGAAACCATTCCTGCAGATGCTGAAATTATACGGATCAAAGCCCTGCACCCGACAACCACGCGAAAGATCGGGCTGGGGAACCTGGGTTACCGGTCGCTGTGGTCATATCTTAAAACCTGCAACCGCCTGATCAGGCAAAACCGGTACGACCTGGTCTATTTTTCAACCACCGCATTCCCGGTGATGGTGCTGGGCAGGTACTGGAAAGCGAAATTCGGCATCCCTTACATCATCGATATGCAGGACCCCTGGCGAAACGATTTTTACCTCGATAAACCGAAGCATGAACGGCCGCCCAAGTTTTTCCTGGCTTATAATATGGATAAATACATGGAGGCATATACTATGCGGCGGGTCGACGGCATCGTATCGGTGTCGGCCGGCTACCCGAAAACCCTCTTGGAAAGGTATCCCAACCTGAAATCCGGAATGTGCACGGTCATTCCCTTCGGCGGCGCATCCATCGATTTCGAGATCCTGCGGAAGGCAAGGCTGAAAAATCCCCTGTTCACACCCGGGAACCAAACCATCAACATTGCATACATCGGCAGGGGCGGACATGATATGGCGCTGGCCGTGGGAGGAATTTTCAACGCGGTGAAATCAGGTCTTTCCGTCGCTCCCGCTCTTTTCTCAAGGATCCGGTTCTTTTTTGTCGGCACCAGCTACGCGGCCGACGGCCAGGGCAAGAAAACCATTGAACCGATCGCGGCCGGGTGCGGAATCGCTGACCAGGTAACCGAGATCACCGACCGGCTTCCCTACTTCACCGCCCTCCAGGTACTCCTCGATGCCGATCTGCTGGTCATCCCTGGATCAACCGACACCAACTACACCGCCTCCAAACTCTATCCCTATATCCTCGCGAACCGACCCCTGCTCGCCGTTTTCAACGAGCAAAGCAGCGTGGTTGAAATTCTCGCGAAAACCAGGGCGGGAGACTGCGTGACCTTCGTGAACGAAGATCCAGCAACTGAACTTGGAGGCAGGATACTCCCTGTCATGAAGGCAATGCTGGAAAAACTCCCGTTCACTCCGGCCACCGACTGGAATGAGTTCGAGCCTTACTCGGCCCGTGAGGCGACCAGAAGGCAGGTCGCTTTCTTTAACCAAATCGTGGGATCATGAAGAAGAAACTGGCCATCATAAGCTCGCACCCGATCCAGTACAACGCACCGATGTTCGCCCTGCTTGCAAAGTCGGAGATTCTCGACATCAGGGTCTTCTACACCTGGAGCCAGAGCCGGGAGTCGCTGTTCGACAAGGATTTCGGTAAAACCATCCAGTGGGACATCCCCCTGCTTGAAGGATATTCGCACACCTTTGTCAGGAACACGTCGGCAAACCCCGGTCCCGGCAGTTTCAGGGGAATCGTCTGCCCGGACCTGAACCGGCAAATCACCAAGTGGGGAGCGCAGGCTTTGATGGTATACGGCTGGAATTACCACGCCCATTACCATGCCATGAAACATTTCAGCGGCAGGATACCGGTTTGGTTCAGGGGCGATTCCACGCTGCTGGATGAGTCGGGTGGTCTGAAAACCATGATGCGCAGGCTTTTTCTCAGGTACGTTTACCATTATGCCGATTTCGCCATGTACGTCGGTGAAAACAACCGGCAGTATTTTTTAAAACATGGATTCAGCCCCGCCAGCCTCTTCTTTGCTCCTCATGCCATCGACAACCGGCGTTTCAGCGATAACCCGGACCAGATGAAAGCGGAAGCCGAAAAATGGCGGCAGGAACTGGGTATCGAACCCGGCGATACAGTGGTGCTTTTCGTGGGAAAGTTTGAACCAAAAAAAGATCCGCTATTGCTCATCCGTGCAGGACTCCGCCTGAACAGGAAAGACCTCCGGTTTGTTTTCGCCGGGAACGGCGCCCTCGAAAACGAAATGCGATCGATGACCGCCGGCGACGAACGCTTTCACTTTATCCCTTTTCAAAACCAGAGCCGGATGCCCGTGGTCTACCACCTCGGCGACGTGCTGGCGCTTCCGTCGCAGGGGCCCGGTGAAACCTGGGGACTGGTGGTCAACGAAGCGATGGCTTGCGGCAAGGCGATCCTTGTCAGCGATAAATGCGGTTGTGCGATCGACCTGGTAAAACCCGGCCTGAATGGCCATATTTTCCGGTCGGGCGACCTGGAACAGTGCGTGGAGATGCTGACACTGATCACCGGCTCAAAAGAAAATGCCCAGAACATGGGACGCCGCTCCGCAGAGCTGATTCAAGGCTGGTCGTTCGAGGCGATATGCAGGAGCTTTGAAACCTTCATCGGCGACCGGATCGCATAAACCGAGACAGCCATGATGTACTTCTCCGACAGAAGCTTACGGTTGCTGGCACTTGGATTCCTGGTGTTTACCCTTTGCGAGCTTTTCACCGGGCTCTATTTCATGTCGGGGATCGGGCTGGCACTTTTCAGCGGGGTGGCCGTGAAATTCTTCCAGGACCTTGGGAAACGCATCGAGATCCGCGACCTCATCGCCTTCATGTCGGTGCTGCAATGGGTGGTGGGGCCGGTGCTTGCATACAATGTCCTGCCTTACGATGATCTCTATTACATGGCAGTGCCTGAAACAGTTTACATGAACTACGTGGTTCCCTTCTGCTTCTTCATGGTCCTGGGGCTCTACCTGCCATTGAGAGATGAACGGATCATCAACGAAGAGGACACCGACCGGGTGCGAAAATACCTGGCAGAACATCCCTACCTGGGATATATCCTCACCGCCATCGGCCTGCTGGCCGGATTTGCCGGCAAAAGCCTGCCTTCAAGCCTTACCTTCCTGATGTTCCTGATCACGAACATCCAATATGTCGGCATCTACATGATCCTGTTCGGGACTTCGAAACTAAAATGGCCAATCTTTGCCGGCATCATGGGGCTGGCAACATTCGCAGCCGTGCTGCAGGGCATGTTCGGTGAACTGGTCCAGTGGTTTACCCTCTCTTTCCTCATCATCGCGATGGTCATCCGGATCCCGATGTGGGCCAAAGTCGCCCTGATCACCATAGGACTGCTGGCCATATCGCTTGTGCAATCAACCAAGGAAGAATACCGCATGGCCACCTGGTACGCTGAGAGCGACAAAAGCAACGCGGAGATCTACAGGGAAGTCATCCTGTCGAGACTGACTTCTCCCGGCCTGCTTTTCCAATCTGATGTGACCCAGAACATGGGCGCCCGGCTCAACCAGGGATGGATCATCGCGAGGATCATGAACCACATGCCTGAAAAACTGGATTTTGTTCATGGTGAAACCATCGAAACGGCACTCTATGCTTCGCTGCTCCCCAGGTTCCTGGCACCGGGAAAAGCCAAAGCCGGAGGCCGGGCAAACTTTGAACGGTTCACCGGGACACCCCTTCCCGAGACGACCAGCATGGATATCTCGCTTGCCGGCGAAGGATATGCCAACTTCGGGATGGTGGGAGGCTGGGCATTCATCTTCCTCGTATCGCTGATGTATAACTGGGTGATCGTCAAAGTCGTCGCCCTCTCTAAGTCAAACCCCACCCTCATCCTGTGGATCCCCTTCCTGTTTTTCCAGGTCATGAAGGCCGAAACCGACTTTGCCACCGTCTTCAACTACCTGACCAAAGCCGCGCTGATCACCTTTCTTACCTTTTATTTCACCCGGATGGTATATGATCTTATCGCGGCGAAAAAGCAAAAGATCTCCCTGCCGCCTCTTGAACAGCAGGGTAACTGAAAATACGATCCGGAATGAAGATCAGCGTCATCACCGTCTGTTTCAACAGCGAAAAGCACATTGCCGAAACCATCGGTTCGGTGCTTTCACAGACTTACCGCGATCTTGAGTATATCATTATCGACGGGGGTTCCACCGACCATACGGTGGAGATCATCAGTTCGTTTGGCGACAGGATCACCCGGTGGATATCGGAACCCGACGGCGGCCTTTACCATGCCATGAACAAGGGTGTTGCCATGGCTACCGGCGATGTAATCGGGTTTCTGCACTCCGACGACTTTTTTGCCGACGACCGCGTGGTTGAACGCATTGCAGGCCACTTCGGGCAAAAGCAAACCGACGGCATCTACGGCGACATCAGGTATGTCGATCAACATGACACGGATAAAATACTGACCGGCCGCACCTCCGGTGTTTTCCGTCGCCGGAAGATGTGGTTCGGCTGGCACCCGCCCCACCCGACCCTTTACCTGCATAAAAAATGGCTCACTGAAAAGGTTCCGTTCGATACCTCCTTCGATATTGCGGCCGACTACGACCAGATGCTCAGGCTGATTATCAAACACAGGCTCAGTCTGGAATATATCCCCGAAGTGCTGGTGAAAATGAGGGTCGGGGGTGTCAGCAACCGCACCATGAAGAATGTCAGGAAGAAATGGAGGGAGGACTACCGGGCCATGAAAAAAAACAGTTTCGGCAACTGGCTGACCCTCTTTTTAAAGACCATGCGGCCGGTGGCTCATTTTTACCGCTCGCCCCGCTATCTGTTTGAATGAAAGCATTTAATCATGATGAAAGGATGAAAGTACTCATTGTCATACCCGCCCGTAACGAAGAACTTCGGATCAGTCAATTAATGGCGCTTATGAGTCAATGGAAAGAGGACACGCTCGTGGTCGACGACGGAAGTGATGACGATACCGCGGGGGTGGTCCGGAATCTAGGTTTTCGCTGTATCTCACACCCCGAAAACAGAGGACTCAGCGGGGTTTACCTGACCGCCACACGACACGCACTAGCAAACCAATATACCCATCTGCTTTCGCTCGATGCCGATGGCCAGCATGATCCGGCCTTCATCCCTGCTTTTCTCGGTGCCCTGGAAAATCACGACTTTGTGTCGGGCAACCGTTTTCGCACCACCGCCCGGGTTCCCGACGCCAAACTGGCCTCAAACCTCTTTGCTATCCTGCTCTTCAGGGAGGTCACAGGCACCAGCCTGCCCGATGTTTCATGCGGTTACCGCGGCTGGAAGATCAGCGCTTTCAGCGACCTGCTTACAGCCGGTAACCAGGCCAGTACTTCCGGACAACCGGCCCCGCATATCCCCGCCGGCAGCGATCGGGATCTTTCATCATCAAAATACTACGGTATCATCTACGACATGATGATGACATTCACCCGTTGCGGACGAACCCCATTTTTCATCCCGGTACCGGCCATCTATCTGCCGGCTGTTCCGTTGAACACGAAAATCGAAGAACTGGCCGGGTTATTATCCGTAATTATTAAATTTAACCCCGTGGAGTCTGCGAAACAGGTACTCGGCAAGATATCGGCACATGAAGATTTCAGCGCAGTGCTGTCAGGGAACCTGTTTAAGGGATATTTTGATCCACCGGATGCCTACCGGTTCGAGACCGATCCGGCCCGGGCCAGGAGCATGTTCAGGTCATTCAATGAAAATCCGGGGATGTGCGGGTACATATTTGACTGACTGTCCACCGGAAAACCATAAAAACTGATATAAAAGCGTATGACCACGAAAACTGAAAAACTGGGCTACCTGTCGTCACTCGACCTGCTGCGGGGATTGGCAGCCGTGGCCGTCTGTTATTTTCATTTCACCCATGGCAACCCCGATTTCCTCAGCCCTGGCAATTTTCTTTACATTTCGGGCCGGTACGGTTTCCTGGGTGTCGACGTTTTCTTCGTTATCTCAGGGTTCGTCATTCCCTACGCGATGTTCCGGGGAAACTACCAAGTGCGCGACTTCGGAAGGTTCCTGACCAAAAGGGTGGTTAGGATCGAGCCGCCGTACCTTGTCAGCATTGCCCTCGTATTGCTGCTTAACTGGCTGAGCACCCTTTCGCCTGCCTACCGCGGCGCAGGATTCCTCATCAACTGGCCGGGATTGGCCCTGCACCTGGGGTACCTCAACGCATTTTTCAACTATCCCTGGGTGAATGATGTTTACTGGACCCTGGCGATCGAATTCCAGTACTACATCCTGATCGCCCTTCTGTTCCCGCTGCTGCTCCACCAGGTAAAACACTATTCAACCGGCGTGCTGCTCATCTTCGCTATCCTGGGCTTCATTATTCCCGATCATGCTTTCATCTTTAACTATTCCCTGCTCTTCATCGTCGGTATCCTGCTTTTCCAGTTTCATATCGGGTACATCAGCAAAAAGCACTTCGGCTCTTTCCTGCTCATCGTCCTGATCCTGATTTTCATCAAATTCGACAAGCGGTATCTGGTTGCGGCGCTCCTGCCCTACTTCTTTATCACCTACTTCGAATTTCACGACCGCATCTCGAAATTCCTTGGAAACATCTCCTATTCCCTTTATCTGGTGCATATCCCCGTAGGAGGCCGGATCATCAACCTCACCGAGACCTTTGTCAGCAATGAACTGGTCAGGAGCATATTCGTATTCGTGGCGCTGGCCGTTTCGATCTTCGCGGCATGGATATTTTTCCGGTTGATCGAAAAACCATTCATGAACATTTCCAAAAAGATCAGTTACAAAAAAACCTGACCATGATCAGCGCATCGGAATTTCATCCGCTTCCCGGCAAAAACCCCCTTCACGTGGGGATCATACCCGATGGGGGAAGACGCTGGGCAATAAAAAACGACTGCTCGCTATCCACGGCTTACCGGCAAACCCGGAAGACCCTGAAAGTCTTTGTCGAACTACTGCTGAACCATGGAGTCAGGGAGATCAGCATCTACCTTTCAAGCATTCAGAACTTCCGGCGTGATCATGACGTGCTCGATGTCATTCTCGACGCCATTGGTTCATCGCTCGAAGATGAAATTGCCGCATTGGCCCGGCAGCAGGAGCTCAGGGTCATGTTTGCCGGTAAAAGGATGTTGCTGCCGGAATCGCTGGCCATAGCCATCAACCGGATCGAAAAAACCACGGAGAAAAACACCCGGGGCCGGTTAAACCTGCTGCTGGCCTACGATCCGCTCGAGGAAGCCATCCAGGCTTTCAACAACTGCCCCGATCCCGGTTGCTTTTTTAAATACCTGTGGGTGCCCGATCCGGTCGACCTGGTGATAAGAACCGGCGATGCACCGCTTATCAGCAATTTTCTCCCCCTGCAATCGGGCTTTGCCCGCCTCTTTTTCTCTGAAAAACTCTTCAATGATTTCACTTCGGAAGACCTGGCCGGAGTGCTCCGTGATTTTGAAACCCTCGACCGGAAATTCGGAACCTGAACCAGCTCTTCCTGCTGGGCTTATATTCCTGTAAAATAGCACCATCCCTCATTTAAAGGAAATTTAATACAAGGATTTTGGTTTTTTTTCCCGGTCTGAAATACTTTTGCCGCCGAAACGCTAACCAACACTTCCTTTATGAAAAAAACCTTAACTACCTTAATGCTCTTCTTCCTGTGCGCTGTCCTGGGCATCGCCTACGGACAGGGAACTACCACATCTGGCATCAACGGCAAAGTGACCGATGACAAGGGTGAATCGTTGCCCGGCGCAAGTGTGCTCGCTGTTGAATCGGCAACCGGGTCACAATACGGTACCGTGACCGACAGCAAGGGATTTTACCGGCTACCCAACATCAATCCCGGAGGTCCTTACAAACTGACCATCACCTATATGGGCTTTGAAGGATTCACCCTTGAGAACCTATACCTGACCCTTGGCCAGACCCAGAACATCGATGCCAAACTGAGTGAAAAAGCCACCCAGCTGGGCGATGTTGAAATTGTCGCCAACCGTAACAACGTTTTCGACGGCAACCGCACCGGGGCCGAAACGGTCATTTCCACCCAGACCATCGACCAGATGCCAACCCTGAACCGGTCCTTGCCCGATTATGTCAGGACCACCCCCCAGATCATGCTGACTGGCGGCGGCATGTCGATCGTCGGATCCAACAACCGCTACAATTCGATTTTCATCGATGGCGCCGTGAACAATGATGTATTCGGACTGTCTTCCTCTGGAACCAACGGCGGTCAGACCGGCGCCACCGCCTTCTCAATGGATATCATCGACCAGTTCCAGGTTCAGCTTGCCCCGTACGATGTCAGGCAGGATGGTTTCAACGGCGCCTCCATCAACGCGGTTACCAAACGAGGCAAAAACCAGTTTGAAGGAACCGCTTACTATTTCCTGCAAAACCAGGGCCTGGCCGGCAAGACGCCCTGGGAGTCCGTAAAGAACCTTTCGGATCCGGAAGCTGCACGTACAAAGCTTAACAGTTTTCAGAACAACCTCTTCGGTTTGAGTTTTGGCGGTCCTATTATCAAGGATAAACTGTTTTTCTTCGTGAATGCTGAATTAATGCGCTACTCCATCGATCAGCCATACAACATCGCGAATTACCAGGGAAGCTCAGGCCCCGGTGCACTCGATACGCTCAGGAATTCGGTCCTCAGCAGGTTTGGTTACGATGCCGGTACCTACGAAAGCAAAACCCAGGAACTCACCTCCGACAAAATTTTCGCCCGCCTCGACTGGAATATCAACAAGGTTCACAAACTGATGGTCAGGCACAGCTATACGAAGAGCGTGGCCACAACCCCATATATCAGCAGCAACCAGCGCCTCTATTTTTCCAACTACGGCGAATATTTCCCCTCCACTACCAACTCATCGGCACTTGAACTGAAAAGCAACTGGGATAAATACTCCAACAACCTGATTCTGGGAATGACCTTCGTACGCGATAACCGCAATCCGCTGGGCGACAAATTCCCGACCATAGTGATCAAAGACGGACCCGGAGAGATCTATTTTGGTTCCGAGGCTTTTTCAACCGCCAACCAGCTTGATCAGAACATTTTCAGCCTCACCGATAATTTCAGTATCTATAAAGGCGCCCATACCATCACCGTCGGCGCCAATTTCGAGTTCGCCCATGCCTACAACCTTTTCATCCGCCAGAATTACGGACAATATACCTTCAACTCAATGGATGATTTCATGTCGGTCTTTACATCCAACCCTGTTTCAGCTTACCAGTTCGACCACAGTTATTCACTGGTAGATGATAAAACCGGAGACGGTTCGAATGCCGCAGCCAAATTCAACTCCATCAATCTGGGGGTGTATGCACAGGACGAATGGTGGGCGGCCGATCATTTTAAACTTACCTTCGGTCTGCGTGTCAATATGCCGGTGTGGCCGACCAAACCTCGCGAAGCCACAAATTTCAACGACTCTGTTGTACCTAAACTCGAAGCCAGATACGATCCGGTGTCAGGATCCAACTACAACCTTCAGGGCGCCCGTTCAGGCCAGATGCCCAAAATCCAGTTCATGTTCGATCCAAGGGTCGGCTTTAACTGGGATGTCCTGAAAAACAAATCGCTCCAGATCAGGGGAGGTGTCGGAATGTTTACCAGTAGGTTGCCCCTGGTATGGCCGGGTGGAGTGTACATTAATAACGGGATGACCGTTGGTGGGGTTACTTACCGGCATGTAGACAGCACTTCGAAAAATATCATTTTCAACCCCGACTGGAGTTCGCAACCCACCTACTCCTATTATTACGGTGGATCCGATCCTGTTCCGCAGGGTGAGATCAACATCTTTACCGGTAATTTCAAGTATCCGCAGATAGCCAGGGCCAACATCGGCGTCGATAAAAAACTGTTCTGGGGGATCGTTGGTACCGTCGAGTTCATCTATACCAAAAATATGAACAACATCATTTACTATAATTATAATGTCGCTCCCGCCACAGGTCAGCTGAAAGGCGGTCCCGACGACCGCTGGGTATACGGATCATCCACCAACATCAAGAACTACTCCTATATCATGGTGGCCGAAAATACCAATAAGGGATACAGCTGGAATTTCACCGTGCAACTGACGAAACCTTTCTCCAAAGGTTTCCAGGGATCGGTGGCTTACAGCTACGGTGAAGCGAAATCGCTCAACGACGCCCTCTCCTCACAGAATTCATCGCAATGGCGCTATGTAGCCAATGTCAACGGGCGCAACCACCTTGAACTGTCGCGTTCCAACTTCGACATGGGTCACCGCGTCATGGCCTTTGTGGGATACAAGAAAGAGTATGCCCGCCATTTTGCGACCGGACTGAGCCTTTTCTACGACGGTGTTTCCGGAAAGCCATACTCCTTTGTCTATTCAAATTCACGTGCCATCAACGGCGAGGACGGCAACGATTATGCGCTGATCTGGATCCCGAAAGACCGCAGCGAGATCAACCTGGTCGACTGGAAAGATAAAAACGGCAATGTCATCAAGACCGCCGACCAGCAATGGGCCGACCTTGATTCCTACATCAACGGGAACAGCTACCTGAAAAACAACCGCGGAGGCTATGCCGCGAGGAACGGCGCCCGCCTGCCGTTCGAAAGCTACCTCGATCTTCGCGTGTTGCAGGATTTCTACCTGAATGTGGGGAAATCACGCCACACCCTCCAGGTCACCCTCGATATCTTCAATTTCCTGAACCTGCTCAATAAGGAATGGGGAGTTCACCGGTATGTGACCAACGATTCGTACAAACTTGTCAATGTTGAAAAGATGACCGATTACGTGCCGACATTCACCTACCGCGGCACCACCAGCCAGGACCAGGTCAGCACCGTTTCCGATCCAGCCTCGCGCTGGAGGATGCAGATCGGCATCAGGTACATTTTCGGATCGTCCAATAACAATTAATACGCTTACCTGCTGACAATGACCGTGGCCGGGTAACCGGTCACGGTTTTTTTATACGCGTACAGATCAGATATTCAGGCTATCTTTGCACCATGAAAGTCTATATCAACAACCAGGAGGTGACGGTCCATCATGGGGCCGCCATTATCGATGCGATCAGGATCATGTCGGAATCGCTGTACGCTGATGTTATCGAACACCGCATGATCATTTACGACGAATTTGGCAACGAAACTGAACCCGACGGACCGCTCAAAGAAAACCGGCGCTTTTTTGTCAGGAAGCCCGACACCCGTTGAATGCACAAATTAAACCACATGAGAAGAATAGCCATAACCGCCATCCTGTTCATCCTTTTACCGGGACATGCAACTTTTTGCCAGCAAAAACCCGAGAACAACCGTTTTGAGGTGATCCTGCTGCACACCAATGACATGCATTCCAAGATCGACAACATGGCCCGACTGGCTTACCTGGCCGACAGTCTGCGGGCTCAACACCCGGATGTCTACCTCGTTTCGTCGGGCGACAACTTCACTGGCAACCCGGTGGTCGACATGATCCCCGATGTTGGTTATCCGATGATCGACCTGATGAACCGGTGTGGTTTTGTGGTCAGCGCCGCTGGGAACCACGAATTCGACATGGGACAGGAATTTCTCAACAAAAGGATGACCCAGGCTACCTTTCCCTTTATTTGTGCCAACCTCGATGCATCGAAGGCGATCATGAACCCCGTTGCTCCATTCTATATCCTGAAGACCTCCAGGGGTGTCGAAATCCCTTTCCTGGCCCTGTTACAGCTTGATGAAAACGGCCTCCCCAGCGCCCATCCCTCGAAAATGGAGGGTATCAGGTTTACGAACGGCATTGATAAAGCGTTGGAATACAAATGGCTGAAAGAAAAACATGGCATGCTGATCGGGTTGACCCACCTGGGGGTTGAGGATGATGTAGCCCTGGCGGAGCAGATGCCACAGTTCGACCTGATTCTCGGGGGGCACTCCCATACCCTGATCAGGACCCCCATGGAGGTGAACGGCGTGACTATACTTCAGGCTGGTTCTTACCTGCGGTACGTGGGCAAAACCACCCTGACGATCGAGGAGAACCGTATCATTGGGATCCGCGACACGCTGATCGCCATGGCCGACCTGAAAAAGGAGAACCCCGACGTACGAAAACTGATCGACCGGTATAATGTAAATGAAGCTTTTGCAGAGGTTCTCGGCCACGCCGGTAAACCGCTCGACGGAGTTTACGAACTCGGCAACCTGATGGCCGATGCCATCACCGATCAGCTGAACGTCGATATTGCCCTGCAAAACCGGGGAGGGATCAGGCTCCATTACCTTCCAGCCGGCGATATCACCCTGAAAGACGTTTTTGCCCTCGACCCGTTCAACAACCCGGTGGTTGTCTATAAAATGACTCCTGACGAAATCCGTTCACTCCTGTGTTATGGGTACAGGCTGGAAAAAGCACTGGATCTTCAGCCATCGGGAGTATCTTACCGGATCAGGGATGACGGCAGTTTTCAGTGCCTTTCCGTTGAATTGCTGGATCGTGATGGAAACAAGCTGGACGAATCGAAGCAATATACCGTCGCGATGAGCAGCTACATTGGCGTCACTTACAAATTCACGCACAGCGATCCGGGCACAACGGCTGGTTATACAACGGCCGAATGCCTGATCAATTACCTGAAAAAGAAAAAGGAGATCGATTATTCGGGAACCAGAAGGGCTTTCACTGAGCAATAGCCCCGGTTTCCCTGCCGGTTTTCCACCCAGGGTTTACCGGAATTCCTTTTACCAGCCCTTGTTGTTGCCGCGACCCTGCCCTTCAGGTGTATGCCATAACAGTTTTATCAGCGCTGCCATCTCTGCATTCTGAAGATAAGGCCCGCGAACGCTGTCAACCTCATCGGCCATCAGGTGGTAAAGCTCGCTGCCTTTGCCCATGGCGTAGAACGGCACGAGTGAATTGGTATGGTCTCCACTGAAAAAACTCATGCCCGGAAGATTTCCCTCGCCCCTGTCTTCCAAAGGCTCATAAGGGTTCCGGCCCCAGAGCAGTCCCGTTTCATGATCGGCTGTTACGATCACCATCGTTTCATCCCAGCTGCCTGACTTATCCACCCAGGAAATGACCGCTGCAATCGCGTCATTGAAATCCCTCATCTCCTCAATCACCCTTCCCTTCTGGTTCGAATGCGAAGCCCAGTCGATGGCGCCACCTTCAACCATCAGGAAAAAACCCTTCCGGTTGTTGTCGAGGACATTCAGGGCACCCATTACCATTTCGGCCAGGGTTGGCACCCCGGGTATGAGGGGATTAACACAGGGAGCCGACTCGTTGTTTTCGCCATTCAAGGCCGTACGACCGTTCTGCAGCGTGGAATATACATTGGGGCAGCCAAACACCCTTTTCGGTGCAAATCCCGAGGCCAGTTTCCGAAACTCGTTTTTATCCCTGATAACATGCCAGGGATCCGCCTTTCCGTCGCCGTCGATATCACATACGGTTAGCGAACCCTGGCTGGTGGTGAAGGTTGTCTGCAAACCACTTCCGTTGAGGAATGACACCCAGAAGGCACTGTCGCCCACATATTTCGAATTTTTCCAGGAACCTCTCACCTGTTTGCCATCGTTGTCGTACATGGGGTTACCACAACCCATGATGACATCGCACCGGCATTTCAGGATCATCTCATACGCAATCTGCGAATAATTGACCCTTGTTGCATTATGTGCCACAAAACCCGCCGGAGTGGCATGGCTGAACGGCACCGTGGTGACCACCCCTGCAGATTTACCAAGCATTTTTGCCTGTTGCACGAGGTTTACCAGGGTATCGCCATTCACCGAGATCCCGATCGAATTGTTATAGGTTTTTTTGCCAGTGGCCAGTGCTGTACCAGCGGCCGCCGATTCCGTATAGTTTTTTTTCAGATAGGAGGTGTCCGACCACGCAGCTACCGTATTGTATCCGGTGGCATAAAAGTTTGCCGCTGGCTTACCGGACTCGTACTCCCCGGCTTTGGCCGGATAAGTCGCCAAGGCCAGCCGGACCGGGAACTTCTCATAATCGCGGCTGGTAACTCCATCATAATAATTAGTGGCCTTTATATGGTTAAAGCCCATCCCATCGCCGATCATGATAATGACATTCTTTGGAACGGGCAAACCATCCTTCGCAACTTTTTGTGCATTGATAACCAGAGAAATAAAGAGAGTGGAAACCAGCAGTAAGGTGTTTCGGCCGATGTGCATATTTTTTAGATTATTCAGGGTATAAAAATACGAAGATTTACTGACCGGCAGGCCCGTCATTCATCTTCGCCGGTTCATCCGCTTATTTCGGTCACTCGTCGAAAAAGAATACCCCCGGCGTTATTCCGGGGGTATCTTTGGCTGTCAATTTTAACCACAGCCCCATGGAAACCCTTTCAAACATCCTTGCATCCTTCGATCTTTTTCAACTGATACTGAACGCCTTCCCCCAAATCTTCAAACCCCTCTTCAATGCCTTTGAACTGATCTTCAGGATCCTCTTCTCCTACGTTGAGAACCTGGTGGTGGTACACCCGGGCCTGCTTGCCGGCTTCCTGATCTTCTTCGCAGGATACCTGATCTATTCCAGGATACAAAAACTCAGGAGGTCAGCTATTTCTTCTCCTCGGCAGGCTTCTCAACCACGGTCCCTTTGATCAGCAATACCGTTGGCTGATCGCTGGCGTTGGTCCTTACCGTCACGCTTTTGTAGAAATTCCCCTTGACGGCAGCGTTATAGGTGGCTGAAATGGTTGTTGACTTACCCGGAAGAATGGGTTCCTTGGAATAATTGAGCCCTGTGCAACCGCACGAAGCCTGGGCAGATGAAATGATCAGCGGCTCGTTACCGCTGTTTGTGAGCGTGAACTGAAAAGGCCGGGGTACCCCCAACGGAATGTCGCCGGCATTATTTTCAGTGAGATCCCATTTGGCCACAGGACCATTCACCTTCTTGTTTTCAGTGTTCTGTCCTGCTGCGGGTTGCTGGGCCTGGGCAAATACCTGTGCCGTGAACATCATCAGGCACACAACGAGCAAATAAAGATTTTTTTTCATGGGTTGGAGAATTGAATGAATGATTGATTGATTGATTGATTGATTGATTTTTTTCGGGACAAAATTGCAACATGTGCACCGAATACCAGGTTAATGAAACGTAAAAGAGTGCAAACGAAATGTAAAACTGTGTAAACGGCCTGTAAAAATTGTGGGCCTGCATCAGATAATACCTAATTTTACGTTCCGAAAACGGGTTCCATGGCGGTATCGGATCAAACCGGAACAACCGCCGGCCTGCCCGGGCATTATGCCGGGTATTGTAATTGGGTAGCGATGCGTCAGAATCAGATCAGATCAGTGGTATTGCTGGGTGCGATCTCCATCATAGGGATTATAGGCATGCAGGTATATTTCCTGCTTGAAGCGTGGAACATCAAGGAAAAGCAATTGCATCAGTCGGTGGTAATCGCCCTTGCCAATGTGGCCGAAAAGATGAGCAGGCTGAATAACCCCGCTTCGTCGGTCATCAATCCCGTGAAGCAGGTTTCGCCCGATTATTTTGTGGTCGACGTGAACAGCATCATCGATGCGAACGTACTGGAGTATTACCTGAAAAACGAATTTCACCGGATGAACATCCGTACCGATTACGAATACGCCATCTACGACTGCCATACCGACAAGATGGTGTACGGCAATTATATCACGGCTGATGGAAGCGATAAACCGGTTGAGATGACATCCACCCTGCCGAAATACGATCAGTACATGTATTATTTCGGCATTCGGTTCCCCGGTATCCGGAACACACTGGCCGGGAACATGACCCTCTGGTTTTTCCTGACCGTGATACTGCTGGTCTCCATCGTGTTCTTCGTCTATGCTATTTTCGTTATCCTTCAACAGAAGCGTGGTTCAGAGATGCAGAAGGATTTTATCAACAACATGACCCACGAATTCAAGACCCCCCTTTCGAGTATCAGCATTGCAGCCGATGTTCTGCTGCAGCCCGGTATCAGCAACGATCAACAACGCCTGAATTCGTACGCCTCCGTTATCAAGCAGGAGAATACGAGGATCATTCAGCAGGTGGAAAAGGTGCTTCAGATAGCCAGGATGGAGCGCCAGGGAGTCTCGCTCAAACTTGAATCGATCGATCTTAACCAGCTAGCCGAGACCGTGGCGGATACTTTCCGTACCAACCACAACGGAGTTACCATCACCGCCGCGCCTGATCCGGCCATCCAGCCTGTGAGGGCAGATGCGCTGCATCTGACCAACATCCTCTTCAACCTGGTCGACAACGCGGTGAAGTACAGTGGCGAAAGACCCGAAATCACCATCCGTACACAAGCCAGGAACAGGGGTGTCGTGCTGGTCATTGCAGACAAAGGCCCGGGAATCCCGGTAAAATACCAGCGGCAGGTATTTAAAAAATTCTTCCGGGTACCGTCGGGCAATATCCACGACGTTAAAGGGTTCGGGCTGGGGCTCTATTATGTCAGGAATGTCTGTACGGCCCATGGCTGGAATATACGGCTTGAAAGCAGGCAGGGCGAAGGAACCACTTTTCTCATTGATATCCCCCTGAAAAAAAGCAAGGCATGAACCGGAAGATAAAAATACTTTATGTTGAGGATGACGAAACGCTCTCGTTCGTAACCCGCGACAACCTTGAACTGAGGGGTTATAAGGTGGATCACTGCACCGACGGCCAGGCCGCACTCAAGATGTTCGCCGGTTCACATTACGATATCTGCGTCTTCGATGTGATGCTGCCGAAACTCGACGGGTTCACACTCGCCCGTCACATACGCGGGCAGGACGAGCAGATTCCCATCATTTTTCTCACGGCAAAGTCGGCGAAGGAGGATAAGATCGAAGGGTTGCGGCTCGGAGGTGATGACTATATCACCAAACCATACTCCATTGAAGAACTGGTGCTGAAGATCGAAATATTCCTGAAACGGAGCCGTATCTTTAAGCCCGACACCGCAGGCAGTTCCTTTGCCATCGGCCGTTATGTGTTTCGTCCAGGCAACCAGGAACTTTCGCTCGGCGAACAACAGGTTGCCCTTACACACCGCGAATCGGAGCTTCTGCTCATTCTGGCCGAATCGGTCAACAACATCGTCAGGCGCGAAGACATTTTGAACCGGGTATGGGGAAACGACCATTTTTTCTCAAGCCGTAGTCTGGATGTGTTCATCTCAAGGCTTCGCAAGCACCTGTCGGGAGATCCGGCAATCAGGATCGACAACGTCCACAATGTCGGCTACCGGCTCAACACTCCGGTGTGACGGTATTTATAAAGTATTCACCTTAAATTCTTTTCAGGTATGGCATGGATCTATCTTATCATTGCCGGTTTTTTCGAAATAGGATGGCCGCTTGGCCTTAAATTATCTTCCATTCAAAGTCATCACCGTTTCTGGTGGATCGCCCTGGCAGTGGTCTCCATGGCATTAAGCGGATTATTCCTGTGGATGGCACAAAAGAGCATCCCGATGGGGACGGCCTATGCCATCTGGACCGGTATCGGCGCGGTCGGAGCATTCATTGTAGGCATCATGGCTTTCAACGATCCCGCCACTTTCGGGAGGCTGCTCTCGGCCACCCTGATCATTGCCGGTATCATTGGATTGAAACTCGCCAGCTGAACCCACACGACAAAATTTAAAATAAACCCCTATGAACATCGATTATTTCGCAAGGTTTTTCGATGAAGAGGTCTTTACCTTCATCATCCTTCCACTCCTGATCTTCACGTTCAGGATCGTTGACCAGTCGATCGGCACCCTCCGTCTGATCTTTGCGGCCAAGGGACTGAAAAAACTCGCTCCTCTGTTTGCCTTCTTCGAGTCGTTCATCTGGCTCATTGCCATCGGGCAGATCATGAAACACCTCGACAACATTTTCTGCTACATTGCCTATGCAGGCGGTTATGCCTCCGGTAATTATTTCGGGATTTTGCTTGAAGAAAAACTCTCGATCGGCACGGTGGTCATCAGGGTGATCCCGAAAAAGGACACCACTGAAATGATCAACCACCTGCGAAGCCTCAATTACGGCGTTACCGTGGTGGATGTCGACGGCCTGATGGGGCCGACCAAGATGCTCTTCACCACTATCAGAAGGAAGGAGGCCGCTCACGTGATCGACCTCATCAAACAATTCGATGCCACAGCCTTTTACACCATCGATGAGGTTCAGGTGGTAGGTGGTGGATACTTTGACCGGCGCCCCGGATCGGTTTTTTCCATATTGAATCCCTTTCAAAAAACTGTCAGATCATAAAAAAACGGACAGAATTTTTGTATCTTAGTGGAAAATAACCAACATGGAAACATATGAAAAGATCCTGGTCCTGAACAATGAGTTCGAGGCAGGTTTAATGCAGGAGGTCCTTGAGGACCGTAAAATTCCGCATGGCATCGTCACTTCCGACGACACAGCCCTCGGCGGGATCATCGAACTTGAATTTGGATGGGGCTATGTTGAGGCGCCGGCGAAGTATAGAGACGAGATCATGAAAATCTATGCCGAGATAACACGGAAGTAACAAAGCATGGAACAGATCGGTGATTTTTTTTCTATCCTGCTGAATTCGGAAAAACTAATTCATTACGGGGGACTTGCATTACTTCTCATCATCATCTTTGCCGAGACAGGCCTTGTGATCGGTTTTATTTTCCCGGGCGATGCACTGCTCTTCACTGCCGGGTTGCTTTGCGGGTCCGATGACCTGGATGTGAACATATTTCTGCTCGTTTTCAGTGTTGCCGCGGCAGCCATCATCGGTAACCTCGCCGGGTATTTCACGGGTAACTATTTTGGTCACAAGCTTTTCCAGAAAAAAGACTCCCTGTTCTTCAGGCAGAAACACCTGGAAAAAGCAAGGGGTTACTACGAAAAATACGGGGGTATTGCCCTTATCGGTGGCCGGTTCCTTCCCGTCATCCGTACCTTTGTGCCCATCCTGGCCGGGGCCATCGACCTGAATTTCTGGAAATTCAATGTTTACAATGTTTCCGGGGCACTGATATGGTCAGGTTCCCTGATCCCCCTGGGTTATGTGGTCGGGATACAGATCCCTGCCTCGGTCGATCATATCGAATATATCGTTCTGGGAATCACCGCCATTACCATGACCATATTCATCCGTAGCCTGTTCCGGATGAAAAATGAGATGAAAAACAATAAATAACACATGAAGCATTATCACCGTATTCTCCTGGTAGCCACCCTCCTTACAGCCTTCGGCATCAGCGACTGTTTTCCGCAGTACACAAGGAATTACCGGCGTGTAACGCCTTCAAGGAATTATTCCATCTCCAAATACGATACACTGCAGGTAAAACAGTGTTACCAGCTCGACAATGCCAATGCCATCGGGGTTGTTTTCCGCTACTGGCGTGTCGATATGTGGATGGGTGTGTTTCGTAACAACCGCACGGATGCGCCCGTTGTTGAATACGACACCATCAACGTGACCGATTCCACCCGGTTCCATTTTTACCAGACCTCAAATACCGGCGACGGCACGGTCATCATCTGGGAATCGCGGTACGACTTTTATTCTGAAATGAGGGCATATCTGTACAAGAACGGAACGCTGAAAAAACTGGGAAAGATCGATATTGACCTGGCGGATGCCACCGTTGACAAACTGCACTACCCGGTTTCGGATATCGCCATCAGCACCGACGGACATTCCATTAAAATGTTCTTCCGAAGTCCGCTAACCGTAAGACTCAGCAGGCCCGCCGATCCTAAAAATTTTTACTATATCTGGGATGGCATCAACCAATTGCTCCCGGTATTCAACGAAGTCATAGAAAAACCACTCTGGTAGAACAGGGCGCCCCGCGGTTCCTTCACTGCAACAGGCTAAGGCCGTCATCAATCAGTTTCTTCATCGACTCCCCTTCTTCCCGTTTCATCATCAAAAACGATTTGATCTCACGGGCAGTGTCTTTATGGAGCCCCTCGCGCTGCAGTAATTCCAGAATTTCAAGCGGGCATAACCAGTCGTCGGGATAGCTGTGCCGTATATCAATCCAGAGTCCGGGAAGTACTTCATAATCCTCGCCCTTTTCACGGATATCGCGCACTGTCTGGTAGATGGCGTGCAGCCTTACCGCCTCTCCGCTGTGCACGATCTTGTGGGTCTTTTCCTCCGGCGCCGCATAGGTGAGGCCAAAGGCATCGGGGTCGGCCGGGCCGGCATAGGCGGATACGATGCTCCGGCCTACCGCCATGTCGAAGGTACCCCAGGCGGGTTCGAAAAGTACTTTTCCTTCGTATGTTACCGTGCAACCGGTAAAGCTGAGCACGATCAGTCGGCCGTCGCCGAAGGTCTTGCCGGCGATCGTTCCCTTTACCGTTACACCCGATTCAAATTCAAGGGTCACCGTTTCACCTGTGGTCAGGCCAACCTGCCCGAGTTCCTCCTCCGAGAAATCTTCCAGCGCCACCGCAAGGTTGCGGATTCTGCCAACAGGGGACCCAAATCCGTGTGCGTGATAGGATTTGTCGTGGCCGTGAAGTTCCTTACCGGCAAAACAGAGATCCGACGGGCCTGTGAGCGAAACATAGGCCGGTTCGCCGTTCCGTTCAATCACCCCTGTAACCGTCCCCGAAACCTGCAATCCGGAACTGTAAACCAGGGTGGCTGTGCCCTTCGAGCGGATAGCCTGATGAATACCATACAGGCCGCCCCTTCGTAGCGCCATGGTTTCGGTAAATTCATCGAGCACCCGGTTCAGGGTGGCAAAGTCGGGGGTAACGAACAACTGGGGCTGGGGTTCGGTGATGTCGTAATTATAATTGGCGGCATCGGTGGTGAGAGGGATCTTTTTCACGGATGGCTGCAAACACAGGTAGCTTTCGGCGATTGACGACAGCAGGCCTGCACCGTAAATCCGGGGATTGGTTATATCGCCAATGAGCCCGTACTCAACCGTCCACCAGTGAAGGTTGCGGATACGGGCCAGTTCCGAGGGTTCCCCCATGTTGCCGGAGATATGGGTCAACCGTTGTTCGGCCTCCGCGATCGCTCCGGGGGTGGAGTAGGGATCGGCCTTGATGATGGAGAGGTGGCGGATGGCCTCGTACAGTTCGTAATCCTGGGGTGACAGGAAGGCCCTGGAACCGATATCGCCGAACCTTCGCAGGAAATCTGCATACTCCGCATCGGCAATGATCGGGGCGTGACCGGCCGCTTCGTGAATGATATCGGGGGCAGGTGTATAGCCGATCTGGTCGATGGGTCGGATATCGGCCGCGATGACCAGCACATTGTAGGCCTGGAAAGCCATGAAGGCCGAGGGAGGAACAAATCCGTCGACCGCCACCGCGGCCCATCCGATCTCCTTCAGGATCCGGTTCATCCCATACATGCTGGGGATCTCCTCGATACTGATCCCGGTCTTCCTCAACCCTTCCAGGTAGGACCCGTGGGCCACCTCTCCCAGGTACCGCACATTCTGGCGCATCACATAACGCCACACGGCATGATCCTGGGCCGTATATTCATTGTATGGCTGGTCGATGACCAGGCTCATCAGGTGCCTGGGCAGTTTTTCCAGTACTTCATTCATTTCCATGTCGGTAGATATTAGTGTTAATCCTTGGTTTCAAGCCGCATCCGGTGAAAAGGCGTTGCATTTTCATTGCAGATGCGGCATTGCCCGGGTGAACCGCAGCATCCGTTTCACCAGCCTGCACCGGATCGGTATGCTTCATTGACGTTTGCTGGTCCCGCGAACGCTCCCCGTTCAGGCCGGCTTCGGGATCTCGAACAATGCCTCGCCGAAGGCCCGGGCATAAAAATCGCCGCCCAGCCGGCCCACGAGCCGGATCCGGTCGGGATCGATCATTCCTTTTTCATTGAGCACCGACGGATCCACATGCATCCGGAGAATCTCGCAGATCACCAGGTTCCCGGCTCCCGGGCCCTGGCCGGTCTCAATCACCTGCATGACCCGGCATTCGAACTGCACCGGTGACTCCTTCACACGGAACGGGCGGACCAGTTCCGATGGCTGCATGGTAAACCCGGTCATTTCAAATTCATTCACACCCTTCGGGAAATCGGCGCTGGAATCGCTGACCCGCTGCGCCATTTCGAAGGTGACCACATTGACCACCACCTCGGGCACCTCTTTGACATTTTCGAAGGTATGCTTGGTGGTGTTATCGCGTCCGCGCCGCGAGGGCGAGAACACCAGCACCGGCGGGTTGACCCCGAAAATATTGAAAAAACTGAATGGAGAAAGGTTCGGCCGTCCCTCCTGGTCGATGGTGCTGGCAAAGGCGATGGGCCTTGGTCCGACCGCCCCCTGCACCAGCGACTGGAACCTCTGGATGGATGTCTCCTTCGGATCGATCTTTACATATTCATTGGAACGCTGACCCATGTTTCTTAACTTTTATAACGATGATTGTCCATCGACGCCGCTGATCACAAGGCCGGCAGTATCCTGGTCGTCGCTTCGCCAAACCCGATCCGCAGGCCCTCCCGGACGCAGTAGCCCCGCATGATCACCGTATCGTTGTCATGGATGAAGACACGCTGGCTTCCATCCGGCATTTTTACAGGCCGGGTTCCTTTCCAGGCAATCTCGAGCATGGATCCGAAGGAGTCGGGTGTTGGTCCGCTGATCGTTCCCGAACCGTACATGTCGCCAACATTGACGTTGCAGCCGTTCACCGTCTGATGGGCTAACTGCTGCGCCATGTTCCAGTACATGTACCTGAAATTGGAGTGGCACACCCGGAATTCAGGCTGGTTGTCGGGCTGGATAAAGACATCGAGCCGGATGTCGAAGTTATGATCGCCGGAGCATTTCAGGTATGGAAGCACTTCAGGTTCCTGCACCGGGCCGGCCACCCGGAAAGGTTCAAGGGCATCGAGTGTAACAATCCATGGAGAAACCACCGACCCGAAATTTTTAGCAAGGAAGGGGCCGAGCGGCACATATTCCCATTTCTGGATATCGCGGGCCGAGAGGTCGTTGAACAGCACCAGCCCGAAGATATGATCCTCGGCTTCGGTGGTTGAGACCGAGGTGCCCAGAGCCGTTGCTTTCCCGGTGATAAAGGCCATCTCGAGCTCAAAATCGAGTTGCTTCGTCGGACCGAATTCAGGTGAATCGGCTGTATCGGCCTTTGTCTGTCCCTTCGGCCGGTGCACCGGGGTTCCCGAAACCACGATCGATGAACTCCGGCCGTGGTACCCCACCGGCAGATGACGCCAGTTGGGCAGCAGTGCGTTGGCCGGGTCGCGGAACATCATCCCGACGTTGGTGGCATGTTCGATGCTCGAATAAAAATCGGTATAATCGCCCACCCTTACAGGCAGCAACATCGTAACCGATCCCACCGGTCTCAGCACCGTTTCCCTAAGGGCAGGATTATCCTTTGCCTTCCCGTTCTCAATCCGGAACAATTCCATGATGCGTTCCCTCATCCTGCGCCAGGCAGGTTTTCCGAGGGCGATGAAGTCGTTGAGGTATTGCTGCCTGAAGACATCTGCCACGATGCCTGTTCCATCGAAAAATCCCAGTTCCGCTAACCGGTAAAGGTCTATCAGCGTATCACCGATCCGGGTCGCGGCACGGTGCGGGACCCCTTCGACCGAAAAAATGCCGAAAGGGATGTTCTGGATCGGGAAATCGGATCCTTCAGGGGTTTCAATCCATGATTGCATAAATAATGAGATTTATTCTCTAAAGGGTCCCTCTTTTCTCCTGCTCCAATTCGATTGATTCGAACAGGGCTTTGAAATTGCCCTTTCCGAACGATTTCGCGCCTTTGCGCTGTATGATCTCGAAAAACACCGTCGGACGGTCTTCGACCGGTTTGGTAAAGATCTGGAGGAGGTACCCATCCTCGTCGCGGTCGACCAGGATCCCCAACTCCTTGAGTGGAGCAATTGTTTCGTCGATATTCCCCACGCGGTCAAGCAACAGGTCATAATAGGTATCGGGAACCCGCAGGAACTCGACGCCACGGTTGCGCAGCGCCGTCACGGTCTCGATAATGTTACCGGTGGCCATGGCCACATGCTGCACCCCTCCGCCATGATAAAACTCGATGTATTCCTCGATCTGCGACTTTTTCTTGCCATGGGCGGGTTCGTTCAGCGGGAATTTAATGTAAAGGTTGTTGTTGGCCATCACCTTGCTCATCAGGGCGGTGTAATCGGTCGATATATCTTTGTCGTCGAACGAGATAAGCTGGTCAAAATCCATCACATCATGGTAAAACTTCGCCCACACGTCCATCTGGCCCCAATCGAGATTTCCCACCATGTGATCGACATATTTCAGGCCGACAGGGGCCGGCTTGTAGCGGGGTTGCCAGGGGATAAAGCCCGGCAGGAAGACGCCCCGGTAGTTTTTCCTTTCAACAAATACATGGACAGTCTCGCCATAGGTATGGATGCCGGAGATCACCACCTCGCCGTTTTCATCGTGCAGGGTTTGCGGTTGCAGGTAGGGCCTTGCACCGCGCCGGGTGGTCTCTTCGAACGAACGGGCGGCATCATCCACCCACAGTGCGATGACCTTCACGCCGTCGCCATGCAGTTCGCAATGAGCAGCGATGGGCGATCCGGGGATGAGGGAGGTGGTAAATACGAAGGTTATCTTTTCCTGGCGGAGCACGTAAGAGGTGCGGTCCTTGAGTCCGGTTTCAAGCCCGGCATAGGCCAGGGGCTGAAATCCGAAGGCAGTCTGGTAGTAATGGGCTGCCTGCTTGGCATTGCCGACGTAAAACTCCACGTAGTCGGTGCCGTTGATGGGAAGAAAGGTCTCTTTTGCTGACATGGGTATGGTAAAATGATTGATTGATTGAATGATTGAATGATTGATTTATGAGATCCAGCTTCGGTAATACTGGGGATCTTCGATTTCAAAGGCCTGCCGGGTGATCCTCAGCGGGCGGAAAGTATCCACCATA
Source organism: uncultured Prolixibacteraceae bacterium (assembly GCA_964473485.1). GTDB lineage: Bacteria > Bacteroidota > Bacteroidia > Bacteroidales > FEN-979 > CAIVAT01. The sequence continues at coordinate 4,250 of CAYYPH010000016.1, read as the reverse complement.
ACAGCCAGTTCGCGGGTTTCGCGGGCTCCGATACTGCGTTCAACAGCTCCGGGATGCGGACCGTGAACAATACCGGTGGGATGAAGGGTGATATGTCCCTGGCCAATGTTGTTACGGCTCATGAAATCGCCGTCGACATAATACAAAACCTCATCGGAGTCTACGTTGCTGTGGTTATAGGGAGCCGGTATGGCCTCCGGGTGATAGTCGTACAACCGCGGAACGAATGCGCAAACCACGAATGCGGGCGTCTCAAAGGTTTGATGGACAGGCGGAGGCTGATGCAGCCGGCCGGTGATCGGCTCAAAATCGTGGATCGACAAAGCATACGGATAATGGTATCCGTCCCACCCGACCACATCAAAGGGATGAGATACGAAATGGTAGGGCCAGATGTGTTCGCCCCGTTTGATCTTCACAACGAAATCACCCTTTTCATCGTGGGTCTCGAGGAGCTGCGGCTTGCGGATATCCCTTTCGCAGAAGGGCGAATGCTCGAGCAACTGTCCCGAGCGGTTCATGTATCGCTTCGGGAACCTCAGCGGAGAATAGGATTCGAGGATGAAGAGGCGGTTATCGCTTTGATCAAATTCAAAAGTATGGATAATCCCCCTGGGGATGACCAGGTGATCGCCATAGCTGAATGGGATGTTCCCATACATGGTGCGCAGGGTGCCCGAACCGCGGTGAATGAAAACCATTTCATCCGCCCCGGAATTCTTATAGAAATAGCCCGATCTCAATCCCGAAGGAGCTGCCAGGCTGATCTGGCAATCGTTGTTGGCAAGCACCGGCACCCTGCTGTCGAGGTAATCTTCAACCGGCTGAATGTCGAATCCGCGAAACAGACGGTGCTGCATGTTCTGGGGTTCCCCGATCTCAGGTGCGACATTCCTGGCGGCCTCGATTGCCGAGACGGCGGTGGGCAGGTGACAGTGATACACAAGCGAATAGGTGTCGGAGAATCCTTCGGTGGAGACCAGCTGTTCAGAATACAGGTTACCGTCAGGCTTCCTGAAGATCACGTGGCGTTTACGGGGGATTTTCCCAAGGGTGTGGTAATGTGGCATGTTGTTAATTCAAAATTCAAATGTCAAATGTCAAAATTCAAAATAGCGACTAGTGAATAGCGATTAGGGCGTTTTCACTTTTCCATTTTCAATTTTCCGTTTTCCGTTTTCAATTTTCCATTTTCAATTCATTGTCAATTGTCCATTGTCAATTGTCCATTGTCCATTCCTTTGTTTATACTGTGATTTCGGGGATTTCTCCTTCCACGATCAGCCGGCCTTCGGTGGCGGCGATGATCTGTTCGACAGAAACGCCAGGTGCGCGTTCGAGCAGCCGGAACCCGCCGGGGGTCACCTCGAGGACAGCCAGGTCGGTCACAATTTTCTTCACTACCCCTAAGCCGGTCAGTGGCAGGGTACACTCTTTCAGCAGCTTTGATTCGCCCTGTGGGTTGGTGTGCATCATGGCAACGATGATGTTTTTGGCGGATGCCACAAGGTCCATGGCCCCTCCCATTCCTTTCACCAGTTTTCCCGGTATTTTCCAGGAGGCAATGTCACCCCGGTCCGATACCTCGAAAGCGCCCAGAACAGTAAGATCGATATGCCCGCCGCGGATCATGGCGAAGCTGGCAGCGGAATCGAAAAAGGCTGCTCCCTTGATTGCGGTGATGGTCTGTTTGCCGGCGTTGATCAGGTCGGGATCCACTTCTTCTTCTCCGGGAAAAGGCCCGATGCCCAGCAACCCGTTTTCCGACTGCAGAACGATCTGCATGCCGGCGGGGACATAATTGGCCACCAGTGTCGGTATCCCGATCCCCAGGTTTACGTAGTAACCGTCTTTTAATTCGCGGGCGATCCGTTTTGCAATCCCGTTTTTATCTAAGGCCATATTTATTTACGATTTAAAAGTTCAGATTTTCGAATGAATGATCTCTGACAGATCGTTTCAGTAATGGAACCCGGTTCTTCTTATAATGCCCGTGTGGTGCGGAATTCGATCCGCTTCTCATAGCCGGCGCCCTGGAAAATGCGCTGCACGAACACGCCGGGCGTGTGAACCTGGTTGGGGTCAAGGGTTCCGGCCGGCACCAGCTCCTCGACCTCGGCGATGGTGATCTTACCCGCAGTGGCCATGGCCTGGTTGAAATTATTGGCCGTATTGCGGTAGACCAGGTTTCCCATAGTATCGCCCTTCCAGGCCTTCACGATGGAAAAATCGGCTTTCAGCCATCGTTCTTCAAGGTAAAACTTGCCATCGAACTCCCTGACGGGCTTTCCTGAAGCCACCTCTGTACCGTAGCCTGCCGGCACATAAAATGCAGGTATTCCAGCGCCTCCCGCCCTGATTCTTTCGGCCAGGGTTCCCTGAGGGATCAGTTCAACCTCCAGCTCACCGCTCAGCAACTGACGTTCAAATTCCTTATTCTCACCCACATAGGATGATATCATTTTCCGGATCTGACGGCGGCGGAGCAACATGCCAAGCCCGAATCCATCCACCCCGGCATTGTTCGAGATGCAGGTCAGACCCATGATGTCGCTTGCTGCCAGCGCTGCAATGCAGTTTTCAGGGATTCCACATAATCCGAAGCCCCCCAGCATGAGGGTCATGTTGTTTTCAATGCCCTTTATCGCTTCCCGGGCGTCTTTTACTACCTTGTTCATTTCTAACAGAATCTGTTACAAATTTATAATAATTCTAAATAAAAACAATAATTTTGCCGAAAAATTTAGGATTTATTAACGAATAACACTTCAACCATGAAATTATTCTCTCCCTATAAACTCGGAAAAATTGCATTAAAGAACCGCATCGTGATGGCGCCAATGACCCGGTGCCGGGCTATCAATAACATCCCCAACGAACTGATGGCCAATTATTACCGGCAGCGGTCCGGGGCCGGCCTGATCATCACCGAAGGGGTTGCCCCTTCGCCCAACGGCCTGGGTTACGCCCGCATGCCGGGAATTTTCAGCGAGGAGCAGTGCGAAGGCTGGCGGTTGATCACCGACGCCGTCCATGGGCAGGGCGGCAGGATCTTTGTCCAGCTTATGCACACCGGCAGGATGAGCCATCCCGCCAACATGCCCGGAGGTTCGGTGGTGCTTGCCCCTTCGGCCATTGCTGCACCTGCAAAACTGTATACCGACAGCGGCGGTCTTCAGGAGGTTCCGGTACCTGTCGCGATGACCGCTGAAGATATCCTTGCAACGAAAAAAGAGTTCATGAAGGCTGCCATCAATGCCATCACTGCGGGGTTCGACGGAGTGGAACTCCATGGGGCCAACGGGTATCTGCTGGAGCAGTTCATTTCACCTGTAAGCAACCAGCGTGGCGACAGTTACGGCGGAAACCCCGAAAACCGTTGCCGCTTTGTGATCGAGATCGCTGCGGCTGTTGGGCAGGCCATCGGCATGGACAAGACCGCCATCAGGCTGTCACCCTACGGCGTAAACGGCGGTATGAAATATTATGATGAAGTGGACGACACCTACCGGTATCTCGCGACCGAACTTGACAAACTCGGGATATTGTATGTACACATCGTTGATCACAGCGCCTCAGGGGCGCCGGTTGTACCCCGGTCGGTCAAAGAGGAGATCCGGAGCCGGCTCAGCGGCGCAACCATTCTGGCCGGAGGTTATTCGCGCGATCGCGCCGAGAAGGAACTTCAGCTTGGCTATGCCGACCTGATCGCGTTCGGAAAGCCTTTCATCAGTAATCCCGACCTGGTCGACCGGATGATCCTCAACCAGCCCTGGAATGTCAACTGGGACCCCGACACCTTCTATTCACCGGGGCCGGAAGGATACACGGATTACCCTGTTTTCCAGGCATAAACAACGCAAAAAGCAAGCGATCCTGCATATGTTAACAATTGTTAAAATACTTGACAAACCTGGTGTTTTCAGTTACATTTGTAGGGAACTCTAAAACTTTAGAAGGCCAAACAGAAGGCAGAGAAAACTTTAGATTTCAACGTGTGTTTCATCGTTGATGAAGCATAAAAACAAGCCTCGGGCTCATCCGATACCTGATACAGGTTCAGGGATGTAACAATCGCAAATGCGAAGCCGCCTCCATGAGTGAGGCGGTTTTTTTTTTGTGGGACGCAGACGGGGTGGTGGGACCCCGTCGGGGTAGTGGGACCCCGTCGGGGTAGTGGGACCCCGTCGGGGTGGTGGGACCCCGTCGGGGTGGTGGGACCCCGTCGGGGTGGTGGGACCCCGTCGGGG
>CAYYPH010000015.1:0-100610 GCA_964473485.1 uncultured Prolixibacteraceae bacterium | reverse complement strand
TACAAAAAAATGTCACAAAATAAAGGATATGTTGATTTTTGTTAAAATGATAATGTGATTTCATTGTCAGATATAAAAAGATGAGTACCTTTGCAGCCCTTTTTATCAGAAAGGTTTCATTTAACACATCGAAGAGACGCATGAATACATTAAGTTACAAAACCGTAAGCGCCAACGCGGCTACCGTTACCAAGGAGTGGGTGCTTATTGATGCCGAGGACCAGGTGCTGGGACGGCTGGCAGCCAAGGTGGCCATGTTGCTGAGAGGAAAGACCAAAACAAACTTCACCCCGCATGTTGATTGTGGCGACAACGTGATCATCATCAACGCTGCCAAGGTGGCATTGACCGGCAGCAAGCTTGACGACAAGGTATACCTGTCACATTCAGGATATCCGGGCGGTCAGAAAGAGATAACCCCCAAGGAGCTTTTGGTTAAAAAGCCCACAGCAGTGGTGGAGAAAGCCATCAAGGGGATGCTTCCGAAGAACAGGCTTGGTCGCGAATTATTCCGCAACCTTTATGTCTATCCCGGTCCGGAACACCCGCACGAAGCACAGCAACCCAAACCAATGAAATTAAATTCAATCAAGTAATATGGAAGTTATTAACACCCTCGGCAGAAGGAAAACTGCCGTAGCCAGAGTATATCTGAAGGAAGGCCAGGGTGAGATCACCGTGAATGGCCGTGATTACAAGAGTTATTTCCCAACCCCGATCCTCCAGTTCAAAGTCACCGAGCCGTTTGAGGTTACCAACAACCAGGGCAAATACGACGTTAAGGTGACCCTTGACGGCGGTGGGATCAGAGGTCAGGCTGAAGCCCTGGCACTTGCCGTTTCGCGCGCCCTTTGCGAGATCAGCGAGGAAAACCGTCCGGCTTTAAAGGCCAAAGGACTGATGATGCGTGATCCGCGTATGGTTGAACGTAAAAAATTCGGCCAGAAAAAAGCAAGGAAGAGATTCCAGTTCAGTAAACGTTAATTTTTCAGCATTCATAGATTCATCATATGTCAAGAACTAATTTTGATTCATTACTGGATGCGGGTGTACATTTCGGTCACCTGCGCCGCAAATGGAATCCTGCGATGGCTCCCTACATCTTCATGGAACGTAACGGGATCCACATTATCGATCTCTACAAGACCATTGCAAAAATCGATGAGGCTGCCGCCGCATTGAAGCAAATCGCGAAATCGGGGAAAAAGATCCTTTTCGTGGCCACCAAGAAACAGGCAAAAGAGATTGTCGCCGAGCATGTCAAACGAGTCAACATGCCTTACGTTACCGAAAGGTGGCCGGGAGGGATGCTTACCAACTTTGCCACCATCCGCAAGGCAGTTAGGAAAATGATGTCCATCGACAAACTGATGGCAAGCCCTTCCTATTCCAATCTTTCGAAAAAGGAACGCCTCACCCTTACCCGCGAAAGGGCCAAACTGGAGAAGAACCTCGGATCCATAGCCGATCTGAACAGGCTTCCTTCGGCCATCTTCATCGTCGATATCCTGAAAGAACACATCGCGCTTGCAGAAGCCAAAAAACTGAACATCCCTACCTTTGCCATCGTTGATACCAATTCGGACCCCCGTCTGGTCGATTTCCCGATCCCGGCCAATGATGATGCCTCAAAATCGATCTCACTGATCGTCGGAACCGTCATCGATGCCATCGAAGAAGGCTTGGTTGAACGCAAACTCGATCGCGACAAGAAAGCGGCCGATGATGAACGCGGCGAAGGCGATGAACTCGAGATCAGGCTTCAGTCGAAGATGCTGGATGATGTCGAGGAGGAAGAGGTGGATGACGATGGTATCAAGATCGTGAAAAAGGAATTTGTCGACACCAAACTGGCCAAGATGAAGATCATTGAACCCGAATCGGACGAGAAAGCCAAACCTGCCCGCAAAAGGATCAGCAAACCGGCTCCCGGAAGACCTAAAAAATAAGGGTTGCGTGGTGACGGGTATAAACCCGGTTCACCCCGTTTTTCAATTAATTTTTATTTATAAGAATCAACAAAACAGGAATATATGAATATTACCGCCGCTGATGTTAATAAATTGCGCCAGATGACCGGCGCAGGGATGATGGATTGTAAAAAAGCCCTTCAGGAAACCGAGGGCGATTTTGACAAAGCCATTGATTACTTACGCAAAAAAGGACAGAAGGTAGCCGGAAAGCGTGCCGACCGCGATGCCAACCAGGGATTTGTTTTTGCGCAGACTTCGGAAGATAAAACCTATGGCGCTGTTATCATGGTCAACTGCGAAACCGATTTCGTTGGAAAAACCGAAGATTTTATCAATTTCTCAAAGGAAGTTCTCAGCCTCGGCATCGCCTCGCGTGTGAAGAATGCAGCCGATCTTATGCCGCTGTCAAACGGTTCCGCAACCGTTGAGGAGCGCCTGAATGAGATGCTTGGTAAAACCGGTGAGAAGATCCAGATCGCCCATTACGAGATCATCGAATCACCGGCAGTGTTTGCCTACAACCATTTCGGTAACCGCCTTGCCACCGTTATCGGCCTGAGCAGCAGTACTGCCAAAAATGTCTCGGAAATTGGTCATGAACTCGCCATGCAGGTTGCAGCCATGAGCCCCATTGCCGTTGATAAGGAGTTCGTTCCGCAGGATGTGATCGACCGTGAAATTGAGATCGGTAAGGAACAGGCCCGCCAGGAAGGAAAACCCGAGGACATGCTGGAGAAGATCGCAACCGGCAAACTTCAGAAGTTCTTCAAGGAAATGACCCTGCTGAACCAGGATTTCATCAAGGATACCAAGAAAACCGTCCGTCAGTATGTTGCTGAAAATGACAAGGACCTGACGGTAACAGGCTTCAAACGTCTGCAACTGGGAGCCTAAACACACAGTTCCGTACAAAAAGGGATTATCTGCACGGATAATCCCTTTTTTTCTTTCAATCAGTCAGTCAGTCAATCAATCAATCAATCAATCAATCAATTCTAATGCCTCACACACCCCGGAAGGAAACGGTCAGGGAAATGTTCAATGACATTTCGCACCGGTACGATTTTCTGAACCACTTTCTTTCGATGGGTATCGACAGGAGATGGAGAAGCCGGCTTGTCAGCATTCTTTCGGCTTACCATCCCGACCGGGTGCTGGATGTTGCATGCGGGACCTGTGACCTTGCCCTGGCGGTTGCATCGCTGAAGCCGCAGCAGATACATGGAATTGACATTTCGGGAAAGATGCTGGAGATCGGCAGGCAGAAAATCGCCAGGGCAGGGCTCGAAAAGATGATCCTGTTAAAGCAGGCCGATGCGGAGAAAATTCCGTTTTCCGACAACTCATTCGATGCTGTAACGGTGGCATTCGGTGTACGCAATTTTGAAGACCTGAGAAAGGGACTGGCAGAGATGAGCAGGGCGCTCAGGCCTTCGGGCGTGATGCTGATCCTTGAATTCTCCCATCCGGAAACGTTTCCGATGAAACAGCTATATGGCTTCTACTCCCGCTATTTCATCCCGCTTGCCGGACGGTTGATATCGGGTAACCGGCATGCCTATAGCTACCTACCCGAATCGGTGGCCGCGTTTCCGTCGGGAAACCGTTTTCTGGAGGTACTCACGCAGGTGGGACTTAGAAATACCAGGCAGATCAGGCTGTCGGGAGGAATTGCTACGGTTTATCTGGCTGAAAAATAATCGACCGTTTTTTGCGTTATTTACCTCGATGATTCCGAAATTCAAACAGCTGGCATTTAGCACGGGAGCAATAACCGTGCTGCTGTTGCTTGCCGTGCTGCCTGCCCGGGCCCAGCGTAATATCGTGCTGAACATGCCTGCCTACGACCAGGAGATGTTTCATTTTGGTTTTGTGCTGGGCGTGAATCAAAGCCTTGTTACACTGAAACCGATAACTGACCTGCGCACGCGTGTTTTTGACTCCACTTATATCCCCGATATACTGCCCATGCCCGATTCAGCCAGGGTACTTTCTGTAAACGCTTCCCCTATTCCGGGTTTCGTGATCAGCATCGTTTCGAATATGCGGATGGGCGACCATTTTGACCTTCGCTTCATCCCTTCACTTTCGTTCGGCGACCGTACCCTTAACTACGAAATCGAGACTTACCGTACTTTTGCCGGGGGCGATACCACCGAAAGGCTGCTGATCAATAAAAAAGTGCCTTCCACCTATATCAATTTCCCGCTGGAAATCAGATACAAAGCGCTTAGGTACAATAATTTCAGACCTTATCTCCTGGTCGGCGGACAATATTCGCTCGACCTGGCATCGAATGCCAAAAAGCGGGAACAAAAAAACCGTAACGAGAAAATTGTCAAGTTTAACGCCAGTGATTTTTACGTTGAAGCCGGCGTTGGTTTCGATTTTTACAATGAGTGGTTTAAATTCGGGATCGAGTTGAAAATGATGTATGGATTGATGGATGTGCTGAAGCGCGAAGGCAATATCTACACGGAATCGATCAGCAGCCTTAACTCGAAAATTTTCCAGGTCTCTTTCACCTTCGAATAATATTGAATCCTGCCGATTTTCTTACCTTTGCCGGTTCAATGGTCACGCCAATGGAACGGATAGCTGTTTTCCCCGGGTCTTTCGACCCTGTCACACGAGGGCATGAGTCCATTATTCAAAGGGCATTGCCTCTTTTCGACCGGATCATTGTTGCCATTGGTGAGAACAATGAAAAACGCTCTCTGTTCCCGATTGAGAAACGACTTGGTTGGCTCCGGAGCATCTTTGCAGATGAACCGCGTATTTCGGCCGAAACATACCAGGGACTCACCATCGATTTCTGCCGGAAGGTAGGATCAAGGATCATTCTCAGGGGATTACGGACCTCTGCTGATTTTGAGTTTGAACGCGGTATCGCCCAGATTAACAAACAGATGTATCCTGACCTTGAAACCGTATTTATTCTCTGCAACCCGGAGTTTTCTTCGCTCAGCTCCTCCATCGTTCGCGACATATACCGTAATCAAGGTGATGTGAGCCGCTTTATTCCCGAAGGTTTAACTCTGTGAGCCAGATATTTGTATCAATTTATCAATCGATCCATAAAGCCCATGACAGTAAATAAAACCCGCCTATTCTTCATTTCCGGGATCCTATTTTTGCTTTTTGCCATGCATCAGGCCGGCGCCCAGCAGGTCACAATCAAAGGGTATGCTCCCGGAGCTGAAAAACGGACCATCAAACTGAGCACTCCCGGCGACCTGATAACCAACCTCGAAGTCACGCTCGCAGAAACCCAGATAGACACCACGGGCCATTTCTCCTTTGTCATCAATCCCGGCCAGACCATTTATGCACTGTTTTCAATCAATTTTCACAAGGCGGAGATATTTCTGCAGCCTGGCCATTCGTATGACCTGAAATTCACCCAGCTGAACTATGATGAATACACCGAGGTCAATCCGTTTATCCAGTCTCAGAACCTGGTTTACGAACAGGTAAACCCTGCGCCCGGCGACCTGAACGAGATCGTTGGCGCTTTCAATACCCTGTACAGCAGTTTCCTCATGGATCACTTCAAGGAGCTATACAATGACAGGAACAGGGCTTTGCTCGCGGCATTTAAGGACACGCTGTCCGGGAAGTTCGGTACTGTTGAGGATCCCTATTTCCAGACTTATGTAACCTATAAAATCGCCTCGCTGGATCAGCTTACCCAATCGCTCAGCCAGCCACAGATGATCAGGAAATATTTCACCGGGCAGCCGGTCCATTACCGGAACCTCGAGTATATGGATTTCTTTAACAGCTTTTTTACCCGGTACATCACAGTTACTTCGAATATCCTTCGTAAGGTCGACTTCCATAGCCTGCTCAAAGAGGCGGATTCTTACAAGGCGGCCATGAAATCGATGGCAACCGATACCCTGCTGAAGGACGAGCAACTCAGGGAACTCGTTATGCTCAAGGGGATGCTGGAACTTTACGATACACCCACCTATAACCAGGATCAGATTTTGAAAGTTCTGAGAACCACGGTTGAGCGCTCAAAATTTCCGGAGAACAAGCAGGTAGCTGAGAACATGGTGAAAACCCTGACCCGTTTTAAACCCGGAACCCCTGCACCCGGGTTCACCCTTCTCAACCGTGAGCTGAAAAAGCAATCGCTCAGCAGTTTCCAGGGGAAACCAGTGGTTCTTAATTTCTGGACTACCTACTGTGAGGGGTGTCTATCTGAAATGGACCTGATAAAACCGCTTTGGGATAAATACAATGACAAGGTGCATTTTGTCAGTATCTCAGCCGACCGTTACTATGGTAAAATGCTGTTCTTCATAAACTTGAAGAAAGATTATGTATGGAATTTCCTCAGCACGGAGGATAAGGCCGATGTGCTCATCGATTACGATGTGCGGACCTACCCGTTGTTTGTCCTGATCGATAAGAATGGCAATATTGCAAGGTACCCTGCAGGTCATCCTTCAGGCACCCTTGAGGCTGAGATTCAAAAATTAATCGTGGAATAGATCCAACTATGTTTGATTTTTTTAAGAAAATGCTGGGAAGTAAATCCCAGCGTGATATCCGGGAGATAGACCCTATTGTTCAGAGGGCCATCCTTGCCTGTGACCAGGTCAGAACACTGTCGAACAACGAACTACGCGAGCTTACGGCCGATTTCAAGCGGCGGATATCGGCGCATATCGCCTCCAAGGAGGGGGAGATCGCCGACCTGAAGGCCCAGATCAATGGCGAGGATGTAGAAATCGATGAAAAGGAGCGGCTGTACGGAGTGCTCGACAAGCTTGAGAAGGAGAGTTACGAGCTGACGCAGGAGATCCTGATGGAGATTTTGCCTGAGGCGTTCGCGGTCGTGAAGGAAACTGCGCGCAGGTTTCATGAGAACGAATTTATTGAGGTGACAGCCACCCAGTTCGACCGCGACCTGGCCGCTCGTAAGGCCAATGTTGAGATCGTCGGGGAGAATGCCCATTTTAAGAATACCTGGATAGCGGGCGGAAATATGCTCAAATGGGATATGGTCCATTACAACTGCCAGCTGATCGGAGGGGTGGTACTGCACGAGGGTAAGATTGCCGAAATGGCCACCGGTGAAGGAAAGACACTGGTAGCCACACTGCCGATGTACCTGAACGCATTGCCGGGCAAGGGAGTGCATATTGTAACGGTGAACGATTACCTGGCAAAACGCGACTCAGAGTGGATGGGCCCCCTGTTTGAATTTCACGGGCTCCGGGTTGACTGTATCGACAGGCATGAACCCAACTCCCAGGCAAGAAGGAACGCGTACCTGGCCGATATCACGTATGGCACGAACAACGAGTTTGGATTCGACTACCTGCGCGACAATATGACCAGCAACCCTGAAGAATTGGTTCAGCGTCCGCACAATTATGCCATCGTCGATGAGGTTGACTCTGTGCTGATCGATGATGCACGGACCCCCCTCATTATCTCAGGTCCCACACCGAAGGGTGAGAACCAGTTGTTCGATGAGTTAAAGCCCAATGTTACAAAGCTTTACAACGCACAACGCAACCTTGTTACACGACTGCTGGCCGAGGCCAAGACCCTTTCAGAGGATCCGAATAACGATGAAAAAATGAAACGGGCGGGTGAACAACTGCTCAGGGCCCATCACGGACTCCCCAAGAACAAGGCCCTGATCAAGTTTCTCAGCGAACCCGGAATGAAAGCCCTGCTGCTGAAGACCGAGAATTTTTATCTTGCCGAGCAGGCCAAGAACATGCACATCATCGACGACGAGCTCTATTTCGTGATCGATGAAAAGAACAATACCATCGAACTTCGTGAAAAAGGGATTGATGTGCTCACCGAATCATACGACGATCCTGGTTTCTTTATTCTTCCGGATATCGGATCGGTGATAGCCGACCTTGAACGGCAGAATATCAGCGACGCCGAGAAGCTGGATAAAAAGGATGCGCTGATGCGCGACTATTCTGTGAAGACTGAGCGCGTTCACACGGTGAACCAGCTGCTCAAAGCCTACGCATTGTTCGAAAAAGACATCGAATACGTGGTGATGGACAACAAGGTCAAGATCGTCGATGAACAGACAGGGCGTATTCTCGAAGGTCGCCGTTATTCCGACGGGCTGCACCAGGCCATCGAAGCCAAGGAGAATGTGAAGATCGAAGCGGCAACCCAGACCTATGCGACCATCACCCTGCAGAACTATTTCAGGATGTACAAGAAACTGGCCGGTATGACGGGTACTGCCGAAACGGAAGCCGGTGAATTGTGGGACATTTACAAGCTGGACGTGGTGGTGATCCCGACCAATAAACCGGTGGTTCGCGACGACCGCGAGGACCTTGTTTACAAGACCAAGCGGGAGAAGTTCAATGCCGTGATCGACGAAATCGAACGGCTTGTGAACGGCGGACGGCCCGTACTGGTAGGTACCACATCGGTCGAAACCTCTGAGCTCCTGAGCAGGATGCTGAAACGCAAGAATATTCCCCACAATGTGCTGAACGCCAAGTTACACGCCCGGGAGGCCGACATTGTTGCCGAAGCCGGACGGGCAGGCACGGTGACCATTGCCACCAACATGGCAGGCCGCGGTACCGACATTAAACTGGGACCTGGAGTCAAGGATGCCGGAGGTCTTGCCATCATCGGCACGGAACGGCACGAATCGCGCCGCGTTGACCGCCAGCTCCGGGGACGTGCCGGCCGCCAGGGTGACCCGGGAAGTTCCCAGTTTTTTGTGTCGCTCGAAGATGACCTGATGCGCATGTTCGGTTCCGACCGGATTGCCAAGATCATGGACCGGATGGGGATCAAGGAAGGCGAGGTGATCCAGCATTCCATGATCACAAAGTCGATTGAACGGGCCCAGAAAAAAGTGGAAGAGAACAACTTTGGTATCCGCAAGCGTTTGCTGGAGTATGATGATGTGATGAACATCCAGCGCGAGGCAATTTATAAAAAGCGGTTCCATGCTTTGTTCGGCGACCGGCTGGCCGTCGATATTTCGAACATGATCTACGATGTTTGTGAAACGATTGTTCTTGACGCCCACGACAAACGCGATTTCATGGCCTTCAAACTGGATCTGTTGAAAGAGTTCGCCGCAGATCCCCCCGTGCCTGAAAGCGAATTTGATTCAATGGGCAGCAACGATCTCGTAGGGAAGCTGTATGATCATATCTACAAGAGGTATAAGGCGAAGTGCGAGAATATCGCCATGAAAACCTACCCGGTCATCATGAATGTCTTTGAAAACGAGAGTCGTTACGAGAATATCGCAATACCGGTGACCGACGGGCTGAGGACCATGCAGGCCGTTGCAAACCTTAAGAGGGCATACGAAGACAAAGGGAAAGAGGTCGTGCTCAGCATCGAGAAGGGAATCGTGCTCGGAATGATCGACAACGCCTGGAAGGAGCACCTGAGGGAAATGGACGACCTGAAGCAATCGGTTCAGAATGCCGCCTACGAGCAGAAGGATCCCTTGCTGATTTACAAGTTCGAGTCGTTTGAACTCTTCAAGTCGATGGTTCAGCGTACCAATAAGGAGATCACCTCTTTTCTCATCAAAGCCGATGTTCCCATTGCCGCCAATAACGTCAGGGAGGCCCAGGCCCCACGGAAACTCGACCGGAGCCGGATGAAAGAGGAGCGGTCGGACCTGTTGTCGCAGGCCAATTCAAATACCCAGGAAAGATCGAAACCCCAGCCCGTAAAGGTGGAGAAGAAGGTGGGAAGAAATGACCCGTGCCCATGCGGGAGCGGGAAAAAGTACAAAAACTGCCACGGGGCGGGAGGGGAGTGATTGAAGGATAGTGGATAAACCCAAAATAAACGAATCCATGAAATTAACACGTGTATTGTTAAAATTATCCGGAGAAGCGCTCGAAGGATCACAGGGTTACGGCATCGATCCCCATCGCCTGAATAATTATACCGAAGAGATTGCAGCGGCTGTAAAGTCGGGTGTGCAGTTGGCGGTTGTCATCGGAGGCGGCAATATCTTCAGGGGACTTTCCGGAACAGGGAAAGGCGTCGACCGTGTACAGGGTGATTACATGGGCATGCTTGCGACGGTCATCAACAGCCTGGCCATCCAGTCGGCCCTGGAGAATAACGGGGTGAAGGCCCGGCTTCTTTCAGGACTGGCCATCGATCCGGTTTGCGAAGCGATGTCGCGGCGCAGGGCTATCGGGTACCTTGAGGAGGGTTTTGTGGTGATCATCGCCGGCGGAACGGGCAATCCTTACTTTACAACAGATACCGCCGCGGCGCTGCGTGCAGTCGAGATCAGGGCCGATGCCATTCTGAAAGGAACCCGCGTGGATGGCATTTACACGGCCGACCCGGAAAAGGACCCGACCGCAACACGTTATGAATCAGTGACCTTTGATGAAGCCTATGAAAAGGGACTGAAAATCATGGACCTGACAGCTTTTACCCTTTGCCGGGAAAACAATCTGCCGATCCTGGTGTTTGACATGAACCATAAAGGCAACCTGATGCGACTGCTGTCAGGAGAAAAGGTCGGAACCCTGGTGACCGCCTGAAGTTATTTTTTCTTTTTAGTCCCGATGTCCCTGACAACCTTTACATACTCTTCTTCGGTGATGTAACCGTCTTTGTTGACATCCCAGTAAATAAACTTTTCCTCCGCCACTTTTTTATCTTTCCACATTGCGTAAAATTCAGATTTGCTGATCTTTCCATCCTTGTTTTTATCGGTCTCCTTCAGTAATTCACCATACGCGGTTCTGGCTGCTCTCTCCATCGTTTTAATGGCATCGGCGTTTTGAGCATATGACCCTGCTGTGAAAAAACACAAACTGCCCGTAATAAGGGTCAACAGGATGTCGATTTTCATGGATTTTGTCTTTAAAGGTCCTGTTTCACGAAATTTTGATATAAAGATAGGAATCGTACCGCAATTTCT
Source organism: uncultured Prolixibacteraceae bacterium (assembly GCA_964473485.1). Classification (GTDB taxonomy): domain Bacteria; phylum Bacteroidota; class Bacteroidia; order Bacteroidales; family FEN-979; genus CAIVAT01. Next base: position 89,708 of record CAYYPH010000015.1, on the reverse strand, counting down.
GCCAGATAATTCAGGTTTGAAATTTGGCCGTTTGAAGATTGCCTGCTAATTTTGCCGGATTGGAAAAATGTAAATCAGACCAGAAACCATGCACGAAGAGATAGAATTTACCCTGATGGAGACCAGCGAGGGGATGCAACAGGCCGTCCAGCACCTCGAAAAGGAATTTCAGAAACTCCGGGCCGGAAAAGCAAGTGCACAGATGCTTGAAGGCGTGAAGATCGATTACTACGGGGTCGTAACCCCGATCGAACAAACCGCCAACATCAGTACCCCTGACGCCCGCCAGATTATCGTCCAGCCATGGGATAAAAGTGTCCTGGGATTGATCGACAAAGCCATTCAGGCGGCAAACCTGGGCTTTAATCCAAAAAACGAAGGAGAGATCCTGCGGATCATGGTGCCGCCGCTGACCGAGGAGCGTCGCCGCGACCTCGTAAAAAAAGCCAGGAACGAAGCTGAAAATGCCAAGATCAGCATCCGCAACATACGCCGGAATGCCAACGATACCGCCAAACAATTGAAAAAAGACGGCATCCCTGAGGATGAAGTGGATAAACTCGAAGCCACGATACAGAAAATCACCGATGACCACATCGCCAGGGTGGACAAGATCTTAGAGATCAAGGAAAAGGATATCATGACTGTGTAAATGTATTCCATCATCTGAATGAAGGTCAGTATGAAAAGCATGTCTCCCACTCTTTGTTTATTGGGCAATGATCATGCAGGTGACTGCGGGCGTTCCGAATCACTCAATGAGATGAGAAATGTCACCGGGTTTGATTCTTTTTCACCGGGCGTTTATTTTATAAGGATTTCGGGTGAAAATAGCGTTATGACGAAAAAAATCGTCAAACGTTAGAACACTACCACCTCATCCACAAACATCCAGCAGGCTTCTCCCTTGCCATCATGCCAATCGGGACATATTCCCAGGTTTTTGGCTTTCACATGCACGTAGCGGGCTTTTGTTCCTGTCATGAACTGGAAATTAAAAGGCTGTATGATCACCTGCCCTTCCTTTGCCGGAATTGAGTGCGTGACTTCGTTGAATGAATGGTATTTTTTTCCGTCGGCCGAAAGCGAGTATTCAGCCATGACCGGCAAAAATATCCAGTTGCGCTGGTTTTGCAGAAAGTTAACCTGAACAGAATTCACTGGCTGAACCGAACCCAGGTCGATCACCAGGTCGAGGTCATTCCCGAGATAACCCTGCCACAGCCCGTCACGGTGATTGGCCGAACCGCGGAGACCATCAGTCAGGGCTGAAATGCCTCCGGCCGTGTACCGGTAGGAGTAAGACGATACGTACTTCACGGGTTTGCCGATGGCATGGTGGAAGATCAGCGGCATTTCCGTGAGTTTCTCCCTGAGTTGCCCGTTCTCAAATACCCCAGCCCTGATGATGCTGTTTTTCCTGATCTCAAAAGGAACCTTGTATTCGGGCGAAGAAGCTGTCACGTTGTCGCCGTTCAGCGTGTAACGGATCGGAAGGTCGGGCTGCTCGGAACTCAGCACCACTTTCACCGCGTTATCCTTTTGATCGAATTGCGTGCTGACTTCAACCCTGAAGGATCCCCTGCTGTAATTGACATTCATCTTCTCCAGGCGATGGAACTGGTCCTTCAGGCGCCGGCGGAAATCATTCCATTCGCGGTCCTTCTGCGGGGTCCATACCACCTCGGCCAGGGCGATCATTCGTGGAACCGCCATATATTCGGCATGCGAAGCGGTCGGAATGAATTCCGTCCATACATTTCCCTGGGCGCCCAGGATGTGCCTGGCCTCTTTTTCCGTCAGTTCCGCCGGTGTGGGATCATAGGAGTACACCTTTTTCAGGGTGGTAAAGCCGCCGATGGCCTTGGGCTCGAAATCCGGGTCGGCCTGGTAATAATCAAAGTAGCAATGCGATGTCGGGGTCATGATGGCATCGTGACCCTGGCGGGCGGCAGCGATTCCCCCTTCCACACCCCTCCAAGACATCACCGTGGCCTCGGGAGCCAGGCCGCCTTCAAGGATTTCGTCCCACCCGATCATTTTACGGTTCTTCGACACGATGAACTGCTCCATCCGCTTCATGAAATAACTTTGCAGTTCCTTTTCATCTTTCAGGCCCTCTTTCCTGATGCGTTCCTGGCATTTCTGGCACTTGCTCCAGTTGGTCTTGTCGGCTTCGTCCCCGCCGGCATGGATGTATTTCGACGGGAACAACTCCATCACCTCAGCCAGGACATCCTGCAGGAACGTGAAGACCGAATCGTTTCCTGCACAGAAAATGTCGGTATTCGGCCAGTACGATCCCGTTGGAACGGTGAAGGGGCCCCCGGTGCATGATAAATGCGGATAGGCCGCCAGTACTTCGACGCAATGGGCAGGCATCTCGATCTCGGGGATCACCGTGATAAACCGGTCGGCGGCATACTTTACGATCTCCCTGACCTCCTCCTGGGTGTAAAATCCACCGTAGGTGGCCTTTTCGCCGGGTTGCTGAGGTGGCCGCTGCCCCCATGGCTTGTCTTCGTGATCGGCCCTCCAGGCTGAAATTTCGGTGAGCCTGGGATACTTTTTGATCTCCAGCCTCCACCCGTTGTCATCCGTCATGTGCCAGTGAAAAACATTCATTTTGTACATCGCGATCAGGTCAATGTACTTCTTTATGAACTCTTTCGGAAAGAAATGCCGGGAAACGTCCAGGTGCATGCCGCGGTAAGAATACCTGGGGTAATCTTTGATTTCGAGGCAGGGCAGGGTGATCCCGGAAGATGTTGTGGCGGGCTCTGCTGTTGACGGCCCGGGAGGCATCAGCTGAAAAATGGTCTGGATTCCGTAAAACGTTCCTGCACCGGAGGAAGTGGAAAGATGAATGCCTTCCTGTGTGATTTTCAGGAAATAACCCTCGTGGGAATGGGTCAGTTTGGCTGATCGTTGCCCGAAAACGATTCCTCCGCTGACCTCCTCACCGGTCTTCCTCAGCATTACTTTCAGCTCCGGACCGCCGGCAGCCCTGAGCTGGTCCCGGAACAGGTAGGCCAGGCGCTGCCTCTCCGGGTCGTTCTCATGGACGCTGATGACGGTCTGACCCGATATGGTGTAACTGCCTGGCAATGTTTTGATATGGGCTGGTTTCGGGACAACTGCGAGGACAGTCTGCCCGCTGGTCACGGCAGGAATGCTGAGCATCCGGGCCATGATCACAATAAGAATAAACCGGTAACGCATAGCTGGTTCTTTGCTTGATTGTTTTCGTTTATTATTTCCAAAAGTAACAAACCGTTATGTTTTGCTGGCGACACTGCATCGGTTCACGATCTCCTGCATCGCTGTAAACTGATCCTCCATGCTCCCGAGCAGGTTGAACTGGGCCCTGGCCCGTTGAAGGTTGTGCACCGGGTGTTTAATCTTGTAGTACCGGTCACCGTCGATGTAATCGGTAAGGAAACGCATCCCGATGATGTATGTCATCAGCTGGGCAGAAAATGCCAGTTGATCGGTTTCGCTTTGCGTGAGGAACCGGCCTGCGGCCGAAAGATAGCCGCCGGTGTAACCTTCAAACAGGCGAAGGTCGATCCTTACGCGCGACGGGTCAGGCTCATCTTCGGCGCCGGTGCTGGCCCCGGTGCGGATGGCATCCCCGAAGTCGTACAAAACATATCCCGGCATCACGGTATCGAGATCAACTACTGCTATCGATATGCCTTCTTCGTTAAAGATCACATTGTTGCACTTGGTGTCGTTGTGCGTTACCCTGACCGGGAAAGGATGCTCATGCCCGCGGCTGAAAAGACTACACATCTCTGCACTCCTCGACTCAATGAAATCGATCTCTTTCCCGACAGAGGCAACCCTGCCTGCAGGATCTTCGAGGGCTGTATCTCTGAATTTTTCGAGGCGAAGCTGAATATTGTGAAAGCCCGGCAGAACTTCGTGCAGCGATGTGGCCGGGAAATCGGCCAGCATCAGCTGGAATATCCCGAAGGCCAGTCCAGCCTGGTAAGCAATTTGCTGACTTTCAAGTAGGTCGAAACTCTTCCCTTTGATATGGTGATACATCCTCCAGAAATAGCCATCGGGATCAGGATAAAAATAATCACCACTAACTGTGGGAATCAGGCGGACAACGGTCAACCCAGGGTAACGCTTGCTGAATTCGGGCAGTTTTGACTGTAAATGGGTCGTTACCCTGAGGATGTTGTCTGAAAGTGCCTGCTGGTCGGTGAATATCATGTGATTGACCCGCTGCATGAAATAACGGGGGGCACCGGCTGCTTCCATGACAACCAGGTACGAGTCGTTGATGTGACCGGATCCAGTTGGAATACATTTATCAACCCTGCCCGGGAGATCGAATTTGCCGGCGATTTGTTCCAGTTGCATGCTGCATCGCAAAGATCAGCTTTTTTTAGCTATTTTCGCTGAAAACTTTCAATCCTGCCGATGCCAGCACCCTCTTTTTTAAAATCCCTGTCAGCTTTTCCAAGGAATTTCTGGACCGCCATTTCCATGGAGTTTTTTGAGCGTGGTTCCTATTATGGCGTGATGTCCGTATTGTCGATATACCTGGTACTGGGCCGCGACGAAGGGGGGCTTGGCTTCACCAAGGAGAGCGTAGGAGCCATAAAGAGCACCATCACCCCGCTTCTCTACTTTTTACCGATCCTTTCCGGAGCGATCGGCGATCGGTTTGGTTACCGGAAGGTACTTTTCTTCGCTTTCTTCACTATGAGCCTGGGTTATCTTTTTGCCGGATTTTCACAGACTTATGTCACTGTTTTTGCCAGCCTGATCCTGGTGGCGCTTGGCGCTGGATTTTTCAAACCCATGGTTTCAGGAACCATCGCCAGGGTGACCGATGAAAAGACCTCCTCAATGGGATTCGGGATTTTCTACTGGTCGATCAACATGGGAGCATTTCTCTTTCCGCTGATCCTGGTGCCCTGGCTTAAGTCTATCTCGTTTAACTATATCTTTTTCATGGCGGCAATCGGCACCGGATGGTTGTTGCTGCTGAACCTGTTTGTTTTCAGGGAACCGGCAGGAAACCGTCAGGTAAAGCCCATGGGGCAGGTCTTCAGGGAGATGGTGACTGTTTTAAGGGATTTCAGGTTTATTATCATGATTGTTATCTATTCGGGATTCTGGATCATGTACTTCCAGGTCTATGATTCCGTGCTTTGGTACCTGAAAGAAAAGGTCGACATGTCGGGTTTCGATCGTTTTATCAATGGGATTCTCTCCCTTTTCATGTCGTCTCCTTCATGGAAATTCGATGCCGAACACGTAACTGTGATGAATGCAGGCGCCATCATTCTTTTACAGCTTGTGGTATCAGGACTGGTAAGGAATACCAAAGCGCTGCCAACCATGATTTTCGGGATTTCGCTCGGATCGCTTGGAATGGGAATGCTTGCCATTTCACCAAGCGGATGGATTTTTCTGGCCTCGATGTTCATCTTCACCCTGGGCGAAATGATCGCCCATCCTAAGTTCATTGCCTATGTAGGGCAGATCGCACCGGATGACAAAAAAGCCCTCTACCAGGGCTACTCTTTCATGTATGGTGTGATCGGGAGCGGTGTCGGAGGTATTTTGGGAGCCGCTCTCTATGTGCAGTTTGTCGAACAAATGGACCGTCCGAACCTGCTCTGGCTCACCTTCAGCATGATCGGCGTAATGACTATCGCTGGCCTTCTCCTTTACAACAGATTCCTGGCCCGGAAATAAGAATCCACAATAATTTTGAAAAATCTGCCGGGGTTTGTGAGGAAATCAGTAAGTTTGCGATAGATACCTTGGTTGAAATGAGTAATGACAATAACCAGCTGGTCAACCAGACCGTATTCCGGATCCTGGAAAAAGTGCACGGCCAGCAAGATCTGAACACCTTATTTGCGGTGATCCGCGACATTGTGCACGAGCTGATCGAGAAGTGCCAGCAGCGTGATGTTTACGATGGAAAGTTTCCCACCGAACTGATTTCGCAGATCGACCATGAACTCAGGACTCCGATGTCGGGCATCCTGGGCTTCGCTGAACTGTTAACAGAGGAACTTGAAGATGCTGATCAGCGAAGGAAGGCCGAGCATATTCTGGAGTCGGCCAGGCGACTGATGGAAATGCTTGACCTGAAACTCGAATCCTATGGGATTACAAGGCATACAATGCCCGCACAACAAACTTTAGACTCCGGCAACCCGGAAACATCAGAAGCTGAACAGGAAATAGCCGATTCAGGTGAAAATTCTGCGGCAGGTGAGAGAAAAATCCGTAAGAGCATGGGCCGGAAGCTGCCCGATGTGCTGATCGTGGAGGATAATCTGGTGAACATTCAGTTGCTGATGATCTATCTGAGGCGTTATTGCAATATTTTCTCTGTTAGGGATGCCGATGCTGCCATCAGACTTTGCGAAAAACAGCAGTTCGACGCGATACTCATGGATATTCACCTGGGCGCTGGAAAAACCGGTACCGAAGCCATGCAGGAGATCCGTAAACTCCCGGGCAATGAACAGATTCCCGTGATTGCCGTTACCGGTTATGCCAACCATGGCGACCGTGAGCGTTTTCTGAGTGCAGGCTTCAACGACTATATAAAAAAACCTGTTGAACGTGAAGTGATCCGCGAGGTCATGAACCGCCTTTTCGGGAAAAACAAGTAACCACGCTCAGCTTTCTTAACGATTAACCCACCCCGGTTTATAAGCCGGAGCACTACCTTCAGCATGCGTTGAAACGAGTCGATTACTTCACCGTAGGTTCGAGGGTAAATGAATAGCTGTATTCCTTCGCCTGAAGGGTATATTGGGCGTGCGGCCGGGCTCCCCAACTGTCGTCGCCGCCCACGCCGGTCTGACCATAATCCAGGTTAAGGTCGGTGAATGGCTTTTTCTCCAGATCGGCCAGGTGTTTTCCGCCTTGTTTGAATCCCTTGAGATCATCGTAGGTGTAAGGCAACGCGCTGAAACAGATTACCGGCAATCCGGTGAACCGCACCCCGGTTCCGTTGATGTCAGTGAATTCGACCCAGCGAACATCGGTACGGTAGCCGTTCTCCTGAGGCCGGACGTAAGGAGTGAACAGATCATCCGGGGTCGACCGGTAAAGACCAACAAACGATGCTGTTTTTCGATCTGCATAATTTTCCCAGGGACCACGTCCAAACCAGTTGACCTGTTTAAACTGAGGATTCAGTTGCAGGTTTAGTCCGAAACGCGGCATCTCGGGAAGTTTTTCCTTCAGCGGCGTGATGGATGTTTCAACAGTAATCTTTCCCCCGGCCGATATCATGTATGAGACCTTGCCGGTGGCAATATCCTCAGGAAAAGTAAAATGTACCGCAATCTCAACCAATTCCGCCGACGACCGAACGATACCGGATTTTGTAACGGTTCGCTTCTCCGATGCATCAAACCATACCTGGCACCGTTTGGGCATCCCGTTTCCGATGTCGTTGTCGGTAGGGGCTCTGCGGAAGTTCGGCATCGGCCCGTTAACAAGAATTTCCGTGTCGCCATATTTCACCGATGTGAGGGTTCCCTTCACCTTGTTGAACTCAACGGAGAACTTGCTGCCGTTTACCAGGATTGACGGCCCCTCTTCGGAGATCTTCAGCGCTTGCTTTCTGTCAGGCTCTTTCGCTGAGGGGTCTTCTCCCCTTACCGGTAAAACCAATTGTTCCGAAGCCAGAACATGACCAGCCGCCAGAAGCCCCCATGGTTTTGTTGTCTTTAGATAAAGATTCAGGAAACACTCGTTTTTACCGGGTTGTTTCATTTCCGGTAAAACGACGGTGAACACCTTTTTGGCGCCGGGAGCAACAATACCAGGAATTATTTTACCTGTTCCGGTAATCTTGCCATTTGAAGAAAATTCCCAGTTGATTTCCGTGTTGTTCAGATCATAAAAATCGTAATGATTGCTGATCTCAAACGAAGGTTTTGATGGATCTGTGAGTTTGAATTTCACATACTGATATACCTTTTTTACCTCCCAGTATCCGGGGTGTGGTTGACGGTCGGGGAATACGAGGCCGTTGCACAGGAAGTTGCCATCGGATGGCACATTTTCAGGCCCGAAATCGCCGCCGTATGCCCAGGAGATTTGCTCGTACCGGTAAGCCGGCAGCTGGTCGGTCCGGTTGATGTCGGACGGCGCATTGGCGGGCACCTTGCCCTTAAACCCCTTCAATTGAGGCGTGACGAGCAGTCCCTGGTCCACCCAGTCCCAGATACAGCCACCCTGCAACTGGGGATACTTTTCGATGATGTCCCAATAGTCTTTGAAATTTCCTGTGCTGTTACCCATGGCATGGGCGTATTCACACATGATCAGGGGCCTGAGCTGCCTGGAGTAGCCGTACCACTTCAGGTCCTGGGGCGACCAGTACATCGGACAGAAAATGTCGGTGTTTGCCCCCTGTTCGGCACGCTCGTACCAAACCGGTCTGCTTTTATCTCGATGCTTCACCCAGTCGTAAGTGGCTTCGAAATTGCACCCGTTGCCGGCTTCATTTCCGAGAGACCAGATCACGATGCAGGGATGGTTCTTGTCGCGTTCAACCATGCGGATCGTGCGGTCAAGGTGCGCCTCCTTCCAGTCCGGGTTGTTTCCCAATGTCCGGTCGGGATTGTATCCCATACCATGCGATTCGATGTTGGCTTCATCGATCACATAAAGCCCGTATTCATCGCACAATTCATACCAGTAGGGGTCGTTTGGATAATGGCAGGTACGCACCGTGTTGATGTTGCATTCTTTCATCAACCTGATGTCTTTCACCATCATCTCCTTGGTCATCACATGGCCCAGGACCGGGTCGTGTTCATGACGGTTAACCCCTTTCACAAACACCGGTTTTCCGTTTATTAAAAATTGCCCGTTTTTTACTTCTGCACTTCTGAATCCCATCCTGCAGCCCGTTGCCTCGATGATGTTCCCCTCCTTATCTTTCAGCAGGAGAACGAGGTGGTAAAGATTGGGAGTCTCAGCGCTCCAGAGCCGGGGGTAGGGGATGTGTTTCTCAAAGAATAGGGTGTCCTCAGTCTTTTCCGACATTCTGAATCGGAGTGTTTCGCGGATAACTGGTTTTGTACTTGTTTTGCTCTCATAAAGGGCTACTTCCAGGTCATATTCCGGGAGGAGGAACATCCTGTCGATATCGGCGGGAGGATGGGGCTGCTCGTTTTTAATGATGGTTGTCAGTTTGAGGATGCCGTGCCGGTAATTGCTGAAAAGATCGCCGATCACGAAAAAGTCGCGGATCCTGGTTTTTGGCGTTGAATAGAGATAGACGTCGTCGTTGATACCGCTCATGCGCCACATATCCTGGCACTCGAGGTAAGTTCCGTCTGACCAGCGAAAAACCTCGACCCCAATAATGTTTTTGCCGTCACGGAGATATTTGGTGACATTGAATTCGAACGGTGTCTTACCATCTTTTGCCATCCCGATCCGCTCCCCGTTCAGGTAAACATAGCAAAAAGACTTGACGTTGACAAACCGCAGGAAGACCTCCCTGTCTTTCCATGTTGCAGGCACCTCAAAAGTTCTCCGGTAGGACCCAACGGGATTGTATTCCCGCGGAACAATGGGAGGGGCGGGTTTCATCAGGTGGATGAATTCGTAGGGTTGATTCACATAGACAGGGTAGCCGTATCCCTGTATTTCAAGCGTGGATGGAACCTTGATATCGGCCCATCCGTTCACATCATAGGAATCCTTGTAAAAGTCAGCAGGGCGGCTGTCCGGATTCTCTGACCAATTGAATTTCCAGTTTCCGTCGAGGATCATGATCCAGGGGCAGGCCCACCAGTCGTTTTTGAGTGCATCAGCCTCAGTGTTGTAAGGGAGGAAGGCGGCATGCGGAGGCTGGTTATTGATGCCTGTAAGCTTTGGATTTTCCCAGTCAGGAATTGGCTGAGCCGACACGGCAAAGGAAAGGGAGAGAAACAACGATATTGAAACCAGGATCTCTTTCATAAGGATTTTTTTTCGAAGATAGAGAATTCTGGCATATCTCGTCCATAATGATTGCCGTATATCTGTTCGTTTGCATGAATGCCCATGCGATTCTTTTATTTTCGAAGCAAAAATCAGGCACACGAAGGGATGTTCGGATAAACAAGGAACCCGGTTGTACTGGTCAGCAACCGGGCCCTTATTGCAGCGAAAACCGCTGAAGCAAAATGTAATTGAAAAAAATGCAGACTCCTTTTTCCGAAGGGTGTTCAGGATGGATTACAAAGCACCTTCGTCATAGGCCTTTTCACCGTGAAGCGAAACATCAAGGCCTTCTTTTTCCATAGTTTCATCAACTTTCACGGGGGTGATATAATTGATGATGATAAGCATGATGTATGTGAAGATAAAGGCAAAGGCTGAAGCGCCAATAACAGCCACTACCTGTTTGAATAAAAATTCACCTCCGCCGAAGATCAGTCCGTCGGCACCCGCTCCGTTCACAGCCTTGGAGGCGAATATTCCGAGCAAAATGGTTCCCAGAACGCCTCCGACGCCGTGTACACCCCACACATCCAACGCATCGTCCCATTTCATCTTGTTCTTGAACTGAACTGCCAGGTAACAGAGCAGACCAGCAATGATGCCGATGATCGGAGAGGCCCATAGCGGAACAAAACCGGCACACGGGGTGATGGTGGCAAGACCGGCAATGGACCCGGTGAGTAACCCGACGAATTTTGGTTTCTTCTCGCGTGTCCACTCAACAAAAAGCCACGCCATTGTGGCAAAAGAAGCAGCGATGTCTGTGTTCAGGAATGCCAGTGACGTTACGAAATCAACCGCAATCTCGCTGCCTGCATTGAACCCGTACCAACCGAACCATAACAGGCCGCTGCCTATGGCAACCAGCGGGATTGAATTTGGTGTTGAATTTTTATCGACCCGGGCGCCGACATAAAAGACCGAGGCAAGGGCCGCAAATCCGGCAGTTGCATGTACCACAATACCCCCTGCGAAATCGAGAACTCCCCACTGGGCAAGCAGTCCGCCACCCCAGATCATATGCACGAACGGGTAATAGACGAGGATCTGCCATGCTGTAAGAAAAATGAAATAAGCTTTGAAATTCACGCGGTTTACAAAAGCTCCGGTGATAAGGGCAGGAGTAATGATGGCAAACATCATCTGGTAGGCGATAAATACTATTTCGGGGATTTTTCCATTGGAGTAGATCGATTCGATTCCAACTCCGCTCAGAAATGCCTTGTCGAAATTCCCGATAATTCCTCCTTCTCCACCGCTGAAACACAGTGAATATCCGAAGAATACCCACAGAACAGTGGTCCATCCGAGTGATACGAAACTTTGTATCATAATCCCAAGGATGTTCCGCTTGGTGGCCAGACCACCATAAAACAATGCGAGTCCCGGTGTCATAAGCATGACCAGGCTGCAGGCCAGCAGCATAAATCCGGTTGAACCAGTTTCAATCATTTTTGTTGTTTTTAGGATTAATAATCAAAGAGTAAAGCCAAACACGATATAGAACTTATTATCCAGAGGGTTGGCAATCAGCGCTGCCTGAACCGGCAGTGAAAATTTCTCTGTTATCTGGATAGCTTTGGAAAGTTTGATCCCGATATTGGTGAAGCCTGCCTTTGTATTGGCATAGTAACCGGTTTCATGCAGTTCAGCATTGGGTGAATTGACAGTTCCTCCCACGAAGGCATTGAAATCGATTCCTTTGATGGTCTTTTTAAAACCGAGTTCGATATAGGTAGAGTATTGAATGCCATCTTCAACAAAGGTCGTGTCGTTGACCTGCTTCATCCTGCGCGAATCGTTGCCATAGAAATTGGTGGCCAACATGAAGGTGAAAGGAATTTTCTTTGTCCCGTTAAACAGGATAGCACCTTCAAATACATGACCTGTACTGTCCTTCGAATAGCAGAAGTATTTGTCCTTGCTTCCCGTGTTTAGCCCCGGGAAGAAATAATCGGTAACGGTAAGTGTTACAAGGCCTTTGAATGTATAAGATAAAAACAGGTCTGCTTCCTGGTTGGCTGTATTACTAAAGGTATAGGCCCCCCAGCCTCCGATTGAGAACAGGTGATTCGCATTACCAACATTCAGTTTCAGGGTTGGTTGAATACTGGGACCGGCACCCCCGAGGTTAAGTCCCCTCCAGATATACCGGCTAAGAAAATCGGCGCCGAATTGAAAATCGGCTGACCACTTTGATGTTTCCTGTCCGAAGGAACAGGTTGAAAGAAAGAGCAGGATCGCTGCTGAAATCAGTGTAAATCTTCTCATAAGCAAGGTTTTTTTAGACCCTGCAAATGAATGTGATTACCCCGAAACCAGGAATAGTGGTGCCCCTCAGATATGTCTAAGGGGAACCCTTAGATTTCGGAGATTTTGTTGCGGATGGCAAACTTAACCATGTCGACGGTACTTCGGAAATTGAACTTCTGCATGATGTTGTTTTTGTGGGTCTCCACAGTCTTTACACTGATATTCAGTTGTGCGGCAATCTCCTTGTTCGAAAAACCGTTGGCATAAAGCCGTAGTATTTCCCGCTCGCGGGTCGTCAGGTCGTGTGCCCTGATGGCGGAATCGATCACTGCGGTTTTTCGCGATGCCTGTGTATACGATCGGGCGATTTGCTGGGCAATACTGGCTGAGAAATACTGGCCACCGCGGTTGACGGTTCTGATAGCTTGCAGGAGTTCTGCTTTGGTGGCCTCCTGCTTGGGCAGGTAACCCATCGCACCCTCCTTCAGCGCATTGAAAATGTAATCATCTGAAATGTACATTGAAAGGACCAGGATCCTGATCTCGGGATATTTTTCCCGGATCTTGCCGATCAACTCGATCCCCGACCGGCCAGGTATGGAAATGTCGGTTATCACCACGTCGGGTGATTTCTCTTTGATCTGTGCAAGCGCCTGCTGGTAATCAGTGGCACATCCTGCAAGTTCGATGTCACCGGCCTCCTGGATCATGTTGGTCAATCCTTCGAGAATGATCTGGTGATCATCTACCAGTATGACACGGATGGTTGGTTTCATAGGTGAGTGCGCATGTTATTGGGGTGTGGTCGTTTCGTTTGCGGGCCGGGTCGGTTTATCTTTCTTCAGTGAAGTCAGGCGACGGAGAAACCGGTATTTTACATCTGATGGTTGTACCTGAGCCGGGTACAGACTCAACCGACCAGGTTCCCCCCAGTATGTTTGTCCGCTCTTTCATGTTCGACAGTCCGTTGCCCATGACAACAGATTCAGGATCGAAACCTTTCCCGTTATCTTCAAGCAGGAAGATCAGGGAGTCGCGGTTTCTGAACAACTGCATTGAGAAACGGGTTGCCGCTGAGTGCCTGAGGATGTTCTGTATTCCCTCCTGAGCGATCCTGTAAAGGTAAACAGCAATATTTCCTTTGATGATCCCATCGGTATTGATGTCGGAATCGACTTCCATATTTGTCTGTTTTTCAACATCGTTGCACAGGTTCCGTAATGTTGTTTCCAGTCCGAGTTCGTCTAGCGAAACAGGCATCAGATCATTGGATATCAACCTCAGTTCTTCCACAATGGAGTGAAGGCACTCTTTGGTCTCATCTGCAGTCTTCTGAAGACATAAGATATCGTTATTGTTGCAATTTTCCATCTGTAGTTTTGCTCCCACCAGTTTCTGCCCTAAGCCGTCATGTAATTCACGCGAAATTCTTCGTCGTTCCATTTCCTGCCCATCATATAACGCCTGGATCCTTTTTCCGCGCTCCTCCCTGATCTGGGTAGACATCGTATTGAAGGTTGCGGCCAGCATTCCTATTTCATCACCCGACACAACTTTGAGCTCATGATTGTAATCGCCTTCCCCGAGTTTACTGGCCGCTGTCTTCAAACTGATCAGCGGCTGTGTGATCATGTTGGTGATCAACCTGGCAAATCCGAGGATCAGCAACGAAATGACCAGCGAAACAATCAGGATGTCGTTCCGTAATGAGGTAACTGGTATCATGGCCTCCTCCAGATCAATCTCAGCAAGCACTACCCATTTCAGACCAGGAATCCCGAGTGGTTCGTAGGCGCTGAACACCATGATCCCCCTGTAATCTTTTGAGAGGGTTGTCCCGGTATATCCTGCAAGGGCCTTCTCAGTGGCATCCGTTCTGGCAATGATCTTCAATACGGAATTGTTGATAAACCGTGATCTGCTCCGCATGAGGAAGTCCTGACCAATGAGATAGGTTTCCCCGGAATTGCCCAAACCGATTTCACGGTTGTCCTGAAGCATGATTCGGTTTATCACGTTTGAACTGATCTCAAGGATGACAGCCCCTGCCATGTTGCCGTTCTTATCTTCAACTTTGCGACCGATCAGACAACAGGGCACCGTATCACTTTTCGATTTAAAAAACAGATCTGAAAGTGAACTTTTATTTTGTTTCAGGGCAGCTTCTCCGGTTTTCCTGATCTGGAACGTAAGATCTTGTGGTAGTGCAAGTCCGGAAAATTCACCCGGACACGATATAATGACACGCTCTTCGCTGATTTTCAAAAGATAAAGATTGGAGAATCCGTAAGCGGTATAGTAATTTTTTAAAAATTCAGCAGACTGAGATTCGTTCTTTTTTTTGTATGGATGAACGTTGCTCTTCAGCAGCTCCTTTAAGTGTTCGTTCCTGCTTAAATCATCCAGGTTTCTTAATTTCTCGGTGAAATAATATTCGACCTGTTGTTTCTTGACCGCTCGTACTGAAATCAACTGGTCCATAGTCCTGTTGATGAGGGCTCTCCGGGCCGAATAAAACGAATAGGACCCTACCACGAGAACAGAGATAACCCCTGTTCCCAGGAACAGCAGCAGGAGCTTTGTGGTGATTGACCAGCGGGAGGTTTGCATCGAGGCAGGTTTGGTTTGCAAAATTGAGGATTTTAGATCGTTTTCACATAATTAAAAGTGGTTGAACCGTTTTTGTTGTACTGGAACCTTCTGTTTATGTCAGAATTAATTTTATATATTTACATCACTTTTATTGATTTCATTCGCCTGTCACTTGAAATACACCAGATTCGGCATAATTGGCATGAAACGGTTGATCCGGCGCTGGTCAAGCCGATCTGCTGTGGTCAACCTGCTGATTTTCACATGTGCCATGGTTGCATGCACCGATCATCGGAAAGCCATGGAACAATATCAGTTTGAAGAGACCAGGAGGCTGGTGGCCTTTGTAGAGGATGCCGCCTCTGAATTCAGTCTGAAGGGTAGGGCGGCATTTGCTGAGTTCGGCGAAAAGGGCAGCAAATGGTTGAAGGGTGACCGTTATCTGTTCGTTTATGACCTTACCGGTGTATGTCGTTTCCATCCGGTATCGCCTGAACTGGTCGGGAAGAATATTCTTGGCATAAAAGATCTGAACGGGAAACCGATGATCAGAGAAATCGTTCAGATCGCATCAGACTCCCTCCATCCTCATGGCTGGGTCCATTATCTCTGGATGGAGCCCGGTGAGATCTATCCCGAGTGGAAGAGTTCCTACATCATGAGGGTCAGAGATCCTGAAGGGAACATTTATGCCATCGGTAGCGGGAATTACCGGCAGAAGATGGAAAAAATCTTTCTTTCAAGCATGGTCGACTCCGCCGGTCGGCTGCTGGCTGAAAAAGGTCTTGATGCCATCCCGGTTATAACCGATAAAGCGGGGAAATACTATTTTTATAATTCCTTCATTTTTATTCTTGAAATGAATGGTAAAGCGCTGGTTGACCCCTCATTCCCGGGACTCAGCGGCCGGAATCTCCTGATGATGAAGGATGCGATCGGAAAACCGGTGATCCAGGAAATGATCACCCAGTTGAGATGGGTGGATTCCGGCTGGCTCTCATATATGTCGAAAAGTGCCGATGAGAATAAACCGGTGAAAAAACTGGCTTATTTCCGAAAAATCAGCATTAACGGCCGGGGGTACATTGTCGGTTCCTCCATCCTGCTTGAAAAACCTGTCTGGCTTAAAATTTAAGGATATTGCGATATGGCAAAGGCCCCCCCCGGAACAATCTATGGTGTGGATGACCGTCCTCCGTTTTTTGTCACCATCCTCCTGGGATTACAGCATATATTCACCATGTCGAGCATGCTGGTACTGCCTGTCGTGATCGTCCAGGAGATCGGCGGATCTTTCCCGGAAGTGAACAGTGTGGTTTCGTTCTCAATGATAGCAGCCGGTTTTGGAACGATCCTGCAGTCACTCAAAAAAGGGCCGGTGGGTTCCGGTTATCTGTGTCCCAACCTTTGCGGCCCCTCTTATATGGCAGTTTCTCTCGAAGCGGGATGGCTGGGAGGGCTTCCACTTATGCATGGGATGATCATGATATCGGGTTTGACTGAAATGGCATTTGCACAGATTATCCCGAAACTCAGGAAGCTTTTTCCTCCCGAGATCACAGGGCTGGTCGTGTTGATGGTTGGGGTGGCCCTTATTCCGTTGGGTGTATCAAAATTTTTAGGGATTGAGTATGCCGGCGACATCATCGAACCTGAAAAATTGCTGATCGCCTGTATTACCCTTGGTACCATGATCGGCCTGAATATCTGGGGCAGGGGGAAGATCCGGCTTTATGGTGTCCTGATCGGGATAGTTGCAGGCTACTTTCTTTCGTTTCTCGCCGGTTACATTGGGTCAGCCGAAATAAAGCAGGTGTCGGAAACCCCGCTCTTTTCGCTACCCGGAAAAGGGGTCAGCATGTTCCGGTATTCCTTTGACCTTTCCCTTCTTATGCCGTTCATTTTAATTTCCATCATCCAGTGCCTGAAGTCGTTTGGGAATATTATCACCTGCCAGAAACTTGGTGATGCCGATTGGAAAGAGCCGGATCTGAAAAATGTCGGAAAAGGGTTGATGGCTTCCGGCATCAGCGTATTTACCTGCGGATTCCTGGGGGGTGTGGCCACCGATACCTCTGCAAGCAACGTCGGTTTATCGGCTGCAACAGGAGCTACCAGCAGGGTGATCGCCTGGAGTGCGGGACTGATCTTTATTTTCCTTGGATTCCTGCCAAAAATCGCCGCCATCTTCACCATTATGCCTTTACCTGTCATGGGAGCCATCGTGGTTTTTGTGACCTCCTACATGCTGATCTCAGGAATGCAGATCATCCTGGCCAACGCGATCACCACCCGAATGATCTTCATCATTGGTATCTCCATGATCTTCGGGCTGAGTGTTGATATTACGACTTCGCTTTTTATGACAGTACCTTCATGGCTGGCGCCGGTATTTTCATCCTCCCTGACGGTTTCCACATTGATGGCCGTTATTCTGAACCAGGTTTTCGCGGCAAAGGAGAGGAAAATTTAGCCCAGGCATGGTTTATAACCCCGGATGACCATGCCTGGCCTTAGGATTTTTTACAACAACAAATCGGGGAAAGCGGTTTTAATCATGTGATACTACGTTCTGACAGGTGAAAGGACCTTGTGAAACAGATGAAAAATATAGTCTTGATTTCCGGAGCCGGGATAAGCCAGGAGAGCGGCATTAAAACCTTCCGCGATGCCGATGGACTTTGGAATTCATACCGTATTGAGGAGGTGGCCAGTCCGGATGCATGGGAGCGCGATCCGCAGTTGGTTCTTGATTTTTATAACATGCGCAGGAAGCAGTTGTACGAGGTTGAACCGAACAAAGCGCACTTCGACCTGGCGGCGCTCGAACAATGGTTCGATGTGCAGATTATTACCCAGAATGTTGATGACCTCCACGAAAGAGCGGGTTCCACCAAAGTGTTGCACCTTCACGGTGAACTGAAAAAAGTTCGCTCCACCCGCGATCCCGACCTTGTTTATGCCCTCGATGGATGGGAACTGAAACTTGGTGATTGCTGCGAAAAGGGTTCCCAGTTACGGCCCCACATTGTCTGGTTCGGAGAGCCTGTCCCCCTGATCATGGAGGCTACCTCTTTGATCCGCAGGGCCGACGTGGTTGTGGTGGTCGGCACATCACTACAGGTCTACCCTGCTGCCGGATTGCTTCAGTATGCTCCGTCGAGAGCCCCGAAATTCCTTGTCGATCCGGCAGCCGAACCCGGTTATTATATTCGCAACCTCACCGTGATCAGGGAAAAAGCCACAACAGGGGTGGCGAAATGTATTCAGATGTTGTTGAAAGACAATATCATGTGACTGATCCCTGGGCTGTTACGGCACCCCGTCGGGGTAGGGGGACCCCGTCGGGGTGGTGGGACCCCGTCGGGGTCCTATTCCAGTAACCTCCTTACGTTGGCTATTCGCTTCCAGTCGGTCAGTACATGTTCAAACTCCGACTGGTCGGGTTTTCCCATGTATACGGATGTTTGTTTGAAAACCATCCCGCTGGGTTCTTGCTTGTCAAGGTGTATATGAAATTCCGTGGCTCCTGTCTTTGCGCGTAATTCAACAATGTTGTGCTCCTTGACCCCGCTGCCCGGCATGATGATGATCCTTCCGGCGGCGCTGGCGACGAGGTTCCTGATAAGGTCAGCACCTTCGGGTGCGGTGGGTTTTTGTCCGGATGTCAGGATACGGTCAAAGCCCAGGATTATCAAGTCCTCCATTGCTTTTATCGGATCGTGGGTCATGTCGAAGGCCCTGTGACAAGTGATGCCCATGGGTCGCGCCAATGCTGCGAGCATCTTCATCCGCTCCCGGTCGATGGTTCCATCGGGGTTCAGGATCCCGAAAACAACGCCATCAGCACCTTCCGCTTTGGCCACTTTGATGTCGTGTTGCATCATCCGGAATTCATCCTCCGAATAAAGAAAGTCACCTCCGCGCGGGCGGATCATCACAAATAGTTGAATGTGTAACTTTTCCCTGGCCAGCCGGATCGCTCCGGCGCTGGGAGTGGTGCCGCCATCGTGCAGGTTTTCACAGAGTTCAACGCGGTCGGCGCCGCCTTTCTGGGCTTCGATGGCCGACATGGCAGAATTTACGCAAACCTCAAGGACCATGAGCCTGGTTTATGATTCAGATTCGGACTGATTCTTTTTTTTCTTTTTTCGCTTTGACATGATCGCCTTCCCGAATGCAAAGGCCTTACCGGCAAAGGTGGCGTTGTGGGCCAGGTCACCCAACACGCTTGATGCTATATTTTTGAGGGTGAAGGCATCGAGAATTCTCCGGTAGTCGCGATGGATATGCTCTTCAGTTTTCAGAATTTCCAATCTGAGCCTTTGCCGTTCCAGCTCCAGATCCTTGAGCGAGCGGATCTTTTCCGGTTTCACGTGATAACGGTTACTTGTTTTCATCAGGATCCTCCATCAGGATTTTGGTGATCTGCATGACCAGGGGATTCAGGAATATTTCATGTCTCTTCCACCAAACCAGCAGCCCGGCGATGATATAAAACGCTGTGACAATCAGTGCACCTGCCCAGATCGGTCCTGCAACCTCCCCAAACCAGAACATAAATGCCAGCGACAGGAAAAGCAGCATGAACATCGCAAGGATGAAAAACACAACACTGATGAGGAAAAAAGAGGCGACCTTTGCTATCTTCTCGGTAATGATCAGCTTGAACAGGTCGATTCGCAGGTTTATATAATCCTTGACATTCTCGGTCAACGACGAGACATTGTCAGAAAGTCTTTCAGATTCCATTATTTACCCTCCTCAGTAACTTCATCATCCATGTGAACCGATTTTTCCTCTGCCCCAAGAGCTGATTTGATTGCGTTCAGTTTTTCCGAAATGTCCTCCTGCATCAGGTCGGCAAAACCCATGATCCTCTTCTTCAGTCTTTTCCGGGTTTTTGAGCCCTTGGCCGGTGCGATCAGCATACCGACCCCAATACCGGCAGCCAAGCCAAGCGCTGCTGCCAACCAAACTTTTGAACCTGATTTCGCCATGATTATGCGTCTTTAATTGAAGAACCCAGACAAAGATAGTATAAGAATAGCTTTTTTCGGAGAATCCGTAAATAAAATTCGTCACCCGTCACGCGTCACGATTTCCCGTCACGTGTCATGCGACACGCTGTCCAGTGGCTTAATGTGTTCCCTGACCTCCTGTACCACTATCTTCAGAAATCCGTAGGCCGGCACGGCAACGACCATCCCGATGATCCCGCCCAGGCTCGCGGCGGCAATGACGACAATAAAGACCTCGACAGGATGGGCTTTAACGCTTTTCCCCTGAATGAATGGTGCAAAAATATTGTTGTCGATCATCTGAACGATAAACATGGCGATGATTATTTTCAGCGCCATAGGCATGAGGAGGGAATAATCACCCAGGGCGACAATGCCCGTTAAACCGATCAGTAAACCCATGATCATTGATATGATACCTCCGATGTAAGGTATGATGATGATGACCCCTGTGAAGAAGCCTATTACCAGGGGGTTCGGAACTCCTACGATGTAAAGCGCCAGCGAATAGGTAATGATGTTGGCCGTGATCTGCAGGATTAACCCGATGAAATAACGTGATAGGAGTGCGCGGCTTTTGATCATGACATTTTTTACCTGCTCCTCATAGGCTTTGGGTGTAAATAGCAGGATGGCCCGGGGAAGCATAACTGGATCCATCAGGAAAAAGAAGGAGAGAAACGCAACAGAGAAGATGTTGAAAAAGAAAGTTCCGGTAAAGGATATCACCGAGGTCAGGACATTCGAGAAGAAGTCGAAATCGATGAATTTCAGGATGGCCTCTTTGATGCTTTTCTCCAGCGTCATTCCCTTGGGCATAAGGCCGTACTGATTGATCATGTAATGCAGGTGCCGCATCTCCTGGTCGTAGTGAGCCATCAATTGAGTGCCGTCGATGGTACTGATCAATTGTGCCTCCTTGATCACCAGCGGGATAAAAAGCGCGAACATCCCCAGGAACGTTGCCAGAATCAGCATCAGGGTGAGAGTTACACTGAGGAAATGAGGAAATTTGAATTTCCATATCCTGATCCTGTCGAGTAAATCCACCAAAGGTGTTCCAATGATCGCGATAACGGCTGCCACGATAACGAAAATGACAATGTCGAGGAAGTACCAGGTCAGAAACCCGACGGCCGCGACCAGCAGAACCAGGAAGAAAAGTTTGTTCTTTTGATAAAGTTCATGCATATGGAATGATTGACTGATTGACTGAATGACTGAATGATTGATTGACTGAATGACTGAATGATTGATTGACTGATTGTTTGTTTGATTGAATTTTCACTATCCCCTATTCCCTAATTGTTCAGCAGGGTTTCCACGATCAGGGCGACCATCACTCCCATCATGTAAAGGTTGGCAGTCATGAAGATAAGGCGGTAATTCAGTCTCCTTGAAATGAAAAACTGGTAAAAGATGGTAGAAATCAGTACCAGGTTGATAGCCGCGACAGCGTATATGATCACGGGATGGTTCAGCAGGTTGAAATAGATAAACATCAGCGATGCGGCCGAAGAAGCAATGACCCAGACCATGATGATAATCCTGATCTGTTTTTCCGAAAAGTGGTTTTTCAGCATTGGGAAACCGGCCTTGCTATATTCATCCCCGTATTTTATCGACAGCATCCAGAAATGCGGCATCTGCCATATGAATATAAAAAAGGCCAGGAACGCGGCAGGAGGGGCGAAGTAATCGTTCTCAACGGCACTCCATCCCATCAAAACCGGAATGGATCCGGTGAGGGCACCGGGTACCACCGCAAAGGCCGTTTTCTTTTTAAGCCAGGTGTAAAAACCATTGTACCACAGCAGGTTGATGACTCCCAAAATAAAACAGTTCCAGTTGACTTTGTACATCAGGATGATAAGTCCCCCAACGAGCGTGATCAGGGCAATCCGCAGACCCTCGGCAGGACTGATGCGGCGCGACGGAATGGGCCTTCTGCGGGTCCGCTCCATTTTTTCGTCCCATGGCCACTCCTGGTACTGGTTAAAAGCGGATGCGCCGGAGGCCAGCAGGAAAATCCCACCTAGCGGCCAAAGCATCTGCATGTTGAATTCGCCCGAAGCCATGATCATGGCAGTAAGCGAAGTAACGGTAACCGCCAGGGATACCGGAAAACGGGTAAGGATCAGGATGTCTTTTATACCGGCAGTGTGCAAAAGAGGGAAGTCAGGAGAGATTCAAATTCAAATTCAAAATTCAAAGTTCAAATGGCAAAATTCAAAATTAAATCAATCAATCAATCAATCAGTCAGTCAATCAGATTATTCAAAATTTGGTTTACTTCAGCTCTTTCAGGTACTCAATCACCTTTGTCGCCTCCTCCTCAGTGACCAGCCCCTTGTAGGTCTTCATCAAACCTTTCGGGAATCCTGAAACGAGATCTTTATCAGGGTCGTAAATAGAGGTTTTGATATATTCGTCATCAACGATGATTTCGCGTTCCTTCCCATCCGTTACCACCTTTTCTTTCTTACCGTAAAGCCCTTTGAAAGTGGTACCGACCAGTTTGGTGCCATCCAGTGAATGACAACCGGTACAGGCGTTTTTCTTCAGAATCTTCAGACCTTCCGGCTCAGCCGAAGGCAAAGGCAGCGCGGCAAGCCAGGCTTTGTACTCTTCTTCGGTTACCACTTTGGCCTTTGCCTCCATGTAAGAGTGCCTGATACCGCAAAATACAGTGCACAGGATGTCGTACTCCCCAAATTGCTTGGCCTCGAACCACAGGTAGTTGTTTTTGCCCGGAACCACGTCCTCCTTAACTCTGAAGGCAGGAATGTAAAGGGCGTGGATGACATCGGGGGAATAGAGATTAAGCCTGATCGGTTTGTTGATAGGAACAACCAGTGTTTTGGATTGTTTTCCGCCTTCGTATTCAAAGATCCACTCCCACATCTTGCCGATCACTTTGACGGGTATGGCGTTCTCTGGCACGTTTCGCATGGGGCTGAAAGCCACATATCCATAATAAAACATCAATAACACCAGGATCAGCGGCACAACGATCCATGTGATTTCCAGCCAGTTGTTCTCTTTTATCTGGATAGCGACCGGATGCCGTTTCCGGTTGTAGCGGTACAGAAAATAGAGCATAACCGCCGTTATGCTTACCAGGAAAAAGAGGCTGATGCCAAAGATGATCTTGAACGCAAGATCTACTCCTTCAACAAAATTGGAAGCACCCATATAGAAAATTTACGTTTACGAAGTACAATTGTTCTGTTATTATTATCCAGTCCCTTCTGTTTTCAGTTAATTGCTCATGCCTTCCGTTTACCTCAACAGGTAATCCGAAAGCGTGAAAATGATCACCAGTGCATAGATCAGCAGGACCATCAATACAAAGACCTTGAAAAGACCCGATTCAAATTTCAGGTGCATGAAATAGGTCAGCACAATGACTGCTTTGACTGTTGCGATAAGCAAGGCAACGGCTACTGTTAAGGCCGAAAGGTCGATCCAGGTAACGGTGATGGTTATGGTGGTCATCACCAAAAGTGCGATCAGCACCCATGCGTGGGCGATGTATGGCGTAACATGTTGTTCTTCAGTATGCATGTTTTTCAATTTACGATTTACGAATTACGAATTGGGCATGACAATCAACTTAATAGAGTCCGTTTTCCATTTTCAATTTTCCATTTTCAATTTTACCATTTCCCTGTGTTTAGGTGATGAGGTACAGCAATGGAAAAAGGTAGATCCATATCAGGTCGACCAGGTGCCAGTACAAGCCGCCGTTTTCCAAAAGGACATATTTTCCGGCATGGATACTGTCGTTGTTGATCTTTACCATGATGACAGCAAGGATGATGGCTCCTACGATCAGATGGAACATATGAAGCCCGGTCATCAGGTAGTAAAGCCCGAAAAACATCACAGAGCCGTGGTTGAGCGAAAGCATCAGGTCGCTCCCAGGGTACAGCCCGATGTGTATCTTGTGACCCCATTCAAAGTACTTATTCACCAGGAAGCCCAGGGCGCAGAGAAGCGTGATAAAAAGAAACGTCAAAGCCATCTTCTTATCACCTTTCTGGATGGCTGTAATCGACATGGCCACTGTGGCGCTGCTGATCAGGAGTACTACCGTGTTGATAGCGCCAATAAAGGCATTCAGATGGTTTGCCGCCTGGTGGAAGTCCTCCGTGTAATGATGCCTCATAATGGCATATACCAGGAATAGTCCGCCAAATAGCAGGATCTCCGTGAAAATAAATATCCACATCCCGAGTTTTGCGCCCACATCGTCTCGATGTTCCATAAATAAATGATTTACAAATTATTGGTTGTTGCTTGACAAATTACTTGTAGTCGTAGGGTTCATCCTTTTCGCCCATTACCGGCATCACCTCAAAGTTCTCCACAGGCGGGGGCGAAGGTATCGTCCATTCAAAAGTACGGCCTCCCCATGGATTGTCGGGTGCCTTTGCGCCTTTTTTACTGGAAAGGGTTTTTAACATAAGGATAAATCCTATAACCAGCAGTATGCCGCCAAAAAACGACAACTGGTGCCCGAATGTAAATTGGGGCAGGTAGTCGAAATACCTTCTTGGCATTCCCATGATGCCGATCACAAACTGCGGGAAATAGAGCAGGTTGAAACCAACGAACATGAATATGAACGACCAGTTGGCCAGTTTGAAATCGTACATGCGGCCCCATATCTTCGGGTACCAGTAAAACAATGCCGCGAAAAAGGCAAAGCCTACGCCCCCGAACACGATGTAATGAAAGTGGGCAACCACGTAAGAGGTGTCATGCACATGAATGTTGGTGGCAAGGGCACCGAGCGAAAGACCCGTCATACCGCCGATCATGAAAAGAAAGATAAAACCGACTGCATAGAGGAATGGCGGCTGAATGGCGATGGAACCTTTGTACATGGTGCTGACCCAGTTGAAGACTTTGATCGAGCTCGGAACCGCCACAAGGAAGGTTAGCAGCGAGAAAACCCAGCGTGCCGTGGTGCTCATTCCCGAGGTGTACATATGGTGTGCCCATACGAAATAGCCCACCAGGGCTATGGCAAGACTGGATATGGCGATGGCTTTGTACCCGAATATCTTGCGCTGGGCGAAAGTGGGGATGATCTCGGTGATGACGCCCATGGCGGGAAGGATCATGATATAAACTGCCGGATGGGAATAAATCCAGAAAAGATGCTGGTAAAGGATGGGGTCGCCACCCAGGGACGGATCGAAAAAGCCAATCCGCAGCCATCTTTCGGCAATGATCATCAGGAGGGTGATACCAACGATAGGGGTGGCAAGTACCTGTATCCAGGCCGTTGCATAAAGTGACCAGGGGAACAGGGGCATCTTGAAGAAGGTCATGCCAGGCGCTCTCATCCGATGAATGGTAACGATGAAATTAAGACCAGTCAAAATGGAGGAAAATCCCAGCACGAATGCACCGAAAACGGCAGCCACGACATTGGTGTTCGACTGTATGGAATAGGGGGCATAAAACGTCCAGCCCGTGTCGGGTGGCCCATCACCCATGAACTGTGATGTAAGGGCGATAGCAGCGCCAAGTATGTAGAGATAAAATGAAAACAGGTTAAGCCGGGGAAATGCCACGTCCTTGGCTCCGATCATGATGGGCATCATGATGTTGCCGAAAACGGCTGCAAGCCCGGGTATAACAACGGTGAAGATCATGATGATTCCATGGATGGTGAAAATGCCATTGTAAGCCTGTGGACCATAAACCTGCTGGCCCGGGAAGTATAACTCAATACGCATAATTACCCCGAGTAAAACCCCGACAATGAAAAATATCATCATGGCATACATGTACATCAGGCCGATCCGCTTATGGTCAGTGGAGGTGAGCCACGCCATAAGTCCCTTGTATTTCCCGGTATCGACCAGGTAACTGGGCTCCGGGTGATGTCTGGTTTCGTCTGTCATATTATTGTTGATTTGATTTTTTCTTTTTCCTGGATGACCTGATAATGAGCGTAGTGAATAGGACTACCGCAAAAAAGATGATGATGGTGGCGGCAATTTTTGTGACCTGGAGGGTGTATTTCCTACCTTCGGGATCATAGCTGAAGCAGTATTCCAGAACCCGGTTGATGGTCGGTCTTGACTGGCCTTTTTGCGCTTCAACAATGGCCATTTTCACATCGAACGGGAGAAATGAGGTGCCGTAAAGGTACCGGGTTACCTTTGCCTGAGGGCTGAGTACAATGATACATGACGGATGCATAAAATCGTTCCCCATCGGTTTGAAATAGTAACCCACCGCACGTGTCAGGGCGTTGATGTTGGCACTGTCGCCGGTAAGATACATCCACGAATCTGCGTGTTCGCGGCTGTGATCGCGGAGGTAATTTCGTTTCAGGCTCACCGCTTTTTCAGGTGTATCGGCCGGATTAAAACTGATGGATAAAATCTGGTATTCTTTTCCCAGTTCCATTCCCAGTTTCTCCACTACGTCGGAGACACCCGAGAGTATGGCCGGACAAATACCCGGACAATCGAAATAAACCAGCACGAGAATGGTTGGTTTTGTGATGATTGACCTGAGATTCACGGTCTTCCCTGATTCATCGGTAAAGACGAGCGAGGCAGGAACGATAGTATCGAGTTGTTCGATGATCCCGGCCTCAATGGCAGTTCCTTCCTGTGCCGATACCACTTGCCCCTGGCTCAGCAGCAGAACCGCCAGTAAACAAAGAAAAAGTCTGATTCTGTACATCTTTATTTTGTTTTGATCATGATCTTCACCCCTTCCTAATCAAATTTCGTATAACCTAGGTTTCTATTCCCCCATTCACCTGTTCACCTGCTCCCTCGTTCACCTGTTCACCCGCTCACCTGTTCACCCGCTCACCTGTTCACCCGCTCACCTTTCTTATCTGCAATATGGTATAAACAATATATAGTATGAATCCCCAAACAATGATGACGGACAGGGAATAGGTCAGAATGACCCAAACCGGCGCCTGCGACCTCACTGACCACCATGCACGGGTTTCGGTCAGGCCCGGCAGGTCTGTGGGTTTCCCAATCGCCAGACTGGCCGTAGCCGGTGATGACCGCATCGTCCCTTTCGGATCATTGACCCTCGCCACAAGATCCACAAAGCCACCCTTATTGCCCGGTATGTCTTCAGGGAAGGAAAACACTGCATTCCCCGAGGGGCCAGTGGTCTTGACCTCGGTGGCCTGCATGAGGCCGAAATAGCGTTTCACCCAAACCGATATATCCACTCCTTCAGCCGGTATCTGGGTATTCTCTTTTGTCAGCTCGGTAGCGCTGACAATGATCTTTTTCTCCTTTTCGTTGAATTTCATGTGAAGCGTGATGGTCCGGCCGTCGAAAGCTTTTACTGGACCTGGTTCAGGCTGCACATATCCTGCGTGAAAAGTACGGACATAGGCTACCACCCACCAGC
Organism: uncultured Prolixibacteraceae bacterium; assembly: GCA_964473485.1. Taxonomy (GTDB): domain Bacteria; phylum Bacteroidota; class Bacteroidia; order Bacteroidales; family FEN-979; genus CAIVAT01. The sequence continues at coordinate 62,427 of CAYYPH010000015.1, read as the reverse complement.
GCTCGTCCTCGGTGAGAATATTCCTGAATTCAGGCATCGGCGGCCTTCCTGCAGTGATCTTGTAAAACATCTCCCCATCGGTCTCTTTGGCCACTTTGTCCTTGGCCAGGTCACCCGGCGGAGGTGTCAGCTGGGCCCAGTTATCTTTTCCGGGCTGACCGTGACACGACTGACAGTTTTTGGCATAAAGTTCCTCCCCCTTCTTCTGCATATCGGGCGTGAATTTGAATGGTGCCCTGATCGCTTTCTGGTCATCGGGAACAACCCATGCCTGGCCGGAAGCAGTTATACTGAATCCCTGTGTAAGGATGAAGGAAATGATTATCAGTGAGTTGAAACGCATAATTTCCGGTTGTTTGTTGATTAATCAAAGGTTACATGCTCAATCCCTTTTTCCCTGGCTGTCTCGTGGATCGGGATAACGGGAAAAAACTTGGAGATTAGTGTGATGATGATCAGAACAAGGAGGAAAGGCGCCAGCGAAATAAGCGATTCAAGGAGGGTGGGGGTGTAGTGAACAAAGTTTTCAGGCACATGCTGTATGGGCAGGAAAGGATGCTCCTGCGTGGGGATGACGATCAGGTAGCGTTTAAACCACGCCGCGACGATCACTGCAACAGAGATGAGCATGATTGGCAACGGTTTCCTGAACCTCCTGAACAGCATCAGAATAATGGGAACGATAAGGCCTCCCACCTGGACAAGCCAGAACATCGCGGCATCCTTGCCTGCAAGTAATTCATGCAGGTGAACGGCATCGGCCCGTTTGAGTTTGTATCCCGGTACAAGAAACTCATTGATGTTGAAATAGAGATAGACCAGCGAGACCAAAGCCAGTACCTTGCCCATGTTGTTGAAATGCATTTCCGTCAGGTAGTCTTGCAGCTTGTAGTTATTCCGAAAGAAGTACATGGCCACGATTACGGCCGCTGCCCCGGCAACAAAGGCCCCGGATACGAAATACGGCCCAAAGATCGTGCTGTCCCAGCCTGCCCGTGAGGTAACGGCAAACAACCACGATGTGACGGTATGAATGGATAGGGCCATCGGAACGATCAGGATGAGCAGGATCCTTATTGCCCGGTGAATGATCCGGTTCTGTTCGGGTGAGTCGGTGAAATTGAGGGAAAGGATTTTGTAGACGGGTTTTAACCAGGCGGGCAGGGCATCAAACTTCCGGTGAATGATGGCCATGTCGGCTATCAGCGGAAGGTAAAGAAGTAACAGGCTCAGCACAAAATAGGTAGTGATCACAGTAACGTCCCAGAGGATCGGCGACTGGAAACGCGCATGAATGAAAACATAGGCCAGCCGCTCCGGTCGCCCCATGTCCGAAACGATCACCAGCCCCGCAACAGCGGCAAAGGCCACGGCGATGGTTTCGGCGATTCTGGTCAACGGCGTCACCCATTTGAACCCGATCAGGCCAAGAACAGCACTGATCAGCATACCGATAAGGCTGGAAGCCACGAAAAAAACGAAGTTCGAAAGGTAGATGCCCCAGCTCACATAGTCACGTATTCCGGCCACTCCCAGACCTTCCCTGAGCTGCACTGAATAAGCGTAAAGACATATCAGCAGCGACACGGTCAGGAAACCCATCCAAAGGATAAACCCTTTGTTGATCCGAATATGATGGCTCAGGTCATAGGTGACTTTCTCAATGGTTAATTTGTTGTATTCCATATGGTTCACGCTTTTTTAGGGGATGGTTCTGGAGTTTCATCAAATGGGAAAAGACGGTTCTTCGGGGGAAGATAATAGACCCTCGGCTTGGTCCCAAGCTCCGGCATGAGCTGGTATCCGCCGTTATCGCGCAACAGCTTGCTGAGCCTCACTGTCTCCTGCGTGGTTCCGTTGGTTACTGCATCCTCGTTTTCATCGCCGAAATAGTATACCCCGTTCGGACAGGCTGATACACAATAGGGCAGTTTGCCTTCGCGAAGACGGTCGGCGCTGAAAAGGCATTTTGAAATGGTGCCAAGTTTCTGAGGGACATTTAACTCCACATTGTAATCCTGATCCTGATGCTTGGCGGCATCTTTCGGCTCCAGCCAATTAAAAATCCTTGCTGAGTAAGGGCAGGCCGACATACAGAACCGGCATCCGATACACCGGTCGTTATCGATCAGCACAATTCCATCGGGGCGTTTGTAGGTGGCATCAACAGGGCATACCGAAACACAGGGCGGATTGTCGCAGTGCTGGCAGTTTTTGGGCATGTGGTAGGGGGCAGTATTCGGCGAATCCTGCATCTGCAGCGTATTGATATGATACTGCTCCGGTTTCAGCTGGTGTGCCTCCTGGCAGGCGGTAATACAACGCCGGGCATTACGGCAACGCGAGAGATCGGTCACCATCACCCATCGCCGTCCGGGAATCCCTTCGCGGCCCTGAAAGGTGAGCAGCTCTTCTCCGGTCTTTTCCATCGCCTTCATTTTCAACGAATCCACCTGAACCAGCTTTCCGTCCTGGGTAAGTAACACTCTTTTTACACCTGAAACTTCCTTTTTTGCCTCAAAAATATGACCCGAATAGAGCGCGGCCGCGCCTGTTGCAACACCCACCCCGGCCAGTCCGAGATTCTTCAGAAAGTCTCTTCTCGATGAACCTTTTGGATCTCCTTCGGTAGGTTGATGGTTGTGGTTATCTTCCATAGTTGAGTCGCTGATGAAATTATATGGACAAATATAAATAAATATTCAAACCTGACTTTTGTGCCCCAAAATTTCGAATTATTCTAAATTAGACGGTCAACATTCAGAAAGGAAATATCATCGAAATCTTGTAAGCGAAATTGTCGCCCACTTTGTCGAACGAATAGGGCCCCCAGCGGTAAAAGGCTCCCACACCGATCTTGTATAACTGCAGATTGACCAGGTTGTTGATCAGCAGTCCCGACTCGTAATAACCCAGATCCATGATGCGGGGCGCGATACTGATATATTGATAACGCTCAGCGTGGTCAAGCCATCCGAAACCGATATTCTGTGAGACGGCAAACTCAGGATGAAACCAGTTTTTGCTTTTGTAGAGCAGGTAACCAAAATCATGGTAAAGGTAAAGCGAGAGGTACTTGCTCGACAGGAACTCGTTGTTGCGCATCGTGGCAAAGCTGCCCGGGGCAAACAGCGTGATTAACCGGTAGCTGCCGGGGGCGTAATAAAGATTGGTTGCAGGGATGGGCTGATCGACATATCCCCCGTTCAGTTGCAGGGTTAGTTTTCCCAGGTATTTTATATTGAATGTTTTACGGATCTTAAGGTCGATTTTGTTGTAGTCGTATTCACCATTCAGGAATCCCTTAAGCCCCAGGGTGTATTGAATCCAGATAACCGGGTAACTGGTCCCGAGCGATATCTTGTTGTTGACCGTCTGGATGAATTTCTCTCCATAGGCCCATTTAAACCCCGCTGTGAAATTTGAGAAGAGGAACTGATCATCAAGGATGGTGGCATTCCCTTCCTGAGTGGCGAAGTCGAAGGTAGTCGATTGCTTTTGTTCCCTGGTAAAACCTGCGTTGAAAAGCACGTATTTCAGTGCCCTGAAACCCATAGAGAGACCGAAACTCTCGGTACGATCCAGTTTTTTAATCATAAGCTGCCGGAAATTTCCGGATAGTATGCTTTCGTAATCACTTGGGAAACTAACCCCTCCCGACTCGATCAGGTCATAGAAATAGGCGCCCGAAAACGTCAGGTCATGCCGCCGGTTCGCGATGATCTTGAAATCGCCGCCATATTTTGAGGTTGAGATGGCAAAGGCATACTGGTAAAAACCGCCGATCCTGAACCATTGCGAAAGTTTGTCGTTGGTGTGAAGCCCAGCACCCAGTATCAATCCTTCGTAGGTGTTGTAGTTGAGAAATTTGTTGATGTCCAGATCAATGGGTCCCCATGGGATCCTGCCGGTCAGGATCGTCTGAAGAGATTTTGCCATCTTGTCAAAATTATTGGCTTTTCCTACGCTGTCGAGCACCTTGTAAGTCTGGCGGTCCTTCGACGTCAGGCTGTCGATCCGGTAAAGATTCCAGAAGTTCTCGTTACGGTCGGTGGCCATCGGGTCCACCTCGATGTCAAGATGGCTGAATTCCCTCCTGACCAACTCCGGATTGAGCACAATGTCGCGAATGTAACTCCTGCCGCTTCCTACCGCTTTGTATTTCCCGATCCGTAAATTGTTAAAGGCCACATCGGTGTTAAGCTGTACAGGGAACCACTGCTTGCCTTCGATAAGCTCATACATCTGGTGGATCCTGATCATGAACCCGCCGTCGTTCGGATGGGGTTCGGCGCTGACATTCTGGATCGCCCAGTTAAACGTATTGATGGCAAGAACTCCCTTAAGCCCATCGAAATTGGTGCCCTTCCTGGGCCTGAATGAAACGATAAAAACGGTGTCTTTGCCGGAATAGGTGGTGTCTTCGATCTTGAAAAAATATTTGTTCAACCCCCCGGAACCGATGGGATTGATGTATTCTCTCTGAAAAATGGTGATAACCGGTTTATAAAAGGAAAAGGACTGAATCTGGGTGGCAATGAAAACCATGATGGGGTCTTTAAAACCCGACATTTTGGTCGCGATCACCTTGTTATAGTTTTTGTCGGGAGCCATGAACTTCCGTTTGGTTACATTCTCCATCAGGAAAAGATATTGTTTGCTGATCAGATCTTCCAGAAAACGGGTGGCTGAATCACGGGTGGCCGAATCCATTTTCACAGAGTCGGCATTCATAGTGAAATCCATGCCCATCCCCCCGGCAGGCCTGTATCCCGTAGTGTCGACGAGGGCGGCGAAATCGTTTTTCAATGTAGTGTCAATGTCGGCCGTAAATACGGTCTTGTCATAGGCCGTGTATGAAAAGGTCTTCACCTTCTCCGGATCGTTGATGTCACGGTTTTCGATCACATTGCTGATGATCCGGTGAGCGGGATTGATTCCGGGAAGGATCTCAACCTCACCCAGATCAATCTCCTTCGGCGTTAGTTGCACCAGCAGATCTTTGGTTTTACTGACGGTACTGATCGTTTTTGATTCATATCCTACGAAAGAGAAGCGGAGACTGGTAACCGGCTTTGATGAGCGCAGCCTGAATTTTCCGTCAATGTCGCTGGTACCCCCGGTGTTTCCATTGTTGATCACAATATTGACAAACGCTAAAGGTTCCCGGGTTTTTGCATCGATGATTTTCCCTGAGGTGTAATTTGTCTCCTGTCCATGCATGGGAAATGCATGTAACAGGCAGATTATGAATGTGATAAGAAAGTGTCGCTGCATTCTGACTTTTTTTTCAAAGTTAATAAACCTTGTGTAACTGATACCCGGGATAAATATTTCGTACCTTCGGCGGGCAAACAACCTCTTTTTTTTACGGTTTCTGCAGAACGAACAGCACCCATGAGCAACACTGGTTTTCCTCTGATAGCCAAGACTATTTCAGGACTTGAGGGCGTCCTGGCAGAGGAATTATTATCTATTGGTGCGCACGACATTCTCACCCTAAACAGGGCAGTGTCCTTTACCGGCGACCAGGAGTTAATGTACCGGGTCAACTTTCATTGCCGCACTGCGCTGCGAATCCTTAAACCGCTTTTTCACTTTGAGATCATTGAACAGTCAGACCTTTATAAATCTATTAACGAATACCCATGGGAGCAGATCATCTCTCCAGACCATACCATCTCTATTGATGCGGTGATTTCCTATACGGTTTTTACAAACTCACAGTATGTGGCCCAGCGGTCGAAAGATGCGATTGTCGACCGGATCAGGAATATCACGGGCCGCCGGCCATCGGTCGACCTTTCAAATCCATCATTCAGGATCAATGTTCATCTTTTCAGGGATTCATGTACCGTGGCCATTGATTCATCGGGGCAATCGCTCCACCGGAGGGGCTACAGGCAGAGCGCCGGACCTGCGCCTATCAGCGAGGTTCTTGCCGCCGGCCTGATTAAACTGTCGGGCTGGCACGCCGGTATCCCGCTGCTTGACCCGATGTGCGGATCGGGGACGATCCTTATCGAAGCCGCCATGCTTGGACTTGAAATTCCCCCCGGCCGGTTCCGTGACCATTACGGGTTTATGAACTGGCCCGATTTCGATGCCGGTCTGTGGGAACGGGTCAGTTCGGCCGGGCTAACCATGAAGGATGAGCCGAATCTTGTAATCAGGGGGGGCGACCGATCGGAGCGCGCCATTCGTTCGGCAACGGAAAACCTGGCTTTTGCAGGACTTCAGGAGAGGGTGCTTATTGAGAAGGTTTCATTTGAAGATGCAGTGTCGCCAGGCTCGCCGGGATTCCTCCTTTTCAATCCGCCTTACGATGAGAGGATCAAACTGGATGACTCGGTTGCCTTTTACCAGATGATCGGCAATGTAATGAAAAGGAATTTTACCGGTTGCACGGCCTGGCTCATTTCGTCGGATCTGGGAGCGATAAAATTCATCGGGTTAAGGCCCTCGCGGAAGATCACATTGTTTAACGGACCGCTCGAATGCCGGTTCCTGAAATTTGATCTTTTCAAGGGGAAAAAAGGATACAGCTAAGAAGTTAAAATTAAATCAATTCAAACGTATGTCACACATTACAAAAATCGGGGTTATGACCTCGGGGGGAGATTCTCCCGGCATGAATGCCGCCATCAGGGCGGTGGTGCGCACGGCCATATACATGGGACTGGACGTTTACGGAATTTACCGTGGCTATGAAGGGATGATCGATAATCAGATTGAACAGTTATACAGTCATTCCGTAAGCAATATCATCCAGCGTGGAGGTACGATACTCAAAACAGCCCGAAGCAAGCGTTTTATGGAATATGAAGGCCGGCTTCAAGCCTACAACAATATCAGGGAACACAATATCGATGCCCTTGTGGTGATTGGCGGGAACGGGACCTTTACCGGCGCCAACATCTTTAACCAGGAGTTCAACCTGCCGATCATCGGACTGCCGGGAACGATCGACAACGACCTTTATGGCACCGATGCTACCATTGGCTACGATACCGCAATCAACACCGTAGTGGAGGCGGCAGATAAGATCAGGGACACGGCCACTTCGCATGAGCGCCTGTTCTTTCTCGAGGTGATGGGGAGAGATGCCGGGTTCATCGCGCTACGCAGCGGTATCGCCTGCGGGGCGGAATTCATCCTGGTGCCCGAAACCACTACCTATATTGACAATCTTGCACGGCTGCTGAAACATGACTGGCGCAAGAACAAGACCTCCGGAATCGTCATTGTTGCCGAAGGCGATGATATGGGAGGAGCCTACGAAGTTGCCGCCAAAGTCAAAGAGAAATTACCTGAGATCGATGCACGGGTAACCATTCTCGGTCATATTCAACGCGGGGGGGCGCCCAGTGCCTTCGACCGTGTACTCGCCAGCAGCCTGGGTTTCCTGGCAGTCCGGGGACTGATGGAAGGACACCGTGACGTGATGGCCGGTATCGTAAACAAAGAGGTGACCTACACCCCTTTTGAGAAAGCCATCAAGCATCACAAGGATATCAATAAGGACCTTCTCGAAATGTCGCGCATTCTTGCGCTCTGACAATTTTATTTTTTCGTGGACCGCATCACACTCTTTGCAGATGTGCTGTTGCCGCTGCCGGTCAGCGGCACCTTCACCTACCGCGTGCCCTTTGAACTGAACGACTCGGTGAGGACAGGAGGCAGGGTGGTGGTGCAATTCGGACAAAAACGGATATACACCGCAGTCGTGGTGAGGATTCACGAAAAACCGCCTCCATCAGGTATCCCCAAATATATCCTGTCGGTGCTCGATGAAGTTCCGCTGGTTACACCGCTGCAGATGACCTTTTGGGAATGGATGGCTTCATATTACCTTTGTTATCAGGGGGATGTGATGAATGCCGCCCTGCCTGCAGCGCTGAAACTGGCCAGTGAATCACGCATTGCCCTGAATCAACAGGTAAAGCCGGATACCTCGCGCCTGAACGAGAAGCAGTTGCTGCTTCTTGAAGCACTTCACAACAGGAAAACCATTGCGGTGTCGGAGGTCTCGCGTATACTTGATCTCAAGAAAACCATTCCGGTCATCAAGTCGCTGATCGACCAGGGATTTATCATATCCGAGGAGGAACTGAACGATCCCTACAAACCACGGATGGAAGTATACGTGCGCCTTACAGAAGAATTCAGTGCGGATGAGGCGTCGCTCCGACAGGTGTTCGATGAACTCGACCGGAGGGCTCCGCGGCAACTCGACATCCTGATGACCTATGTCAGGCTGTCGCAGGCTGTTACAGGAATCACAGCCGAGGTTACCCGCAAAGAGTTGCTGAAGGAATCAAGGGGGAACCTGGTTCAATTGGGCAACCTGGTAAAAAAGAATATCCTGGAGCAATACGAACGGTTGGTCGGAAGGTTCGATACCCCGGATTTAACGACCCCGCCCTCTTCGGTGGTTCTAAGCGGGAGGCAGGAAGAGGCTTTCTGTCAGATAAAAGCGTCTTTCGCCACCAGAGATGTAATCCTTCTTCATGGAGTGACTTCGAGCGGAAAAACAGAGATCTATATTAAGCTGATCGATGAAGTGATCGGGCAGGGCAGACAGGTGCTCTTCATGCTGCCTGAAATTGCACTCACCGCACAGATAATCAATCGCCTCAGAAAATATTTCGGTCACAGGGTCGGGGTTTATCACTCCCGCTTCAACCATCATGAACGGGTGGAGATATGGAATGCAGTGTTGCGTCACGGAGACCCGGAGGCTGACGGGCCTAAGTATGACATCATCCTGGGAGCACGCTCGGCGCTTTTTCTTCCCTTTACGGCATTGGGTATGGTGATCGTAGATGAGGAACACGATTCTTCCTTCAAGCAGTTCGATCCGGCACCGCGATACAACGCCCGCGATTCAGCCATTTACCTCGCCCACCTGCATGGGGCTAAAACATTGCTGGGTTCCGCCACCCCCTCAATAGAGACTTACTTTAACGCTTCATCGGGGAAATACGGACTGGTGGATTTGCCAGAGCGTTACGGGAACCTGGAGTTGCCGCTGGTAAGGATCATTGATTTGCGGGAGGCGCTCCGCACCGGAAAAATGAAGAGTCATTTTTCATCCGCGTTGCTTGATGCCATTAATGACGCCCTGGAACGCCGGGAACAGGTGATCATTTTCCAGAACAGAAGAGGGTTTTCCCTCAGGCTCGAATGTGATTTGTGCCACTGGATGCCGGCCTGTAAAAATTGCGACGTTACCCTGGTCTATCATAAAAAAATCAACCAGCTACGTTGTCACTACTGTGGTTACACGGCAAAGATCCCCGTGGAATGCCCCGAATGCCGCGGGCATCATATTAAAATGAAAGGTTTCGGTACCGAAAAAGTGGAAGAGGAGATCGGATTACTCTTCCCCGGGGCCCGCATCTCAAGGATGGATCTCGACACCACCAGAAGCAGGAATTCACATCAGCAAATCATCAGCGATTTCGAGCAGGGACAGGTGGATATCCTGGTGGGAACCCAGATGGTCACGAAGGGGCTCGATTTCGACCGCGTTAGCCTGGTGGCCATTCTGAATGCCGACAACCTGCTGAATTACCCCGATTTCAGATCGGCCGAAAGAGGATTTCAGCTGATGTCGCAGGTAAGCGGGCGGTCAGGCCGCAAGGAGAAACAGGGCCAGGTGATCATTCAGACTTTCAATCCCGGTCATATGATCATCCGCGATGTGATGAACCATGACTACACGGCCATGTTCCGCCAGCAGCTGGCCGAACGGCTGAAATTCAGGTACCCGCCCTACTTCAGGCTGATCATCCTGAGACTGAAGCATAAAGATCCGGAGATTCTTGGAAAAGCAGCCGATCAACTGGCCGCCGTCCTTAGACAATGTTTCGGTAAACGGGTGCTGGGCCCTGAATATCCTATGGTTTCACGCATCATGAACCTGCACATCAAGCATATCATGCTGAAAATAGAAAGGGATAGCCAGGTTGCGGCAATGAAAACGACACTGACCGGGGTCATCAGCGAGTTTCACAGAAAACAGGATTATAAATCGGTGAGGATCATCCTTGATGTTGATCCGCAATGATGCCACAGATGATCAGTGATCCCGGATGGCGGTGTCGATAACCAGGAAAAGATCTTCGTTATCGCGTTTCATCAGATACCTCTCCCTCGCGAACTGCTCCAGTTTTAAGCTATCCTTTAAAAGCTGCTGTGTAAGGGTGCTGTCCTTGATTATCTCCCTGATATAGAACTGTTTTTCCTGGTTCAGGCCGTCCAGCTTGTCCTGCAGCCTGTTCCTTGTGATCAGGTTGTTACTATCGAAAAATACCATCCAAACAATGAACCCGACAGTGGTGATCAGGTATTTATTCAGCAACACCTTTGCCAGCATCCTGAAAACCGGTCTGACACGGAGTTGTTCGGCTATGCCGCGAAGGTTCATTGGTAGTGTGTGATTGAGTGATTGAGTGAATGAGTGAATGGATTTTCAGATTCAGATTAGGGAATGCTCCTTTTTCAGCATATCATAAATCTCCATCTGTGACCTTATCTCCCGGTCTTCGGTAATCTTGTATTCATTGGGAAGACCGGGGCCGATGAGTCGGGCCTTAACGTTGTCGGCGAGCTGAATGTTCATGATGTTTCTCAGTTGTTCCCTGATAGCAGGATCATGGATGGGCGAAGCCACTTCGATACGGTTGTCGAAATTCCTGACCATCCAGTCGGCGGAAGTGATATAGTACTGGTGGTTCCCGCCATTGCAGAATATGATGACACGGGCGTGTTCCAGAAACCTGTCGACGATGCTGATGGCCTCGATGTTTTCGCTTAACCCGGGCACTCCGGGAACCAGTGTGCAGACACCGCGTATGATGAGCTTGATTCTGACACCAGCCTGGCTGGCTTTGTAGAGTTTCTTGACCATCACACTGTCAACGAGGTTGTTCAGCTTGATGATCGCCCATGCTTCCCGGCCTTTTGCCGCATTCCGCACTTCCTGGTTCAGCATTTTTATAAAGAAGTTGCGCATGGAAAATGGCGCCACCACCAGCGTTTTAAATTTGTAAGGTCTGTAATTCTCTTCCATGAGGTGGAAAGCACTCACAACATCGTTGCAGATCTTCTGGTCGGCAGTGAGTAGACTCACGTCGGAGTAAACCCGGGCCGTGTCTTCATTGAAATTGCCAGTTCCCACCAGCGAAAAGTAAAAATTGGTGTTGTTTTCCTTTCGCCTTACCAGGATCAGTTTACAGTGTACCTTGAATCCGGGAATGCTGTGGATAACCTTAACCCCTTCCTCCCTCAGCCTTTCGCTCCAATAGATATTTGCCTCCTCATCGAAACGGGCCTGCAGTTCCATGAAAACGGTAACATATTTACCGTTTCTCGCGGCATTAATCAGGGCATTGATCACACTTGAATTCCGGGCAGCACGGTAAATCGTCATTTTGATGGAGCGAACCCTTGGATCAACGGAGGCCTCCCTGAGCAGGTCGATAATGTATTGAAACGACTGGTACGGGTAATGCAGCAGGATGTCTTTTTGCCTTATCGAGGATAGAATGCTCCTGTTTGCTGGTAAATCTTTGTGGGGTAACGGCACCAGCGGTTCATACTCCAGTTCGCGGTGGTCAAGGTTAGGGAAACTCATGAAATCCTTGAAGTTGTGATAGCGCCCGCCCCCGCGTGTCTTGTCATCCTTGGTGATCTCCAGCCGTTTCATGATGATCTTCAGCAACTCAGGAGGAATCGACTGATCATAGACAAACCTGACCGGCATCCCTCTTTTACGTTGTTTCAGCCCCTCGGTCATCACCTCCAGGAAACTTTTCGAAACATCCGTGTCAATATCGATCTCCGCATCACGGGTTATCTTCACCGTGTAAGCGCTGAATGTGTCGTACCCGAAGATCGAAAAAACATCAGACAAACAATAACGGATGATATCGTCAAGCAGAATGATAAACCGCTTGTTCCCTTCGGGAGGAAGGATCAGGAACCTTGAAAGGGTCTTGGTCGGAACCTCGATGAGGGCGTAGTCATCCTTGATGGCCTTGTCCTTTCTTCCCAGCACCGCGGCAAGGTAAATGCTTTTGTCGCGGAGTGATGAAAGGTCTCTTAAACTGCTGATCATGATCGGGAAAAGGCATACGCGCACTTTCTCGTGAAAATAACGGCGAACAAACTGCCCCTGCTGTTCAGATAGTCTGCCTTCGTCGATGATGAAAATATCATGCCCGGCAAGCTCTCTGACAATGCTCCCGTAAATATCCATGAACTCCTTTTCCTGAAGCTGAACCAACGAAAGGATATCCTTGAGGGTTTTCCGGGGATTGACGGGTGTGTCGTACCGCATCCGCTCCACCTTGAGCATGCGGTTCAGCGTAGCCACCCTGACCCTGAAGAACTCATCACGGTTATTCGAAAAAATGCCCAGAAACTTAAGCCGCTCAAGCAGCGGATTACGAGGATCAGCAGCCTCCTGCAGAACCCTGCCGTTAAAGTACAGCCAGTTAAGATCCCTGTTCAGTATCGGGGCTTTTTCCATGGATTTTTCAGGATAACATTTTCGGAAAAACGACAAATTCCTGCTTTGGTTCAACGGATGGTATTAATTCCCATTTATCTACTGCAAATGAAACACATACGATGCCGGTGGTGGGAAGATTATCGATCCCGGGGTGCAGGAACAGATTGGCAAGCTGTGTAAAAGTCGGGTTGTGCCCGAATAACATCAGCGAATCTACCTCATTCGGGGTGGCGTAGATGACATCCAGGATCCGGTCGTAATAGGAGTCATATAATTTCCGTTCAATCCTGATCTTCGACACCGGGTATTGCAATCCTTCAGCGATCAGCCTGGCTGTTTCATAAGCCCTTACCGCGGGGCTTGAAACCATGAGACCGACAGTGACACCTCGTTGCTGTAAGAATTCAACGACCTGTTTTGTCCTCTTTATCCCTTTAGGCACCAGTTTCCGGTCAGCATCGGCATTCCCGGGTTCCTCCCAGGAGGCTTTTGCGTGCCTGACCAACATTAAGTTCTTCATCCGTTCCGAAATACAATGTTTTAATAGGCAAAGAGCGGAAGATCAGCCATCATGTCATTCACCTTTTTACGCACCTTCAGGATTCTGTCTTCATTTTCGATATCGCCGATCACTTCATCGATCAGGTTTACGATTTTGGGCATGTGTTTTTCTTTCAGGCCGCGGGTGGTAACAGCCGGGGTGCCGACGCGGAGCCCGGAGGTCTGGAAGGGCGAACGGCTGTCGAACGGAACCATATTTTTGTTAACGGTGATGTCGGCTCTTACAAGTGTGTTTTCTACCTGTTTTCCTGTGATATCAGGGAATTTTGTGCGGAGATCAATCAGCATGAGATGGTTGTCAGTGCCACCGGAAATTACATGGTAACCCTTGTCGATGAAAGCTTTGGCCATCGCGGCTGCATTCTTCTTGACCTGGATGATGTAATCCATGTACTCGTCGGATAATGCCTCGAAGAACGAAACAGCCTTGGCAGCGATGACATGTTCAAGCGGGCCGCCCTGAACCCCTGGAAAAACAGCAGAATCAAGTAATTGTGACATCATCTTGATTTCGCCTTTGGGTGTCGTGAGGCCCCATGGGTTTTCGAAATCCTTACCCATCAGGATCATGCCGCCGCGCGGACCTCGCAGGGTCTTATGCGTTGTGGTGGTTACAATGTGGCAATAAGGCATCGGGTCGTTAAGCAACCCGCGCGCGATTAAACCGGCAGGATGCGCGATGTCGGCCATCAGAAGAGCGCCAATGCTGTCAGCGATCTGGCGCATGCGCTTGTAATCCCAGTCACGTGAATAGGCTGAAGCGCCGGCGATCATTAATTTCGGTTTGATGGTACGCGCCTTTTCTTCCATTTTTTCGTAATCAATCACTCCGGTTTCCTGTTCAACCTGGTACCCTACTGCCTTGTAAAGTATCCCCGAAGAGTTAACCGGTGATCCGTGTGAAAGATGGCCCCCGTGCGCCAGGTCAAGACCCATAAAAGTGTCGCCCGGTTTCAGGCAGGTCATTAAAACCGCCATGTTGGCCTGTGCACCTGAATGAGGCTGCACATTGGCCCAGGCTGCATTGAACAACTCTTTGGCGCGGTCAATGGCCAGTTGCTCCGACTCATCCACGTGCTGACAACCTCCGTAATATCTTTTCCCGGGATATCCTTCGGCGTATTTGTTGGTAAGGCATGAACCCATGGCTTTTAACACCTGGTTACTGACAAAATTTTCGGAAGCAATCAGCTCCAGGCCACTGGTCTGTCGATGCAACTCGTTGCTGATGATCCTGAAAAGCGCGGTATCTTTTTTCATAACAGATAAAATTTTTGGAATATTTATTTCGTTTTGTGAATATTGGCCTTTCAAAGGACAAAAGTAAGATTATTTCAGAAATTTACGGATATTTGCTTTGAAATGTCAATAAGGACTATGACGGGAATTGCTTCAGGATTGCATCGGGTTGCAGGTGGTCCCTTTATACTCGCCGGTTTCTTTCATTCACATGTCAAAAATCCTTTCTGCTCCATCCTTTTTTTCTTTTTCTCCCTGGTTTTATTCCTTTACCCTTCCGAAGCCTTGCCGCAGTTGTCGGCCGGGGTCAACGATACCATTAATCCAGGGATACCTGTAACCCTCAAGGCCACTTACGGATTGATAGGAAACGGGATCACCACCAGTGACGATGGCGTGGAGGGACCATTCCCAATCGGTTTTGAATTTGTTTTCTTTGGCAACCGGTATACCCAGTTCTGGGTTGGAGCCAATGGCTGGATCAGCTTCAGCCCGAACCAGAATGCCCAGGGAACCCGGCAGGCCTTTGCCATACCCAGCGCGGCTGACTACAATCCTAAAAATTGCATACTCGGCCCGTTCCAGGACCTTAACCCGGTGCAGGCCGGAAGTCCATATATTTTCTATCAGACCATCGGGTCGGCACCTGCCAGGCAACTGGTGGTGATGTGGTGCGAATGTCCGATGTATCAATGCCAGAACCAGGGAATTACCTTTCAGATCGTACTGAATGAAGCAACCGGTGAGATCGAAAATCATATCATGCGCAAACCGGCGTGTCCCGATTGGCTCGATAACAGGGCCACGCTTGGAGTGCAGGACATCAGCGGATATACCGGCTTTGCGGTACCGGGTTATAATGCCACATCCTGGAGCGCCGATACCATGGCATGGAAGTACACTCCGTCGTCGGTCGACAGTTTTCAGATTTCGCGTATCCCCTATAATCTGAAACCAGTGACTCCCGGGAATAAAATCTCATTCCGCTGGTATAACGGAACGGAATTTATGACAGACCAGCAGGAACTTGTCGTCTCGCCAAGTGAAACCACACGCTATACGGTTTATTGCACGATCTGCAACGGACAGGAGTTCAAAGCCGAGGTGACGGTTTTTGTGGTTCCATATATCCCCAACAGTTTCACACCCAACGGTGATGGTATCAATGACCGTTTCAGCATTCTTGGGTTACCGCCCGAAAATATCACAAAGTATAACCTTCAGATTTATAACCGGTGGGGGCAGGTCGTTTTTTCAAGTAACGATATCCGTGAATCGTGGGACGGAACCCTGAACGGTCAGCAGGCTCAGGAAGGCGTTTACACCTGGGTCATCTATTATGAGGATAACAAGAAGTTCAAATCCAGCAATAAAGGCACCATTCTACTGCTCCGGTAATGCCGGCTTACAACCTGGATTTTATCTTGTATCCACCAATGCAGTTTATTCCTATCTTAGCCGGCAGTAGTTGATCATCTTTTTTTTTATTTCAATGATTTTCGGGACAATGAAACGATTAGTGACTTTCCTGGTGGGCATCATTATGTTTTGTTGCATTGGCAACCTGCCAGCTCAGAAAAATGCTTTCATGAACGGTTATGAACGAACCCTGAAGGGAGGCGGATTTCAATACCATTCACCCATTCCCGGAGTCGGCACCTCCATGCTGGTCAGGTCACTCGATTCACTGCAGTATGTCGAGTGGACCACCTCACCGGTAAACCTTCAGGGTAATCCGGCAATGGTCAGCATCATATGGATTTTCGGCATCGATGCCAATCCCGACAGCCATCCATTCAGGTTGTTTATCAACGGTACCTATTGCCTCACTTTCACCAATCCGGTCACCAGCGAAAAGAAATCATTCCTGGCCCGGGGGATCCTGAATTCGACGCTTGAGTTCAGGCCGACGATGCTTGATAAATATGCCGACCCGATGGGTTATGCTATACTGACGGTGCCCGCATCAATGATCCGCAACGGCGAGGCCCAGGTCCTAAGAATTCAGGGCGAAACCGGGGGGAGCCGGTCCTGGTACATGACATTCGAGGCTCCGGTCACTGAATCCTTCTCGATCATCAAGGAATCTTCATTGATACGCGGAAATGGTGGTAATTTAAGAAGGGTTTGGTTTCAGTTTGTCAATCCGGGTGATGCCCGCAGAGGAGCAATACGGATCGAAGGGATGGCCGGCAGGGAGGTACTGATAGAAACGGGATTCAATAATTTCAGCGTCCTTTTCCCGGAATCTTCCGGCCCGGAGACGATCAATGGCATTTTTTCCGTTTCGGGCCGGCCGGATGAACCCTTTTCCTTCACTATTGATCCGCCTTATCCTTGGGAGATCTACCTTGTTCAGCACACCCACACCGATATCGGATACACCAGGCCACAGACCGAAATACTGCCCGAACACCTGAGATACCTCGATTATGCACTTGATTTTTGCGACCAGACCGATTCCCTGCCAGACGATGCCAGGTTCCGCTGGACCTGCGAAACATCATGGGCCGTTGGGGAGTATCTGAAAACCAGGCCCCGGGAGCAGATCGAACGTCTGCGGAAAAGAGTGAAGGAAAACAGGATTGAAATCGCGGCAATGTTCGTCAACGGATCCGATCTTTCAGATGAACCAATGGTTGCCTTGTCGCTGCAGTCAGTGAAGATGATCCGGGATTCAGGATTTTCAGTGCGGTCGGCCATGCAGAGCGATATCAACGGAGTCCCGTGGTGTCTTGCCGATTATCTTCCTGTTGCTGGAATCGGCATCCTGAATATGGCACAGAATACACACCGTGCCCTGAAACCATTCAACGTTCCAACCGCTTTCTGGTGGGAATCGCCCTCGGGAAACCGCTTGCTTGTTAATCGGCCCGAACATTACATGATGGGCAATAACCTGGGCATCCTAACCAACCTTGATACCTTTGGGAAAAACCTGCTGGACCACCTGGATGACATCCGTAAGCGGGGTTATGGCTTTCATGAGTATGCCATTCAGTTCAGCGGGCACCTCACGGATAATTCGCCGCCATCAACCACGGCCTGCGAACTGGTGAGAAAATGGAATGAACAATATGTTTGGCCCCGGCTTCGTCTCGCCACTCTTTCTGAATTTCCCGCGATCATCAGGACGAAATACGGAAACGACCTGCCTGTGATCAGGGGAGCATGGCCCGACTGGTGGATGGATGGTTTCGGATCGGCCGCCATACCGACCGCCTATGCCCGGAAGACCCATGCAGATTTCATTGCCGGTCAGGGACTCGCTTCATTCGGTGCACTGATTGGAGCGCCCCCCGGCGATTACCTTACAGATGAGCACCGGAGGGTTGCCGAGGAACTGATCTTCTATGATGAACATACTTTTGGCGCCGCCGAAAGTATCTCCGATCCGCTGTGCGAAAACAGCGTCGTCCAGATTGGACTGAAGGAGTCGTACATCTGGTCGGCGGTAAAAAGGGAACATATTTTCAGGGAAGGAATGATGGGACGGATCCAGCCATTGCTGCCCCGATGTGAGGTTCCGTCGTTGATCGTGATCAATACGCTCGATTTTACACGGACAGCCAATGCCATTGTTTATATTGACCACCAGATAATACCAGAAGACAGGGGATTTGCCATTCTCGATGGAAGTGACACTGTGCTGGTGCAGCCGCTTTCACGACGCGAGGATGGAACCTATTGGCTTGTACGGGCTGAAAATATTCCCCCGATGGGATATAAGTCCTATCGCATTGTCACCGCAAAAACTCCCCGGATACAACAGGCCGGGCAACCTTTTAACGGGATTCTTGAAAACGAATTTTACCGGATTGAATTCGATCAGTCGGAGGGAAGGATCAAGAGCCTTGTTGACCGTGAACTGAATAGGCAATTGCTTGATCAGAATGCCCCTTGGCCACTGGGTACTGTGATCTATGAAAGGCTTGGCAATAACCGTTCGCAACTGGAACAACTCCGTCTCGAAGATTTTTCGAGGCGTCAATGGACCGGAATCCGGTTTGGCGAACTTAAAAATGGCCCGGTGTGGACAAGCCTGACACTCATTGGCGAATTGACTGAATGTGCTGATCCCTCGGGAGTAACACTGGAGATCAGGTTGTACCATGATGAAAAAAAGATTGAATTTGCCTATTCCATGAAAAAACTGCCGGTAATTTCGCCTGAAGCGGTTTATGTTGCGTTCCCTTTCCGGCTCGAAGGCGCACATTTTATGGCTGAAGTTAGCGGGGGAACCATGAATCCTGAGATAACCCGTATTCCGGGTTCGGCATCCGACTGGACAGGGATACAGAACTTTGTGGCGGTAAGAAATACGGAAGCGCAGATTGTTCTTTCCTCGCCGGAGATCCCGCTGGTGCACCTCGGAGATATCAACCTTGGAAAATTTGAACGGGTATTCAAGCCCGCAAGCCAGGCTGTCTACTCCTGGGTTCTGAATAATTACTGGACCACCAATTTCTTTGCCAGCCAGGAAGGAGAGCTGAGGTGGACCTACCAGCTTACATCATCAGGCGATCCGTCGAACGCCCTGGCGACCCGCTTTGGCTGGAATGCAAGGATCCCGCTGATTACAAGGGTATTTCCGGCCGCAGCGAAGCCTCCTGCGTTACCTGTCCCGAACGCTTATCTTCCCGAAGGAAATCCCGGTATTTTAATGGTTTGCACTTACCCTTCGGCAAACGGGAAAGAGATGGTACTTCAGTTGCGCGAAACCGCCGGTAAATCTGATTCATTGCTGCTGATGCATCCGGCCGGGAAAGATAAATCGATGGCGGCGATCACCGGGGCAACCATGGTGAATGAAGTTAATGTGGTGTTCGAAAACCTGAAAACATGGTGGACAAAACCGGCCGGTTCGATTGATAAATCCCAACCGGTGTGGCTCCCTTTCAAACCCAATGAAACAAAGTTTATCCGTTTGACGTGGTAGATAGCCAGACTCTGTAGTATAATTCCGACCCGATCAGTTAAAGTCAAAAAACCGAAAAAATGCGCATCAAACCATTTGCCTTTTTTTTTAGCCTGGCCCTGATGACCCTGCTGGTAACAGATACGGGCTGCGACTTGACCAGGCAGGCTAAGTACGCATCAAACCTGGCCAAATGCGACTTTAGAATCCAATCGGTGCAGGATGTAAATATTGCCGGTGTATTGGTTCAGAACATACGGTCAATCTCCGATATGAGTCTCACCGACATGGCCAGGATCATGGGAAGTCTGACCAGCCCGACAGTGCCTCTTTCCCTGCAGCTTAACCTTGAAGGACGTAATCCCAACAGTGATCCAGCCGGCCTGAACCGGCTTGAATGGGTCCTTTTCATCGATGAAATCCAGATGACCTCCGGGGTCCTGGAAAAGCCGTTTGTCATCCCAGGTAAAAGCGTAACAAACATCCCCGTCCAGGTGGCAGTCGATCTTAAAACGGTTCTGAAGGGAAAATCAGCCGATGCCATTCTGAATTTCGGTATGAACCTGGCCGGGGTGGGCAATGTGCCCACACGATTCAGAATCAGGCTGAAACCAACCATTTACGTCGGAAAGACGGCCCTGACTTATCCTGCGTACATCACCGTGAAAACGACCTACTCTTCCCAATAGTGCCGGATTCCCTATTTATCAGATAGGATGTAGGCCTCCCGGATGTAATCCAGTTTCGGAAATTTCCGGTGCAGAAACCCGTTCCCTTTTGCCATGATTGAATCCTGATGTCGTGCAGGTTCAAAACCATACTCACCATAAAGTCTTTCTACGACTTCGAACCCTTTTGTGATCATTCCGACTGGCGGAAATCCTTTCAACCCGTTATAATCGACCGTGTCAAGTTTCGGATTGTCTTTCATGTTGATAAACAACTGGGTGGTCCTGCTCGACATGCCATCACGGGCAAAGGATACGTACCCCTTTTTATTGCTCATCCTTACAGGTTCATCCGGTATCGGCTTCCGGTCCCAGAAATAATTCACATCCGCAAAGTCGCTTATACCGAACTGTACAACATAGGATTTCTGGACCCTGAAAAGGCTGTTTTGGTTGAAGTATCCGGTCATGAGCAGTTGATATAAGCGGTCGGCCCCGGCTGGAGACCAGTTTCTGACCACTTCAATGGTGAAATCTCCCTGCGTGGTGGAGAATACAGCCTGGAAAGTGGCCGGAGCATGGGCTTTCATTACCGACTGGTCAGGAAGTTCCTGTGAAAACAATGTATTGATCAAAAACAGTATGCTGACAGCTAACGAACCCGAAGTCTTAAGCATGGTTCAAATTATTTCCACAAACTTACATATGGTTATTTGATATTTTCGGAAATTTATATTTATTTTTAACACGCCTAAATGTCAACCATCAAGCAATTAAAGCCAAGTAACTATGAAATTACCAAAAAGTGTTTCGAACTGGGTAAGTATCACGGGTTTCATCTTTGCCGTAAACAGCCTGATCCTCATTCTGGTGCTTTTCGTTCAGTCATTGCTGACAGAGCATCCAAATCCCTACAACGGTATTTTTACCTACATCATTTTACCGGTTATTCTGGTCATCGGTCTGCTGATGATACCTGTCGGGATGTTTATTAACCGGAAGAAGACACATGATCCTGAAAAACGATGGCCCGTGCTCGACCTCAATATCCCCCGCAACAGGAGCAGGTTTATCACAGTTTCGATTTTCACATTTTTGTTTCTTATCATTTCGGCGATGGGTAGTTACGAAGCGTTCAATTACACTGAATCCGTGCCTTTCTGCGGGAAATTATGCCATGATGTGATGGAGCCGGAGTACGTCACCTATCTGCACTCGCCGCATGCCCGTGTAGCCTGCGTGGAGTGTCACGTGGGAGAGGGCGCCGGCTGGTATGTTAAATCAAAGCTATCAGGCTTATACCAGGTCTATTCCGTGATCTTCAATAAATATGCACGCCCTATTGAGACCCCCATCAAAGATCTGCGACCCGCCAGGGAGACCTGCGAACGGTGTCATTGGCCCCAGAAATTCTACGCCAAGAAAATCCGGCATGAACGGTCATACCTGGCTGATTCGGCGAATACCGAGTGGAATTGCTCGCTGTTAATGCGGATTGGCCCCGATCACAGCCCCATGGGCCTCACCGAGGGAATACACTGGCATATCAACCAGGATGTTCACATTGAATACGTGGCAGCAACCACCGACCGGGAGGTCATTCCCTGGGTAAGGTTTACAAACATGAAAACCGGGGAGGTCCAGATATTCCAGGATTCCGAGAACCCGCTTGATCCGAAAGCACTGGATACGTTGCCGGTTCGGTTGATGGATTGTATGGATTGCCATAACCGGCCGTCACATTCGTATAAGTCGGCTATACAGTTTGTTGATAATGCATTGATTACCGGAGAGATTCCCAAAGAACTGCCCTATATTAAACAGGTGGCCATGAATGTACTGAAGGGACCTTTTACTGACAAGGATTCAGCCCACGCTTACATCCGCGACAGCATAACCAATTTTTACCGTACAGGTTACCCTGAAGTGTTTGCGACCGGAAAAAATTTGATTGATAAAGCCATCGCCGGAATTTTAAAGGAATTTTCGATGAATGTCTTCCCTTACATGCGTGCTTCTGCCAAAAATTACCTGAATCACATCGGTCATCTGGAGTCTGACGGTTGTTTCCGTTGCCACTCCGACCGTCATACCAGCGAAAAGGGGCGGACCATTTCCAAGGACTGCGACATATGTCATACGATTGTGGCCCAGGGTCCTACCGGAAAGGTCAGGTATGGCGGGATTGACAGTTCCATGGTATTCCTGCATCCGGTGGATGTGAAAGATAACTGGAAGACCTATTTCTGCACTGAATGTCATAAAGAACTCTATCCCTGAAACCGGGTCCGGGTTAGAAAATTCATATCATTTTATTTTGCTTACAGATGTTCTCCGGCTGCAGGTCAGGGAAAAGGTAATTATTTCGGACTACCAGTTAAATTACATTTTTTCTTACATTTGCACACTTAATTTCCAGCCATATGTTTTTAGATTCTGATAAATTCCGGGGTGAAGGACTCACTTACGACGATGTGCTGCTGGTACCGGCCTATTCAGAGGTTCTTCCCCGCGAAACAGATATTTCTACCTTGCTGTCGAAAAATATCAAGCTTAACATTCCAATCGTTTCAGCCGCGATGGACACGGTTACCGAATCACGCATGGCGATTGCCATGGCCCAGGAAGGCGGTATCGGGGTGCTCCATAAGAACATGACCATTGAGGAACAGGCCATGCAGGTGCGAAAGGTCAAGAGAGCGGAGAATGGAATGATTTTGGTCCCGGTCACGCTGCCCGACAATGCCCTGGTCGGCGATGCCCTGGCCATGATGAAGGAATACAGTATTGGGGGAATCCCGGTTACCAACGACAATCAGAAACTGGTGGGGATCATCACCAACCGCGATCTGCGGTTCGAACGCGATCATTCGCGACCCGTCGAAGAGGTGATGACGAAGAATGTGATCACCATCAGTGAGTTTACCGACTTTGAACAGGCAGAAGCGATCCTTCAGAAACACAAGATTGAGAAACTTCCGGTGGTCGATAAGGATTTTAAGCTGATAGGCCTCATTACCTACAAAGACATTATTAAAATCAAGGCCCGGCCCAATGCCTGCAAGGATCAGCTAGGGCGTCTCAGGGTGGCAGCCGGTGTTGGTGTTACAGGCGACACGCTCGAAAGGGTGGCAGCCCTGGTGCGCGAGAATGTCGACGCCATCGTTATTGACACGGCCCACGGTCATTCCAGGGGAGTAATCGAAATGGCCAGGTTGGTCAAGTCGGCCTACCCCCAGGTAGATCTGGTTGTCGGAAATATTGGAACAGCCGAAGCGGCACGCGACCTGGTCAAAGCCGGTGTTGATGCAGTGAAAATCGGAATCGGACCGGGATCCATCTGCACCACCCGGATCATTGCCGGCATCGGTGTCCCGCAATTATCAGCCATTTACGATGTGGCTAAGGCCTTAAAGGGCACCGGCATACCGGCCATTGCCGACGGCGGAATAAGATATACCGGCGACATCGTGAAAGCCCTCGCCGCAGGCGCCTATTCGATAATGGCCGGGTCGCTCTTTGCCGGTGTGGATGAATCACCTGGCGAAACCGTGATCTTTGAAGGCAGAAAATACAAAACCTACCGGGGAATGGGCTCCATCGAGGCCATGCAGAAAGGTTCGAAAGACCGTTATTTCCAGGATGTTGAAGATGATGTCAAGAAACTTGTTCCCGAAGGTATTGTTGGCAGGGTCCCTTACAAAGGATCCTTATCGGAGGTGATCTATCAGATGGTGGGCGGTTTGAGGGCCGGCATGGGCTACACCGGATCGTCCAATATCGAAAAGCTTCAGACAGCGCGTTTCATCAAGATCACTTCGGCCGGGGTCGTCGAAAGCCATCCGCACGATGTGACCATCATCAGTGAAGCACCTAACTACAGCAGGAAATAAATCCTCACCTGTCAAGGATATAATTAAAAGAATATTATTTCGTTAATGATATATTAAATACTGTAAATATGAATAGTTTAAGCACGAAAGTTTTACTATTGGTTCTGTGGATGGTTTTTCCCTTGTTTGCTCTCGCCCAGGCAAATGCCGATGAGACATTGATGACAATCGCAGGCAAAAAGATCAAGGTCAGTGAATTCATGAGCATCTACCAGAAAAACAACGTCAAAGGCGAAGCCATCGATAAAAAATCACTTGACGAATACCTTGAACTCTATATTAACTTCAAACTGAAAGTGAAAGAGGCAGAAGAGATGGGGCTCGACACCCTCGCATCTTTCAGAAATGAGCTGAACGGCTACCGCGAACAGCTTGCAAAACCTTATTTTACCGATGATGCCACCCTCGACCGGCTGATTAACGAGGCCTATGAAAGACAGAAAACCGACCTCCGCGCCAGTCACATTTTTTTCAGACTGAAACCCGATCCCAGTCCTGAGGACACGCTGGCTGCATACAATAAAGCCCTTGATGTTCTGAGCAAAATTAAGGGTGGGGCATCTTATGAACAGATGGCCATCGAGTTTTCAGAAGACCCTTCGGCCAAAGACAGGGAGGCTACCCAGCAGCATCCCTACATGAAAGGTAATAAAGGAGACCTGGGTTATTTCACGGTGTTCGATATGGTTTATCCCTTCGAAAACGGAGCCTACAATACCGAAGTGGGAAAGGTTTCGACCCCTGTAAGAACTGAATACGGCTATCACCTGATCAAAGTTACTGATCGCAGACCTGCCCTGGGTAAAGTTACAGTGGCCCATATCTTTGTCTCCGTTCCGAAAAATGCCACTGCCGAAGATTCAGCCAGACTAAGAAACAGGGTAGACTCAGTTTATAAGCTGCTTACGGGTGGTACTCCTTTCGAGGACCTGGTCAAGAGCTATTCCGATGATAAGGGATCTGCCGCAAAAGGCGGGGTGCTGCCCGCATTCGGCGTTAACAGAATGGTGCCTGAATTTATTGAAGCCATCTACCCGCTCCAGAATCCCGGCGATTTTTCCAAACCAACGCTTACCCCTTATGGCTGGCACATCATCAAACTGATTGAAAAGAAAGGACAACGGCCTTTTGATGAAGAAAAGGCAGAATTGAAGCAAAAGATCATGAAAGACAACCGTGGTGAACTTACCAAACAGGTTGTACTGGAGCGTATCAGAGCTGAATACGGCGTTACAGAGTTCACGGATGCGGTGAAGGCATTTTATCCGGTTGTTACCGACAGCATCTTTTTCGGAACGTGGAAGGCTTCGATGGCCTCCGGCCTTACAAAGCCCATTTGCAAGATCGGTAACCTGACACTGCTCCAGACAGACTTCGCGAGCTATCTTGCAAAAACACAGCGGAAGCAGGAAAAACAAAATATCCCGGCTTATGTGGATAAGATGTTCAAAGCATTTCTTGACGATAATCTACTGAAATGGGAAAATACCCAGTTGGAGAACAAGCATCCCGATTTTAAGGCCCTCATGGCCGAATACCGCGATGGAATATTGCTCTTCGACCTTACTGATCAGAAAGTATGGTCAAAGGCAGTCAAAGACACGCTGGGGCTGAAGGATTTTTACCAGAAGAACAAGAATAATTATATGTGGGAAACCCGTCTCGATGCCAGCATATATACCGTAAGGGATATTGCAGCGGTGCAGCGGGTGAAAAACTTTATACAGTCGGGGCTTACCGACCAGGATGTATTGAAAGAGATCAACGGTGATTCCCTGAAAATTCTCACCATCGAAAGTGGAAAATTCAGCAAAAAAGAAAACAATATCATCGATTCTATAGCATGGACACCTGGTTTTTCGGGTGATATTAAACAAAAGGACGCCACGCTTTTCGTGTATGTCCGCAAAGTACTCAAGCCACAGCCCAAGGAACTGAACGAGGCCCGCGGATTAATCACAGCCGATTACCAGAATTACCTCGAAAAGGAGTGGATAAAGGCTTTGAGAGCAAAATACCCGGTTACGGTGAACAAGGAAGTTTTAGCTAAAATCAGATGACCTGCTGTGAATCGGGCATTCATTCTCCTGTTGGTCGTCCTTGCCTCGTGCGGAACCCTATTTAAAAAAAGTGATGAACGTGTCCTGGCCAGGGCTTATGATGAATATCTTTATGAGTCCGAGCTACGTGATGTGATCCCTGCCGGAACCTCCTCTGCAGATAGTATCGCACTTGCAAAGGCTTATGTCCGGAACTGGATATCGCAACGGCTCATTATTCATCAGGCTGAAAAGAACCTTACCGGCGAACAACTCGATTTTTCACGACAACTGGAGAATTACAAAAACTCACTCATCATTTACGAATATGAGAATGCTTTGGTCAGGCAGAAACTCGACACCCTAGTTACCAATGATGAAATTCAGAGTTACTATGATGCCAATCAGCAGAATTTCCTGCTTAAGGATAATATAGTGCAGTTCCGGTATGTCAAACTTCCCCTTCGTAACAGATCATTGAAGCAGTTTATAAAATACCTGAACTCTGATGACCCGGATGATAGGAACCGCCTGGCTGATCTATGTGAAAAGCAGGCAGCCGATTTTTTTCTCGATAACCAGAACTGGTTGCTTTTCAGCGACCTGCTTAAACTTGTGCCTGTAAAAAGTTACAATCAGGAAGATTTTCTGAAGAATAACCGGTTTCTTGAGTATCAGGACTCTCTCTTTATCTACCTGGTGCGGTTTGACGATTTTAAAATAAAAGAAAGCGTTTCACCGTTAAGTTTTGAACGGCAGCGGATCATTGATATTATCCTGAACAAGCGAAAGGTAGATCTGTTGAATACCATGCAGCAGGATATCTTCAACAGGGCCAGGTCGGATAACGATTTCGAAATATATTGAATGGACAAGCCCAAACTTCCGTTTATGAAACTTATCACCACAGCGTTTTTTTGCATTTTCTTACTTGCTTTTAATGCATCGCCGGCAGCCGCGCAGAACCGCCCCGATACAATCATCGATGCTGTGGCAGCAGTGGTCGGAGGCAACATGGTCCTCAGATCCGATATCGAAAGCCAGTATATTCAGATCAGGAGCCAGGGCATCATTCAGGGAACCGCAACCAGTCTGAAATGCCAGATCCTCGAAAACCTGCTTTATCAGAAGTTGCTGCTGCACCAGGCTCAGGTCGACAGCATCACTGTTACCGATGACCAGGTGGAATCGGAAATGGACCGGCGAATGCGGTTTTTTATCTCCCAGGCCGGAACACCTGAACGCCTTGAAGAACATTTCGGGAAGTCACTCCTGGAAATAAAAAACGAACTCAGGGAAGTGATCAGGGAGCAAATGCTTACCGAGCAGGAACAACAGAAGATCACAAAAGATGTTGCCATTACACCCTCCGAAGTGAAAGCGTTTTTCAAAAAAATGCCGAAAGACAGTATCCCTTTGATCAGCTCCGAATACGAAATTGGTGTGATTGTGAGACATCCGGCTATGGGTGAGGCGGAAAAGCAGGCCGCACGCGACAAACTAAAGAGCTTTAAGGAAAGAATCCAAAAGGGTGATGATTTCAGCACCCTGGCGGTGCTCTATTCGGAGGATCCGGGCTCCTCCAAGCAGGGCGGCGAACTGGGGATGTTCAGGAGGGGCGAGATGCGCCCGGAATTCGAAGCAGCCTCCTTTAAATTAAAACCGGGCGAAGTCTCCGACATTGTTGAGACCGAGGATGGGTTTCACCTGATCCAGATGATCGAAAGGCGGGGAGAATACATCAACGTCAGGCACATCCTTCTTCAGCCTAAAGTCTCGCCGGTGAACCTGAACATAGCCAAAGTGTCGCTCGATTCTGTCGTTTCACTGATTAACAAAAAAGCCATCACGTTCGACCAGGCGGTCCTGAAATATTCTGACGACCCCAACAGGAACAGCGGAGGATGGCTGATCAATCCGGCCAGCGGAAACAGTAAGTTCGAAGCCTCACAGATTGATGCCAAGGTTTTCTTCGTCGTCGACAAGCTCAAGGTAGGCGAGGTGTCTGCCCCCGTGCTGAACACCGAACGAGGCAAACAGGATTACCGGATATTTTACCTGAAATCGCGTACCAGTCCTCATAAAGCAAACCTGGAGGACGATTATGCCAGAATTCAGCAGATGGCCCTGGAGAAGAAAAAGATGGAAGTCGTGGAAGGCTGGGTTGATCAGAAAATGCTATCAACCTACATCGTGGTGATGGAAGATTACAGGCACTGCACATTCCAGCGTGCCTGGGTAAAGACCAAAACAAACTAATTATGACCTATCGTACGGATGTTGAAGCGGTTGACGCCCTGGTTCAGAAATATTCCCGGTTAAAGAGTGAGATTGCAAAGGTGATCATCGGACAGGATGATATCGTTAAAAATCTTTTGATTTCAATTTTCTGCAAGGGACATTGTCTGCTTGTGGGAGTTCCCGGCCTGGCCAAAACGCTGATGGTGAATACCCTGTCGAAATCACTGGGACTTACGTACCATCGCATTCAGTTTACACCCGACCTTATGCCTTCGGATATTATAGGAACGGAGATACTGGATGAGAACCGCCATTTCCGCTTCATCAAAGGCCCGGTCTTCGCCAACATCATCCTTGCTGACGAAATCAACCGTACCCCGCCGAAAACCCAGTCGGCCCTGCTCGAAGCCATGCAGGAGAAAGCAGTTACGGTCGCCGGCATCACGTACCATCTGGAAGAACCCTTTTTTGTGCTTGCCACCCAGAATCCGATCGAGCAGGAAGGCACCTATCCGCTGCCTGAGGCCCAGCTCGACCGTTTTATGTTCAACATCTGGCTCGATTATCCCTCATTCGATGAAGAGATAAGGATCGTGAAATCGACAACGACTGAAAAGTCGGTTCAGCCTGAGGTTGTTATCTCGGCCGAAGAGATCATATATTTCCAGAACCTCATCCGTAAAGTTCCGGTGCCCGACAATGTTTATCACTATGCGGTGGAACTGGTTTCGAAGACCCGTCCCGGCACTGCGAGGTCCGACCCGTGGGCCGGCCTTTACCTGAGCTGGGGTGCCGGTCCCAGGGCCTCGCAGTACCTCATCCTCGGTGCCAAGTGTCATGCGGCCCTCAATGGCAGATATTCGCCCGATATTGCCGACGTAAAAGCAGTTGCCACTTCGGTGCTTCGTCACAGGATTGTACGCAATTACAAAGCTGAAGCAGAAGGGAAGAAGGTTGAGGAGATCATCGATCACCTCCTTTCCTGAATTTTTGTCAATCACCTTTATTTTTTTTGGTGATACCTCAGAAAGGGTTAATTTTACCTCTTCTAAATTAATGTTGCCGGCTGATTGGTGACTTCTTCCATTCGGTTTGCAGTATTTTATTAAGGGTCAGATCATGAAGAGGCATTTAAGTACTTTAACGATTTTCTTTATTTCCATGACGGCAGGACTGCTGATATTCGTATCCTGCAACAACGGTCCGTCATCTTCAGTAACAGAAAAGGGTGATACCCTCAGAGGAAAGATAACCATTTCAGGGGCGTTTGCCCTCTATCCGCTTACGGTAAGGTGGGCCGAAGAATTTGAAAAACTTCACCCGAAGGTAACCGTCAATGTATCGGCCGGCGGTGCCGGCAAAGGCATGACCGATGCCCTTTCAAAAATGGTAGACCTGGCAATGTTTTCAAAGGAGGTAAGCCCTGAGGAGAAGGCCAAGGGGGCATGGTGGATAGCCGTCGCCAAGGATGCCGTGTTACCTACAATCAATTCGCAGAACCCGGTGGTCGGCATCCTCCATAGAAAAGGGATGACACGGCAACAGTTCTATGATATCTTTATATCCGGAAATCTGAAGACCTGGGGCCAGGTTACCGGAACCTCTCTGTCCACCGAAATTAATGCCTTCTCCAGGTCCGATGCATGTGGTGCCGCTGATATGTGGGCCAAATACCTCAGCGGAAAAAAACAGGAGGATCTCCTGGGACTTGGTGTGAACGGCGATCCCGGCGTAGCCGATGCCGTGAGAAAAAATACCGGGGGGATCGGTTTCAACAATCTTGGCTTTGTGTATGAAATGAAATCCAGAAAGCCCTACCCTGGACTGAGCGTTGTTCCGATCGACCTGAACGACAATGGAGTGATCGATCCTGAAGAAGATTTTTACATGAATATGGACGAGGTCATCAAGGCCATCAATGACGGTAGGTATCCTTCACCGCCGGCCCGCGATCTCTACTTCGTTTCCGGCGGAAAACCAGTCAATCCCCTTGTGATCACCTTCCTTAAATGGATCCTGACGGATGGTCAGAAATTGGTTTTTGAAGCTGGTTACGTGAATATTAAACCCGAACAGGTAAGTGCAGACCTGCAAGAACTGAATTAACTATGTACCTGCTTAACCGGCAACAACGGCATGTTGTAAACTATACATGGATGATCATCAGTTTGTTGCTGGTTGCCTTCCTTCCATTTCTTCTTTTTCTCGGCCTCTATCTCAAATCGGTCTTTCTACTGCACGATAAATCGATTGCCGATCTCATCTTTTCATCCAGCTGGCGACCCAGCAGCGGACAGTTCGGCTTTGCCCCTTTTATCGTTGGCTCAATCTGGGTAACCCTGCTGGCCATGGTGATCACCGCACCGGTATGCCTTCTCACCGCCATTTTTGTAACACAGTATACCCGGAAGTTCATCCTTCGGATCATGCATCCAGCCATTGATATCCTGGCAGGCATCCCCTCCGTGGTCTATGGTCTCTGGGGGATTCTCGTGATCGTTCCCTTCATATCAAAGTATCTGGGCCCCATGCTGGGCATACAGACCATGGGTTACAGTATACTGGCGGCTGCCTTTGTTCTCTCCATCATGATCATACCCTTTATTCTCAATATCCTCATCGAGATATTCAGGGCCATACCGATGGAGCTGAAGGAAGCCACCCTTTCGCTCGGTGCAACCCGCTGGCAAACCATCAAACATGTACTCATCCGGAAAGCGCTGCCGGGTATTATAGCGGCCTTCGGATTTGGACTGGCAAGGGCTTTCGGCGAGACAATGGCCGTGCTGATGGTGGTCGGTAATGTGGTCCGGATGCCGGATGGTGTCTTTGATCCGGGTTACACACTCCCGGCACTTATCGCCAACAACTACGGCGAGATGCTTTCCATCCCCCTTTACGACTCTGCCCTGATGTTTGCGGCACTGTTGCTCCTGGCCGTTTCATTGTTCTTTAACCTTATCATGCATTTTTTTATCGTGAAATACAACAAGTACTGATATGACCAGAGCACAGAAGATAGAAGAGCGGTTTTTTCAGGTCATGATGTTTCTGGCGACTTTATTCATCCTGGCAATCCTTGCCATCATCATTTACAGCATCTTCGAAAAAGGGATCCGGTCGATTTCATGGGAGATGCTGACCAGCGAGCCATCAGGGGGTTATTATTACGGCAAGGAAGGGGGAATACTGAATGCCATCCTCGGATCACTAGCCCTTGCGTTCGGAGCCACCGTCATCGCATTCATTGTCGGTCTGCCGGTAGCGCTGTATCTGAATGTTTTCCTGATCAGGCATAAAAAAGTGACGGGAGTTGTCAGATTTCTGCTGGATCTTGTCTGGGGAATCCCCTCAATCGTTTACGGCGCATTCGGATTTACCCTGATGATC
This sequence comes from uncultured Prolixibacteraceae bacterium, assembly GCA_964473485.1. Classification (GTDB taxonomy): domain Bacteria; phylum Bacteroidota; class Bacteroidia; order Bacteroidales; family FEN-979; genus CAIVAT01. The sequence continues at coordinate 30,958 of CAYYPH010000015.1, read as the reverse complement.
TATCTCGGTCTGCAAACCTCGCTGCTCGCCGGAACCCTTACGGTATCACTCTTTATCCTGCCCATCATGATCCGCTCGATGGACGAAATCCTGCGGACCATCCCGATCGGGTTGCAGGAGGCCTCCTACTCCCTCGGTTCCAATAAATCGGAAACGGCATTCAAGATACTTACACGCCAGTCGGTTTCGGGAATCATTACAGCCATCCTGCTTTCATTTGGACGCGCCATCGGCGATGCTGCCTCCGTTTTGTTTACCGCAGGTTATACCGACCATATACCGAATGGCCTCCTGGAGCCAGTGGCAACATTGCCGCTCTCTATCTTCTTCCAGCTCTCCTCACCGGTGCCGGAAGTTCAGGAACGGGCCTATGCTTCGGCGCTCGTTTTAACCGTTATTATTCTGTTGGTCAGTCTTTTCTCACGGGGTCTCGGGAAGCGATATCACAAAACGAAGATTAATTTTTGATGCTAGGGCAATGGACGACAATATCATTATAGGAATCAACGATCTCAATGTAACAGCCGGTCATAACCGGATACTGAAAGATGTCAACATCAAGATTCCACGGAACAAAATCACGGTTATCCTCGGGCCGTCAGGATGCGGTAAAACAACCCTGCTGAAATGCATGAACCGTCTTACCGACCTTTACCCCGAGCTGAAAGTGAGTGGCCGCATCATGATCGATCAGAAGAATATCCTCGAAGCTCGTGACGACATTTATAAACTTCGGCAACAGATGGGGCTCCTGTCACAACGACCCTACCCGCTGCCAATGACCATCTACAACAACATTGCCTATGCACTTAAATTGCGAGGGATAAAAAAACGGACTGAAATACACCGGCTGGTGGTTCATTACCTGCAGCAGGCGAATCTCTGGGATGAGATCAGGAACCGTTTGAGGGAACCTGCATCCCGCCTTTCTATCGGCCAGCAGCAACGTCTTTGCCTGGCCCGCGGCCTTGCAGTCAACCCCGAGATCATCCTGGCCGATGAACCTACCTCTGCCCTCGACCCCATATCGAGCCAGTTTATTGAGGATACATTTCTGAACCTCAAGGATAAGTACACCATTGTGCTGGTTACCCATATTCTGCGGCAGGCCAAACGGATAGCCGACCACGTGATCTTCATGTACCTGGGCGACGTCATTGAACAGGGTAGCGTGAAAGAGGTGTTTGAAAACCCCAAAATGGAGAAGACAAAGCTTTACCTCGGTGGTTCCTTTAACTGATTTCTTTTTTGATCTGATTTTTGTTTAATTTTATTGTCGGAAAAATGAACAGAGCTGATGGATAAACCGACGAAACCAGTTGAACTGAATCTTCTTCAGAAGATTGTCCTCCTCGCACTTGATAATAAAGGATGGTTCGGGGCATCGGAACATAAGATTAAATTCGGCCTGGCCGGTGCAATTTTGTTTGAACTGCAACAAAAAGGCCGGATCACGATCACATCCGACGACATTGCAGTGATCAATCCCAAATCGACCGGTGAGGTAGTTCTCGACCGGGTGCTCAACCTTATCAAAACATCCAAAAAGCGCCGCAGCCTCCGCTCATGGATCCAACGAATCGTTTACAAAAAGCTGCTTCTCCGCAAGACGATACTGAAACAACTGATCCAGGATAAGATCATAACCCGCGAAGAATACAGCCTGATGATCGTCTTTTATCAGACAAAATTCCCGATCCTTAACCTCGAGATGAAACGGAAGATCCAGGAGGAGATTTATGACCTCGTCGTGAACGACAAACACCTGTCGAACGAGGACCTGATGCTCCTTGTGGTAATGAACTCCTGCCGGATGATCAGGAAGAATTTCGGTGGCTTCTTGCAATACCTCAGGATGCGTGGAAAGATCAATGAGATCACCCAGTTCAGATATCCAAAGAACCCGGTTGAAGAAACCATCAGCCTTTTGCAAACAGCCATCACAAGGGCCATTCTTGCCTCAAACGTCTCCATTCACGTGTAATGTCTTCCCTGCCAGGTGTCGAGTGATGCCATTTCGGCTTCGATCATCCTGAGTACTTCGTCGTACCTGATTAATTGCCATGAACTGTGGTGAAGGTAACGGGGAGGAACCTCGCCTGAGAACCGTTCAATTACAATGGACGGGCTGAGCCGTTCGATGAACCGGATGATGAAGGCAATGTATTCAGGAAGTGAGAATTGCACGAAATCTTCCGGATGGTTGAGAAATTCCTGTTCCATGGGTGTTCCTCTGACGATCTGCAGTTGATGGAACTTTATGGAGTGAAGCGGCAGCCGTGATATAATACCGGCCATGTCCAGCATCATTCCGGTTGATTCGCCCGGTAACCCGAAAATCAGATGCGCGCCGGTCCTGATTCCCATCGCAGCGGTTTTTTGTATAACGGCTGCCGAACATTCAAAGTCGTGTCCCCTGTTGATTCTCTTCAGGGTATCGTTATAGCAAGATTCAATGCCGTATTCAACCTGAACAAAGGTTCTCTCCGACAATTGTCGTAAATACTCAAGTTTTTCATCGTCGATGCAATCGGGGCGGGTGCCCAACACGATGCCGGTCACCCCCGGGTAGGCCAGGGCCTCTTCGTAAAGATCCTGCAGAACCTGCAACGGCGCATAGGTGTTGCTGAATGGCTGGAAATAAACCAGGTACTTCTGTGCCCTCCTGTACCTGACTTCATGAAACGAAATCCCTTTCGAGATCTGGGTGTGCAAGTGCTCTCTTGGATGGCAGTAGGAGGGGTTGAAGGCATTGTTGTCGCAGTAGGTGCAACCTCCCATGCCTTTAAAACCATCGCGGTTGGGACAGGTGAATCCTGCATCCACAACCACTTTCTGAACCCTGCCGCCAAACTCTTTCCGGATATGTTCGGTGTAAGAGTTGAACCGCCGCGCATGTCCCCACGGAAATATTGCGGAGTCGCTTTTTTCCTTATTTGCTTTTTTTTTGGCCACGGTATGGTTGGTTGATCTTGTTAAATATTGAATGGATTCCGGTCAAGGTGTCCCGGGAAACGAAAATAAAAATCCGGCAGGAGATGCTCCTGCCGGACAAATGTATTTGGTTCTTTTATAACTATTTGGTGGCTGCTTCAAGCCTTTTCATGATCGAGAAAATGAACACGGCCGACAGGATACAGCAAACAATGAAGATAGCCCAGAGTTGCCAGAGGTCAAGGACTCCCCAGAATTTACTTCCGACAAACAGGAACTTATTTCCGACGGCTGTTGCCAGGAGCCATCCGCCCTGCATTAGACCCTGGAACCGTGGCGGCGCTACTTTCGAAACAAATGACAATCCCATAGGGCTCAGGAAGAGTTCAGCGATGGTCAGGACAAGGTATCCGCTGATCAGCCAGTATGGAACCACCCTTGAGGTGTCGGGTACCGGGTTGTACTTGGTGGCACCCGAGACATCGGTGTATTGCAATTCGTGAGGCGAAACAAGTCCGAGTGATGCTACAAGGATGATGACGAAACCGATGGCGGCAATGATCATCCCGATACCGATCTTCTTGGGAGCAGAAGGCTCCATGTTTTTTCTGTTCAGCCAGGCAAAGATTCCCATCACCGGGAAGGTAAGCGAGACGATAAAGAGCGGGTTGAACGACTGGAAGATCTCCGGTGCAATGGGGTTTGAAGAACTGTAATTGCTGATAAGGTAATAGGTAAGCCCACCCAGGATAAGGAACATGGCAGCTCCGATGAGTTTCTGGGTCTTACTTTTGCTGAACAGCATTACAAGCCCTGCAACCGCTCCTATGAAGGTGAGGATCGATTCAAGGTTAAAGAAAATGTTTGTGAAGGCATCCACCTCTTTCACGGTATAATCGCGGGCGAAAAAGGTCAGCGTGAGACCGTTCTGATGGAACGACATCCAGAAGAAGATCACCACGATGAAGACCATGATCAGCGACGTTACCCTGGGGCGTTCCTCCTTGGTTGAAATCTGGAACATGATGGCCACGAATCCGATAAACAAGCCGATGGCAGCGCCAAGAGCGGCAGGATCCTTGACGACACCGCGAAGGAGAAAATAGAAGATAAACGAACTTGCAATCATCAGTCCGCCGCCAAGAAGGAAACTGACAAGATTCGCGTTAGTCTTGGGCTTGGCAGAATCGGCTGCTTTCTTCACCTTTTCCACAGTGGGCAGTAACTTGTTGAAGATGACGTAGACCAGCAGAGACACGATCATGGCGCCGGCAGCAATGCCAAACGCATAATTGTATCCGCGGGCAAAGGCATCGATGTAACTCTGGGCAAACACAGCAAGATCGGCAACAGGAGCGCCTGAAACCTTATCGGCAAGCTCCTGGAATTTGGTGGTGTCCTCAAGGGTGCCTTTCTGAAACGCATGACACATGGCAGGCAGACTCCCGTCGTGCAGGAATCCCTGTGTTTTCAGGAACCAGTTCCTGACGCCGGTGGCTACGAACGGGGCGAAAAAAGCGCCGATGTTGATCCCCATGTAAAAGATCATGAAAGCCGAATCCCTTACTTTCGAATATTTTGGATCGTCATATAACTGACCAACCACTGCCTGCAGGTTGCCTTTGAACAAACCGTTGCCGAAGGCAATGGTAAACAGTCCGGTAAGGGTCAGGGCCAATGGATTCCCGGGGAGAGCCATGATCAGATAGCCCAGGAACATCACAACGATACCGGCAAGGATAACCGTCTTGTATTTCCTTGAAACGTCTGCCAGTATCCCGCCTACAAGTGCAAGGGCATAAATGCCAAAATAAAACCAGCTGTAATAGTTGCCGGCATCCTCTTCTGATAAACCGTACCTTGCCTGAAGGAACAGGACGAGGATTGCCATCATGGTGTAGAAGCCGAATCGTTCTCCCATGTTTGAGAAAAATGCTACAAAGAGCCCTTTAGGATGATCTTTCAACATAGAACAAAATTATTTGGTGAATAATGATTGGATGCCTGATATGTTGAGTGCAAAAATAAAGAAAAAAATATTTCATGCAAGTAACTGATTGACTTTCTTTCAGATTCTGTCTATTCCCAGGCCTTGGGCGACCTCACCTGATAATTTCTGTTCAGAGGGTTAAAAAGAATAATTCTATCGGTGTAATATTTTTGCGATTTTATCGTCTTGCCTTCCGTATGACCCTCAAGGAATTCAATACTTCGGTTTATCCATTGCGCGACAAATTGTTCAGGTTCTCCCGGAGACTGCTCGAACAACAGGAAGAGGCGGAGGATGCAGTTCAGGAGGTTTTCATACGACTTTGGAATAAGCGGGAGGAGCTGAGTAAATACAGAAGTATCGAGGCACTTGCCATGACTACAACACGCAATATATGCCTTGACAAGATAAGAGGAAGGAAATACCCTGTTGAGAATATGGAAAACCATAGGCAGTACCTCGAGAATATTCCGGGAGAGACGAGGGAGGATAACTCTGATATGCTCAACAAGATCAGGATCGCCATGAATATGCTACCGGAGCAGCAACGTACAATCATGCATCTTAGAGACGTGGAAGGCTATGAATTTGATGAAATTGCAGCGGTGACCGATATGAATGAGAATGCCATAAGGGTAGCCCTCTCGAGAGCAAGAAAAAGGATCAGGGAATTAATACTAAATGCAACCAAATATGAATATCAAAGAAATTGAAATACTTCTCGACAGGTATTATGATGGTGACACAACCCTGGCTGAAGAAAAGATCCTGAAAGACTTTTTTTCAGGCGACGAAGTCCCGGACCACCTGAAAGACCACCAGCCGTTCTTTTCCTATCTGAGAAGCGAAAACGAAATAACCTCAGATGCTGCCGGACAGTTTGTCATTCCCGGCGATCTGGAAATGTCTGAGCATAACCGGCCTCTTACCATTCCGATGTGGAGATCAGTAAACCGGCGTTACCTCTATTCGGGTATTGCCGCCGCCGTGTTGCTGCTTGTGGCCATGGTATTCACTTTCCGCTTTGACATATTGCCGCGGAACGGCGACCAGTCAATGGCGCTGAGCGAACAGCAGTCAATGGTGAATGCAGCGGAAGCGCTTATGCTGGTCTCCTCTACATTGAATAAGGGCCTTGTGGAAGCCGGGAAAATGCAATACATCGATAAAGCCATGCACAATGTTGAGCTTCTTTCAAAATTTTATCAATATCAACCAATTAGTTTAACCCCGGACAATGCCCAAACAGTGTCCAACAAAAACAGGTAATTATGAAAACAAAAATGTGTAACCTAGCAATCGGCTTTCTTTTATTGGCCCCGTTGCTATTAAATGCCCAAAGCCCCATCGATAAAGTATTTGATAAATACGCCACCCAGGAGGGCTTTACTTCAGTCAACATTTCAAAGGAACTATTCCAGATGTTCCTGCAAATGGGTAAGGACCAGGTGAACGATTCCAGCATGACCGAAATGAAAAAAATGATGGAACAGCTCAACGGACTTAAAGTGCTTACCTATACTTTTGATTCCACAAAGATTGCCAAGGCAGTTTCCATTTACAATGAGTTTGCCGGTGTGTTTCCTCCGAGTACCTACAAAGAATTGATGGCATTGAATGAAGGCCGTCAGAATATCAGGTTTCTGACCAAACAGGATGAGAGTGGCAAGATCAATGAAATGGTCATGCTGATGAAAGACAAGAAGGAGGTGGCCGTTCTCAGTCTCACCGGAAACATCGACCTTTCAACCGTATCAAAGCTGTCGAAAGGTATGAATATTAAGGGAATGGATGCTTTACAAAAGATGAAGGAGCACAAGAAATAGCCATTGTTTGCCCATGAAAAGGCTGCCCATGACATAGGCAGCTTTTTTTTTGCTCACCAGGCAGCTTGCGCGGCAATGGTTATCGTATGTGTGACAAACCCGTGGAAATTCAAAACTCGAAAGCCAGTTGTGCTGAAACATCGCACCGGAGATTCCCGGGTGTTGCATCATGTCCCGATCCTACCTGATCCCTGTCCATATAATAAGTCAATCCACCCTTTATCCATAGCTTCATAAATTTCAATGGATTAAGAGCCAGAAGCAGGCATGATCTCATCCCTCTGCCTTCAAATGCCGGAACTGAAAAACTATTGAGAACATCAGGCTCATAAGTATAGATGCGGGATTCATAATCGGGAACGTCAAACAACCCGATCCTGAAAGTAAACCCCCTTATCCAGTTCGCAGGTTTTGTCTGTACCTCCTGGTAGATCATATAGCCGTAGGGTTTACTGACCGGTACAAGACAGGCTCTCCTTATATCGAGCCTGGTTTTGAATCTTATCTCAGGCCATGGCATCCAGATGACGCTCAGGCGGATGGTTTCGCTTGTTTTGGCAACAACCCTGTGTAAATGTTCTCCCGTTGGTATGGTTTCGTTGATCTCTCCGTTCCTGATGGATAACCTGGCTTCGGTCTCCAGGTCCCCGGAAGCGATCCATCGGGCGCAAAGTCCGTATTCCTGGCCAATAGTCGGTGAATCTGTCCGGAACCTCAACCATGGAAACCTGAACAGATCAGCGAAAAGCGACATGCTTAGCCTCGGTTTAATAATGGCCCCTGCCGAAATGAAAACCCCAGATTCATTGGTGTTCGCTGAACTCTGACTGAACGCGTGGCCATATGGATTCCAGAAGGCTGGTGCATAATGCCGGCATATTATCGTAATCCCGTTGCCGGCAGACGGTGTTAATGACAGACTTGCGATGAAACCCAGCGCACCATTTATACTTCGGCAAATTTCACCGGAAAAGAACATAGTCTTGTATCTTCCGTTAAAATCAAATCCTGTGAAAACAGTGGTGTTTCCAGAGAATGCGTACATTTTTGAAGGTTCATCACCGGCCACGAACGGAATGGAAAAGTAAAGCCAGGTTGCAGTCGCACCGATCTTCAGGCCCCCATTAAAACCATTGATAACAGTGGCTGTTAGGTTCGCACCGGCATACGACTCACGTAAAGTGTTTCTCTTTTGTATTTCTGTTTCCGTCCGGTGGTAGCCGTTGCCTGATAACGCGCTTATCTGTTTAGGTCCATCCGCATAATCCTGGATTACCGTAGCATCTCTGGCGCAATATGAAAACCAGACGGATCCCTCAACCCTGCCGGCACTGATGGTTCCGCCCATTCCCTTTAATCCGTTTATCTCATTGTTGCTCAGCGTCGGTTTGATCCCGGTTGGCCTTATGGTGTTCATGCAGAAACCGGGGGTTGACCCGTAATAGTTTCCCGATCCCGTTGTCAGCCCCTGCCCGAAATTAACCCTGAAGTTGCCGATGGTAAGGTTTTTCAGAACCCCGATGTTGCTGATGCTGAGGGTGGCAGCGTAGTGGTCCATCCCGTGCTGCTGGTTTCCGGCAAAAAACTGCTCACCCGGATCTTTTTCTCCGGCAACACCGATCATTATTTTATCAAGATAGCGGTACTGATAGCGGAACCAGTAGCGGAACGGATTGCCGGGATAAACGGGAGCGTCCGGCATACCGTCGGGAAGTACCTGCGTACGGTATGCTTCCGCTGCGGGGAACATCCTCGAAACCCTTATCATCAGTTCATGATGGGCATGGCGAATCAGATTTCGGGGAGTGAAAGAAGGAAGTTCCTGACCCCGGCCGGTTTTAATAAACGGCAATATTCTGCTGACTATCAGGGAGTCGAAACCGGAAATCGCCGTCAATTCGTACACTGAAAGTATCTTCCCGTATTCCATCCGGTAGCTGATCAGGTTTGTCTGCTGTAAGGAGGTCAGAAAGGGAATTGCAAGAAGGTCATCCAGGCGGCTGCTGTTCAGGTCAACCGGCCTGGCCATGATCTCCATGATCTCTTCCGGAAAATCTTCGGGGTAGTCCATCCCTTCGGCGGCTTCAGTCCATTTTTCAACCTGGTCTTCCAGGACTTCCTCCTGGGCATCAACGGTCAGGCAAGCGGCAAGTAGCCATATCACTGCCATGTACTTTATGTTAATCCTTATATCCATGGCGTTTTCTGTAATTGAAGCAGTAAATCAGGGAAGCCGCAGGGTTAAATCCCAGTCGCTGGTGATACAGGGAAGCAATATCGAAAATAAGTGGTCCTGCATGAAGGCTGCAACCAAATGAGAAGGACCACGGGCTGCTGATGATCCCGGTTCTTATCCGGAACTTTTCGTTGATCCTGTATTCGCAGCCAGATCTGACTATCAGCGGATTCAGGTGATCTTTTTCCGCTTCAGCGGTGAGCAGAAAGGCATCAGAGACCTGGTAACCCACACCGGCACAAAATGTCATCGGCAAGTACTCGGCAGGGTCGGAAACCAGTTTAACAGGAACAGGATTTATGATATGCACTCCGATCAGGAGCGTTTTCCCTGCCCTGTAAAACAACCCCAACTCGCATGAAACCAGTGTCTTTTTCCCATAAATATCTGAAAACCTGAGATGATACAAGTCAAATTGCAGACCGGCGGAGAACCTTGGTCCGAACCGGCGGCTGAAACATATGCCGGTTTTTATTTCATTGAAGTCCTTGTCGCCATAATACCCGAATCCGGCACCAATGACTCCTGCCCGCGTTGGAAAGGCAAATGCGGCAAATTGCCGTCCCAGCTCCTTGATCATAAAGTGATTTTCGAAGAATATGCCGGCCGCCACTGACGATTGCCATGCCAGGGCTGCCTGGTTGTTGCTGATACTCCAGAGGTCGCACGAGGTGACCGATGTTTCTCCAAAGCCTTTGGCACGGCCGCCCGTGGGCAACCGTTCACCTACCGTCGATGCATATGTCGCGGCAGGGATCAGCGAAATTGCAATTAATGCCAGTATTTTTTTCATGACCCCGTTTTATGGTTAATCGGTTTCAGGTGCAAAAGGTCGATCCCGAATCACGATTTTTTTTATTATTGCAGAAAAAAAGTATGCTGACCCAGGTACTATCATTTCTCTCCATGTTGAAGGAGAACAACAACAGGGAATGGTTCAACGCGAACAAACACCAGTATGAAGAGGCAAAGGCAACCGTTCAGTCGCTGGTGGAAAAGGTCATTCCTTCCATTGCCCGGTTTGATGAATCCGTAAGGTTTGTAACGGCACAGGATTGCCTGTTCAGGATATACAGGGATGTGAGATTCTCAGGCGATAAATCTCCCTACAAGACCAACATGGGAGCCTGGATCACTTCAAAGGGCAGGAAAAGTGCCGGACCTGGCTACTACATTCATATTCAGCCAGGCGAATCGTTTCTGGCGACTGGCGTATATATGCCGCAACCCGATCAGTTGAAAAAAATCCGGCAGGAGATCTTTTATAATGTCGGGGAGTTTAAATCCATCCTAAACGAAAAAAGCCTGAAGAAACTGGCATCTGGTCTTGATGAAATGGACAAGGCAAAAACACCGCCCCGGGATTTTCCAAAAGATTTTCCCGATATTGATATCCTGAAAAACCGCCATTACATCTTGTCGCACCCGTTGGAAGATGCCACATTAAGCAGAGCAGACATTCACGAATACATGGCAGGGGTGTTCGGGGCATTTGCCCCATTGAATGCCTTTCTTGCGAAGGCGCTGGATTGATATGTCAGACCGGGATACGACCGATGATGGTCTGTTTTCCCCTGACTTTCTGATTCAGACTGACCTCTATCTTCGTGTCGACCGGGAGGAGCAGGTCAACCCTTGATCCGAATTTGATAAAACCAAGTTCATCGCCCTGTTCGACAGGCTCCCCAACCTTCGGGTAACATTTTATTCGTCGGGCCATGGCTCCTGCTATCTGCCTGATAAGGATTTTCCGGTCCTCGGGGGTTTTGATGACGGTGGTGGCCCTTTCGTTTTCAAGGGATGCCTTTGGATTGAAGGCAACCATATGTTTGCCCGGGTGATAATAATAGTATAGAATTTCGCCGCGGACCGGGAACCAGTTTACATGCACATTGTTGGCCGACATGAAGATGGAGACCTGGATACGTTCATCCTTGAAATATTCTGGCTCAATGGTTCTTTCAATAACAACCACCTTTCCATCGGCAGGGCAGAGGATGATATGTTCGCCGCCGTTGGTATCCCGTTTGGGAGACCGGAAAAATCTGACGATTGTCACGAAAAACCAAAGACCGCATCCATAAAGTACCCAGTGAATCCATGTTTGTTCCTCAATGAAGTGATTGAATGCAAGCAGGACGGCAGCAACGAACAGAAAAGCAATGACAATGGTTTTATATCCCTCTTTGTGGATGGTCATGGGGAGATGAATTAGGTAAAGAACTGAAAGTACAAAAATACAAAAGGTGATGAAATGAGGATGGTGTCGAACCTATCGAGAATCCCGCCGTGACCTGGCAGGATGGTGCCGGAATCTTTTACTTCAAGTGAGCGTTTAAGCAGAGATTCAGCGAGGTCCCCGAGGGTTCCGAAAAACATGACGATGACAGCAAGAAGAATCCAGTGATAAGCAGGGAACCCGGCGGGCAGCATCGTGAAAACTCCTGCGGTAAGAAAGGCAATCGACGCACCTGCTATGGTACCCTCCCAGGTCTTTTTCGGTGATATCCGCTCGAAAAACTTGTGCCTGCCGAATTGCTTGCCATAAAGGTACGCGGCAGTATCGTAAAACCAGGTCAGGATAAAATATCCGGTAAGCAGCACGGGGATACCTGAAAGGCGGACCGCATCGCCTGAACTGAAAGAATTGAGCAGTGCAAGGGGCAGTGCAACGTATACGACGCCCGTTATGGTTATGGCAATATTGATCAGTGGAGCGGTCTGATTACGGAAAATCTCAATAATGAAGGGGCAAAACAGCAAGCAGGTGATCACCAGTGCCATGACCGGATGAAGCCATGTACTGACGCCGGGATCGGAGCCATAGAAAAAATGGAGTGTAAGTACGACGTAAAGCAGGGATCCTGAAACAATGCCAAAGAATATCTGTGGTTTTGAGATTCCGGATACCAGGCGATAAAATTCCCATAAAGCCAGGACCGTGATCAACATGAATACGGATGCAAAAAACCAGCCTCCAAGGTAAAGGGCAGCAAGCAGAATAAAGACCATGGTCAGTCCCGTGATTGTTCTTGCCCAAAAATTGCTCATTGCCGGTTGTCAGGGATTGGAAGGTGAGGAATCGTCAACCAGGAATACGTAGAATGACCTGGGACCGTGGGCTCCCATGACTAGCGTTTTCTCTATGTCGGCAGTCCTGCTCGGACCCGTGATCAGTGAAATCATGGATGGGTAATTATCACGGTATTTCTTCTTGAGCTCTGACAAGGCCTGCTTCAGATCCGGGACCAGCTGGGATGTGTATGCCAGGATCAGATGTGTTTCGGGATATACTGTGATTTTTCTTCCCGGGCTCATCCTCGACGATACGATAACGGTTCCCAGCCTGGCGATGAGATATTCGCACCGGGTAATGCCAATCTTCGCATCAAGGATGGCATCAGTGTGGGCTTCAAATGGAATGCCTCCACGTTTGAGCAGGAAATGTAACTTGGGGTCCTGGCAATAGAGAACTCCCCATTCCTTCTCGACAATGAAAGACTGAAGGTTGTTCAGAAACTCATCCTCACTTTCACAGTATACGAATTTTCCTCCAATCTGCACCAGTTCTTCGGCAAATGTAACGTCAAGAGAGTCTGTGAGATCCTTGTAGACTGAAGATTCCTGGTCGATGATAGGGTAGGGGGGCTCAGTCTTTTCGATCAGTGCATCCCTGACTCGTTTCAGAATCTTTTCTCTTGCAGTGCTCTCTTCCATAAATGTCAGGATTGTGAAGGTTGTTCAGCCTGCCTTAATGCGGGAAGGTTCTCATCTTCCTTATCCCACGGACGTTTGCCAAAAATATCCTCAAGATCTTCCCTGAAAATCACTTCTCTGTCGAGCAGGAGATTGGCAAGTTTCTCAACCTTTTCACGGTTTTCATTGAGTATGGTCTTTGCCCGCAAGTAAGCGGACTCTACAATGGCTTTTACCTCACGGTCGATCACTTCAGCGGTTTTTTCGCTGTATGGTTTCTGGAAGGCATATTCATTCTGACCGGTGGAGTCGTAAAAGCTGATGTTGCCGATCTCTTTGTTCAGACCGAAGTATACCACCATGGCATAGGCTTGTTTGGTGACCTTTTCAAGGTCATTGAGTGCGCCGGTGGATACCTTTCCGAAAAAGATATCCTCGGAAGCCCGTCCGCCCACAGCCGAAGTGATCTCGTCGAACATCTGGTCGTAAGTGGTTATCTGCCGTTCTTCGGGCAGGTACCAGGCGGCTCCAAGGGCTTTACCGCGCGGTACGATGGTTACTTTGACCAGCGGGTGAGCGTATTGGAGCAACCAGCTTACCGAGGCGTGACCTGATTCATGGAACGCGATCACTTTCTTTTCATGCGACGAGATGATCTTGTTCCGTTTTTCAAGTCCGCCGATGATCCGGTCGATGGCATCCAGGAAATCCTGTTTTTCGATGATCGATTTGTTCTTTCTTGCCGCGATCAGGGCAGCTTCATTACAAACATTTGCGATGTCGGCTCCGGAAAAACCCGGGGTTTGCTTGGCCAGGAAGTCAACATCAAGCGACGGGTCCAGTTTCAGGGGTTTGAGGTGTACCTTGAAGATGGCTTTACGTTCTTCAAGGTCCGGCAATTCAACATTGATCTGACGGTCGAACCTGCCGGCCCTCATCAGCGCCCGGTCAAGAATATCAGCCCGGTTGGTAGCCGCCAATATGATCACACCTGCATTGGTGCCGAATCCATCCATTTCGGTGAGGAGCTGGTTCAGGGTGTTTTCCCTCTCATCGTTAGCACCGGTGATGGCATTTCTGCCACGGGCCCTGCCGATGGCATCTATTTCATCGATGAAAATGATGCATGGCGCCTTCTCTTTGGCTTGCCTGAACAGGTCCCTGACCCTCGATGCACCCACTCCGACAAACATCTCCACGAAGTCGGAACCTGAAATGGAAAAGAAAGGAACTTTGGCTTCACCGGCCACAGCCTTGGCAAGCAGTGTCTTACCGGTTCCCGGCGGACCAACCAGTAAAGCACCTTTGGGGATCTTTCCACCCAGGTTGGTGTATTTGGATGGGTTCTTGAGAAAATCAACAATCTCCATGATCTCCACCTTGGCCTCCTCCAGACCGGCAACGTCATTGAAAGTGATCGTTACGCTTGTATCCTTGTCAAATAACTGGGCCTTTGATTTGCCTATATTGAAGATCTGACCTCCACCACCGGCTCCCTTGCTCATGAACCGCATGATCAGGAACCAGGCAGCAACAAGAATCAGGATGGGGAGCACATATCCCAGTATGTCACCCCAGAAATCCTTACGGGTGTCGGTAGATGGCGGATAGGGGTACTGTTTCTGAAATTCTGCTATCACCGTTGATGGAACGCTGTCGCGTTTCATCCGCGCCACGGTCGTGTCGCGCGTGTCTTTAAGCAGCCCGTGAAAAATCTCCTCCGAACCGATCTGGTAATAATATTGCGGATTGGCGGCGCCGGTACCAGTCGAAAAACTCTTTTTGTTGAACTCCTTGTACAGGGTGTCGCTCTGGATCTTATCCTTCTTTATGAAAATTTCCGCATTCTCCTTATTTACGATGACGATCTTTTCCACATCCTGCCTTATCAGCATCTCCTCCAGCCGGGCCCAACTGACCTCCTTCACCGGGTTGTTGTAATTAAGGATCTGGATGGTGATGAATATAACTGCTAGGATGGCGTAAATCCAGTAAAAATTAAATTTCGGACGCTTCCCTTTGGGTGGAATGAATTTATTCTCTTTATTTTCTTTCTCTGCCATTATGTCGTATTGGTATATGAGTCATGACTGATTTTCAGGCCTCCTCAATCCGGGTCAGCACCGCGTCAGCCCACAACTGTTCGAGGTTGTAGAACTTTCTGCGGTCCTCCTGAAAAATATGAATGACAATGTCGCTGTAGTCGATCAAAATCCATTCCGCGTTTCTGAGACCCTCGCAGTGCCAGGGATTTTCTCCGGTTTTCGATTTGACCTCCGATACAACGTGATCTGCAATCGCCTCAATCTGAGTGCGTGAGGTGCCATGACAGATAACGAACAAATCGCAGAGACGGTCTTTGAGTTTGGAAAAATCAAGTATGACAGGATTCCTGGCCTTTTTGTCAGTCAGGGCAGTAATCGCGATCTCAAGCAACGGTTCGGAGGCTATTTTCTTTTTTTTTCCGGGCATTCCGTGTTATTCGTTGATATTGCAAAAATAATCAAATAATTAACATCAGAAATTGGGTTTAAGCGCATAGGTCTTATAGAACTCGTTGATGATGTGAACCGCCTCTTCCGCGGTGTTGACGATACTGTAAAGCTGCAGGTCTTCGCGGTGGATGTTCTGCTCTTTCAGGATGGTGCCTTCAATCCAGTCTGTCAACCCTCTCCAGTAATCCTCCGATACAAGAACGACCGGGAACTTCAGCAGTTTTTTTGTCTGGATCAGGGTAATGGCTTCGGTCAGCTCATCCAGGGTCCCGAAACCGCCCGGAAGTGCGATGAATCCCATCGAATACCGCATGAACATAGTTTTCCTGACATAGAAATAATTAAAATTGATCAGCTTATTACGGTCGATGAACGGGTTCGGGTTTTGTTCAAAAGGAAGATTAATATTCAGACCCACTGATTTGCCGCCTGCAAAGTGTGCCCCTTTGTTGGCTGCTTCCATGATTCCAGGTCCGCCACCTGTAATGATCCCGAATCCGGACTTGGTAAGCAGGTAGGCGATCTCTTCAGTGAGTTTATAGTAACGATGTACGTCGTGGGTTCGCGCCGATCCGAAGATGGAAACGCAGGGGCCGATCCTGCTGAGCTTTTCAAATCCTTCCACCATCTCAGAGATCACCTTGAAGATCTCCCAGGTGTCAAGGCTGATGGTCTCGGTCCATGTTTTAGGCTGAAACGATTCAGCGATTTTCCTGATTTCTTCGTTTTCCATAGTGCTAATGTTTTATAACCATTTCACCGTTCAGTACCTTTTTAAGGTGCAGGGCGGTGTAACCCTTATTACCTTCTGCCAGGCTTTCGGGCGTGCCTGTTGCAATGATAGCTCCGCCCCGTTCACCACCCTCAGGTCCCATGTCGATGAGGTGATCGGCCATTTTGATGACCTCCATGTTATGCTCGATTACAAGCACCGTGTTGCCTTTGTCAACCAGTTTGTTGAGCACGCAGAGCAGGACTTTTACATCCTCGAAATGCAGCCCGGTGGTGGGCTCGTCAAGTATGTACAACGTGTTTCCGGTATCAGTCTTCGACAGTTCGGCGGCTAGTTTGACCCGCTGAGCCTCACCTCCCGATAAGGTTGTCGACTGCTGTCCAAGGGTGATATATCCCAGCCCTACTTCGTTCAGGGTTTTTATTTTATGAACAATGAAAGGGATCGGGTCAAAAAAGTCAACAGCCTGTTCGATGGTCATGTTCAACACGTCGTTGATTGATTTTCCCCTGTACCTCACTTCCAGCGTTTCGCGGTTATAACGATGACCCTGACAGCTTTCGCAAAGCACATATACATCGGGGAGGAAGTTCATCTCGATTACGCGCAGCCCGGCGCCTTTGCAGGTTTCGCATCGTCCGCCCTTGACGTTGAATGAGAACCGGCCGGGCTGGTAGCCTCTGATTTTTGATTCGGGGAGGTTGGCAAACAGTTTCCTGATCTCATCAAAGACTTTGGTATAGGTAGCCGGATTCGACCTGGGTGTTCTCCCGATCGGCGACTGGTCGATCTCGATTACTTTGTCAACGTGCTGCATGCCGTCGATCTCCCTGAATGGCAGCGGATTCTGGTCGGAACGGTAAAAGTGCCGGCTAAGGATGGGATAAAGGGTTTCGTTGATAAGGGATGACTTGCCACTTCCACTTAGCCCGGTTACACAAATAAGGGTTCCGAGTGGGAGTTCGAGTGTTACGTTTTTGAGGTTGTTCCCGCTGGCCCCGGAGAGGACAAGCAGATGGCCATTGCCTTTGCGTCTTTCGCCGGGAATGTTGATCCTCTTCTGTCCGCTGAGGTAAAGACCTGTCAGATGCCTGCTCTTCATGATTTCGGCTGGTGTTCCTTCAGCCACAACCCTTCCCCCGTGCACGCCTGCCCCCGGACCGATATCGATAACGTGGTCGGCAGCCATGATTGTCTCCTGGTCGTGTTCCACAACGACCACCGAGTTGCCGCCATCACGGAGGCTTTTCAGGGCGTTTATCAGCCGCATGTTGTCGTGCTGGTGCAG
This sequence comes from uncultured Prolixibacteraceae bacterium, assembly GCA_964473485.1. Lineage (GTDB taxonomy): Bacteria > Bacteroidota > Bacteroidia > Bacteroidales > FEN-979 > CAIVAT01. Next base: position 13,760 of record CAYYPH010000015.1, on the reverse strand, counting down.
GCCGATGCTTGGTTCATCAAGGATGTAGAGAACTCCGACAAGCTGTGAACCAATCTGGGTGGCTAGCCTGATGCGTTGGCTCTCACCCCCGGAAAGACTGCGCGCGGTCCGGTTGAGCGTAAGATACCCGATCCCGACATCGAGCAGGAACTGGATCCGGGTGCGTATTTCCCGAAGGATCTCAAAGGCAATGGTCTTTTTTCGTTCGTCGAGCTGCCGGTCAATCTTTTCAAGCCAATGCTGAAGGTTGACCAGGTCCATCGAGGCCAGTTCGGAGATATTCTTTCCACCGATCCTGAAATGCAGGGATTCTTTTTTGAGCCTTGCACCGTGACACTCCGGACAAGGTTTGCGGTTCATAAACGACCCGGCCCATTTCACGATGCCGGCCGGAGCAGTCTCGGCATTCTGGGAGTTTATAAAATTGATGATCCCTTCGTAACTCATTGAATAATGAGAGGTAACGCCAAGATATTCATTTTTCACCCGGAGTATCTCGTCCGAGCCGTAAAGGATCATGTTGATGGCATTTTCGGGTATCTCGGCGATAGGGGTGTTCAGGTCAAATTCGTATTTTTCGCCGATGGCCTCTATCTGCTTAAAGATCCAGGAATTTTTATATTCCCCGATCGGAACGATCCCGCCTTTTTTTATGCTTTTTGAAGTGTCGGGAATGATTTTGGTGATGTCAACCTCAGTGATGGTTCCCAGGCCGTTACATTTTGGGCAGGCACCGTAAGGTGAGTTGAAGGAGAAAGAATTGGGCTCGGGTTCATCATACGAAATTCCGGTGGTCGGACACATCAGCATTTTGCTGAAATGCCCGGCAGTACCTGTTTCGTGTTCGAGCACCATGAGTTGTTCCTTGCCTTGCCGCATGGCAAGACTGACAGAACCCGACAGCCGGTTCCTGATCCCGGGCCTTACCGATAACTGGTCAATAACGATCTCAATATCATGAATTTTATACCTGTCAAGCTGAAGTCCGACGGTGATCTCTTTTACCACACCATCAATCCTGACATGCAGGAAACCCTGCTTCCGGATCTGGTCGAACAGTTCGCGGTAATGCCCCTTACGCCCTTTCACCACAGGGGCAAGGATCGAGATCTCCTTCCCGTTGTATTTCGAAAGGATCAATGACAGTATCTGCTCCTCACTGTACCTGATCATCAGCTCTTCGGTTTCGTAGGAAAATGCATCGGCGATCCGGGCGTAGAGCAGGCGCATGAAATCGTATATTTCGGTGATGGTACCTACCGTTGACCGGGGATTTCTGCTGGTCGATTTCTGCTCAATGGCAATGACCGGGCTGAGCCCGTTTATCTTATCCACATCGGGCCGTTCAAGGTTCCCAATAAACTGACGGGCGTATGCAGAAAAGGTTTCCATATACCTACGCTGCCCCTCGGCGTAAATGGTGTCGAAAGCGAGCGACGATTTTCCGCTGCCGCTCAGACCGGTCAGAACCACGAGTTTTTTTCGCGGTATGACAAGGTCGATGTTCTTTAAGTTGTGGACCCGGGCTCCGAAGACTTCCAAATATTCCTCCACCGCTGAACTGGATATGTTGATTAGTTAACTTCGCTGATTTTCAGCGTGTCATGATAGAAAATTTCACTCACCGGGACTTTCTCCATGAGTGCTTTCTGGCTGACCGAATTATCAAGAGGGAAAAGCAGGGTATAGGTTTTCCTTGATTTATTGGGAAGCGTGTAATTCTGTATCCAGGGATTCAGTTCCCGCAGGATCCTGAAATTACTGTTCATCTGTTTTGCAAACTGAGGCAGGTTGCTGATGCTGCTGTCGACTATAACGCTACGGGTGGGAACCTGGGGATAAAAATCCTGCTGACGGAGATAAAAACCGTACCTGACCGGATGATTGTAGATCTCTTTCATGGCCACGATTCGGTAGATGTACCGGGAAGTCTCGTCGTTCAGGTACAGGTCGTAGAAATTAGATACCGCCTGGTTCTCAAGCGCTCTTGACAAACCGTCCAGCCCGCGGTTATATGAGGCCGCGGCCAGTGTCCAGTTTCCGAATTTGCCGTAAGCTTCCGAAAAATAACTGCATGCCGCTACTGTCGCCTTGATCATATGATATCGCTCATCCACGTTATCATTGATTTCAAGACCGTATTTCTGCCCGGTGGGTTTTAAAAATTGCCAGTATCCTTCGGCGCCGGCCGGCGATACCACATTGGCCAGGTTGCTTTCGGCAAGTGCCAGGTATTTGAAGTCATCCGGAATTCCCTGCTGTTTCAGAATGGGTTCGATCACAGGGAACCAACGGTTGGCGCGTTTGAACATCAGGATTGTGCTGGTATGCATGAACGTGGCAGCGAGGATCTCACGCTCAAGCGCTTCCCTTACGTAATATTTGTCGAGCGGGACCGGTTCTCCTGCAAATGAAGCGACGGACGGAACAGGTGGGGCGAATATCTTGGTGTGCCGGTGAAATAACCCGTTATATTTTCTGTCAGCATCACTCTTACTGATCAGGGCCCGGATGGAAAAAAACGCTACCACTACCAGTAATGCAATTCCGCCGGAAAGAAAAAATTTTCTTTTCATATCAGAAAGGGCTGTTGAATTGCCGAAACAATGGAGCTGCTTTGTCTTTTTCAGAGATTACAGGGTTTTCAATTCCCCAGTTGATGTTCAGGTCACCGTCATGCCAGAGAATGCTGCCTTCAGAAGCTTTGTTATACACGTTGGTGCATTTGTAGAAAAAGATCGTATCGTCTTCCAAAGTAACAAAGCCATGGGCAAAACCAGCCGGAATCCAGTACATCCACTTGTTCTGCCCCGATAGGATAATTGATTCCCAACGCCCGTAAGTAGGGGAATCCCTCCTGATGTCCACTGCCACATCCAAAACCGATCCCCTCATCACCCGCACCAGTTTTCCCTGTTCAAAAGGCGGTGCCTGGAAATGGAGCCCGCGCAATACGCCCTTTTTCGATTTCGATTCATTATCCTGTACAAAGTGCAGGTCCAATCCAAGTTTCAGGAATTTTTCGTGATTGAAGGATTCAAAGAAATATCCCCTTTCATCTTCAAAAACATCAGGTTTAATGATCAATAAACCCTTAAGCGGAGTGGTGATGATCTCCATGGTTGACTTTTTGATGTGATTTCTTCCGATATCTTAAGGGGGAACCCTTCTCAGAAACAATGTTAATCAAGCATCCATATGCTCAGATTGAACTTTATGCGTTCACAGAGGTTTTTCCCCAATGCTTTTTAAAGGTGTATACATTCACCGTAGGCCTGCGCAACAGCTTCCATGATGGCTTCGCTGAGGGTTGGATGCGGGTGGACCGATTCAATGATCTCCTTGCCGGTCGTTTCGAGCTTCCTTGCCACAACTACCTCGGCGATCATCTCCGTGACATTTTCTCCGATCATGTGGGCTCCGAGCCACTCACCGTATTTTGCGTCGAATATAACCTTGATGAATCCTTCGCGGGCACCGGCGGCCGTTGCCTTGCCCGAAGCCGTAAATGGAAATTTGCCCACAAGGATGTCGTGTCCCGCTTCACGGGCAGCTTTTTCGGTGAGGCCAACCGACGCGATTTCGGGATGGGTATAGGTGCAACCGGGAATATTTGTGTAATCCAACGGCTCAACATGTTTTCCTGCGATCTTCTCAATGCAGATGATCCCTTCATGCGAGGCGACGTGGGCCAGCGCGGGCCCTCTGACAATATCGCCAATCGCATAATACCCTTCCACCCCGGTGCGGTAAAAGTCATCAACGACTACTTTGCCTTTCTCGGTGGCAATGCCGACCTCCTCCAATCCGATTCCTTCCGTGTTGGTTGTGATGCCCACGGCTGAAAGAACAATGTCACATTCCAGGATTTCCAACCCCTTTTTGGTGCTCACAATCACCTTGCAACCGTTTTCGCCGGCCTCTGCGGATTCCACGGAAACCCCAGTCATCACTTTCATTCCGGCCTTCTTGAAAGAACGTTCGAGTGTCTTCGAAACCTCTTCATCTTCAACAGGAACTATGTTGGGTAAAACCTCAACAAGTGTGACTTTCGTTCCAATGGTCTGGTAAAACCATGCAAACTCGGAACCAATGGCACCCGATCCGATGACTACCATGGTTTTTGGTTGTTCAGGAAGCGTCATGGCTTCCCTGTAACCAATGATCCGTCTGCCGTCCTGCCTGATATTGGGAAGTTCTCGCGAACGCGCACCGGTGGCAATAATGATATGTTCGGCCGAATGGACGACGGATTGCCCGCTGGCATCAGTCACCCCAACCTTCTTTCCCGGCTTAAGAACCCCTGTTCCCTGTATATGTTCAACCTTGTTTTTCTTTAATAAATACTGGATGCCCTTGCTCATGGTATCGGCAACATTCCTACTGCGGCTGATCATGGCACTGAAATTGGGTTTGGGTTCTTCGGCGAAGATCCCGTAATCGATGGCATGCTGGACATGATGGAAAACATCGGCGCTTTTCAGCAAGGCTTTGGTAGGTATGCATCCCCAGTTCAGGCAGATGCCCCCTAATTCGGCCCGTTCCACCACGGCTGTCTTGAACCCAAGCTGGGCGGCCCTTATGGCGGCCACGTAACCACCGGGACCACTGCCAATAACTATGATATCGTAATTCATGATAGTCTTTTTTTTGAATGTGCGAAATTACAAAAAATAGTCTATTGAAATAATCCGGTGATAATGCACTCCCGGTACCTGCGATTTTTTAGGATGTTTCTTTGCAGAATATCCAAAGAATGCTACCTTGCGGTTGAATTCTCAGATCTATGTTAACAAATTAAAGAAGTGCACCATGACTCAGAAGGGAATTGAATTTTATCAGAATGCTGCTTCAAAAGCGCTCGACTGGCATAAAGATCATCTGAAAAGGATGAGCGGATGCCGGTTTGATACCATTGCGACTCACGGGATTTACTCCATGCAGGAAGCGCTCGATTTCAACCAGGGGTCGATCATCGAACCGGTTTACATGTCAACCTCACAGGGATACCGGGATGCCGATGAAATGGAAGCCGCCCTGGGCTACACCATACCAACATGGTGTTATTCCAGAATAGCCAACCCCTCTGTTTATTACCTCGAAGGGGTTCTGGCCTTGCTTGAGGGTTACGGCACCGGTCTCGAAACGTCCTGCATTGCCACATCTTCCGGAATGGCTGCCATCCAGAGCGCTGTCGATCCGTTCCTGGTGGCCGATCCCGAGGATCCTTCCGCACCTGTCAACTTCGTTGCCACCACCCAGGTATACGGCGGTACCTACCAGCAGTTCTCCATCAGGAAAGATGCTGAACGCAGGATCGAATGGCGGAAAGTCGTCAATTCGGCAGACCTTTCCTCCTGGGAATCACTTATCGATGATCATACTCGTTTTTTATATGGTGAGATGCCCAGTAATCCAAGCCAGGCCTTTTTTGACCTTGAGGCCGTGGCCAAACTAGCGCACAAATATGGTATTCCACTGATCATCGATTCCACGGTTGCAACGCCTGCCTTGCTCAGACCCCTGGCACATGGAGCCGACATCGTGGTTCAGTCAGTCACTAAATCGCTGTCGACCAGTGGATTTGGAATCTCGGGTGCGGTTATCTCTAAAAAGGACATTGTCTCAAGGGTGGGATCACCCGAAATGAAGGCTGATTTTGCCAATTATCTTAAATTGTTGCCCAATCGCGACAACGGTCCCTGCATCTCACCACTTACGGCAATTCTGGCCATCAATGATATCAGAACTCTCAGGATGCGGATGGATACGTTAAGCAGGAACACCCTGAGAATTGCCGAATATCTTTCTCAACATCCGCATATTGAACGGGTTGAATACCTTGGACTAAAATCCCACCCCCTGCATGAACTGGCATCGAGGTATCTCTTCCTGGCTGATTCCGAACTGGATTCGCAATACGGCGCCCCTGTAAATCGATACGGACATCTGATGTCGTTCCTGGTCAGGGGAGATGCTGCCGACACCCGTAAGGTTTTCAGCGCTTTCGTCAGGATATGGAGGGCTACAGACCTGGGAAGGATTAAATCGGTGGCCACCATCCCGGCCATATCAACCCATTCGCAGCAGGGGGAGGAGGGCCGGAAGCTGGCAGGGATCCCTTCGAATTTAATCCGGTTGTGTGTTGGGGCTGAACATCCCGACGACATCATATCCGACCTCGATCAGGCCCTTTCAGTACTCGATGGCAGGAAGGTTTCAGTCACTGCACCGGCTTATTCCGCCGGTGGCGCATCCGCTTCGTCAATGCGAAAAGAGATATAATGAAAGAGAGATTGCTTTTTTGCTCGACCAACGGGAAAGCTCAGCCCGTTACTTTCAGTCAGGCCCTTCTCAGCGGGCAGGCCCCGGACCGGGGACTTTACATGCCGGTGACCATTCCACAGATCTCCGGCGAAATGCTGAAAGAATTTCCGGGGCTTAACTATGATGAGATCGCATTCCGGGTTGCTTGGTCTTTTCTGTACGGCGAAATTGATACGGAGATATTGCAAGCGATTACCAGGGCATCCTATGATTTTCCGGTTCCCCTGGAACCCGTCTCCGGACGGAACTACATCATGCGGCTCGACAGGGGCCCTACCGCCTCTTTCAAGGACTTTGCTGCCAGGATGATGGCAAGACTCATGCAATACTACCTGGACAGGGAAAACCGGAAATTGCTCATACTTACGGCAACTTCAGGCGATACAGGCTCGGCTGTGGCCAACGCATTCTATGGGATGAATAACATCAGGGTCGTTGTCCTGTTCCCCAGGTCGGAGGTGACCGACAGGCAGCGACGGCAGATGACAACCCTCGGAAACAACATTCATATTCTTTCACTCGAAGCAAAGTTTGATGATTGCCAGGCATTGGTTAAACGGGCATTTTCCGATCCTGATCTTTCCGGTCTGTCACTTTCATCGGCAAATTCCATCAATATAGGCCGGCTGATTCCCCAGATCGTCTATTACTTTTATGCATGGTCGCGCCTGGCAGATTGCGAACGAGGAGAAAAGATCATCTTTTCCGTTCCTTCCGGGAATTTTGGCGACATGATGGGAGGTGTCCTTTCTGAACGAATGGGGTTGCCGGTCGGAAAATTCATTATTGCCACCAATGCGAACGATGAATACCCGGCGTACCTCCAAACTGGTCGGTATAACAAGATAGAACCTTCGAAAAACTGTATCTCCAGCGCCATGAATGTTGGTCATCCCAGCAACCTTGCCCGGCTTGTGCACCTTTTCGGCGGGCAGATGGACGAACAGGGGATCATTCACCGGCAAGCCGGCCTTGATGATATGAGGAAAAAAATCTTCTCAGTAAGCATCAGTGATGAACTTACCCGCGAGACCATCCGGAAAACTTACAGGGATTATGCCGTTTTACTTGAACCTCACGGAGCTGTGGGATGGGCCGCCCTTGACCGGTATCTCGGTACTTGCCTGCCGGCCGAAAAGAACGAGCAGCTTTGCGTCTCACTCGAAACCGCTCACCCGGCTAAATTTCCTGATGAGATCAGGCAACTTCTTGGTTTTGATCCTCCGGTTCCGCCAAGTCTTGCCGGTCTTGACGAAAGGCAGGAATTTATAACGGAAATTGGGACGGAATTCACGGAGTTCAAAACGTATCTCCTTGATACATTTTTACCATAAATCAGATATTCAGAACCCATTGCTTAATCATTCCCAAAATCCTGACGTTATCGATGAATATTGTTTGTTCTGACCTTGAAGGCGTTTTTGTTCCGGAAGTGTGGATCAATGTCGCCGAAAAAACCGGGATTGCTGAACTTCGCCGTACCACCCGTGACGAACCTGACTATGACCTGCTGATGCATCAGCGAATGGAAATTCTCGACCGTCATGGTTTGAAGTTGCCCGACATCCAGGAAGTAATTGCCCTCATCCGGCCGCTCCCAGGTGCCCTGGAGTTCATTGGTTGGTTAAAGGAGCGGACACAACTCATCGTGGTTTCCGATACCTTCATCCAATTCGCCGATCCCCTGATGCAACAGCTGGGCAGGCCAACCCTGTTCTGTCACTCGCTGATAACGGATGAAACCGGGAGGATCACCGGTTATAAACTTCGACAGGCCGATCCGAAACGGCGCACGGTGGAGGCACTTCAATCACTTAACTACCAGGTGATTGCGATGGGCGATTCGTACAACGACTGCAGCATGCTGCAGCAGGCCGAAGTCGGGATCCTTTTCCGGCCTCCAGCAAACGTGATCAGGGATTTTCCGCAGTTCCCGGTTGTTGATGACTATGATGTGCTGAAACAACTGCTGACGGCACGCCATCTGGTGTAAGGCTTTTTCGTTACTGATTCATCAGATTCCTTTTCAATTACTCAGCAATGTGTTAATTTTGCGCGATGGTCCTGCCTCGGTGCCAGGCCTTTCGTTAATCATTATCCCATTTAATCAGTTTGTCTATGAAAAATGATCCATCCACAAAGATCTTTGAATTGCTCCAGTTTGGGGAATATGGCGATGTAAACCCCTCGGTGTGTGATTCTGCCACCTTTACCTTTATGCAGGCTAAGACAATGCTCGAAACATTCCAGGGCGAGGCCGAAGGTTGCTTTCTCTATTCCAGGCACTGGAATCCCAGCAACAAATATCTTGCTGATGCCCTCGCTGTCATGGAGGGTACCGAATCTGCATGGGTGACTGCTTCGGGGATGGCCGCCATCACTTGTTCCATTTTGCAGATCTGCAACAGCGGCGATCATATCGTTTGCAGTCTGACCACCTACGGCGGAACGTTTGCCTTTTTATACAACTATGTGAAAAAATTCAATATCGAGGTGACCTTTGTCGACATCACGAAGCTTGAGGATGTCAGGAAGGCGATACGTCCGAATACGAAGATGATCTACACGGAGACCATGACCAATCCGCTGCTTCAGATCTCCGACCTGCCAGCCCTGGCCGGGATTGCAAATGATCACGGGATTAAACTGGTGGTGGATAATACTTTCACACCCATGATTGTGGCTCCGGCACTGCAGGGAGCCCATGTGGTGATTTACAGCATGACCAAATTTATCAACGGAAAGAATGATTGCGTAGCCGGAGCGATTTGTGCATCCAAAGATTTTATCGATGCCCTCAGCAATGTGAATGACGGTACTGCAATGTTGCTTGGCCCTGCACTGGATCCCCTGCGATCATCGGGCATCCTGAAAAACCTGCATACCCTCCATATCCGGATGAAACAGCATAGCAGGAACGCTGATTACCTGGCCAGGAAGTTCAGGGAATGTAACGTTAAGATTAACTATCCCGGGCTTGAAGACCATCCGGGACACGAAACGCTCAAGAGGATGATGAATCCGGAATTCGGGTTCGGCGGACTGATTGCCATCGACATGGGTACGGCCGATCGCGCAGCAAAACTAATGGAAATGATGGAGCACGCCGGGGTTGGTTACCTGGCCGTCAGCCTTGGATATTTTAAAACATTGTTCAGCAACTCCGGAAAAAGTACATCCTCTGAAGTCCCTGAAGAGATCCAAAAGGAGATGGGACTTTCAGAAGGCCTGGTTCGTTTCTCGGTCGGGCTCGATCAGGATATCGAAAATACATGGCAAAAGATCAAATCATGCCTTGACCGGATGTAAATGAACCACACTGAACCACCATGGAAAGATCTCTTGATCCCAAGGCAAAGGCCCTTCTGACTGCCATTGCGGCAGCTGCACAACCTCATATTTACGACATCCCGCTTGCACTTGCAAGGGAACAGGTCGAAAATGGCATGGCCAGTATGAACATACCTGTTAAGGATGTAGGCCAGATCAGGAATTATCGGTTGTCCCTGGCCGGTAGAGATCTGCCGGTCAGGGTTTATGTCCCTGTGAGAAAGGAACAACAAGGCTTTGACGAGAATACTCCAGTTATTGTTTTCTTTCATGGCGGAGGCTGGGTCTTTTTTGATCTCGACACTTACGATCCGATCTGTACGCATTTGTGCGATACCGCTTCAGCATACGTGGTTTCTGTTGGTTACAGGAGATCCCCTGAATATAAATTTCCGGTCGCTGTGGAGGATTGTTTTGAGGCAACTGACTGGATACTTAAAAATGCCGGTCAATGGGATTTGCCAGTTGAAAAGATGTTCCTTGCAGGAGACAGTGCGGGAGGGAACCTGGCAGCGGTTACCGCCCTGCGGCTGCGGGACGAATGGCGGTCGGCCGGTAAAGATCAAGGTCCTGGCTGTAAAAACATTGCAGGGCAAATTCTGATATACCCGGTTACCGATTTCTGGAAGCCGGAAAAGCAGTCATATCTTGAGTTTGCTGATGGTTACGGCCTTTCGAAGACCGATATGGTATGGTTCTGGAACCAGTATCTTGAAAACCAGGATGATGCTGATAATCAATATGTTTCTCCACTCAGGAAGGCCGATCTGAGGGGTCTCCCCCCTGCCCTGGTTATCGTTTCGGGTCATGACCCATTGCGGGACGAAGGCCTGATGTATGCTGAGAGACTGAAAGAATCAGGAGTGGAGGTCTCCACATTGGTTTATGAAGAGATGATTCATGGTTTTCTGAGTTACATTGGAATCCTGAAGCAGGGCTATCAGGCCCTCCGTAAAATCGACTCCTGGATCGCCAGTCAAAAGTGAACCCTCTTTTCCGAGTGTTCACTAAACCGTGCAGCAAAGGTTCCGGTCACCAAAGGCATCGTCGATCCGGGTAACTGTGGGCCAGTATTTATCTTCCCTCAGTGAGTCAACCGGGAATGCCGCCTTTTGCCGAGAATAGGGGTGCGTCCATTCATCGGAAGAGACCATCAGGGCGGTATGCGGAGCCTTCATGATTACGTTGTTTGTCTTGTCAGCAATTCCTCCGGCAATCTCGTCAATCTCACCTTTGATCATGATCATGGCTTCGATGAACCGGTTTAATTCCGAGAAAGGTTCACTTTCGGTGGGTTCGACCATGAGCGTACCGTGTACCGGGAAGGCCACCGTGGGAGCATGAAATCCATAATCCATCAGTCGCTTGGCAATGTCGATCGCACCGATGCCCGTTTGCCTGCTTATTCCATTACAGTCGACGATCATTTCATGAGCACAGCGCCCGTTTTTTCCCGAATAGAGGATCGGATAATGGGGTTCAAGACATGATTTGAGGTAGTTTGCGTTGAGTATGGCCATTTTTGTAGCCTCGGTGAGTCCGCTTCCGCCCATCATCTTGATATATGCATAGGAAATGGTCAGGATCAGGGCACTGCCGTAAGGGGCAGATGCAACTGCTGAAATTCCTTCCTTGCCGCCGGTCTCAATGCAGACGTGCTTTGGCATGTAAGGGGTGAGGTGTTTTGCAACAGCAATGGGTCCTTCGCCGGGGCCTCCTCCGCCGTGAGGAATGGCGAATGTCTTGTGAAGATTCAGATGACATACATCGGCCCCAATCAGCCCCGGGCTTGTAAGACCAACCTGGGCATTCATATTGGCGCCATCCATATACACCTGTCCACCGTTTTCATGAATGATGTCGATAATTTCCAGTATCTCCTCCTCAAAAACTCCATGTGTGCTGGGATAGGTGATCATCAGGCACGAGAGTGAGTCTTTACTCTCAACCGCCTTTGAGCGGAGATCGTCGATGTCAATATTCCCGTGGTCGTCGCATTTGACAACCACGATCTTCATCCCGGCCATGGCTGCGCTCGCGGGATTGGTTCCGTGGGCAGAGGAGGGGATGATGCAAATGTTCCGGTGACCCTGTCCGTTGGCGATATGATACTCGCGGATGACAAGGAGTCCGGTGTATTCCCCGGCCGCTCCGGAGTTGGGCATGAAAGAGACTGAATCAAAACCGGTAATTGTGGCAAGGTCTTTAGCCAACCCATCGATCAGTATCTGATAACCCTCCGCCTGGTCCTTCGGGACAAAGGGATGCATGCCTCCGAATTCGGGATAGCTTAATGCAAAAAGCTCGGCAGCAGCGTTTAACTTCATGGTGCAACTCCCCAGGGGGATCATCGATCGGTTCAGGGCTAGATCCTTGATCTCCAGCTTCTTGATATAACGCATCATCTCGGTCTCAGAATGGAAACTGTTGAAGACCGGCTGTGTGAGATACGCAGAGGTGCGGGTAAGATTTGCAGGGAAAGTCTGTATCTTTTCGCACTCTTTAGGGTTGCAGACAAACTCGGTATAGCTCCTTCCGGCGGCCTTTGCAAGGATGCCAACAAGGGTGTTGATATCCGTAAGCGAGGTCGTTTCATCAATGCTGATCCCGATCTTGTTGCTGCCGATATAACGGAGGTTCATTTCATGCTGCAAAGACAACGAACGGATGGTTTCAAGACTGATGTTTTCAGGGACTCTGATCAGCACGGTGTCGAAAAAGTTCATGTTCAACTGTTCATAACCATACAGTTTCACCTCCTGCGATAAAACGCCGGTCAGGATGTTGATGTGCCTTGCAATCTGCCGGAGTCCTTTGGGCCCGTGATAAACGGCATACATGCCGGCCATCACTGCAAGGAGCACCTGTGAAGTACAGATGTTGGAGGTGGCTTTTTCACGCTTGATATGCTGTTCGCGGGTTTGAAGGGCCATTCGCAAAGCCCTGTTGCCGTTTGCATCCACCGAAACGCCGATTATTCGGCCGGGCATCTGCCGCTTGTACTCATCGCGGGTAGCAAAGTAAGCAGCATGCGGACCGCCATAACCCATCGGGATGCCGAAACGCTGTGTGGTTCCGAATACAATGTCGGCCCCCCATTCGCCGGGAGGAGTCAGCAGGGTAAGGCTGAGAAGATCGGCAGCGACTGCAACCATTACTCCGGCATCGTGCGCCTTTCTGACAAATTCGGTATGATCAGAAACGGCTCCGTATTGATCCGGATATTGGATCACGCATCCGAACACCATTTCATTGAAGTCAAAATCTTCCAGTTTCCCGCTTACCAACTCAATGCCCAATGGTATTGCCCGGGTTTTGATCACGTCAACGGATTGCGGGAAGAGGGTTTCGGAAACCAGAAAACGGTTTGCGCCGCGTTTTACCGCCTCCCTCGAACGGCTGTTAAATAACATGATCATTGCCTCGGCTGCAGCCGTTCCCTCGTCAAGCAGCGATGCATTGGCAATGGGCATGGCTGTCAGGTCGCAGACCATGGTCTGGAAATTCAGCAAAGCCTCGAGCCTGCCCTGTGATATTTCAGCCTGGTAAGGGGTATACGCTGTGTACCAACCGGGATTTTCCAGGATATTCCTGAGGACGACTGCCGGCACAATGGTGTCATAGTAACCCATGCCGATAAAACTTTTAAAGAGTTTGTTTTTCGCACCAATGGCCTTGATGTGGTTCAGGTACTGGAATTCGTTCATACCAGCGGGAAGGATAAGTGGTTCCTTCATCCTGATTGCTGCTGGTACAGTTTGATCGATCAATTGGTCAATGGATGAAACGCCGATCTTATTGAGCATGGTATCAATCTCATTTCCAAAGGGGCCGTTGTGCCTTCTTGCAAAGTTGTTGGTGATCATATATAGTCCTTTTTAAGTTTTTCGCTGCGGGCAAAGGTATCAAAACTTTGTGAATTGTTAAACAACAGAAACAGACCCCGACGGGGTCCCTCCACCCCGACGGGGTCCCTCCACCCCGACGGGGTCCCCCCACCCCGACGGGGTCCCCCCACCCCGACGGGGTCCCTCCACCCCGACGGGGTCCCTCCACCCCGACGGGGTCCCCCCACCCCGACGGGGTCCCCCCACCCCGACGGG
>CAYYPH010000014.1:0-104653 GCA_964473485.1 uncultured Prolixibacteraceae bacterium | reverse complement strand
CCCGAAATAGAACATCATCTGCAGAAAGCCCTGAGGATAAACCCTTTCGGAATGAGCTGAGTTATTGGCGGAATGGTCGATGATCCAGAAATAATCGACCACCTCCGCCAGGACACCACAAGGTTTTTTAATCAGGTAATTCATCACGGGGCAACAAATATCCGGAGAGTCATCGGATCCTGCAAGCGGTTATAAATCATTCATGATGCTGGTGAAGGCCGACCCTGTTTCCTTCACTGTCGGTGAACACGGCGAACCATCCCTGCCCTTCTGCCTCGATGCGGGTTTTCGGGATATGGACACCGCCGCCCGATTGGACGACCCGTTCGAGCGTCGAATCAAGATTTTCGATGGTGAAACTGATAAGGATGCCACCCTGTGCCGGACCGAATCCTTTTGCCAGTATGATGGCTCCTCGCGGACCCACTTCCGGTTCAGGAAAAAACCCCATTATCTCTTCCGGGCCGCAGTCGCAAACATTAATTTTCAATTCAAAGACTTTCTCGTAAAAGTGTACCGCCCTGCCGAAGTCAGAAGCAGGGATCTCGAAAAAACTGATTAACTGTTTCATGTCTGGTAGTTTTTAATGATGATGCGGCAAAATTACACCTGTGCCTGCCGATGGGATTGTAAAAAACCGACATTGTCGAAGTTTGGTGTTTTTAGCTTATCTTTGAATGGTCTTCCTGCAAAACAAAGTTAATGAAATTGTAAGGAGCGTTTCACATCCGGTATAACCAATCCATCATATCATGAAATCGAAGAATAAAACAAAGGAACAATTACCTCAGGTACAGATCAGGGGAAATCTGAAAGATGTCAGGAAACTCATCAAACAGGTCAATAAAAAAAGATCGGTGGTGATATTCCGGGATGCAGAGAATGATCTGCTGTTTGTTGAATATGATAAAAAGATCATCGAACTCTCAGCCAAGGATATCTCCGCTCTCGAGAATAAGCACCGGCTCATCTATTTTGACTTTTTCCCTTCGGCTGCCGAAAACCAGGCAAAGGAGGAAAAGAAGGACAAGAAGAAGGACAAGAAAAAGGGAAAGAAAGAGAAGGCAGTAAAAGGCAAATCAAAGGACAAGGCAGACAAAAAGAGGAAACCGGAAAAAAAGAAAAAGGAGCCCGTTACCGAACCGGCAAGCGATACAAATAATAGCATTGAGACCCCGGCCATCACCCCGGCCGAGCCGCAAGAAAAGGAGTAAAAATGTCCAGGCTAACCACCGGGTCGGTTCGGCCCTGGGCCGGCATTGGATGGATTACTCCGTTAACACCCGGTTTCTGCGGGAATGGTATTTTTAATCAGGCCATTGCCTCTTCTTTTTTGCCAAATCCCAGTATCCATCCTATCAAACCTCCGATGATACCCGTGAAAATGGTGCTGACAATGACATCAACCACCACCAGGGTGACCGAATAGAGGTTCATGGACGACAGGAAGTAGAGATCCCACATCAACGCCAGGATCAACCCGAGGATCAATCCACCGGTGAGTCCGCCTAAGAAGGTCTTTATCCCTGCCCAGCGGTTGAAAATGAAAGCCAGCAGGAATGCCCCGAGCAGGTTTGAAAGAAACATCAACAGCAGGTTGGGCATCTCCTTCCACAGTCCGGCATACTGGATGGTGTTGGCGGTATAGAAATCCATCAGGAGGATTCCGTAAATAAGCCATCCCAGCAGAAAGTAGGCTACCCCGCCGGCGATGGTCGCAACGATAATTTTTGAATTCATAGGCTAAGATTTTGGTTATGACGAACAAATATAAACAAAGTTTATTAAAACAGACTGATTACAAATAATATTTTTCTCCGGATGCGGCAATGTTATTGGCCAGCTTCCCGGATGGCTTTGCCGATCGCAACGATGGCCTGTTCCGTCTTTTCATTCCACACCAGCCCGTAGCTCAGCCGCATGCAGTTGTAATACTGGTTTCTCAGGGTGAACATCCTGCCGGGAGCGATGCTGATCCCCAGGGCGATCAAGGTATCAAACAACAGCGATGTATTGATGGCATGATCGAGTTCGATCCAGGTCACGAATCCTCCGGCCGGACTGCTGATCCGGGTGCTCTTTGGAAAGTTCCGCACAACGGCGTCGATCATTTTCAGGCTGTTGGCGTGAAGGGTCCCCCTGAGTTTCCTGAGGTGGTTCTCGTACCGGCCCGATTCGAAAAACGTAGCCACCGCCTCCTGCGGGATGGAGGTCGTGGAGATGGAGTTGAAGAGCTTTTGCCGCATCACCTGTTCCTTGAACCGGCCGGGGGCCACCCACCCGACACGGAACCCCGGGGCAAGCGTTTTAGATATGCTGCCGCACCACATGACGCTGCCATCGGTGTCGAAGGTTTTGCAGGTCAACGGCCGCTGACTACCATAGAACAGCTCGCCATAGAGGTCATCCTCGATGATGATGACCCGGTGCCGGGCCAGGAACCGGGTGATCTCCTTTTTGGACTCATCGGGGATGCAGCTGCCAAGCGGGTTGTTGAAGTTGCTGATCAGGCAGCAGGCTTTGATCTTACCGCTGGCCGCAAGTGATTTCAGCGCTGCAACATCAATCCCCGTCCGGGCATCGGTAGGCAATTCAACGACATCCAACCCGAGCCCGTGCGCCAGCTGAAGCAACCCGAAATAGACCGGACTCTCGGTGGCAATGGTGTCGCCCGGTTTCGTGACCGACATCAGGCTAAGGCAGATGGCCTCCATGCAACCCGACGTGATGATGAAGTCGTCGGGAGCCACGTCACCCTTCCAGTGAAGGGTCTGCATGGCCAGTTGCCTCCTCAGTTTCTCATTGCCCTGCACCGATTCATACTGGGTGCCATGGCCCGGCAGCCGGAGGATCGCCTTGCTGAGTTCTTTCTGCAGCCGGGCAACGGGCAGGAACTCCTGGGCAGGAACTCCCAGTGAAAACCGCACCGATTCGTCGGTGCGGAAATTCGCGTACACCTTGCCGACCAGCTGGTTGGTCTCATCCTTATTCTCGACAATGACCGGCAAACTGCGACTGGGACCAGCCAGGCCATTGCGGCCATGCCGGCTGACAAAATAACCCGATCTCGGCCTCGACATTATCAATCCTTTGCCTTCAAGATGGTAGTAAGCCTCAAGTGCGGTGCTCATACTCACGCCATGCTCGCGGCAGATGGTCCTGACGGAAGGCAGTTTCTCACCCGCTTTCAGCACCCGTTTTTCGATCTTTTGCTCAATGTTTCCGGCTATCTGAAGGTAGAGATGGCTGGCGTGGAGGTTGGATTTCATGGATTTACGATTTTACCGATGGATGATTTTTCTGTACTGGTCAAAAATACAAAAATTGTATCTGTTATGGCACATAAAGATGCCGGAATTTTGTCAGGAGATTCAAACCTATTAATTATCACATCAATGAAAACAACATTAACATCCAGGTTCACCGTTCAACCCACGGTTGTTGAGCGTTATCACGAGGTTGATTTTGAAAACCTTGAATTCGGCAAAATTCCGACCGATCATATGTTCGTGACCGATTATGACGAAGGGCAGTGGCGCGATCAGGAGATTGTTCCCTATGCGCCGATGCAGATGACGCCGTTTACCAGCGCGTTTCATTATGGTCAGACAGTCTTCGAGGGTATGAAGGCGTTCCGTCTTTCGGACGGCAGGATCTCGATTTTCAGGCCCCGGGATCACGCGCGCCGGTTCAACCGTTCGCTTGAACGCATGTGCATGCCCCCTGTTCCGGAGGCGTTGTTCACAGGGGCCATGGATGCGCTGATCAGTCTCGATCGCCACTGGGTGCCGAAGGGGCAGGGGACCTCGTTATACATCCGTCCTTTCATGATTGCCACCGATGATCGTCTGGGTGTAAAGGTGGCCGACCATTACCGGTTTATGATCGTTTGCTCTCCGGTGGGCGCGTATTATTTAAAACCCATCCGGGTGAAGGTTGAACAGCATTATGCCCGCGCCTTCAGGGGTGGCACCGGCTTTGCGAAGTGCGGCGGCAATTACGGGATGAGCTTTTATCCATACGCCAGGGCAGTAGAGGAAGGATTCGACCAGGTTATCTGGACCGATGCCGAAACCCATGAGTTCGTCGAAGAAAGCGGGACCATGAACATCGGCTTTATACGCAACGACACCCTGATCACGCCACCGGCCGGTGAAACCGTGCTTGCAGGGATCACCCGCGATTCATTGCTTAAAATCGCCGTATCAATGGGCATGAAGGTGGAGGAGCGGCTGATCTCGTACCGGAGCATTGCCGGGTTCATTGAAAAGGGAGAACGGATCGAGGCTTTTGGCATCGGTACCGCTGCAACAGTGGCCCCCATCCGCGAGCTGTATTTCGAAGGCAAAAGTTTCGGCACATACACCGGGCCTGATGCAACCATGTTCAGGCTGAAACGGACCCTGGAGGATATTCGTACGGGATTGACGCCCGATCGATGGGGATGGAATCATATCGTATCTGAAGTCGTTTGAAATTCGCCGGTGGGACATAGTTTATCGCAAAGGGCCGGTAACCGGACTAATGAGCCGGTTAGTTTTCACCACATCATTCATCCAACCAAGACAATCCATCAATGAATACGAATTTCGATGCCGAATTCAGCAATTCGTGGGATAATGCAATCAGGGCGGAATCCTATGCCAGGCTTGAATTCCCGAATACCTATTACCTGGCCTACCGCGATCTGCCCCGTATCATAACAACCCATGTCAGCGGGAACAAAGCGGTTGACTTTGGATGCGGCACAGGCCGGTCTTCAAGGTTTTTGAAGCAACTTGGTTTTGAGGTGACCGGCATTGATATTTCGGGCGACATGCTTGAACAGGCAAGGAAGGCAGATCCTGCCGGACGCTATGAGCGGGTCCGCGATGGTGATTATGCCCACCTCGGAGCTGGCCGGTTCGACCTGGTCCAGTCAATCTTCACTTTCGACAACATTCCGGGTTGGAACAACCGCGTAAAGATCCTGAAGGCTTTGGCCGGGTTGCTGAACCCGGGAGGAAAGTTGATCTGTCTTGGTTCGTCGCCCGAGCTTTACGTGAATGAATGGGCATCCTTCACCACCCGTGATTTTCCCGGGAACCGCCTGGCCCAGACGGGCGACGTCGTGCGCGACATCATGCTCGATGTGGAGGACCGCAGGCCGGTTGAGGATATTTTTTGGGCGCAGCCTGATTACCACAAAATGTACGATATGGCAGGACTTTCGGTCGAAATGTGTTACAAACCCCTGGGATTGCCTGGTGAGCCATATCCCTGGATATCGGAAACATCCATTGCCCCCTGGACGATCTATGTTCTGAAAAACAAGGCGGATGGTCCCGGTATCGAACCAACCATGTGACCGGCAATGAATGTTTACCATTCATGTGAATGAAAATCATTCTTTTTGTTAATTTCAACCCGTTAACCCTATTCGTTAATCACCAATCCCTGACCAATGGCTTTCGATGAACACCTCAATGACCGCATCAGGCTGGCCCTGGCGCGAAAAGGAATCCTGTTTGAAGAGAAGAAAATGATGGGTGGGGTTTGTTACCTGGTAAATGAAAAAATGTGTATCGGTATTGTGAAAAACAGCCTGATGGCAAGGATTGATCCGGAAACTCAGGACACCTTGATACAACAACCCGGTTGCCGTGTGATGGATTTTACGAAAAAACCGATGAAAGGATTTGTATTTGTCGATCCTGAAGGGACAGACCTGGACAGGGACCTGGAATATTGGATCGATCAGGCCCTTGAATTCAATCCAAGGGCAAAGAAGTCGAAGAAATAGCCCGTTTTATCGGAGATACTGTTTCGCCAGGCTGTCGTAAACACCCCAAAGGCCTGTCGTTTGATGATTGCGGTCGAACAGCCCGCTGCGCCAGTTCAGGGGTTCCCAGATGCAGGCCCCTTTGCCCATTTCGCCGGGGATTGCAAATACAATGTCGTATACCTCCTTTTTAAAATCGGAGTATTCAACCACGTTTAATGGTTTGTTGTACCTCGTGGCGAGATCGTTCAGGTTGAATTTCAAATCATCGAGGGTGCCATGCCAGCGCGGATAATAGGAAATCCCGATAATGTCGAAAGTGACCCCGCGCGCGATCATATTGTTGAGCCAGAATTTGGCTTCGTCGTGTTGCCCGCCCAGGGCCAGGTGCATCATGACAGGCACCGTCGGGTCCGTATCCCTTACCCCTTCGGCCCCTGCCTTCAGTAAGGCGGCAAGCTGGTCAGGGTTCCCGATATGTCCGTCGGGCCACAGGATGCCGTGGTTGATCTCGTTGCCCACCTGCACCATGGCAGGGGGCGTACCCTGTGCCCTGAGGGCGTTTATCACCCGCGCGGTGTATGCGCTTACCGTGTCGCACAGGGTCGTGAAGGACAACTGTTCCCAGGCCAGCGGTTTGTATTGTTGCTGCGGGTCGGCCCAGTAATCGCTGTAATGGAAATCGAGCAGCAGCTTCATCCCCGCCTGGTGGATGCGCCTGGCCATGGCCAGGGTGTGCGGCAAACCGCAGAAACCCTCCCCGGGTGAGTACCCCTTTTCATTTTCCGGGTTGACAAAAATGCGCAGGCGGATATAGTTGAAGCCATGTTTTTTCAAAAGGAGGATGGCATCGGTATCCCGGCTGTTTTCCTTGAACCGGGTGCCTTTTGCCTCTAATTGAGGCAGCCATGAGATATCGGCCCCGATCATTCGGTCGATGGTTTTGGTGGTGGCCGGGAGCTGGTCCTTGCGTGGTTCCATAAGGACGAAATCAGCCGGTATCGTATGGATCTCATGAGCCCCTGGCCAAAGTTTCCCTGACCGGGCCTCCACCTTCACCTTTCCAGGGGTTTTACCGGATACGAACAGAAGCCGGCAGATCCCCTGCTCAAGCCGGCAGGCGGCGTATAGATGCCCCCCGGTATCGGTCCTGATGGCAGGCTCCGTGCCATCGTAATATTTCAGCAACCCATCGCCGGTCACATAAACCCTGATGGAATCCCCGGCCGTTGTGATCTCGCGGTTAAGGCTGTCGGTCACCGCAATCCTGAGCCTGGTCTGCGCCTCCCCGTCAGCAATCAGGGTCGTACTGTAGGCTGTCAGCATTACCGATACCGGAATTCCGGTCTCCACCTGGCTCACGTCGGCAAATTCGGATGGTACATCTTTTGGCTGCCGGCACGATGCCAGCAGAATAACCAAAAACGAAAGTATAATCAACTGTTTCATCAATGTTTTCTTTATTTGGCTTTCTTTATAATGCAACCATTTTCCAACTGGATATCATTCCCAATAACCATTTGGAATAAGGAATACAAAGGTAGATCAAACAATTATATTTTGCTTATATTTACACGCTTCCATTTCTTTTGCAGATGAAAGAAAATCCAAAGCTTTTTCCGTTATCATTAAACCCGTAACAAATGATAAGTGACGAAAAACTTACCTCCATTTTCCGGTCCATGTCGCAGGCAGTTATCATTACCCGGGCATCCGACGGCTTGATACACGAGGTGAATGAGAGTTTCACCCGGCTTACGGGATATGCATACGATGAGGCAGTTGGCCGGTCAACCGTCGCATTGAATTTATGGGTCAATGATATTGAAAGAAAAAGGGTGATTACCATCCTGAACAAAGGGGAGAAGATCAGTGAGGCCGAATTTCTTTTTCGTACGAAAGACGGAGTGTTATGCACGGGATTATTCTCATGCGACCTGATTTCGCTGGAAGGTGAGCCGTTCATCCTATCCAGCTTTACGGACATATCCCAAAGAAAAAAGCTCGAAGAAGATGTAAGACGGAATGCAGAAAGACTCCGCCTGATCAATGATTCAAGCCAGGACCTCATTTACTCATACGACATCCATAGCCGTTTTACCAGTGCCAACCGTTCGTTGTGCGATTCCATGGGCTTAACGGAAGATGAAATTATCGGTAAAACGCATGACGAGTTGGGCTTTCCCGAGAGTCAATGCAGGGAATGGGATTTATTGCACAAGCAGGTTTTGCAAAGCAATAAAACCGTGATATCGCCCACATCCAGTCCCATGCCCGATGGCACGGTTCACCAGTTTGAGGTGGTGCTGAATCCGCTTCATGACCCTGAGGGGAACATTATCGGGATCGGGGGCACCACGAAAGATATCACCATCCGCAAAAAGGCCATCGACGACCTGGTTCTGAGTGAGGCCAGGTTCCGGAGCACCTTCGACCAGTCGCCGGTGGGTTCTGTCATGGTTGGAATGGACAGAAGATTCATTCGTTGTAATGCCGCGTTTTGTCATTTTCTCGGTTACCGTGAAGAGGAACTGATCGGGAGAGCGATCAGTGATATTACTCACCCGGATGATGTGGAGCTTGGGATGGAGGATCTGAAAAGGATCCTTAATGGCACCATAGACAGTGCCAGGTTACAAAAGCGTTATCTCCGGAGCGATGGTGCCACCGTATGGGGCGAAGTCACCATCAGCCTGGTGAAGGATGCTGACGACCGGCCGTTGTATTTCCTTCCGATCATCCGGGATATTACTGAACAAAAAAGGACAGAGGCGGTTCTTCTGGAAAATGAAGAACGATTCAGGTCACTTTATGAAAATTCGACCATCGGGCTTTACCGGACCACGCCGGCCGGAGAGATCCTGCTGGCTAATCCAGCATTACTGAAGATGCTGGGTTACGAAAAGTTTGACGACATTATAACACGCGATTTGAACTACGGGGGATACGAACCGGAAACCATCCGCGATGAATTCAAATCCATTCTGGACAGGGAGGGATTGGTGATCGGTCTTGAGGCATATTGGCGGCGAAAGGACGGATCGCTGGTATATCTTCGCGAGAGTGCCAAAGCCATCCGTGATGAATCGGGCGCAATCATTTATTACGACGGTACCGTTGAGGATATCAGCGAACGGAAAAATGCCGAGCAGGCGCTCGTTGAGAGTGAAGAACGGTTCCGGTCGTTGTATGAAAATGCAACGGTGGGGCTTTACCGGACCACCCCCGACGGGACTATCCTCCTGGCCAACCCGACGATCCTGAAAATGTTAGGTTATAAAGACCTGGAGGAACTTTCGCGCCGGAACCTTGAACAGGGGGGATTTGATCCGGATTATCCACGATCTCGATTCAAAGAGATCATGGAACGAGAGGGCATCGTGGTCGGGCTCGAAAGCGTCTGGAAACGAAAAGACGGAACGAACCTGAATATCAGGGAGAGCGCCCGGGCCATCAGGGACGGAGAGGGGAAAATACTATACTACGATGGAACGATTGAGGACATAACCGCACGGAAAACGGCAGAAGCAGCATTGAGGCGTTCAAATGAAGAGATCAGGAGGAACAACGAGCGTCTTGAAAGTCTTGTGAAGATCACCCAGTACAGGGCCTCCTCCATCCAGGATCTCCTTGATTTTGCACTGAACGAAGCGATTGTCCTCACCCAGAGTAAGATCGGGTACATTTATTATTACAGTGAAAAGGATCAGCAGTTTACCCTTAATACCTGGTCGAAGGAGGTCATGAACGAATGCCGTGTCCTGAATCCCGAAACGGTATATGCGCTGGCCAATACTGGTTGCTGGGGCGAAGCGGTCAGGCAGCGAAGACCTTTTATGACCAATGATTACAGCCTGTCGGATGAGTTTATGAAGGGGACCCCTGAGGGTCATGTGCCTCTGCGGAAATTCCTGACGGTACCGGTCTTTGTCGGAGCAGAGATCGTTGCCGTCATTGGGGTGGCCAACAAGGAGGAGGATTACAACCAGACCGATATTCACCAGCTTACCTTGCTGATGGACAGCATATGGAAAATGGTGGAACGGGAGAAGGATCAGCAGGAACTGATCAGGGCCAAGGATCGGGCGGAGCAAAGCGACCGGTTGAAATCGGCTTTCCTTGCCAATATGTCGCACGAAATCCGTACCCCGATGAATGCCATTGTCGGGTTTTCAGGGATGCTTTCCGAACCCGATCTTGAGCAGGATGAGCGAACCCGGTTTGTAGAGATCATCCAGTCGAGGTCGGATGACCTGATGCACCTGATCAACGACATACTCGACATCTCACGCATCGAATCGGGCAACGCCACAGTAATCCTTGAAAGAGTCAAACTGGATCAGGTCATCGGTGAACTTGAATCGGTATTTTCCGAACGGTTGAAAAGGGTGCGGAAAACCGATCTTGTCCTGCGGGCCGAAATACCGGCTTCCGTTACTCCCCTGGTCATCGACACCGATCCCTACATCCTGCGTCAGGTTTATTCAAACCTGATCGACAACGCCATCAAGTATACCGGGCGGGGCGAGATCCGCTTCGGGTACCATCTGCCGCAAAACAACAGGATCACTTTCTATGTAAGCGATACCGGGATAGGCATCGCTCCCGAAAATCAGGCGCTGATATTTGAGACTTTCCGGCAGGCCGATATGAAGGATTCGCATAAATATGGCGGTGCAGGACTGGGACTGGCCATTTGCCGGGGTTCCCTCGTCCTGCTGGGTGGTGAAATATGGGTGGAATCGGTTCAGGGACACGGAAGTACATTTCTTTTCAGCCTGCCGTGCAAGGAGGAACCCGGCACCGGCGAAACTCCCGCCCCGGTAAAAAAAGAGGAGATGGTTACCGGTATGTCGCGGTGGGAGAGAAGGCAGATACTGCTTGTTGAAGACGAGGAGAGCAACATGGAATTTTTAAAAACGATCCTGCGACGAACCGGAGCTTCTCTCGTTCCCGCATACAATGGCCGGCAGGTCAGGGATCATTACCAGGATTTGTCGAAGTTTCATCTGGTATTGCTTGATGTCAGGCTGCCAGATGCAACCGGCTGGGACCTTGCCCGTGAGATCAAGGCCATCAGGCCCGATCTGCCGCTGATCGCCCAGACAGCCTATGCAATGACAACCGACCGTCAGAAGAGCGAGGAATCGGGATGCGACAATTATATCTCAAAACCGATAAAAAAAGAGGTACTGCTCAGTATAATGGCCGAGTACCTCGATTAAAAATCTGTCGATGATTAAATTATGAGTAATGCTAAAATATCCATCCGTTTTTTTGACGACCGGGAAGTGCGAGCCTTTTGGGACGAAAAAAATTCAAAGTGGTGGTTTAGTGTGTTGGATATTGTAGCTGTGCTAACTGACCAGGACAATTACACTAAAACCCGCAATTATTGGAAATATCTAAAAGCCAAATTAAAAAAAGAGAACAACGAGTTGGTTAGTGCCACTACCCAACTGAAACTTTTAGCCAGTGATGGCAAACGATATTTGACTGACATGTTGGATTACGCCGGAATTATCGCCTTAGGAAAAGAATTTCCAGGCAAAAAGGCAAACCGGTTTATTGAATGGTTTACATTCAGTGATGAAAGCATAGATGGAAAAAGTAAAACAAAAGCGTATGCCTTGTATGATAGTTCTTTTATCAACAGTATAGAAATTGGAACAACCAAAGGTTTGCAGCAAGTCCATGCTTATTTGTTTGGCGGATTGTATGAATTTGCAGGGCAAATCAGACAAAAGAATATTTCGAAAGGTGGTTTTCAATTTGCTGTATCACGCTTTTTAGGTGAAACTTTAAAGCAAATAGAAGAAATGCCTGAGACTACCTTTGACGAAATTATGAGCAAATATGTAGAAATGAACATTGCACACCCTTTTATGGAAGGCAATGGAAGAAGCACCCGGATATGGTTGGATTTGATATTAAAAAAACGACTGAAAAAATGCGTAGATTGGAGTAAAATAAGCAAGCGAGATTACATGAATGCGATGATGCAAAGTCCAACGAAAAGTGACGTCCTGAAAAATCTTATAAACAATGCACTTACTTCTAAAATCAATGACCGGGAAATGTTTATGAAAGGGATTGACTACTCGTATTACTACGAAGAAAATGATGAATGAAAATACCAGGAATAGAAAACGCCGAAGCGTTATCCAAAAGTAGTCACTTTGTGCTCATCACCTGATCCGAACTATTCTTCAGGGCTTTATATCGTCTTCCCCAGAATTTGAAGTGGGTGAGGGAGGTGTAAACCATGAATCGCTCGAAAAACCGGAATCTCATAAGGTAATGAACAGTGCGGTATGACAGCGCTAAGATTGCAAGGAAAACCCCTGTCTCAAGGATAAATTTCACGATTGTATTGTCGATTTCTCCGAACCACTGTCCGATGAATCGATAGACAAGTACCATAATCAGCATTGAATAGAGGAGGACCACTCCAAGAATAAACCCATGCGCCGTTTCGATCGCTTTTTTCGGACAGTTACCCATGCATTTCATACAGCTTTCGCAGTTGAAGGTCCAGAATGGACGGTTGCCGACCAGTTTGATCGCCTTCACCGGACAGCCTTTGATGCAGATGTTGCAGTTGTCGCAATCGCCCGAAGCATAATAGGTCTTGGCAAGAACAAAGCGCCCGATAAAATAGTATCCAAAGGCTATCGGGGCTATCAGTAAATCCTGGATGATCTCACGCAGTGCTTTGAAACTCCGGTTTCCGGCGAAGATGTGTCGGGCGAAGGATGTGACGCGCTCCCGGTTCCGTTTGTGCAGGTATTTCACTGTGCGTTCATTCAGGCCAGGATGGACGGAGATCCAGTTAGAGGGAAGGTCGACCGGGCGCATTCCGCGGATGGAATAACCTTTGAGCCGCAGTGCCAGGGCGGCCAGCAGGAAAGCAATGCCGGTAAGTCCCGGTGTGATCCATTTTCCGATGAGCATGCCGGCCCGGGTATTCATGAGCACGACCGGGTTTTTCCCGCGGGGGAACCGCATGATGAAGTTGACCATCACAGGCGGGTAATTGAACCCGTGGATGGGAGAGACAAACACCACCAGCGCCTCCGGGTCGGGGGGATTGATGTTCAGCCTGTCGGCATGAGTGATGTTGACCAGGTGACTGACGATACCCGTTTTCGAGGCTTCATCTGCCAGCCACAGGGCAACATTCCGTGAATTCCCGGTTCCTGAGAAGTAGTAGATAACGAGTTTTTGGAAGGCGGTCATGTCTTTTTTTTCGCAAAACTACGGAAACTGAAAATCAGGGTTATTTTCCAAAATTGCTTTTTATGAAATTAAAACCCCGCCTGCCTCAAAATCGTTTTGGCCAGTGGAACCAGGTCGACCTTTTCGATCTTTCCGGTTTTCATGTTCGTGAGATATACGGTGATTTTTCCATCATGAAACGATGCACGGTGGTTTTCGGCATACTGGTAACGCATCGTATCCACCGGTTTGTATTCCAGGTCGGTAAAGCCCGGTGCATATTCCCGGCCGGTTTGAAGGGCTGCCTCGATGGGCCAGGCATACACCACGGCGCCATGCATGAAATACCGGGAATGGTTCAGGTCTTCAACAACCCTGACCCTGGTTACAAATTCAAATTCAACCCGGTCGTCACGGCTGAAAAGGCGGTCGATGACCAGAAAGCCTTCTTCGTCTGTGAACTGTTCATCTGATTGGACCGTCTGCACCCAGCCGGGCTTTCTGATTTTGATCGTTAACCGCATGGGTTCTGCACATTGCACATGGAAAACAAAATGGTTGTCGTAAGGGTACCCGGTGATGGTTTCAATCTTCAGGCTCTTTCCGTCGATCTCTGTTTGCAGGATCACCGGTGCAGGGGTGACACAGATAAGGGTGTTTTTATCTTCTTTTAACCAGGCCGATGACACAAAGTAAGGGGTAATCCTGCCGGCATTCGGGGCGCAGCATACGGCCACATCCTGGTGGGCCGGGGAGTATTTGTAACGGGTTTGTTTTCGGCCGGGTTCGGGTTCCCCGTTTTTAGTTCCCGTCATCTCGTACGAATTGTCCGTCTTCAGATAGGCGATACAGGAATGATCCGGATCGCGGCTGCCCTGGGCCGCATTGAAAAAGATATTTTCCATCGCATCGGCTGCGGCCTGATCGCCCGACTTCCGGAAAAGCAGGGAGTAACTGTCCATGAGTTCGTGCAGCGAACAATACTCGTATCCGGTATTTGTGGCATCGGCTGTCCGCCCCGCGATCCACTCGTCGCCAATGGCCCCGCCTGCCGTGGTTGTACACTCCCGAATCCGCTCGCGGTAAATGTCAAGCGCCTTCAGGAGTTGCGGATCGCCGGTCGCCCAGGCGGCGGTTATCAGCGGCCTCATATGCTCGTAGGTGTGCACTCCGTGCGCCTTCAGGCGATAGGCGGTATCAAGGATGTTGTGAAGTTGTGCGTCGGTTTCTGAAGAAAAGTTATCACAGTAGTCACGGTATAGAAAAGCGGCGTAATCGGGATACTTCGTATCGCCCGTCAACGCCCACATCCGCTCAAGTACATCGGTAAAGGTAAGTCCGTGAGCGACCCCGCCTGAAAAGTCCCTGCCCGCATTGAAAGGATGGGAAGCGCCAGGAGGATAATTCGACATCACATTCCCGACTGCTTTGACGATCGCCTCCCAGGTCTTTTTATCTTTCGTTGTTTCATAATAGGCCAGCAACCCGCGCAGGAGGGTTGTTTTTGCCCACAGCTCACCATTTTCACTGGTAAACCGGTACCTCAATGCGGTGTCATATATACCCAGGTATCCATCGGGATCCTGTGTTGCAAGAACGCGTTCAACATATTTCCGCACCTTCTCGTGCGCCTGCAGGTCGTCAAGCAGAAGGGCATTCCGCATATACCCGTCCCACCAGTTCGACTGCGTTTCGGAGTTCCACCATTTGTACTGGTCATCTCCGCCCACATCTCCCTCTTTGAGATTCCCCAGCTCTTTGGCCTTGCTGTTTTTGCCCAACCGGCCGGCCCCGTAAATCGGATCGTTCATCAGATCAGGAACCAGCCGGTCAAGGTTGCCCACGAACCCCTTCATATCCTTTTCCATCTGGGTTTTCAGCCAGCCGGAGGGTTTTATATTGCCAAAGTCCAAACCACGGTATTTTTCGGTAACCGGGTTCCGGGAGTATAAAAATGACCCGGTCGAAAGAAAAAGAATGGTTATGGTTATGGGAAACAAAAATCTGTTCATGTTTTTCGTTTATGTTTTTCGCGTTTGGTTAAATCATTCTCCTCCTGACTTCTCGGTCATTTCAAAGGTAAGGGTGCCTCCTCCCATGAGCTGCCGGTAGGTAATGAAGGGTTTATCGACTGGTTGACCGTTCAGCAGGACTTCTCCGGTGAACATGCGTTCGGGCGACAGGCCGCGGGCCTCCATGGTGAAGATCTTTCCCCCGGGCAGTCTGATCCTGGCTTTCGGGACCTGCGGCGCTCCAAGAACGAACGCATCGCTGGCCGGGTTTACAGGGTAAAAGCCAAGGCTTGAAAGAATGTACCAGGCCGACATCTGGCCGCAGTCATCGTTGCCGATCATGCCATCGGGGGTGTTGTTGTGAAAATCACGGATCACTTTGCGGATGTAGCGTTGGCCGGTCCACGGTCGGTCGGTGTAAGCATAGAGGTAGAGGATGTGGTGGCCGGGTTCATTACCATGGGCATACTGGCCGATCATGGCCTCCTGGCCTAAAAACTTGTCCGGATCTCTGGTTTCGAGGGTGAAGAAGGTGTCGAGGTGCCGGGTAAAGGCTTCTGTGCCGCCCAGCAGTTCTTTCATCCCTTCGATATCAAATTGGGTGGGAGTCCAGAAATACTGCCAGGCGTTGGCTTCGGTGTAGTCGCCCGGGTTGTTCATGGGCGAAGTGGCGGTGAGCGGATCGAACGGTGTACGCCAATTTCCCCGGGTGTCTCTTCCCCGGAACAACCGGGTGGCCGTGTCGAACAGGTTCCGGTAAAACCCGGCCCGCCTGTAAAAATGGGTGGCGGTGGCCTGATCTCCCAGCAGCGAAGCGAACCGGGCCACGCACCAGTCATCATAACCGCTTTCAAGGGTGCGCGAAACCGCCTCATTGTCAAGACTGTCGAACGGGTAATAGCCATATCGTTCGTAAAGCTCCCAGCGTGAATTGATGCGGCTCCTGGTGGAGGTCTCAACCATGGCCTTCAGCGCCTCATTTGCATCGAATCCCCTGAACCCGTTGTTCCATGCCGAGAGGATCATCGGAATGGCATGGTTGCCGATCATGCAGTAATTGTCCTGTCCCCAGACCGTCCAGATCGGCAGGAATCCCGCCGCCCTGTGATGCAGCAACATGCTGCCGACGATGGCGTTGATCTTCTCCGGTGCAATGATCTGGAGGAGCGGAAAGGCGCCGCGGTAAACATCCCAGATTGAAAGAGTAGAATAGTAGGCTCCGTCAGGGGCCAGCCGAACCTTCCCGTCGGCCCCGCGGTAATGCCCGTCGGCATCGGCAATGTTCGATGGCTGAAGCAACAAGTGGTACAGGGCGGTATAAAAGATCTCCTTATCCTTTTGCGGGGCTTCGATCTCCACCCGGTCAAGGTACTGGTTCCAGGTTCTCCTGGCGTTTTCTTTCACCCGATCAAAATCCCAGCCGGGGAGCTCCTTTTCAAGGTTGCCCCTGGCCCCGTCGACACTAACGGCCGACATGGCAATTTTTACCCGGAGGACCTGCCCGCTTGTCAGATCGAAAGTCAACAGGTACTTCGGAGCGTTTTCTTTCCTGCCTTTTTGCAGGATCTCACGGTCAATGACCGGATGATCGAACTTCATGACAAAATACCAGGTTCGCTCCACCCAGTTTTTCGTGTGACAATACCCCGACAAAGTGTGGTCGTCCTCCGGGCGAATCTCCGAAGCAAGGACCAGGCTGTCGGTAAGGAACCGCAGACCGTGCTGAAAATCGGCCATTACCCTCGCCTCCCTTCCCGGGAAGGTATAGCGGTGAAAAGCCACCCGTTCCGTGCAGGTGAGTTCGACCTTCACCCCGTCTTTTTTAGTCACTGAATAATACCCGGGCGAAGCCTTCTCCGACTCCTTGAAGTAGCTGTTCTTCAGGCCGGGGGTTGACTGTCCGGCAAAGGGAAGCAGCAGCAGGTCGCCCAGTTCGCTGATGCCGGTTCCGCTGAGCCGGGTCTGTGAAAAGCCGAGCAGGACCGTGTCGCGGTACTGGTATCCGCTGGTGTAATCCCAGCCCTGGTCGCGGTTGTCGGGGCCGGGTTGCACCATGCCGAAAGGCATTGATGGTCCCGGGAAGGTATGACCCGTCCCGTCGGTGCCGATAAAAATATTGACATAGCGGGCATGGTCCTGGGCGCCGGACCATAGCGCCAGGAACAGGGAGAATGCTGTAAGGAATATGCGCATATCCGGTGGTTTGAATATCCTCAATTCACGATCAAACGTACATAAAATTGTGATTCATATACACACCGTCTGAAGATCCATGTTCCATTTCGAGGTGTGGTCGGAGAGGCAGAGTCAGTCGGGCATGTTGGCTACCGCTGCCATTACCTTTTCGTTCAGCCGTTTCATGACCTTGCCGAAATTGAGCAGCATGTAGAAGATGGTGCAGGCATGGTCCTTTACAAAACGCTTGTCTGTCCATTCGGCAACCTGGTCTTCACGGGGTGCGGGATTGAATTCAGGACAACAGATGTCCTGTAGCGATGGTTGGTTCATCCTGGGGGTTGATTGGCCGGGATCATGTGACCTAAGATATGTAATAAGGAGGATATGTCAATCAGAACTTTTTCCACAGCCTCGCCCCGATCCTGATCACCGGCGAAACGTCGACATTGGGGATGATGTACTGTCCGGTCTCGAAGGTGACGCTGTGATCGCCGCGAAGGTAAACATGCAGCCCTGGCTGTATGTAGAACACACGGCCAAGGAAAAACTGGTAGCTGATGCCCCCTCCGAAATCGGTGCTTTGGATGTTCTGCGTTTCACCGGTCGATTTCTGTTCGATCTGAAAAGTATGGAACTCAAGGAAGATGTAAGCCTCAAGGTTTTTCCAGACATTATATCCAGCGAAAAAACCCGGTGATGTCTTGTAGTACCGGCTGTATTCACCCGATGAGTTTGGGATGCCGGCCGATTCGGTGTCGTAGCTTCCGCCGTTGATTACGCTCACGCGGAACCTGAAGTGCCTGTACCGGTAACACACTCCCACATGGTAGCCTCCGTAGAAGTACATCGGAAAGAGGCTTTCGACCTCAATGGCGTGTTTTACTTCGTAATTGCGCGGAACCGGTTTGAGAAAGGTTCCTTTCAGCGTTGTGTCAGACTGGGCGTTTGCCAGGACAGGGAGGAGCATGAACAGTGCGACCCCGGTAATGATTCGTTTCATGGTTTCAGAATGATATGTTTGCAGCGCAAAATTCGGCAGTTTGACCGACACGTAGGGTAACATTTGTTACCAAATGAGTAAGGGATTCCTGGTGCCGAAAGTTCAGATTCCGTGCAAACACTTTTCAGGATGAGGATGGACGGATATCATCACGTCAGCTTTGTTCACTGCGGATGCGGCTCAGCGATTTCGGGGCGATGCCCAGGAAGGAGGCTATGTGGTACTGCGGAACATTTTTTATGATCTCCGGGTATTCTTTCACCAGTTTCTGGTATCGCTGACCGGCCGAAAGTGTTTGTAAGTCGATACTTTGCAAAGCAATCCGCACAAAGGCCTGTTCGATGAGGATCCGTCCGAAACGCTCGGTTTTAGGGACAAAACGGTAACACTGCTCCAGGTTTTCGGCGCTGATGATCAGCAGTTCAGCCGGTGTGATGGCTTTGATATTGATCTGGGAGGGGGTGCGGCTCAGGCGGCTACGGTTGTCGGTCACCCAGTCGCCCTCAAAGGCAAAATCGGTAGTGGCCTCTTCCCCGCTTTTCAACCGTTTGTAATAAACCAGGATTCCCTGGTTGACAAAGGCTATACTGGTGCATACCTGGCCTTCATGCAGGAGGTGTTCGTTCCTTTTAATGCTTTTTGGCTTGAAAAAATCCGAAATGGTTTTCCATTCCTGCGCGGAAAGTGAAATGATCGCAGCGGCAGACTTCATTAACAGGTCCGTGTTCATCGGGCAAATATAACGGAATCAGGGATTTGAAACTAAAAAGAAATATTCTATCCAATATCCGGGAAAAACCTCCCTGCAAACTGCCCCCCCAATGCCTATTGCCTACTGCCCACTGCCTACTGCCTGACTGCAAACCGCTGCTTCCTTGCCTTACAAATGAGCTGCACCGCCCACTTTCCGCTCTGGGCAGAGGGGGGAAGCCCGCCACCGGGAAAGAGCCACTGGCCGGCCATATAGAAATTCTTCAGCTTCGGGAGCTGCATTTTGAGTGACTTCATCATATTCTCACGGGTCGGCATGAATCCTTCGTAGGCCCCCTCTTTTACACCGGTGTATCTCACATCAGTCTTCGGAGTGGCCACATCAATGACCTCGATGAACTGACTGATGCCGGGGTAATGCATTTCGAGGCACGTCAGGGCATCTTTCTCAATCCGCCGCTTCTCCTCCCGGTAAGCTTCCCCTTCCAGGTTTTCCCAGGTCTTCCAGGGGGTTTCGAAACGCATCACCAGGGTGGTTTTACCTTCGGGCGCCATGGTGTCGTCGTAGGAGTAGTTCATCAGTGAATAGCCGTATTCCAGCGGAGTGGAGCCGATGGAAACCCCTTTGGTGAAATTCAGCACGATGGGCGCTTCGGAGGGCAGTCGTTTCCCGATGCCGAAAGAGACCTGCACCAGCGGGGTGAAGAGTTCCCAGTTTTTATAGGCATGTTCGATCTCTTTCGACAGATATTTTCCGCCGAGCATCCGGTAGAAGGTGGAATAGCCATCGGCCGCGCTGATCACATAATCGGCGCGGATTTTTGTCCCGTCGGTCAGAATCACACCCCTGGCTGTGTCGTTTTCCACGATGATCTTTTCCACCCGTTTTTTAAAGGAGATCCTTCCGCCTAATTCCTGAAACCGTGTGGCCATGCGCTGTGCCAGCGGGTAGGAGCCGCCTTTGATGTAACCGGCGTTCTTCTGGTTGAACCATCCCAGCATGAAGATAAAGGCCAGGGCGGAGAAATTCCGGTTGCCATACATGGAATAGAGGGCCGACCTGATCCTTTCGCTTTTAAAGTTAAGCTTTTCAAAATACTCCCGGCAGGTAAGTCTTCCGAATTTGCGGATGACATTGAGCAGGGGTAACATTTTTGGCAGGATGCGGATGTAATCCAGCGGACTTCTCAATTCGGGAGGCAGCGAAAAGGGCTCAAGCAGGGCGCTCTTTCTCATCTCCCGGCACATTTTGCGGATGGGACTGGCATCTTCGGGCGCGATCTCCAGGAGATACTGCTCCCAGCGGTCGATGTTTGCATAGATGATAAAAGGATTTCCCTGTTGGTCGATGATCTGCGAGTGGATCTCGTGATCGACGATCTCCGTCGTATCGGTCAGAACCCGTGTCTCTTTCCAGATATCGTGAAACGCTCCTTTGGATGTCCCGACCAGCCAGTGCAGGCAGTAGTCGAAGCGATACCCCTTGCGGTCCCAGGCGGTGCACTGCCCGCCTGCTACATTGTGCATTTCGAGGATCTCTGTTTCAAATCCGTTCATGGCCGAGTAGATGCCCGCGGAGAGTCCGGCCACCCCGCCACCAATGATAACAACCTTTGATTTCATAGGAAAAATTTTGGCCAAAAGTAGAAGATTATCCGCAATCGCATACAGGAGATTTCTGGTGAAATCCCTTAAAATAGCGATGGAAGGCTGAACGAAGCAGATGGAAACCGCCCGGCGTTGAACTTTCTGCTACGATCCTATCTCCGCCACGATCACCACGTAGTTCTTGCCATACTTCTTTGCACATTTCGGGCAGGTGGTGTACCACATGTACCATTTCCGGATTGAAAGGCCTTTAGCCTTGGCTTTTTCCACGAAATCCGCGTTCCATTTACCGGTATCCTTGAACGGACCCTCGTAGACCCTGCTGTAATATTTCCCGCTGAGGGTCACATTATCGCTGCCGGGGATCTCCTTGTCCACTGCAAGGTAAACGTCCATGTTCCATTTCGAGGTGTGATCGGAGAGGCAGAGCCAGTCGGGCATGGAGGCTCCTGCTACCGCTACCTTTTCGTTCAGCCTTTTCATTATTTTACCGAAATTGAGCGGCATGTAGAAGATGGTGCAGACATGGTCCTTCAGGAACCGCTTGCTGGTCCATTCGTATACCTGATCATCCCAGGGTGCGGGATTGAATTCAGGACAACAGATGTCCTTTTGCATTGATTGGTCCATAAGAGCAGATTTGTTGTTGGGATTGCCCAGCAAATCTAAACAAAAATTGCTGATATGGGAATAAAATAGATATAAAAGAAGGGATTTGAGAGCGGGATCTATTTATGCTCACCCGTAGGGAAGCTGATCATCCAGTTGATCCCGAATTTGTCGGTGAACATGCCAAAATAATCTCCCCAGAAGGTGTTCTGCATCGGCATCGTGGCCTGGCCTCCGGATGATAATCCATTGAAAAGCCGGTCGGCCTCTTCCCTGCTGTCAGTATTCAGCGAGATGGAGAAGTTGTTTCCCAGTACAAAGGCAGGAGCCCATTCGCCCCCGGTATCGCTGCCCATGAGGATGGTACCTCCGCCAATGGGCAGGGAAATATGCATGATCTTACTGCCAACTTCCTCTGGCATGGGATCACATCCCTCCTGCACCGGCATGTCTTTGTACCGTCCTACATAGGGGAATTCACCGCCAAATACGGATTTGTAAAAATGGAACGCCTCTTCGCAATTCCCGTTATAATTGAGATAAATGTTTGCTGTTGTCATATGTTTGTTGTTTGGAATGAATTGTTAGGGTGTAAACGCATGAAGTGATCCCATAGTATCATGAAAAGAATTTCTTTTTTCCGGTATTTTGCATTTCGAGCCATTCTGATCCGGAGCGCGGTGGAGCCACCTGACATTGTGAACCACAGCAAAGCGAAACTCGGTGGAGGCACGTTCCATTTTGACTTTGCATTTTGACTTTGCATTTTACTTTTCAATTCTGGCCTGTCCAGGCCAGGGAATCCCTGATGAGGCAGACTCCCGGATGCGACCGGCAGGCTACCTTGCGATGCTTTCCTGTGCCAGCAACACGGGAACATACGGCGGATCCGGATTTCCGCTGCTGCTGTCAAGGTTGTACTGGTAAAGAGTCACCACATCCAGCGCCGAT
Organism: uncultured Prolixibacteraceae bacterium; assembly: GCA_964473485.1. Taxonomy (GTDB): domain Bacteria; phylum Bacteroidota; class Bacteroidia; order Bacteroidales; family FEN-979; genus CAIVAT01. The sequence continues at coordinate 82,605 of CAYYPH010000014.1, read as the reverse complement.
CCGGTCCAGGCAGCAGGCTGGATCTCGATGAATGTCCGTACGGGATGGCTGGCCAGTTCGGCGTTGACCCAGGTGCCGGTGTTGGCATAGATGGAGGCCGGATTTTTCGCCGTGGGCCACCCTTTGAGCATGGCATGGTGCGTGTGCCCGAAAACCACGATATCGTAGCGCCGCGGGGACTGGGCATCCATGTATTCGTAAAACGAGGTGAAGGAGAGGTCGGAGCTTCCGTTCAGAATGGCCATGGCCACAGGCATGGAGACCGGCATGCGGTTGGCCTGTGAAGTGGCCGGCCACACCTCCTCGATATTGGCAGCGTACATCTCCATCACCCCGTTGAAGCTGAACGGGCCGGGATAGCCGTCGATGCCTCCCATAGCGATGTTGGCAGAGTCGGGGGCCACGGTCAGGTCGTAGTGGAAAATCAGATAGGCATAGGCAGCCGTCCAGGCGGTAAGGAACAAAAGTTCGTCGCCTGTGGCCTGTTTTTGGTAAGGGGCTGCACCGGCATGCTCCATCAATCCTTCGGCATCCAGCCGTGAAATGAAATAGCCGGGAGGAAGGCGGTGACCGGGATTGGTGAGGGGCTGCGGACAGTTGAAGAAATCGTACCGGTGACCGTGCTCCATGATGATCTCATCAAGCGGTGAATAGCTGCCAAGTCCTTCTGCATCGCCTTTCCACACAATGCCCGGGATGATCTCCTGCAGGATTGCTTCCGTCAGCAACATGTCATGGTTGCCGGGGATGTAGATCAGCTGGGTGGCCCCGCCCGATGCGATGGCCTTCAGTTTGCTGATGACGCCCGCGTTCACGGGTGAGGATGCAATGGCCAGAAAATACTCCCGCGAGTCGCTGATGCCGGCCCCGGGATCGAACGGATTGATGCGGTATGGCACGACCCACTCGTCGAACAGATCGCCCAGGATGACCAGCTGGCGCACCGTATTGCCCCTGATGATCATGGTGAGCAGGCTGTCGAGGGCGGGTGCATTCTTACTGAACCATGAATACCCGAGCATTGCGGCCCGGGGGTCGCCCATGTGGATGTCGCTGATGCAGAGGATGGAATTGCGGTCGTTGGCATTGCCAACCACCCCGGGATGCTGGGTTGTTGTCCGCAGCTCGAGGGCCGTTGCCGACGGAAGCGTGATCCCCGTCGTTGACCGCAGCCCGGTGGTTATCCTGACATAATAGCGCCATCCCTCCTTCAGTTGAAAAAAGGGCTTGAATTCGATGAAGACCTTCCGGCCGAAAGAGGTGACCGTGTAAAAAGAATCCGGCAGGTTTTCCGTTTCCCCGAAAAAGAGATTTCCTTTCAGCGACATGGCATCGACCGGCAGGCTGAAATCGAGCTCAAGCGATTGGTTTGTGTAATCGACGGTATAATAGGAACCATAAGGGCTGGTCAGCCGCGGAAGGCTCACCGTCATGTACAGGGGTTCGTAGTTGCTCTCCTTTTTAGTGCAGGATGGACCGATCAGAAAAATAAACAGGGATAAAATCCCCGTGCTTAAATTCAAAGATATGTTTTTCATGTAAACGCTGAATCATGATTTAACCAATCCCTGCCCGATACATTCCTGGGCCCCGGCCCTGCACTGCAATATACGAAGAAATCAAGGCTCTGCCTCAGTTCCGTGGTCCGGAGGCTCACTTTTTCAGCAAGAAAATCAGCGGAACCTCCAACCGCTTGTTCCAGGCCCGCTCCGAATGGTCTTCGCCGGGAAACTCGCGGGTCATCCAGTTTTTCTTTGTAAAACCATGTGCACGCATGATCCCGTCGACTTTCTTTTGCAGGGGAGGATAGAGGGCGTCGAGGGTTTCGGTGCCGTAATCGAAATAGATCCTATGGTCGGCCGGATCGGGAAGATTCTTTTCCAGGTAATTGAAAAACTGTTCAGGGATGGGATTGTTCTCCATCGTGAACACCCCCGGCCAGTGGGTCGAAAGGCAGGCGGCGCCTCCGAACACAGCAGGGTACTCACAGATGGCATACAACGAGATCAGCCCGCCCATGCTGCTTCCGGCGATGAAGGTGTTCTTTCGGTCCGGATGGGTGGAGTAGGCGCTGTCGATAAACGGTTTCAGCTCGGTCGCCAGGAACTTCAGGTAGGCATCGGACTGGATGCGGGCTTCGGCAAAGACGGCCTGCCCCGAGGCGCGGTTGGCGTTGAACAGCGAATCCTGCGCTCTTTTCGTCAGCGCTTCAAAGGGTTTCTGCGGGAAATAATCCATATGTCGCGTGGCCCCGGTGTTCCAGATCCCCACCACGATCACGTCGCGGATCTTTTTTTCCTTCAGCAGTTTTCCGGTCACATCATCCACGTCCCAGGCCTGCTTGTTCCACGTAACGGTCGAATCAAACAGCATCTGCCCATCGTGCATATAGAGCACGGCATATTTTTTCGCGGCCGAATAGCCATCAGGAAGCCAGACATCGACGTTGCGTTCTTTGACGTAAACCGATCTGAAATTCTCGTGGCGGATGATCTTTCCGGTGGAAACGGCCGGCAATTGCGCAGTCGCTAAGGGCGGGAGCAACAGCGCTGCAAAGATGAGAAGGAGGATGTTTTTCATGGGTGATGGGTGAACGGGTAAACGGGTGAACAGGTAAACGGGTGAACAGGTGAAAGGTTGAATGGGTCAGCGAGTGAGCATGTAAACGGGTGAGCAAGAGAGTGTGCGAAAAGGGAATGGGTTGCGGGTGCGGATTTTCCCTGACAAAAATAGGTAATCAGAATTTTACAGCCAAAGTTAACAGGTCATCCACCCCGACGGGGTCCTACCACCCCGACGGGGTCCCACCACCCCGACGGGGTCCTACCACCCCGACGGGGTCCTACCACCCCGACGGGGTTCCACCACCCCGACGGGGTCCATCTGTGTTACCCGGCGTTTCGGTCGAACGGGTTTGGGGTGAGGTGCGTGAGGGATCAGTGAAAAGTCAAAATGAAAAATGCAAAATCAAAAAGCAAAGTTAAAAGCAAATTGTTTTCGGTTGTGAATCTGACGGATTTAATGCGATAAATTAATGAATAGCAATTATTTTATAATTTTGAATCCTTATTCGATATAATCCCGCTTTTCATCATTCCTGTACCCGCAATTCAACGGCCCGCCCCTGTCAAAATTCTGCCCTCATGACATTCATGAAATCAAAGATCGCCCCTGTCCTCGTTATTTGTGCCATGGCGGGATTGGTCAATCTGACCGACTCCTGCAAAAAAGATGAAGATGCTTCTTCGACTCTGATTGTCAAGGTGCTTTACGGAAACCAGCCGATGAGCAATGTGCATGTGTTCACGGTGCCGTATACTTCCGATGCCATCACCGATGTGTACGGCCTGACAAAAATTGAAGGGATTTCCTCCGGCGAATACCAGGTGTATGCCGAATCGGGCAATGTCACCGGTAAATCGATTGTCATCCTGGAGGAGAAGGATGCTCAGAATGTCACGGTGGGCGTCAATTATACCGGGTTCATCACCCTTCAAAAGAATATTTACAATGCAAGCGGCGGATTCAGTGTCGATGTCATGGAGGTGTCGCCCGGAGGAGATTATTTTTGTGTGGGCGACGATGCTTATTTCAGGAAGACGGATCAGACGCTGGCCAGCGTCGCCTATCTCCAGGATTCTGATCCTGCAACCGATTTCGCTTTTAACGATGAGGGAAGCATCACCTGGTGTTGCTCCGACAAAAGATCCCTGATCCAGGAATATCATTATCCGTCGGGGGCTTTGGTACGAGTGTATTTCGCTTACGGGAGGCCGCTGCATATGGTTTTCCGCGACAATTCCTGCATCGTGGCAACCCTTACCGGTTTCGGATCCGAATGTTGCGTGGAGGTGATCCCGGTTGGCAAGTAACATTTGAATTTTGACATTTGAATTTTGAATTTCACTTCCCGCATATCCGGGGCATATAAATCGGGTAAAAAAAGCACAGGTAAAGAAACCAACTTCTTCAAATATTCTTATATTTACCATATAAAACTTCTAAAGCCGTTTCCATGAAAAAAACTTTCATTCTTCTGGTTTTTGTCCTCTTTGTTGTTGTCGCGGCCTCTGCCGGCCGGGTTGATGAAAACAAGGCCAGGACAGTTGCGCGGAACTTTATGACTATGATTTCTGCCGGAACCCATTGGACAATTCCGGCTGGTGTCAGGCTGGTTTACGAGGCCGTGAACGATGTGGCTGATCATAACGCCGGAGCAGTGAATGCTCCGTTGTTTTACGTTTTTACCCCGGACGCCGGAACCGGGTTTGTGATCGTGGCGGGTGATGATGTCGTAACGCCTGTTCTGGGATATTCAACGGATGGCGCTTTTCAAACCACGAACTTTCCTCCAAACCTCCGTGCGTGGCTGGAAAACTACGAGGATCAGATAGGGTTTGCCATATCAATGAAGCTGAATGCCACCCTTGAGATTACCTCTACCTGGGATCGGTACGCATCAGCCAACCAGGATTCGAAGGCGGGAACCAACTTCACCAGCGGCGTAAACCCTCTGATCGTTCAGAAATGGGACCAGTCGCCCTTTTACAACGACCTTTGCCCGTATGACAACCAGTACCAGGAAAGGGCCGTCACCGGTTGTGTGGCCACTGCCATGGCCATGGTCATGAAGTTTCACAATTACCCTCCTTCCGGTATGGGGTTTCATTCGTATAATCATCAAAAATATGGCACCCTGTCGGCCAATTTCGGCGGAACACAATACAACTGGAGCGCCATGCCCAATTCCGTGACATCGGCGAACCAGGCTGTTGCCACCCTGATGTATCATTGCGGCGTTGCGGTCGACATGGGCTACAACGTGGGTTCGCAGGGGGGCAGCGGGGCGTATGTGGTGTCGGGAGGGATACCCAACGTTCCCTGTGTTGAGAATGCCCTGAAGACCTACTTTGGCTATGCCCCGACCCTGCAGGGCCTCTCGCGGTCCAACTATACCGAGCCCCAGTGGATCGCCCTTCTCAAAGCCGACCTGAATGCAGGGCGTCCGATCATTTATGCCGGCGAGGGTTCCGGAGGCGGTCATTGTTTTATCTGCGACGGGTATAATGATTCTGACTTTTTTCATTTCAACTGGGGGTGGAGCGGCATGAATGACGGGTACTACCAGATCAATGCACTGAACCCGGGCAGTGTGGGGACCGGCGGTGGTACCGGGGGATTTAACAGTGGCCAGGAGGCAGTGACCGGTATCCGGACCCCATTGACTTCGGGTGGAGGCAGTAAGTTTTACCGGCTCAACATGAATGCGCCTTTCGTCTCTCTCATCGACACCCTTTATTACGAAGATTCGCTCTCTTTTCATACCGATGTTTATAATCAGGGGAATGTTACTTTTAATGGCAACCTATGCGCGGCCATCTTCGACACGAATGATGTGTTTATTGAATTTGTGGAGATCAAAACCGGCATCACCCTTGAACCCGGAACCAGCATCCCGGGTGGGATCACTTTTAAAAACGAGTACATTTCGGCAATGCTACCGGGTTATTATTACATCGGGGTGATGTACAGCGCCGGCGACACAAATTACATCGATGTCGGAGATACCTTATCCTATTTCAATTATCCGTTGTTTGAGGTAGTGAATCCCAACGACATCGAGTTGCTCAGCGACATGGTCCTTACACCGGGACCCTTGCTCATGCAGGGTCAGCCGGTTTCCGTTCAGCTCGACATCATGAATTACGGTGACTGGGATTTCAACGGCATTATGGACCTCTCGTTGTATGACCTCGATGGTGAATACTGGAATTCCATTGAAGAAAAGAGCGATTTCAGCCTGCCTTCGGGCGAATCGGCGCTCGACGTCGTGTTCAGCACGAACAGCATCAACGTTCCGCCGGGCGATTACCTGGTCGCCCTCTGGTATCTGCCCGAAGGCAGTGACGAATGGCAGCTCGTAGGGTCGACCGACTTTCAAAACCCCGTGATGGTACAGGTGAACGCCGAACCATTGTTGGCCGATCAGTATGAGGTCAACAATACCCTGGTGACTGCCTCGGCACTCCCGGTAAACTTTGCAGGAAATATCGCGGAGATCAGCACCGAAAATGCCAATTGTCATTATGGTCTCGACTACGATTTTTATTCAATAACCCTTCCTGAAGGGTACTCATACATGATCAATGGCTGGCTTGATGACTCGGAGAGCGATTCCGCGCAGATCATGACGTTGGATGGCATCTGGTCCTACTCCACCGATGACGGAGTCAACTGGTCGGGCACCTACGACGACATCATGCCCAACAGCATCATTCTGCACAACGGGGGAACTGTCACCTTGTTCATCTCCCCCAATTTTACCGGCGAAACGGGTTATTACAGAATGAATCTCCGGGTCAGCAAGAACCCGCTGGGCCTGGGCGATTTGCATGGCGGCGACCAGCCGTCGGTATTTCCAAATCCTGCATCTGAAGAGGTCTTTATTAAAAACCTCGCGGGAATAGGGGGAATCGCCGAATGTTTCATCACCACGGTTGATGGACGTGTACTTTTAAAGACCGCCTGTAAACCTGGGAACAGCATCGTCCGGATCCCGGTTTCGGGTTTACCGGCAGGATTGTACCTTGTCAGGATCACCGGCGCCTCAGGATCAGCGACCCGGAAGCTGTTGATCAGCAGGTAATGGGTGCTTTTACCCTCAATGTAAATAGTCTCACACAGTTAAACTTACCCCTATGAAAACGAAGTTCAAATCTGTTTATCAGTTTCCGATGCTTATGGTGCTGATGATGTTCCTTGCCGGATGCAGCAAGACCGAAGAGACCAAGAAGGATCCCTTCTATACACCGCCACCGCAGGCCGATCCCTTCATCACGGCCTTTGTCAACGACCTGAATGCTGACAGTATCAGTGCATGGACAACACAACTTCAGAATATGCAGCCCCGGTTCATGCTGAGTGAGAACCGCAGGACCATTGCGGTGTTCATCCGCGATAAATTTATCCAGCTTGGTTATCCGGGCACCCAGCTCGACTCCTTTTACCTGACCTCCTACTATAAAGACACCACCTATCATACCTGGCAGTACAACGTCATCGCCTCACTGGCCGGCACCACTTCGGCCGATACCATTTACGTGATCGGCGCCCATTACGACGCCATTCTGAATGCAGGAAATCCCTGGATCAATGCACCGGGGGCCGATGACGATGCCGGTGGCGTAGCTTCGCTGTTCGATCTCGCACGGGTGATGAAAAAGAGGAATTTCCAGCCTAAATCGACCATCCAGTTTATTGCCTTCGGGGCAGAGGAGCTAAACATGGACGGCAGTAACAACTACACACAAAAGGCCGTGATGACCGGAAAGAAGATCAAGTGGATGCTGAACCACGACATGATCTCCTATGAACCATCATCGGTGCAGTCTGACTGGAAAGTAAACATGATGGACTATTCCAATTCGACGGCCCTGAGGCAGGACGCGCAAAGGATTGCCGGTTTATATACCTGCCTGGGAACGACCAACGATACCACCCATAACAAGGAGGGCGACAGTTACAATTTCTTCCTTCGCGGGTACAAGGCAGTGTTCTTCATCAGTTTCTCAAGCACACCACATTACCATACATTGCAGGATCTGGTTATGAACTGTAATTTCAACTATTGCAGGGAGGTGACCAAGATAAGTTGTGCGATGCTGGTGGAACAGAACAGGTAGGCTTTTTCCCCGAAAGAATAAGTTTCAGGTATCGTTATTCGCTAATCGCTAATCGCTAATCACTTCCTGATGTTTTGGGTCGTTGATAGTCGTTACTTCACCATGATCTCATCGGCAAAGATCCAGGCATCGCCGCCGGCCCCGTTGTGCCATGCGGGCAGTTTGCCATAGTTAACGGCTTTTACACGAATGTAACGGGCCCGGGTTCCGGCCGGCAGCACCGTACTGAACGGGTGGATTACCGGGGAAAGGTCGTCGTCGGGAACCCCGTGGGTGATCTCTTCCAATTCATGCCAGTTCACGTCATCGTCGGAGATGCTAAACACCACTTTTCGCGGCAGCATGATCCACGATTGAACCTGTTGCATGCATGTAAGGCTGAGCGATGAGAGCGGCATGGTTACTCCGAGGTCGATTTCCGCCTCAAGGTTATTTCCCCACCAGCCCAGCCAGGTGCCGTCGGTGAAATTCCAGCCTCCCTTTATGCCGTCGGTCAGTCCGTAGTCGCCGGGCTGGCTGTAGCTTTTATGGTAAGGTTCCGGGAATTCCGGTTTTTTCCCGACAGCCAGATGGTCCATGATGGTAAATCGCGCGGGTACCATAACCTGGCGTTCGTTGAGATATGGGACGATTCTGATGGTTGACGGGAGATCCACCATGAGCGAATCGCTGAACGCGGGTGAGTCCGTCGCAGGGATGGTCCCGTCGACCGTGTACCGAAGCAGGAGGTCTCCGGGTCCCTTTAGTGCGGTGATCCGCCATTGATGCTGCGAAGGGAGATATCGGAGCCGCAGCGAAAGGAGGTTCCGGTTTTCTCCCCCGTAAACAATGCCTTTTGCGTCCATCCATCGTTTGTGCCATTCCAGTCTCCGGTAGAAATCGTCGTAAGCAGTGGCCCCATTCCAGAGGGCTTCTGCAAAGGCCTGCATCCGTGGCCATAACATGTAATTTGCGTTGAATTCCGTAATGTGCTCGCTCCAGAGCGGGGCATCGGCGCCAAGGACCAGCTTGCTGCTGTTCTCCACGGCAGGACTGAACCTGAAAGCGGTTTCCAGGTCAAGGGATGCCGGCGGGGTGTTGAGGTAAAGTGTCTGGATAATCCGGTTGCCGTTGTCGATGGCCTCGCGGGCTTTCTCGGGGCCGCGCCACACCTCGATGATGGCGTCGCTGCTCACACCGCCCTCGAGGATCTCATCCCAGCCGATCATGGTCCTACCTTTGGAAGACAAATACTTTTCGATCCTCCGGATGAACCAGCTTTGCAGTTCGTGTTCGTCACGGAGTCCTTCCTTTTTCATGCGGGCCTGGCACACCGGGCAGTTTTGCCAGCGGTACTTTGGCACTTCATCGCCCCCGATGTGGATCCAGGGAGAGGGGAAGAGTTCCAGCACTTCATCCATCACATTTTCGAGGAAGGTGTACGTCTCTTCCTGCCCGGCGCAGTAAACATCATTGATCACGCCCCAGTAGGAGGCTACTTCAAATGGCTGCTTGCGGCAGGAAAGTTCCGGGTAGGCCGCCAGTGCAGCGAGGCAGTGCCCCGGCATCTCGATCTCGGGAACCACGGTGATGTAGCGTTCACGGGCATATTCCACCACTTCGCAGATCTCCTCCTGCGTGTAAAAGCCGCCGTAAACCGATCCGTCGGCCTCTTTGCGCCATGCCCCTTTCCGGGTCAGTTCCGGGTATTTTTTGATCTCGATCCTCCATCCCTGGTCTTCGGTAAGGTGCCAGTGAAAGATGTTGATCTTGTAAAACGCCAGCAGGTCGAGGTGCTGTTTGATAAAAGTAACCGGCAGGAAATGGCGGCCCACGTCGAGCATGCTGCTGCGCCAGGAATAGGCGGGAAAATCATGGATTTCCACGCATTGAATAGATAATTTCGCCGGAGTTAGCATTTCCGTTGATGCCGGAATGGCTGTAACCGCCTTGTTGTCACCCTCATCCTGGTTGTTTTCCGGTGATTGTCCATCATCACGAGGGACCATCCGGGAAGGTGGCTCCGATTTGAGGTTGCTGCCTGCCGGTCTGTCCTTCACTTCAGAAAATGCCTCCCCTTGCAAGGTAATGAGTTGCAGCAGCGTTTGGACTGCCAGGAAGAGACCGGTGTCGGTCACAGCCGCGATCCGGACCATCCCAGGATCGATATGGATGGTGTAGCCGGATGACCGTTTCAGGCTACGGTCGTAGCCGAACCGGATGTTGCCGGACCGGTCGGAAGTCCCCAGTTGCAATTTCAACCCGGTTGCCTCCTGAACGGCCCGGGTGAAGCAGTCGGCAACCCTTTGCGCTGCCGGATCGGCAGGGACCGCGATGGTGGCTGTCGAAAGATCGAATGTGCCTTGCTTCATGGTCACTTCCTGCGGCCAGGGGATGAGGGAGGGGGAGGCTTGCCCGTGACTGATCACAGAAAGAGCAGTAAGAAGCAGGGTCAGGATCGAATGAGATGTCCCGGAGAATCCTCTGGATTCCGGGAGCGGGTTAGGTTGTGTTTCACCGGTCCTTGCCCGGCCTCGGGATTTCAGCATCATCGGAGTTGATCAGGTTGGGAGTTGAATTTTTTCCAAAGATAGGATCAATAACCGGTGATATGTTTTCATCCTTGACAGAAAAATAACCAGATTTGTACAAAAATGAATAGGGTAAGGGGAGGATCAAGTGTATCATAAAATATAGCCGGACATCATTTTGGAGAATATCCCCGGGATCAAACACCCAAACGATCTGAAGAAATGAGAAATTTTACGCTGTTCCTGTTCATCCTGACACAATCGTTGTTCATTCAGGGACAAAGAAGCACGCCGATCGACCGCCTGATCACCGGGCGATATATTGATTCGACAGGCAGAGAGGTAGTTAAAATTGGCATTGGAGGCAAACCTCCCGTTGCCAATACGATGCCTCGTGTAACCGCGTTGTCCCCGACAGCAGTGATCATTGACAGTGTTCCGGCTTATTCCTGGTCTTTTGGATGTGGATCGACCTGTGCCGCCATGATAGCAGCATACCATGACAGAAATTGGTATCCGAATATGTATACTGGTCCGACCAATGGAGGTATTGCTCCAATGGACAACAGTTGCTGGGGATCTGTCCAAATCAATGGGGAAACTCGGGACCTTTGTCCGATCTCTGCAACAATGACAGGGCTGGACGGGAGAACAACACGCGGGCATGTGGACGATTTCTGGATAAAGACTGACAATACAGATCCCGATCCTTATATCACCAGCGGTAATTCACCACATACCTATGGAGATTGCACTGGTGATTTCATGTACACAAATCAGTCAGCCTTCGGTAATTCAGATGGTTCTACGCAGTTTAATACATTTGGTGAAGGTTGGCCTGATGTTACAGATGAAAGCGACCATGATGGTTCATTTGGCCTGAAACAATTTTTTTTATCCAGGGGATATAGTGTTGACTTTTATTACAATCAGCTTATTGAGGAATCCTCCACCCTGCCAGCCGGATTTACATTCGAGGACTTTAAACGTGAAATCGATGCCGGCCGACCGGTCATTCTATTGCTTGTCGATCATGGAGTACTGGGTATCGGATATGACGATACGGGTAACACGGTTTATATCCATGATGCGCAGGACCATGATCTGCATACAATGACGTGGGGAGGTACTTACGATAACCACCAGCATCATTCTGTTTCAGTAATCAAGCTCACTTCTCCTGTAATAACATCTCAGGTTGCCGATATAACCACCACCACTGCAACCTGCGGCGGCAATGTAACAGCAGATACCTCCATCGAAATCACCGCGAGGGGAATTTGCTGGAGCAACCTGCCAGGCCCAACACTCAGCGACAACCATACTGTCGATGGCTGGGGGCAGGGGGTCTTCACCAGCATGATCAGCGGTCTCGACACCGGCACCACCTATTTCGTCAGATCCTATGCAACAAGCAGCCTTGGAACGGTATACGGCAACGAAGTTGTCTTCACGACCAGCAGCCACTACATCGGTCAGGAATATGGCGGAGGGGTGATCTTTTACCTGAATGAGGAGGGGACCGGAGGGCTGATCGCGGCCCCCACGGATCAGGCTTCAGGCGCCCAGTGGGGTTGCAACGGGACCCTGATCGGGACTTCAACGGCAACCGGGGCGGGGCAGACAAATACCACGTCGATCTTATCTGGTTGCAGTCAGGCCGGAATTGCCGCGAGGATCTGCGATGATCTGACGCTGAACGGCTACAATGACTGGTACCTGCCATCGAAGGATGAACTGAACCTGATGTACCAGCATAAATCGGTCATCCCGAACCTGGGCACCTGCAGTTACTGGAGTTCCTCGGAGGGAGGCAGCACCTATGTGTGGGTTCACAACCTCTTTTACGGTTTCCAGGGATATGACGGCAAAACAGCCACCTGGAATTACCTGCGGGCGATCAGGTCATTCAGTGAATTCAATGCACCCGCCACCCGTGCGGTCAGGGATGTTCATCTGATAGGCGGCCAATCGGAGTGTTATGATGCCTCACAAACCATCGTGACGGCAGGTGGCGGAACCGTTTTTAAGGTTTATAACGGTGGAAGCGCCACCCTGGTGGCCGGGGAAAAGATCCTCCTGCTCCCGGGCACCCGGGTTTACAGCGAGGGATACCTTTTGGCACACATTCTTCCCGAAGGTCCGTTCTGCCCGGCGACCCCGGCAACGCTTCCTTCTGCTCTGGCCACTGAATTTCCCGGAATCCTGCCTGCCGGTCATGAAAGTGATCCGGGAATTACAGTGTATCCGAATCCGGCCGCCGGAACTTTTCAACTCCATATAAATGGTTCTGATGGTCAGGATAAAATATCAGCAATTGTATACAACAACCTGGGCCGCAAAGTATTTTCCGGCATTTTCAAGGGAAATGGTCCCCACGCCATATCCCTCGCAGGCGCTCCGCAGGGACTTTACATCGTCAGGGTGGTCAGTGAAACAGGCATCTTTACCACTAGACTGATCCATCGCTGATTCCTGAAATTTTTCTATTTTTGCTACCCGGAAGGCCACACCATAACTACCGCCTCCCGGCAAAAACCTCACACCCAAATTCCCCACCTCCCCACCCCACTATTCCACCATTCCACCATCCCACTATTCCACCATTCCACCATCCCACCATCCCACCATCCCACTATTCCACTATTCCACCATCCCACCATCCCACCATCCCACCATTCCCCCATTCCCCCATTCCCCCATGCCTCTCCTTCAAATCCTTCTCGCCTTCCTCCTCGCCGGCAGCTTCATCGCCCTGCTGACCCTGCTGGCCGAGCGGTTCGGCAGCACCATCGGCGGACTCATTGCCAACCTCCCGTCGAATATTCTCATTACCATGATCTTCATCTCCCTAACTCAGGGAAACGACTTCATGCAACAGATGATCCCGGCTATCCCTGTCGGATTGCTCATCGATACTTTCTTTCTCCTGGTGTTTGTGCTCCTTCTCCGGAACGGGCTGATCACCGCCATGGCAGGATCACTGACCACCTGGCTGGCGCTGGCACTGACCGCGAACCATATCCCGTCTCACCTCTTGTGGATGAATGCCGGCATTTATCTCGGTGTAACCTTCGCGGTATGGCTGTGGGTTGAACACCGGTTGACCATCCCCGCCATGGGCCGGTCGGGAAAGCGATACACACCGGGTCAGATGACGATACGGGCGGTGTTCGCCGGAACCATCGTCGGCGGGGTGGTGGCCATCTCCCACTTTGTACCGGCCTATCTGACAGGCATCGTCAGCACCTTCCCCGCCGTACTCTTCAGCTCCATGGTGATCCTGGCCGTCAACCAGGGAAAAGAGTTTGCCCGGGCCACCGGCAAGGTGATGATCCTTTCCACCACCAATATCGCCATCTACGCCATTTCGGTTTACTATACCTTCCCGCTGATCGGAACTGCGGCAGGCACCCTGGTCTCGGTGACCCTGGCCGTGCTGTGGGTGAAGTACATCCTTCACCAGCTTATTTTTATCAATTTTTCAAAAAGACCCGAAGTCCATTTTGATAGGTCCGATCCCTAACATATATTTGTTGCGTATTGTGTTAGAAATCCTCATCATATGGATACAAAACTGAAGATCCTTGCCATTGATGATATTCAGGACAACCTGATCAGCCTTGGTGCGCTGATCAGGGAGGCCTATCCCGATGCCATCCTGATCACCGCGCCGGATGGCGAAAAAGGACTGGAACTTGCAAGGATTCACGATCCCGACGTGATCCTGCTCGACATCGTGATGCCCGGCATTGACGGTTATTGGGTGTGCCGTGAAATCAAATCCGACCCTTCCACCAAAGATATACCTGTGGTTTTCATTACTGCACTGAAAGGCGGCCGGGAGAACCGCCTCAGGGCCCTGGAGGCGGGTGGTGACGGCTTTATTGCAAAACCGGTCGACGAAATCGAACTTACCGCTCAGATACGAGCCATGGCGAGAATTAAGAAGGCAAGCAACGAAAAAAGAGATGAGACCGGGAGATTGTCGGAGCTGTTGAAAAAAAGAAACCAGGAACTTGAAAGGGAGCTTGAAGTTCGGAAAGTTGCCGAGGCGAAATCCCGTCAGAATGAGGAGAACCTGGTAACGAGCGAAAACCGGTTCCGCACGCTATTCGACCTTGCCCCTGACGGGATCTTGCTGGGAAACCCTGAGGGGTTGATAGTTGCCGCCAACCGGGCATTTTACGAAATATCGGGATTGAAGGAGCCGGATGTCATCGGAAAACATATCACAGAACTGCCCTTTGATCCTGAGAGTTATGAAAAAAAACCCTTCCGGTTCGACCTGGTTAATAAGGGGCAGGTGGTGGAAAATCAGCGTATTCTTATCCGGCCTGGTGGGGAAAAGATCGATGTCGAGATGCGGTCGAAGATGCTTCCCGACGGCGGATACCATTCCATCATCAGGAACATCTCCGGGCGGAAACAAGCGGAAGAGAAACTGAAGACCAGCGACAAGATATTCAACCATTCCATCGACATGCTCTGCATTGCCGGTTTCGACGGCTTTTTCAAGGTACTGAACCCCTCCTGGTCAAAAGCCCTTGGATGGACCACTGAAGAGCTGCTTTCGAAACCCTGGAACGATTTCGTACACCCCGATGATCTGAAGGCGACCGAAAAGATCAAATCAGTGATCGTGGATGGGAAAGAGATTTACCAGTTTGAGAACAGGTACCGCTGTAAGGACGGAAATTACAAATGGCTGTCGTGGAACTCTTTTCCTTATCCGCAGGAGGGGATCATGTTCGGGGTGGCCCGTGATGTCACCATCCAGCGTCAAACGGAAAGGGAATACCAGACATTGTTCCGTGAAATGTTGGATGGATTTGCATTGCACGAGATCATCCTGGATGAGGAAGGACATCCTGCCGATTACCGTTTTCTGGCTGTCAATCCGGCCTTTGAGGCGATGACAGGACTCAAAGCCGGTGAAATCAACGGAAAAACAGTTGGTGAAGTCCTGCCCGATATCGAAAAACAATGGATCGAAATTTATGGAAAAGTTGCCCTGACCGGGGAGCCAACCTATTTTGAAGACTATGCAAAAGCACTGAACAAATATTATGAAGTGAAAGCCTTTTCGCCGGGATTCAAACAGTTTGTTACCATTGTCTCCGATATAACCGACCGGAAAGTCGCTGAGATTGAACTCCTCGATTTGAAAAACCGCTACCAGAACCTGTTTGAGAACTCCATGTACGGAATCGGTCTGGCAACACCCGGAGGGAAAATAGTGGAGTGTAACAACGCTTTTGCGGAAATGCTTGGCTATACCCTCGAGGAGCTTAAATCGCTCAATGTTGAGGAGCTGTATGCTGATCCTGATGAACGCAAGCCAGTCGTGGCGCTCATCGAGCAGAATAATTGTTTAATTAACCATACGTTAAAGCTTCGAAGGAAAGATGGAACCTTGATCGATGTTCTGCTTGATATCGCTCGCATGGAGATCAAAGGCGAATGGTTTTATCAGACAACCTGTCAGAATGTCACGGAGCGTAAGAAAACGGAAGAAAAACTCAACGAAGAACATAAGCGGTTGAGTTTTATCATGGAAGTTACTAAAACCCATTTTGATATCCTTGATGCGGACTTCAATATCCTGCATGTTGATGCCGCATGGCAAAAAATCTATGGGGATCCTACCGGACGTAAGTGTTTTGAGTACTTTATGGGATTGGACGCCCCTTGCGAAGGATGTGGCATCCACCAGGCGCTTGCAGCAAAAACAACCATTGTTACGGAGGAGTTTTTGCACAGGGAAAACTCCTATTACCAGGTTCATACGATTCCTTACCAGGATGACACGGGTAATTGGTTGGTTGCAGAGTTCAACATTGACATAACGGAACGGAAAAAGGCCGAAAAAACAATCCGGGAAAGCGAAGAGCGGTTCCGTCTCCTGGTTAGGAATTCATCCGATATCATCGTGATGGTTGACAGGGATGGCGTGCAGCGGTATGTAAGTCCTGCGGCCAGGGTCATCACCGGTTTTGATCCTGAGGAACTTATCGGGAAACCGATCAGCGAGGTGATACACCCGGACGATATGGCTGGGGTGATTCATACCTGGAATGAGGCTGCCGATCATCCCGACAAGTTAATGAGCGTGCAATACCGGCATATTCATAAAACCCGCGAATGGGTATACCTGGAGGCCGTTGGACAAAGCTTCCTCAATGAACCGTTGGTGAATGCTATGATTGCAAGTGTGCGCGACGTCTCCCTGCAAAGACAGGCAGCACTGGTCCAGCAGATTCAGTTCAACATCGCACGGTCCATCAATGAACTCGACAACTTAGAGACCCTGCTGCAGACCGTCAGGGATGAACTGGGCAGGCTGCTCGATACCTCCAACTTTTTTGTTGCTCTCTATGATTCCGGTAAAGATACACTCAGAAAAGTGATCTTTTACGATGAAAAGGATGATTTCACTGAATGGCCTGCTACAGTCACCCTTTCGGGTCAGGTAATCAGGCTTGGGAGAACGGTGTTTTTAAAAGGTGAAGAGATCGATGCATTCAGCAGGGAGCACAACCTGGAAGTGCTGGGTTCTGATTCGGCTTGCTGGCTGGGCGTTCCTGTCGTGGTTAAGGGAGAACCTTCCGGTGTCATGGTTATCCAGAGTTACGAAGATCCTGATGCATACACTGCCGCGGATGTATCGTTGCTGGAAATGGTGGCCCAGGAGATCAGCATTTTCATCGAACGCTGCAACAACCTGCAGGACCTGATGCTTGCAAAAGAAAAAGCAGTGGAGAGCGATAAGTTGAAAACCGCCTTCATACAGAATATCTCTCATGAAATCCGCACACCGCTCAACGGGATTTTAGGATTCGGTCGGCTTTGGGCTGAATCGGATCTTTCGCCGGAAGAAAAAAGCAGGTACTTCCGTACGGTTGAACGATCCAGTTCGAGGCTGATGGCCACGGTAAACGATTACATCGACATGGCCATGCTGGTTTCGGGAACCATGAAGGCAGGATTTGCGAACCACAGGCTCACGGAGCTGTTCAGGGAATTGCTCCCCGGGCTCAAAACGGTGTGCGGGCAAAGCGGGCTTGATTTTACCACCGAATTTCCGCCGGGTTTTGACGGGATCATGCTATACACCGATGCCGAACTACTCCTGAAGATCCTCCGGGAGTTGTCTGACAATGCCATCAAGTTTACGCAGAAAGGAGGGATCACTCTTGGCTGCCACATCCGTGAAGATCACCTGGCGTTCTTTATGCGCGATACAGGCCAGGGCATAGCAACAGATAAAATCGAGAACATATTTGAAATTTTCATCCAGGAGGAGTTGGCCATCACACGGGGTCATGAAGGTTCAGGATTGGGACTGACCATCTGCAGGGGCCTTGTTTCGCTTCTTGGTGGCAGAATCTGGGCTGAATCGGTGAAGGGGAAGGGATCGACCTTTTATTTCACCATACCGTATCACGGGACCCTTGCTGAAAGGGATCAGTCGGGAGAGGATGCAGTTCCTGCGGGACCTTCCGCAAAACCGTTGATCCTGATAGCCGAGGACGACCAGTCGAACTCGGAGTACATGGAAGTTGTGATCGGTAAAACGGGGTGCCAGTACCTTTGTGCCCGCGATGGGGCCGAGGCCGTAGAGTTGTGCAGGAATCACCCGGAGATTACCTTTGTCATGATGGACATCAAGATGCCGGTCATGAACGGGCTGGAGGCCACCCGGCAGATAAGGGAATTCCGCCCGGGGCTGCCGATCGTGGCGTTGACGGCTTATGCCCAGACCGGCGATGAACAAAAGATCCTGGCCGCGGGCTGCAATGAATACTACCCAAAGCCGGTTCAGCCAGATATCCTGAAGCGGCTGATCAAAAAATACACCGGGCAGTATTCATAGTTTCACTTTCCCTAACCGCCAGCTTACCGATTCGAACTCCGGCTCCTTGTAAAGAAAATAGGCCTCCCCTTTGAGGATCCCGATCTTTTCGGGAAACGAGACCGGGATATCGTAACTGCGGGTAAGTTTTCCTGTTTCGGGGTCGATCTTGCGGATGCGGGTCAGCCCATGCTTGTGATACACGGTGTAGACATCACCGAAATGTTCATCAATGTGCAGCTTTCCCGACCATTCCCATGTTGAGAGTGGGATGAAAACACCCACCAGCCCTGCCACGAGGTTGGTGTTCGCCTCCTTGTGGAAATCGATCGGTATGGTCCGTTCGGTCTTTCCCTCACCATCCATGATCTCGATCATGTCGTCGGTAAAATTAAAAACGGCAAGCCGGTTATCGGCGAGCCTTACCAGCGGTGCATTGACCTTTTGGTAATAAAACAGCTTGTTTGCACGCAGATCGTCATCGCCGGCCAGGGGAATGTAGCTGAGACTGTTGTCGCTCAGGCTGCCGACGGACTGGTTCCATGCGGCATTGAATTTCAGATCATCATTCCATCTTTTCAGGGAGGTTCCGGCGGAGACATAGCGGACATAGGTTTTCTTTTGATGATGATCGAAATACCCGATTGCTTTCCCATATCCGCCAGGCCTGTATTCTTCGAACCAGGTGCGGCCGCCCGAGGTGAAAAGGAATGGTTTTGCCATCCTGACGAGGCTGTCGAAGGTGGTCCGGTAAGGAAACACAAGGGTATTCATCCGTTCGTCGTAGATGCATTGGTAGGCATATCCTTTGGAGGAGACATAATGAATGTTCCCGAGGAAGTCCTTGTAGAGCCGCACCGGCTTTTGCTGCGGGATCCCGGCGATGAAGACCGTATCGCCTCCTGTAGTTATAGCTATGAGTTCCGCGTTTTTCCTCTGGTGACGGAACACCAGCAACAACAGGTGTTCACCAATGATCTCGTAATCGAGGACGGAATAACTCCTGTCTCTGAAGACGTCGGAGAACCGGATGGCCCTGATGTCAACCTCGGGGAGTGTCGAGGCGCTTCTTTTCATGATCAGTTCAACGGGTGCGTCCGGAATTTCCAGGAAATCATACCGCAACGTTTCATAACCGATGCACGAAAGGATGACCGAAGCCGGGACCTGTTTCAGTTTCAGCGTGAATCGTCCATCCTGATCGGTAACAACGCCCTGTGTGGTTCCGTTAATCCTGACATTTACGTTCCTGACCGGTTTGGAAGACTCCAGGTCTTTGACGATGCCCCGAAGGCTTTTCACCTGTGAAACTGCAGGCAGCGCAAGGCAGACCAGAATGACGGGCACTGTCAACAAGATCATCCCTATTTTGAGCCCTGGCATGATGTGTATCCTTATGACATTAATGGATTGATAAGCAATTCATGTAAGCCGTTACACACAACGAAATCTTGCACAGCCGCAGAACAATGACGGTTAAAATGGAATTTTATACAACCACTCCTGACCCCATTCGACCTCCGGGATGAAGTAAGTTGGCATGGATCACGAGTTGGAGAGGTTTCGCCCGATAGAATATACGAAAAGGCAGTTGTTGATACGCAGGTACAATCTCCCGTCATGGATCACCGGGTGTGCGCAATGCTCCTTCATGTTACCGGGAAGTGTGAACCTGCCCGTCTCCTCGAACGATGCCTCCCCCGGCCTGAGGAGGTACATCTCGCCGTTGAATGATAACCCGTAGAGCAGGCCATCGGCGGCAACAAGGGTAAGGATGGGTACATTCAGGGCCAGGCTGTATTGTTCCGTTCCCGTGAGCCAGTCAAAGCTAACCAGTTTTTTACGTGAACCATTGTACCTGAATAGCTGATTCCCGATCAGCACGCCGTCGCCCTGGCCTGATCGTATACGGACATTTTTCCATACCTGGGTCACACTTTGCCCGTCGTCACTGACCTTCAGCATGATGCCACCCGTTCCATCCGAGGCGCAGTCATAGGCACAAAGGTATCCATCGCGGTAGATCGGCGTGTTGGCGTGATCCTCTCCTTCAAGAGGGTACTTCCAGATCAGTTTGCCGCTGTTGACATCGAGCGCGATCAGGTGATGGGTCGTCATGGTGATAAAGTATTTCGATCCCTTATGATCGATCACCACGGGAGAACAGTAGGCGCTTGACTCCCCGTTTCCGCTGCTCCTCCAGATGACCTCGCCGGTGATGCGGTTCAGGGCGATCACATTGGAATTCTTCCCTCCCGGTGTGCAGAAAAGCTTCTCCCCGTCTAAAACCATATTTTCAGTAAATCCCCATCGCACATTCTTCCCGTCGAAATCGCGGAACAGGTTTTTCGTCCAGCGTATCCTTCCGGTTGATGTTTCAAAGCAATAGAGCACACCCATTGCGCTGGCCATATATCCAAGTTCTCCGCAGATCACCGGAGTGGAGCGTGTTCCGGGGAAATCTCTGTTCCATTCGGGTCCCATTTTGCTTCTCCAGAGGAGCCTGCCCGTGTGGTCCAGTGCGAAAATATAGAGTGTGCTGTCGATGGACCCGGCTGTGAATACCTTGTCGGAGGTCACTGCTGCCGAAGAATATCCCTTTCCCAGTTCTTCGTACTTCCAGAGCAGTCGGGGCCCACCTGCGGGCCAGCTCGCAAGCAGATTGGTTTCGGGGTAAATGCCGTTGCGCGAAGGCCCCCGCCACTGGGCGATCTCCGATTGTCCAAAAACGGGCACAAGGGCAAGACATAGGCTGATAATAGATAGTGTTCTTTTCATTCCGAAAAATAGCCAGGATCGGATCAGCTGCAAAAACTTTTCGGTCATCTGTGCGAAACGATCGGCAAGAGGAGGAAGAAGCCCATTCATGTCCTCGTGTAATTGTCATGTTATCAGCCATCATCCGCCATCAGTGGGAATATGAAATTTTACTTGATTCTTGACATAGCCCCATCCTTACCGTATCTTTGTAATTCCGTTGACATTAAATTCTTTTCCCTTTCACAGTGCATTACAATTTCCCCTTATCCCATGAAAAACCCGATAAAATCAGTCAGCAAGCAAGCAATGCTGATGCTCGCCCTGCTCCCCGTTGTATTATACGGCCAGGCGCCGGTTGCGGTAAACGATACGGTGGATATCACGCCGGGATTCCCGGTGACGGTGAACTTGCTGGCCAACGACACGATAACGCCGGGCGATTCGATTAAGTACTTCTTTTCCTCACCTCAGTTCATGTTTATCAAATCGACGAAAAATCCTGACAGTACGATCACTTTTCTGATGGAAAGATGGGGCTATGGCGGTCAGCGGACCGGGGGATATCAAATCAGGGATTTTACCACGGGCGTCAACTCCAATCCCGCCCAGGTGATATTCAATGTGAACGACAGGAGCAATGCTTACCTCGACATCAACGATATCAGCGCGCTGTTCAGTTCTTCCGGGCTCCATTTTTTCCAGGATTCGGCACAGTATGAGGCGCCGAAAGGAAGCGGAAAGATGTCGATGTTCTCCAATTCCGTTTGGATCGGAGGCATTGACCCGGGCAGTACCCTCCGTTTTGCCGGTGAACGCTACCGGCAAGGCCCCAACATGGGATCTGCATTAAACAAAAGAGATTACTGGGCAGGACCTGTGAGCGATACCAACGGGTATAATGTCATTCAGGATACCATCTGGAACCGGATATGGAAACTCAATAAACCGGAGATCGACTACCACCGCACCCATTACTGGGAGCAGGGATACACCGCGCCGAAAGAGATCCTGGAATGGCCTGCACATGGCGATGTCTCCTTAGGCCAGGCACCGAAACTGGCCCCCTTTTCCGACCGCAACGCGAACGGCATATATGAACCCTACGACGGCGATTACCCCGAGATCAGGGGCGACCAGGCCCTTTTCTTCATTTATAACGACGATCACGGGTACCACGCCGAATCGACGGGCGAGAAGCTGAAGGTCGAGGTACACGGGATGGCCTATGCATTCGACCGGCCGAACGATACCGCCTTCAAAAACACGACCTTTTTGCACCTCAAGTTTTACAACCGGTCGAACTATACCTACTCCGATTCATGGATGGGTGTGTTCACGGATATTGACCTGGGATATGCCAACGATGATTACATGGGTTGCGACCCCGAACGGGGAATGTATTACGGTTACAACGGCAAACCGGTCGACGGAACCGGGAAACCCTCCGCCTATGGCGAAAATCCGCCCGTGCAGGCGGTGGTGATTCTGGGCGGTCCCCGGCTGGATCCCGATGGGTACGACAACCCCTCTTTCCGGGGATCATCCCTGAAAGGACCATCTTTTAAGGGAAGCTGCGACATAGTGGCGCAGAACGGCAGTTTACAAACGATGCGGTATGGTCCGGGCGAGATGTTTGAGGCCTCTTTCCTGGTCCGTTCCGAAGCGATCAACGGCCTTCATTTTGGCGACAGCCTGATCGACAACGAACGGCTGGGGATGCGTCGGTTTGTATACCAGAATAATTCCAATGCCGGGGTTCCTTCATACTGGCTCCCTTATCCGGCCTATGCACCTGAATATTATGAGATGATGAACGGGTTTATGTCTGATGGTTCAAAAATGATCTACGGGGGGAATGGACATCATTCGGCCGGAGGATACGGCCCGGAATGTGATTATATGTTTCCCGGGTTGACCGATACCTGCAACTGGGGCACCATGGGATTACTGCCAAACGGGTTGAAAGAGTGGACCGAGAAAACAGCCAAAAACAACCCCGGTGACAGGCGTGGGATGGGTTCGTCGGGACCCTTCACTTTCCAGGCCGGCAGCACGCAGGAGCTCGATCTCGCCTTTGCCTGGGCAAGGTGTTACAATCCTGCCGATACACTCTGCGCCATGCAAAAACTCAATGCCGTGGTCGATACGATCCGGCGTGCCTTCAGCCTTAACCGCTTGCCGGGCGGTGGGGTGATCTATGGCCTGAACGAGACACACAAGGCCGATCAGGGATTTTTGGTCTATCCCAATCCTGCTGACCGGCAGGTGACCGTTCGTTCAAGAGCCGCGGTTAATGATGCGTTTGACATTGAGATCAGAAACCTCCAGGGTGTATTGGTGTCCTGTCACAGCCATGCAACAACAGCCGGAGGATGGCGGGAAGTCACGATCAGCACGGCCGGACTGCCGTCGGGGATTTACCTGGTAAAGATCTCAGCGGGCAGCGAATCAGCGACTAATAAGCTTGTAATCAGCCATTAATGGTTCATGGATACCCTTTTGACCAGTCGTGCCCGGAACAGATCGTTCATCAGGTGGATCCGTTTTTTCCGTGTGTTTTCCTTTTATCCTGCCGTACATGTATTTTATCACGTGAAAGGGTAAATCCACCGAAAAGGTTTTTATTTCCGTGAGGGGTCCCGTAGATTTACGTCATGAAATACACATACGCACTGCGTTCATGCAACCGTGATCGTCAGCTGCGGTTATCTATGCTACTGCTGATAGCAAGAAAGACAAACACATGAAAAACTGCCGCAATTTACGAATGTCCGGATTCCTGTTGCCGGTCCTGTTGTTTCTGGCCTCCCAGGCCACGAACGCGCAACAGCGGCCCGATACGTCCTTTGTCTTTCCACTGGCCAATCCGGCGTATCCTCCCGGCAAAGGACCTTTGGTAAGTGTCGACCGGGCCCACAACAACTTTCACACGCTCGAAGGGGGTTTTGCGCCGTTCGGGAGATTGCTCTCGATGGATGGTTGCACTGTTCAGTCGATGACCCAGCCGCTGACTTCGTTGCAGGAAGGCCGCGGACCTCGCATCCTGGTCATCGCCAATGCGCTGGATACCTCCGATACCGCTGAATGGATATTGCCGGACCCCTCGGCGTTCAGTAAAGATGAGATCCTGCATTTACAGCAGTGGGTTCACAATGGCGGCCGGTTACTGCTCATTGCCGATCACATGCCATTTGCAGGCGCCGCCGGAGAACTGGCCGCAGCCTTCGGATTCGGGTTTCTGAACGGATTTGCTTTTACCGGTGAGCAAACATGGCCCCCATCAAGGTTTTCCAGGGAGGATGGTACGTTGCTGTCTTCACCTGTTACGGATAAAGGAGAAAAAAGTATTTCCATAAAAGAGGTGGCCACCTACACCGGATCGGCTTTCACCGTTCCCGTTCAGGCCATTCCCGTTCTGAAATTCCGACCGCAAGACTGGTCGCTGCAGCCCGATACCGCCTGGGCATTCCATCCCGGCACGCCCAGGGTTCAGCTTGAAAACCATTATCAGGGTGCGTTACTGAAATATGGGAAAGGGAAGGTCGCCGTGTTCGGCGAAGCGGCCATGTTCACGGCGCAGATCGTCAACGAAAGTGTCAAGGTGGGCTTCAATGCGCCGGATGCACCGGAAAATGCGCGTTTCGTGCTCAATGTTATTCACTGGCTTGATAGCAATGATTGATGACTAAAATAAAACTCTTATGAAAAGACAATTTCTTGTGCTGATTTTTGCACTTATCGTTTGCCTGGCTGCAGGGCAAAACCGTGCCGATTCACTGGCAGTTGAAAAGGCTTGCAGGGATTATGTTGAAGGCTGGGCCTCGGGTGATGCCGCCCGAGTCGACAAAGCTGTATCACCGGATCTGGTCAAACGGACCATCGGACAGGACAAAGACGGCAATTCATACGTTAACACCATGAGCGCCTCTTTGTTGCTCATGGTGACCCGGATGAACAAGGAAGGGGTGAAGGCAAAGGATCTCGATCCCGGAAAACCCTTCTCGCTTGAGGTTAAGATCTGCGACCTTACCGGCGATTTTGCGCTGGTCAAAACTTCAAACACCAAGTATGGATTTTTCGACTACTGCCAGTTGGCTAAATACAACCATGAATGGAAAATTGTGAACGTACTCTGGGGATACCTTCCAAAACAACCCTCGTCGGGGAAGTGAAGTTGCTGGTCCTTGCCGTGACCTTTCTCTCCGTTACAGGATCTTACTCCGGGTTGTCGGCTCAGCCAGGAACAAGTTACCAGGACCCGGTTACACGGAAAGCACAGGTCATTCTCGATGCGCTCACCGCCAGCGGGACCATCCCGGGCGCGACGCTTTGTATCCGGTACGGCGATGGCCGGACGATCTCGTTGGCATCGGGATTTTCTGACCGGGAGCAACGGATACCCATGCAACCGGACGATAGGATGTTCTCGGGCAGTGTCGGGAAGACCTATGTGGCAGCCCTCATCCTGAAACTCCAGGAACAGGGTTTGCTCGACATCGGCGACAAGGCTTTAAAATACCTTTCGGGCGAGGATTGGTTTCAAAAAGTTCCCAATGCTCCGGAAATCACGCTCGAAATGCTGCTGAACCATACCGCGGGAGTTCCCGAATATGTTTACGATCGCGGAATCTGGCAAATCATGAAGGAAAATCCGGATAAAACATGGAGTGTTGAAGAACGATTGTCGTACGTATCCGGTAAACAACCCGCCAATGCTGCAGGTAAAGGCTGGTCCTATGCCGATTCACACTATCTGTTACTGGGGCTGGTCATCGAAAATGTGACCGGGAAGGAGTACTACAGGGTGCTGGATGAGTTGATACTCAAACCCTGCACGCTCAGCAACACGAAACCCGCCGTTGGCCGGAAACTTCCCGGCCTGGTCCCCGGTTATACCTCTCTAACGGAAGAGATGCAGCTGCCCGCGAAGGTATGCACCAACAGTACCTATGCCTTTAACCCGCAGCTGGAGTGGACCGGTGGCGGGCTGGTGACCAGCGTATCGGATCTTGCACGTTGGGGACAATTGTTATACGGCGGCAAGGTACTGACACCCGAAATGCTGACCCTGATGACCACTCCGGCACCTTTTCCAGCGGCCTTGCCCTTCGATGCAAAGTATGGCCTTGGCTGTTTCATCGGGGGTTCCGGCGACACCCGCTGGTATGGCCATACGGGGTTTGTCCCCGGTTACATCACCATCCTGCAGTTCTTCCCGGTACCCAGTGTGGCGCTTGCCATGCAGGTGAATGCCGATGCGGTACATGGAAAAGCGGCCCGCGAGTGTTTTGAGAAAATCAGGCGGATAGTCCTTGAATCGGCCGATCAGGATGATTGATAGCGGGACTGTGTGCTGTCGCCCGGTCCCATCCGGAACACCGCCCCCGGTGCGATTCTCCAAAGAGATACTGTAGCCATGCCTGTGGGTAACCTCACGGCTGAGGATTTACCCGATGCCTTGCCCGTGTTATTTTGACAGGATAATCCCTGCCACCAGACCCAATATCAAAACGATCAGACTTACCGGCAACCACCACCAGATCTTCTTCCACGAAGGAGTTACAGACTCAACTTCTTCCGTTGCTACCACATTCCACGCCTGGTAACCCTTTCTTACTGCCCACCATTCGTAAAGGAAAACGAACACTGCTCCTGCAACGGCCCCGGTTGCAATAAAAGCCCACCAACTCAGAACGGCTGCCGGCGACAATGGTGCAATCATCGATACCACCAGGTTTTTATTTATCAGGGGCATGGCCACCGGGATGATCCCGCCAAGTCCGAGAAAGGTGGTGACCATCACCTGGGCCAGGCGCCGTGCCAGGAACTTAGCGGGGGGCAGCGCACTGTGCGGACCGGTATAGATCCAGTGAAACAACAGGCCTGCCACCAGCGGTAACACAAATATCAGCACAACCTGGAGCAAAGGACTGGCATTTCCCGAGAGCAAGGCGGTGATGAGAATGGCTATGGCCAGGGTGATAGATATCACAAGGGGTGCGAGGTCGGGCAGGGTCTCGATCAGCGCTTTGCGCCAACCGGTCATGTTCTGCTTTCCAACCACCAGGCATCGCAGAATAAAAGCAAACGGGCCGAGCACGATCATAACCGGCAGCCAGAGACTGAACCTCTTCACGATGCGGCGGCACACAGCAAAGTACAGCACCAGCGTCAGGGCTACCAGTGCAAGCCATACAAGGGCAATCGTCTTCAGAAAGCTTGCACCTGCCTGTATTTCCTGGTACCTCCTGTCTGCTTCCCGCTTTACCTCTTCGGGAAAGAGCTCACTCAGGGGACCTCCTTCACGGAGATGAATCAGCTCCTCGCGTACATTCAGCACCACCGGCTTGTCGTACTGATAAAAATAGTAGAGGAAGACCTTTCCGTTGACCAGGTCGGCCACCATGGTCTCAATCGTCCAGGTGGGTTTCTCCTGGTGCACGGCATCCATGACCTGCACCATGTCCTGGCAGGTCAGCGGTTTGTTATTTCCGATCGTGCTGTTCAACATATCATTGGCCTTGTCGTAGCGCCAGCAGGGATAACCTGTATTGACCGCCGTGTTGGCCACATTGAAGTTGGTGGAGACCAGGAACCCGT
The DNA here is from genome assembly GCA_964473485.1 of uncultured Prolixibacteraceae bacterium. Classification (GTDB taxonomy): domain Bacteria; phylum Bacteroidota; class Bacteroidia; order Bacteroidales; family FEN-979; genus CAIVAT01. The sequence goes on along the minus strand of CAYYPH010000014.1, from coordinate 55,198 downwards.
CGCCCGGCTTTTTCCGGGTAAAAGCCATTTCACCATCCTTGCCGGCGCTGATGATCACAGCATCGCCTGTTTTGTCGGCAAAATGCATCTGGTCGTGCATGTAAGGGACTCTCGCATGGTTGTTAATAAAGGCAATGACCTCCTCAACGTTGGCACATTCGTGCATGATCTGCATGCAAAGTTGGTGATATCCAGCCGGCACCGGCAACCGTTCGGGATGGGGATTCACCTCCACACGGGGCAATCCGTTGGCATCGTAGGCCAATCCTTTTTCATTCACCCCCTGTTGCGGATTGTCGGGCTTGCCGACCCAAATCACACCGTACCTTGAGGAATCACCCGGGTCGACCCAGTACCATGAATCGGGGTTGATGCTGTCGTCATTACCCCCGAAGAAGACACTATCGCCCTTTGCCACAGTGATCACCGTGCAGCCGGAAGGGAACTCGGTATTAACGGATTTCCCATCCGGGTGGGGCGGTTGGGCATTCACTGCAGCCGATGCAACCTGTAGCGTGATAATCAGTTGGATGATGCTTTTCATAGGCTGTATAAAAATTTCCTTACGATCATTCTTTACCGTATTCAGCATATTCTGAATTAACCGGCACTCCGAGATTGCGTGATACCGACCAGGTTCCATCCGCCTTTTTCCAGCTGATATAGAGATCGGCACCACTTGAACCACCTGGCCTGTCGGAAAAATAAATGATTATTTTCTCATCTGCATGCTCTCCCCATCCTTTTATAAAAAGCAATATGCCTTTAAACCATCACGATTTATCATGCTTATCCGAAGTTCCGTTATCATATAGCCCTTCTAATGCAACAATCCGGCCTTCTTTCCGAATGAATCTGAGCCTGAAATAGGTAAGGTCATCAAACATAAAAAGGTCTTCCTTCATCGGGATCATTTTCATTTTCGGCCGGTTCTCGCGCTGGTAGTATAGCTGCCCGTTTTCAAGCGTGATTTTACGCGGTCCATATACCCCGACAAAGTCCATGAGTTTCTTTTCGTCCAACCGGAAAGGATTTAATTTTGCCTGAAGTCCTTCTTTTGTCCATGCTAATTCCTTCTTAACCTCCTCGTTCTTCTCCTTTTTGAGTAAACTGTCGAGCGCCATTACATAAGCTACATCCAATGCCTTGCTTTTTTCTGCCTTTACGTGGGGTTCTATCCCCGTACCTTCCCAGTTGGAGTTGGTAATGGGATTGACGGCTTTTCCAAATGGAACCGAGATTCCGAAATGATCGTTTATGATATGCTGATTCACCGGGTGTGCCCCTCCACCTGTCGTTTCCCCGACAATAACCGCCCTTTTCATGTTCTTCAGGTTATAGGTAAATTCTTCCGCACCTGAAAAAGTAAAGCCACTGGTAAGTATATAAATATCCGTTTCAGGCATTCGTTCGCCGGGGACATAGGTTAAAGTCCAGAACTGGTTGGTCTTGTCTCCTTCGCGGATGTAAAAGGAATTGATGTGCATCGGTTCCTCAAAAAAATAGGTGGTGATAAGCTGAATGAGCGAAGGGCTGCCACCTCCGTTATCCGTCAGGTCGATGATCAGCGCATCGGTATGCGACAGGAAGTTCATTGCAGCGATTGCTGTTGGACCAGCATTGGAGGCATCCATGAAACTGTTGAATTTCAGATAACCAACATTTCCGGGAAGAATTTTGATTTCTTCGAAGTTGAAATTGATATGTTCCTGTCGCTTCCTCAGGTATTCTTCCGCCTCCTTTTTGGTCTCCTCCTTCTCACCTTGTCTTATCCTGGCAATCATCTCGGGTGCATACCTTACCCCGATATGTTTGTCGTGATTTACCGATCGCAGATCCTCGGTCAGCGCTGCGGCAAAATCCTGCGGATTTGAGATTCCATCATACTTGCCTTCCTTCAGGTTATTCAGCACCAGCAGACCCATCTCTTCCCCTTTATCGGGAAAGACGTATTTTTCTTTCATAAAAAGAGCGACACTGTCAACCACCTGTTTTTTTTCCTCAGAATTGACTTTGTACTCTTTCAAAGCCTCCTGAGATACGGAGATCAGGCACGGAAAGATCACCAGCGAGAAGAGCAACAATATTCGCTTTTGACAAGCTGTTTGATGCGTTTTTTGTGTTTTCATGATCAAAATAATTTAAGTCTACCTCATCTTTTTGAATGAAGTTATTTTATCCCTCTAAGTTGAAACTATATGAAGAAAAAACCAAAGAGAATCGGTGAAAACTGATATTCATTCGGTGGATGACCGGCCATCAGCTCCTGTAAAATTGAAGAAGCCGCTATTCTTTTTACTTCCAGCAACTGTTCAATCTTGTCTTTTGGGAGCCACATTCCTGAGGTCATAACCCCCAGGGGTTGGCGGATATTTGATATATCTGCAAGAGGATTTCTATCAAGAAGAATAAAATCGGCCCTTTTGTTCATTTCAATCGTTCCGAGGTCATCGGCATGAGATTGACATTTTTAAAAGCACTCCTCCATTACTTCCAGAGCAAATCGCGCATTCACCGTGGCAGGACCTATCCCCATTTCGATGGCCACCTCCACGGCTTCAAGGACCTCCTGCAACGTCGCCCCCTCTGTTACCGCCTGCTCAATATGCCACTGCATGCACGATTCACAGTTGGTAACCACTCCTATGGCAGCGGCAATCAGTTCCTTATTCTTCCGGGATAAGGCTCCGTCACAAAATGTGACCTTTTCCATCTCAAGAAATGCCTGATACACTTTCGAGTCAAGTTTTGTCCATCTCGAATGCGCCTCTTTTCTCTTTCTGTCGATCTCGTCAAATTTACTGGTCGTTTGTCTGGTTTTCATTTCGATTTCTCCCGTTGTTGTTATTGAGTTTCGTAATTAAACTTTGTTTGAGGGCTTCATTGCAAAGAAGGAATTTGTGTGGCTATTTTCAACTGCCACTTGTGTTTCTGCGATCATGGATATTTCAGATGATGATGATCTTCTCGGTTACGGTGGTATTGCCTGTCGTCAGGGTTAGGAAATAGACCCCCGGCGGACAGGATTTTCTGGTTCCGGTGCGGCAATCCCAGGTCAACACATGCTCCCTGTTCCGCTGACACCTAAAGGAGGGCAGGTCGGTTACTTTCAGTCCATTGCTATTGAATACGGCGGCACGGAACTCTCCCCTGATCTCAGACATGATGCTGAAAGTTACCATCCCGGATGCAGGATTGGGTTGAACCCTGATGACAACCGCCCTTTCCCTGATATCCTGCTCCTCTTCCACGGAAAGCGTGGCCAGATGAACGCCCTGCGCCCATTTCAGCTTCTGCAGCTTTCCGCTTCTTCCGATCCCCGAATGATCATAGGCGGTATCCCCGTTCCCTTCATTCAATTTCCAGTAACCATGCACACCCGATTGCCCGTCGGGAAGATTTAAATCCATCCATTCCATGATCTCTTCAGGGGTTCTTTCCACCAACCATAACCTGCATTCATCGATGCAGCCGGTGAAAGCCATGTTCCCGTTTATTGCGTTTCCGATAGCCAGCGGCTTCAGCTCATTTCTGGAAACCGGCCCTTCCGGTGGATTCACCATTTCAAGGAGTTGTTCTGCGCCATCAATGAAGATCTTCAGACGGCTTGAACTGTCATGGTAGGTAACGGCCACATGCTGCCACTCCGTGAGTTTCAGTGACCCCGGCGGGGTTGCAACGGTACTCACCTTTCCTCCCAGGTGAGTCATGATCAGGGCCAGGCAGGTGTCGGATTGAACAACATTGCCCGATCGATAGGTAAAAAGGGAGATGGCGGATTTATCGAAGATTTTCCCGATTCCTGTCGCCCCAAATCCGTCCGGACGGATCCAGGCTTCGAAGGTAAACGGCCCGGTGATATTCAGGATGGTCCCCTGCTCGCAAAGCATCCTGCTGTCGGCACCATTGAACTCCAGAGCGCTTTCACCATCGAAAACACGGATGCAATCCTGCCTGACAATGCTGTCGGTAAGCGAATCGCTGACAACCCGCAGCTTCACCGTGTAATATCCGGGCAAAGCAAAGTCATGGTAAGGATTCTGTTCGTACGAATCGGTGACGCCGTTGTTATCGAAATCCCATGCCCACGACTTTATCGCCGGCTTGCTGACCGAGAGATCCTGGAAATGGACCCGGAGGTGGTTCTGGCCGGATAGGCTGTCGGATGTGAAGCCGGGAAGGAGGAACGAATTGATGTTTTCCCACCACCTTATTTCGTCCATCCCGAAGCAGGCGCCAAGGATGTCGGGATCACCGTCACGGTCAAGATCGGTCACATGGATGCGGATCATGTCGTAGGCTTTGTCGGAGATGATGCGCTCTGTGAAATGACCTGTGCCGTCATTTTCCCAAAAGTTGATCAGGGCGCCCTGCCAGGCGATCGAAAGGATATCCGTATCGCCATCCTGGTCCAGGTCATGAATTTCGCAGGCTCTTGCCCCGGCGTAATGGTCGCGAAGCAGGTGCATGGAGTATGTGTAGCCGCCGTCGTTCTCGAACCATGCGACAAGGTTGGAATTGCCACAAGCGGTAGCGGCAAGGTCCAGGTCGCCATCCCCGTCAAGATCGGCCACCCTGACCGAGTTTACCCCGTCAAGCTGATCATACAGCGTGTCCTGGACGAAGTTCTCCTCACCGTCATTCCTGAACCAGATGATCTGTCCGGCTTTTGCCGTGGCGATAAGGTCCATGGAACCATCCTTGTCCAGGTCGGCCACCGATGCCCAGTTCGCCTTGTTCCAGTTCTCCTTCAGGATATGGATGGTGAACCCGCCGTTGCCATCATTCTCCGCCCAGGCGATCCGGTGGTTATCGCAGGCCACCAGGATCAGGTCCTGATCGCCGTCCTGGTCCAGGTCGGCCACTTCGACATAATCGGCGCTGGTCCAGGTTGAATCGGTGATCACATGCTCGGTGAACTGACCCGAACCGTCGTTGCCGAACCACGAAAACCGTCCATCCAGTTTGGCAGTCGCGACAATGTCCCAGGTGTCATTCCCGTCGATCTTCCCGACAGCCACCCCTTTAGCGCCATTGAACCCGCCGATGATGATGTGCTCCGTAAAAAGTTGGTTGCCATCGTTTTCAAACCATCCCACCTTATCCCCGGTGTTGGCGGTTACCACGAAATCCTTGAATCCGTCGCCGTTGAAATCGGCAGCGGCAATGCAGGTTGCTCCCTGAAAATCAGCCCGGATCACCTTTTCAGTCAGCAGGATCTGGGCGCGGCCATAACCAGGGAAGCCAATCCATAAGATGTTCAGCATCAAAGCCAGCATCAGATTTTTACTTTTCATTTTCCTTGATTGTTAAAATTTGAGTTAGTCGGTTTCATCGCCCGGTTTATTTACGATTGCGCAAGATTTACGATTGACGATTTATCTTACAATTAGCTGATGAAGATGCAATCATTATTTTAAACGTAGTAGCGGACTTACAATGAAGCAAAATTATTCAGGCTGTCGCGCGAAGAGGTCCCGATTTATCGGGATGGACTCAATAAACCTGAAGGTTAGTTGGAGAACACCAGCGCTCTTTCTGCCTGGTACTTAAACCGGAAATCGGAGGGAGTCATCCCGGTCGCTTTGCGGAAGATGGTATAGAATGCCGATTTGGAGTTGAACCCGCAGTCGTAGGCGAGCGACATGATCTTTTGGTCGTTGTTGGCCGGGTCGCTCAACAGCTTTCTCACCGCCTGGATGCGCCATGAGTTGATGTAGTCGTAGAAATTCTGATGGTGTTGTTCGTTGATCAGTTGAGAGAGCTTATGGACTGATGTATTCAGTTTGTCGGCCAGCGTCTGGATCGACAGTTCACAGTCGAGCCAGGGTTGGTCATTTCTCATGATACGGTTCAGATCAGCAGCCAGCAACTTTCTTTCCTCGTCACTCAACCCCGATTTCCGGTACTTGAAGACCCGCTCTGGTTCTACAGAGATCTTCCCGTTGTACGAGATGTTGGAGATGCTTTCGAGAGTGAATGAACCAAAAATCCCTTCCTGCCGGTATCCGAAGACCCCGATACCGAGGGTAAACACGATCAGAACGATCACATGGGTGGAGGCAAGGATCGGCTGGTCAGGGATCACCCTGAAATCGATGAGGTACATGAGGGTCGTACCGATGATGATGTACGCCGAAAAACCCGTTGAAAGAAACAACAGCCAGTTCAGATTTCGTTCGCGAACAGAGGAAAAGAAGTGTTGAACGCCTCTTCTGTAGCGGAGAATGAAGAGAATTGTGGCAATCAGGTATCCCAAAGAACAAAACTCCCAGAAAACAAAGATGATGATTCTGTAAGCCAGGTTATGGCTGTATGCAAAGGAAAAGAATGAGATAGGTCCGGCATCATGCAGCAGAAAATGAATGAAGGGAACGCTGACGATCAACATCGGGGCAAGGTGAATCGCATCCTTCCATTTCCAGGGATTACCGGGGAAAAGAATGGTCCGGGCATAACAGTAGATAACAGGTCCGAAAAGGATCCAGTAAACAAGGTCAAATCCGGCTATCCATATATATTCCTGGTCCCTCCCTGCTTGCCGGAGATAACTGTAGAGAAGTTCTGCCGAAAGCAGCAGAAACAGGATCAGGAGAAGCCGGTCGGAGCGGTTCATCCGTTTCCGGAAGGCCGTAAGGACGATAAACAGCGCGGTCAGGCCAAGACCGGCAATGGGCAAGAGGTGCATTGTAATACTCTTATCGGGCAAAAATAGGGGGTTGGAAAGAATCGGGAACTTCTGTTCGATGACCAACCCTGAAAGATCGGTCACATGCCTTTAATTCCGTTTAAAGGAATGTAAATCCGATTTTCCCGTGTTCTCTTTCGATCAATTCATCAAAAGTTTTAATCCCTTTATAATCATTCATGGCTCATTTTTTTTAGTTGAAAATATTTCACTTTAGTATCAAGACTTTTATAAAAATCCAGTAGGTGATAACACCGATAAACCAAGCGCGCACATTATGATCACTGCCGACGGGCAAGAGACCGTGATCACTGCTCAGGGGTGGGACGGGTTCAGGGAGGCAAAAACAGGTTCGAAGGGAGGCGGGCCCAGCTTATCTTCGTAGATTTTATTTGATCGTTATGCTGCTCAAATACTCATCAGGGGTCAAAACAGGGATAACAGACTCTTTGAAATCCTTCCCATTTCTTGTGATTATAATTGCACATTCCTTGTTAACAGCACAATAGTATTGTATCGCATCCTCAAAATCCTTGAACTTTGAAGTAAGACCCTGGTCAATGATTTTTCCGGTCAGTTCAGCAGTTTCCACAATTATTTTAAACTTTCGCATCTTTTCTTTTACTATTTCCTTGTCTTCAAATCTTGAAAGTATATAATAAACCGTTGAAAAAGTCAATGGAGAAACTATAATTTGAATTTTACCTTTATCAGCCAATGTTGCAATCTTAGCTGCTGATTTATAAAATGTTGCACGTTCACCAAGCAAATCAATGACGATATTTGTGTCAAAGAAAATTCTTTCTTTCATTTGTATTTTTCAATTAAATGATCGCGATATTCTTTTTTATAATCAAAATCCAAGGGTAGTTCGATACCGCTCTGCATACTTTGTACGAAGGGTGAAATCTCAATATCGTTATCTGAATTGGTATTCTCCGTATTAAATAATGATTTCAGGTAAGACTCAATCAAGCGGGAAAGACTTCGCTTCTGAGTGAAAGCATATTCTTTTGCTTTATCTATCACATACTTATCCAGCTTTAATGTCAATTTTGCATCCATAGTATTGATATTTTACACGTGCGAATATACGCAATTAATACGTTTCATGCAAGAGCTTTGGTGAAAAACCTTTCAGGTTTGAATTCAATGATATGGTTCTTTTTTATTTCCCACACCTCACAATGCCACAATTGTCAATTAATCAATTGGCACGTAGGCATCGGAGAGTACGACCGCTCGCCTTGGGGTTATTGCCCAATAGGTAGTTACTTACTATTGTTGAAGTAAATGGTCCATGCGTTTGTCGAAGCGCCCTGCATACTGATTCAGTAGAAGCCGTAAGAGCCCCGGTAGCTCACTGAGCAGTCGCTGTTGTTGAGTTACCCGGCAGCTTGCATTGTCAGGTTCGAGTTTCAGGGGACTTTCCCGTTGGTCCAGCCGCCGCTTGCTTCAACATTGGTCCATTCGGTATTTCATGATGCAGGCAATATGTGTCCGGTTAGGGTTGATGTCTTTGGATTTTATACTCCGAACGGGATAAAATTGGACATTCTCTTCATCAAAAAACTGGAATTTTAGACTTAACCTTTTGGTAATTTCATTTTTATATTTCTGGTTTATTGTAGAGAAAAATTCCAGGATAGCATGATGAAATTTTTGTGGTGTATCGTAATACTCACCATAAAGAATTTTTTCCCGGGTAAATTTCCACAATCGTTCAATAATATTCAGGTTCGGAGAGTATGATGGTAAAAATAACAAGGATATTCCCAAATTTTGGGCTGCTTTTTGAACCAATTCACAATGCTGATAGCGTGCATTATCCAGTACTATTTTTATCGGAGTACAGCCGTAATACAATCGCAGCTCCGTTAAAAAATCAACAATGGTATTTGCTGTGATATAGGTCGTGTTGCAATAGGTAATTACCTCTTTGGTAATGGCATTGACGGCCCCCAGAACATTCATTCTGTTTCTTCCTGCTGCAGCTTTGATAAACAAACGGGCAACGCTCCAAAGCTCACAAATAAAGGGTTGTAAAATAAAATGTGCAGCATCCATGAATAACAACTGGCACTCTCCGCGTTTGGCTTCTTCAATGACAGGTTCTAAAGTTGTGTTTACCCATTGCCGCTGCTTTTCAGTATCCGCTTTGGCTGGGATATGCCCCATTTTGATATAATGCAACCCATGCCTGTGCATAAAACTGCGAACTTGAGTAAGACTTCGGCTAATCCCGGTCATCTGTTCAATCCGGGCTTTGGCTTCACGGGCATGTATCGGCGGCTTGGCTCGAAAAGAACTGATAATACTTGTAGCATGCTGGGCCAACTGGCTTTGATTGGTTCCATAATTAACCGTAAAAGGCGATTCGATGCCTTCGTTTTCATAAACCTTCACCCAATGAACTACTGAATGACGATGTAGGCCTGCCATTAAGCCTATCGTTGACAGGGAAGCTTCTATAGTGGCGAAAAGAAACACGCCTGTCAATCTTTTTTGAACAATTGGACAAGGATAATGAAATCGTTCATATTTTAGCTCTTGAATTTCGGCTTTGCTGAGATTTAGGGGGAGCATATTTTTAGGTCTTTGGTAACCCTAAATTGATATGCTTCCTCTTTATTTGCAGTTACCTTTTAAGAAAATTTTGAACATGTGTTTGTTAATTTCTATCATTTAAATAATATTTTATTGCTTTTAGATCTCAGGCAATTAGATTGTCGAAATTTATCCCGTTCGGAGTATAAAACACCCTTATTCGAAAATTTCACATCCAGTCCCGCTGATGGATCGGGAGCGCTGTTATCGGTGTTGATCCCGACTTGTGCATTTATTACACCCATTATCATGCATGTAACCAAAAGGAATACTAATCTTTTCATGGTTTTTAGTTTTCACTATTCGTTGGTGTGCTTTTTTCTGAATAATCACTTTATCAAACCCACAAATCATTCAACCCCAAAATCTAATTATCCTCGGGTTTTAATAATGTCAGCCTTTAACTTATTCCTGAAAATCTCCCCACCGTTTAATGAACCGCTGATTGAGAGGCCCGCATGAGAACTGTGAGAGACTCTCCCTGCCGACGATGACGGCGGGGCGGACTACTCGATTACCAGTATTTTTCTTTATTCCTTTGCTAAAGCTCGACTTATTTGGCTGTATAATTCAGGTATTTTGTTCTTCACAACATCCCAGACGATCGAATAATTGATTCCCATATATTCATGGATTAACCGATCTCTCATTCCTGCCATGTTTTTCCAATTAATGGAGTCCCATTTTATTTTAAAATCAATGGGAATTTGTTTTGTAGCCTCCCCGATAATTTCTAAGCTTCTGACAATTGCTCTTTTTAATGTCTCATCATTTAGAAAATCATCTTTAGTCAAATCCTCTGCAATGACAGTTAGAATGAAGGCACATTCATCCTGAATATGTTTAAGGTATTCTATGGGTTCTTTAGACATATAATACTTCATTTAAAATGCTGGGGCCAATATATGGGCTTAATCCATTTTTTGTTACAATTTCCACCTTTTCATTTAAGAATAATTGTTCAATAATGTCATAAACAGCCATGTAATTATCATAGTTTTCCTTATCAGGTTCGAAATCAATCAAAATGTCAATATCGCTTGTTCTTGTTTGTTCACCTCTCACATATGAACCAAAAAGACCAATGCTCCTAATACCAAAACTTTTAAGTTCAGGTTTAGTACTCGTTATTGTTTCTACTATTTGTTCTTTTGTAATCATTTTCAATTCTTTATTACAAAATTATGGATATTTCTACTATCTGTTAGCTTTCTTTAAAAATTACCGGTGACGTGTGGCCAGCAGCCGCAGAAAAGGTAATTACAATGAGTTGATTATTATTGTTTTCATTTTTGCGGATGCTTTACTACTAAGATGCAAAGCTATTGTCGGTTTCTATCTTCATTATCTAATTTTTCTAAACGGTTCATTTTCATTCAGCTCCTGTTTTACTAACCTGATTCCTTCGTGCGAGACCTTATTCCCTGTCCGCTCAATACCCCTCCCATTAAGAAGTAGTGCCGCAGGGTGGTTTGATACCTACTCCTGTTAGCCGAAACCGACAGGCCTTTCAATTTTTTGTAAGTGCTAATACTCAATTGTTATCTATCAACATTGCAACAGTTATGCGCTTTGCTTTGAATGGTGTGCTCCATTCGCCGTTTCGCGCTCATGGCGCACATCAATTTCAGGCGGCGCCCCGAGAACCCGTCCGTCTTGTAGCTGCCGTCCCGGCACATATAGGCGTTATTATAGTACAGGTTCCGGTACCACGCGATTGTTGAGGAGTACTCCGTCGACGACCAGAAGTTGGCGTTGTTCCCGAGATTGTTGAAGTTACCATTGTTGTTGCGGTTGCCGCCCGGAAGGGCTTGCATTAAAATAATCGCTTTACACTTTGCCTGTTTATGTCTCAGAACAGGTAAATTACTTTCCTTGACCCAACCTCTTTTTTTTTTATGAGGTATTTACAGGCCAAGGGGATTATTGGACTGAAAAACGGCACACTCCGGCAGCTCATGGCTGCCAGACTCTCGCCAGGATCTGTATGAATCATTGTGACTTTAGCCATCCTGAAAGTTGTTTTGATACGATTTCAATTTTTTGTTGTCGTAGGTAGCCATTTGTAAAAAATTTCGACCCCGCTTGCGGGGTATTTATAAATTATCAAATTGTCAAATAGTCCACTCAGTCCCGGGCGCAACGAACACTAAACCCGTCCGTCTTGTAGCCGTAGCCGTTCCGGAACACATTGGCGTAATAGGAGATCAGGTACCGGTACCACACGATCGTAGAGGAGTACTCAGTCGTCGACCAGAAGTAGGCGTAGTCCCCGAGACTGTCGAAGGAGCCATTGCTGCTGAGGAGGCCACCCGGAAGGGCTGTAAACCCGCTGGTATTGGTGGCCCCGGTATTGGGCGATAACCAGTGAGTGGTCCCGGTTTCCTTCATCTTCCCTCCGGCCACACTTTCTCCACCCAAAAAAGTGGTCAGTGTAGTCCATTCGGCATCGGTGGGTAAATGCCAGCCGGCCGGGCAGATGCCCTGTACGCCCGCGGTGGTCACGTATTGCATCGCCTCATTCCATTGATAAAGCCCGCCATAGGTATCACAGTTCGACTCCTGGTCGTTGTAACAGTATTTCTCAATTGTGCTGTTATTGGTTTGGCTTTGTGAACCATTGATCCGCGTGCCCACGTTCAGGTTCTCTTTCAGCCAGCATAGCGACCCGATCTGGACGGTATTATACACTTGTCCTCCATAATTAATAGTGGGGATTCCGGGGCATAAGGATACAGATAAGGTAGTGCAGGTTGCCTGGTTTCCATAAGCCGTTCCTATACTATTGGTCGCGTAAGCCCTTATGTAGTAGGTCGTATTAGATATTAACCCCGAAATGGTACTTGTGAATGTTCCTGTTCCACTTCCATCCGATGTATGAGTGCCTGAGATTGTCGGATTAGGGGAAACACTCCAGCAAACACCCCTTGCCGTCACTGCTGCGCCTCCGTCAGATGTAACGTTTCCGCCAGACAAGGCTGCGGTTTGGGTGACATTGGTTGCGGGGGTCGTGGTAACAGTGGGGGTCGTGGTAAAACCACCAGCGTCCCGGGCGCAACGAACACTAAACCCGTGCGTCTTGTCGTGGACGTAGTGCCGGCCCACATTGGCGTAATCGTAGCGCAGGTACCGGTACCACGCGTTTGGTGAGGAGTACTCAGTCGACGACCAGAAGTAGGCGTAGTCCCCGAGATCGTAGAAGTAGCCATTGTAGATGCGGGTGCCACCCGGAAGGGCTGTAAACCCGCTGGTATTGGTGGCCCCGGTATTGGGCGATAACCAGTGAGTGGTCCCGGTTTCCTTCATCTTCCCTCCGGCCACACTTTCTCCACCCAAAAAAGTGGTCAGTGTAGTCCATTCGGCATCGGTGGGTAAATGCCAGCCGGCCGGGCAGATGCCCTGTACGCCCGCGGTGGTCACGTATTGCATCGCCTCATTCCATTGATAAAGCCCGCCATAGGTATCACAGTTCGACTCCTGGTCGTTGTAACAGTATTTCTCAATTGTGCTGTTATTGGTTTGGCTTTGTGAACCATTGATCCGCGTGCCCACGTTCAGGTTCTCTTTCAGCCAGCATAGCGACCCGATCTGGACGGTATTATACACTTGTCCTCCATAATTAATAGTGGGGATTCCGGGGCATGGTTCTCCAAAGGATACAGATAAGGTAGTGCAGGTAACCTGGTTCCCGTAAGCCGTCCCCACACTGTTTGTTGCGTAGGCCCTGATATAATAGGACGTGTTGGGATTTAACCCTGAAATTGTACTTGTGAATGTTCCTGTTCCACTTCCATCCGATGTATGAGTGCCTGAGATTGTCGGATTAGGGGAAACACTCCAGCAAACACCCCTTGCCGTCACTGCTGCGCCTCCGTCAGATGTAACGTTTCCGCCAGACAAGGCTGCGGTTTGGGTGACATTGGTTGCGGGGGTCGTGGTAACAGTGGGGGTCGTGGTAAAACCACCAGCGTCCCGGGCGCAACGAACACTAAACCCGAAGGTCTTGTTGTAGGTGTTCCGGGACACACTGGCGCTAAAGAAGTCCAGGTACCGGTTCCACGCGCCTGTAGAGGAGTACTCCGTCGAGGACCACAAGAAGGCGAAGAGCCCGAGATCGCCGAAGCTACCAGTGTAGCCGCGGGCGCCGCCCGGAAGGGCAGTGAACCCGCTGGTATTGGTGGCCCCGGTGTTTGGTGATAACCAGTGGGTCGTTCCGGTCTCTTTCATCTTCCCTCCGGCCACACTTTCGCCGCCAAGAAATGTGCTTAAAGTGGTCCACTCCGCATCGGTGGGTAAATGCCAGCCGGCCGGGCAGATGCCCTGCACGCCCACGGTGGTTACGTATTGCATCGCCTCATCCCACTGATACAAACCGCCATAAATATCGCAATTCGATCCCAGATCATTGAAACAGTATTTCTCAATAGTGCTGTTATTGGTTTGGCCTTGTGAACCGTTGATCTTTGTGCCAATGTTCAGATTCTGTGCCATCCAGCACTGGGTTCCAATCTGAACGGTATTATACACTTGTCCTCCATAATTAATAGTGGGGATTCCGGGACAGGGCACTCCGTATTGCGGAGTGGCAGCGGTCACGGTAAACGTGCATGAACCCGCTGAATTTGATCCGCTTACAGTAAAGATTGTAGTTGTTGAGGTTAGCGGTGTCCCTGAGCCAGTAAGTATCACTGTCTGAATTCCGGTGTTTGTGAACCGGCCGTTTTTGCTGAATGAAAAACCATTGACCACGTTGGTGGATATAGAATAATCGCCAGGCGTGGTCACATTAGCCTGGAGCGAGACAGTGTTTGACGAAGTCAGGGGCACAGCGGGAATGTATACTCCTGAAACCTGGGTACTGGAACAATTGTAGCCCGCGCCGATGGTGAACGCTGCAGCGCCGACAGTAGCGCAGCCGGTTACCAGCCGAAGATTCGGACGATAGGATTGGATCCCGGTGTTGGTGGAGTTGCAGCCGGAGGTCGTGGATCCGTCAAAATGGGTGTGCTGTGTCATGTTTGAAACACTGGTGCAGTAAACCGTCGAATTCGATGTGTATGAGTTGTTGTCATAACAAATCTCGATGACCAGGTTGGACCCGTCCCAGTTAAAGGGCGTATGCAGAGTGATCATTTGCCAGCCGGTTCCGGGAACCGCGTAGGTGCCGCTGTACACCGTGGTAAGACCGGTTTGCCAGCCCGATGACAGACTGGTTGCCGTGGTGTTCTTCATCTTGATCTGAAAACCGTTCATGGCCTGCGATGCACGGGTTGAAACATTAAACCCGATAGCCGTAATGGATCCGGGTGTTCCGCCGCCCGAGGTGATCTCAGAGGCGGTGTAAAGCATCTGGGTGCGGCTGTCCATAAAATAGGTATAATATGGCCAGCCCTGGGTTGTGGTTCCTGTACCGACAGTTACAGTATTTGTAAAAGGCAAAGCTGTTAGCTTGATCTTTGACTGTGTGCTGTAGGTATTGTTACTACTTCCTTTGCCATTCCAGACAATGTGAAGATCATTACCTGGAGGGGTGATCAGGTTCCCTAAAAGATAATTTACCGGGATGGGTACAAAGGAGGTTCCGTCATTGAAACTTACATCGGCAGTGATGCTGTAACAGCCCGGTGGCCCCTGAAGGTTATAGTAAATATCAACGTTACCCGTCCCGTCGGTACGCTGCATCACCTGGGTTACTGTCAGGGATCCGGTCTGGGCGAATGATGACAGGAACATCAGGGAAATCCATGTGGAAAATATGATTGAGCGATTCATAATCAGGCGATTAATTTATCAGAATTTCTGTAAGTCGTTTTCAAGTGTTGTCGGGCTTGCATTAATTAATTTTTTCATCGCTGCCGGCTCAGTGTTTTATGATTTTGGCCGTGCCCGAAAAACCTCCGGAACGAATACATAAGAGGTAGATGCCTTCAGTCAACCCTGCGAGCGAAAGATCATGCTTGCAGTTGATCATCTTTTCAGACAAAACCTCCCGGCCGAAAATGTCATACATCTTCACAAGCGTGTTCTCGCAATCGAGTTTTGCACTCAGGAGGATGGTTATCCGGTCTGTAACAGGATTTGGGAAAACCATGAAATTTAGGCCATTATCTTTGATTGACAATAGGCCGTCATTAAACTGGCTATCAGGATCCATGGCGGCCCCGGTATCGATAAGATTGCAGTACAGGTCGTCGATGGTAATATATCCGTGCAGGTAGCCTCCTGATAGTACCAACGTGTTTGGAAGTATCCTGATTGCCACGCCGGCTATCAGGTTTACTTTTCCTCCGTTCTCTACCCGGAAAGTCTGCCCATTGCCTGCGACGGTGATGGTTTGGGTGGCGCTGATGCAAATCTCACTTCCATTTTCTACTGTATCGCTCATCATGTTAATCACCACCGGGGGAGATACCAGGTCAACTGTTACAGGAACAGAATAGTTGCTTTCATTCCCGCTGATATCGTAGGCAGTCATGGCAAGGTAATAGGTACTGTCGCTCCCAAGCCCCGTCACCCTGAAGATATTCCCCATCCCGGCGTTCACAGGCGATGGACTTCCCCACACGCTTGCCTTGCCGTTATATGGTGGCAATGGTGAATCTTTATCGTAATAGATCCTGTACCCGGCCAGGTCGGGCGCAGCAACAGTGTCCCATTTCAGGATGATCGCATCGCCCACGGCCACCGCACCGGTGATCACCGGGGGATCGGGAGGAACGGTATCGTACAGCGCCACTTCGGTCTGGCACCTGGCATACCCCCAAATCGAAATGCAGGTGATCTTGATCGGGGTGGCAATCGTGTCGGATCTGACCTGGAATGAAACTTTGCCTCCGCTTGAATTGATCTGTATCCCGGGATATGCGGTATCGGCATCGGAGGTCATAAGAGTCCCTTTGGTTAAACCGACGGTGAAAAGCGTGCTATCGGGGATTATGGTCCCGTCATTGTACCTGATCGTGTCAGAGGTTACCTGAGTCAAGGAAATGCCATTTGAGGGAAGGCTGTCGGGGTTGCAGTGGAGGTCATAATCGCCCTGGGGTAAGCGGGGAGCAAGGGTATAAGTGGAGAATCGGGTGATCCAGCCTGAAACCTTGTTGTTTGCTGTATCTCCGGTCGATGGCATCCAGTGCCATACCCCTAGCGTATCTTCCCAGAACATGTTCAGCTCAGATTCGGCGAAACCCGATACCTCGCTTTGCGGATAGACGATATTGAGCTGCGTACTGTCGCCAAAGGTCAGAGTATCGGGTTCGAATTTGAAGAAGCCTCCGATGCCGTAATGCAATCCTGCGGCGTTCTCCCGGAGGTTGCGGATCATTTCGTTGTATTTTCTGATTTGAATCACTTTTTCTTCGGGAAACGATTGATCCGTTGGAGTTTCGCTCCATTCCCAATATTTGCAGTTTATTGAATCTACACCTGCCGGGATAGAGTTTTGATTCAGCACAAGGCTGGATCCATAACTATTCAGGAGCTTTGTATAGCTGGCCATACTTTTTGATCCGGGCCAGGTGATCTTTACCTGGCTGAGCTGACTGGTTACCACGCTCAATAGCTGGCTGTATAGATTCCCAGAAGTAATTTTATTCCATAAATTATTAAGTATCTGTTCATGCGTGATCTGCGGTACCGGGGGCGAAGGCATCTCGGTCTGAAGTAACGGAAGTCCCAGGGCATAATATCCCTCCGAAAGGTCGTACTCCCTCGAATTGGCCAGTTCCAGGCCGCCACCGAAATGCAGAACCAGATTTGAGGTTGGAACCGGAAACTCGAATGTCATGTTGATATCGAGTTCCGTATTGTCGTCTGCGCTGTTCTGATACTTCAATAATACCGGGGACAGATTGGATTGTTTTGCATGGACTACATTTAAAAAATTCTCATATTCAGATTTATACGTATCCCCACCCAACAGCATGTCCACCGCCGCTTTCCCCATATCCGTCACCTTTGATGAGAGGATTGTCGATCCGTTGAGAATCTCCCTGAGGTTTTGATTATCTACCAGAATTGTTGAATGATACATCTGCATTTGTCCGGGCAGATGGTAGATGTTCGTAACTGCCGAACTGCTGCCGATGCCTGAAGAAAGGGACATGGATTGCCAGGAACCGGATTGGCTGATGTTCTTCATTTCATACTGCACGTTCAGATCAGTGGGAATAACGGTGTTATTTAACTGTATAGGGTAAAAGAACTCCCCTTTGTTACTCTTATCCGGTACATTGGCAGGTTGTAAGATATTAATTCCGAAACCCATACTGGTACTTCTTGATCCGGATAAATAGGTAGTGGTTTCTTCAATACCATCTAAGGTTTTTCTTATAGCGCTTCCGGCATGTGCCTCAACTCCAATGCCTGCCTTAACGCCGCAACTGAATGGAACATTTTCGTTAAAACCAAAAGCAGCTCCGAAACTGCCGCTGCCCTCCACATCCAGCCCGGTCTCATCCGAAATCCTTGAAACCAGTAATCCGTTTTGGCTTGAATTGGAGATCAGGAGCTGGGCCATCCACGATACCATCGACACCGCCAGCTGTCCTCCTGGGACAATCGGTCCGGCCAACAAAATGGTAGGTTCATAATAAAGGAAAAATGCTGTCAAAGCCTCAAGGCCCTGCATGGCATTCAGATCGAAATGATATTCGTTCTGGTAGGCGAAACTTACTTTGCCTCCCAGTTCACCGTTCACCCCGACATTGGTCTTCAACAATTTTGGCGGACCGAGACTGGCTGTAATTCCCGCATAAAGGTCATCGCGGCGCAGAACGGTCAGTTCGGACCAGGACGGGGAACTGGTAATACCTGTAAGGTTCAGTTGAAGTGTGGCCCCCGTACCCCCGCCGATAAAGCCCACTCCGGTCGCAATCCCGGCGGTGGCGCCGACCCCAATCTCCCCATAGAGCCGGTAGCCCCAACTGGCAGTGTAATCGTATGATTTTACTTTGGCAATGATGCTTTTCCGGTTTGCCATCGCAAGGGTCACCCCGTTCACCCGGGTCGAGGTGAACGTAACCTGGCTGCCGGGACTGCCGCTACCCACAATATCGGCAGGGATCTTCACACAGAAAAGTCCGGGGGTAGTTACCGGGAACGGTTTATCTAAAAAATTATACATCAAAGCATTTGATTTACATGAGATGAGATGCCCGAGGCCGTCCTCAAAAAAGATGGTCGCGTCGTTGATGGGTTTCCAGGCAGTCCCGATGAGTCCTTCCACGATGAACCATGCATAGCCAATCCCGGAATGCGGAATCTCGAGAATTGCAGGATTCGGGGCATAAGTATAAGGTACAATGCGGTAATCGGTGCATGTGTTTGTTGGTTTCAGGAGATAAACTAGGTTGTAACTGCCGGCGCTGTTGAATGTCAGGTTGCCAATCGTCCTTGAAGAGTATCCTGCGGCATTGATCTGCAAGAGGTATCCATAACCGGAAGGAACGCATAAAAGATATTCGCCCTGGGTCTGTTTTGGCAGGGCATTGTACTTTGTGGTCCCGCTTAGCGCCACAATTCCGGCAGCCGGAATGCCCACTTGTGTAGTCGAGTCCTTCAGGAGAATGTTCACCGCGATACCGCCATTCAGTAAGATCAGGGCATTGTCGGAAGTATCGCTGCCTACATTTCCGTAAAGGTCTTTCACCCAGACCTTCATTTTTGCTTCGGTGGTGGTGGTCAGGGGTGGCTGAACATTATGGTTGCCTGTATTGAGAAGATCACTTATCAGGGTATTATATGTTCCGTTGAAAGAAGTCCTGATTCCAATGGATACCGGATTAATGCCCGGCTGTTCGTCAGTCGAGGCCCATTGGACAAGAAAAGGAACACCGGAATTGAAACTTTGGCCGCCGTTGGGTTGTAGAAATGTGACAACAGGTGGTTTCGTATCGAATGTAAAGTTACCCGAGATGCCAGTAGGTGGGTCATCACCTGAAGCCGGAAAGCTCAAGAAACAAATCACAATAATAAAGAACTGTTTCATAAACCGTGAAATTATATGAGAAGTTTTGTAATTAGCCATGAAATTAAATATATGTGTTTGATATTCAACCTGTAATATTTGATCAGGAAAAGAAGTGGCCGGATGGGGGAGTATGATGATAAAGCACATAAAGATAATGAAAAAAAAGGGAAAATGATTCTTTTAATGAGAATTACTATGCAACTGCCTTAAAAGAGCGGAATGCGGGTCCCGGTCCTTCAAGGCAGCTGCAGTTTTTTCAGGAATTAAATATCCTTCTTTATTGTTTAATAATCTTTAATTTAGCATGAAGGTCTCCTGTAGTGACCTGTAAGAAATACATGCCTGGATCGAGTGCCTCCAAAGTCAAAACCGTTTTTCCATCTATGATCCGACGAATCTCCATGAACTTCTCTCCGTGCATCCCGAATACAGTGATCGCTGATAAAAGTGTTTTTTGGTTTTCAGGCAATTCAATCGTTAACAAACCACCGGTAGGATTAGGATAGGCACGAAGATGGAGATTCCCGGAAGATTCGGATGTATTCTGTACCACCTCACTCCCCTGCTTCAGGTTAGTGGTGTCAGGCGCAAGGAAACTCAGAACAGTACTGCAAAACGATCCGTTCGTTGTGATCCAGGCATGGAAATAGCCACCTACATCAACCCTGGTCAGCGGGTTGACCATGATTCGCTCGCCGGCTACAACATGGGCGCTGCCACCATTATCGACTGTGAAAATGCTGTTGTTCCCGGCAATGGTAACCGTTTGAATGGCATCGTAACAATGCTCTTCACCATTCAGGATGTTCACATTCGAAACCACCCGGCTTACGGGTAACATCGGGTTTACCGTAACGTAAAATGGGGGCGATGGCAAGCCGTTCCCGCAATTGTTCACGCCATAAACCTGAATATCGCCTGAGATTGCTCCAGAAGAGAAGCTGACAGTTATACTACAAGTATTCAAACCTGCAACAATAGCAGCTCCGGGAGGTACGGTCCAAACATAAGAAGTGGCATTCGAAACAGGATTTACGGAATAACTTACGTCGGTTGAATCGGTAAAAACATGCGTTGGACCTGAAACAGCTCCGGCCGGACCCGCCGCACAGTTGTTAACAGTGATTCCCAGCGAGGCAGGATTTCCATTCCCACACGAATTGATACCGCGAACTGTGATATTCCCTGAGGTTGCAGATACCGGATAGGTAACAGAAATACTGTTAGTCGGGCTTGAACCCGTGGCCCCCGGCGGCAATACCCACTGATACGATGTAGCGCCGGCAATAACGGGCGTTGTATAGGTCGTCGTGATGGCGCCTGCACACACATCGGTCATCCCCGAGATAAGTCCGGCAGATGCCGGAGGCGATGTGTTCACATTGACATATGCCGACGTGGGCAATCCGGTTCCACAAACATTTATACCACGTACTGAAACAGAACCTGACACTGCCGACGAACCATACGTAACCAGTATACTGTTTGATGTACTTGACCCCACCGCACCTTGTGGAAGTGACCATTGATATACAGTAGCTGTCGGCAAGGGGTCAACGGAATAGGTGGCCACTGTGATGCCAGCACACACATCCGTGGGGCCTGTAATCAAGGTCGGAGCAGCCGGAGCATACCCGATTGTTATCGACTTCATGGCGGAGGGACCATTTCCACAACTGTTGACCGGTATGACCGAAATGCTACCATTTACGGCGGAGGATCCGAACGTGACGGTAATTGAATTGGTATTGCTTGCTCCTGAAGCGCCTGAAGGCAGCGTCCACAAATAGTACGTCGCATTGCTGATGGGCGTTATGGCATAGGTAACCTGATCGCCTTTGCATGGATTGGCATTACCCGAGATAATGCCTGCAGGGCCTGGAACCGTCGTTCTGACAAGGACTGCGAAATTCGTTGGATTTCCTTGTCCGCATGCATTGATGCCTTTCACTGATATAATTCCTGATGAGGCATTTGAACCGAAAGTGACCTGGATGCTGTTGGTCGAGCTTGCTCCTGTGGCTCCGGGAGGAAGCGTCCATTGAAAAGTAGAAGCGAACAGCACCGGCGGCACAGTGTAAACGGTTGTTGTCAGCCCGGCACAAACCTCGGATAAACCGCTGATGGCGCCGGGTGAATAGGGCAAAGGATTAACGACCACCACAACCGTATCGGTCGAGAATGCCCCTGCCCCATCGGTTACCCTAACCCAATACTTCGTTGTCACAACCGGAAAAACCTGGATGGACGGGCCAGCCTGCCCGTTACTCCAGAGATACGATCCTCCGCCGGAGGCTGTTAGGGTGGCTGTACCACCTTCACAGATGGTTTTATCCTCACCGGCGTTGGCCACCACACCTTTCTTCCAATTGGTATAAAAGCCATCCCTGTCCTGGAAGCGTGTCCAGATGGTGTCTCCCGCATGCCAGGGCACTGTGTCTTTCTTCCCGAGCCAGCCACAGGTACTGTCGGGGGGTGGAAAGAGGGTCATCAGCATGGGAAGCGATGTGGAACCGTTGGATGCCAGCCTGATCTTGTACTCCGCTTTTTGAAAATCCTTAAAAGTGTATTTTAACGCTTTGGGTGGTCCCCACCGGTCGTAACTATCTTTTGCCCTCACATAAAGAATGTCGTTCCTGTGAAGTAGCAGCCCCGTTATGGTTGTGACCCCTCCGGTAAAGGTGAGCGGGTTTCCATTACCAGGTCCCGGATCTGTGTTTATGAAATACTCCCCGCCTGCCAACGATGCACCTTTGGTGGGCGAGACCGATGGCCGGGTGTACCCGCGTGGAACACTCCAGCGATTGAGCGAATCCTTCACCCTAACATAAACAACCTGCCCTGTTGGCAGGTTCAGGTTGGTGATGGTCATGGTTCCTGTGGGAGTAAACTGGATCGGAGTCCCGTTCCCCTGTCCCGGGTCGGTGTTGGTAAAGTATTCGGCATAGGCCAGTTTCCCACCCTGGATCGTGTAATAGCCCAACCGTTTCAATCCCATGGGCTGACTCCACCGGAGATAACTGTCCCTGACCCTCACGTAGATGGCAGCGCCCGGAGGTTGGTTTAGGTTGGTGAGGTTTACTGTGTTGCTCACCACCGGAACCTGGGTCCCGTTTCCCCGGCCCGGGTCGGTATTTACGAAATACTCTGCATAATTCAGCGTGGCGTTCAGGTTGTTGAAGTATGGCGGCCGCTTATATCCCATGGGGGAACTCCACCGGTTCATGTTGTCACGGACCCTGACATAAACGGCATTCCCAACCGGAACGTTCAGGTTCGTTAAATTGATGTTGCCACCCGTAATGGTTGCAACGGTACCATTGCCCTGCCCCGGATCGCTGCCAATAAAATATTCGGCATAATTTGCTGTGGCATTTGTATTGGGAAAGAAGGATGTTCGTTTAAAACCCCTTGGGATGCTCCACCTTCCGAAATTATCCTTCACGCGCACGTAAACCGTACTTCCGACAGGGACATTGATGTTGCTGACATTAATATTGCCTCCCGTGTAAGAGGTGGATGTTCCGCTTCCCTGCCCCGGATCGGTGTTTACGAAATACTCAGCGAAAGCAAGGCTGCCATTCAGGTTGGGAAGATAGCTCTTCCGTTTGAAACTCCTTGGAAAACTCCACTTTCCGTTCTGGCTTTTGAAACGCACATACACCGTTGATCCAACCGGTAAATTCAGGTTTGTAATGTTAACTGTTACATCTACCAGGTTATATGTTCCGGAAATGGCAGTGCCGTTTCCTTCTCCCGGATCGGTATTGATGAAGTATTCCCCCTGTACCACTTTCTGGTTCATGGCCCAGGCATGAAAAATGCTTCGTGAAATCCCGTCGTTGGCGTTGCTCTGATCGCCGGTGAGCGATGTCCACGCATTGATCACATAAGTGGCCCCCAGAGTGTTCAGGTTGGCCTTCTGGATGAAGGTATAATCGTATGTGGTGCCCGGGGCAACGGACGCCGTCACGGTTTCCGTGACGGTTGCCCCGGCGCCCACATTGTAACACACCGGGAAGTTTGATTGTGCAACGGTTCCGAAATTATATACCCTGACCTTCACCGTTTCGTTGGCGCCAACGTTGGTCCCGGTTACCGGACTTAACAGGTCGATCACTCCGACGTCGATCGTTGGCGCGGCTCCGTTGATGCTTACCGTGTAATCTTCTGTTTCGCCATACATGGTGGTTCCGCACGAGTTAAAGGAACCCTGTCCGGCGATCCGCACCCGCATGCGGGTTGTGCCTGTCGTGGTTCCTGCTGGAACGGTGATGTTGGCCGTGTAGGGACCGATGCCGGGCGTTCCCGATACCGTGATCTGTTCCCCTGCATCGGTGAAGTCGGTATCCTTGTTCCAGTCAACCCAGATCGCGCATTGGTCGGAAGTATACCCGAAACCATTGGTTACCGTGATGGCATACGCCGAACCGACTGACATGGCCGTCCATCGGGTGGTGTAGTCGCCATAACCACCAGTAGACCAGCCGGTGATGTTATAGATCGATCCGACCTTCACGCTTGAAATGTACTGTACATTAAAAGATGCCCCCGGCGTACAATACACAAGCATGGCATCCCCATCCGGGTTGTTTGAATCCGGGGTTTGCGCTCGTGCAAAACCCGTAAAGCCAATAAGCGCCAACAGCGCGATGGCATGGTAAATCCTTTTCATAACTCCAAGGATTAGTAATTGGCCCTGGCTTTTGCCTGCACGTTGATGTTGCTCCCGTTGGGTGAGATGGTCATTTGATATACCACCGGGAAGATCGGGCAATCGGGGCCGCCGAAGTAGCCCATATCGCTCACGGAACCATCAGGATCCGAAAGGCTCGGCTGGCCGGTATCAAAACAAGGTGACCCGGTGGAAAGATGGTAGTTTGGTGAAGAGATTGAACTTGCAACAAAGATTGGGTCAGAATCAATCAGATTTTGTCCAGCAATATTGCAACTATATCCATTACTTGTTCCACCAGACCCATTGCAGTTTAAAACAACAAAACTACTTGCACAAACAATAAAAAATCCACTATAGCTATTATTTCTTGATATTGTATTGACTACATTGACACTGGCACCAGAAGTCGAATAAATACCTTGACCTGAATTATTTAGAACAATGCAATTTTGAATATATGAGTTTCCGGTAGTTGCTTGAATTCCATTACTCGCGCAGTATCTGATTACACAATTTAAAATCTTTCCACTTGTGATTTTGATACCCTCTCCACCAGTTGAAGAAATCATGAACCATTTTATCAATCCATTAGACATCGTTATTGTCGGATTCGACGAAGATGTTATGATAGTATTCTCATATCCCGATCCTTGCAATACGATGTTTTTGTTGATGTTGATCGCTGCATTGTAGGTTCCAGGCCACACCTGGATGGTATCTCCGGTGAATGAATTATCAATAGCCGCCTGGATGCTGGTGAATTGCCCGGCGCCATTGATGTCAACAATGGTGATGGTGGCGTTGGATAAACTTGCAAATGCAAGCATCGCGATGGTAAAGATGATTTTTTTCATGGTTGGGTTCTCCTTTTTTTGATTTTTTGTAAAAACGTTAGGTTTTCTCAATGAATGCGATCTTTAAATAATCAATTAAAAGTATTGAAGCGTAATATGATCCCTGGCGAAATGTAAAATCCGGTTCCATATTCGGCCTGTAAGTAAATAAAATTGACAGAAAGTATGAAAACGTTGAAAGATCCGCGATATATCTGTGATTTTGTGTTAAATCCATAAGTGTATTCTAAATTCATTGAAAAAATCTCACCAAATGAAATGTGCCCCCAACCTCCGATTCCATATCCGACTATTTCAGGATTGAAGTCATCGAATTCTCCGCCTCCTTTAATACCTGCAACGAGTCCCCAGTAACGGCTGTCATCCATATACCCGAAACCCAATTTCAACATGGCTTCTGAGCAAAAACCTTTTAATTCCTGGTAAGATGAATTGACAATAAACCCGCCTCCTGAGAAAAACACCGGTGTTGAACCGCTGAACGTCTCAATGACAACCGAGTAGCCATAACCTGTACGTTGATAATCAATCTGTTTAACTTCAGCATAAGTAACCTGGCCTATCACGTTTTGAAGGGAAAACAGTATTGTAAATAAAATAAAGACGGTTCGTGGGATCATCACCACAACGATACTTTATTATGTTCCTTTATAATCTTTGTACAAATAATCGTGCCCATTTAAAGTATTTTCTTTTTGTTTCTTTCATATCAACTTTCCGAATCAGTATTACTCGATACTATGATATGATCTACTTTTTAAGTATTTGTTTCATATGCCTGAAGCCCGTGTTATTGGCGATGTCAGCGGCGGTATAACCATAGTTGTTCTTAATGGCCGGATCGGCTCCTTGTGAGATGAGATGCCTGACATGTGATGTGAGTCCCAGTGCAGAAGCATACATCAATGCGGTGTTGCCGTCCAGATCTCTTGCATTGACCTCGGCGCCATGTTTAATGAGAATTTCAGCGATGGTTTGACTATCTAAGGAGATGAATTTGTCCTGCGGAAATCCCTCCATCTCATACCCTTTATAATAATCATAGATCAATGGCGTTTTCCCTGTAAGATCTGCAATGTTAACCTTGGCCCCCAGGCTAAGTAGATAATCGACCATGGCCGGGTGATCGTAGAAACAGGCCCACATCAGTGGCGTCGCGCCGTTCACGTCGGTATCATTGACATTTGCATGGCGGATTTGCAGTTTTTCTACCAGTTTAAGGTTATCATTCTTTATTGCATAAAATAGCGCGGTACGTTCATCCCTGTTTTTATGAGTAACATCGGCGCCCTTGTCAATCAAAAGTAAAGCAGTTTCATATTGATCGGATTGGCAGGCGAATATCAGGGGCGTGTTGCCATTGATATTAGCAGCGTTGACATCGCCATTTTTCGAGATCAGAAACATGACGATATCGGTATTTCCATTGATGCAGGATATCATCAACGGGGTTTCACCGTAGATATTTCTGTGATCGGGAGCAACGCCATTTATGATCATCCATTCAATAATAGCGCTGGCGGATACGGCTACCGCATAAAAAAGTGCGTTCTGTTTTTTGGCATCCTGTAATGACAAATCAATAGGTTCCAGATGAACCAGGTAGTTCGCAATGGAAATGGCTCCTTTTACAAAGGCATGCATTAACACAGTCAGGCCAGTGGTGTCCTGTGAGTTAATATCGGCGCCTTTTTTCGTCAGAAAATCAAACACTGTTTCATCTTCCATTCCATAAATCAATGCTGAATATCCAGCCTGGTCTTTTGCATTGATATCCGCGCCTTTTGCGAGAAGCATTTCGGCAATAGGTATGTTCCCATTGCGCGCTGCATACATCAGCGCCGTTCGGCCTTCACGATCTTTGCCGTCGACCTGAGCTCCGTACTTCAGGCATGCTTCAACGAAATTATTTGAATTGTTTCGTGTAGCGACCTGCAGGATCGTCGCTCCTTCATAGTTTGGTTGGTTGAGATATTGCGGATTCTTTTTGAGAACCGTTTCGAACTTGCTGATGTTCCGCTTTTTATATATCTTGAAAAGGGTCTGCGCATGGCATAAGTTAATCAATCCCAAGAGAATACAACAAGTCATCAGATGGCTTTTGAACATGTTGCAAGGCATATCAGTCCATTCTTATTCTGACAAAATATAACACATCGCCTGCTTTGTTTGATCCAAAAAGGACCACTTTCTTCTCGCTCGAATTTTTGAGAATCGGGAAATTGTTATCGGAAAAATATTTCTCTTTACCATACAATACGAATTCACTGACAGCGCCTTTGGTCAGGTCGATTTTCCCAAGTCTCGGGTAGGTCAGAAGTCTCTTCTTCAGCAGGATGGAAAACTGCGGAATTCCCGCAATCTGAAAACCGATGCCTTCTCCCTTCACTCCTTTTACTTCCTGGATCAGCCAGTAAAGATATTTGCCATCGTCGCTTTCCACCATTACCTGTGGGGCCATGTAATTTCCGGCATTTTCCTTTGCGTCGACGCCGTATTGAGCAATGAGGTTGCCGCTCTTGTCAAAATGAAAACCGAGAAAATCCTTATAAGTGAATTCTCTGTTACGGGAAATGGCATTGAACTTACCACCCCAGGTCTGACCCACAATGAACAAGTCTCCGTTTTCTGCAACAGTCATGTCCGATAAATCGAATTTCTTTCCGTCATACGCGGGAGACTGCCGCTGATCTGGAGGAGTTTTTAGTTTCGACTCAAATTCATCGAGATTCGTTACGCTGAGATAGTCCACTTTGTGATTAGAGATCTTGGCTATCTGAAATGATTTGTACTTGTCGGTTCCGAACATTTCATCATAATAATCGTCTTTGCCGGGCAACGCGGGGCCGTATAGATAATATTCGTCCTTACCGTCGGCTATTTCAATATCATACACGTCCCAGTAATTGGCAGGAGAAGTGAGATTGATGCGGTCGATGAGCTCCAGCTTGTTATTCACCCTGATATAGGTGTACCGGTTTTTCTGAGGATCGGGATTTTTCCCTTTATTAGCCGGAGCAAACAAAAACAGCATATCGGTAATATGATCGTTATCATCGACAATGAGTTTCGAAACCACCGGAAACTGTGGGTAATCAAAATTCACTTCAAGGTCTTTTGCTACATCGAGACTCGTATTGATCTGCATCAGATGATAATTCTTGAAAATATTTACCTTATCATCATCTTTTTTCAGACCGGCCAGGACAAAAAGATTTCCATCCTCCACATTATCGTAACTTTTCATATAGAAATATTTGTCTCCCTCATCGCTTCTGAGTTTAACCTTGTCGAGCATCTTGTATTTCGGAGAATAGGAGGTGAGGTCCCATTCGTAGGTGTAGGTTATATTGTATTTCCTTAATACCAGCGCGCCTGTAAGGTTCGGCATGGCGGTTATGCCTTCGACATGATAGGTTTCGCCCCGGAATTTCCACCAGGGATAGAGTTTTTTTGCTTTATCAAACTCAAATTCCTGATTATCAAGTTTCACGAAGTTAAAGTCTTTATCAAACCGGTATAGTTCAAATCTTGCAACGCCGGCGTTTGCTTTCGTAACATAGGTTAAAAGATAGTTTCCGGTGGATGCATCGAATTCGGCATACGCCAGGTTTCCGCGTTTAGCTTTTCCGCTGATCTCGTAAGTCTTTTCAATTTCAATATCCTGGGCAAACGGCAGTAACGCCTGGGCCAGGAATAATAGAGTGAGTAAAGCTTTCTTTTTCATGGTGAAAGATTTTTACCGGTTGTTTTAAAAAAGGAATACAGCCTGAAATACATTTCCTGAAATGCATCGATAATAAGGCAAAATATACAAACCTGATGTAAAATCAGGGACTTCTCAATGAATACCCCGATGGACTAAATGAAATGGCCTTGCAAGGAAATGAAGCGCCTTCGTCTGGATTTTATCTGAAATATTGCAGGAAGGCATCCCGGAAGGAATTGCCAAGGGATGCCAAAATCCCTTCTTTTAATTTTATGACCCCTTGTGAAGTATACGAAACTACATGGTCGAGATTAATAAGATATGTCCGATGCACGCGCATGAACTGAGGATGGATCTTTAAAAGTTCTTCAAACTCTTTCAATATCCTGCAATAGGTCAACTTCCGGTGATCGGTCAAATAAAAGTGGGTATAATTTGCTTCCGCCTCGAGCATGATGATCTCACTGATATCAACTATGGTAAAACCGGTTGATTCGTGTAAAATGATTTTTGCAGGATCGGAAAACTGTTTTACGGTGGCATCGATTTTCCTGGCATATTCCTCTCCGGGCTGTGAAGATGTGGCCAATTGTACCGCTTCAACCAGATCGGCAATCCGAACTGGCTTTAACAAAAAGTCGACCGCATGAAATTTTATGGCCTGATATGCATAGATCATGTGCCCGGTAAAAAAAATAACTTTGAACGGTACCGGTTTAAAATGTTCCAGCACATCGAACCCGCTCCCATCGGGCAATTCTATGTCAAGGAACACCAGGCCAGGCTTATGTGTTTGAATGGCAGAGATGGCATTTACGACGTCTCCTGCAATCTCAATTATTTGAAGACCCTGACAATATTTAGTTATCAGTTGCTGTAATCTTCTGGAATTTAAAATATTGTCTTCAACTATTACCGTCCGGATTTTTTCCATGGCTCAGTGTCTCTGGTGGGGATATCAATAGTAACTATGGTTCCGGGAAATGCATCATTACCACCTTTGGAGGAAATAGTAAAATGATACTTTCTTTTGTTCAGGGATTGATAAATCTGTAACCGCTGCCTGATATTAATTAAGCCCCTGGAGGTATTTTTGGTTTTTGATTCATTCAAATGATATCCCGGACCGTTATCTTCAACCTGGCATGTGATTGAATGGTTATTTAACTTCAAAAACTTAACTATAATTTTGCCCCCGTTATCCATACGGGCAATAATCCCATGTTTTATGGCATTTTCAAGTATAGGCTGAATAAATGAAGGAGCAATTTCAAGACCTTCATCACAAACACTATTTTGAATTTCAAATTCAAAACCAATACGGATTTGTTCGACTTTCAGAAAGCTGTTTACTATTTCGGTTTCATCGGACATTGGTATAAATTCTTTTCCGGTATAATCAATCATCCTTCGCATCAAGGTATATAATCGTGAGATATATTCATTGGTCGCCATCTCATCTCCGTTCGCAGACAAAGCTTCTATGGCCTGTAACGAATTTGAAATAAAGTGTGGATTTTGTTGTTGCTGTAACGCAAGCTGTTTCAAACAGGAGATCCGGTGTTCATGGAGAAGGGATAATTGGCGCAATCTAAGGTAGATGATCAAGGCGACCACGGTGAGGATTAAAATCACGACCAGCGATTTAAACCATAGTGTTTCATAAAAAAAAGGCGGTATTATTATCTCCAGGGAAGTTTCTAATTCCCATTGCCCTTTATTTCCTGATACGTAGAGAATTACATCATAACTACCGGGATTTAAACCGGTGAAATCGATAAACCTGGCGCCGACAGGTACCATGTCCCACTCTTCTTTGTATCCTTTCAGTCTGTAGCGGAATCGGCTGTTTTGTTGATTATGATAGCTCACATGAGAAAACACCATTCTGATATTCTTTATCCCCTTTTCAAGGGTTTGACTTCGTTTACCGCAAATGTGCCAGATACAATCCTTTCCCGCATTATGACTTAATATCTCAGTGAATAGAAGTATGGGTGAAATTAAGTTCCTGGTAATCCCGACACTATCGGGATTAAAGACAACGATACCTCCCATACCACCGAACACCATTGATCCGTCTGATCGCATCAGGCAAGCATCAGAGTTGAACTCCTGAATATTTAAACCGTCATCGGAACCATAATTTACAAACTGTTTGTTAAGGACATTGAAAAGGGAGAGTCCATCGTTGGTACTCAACCATAAATTGTTTTTTCTGTCCCGCAAAATACAATATACCACATTGTTTTTCAATCCATCATGGCTTGAGTATATCTTTTGATCGCCCGATTTGAAATGATAAAAGCATATGCCGCCCCCTAAGAGGGCCAACCAAAGCCCTGAGTCGCCTGCCGCAACGATATCTTCAATATTGTAAAGCCCGCTTCCGATCGTTGTTTTATTCCTGACCTTCATTTCGGCGCTGAACTCAAATAATTCTCCACAACCGCCAGCCCATAGTGTACCGTGTGTATCCACATAACAGGAATAAAGATCGCCTTCGCCGGTTTTATTAAGGTACTCTTTATCAATATGATTATCATTTATGTTAAAAATTGCTATTCCCGAATGGCCGGCTGCAAGCATACCCTGAGTCGGCAGTGACTTAAGGATCTTAATTGAATGATACGGCCTCTCCCCGGCAAGTTTATTCAAAACTGGATAAATTTGCTTAAAGCCTCTTTTGAACTCATCTGATCGGAACAAGTATCCTTCTCTTGTTCCAATCCAGACGCTCCCAGTTATATCCTGTGAAATCGTCCTTGGCCTCAGTCCGTCCTCAACGTATGGTAAATTGATTATTCCAATTTTGTTGTCGGTCCCTAACCTCAGTAATTGTGGAAAATTGTTTGTTCCGATATAGACGTCTTTTGTTTTTATGTCTTCAAACAAAGCGAAAACCGAGACGAATTCGCTCGTTTTGTAAATATCTAATGACAAATGGGTCCAGGGTGATTTTCTTAAAATGATTTGATTTAATCCTGTTCCGGCGCCACTTTCACTGAAACTGCCAAACCAGATGTCGCCTGCATCATCAAGAAAAGCATTATTCACTCGATTCGTAAATTTCTTTGGGAAATGGAGTACTTTTTTTATTTGGCTTTTGTATAAAAACAAACCCTCCTCAACAGATGACCAAACTATGTCGTGGCCCAGACCCTGTAACATTGAGTCTGGAACATGAAAAAGTCTTTTGGCTTGATATTTTTTCATATCAACGTAAAACAGACCAAGATTTGAAGCAATAACATAATCACCATTTGGGAGGCCATGAAAATGTACTTCCTGAATAAAATTACCTGATTTAACAGACGTAAAAGGAAATAAGACCGATTGGTTAAAACCGATTCGTGGAACCCCATTTAGGGTTGAATCCAGTTTTCCGATCAAAATCCGTCTATTAATATAATCAACAACCCAGAAGTGTTGATTATCAACCAGAAGGTCTCCTTTAATACTGTTCTGTGCATTATTGAGTTGATAAATCGTTTGAATATCATCAAACCCGTCCTTCTCACAGTTGTATTTGCTGATCCCATTCGGTCCTAAAATGTAAAATTGACCAGCGTTATCAACTGTGGATGAATAAATACGATTTAATGACCGATAGTGTTTTGAGCCTGGGCTGTAGGTTATAAACTCTTCGCTTTCCGGATCAAGACGAGAGATGGATTGTGCAGTTACCCACAAATTTCCCAGAGCATCCGTGCAAACTTCATTAGGATAGAAATATGGTAGCGTGGCCGGTTCATTTGGATCATGCCGAAAATTTTTAAACATGAAACCATCAAACCTGGTTAATCCATCCCATGTTGCCAACCAGATGAATCCAAATTTGTCCTGAGTTATTCTGAAAACAGCATTGTTGGGTAATCCATCAGCTTGAGTATAGGTATGATGAATATATTGGTGATCATAATTCTGGGCTGAAGGTTGGGCAAGCCAGAAAAAGAAAGCGATTGAAAGAAATAATTTCACCAATGTTTTTCCCTTCGCGTAATACATGGGGATCGTATTATTGCAGTAAAGGTAAGAAAATTATTGGTTTAGATTTTTAGTAACAAGGACCTACAATCAACATTGTGGCCGTTAAAAACCAATCCAGCAGTTTAACCATTCTCATCGATTCGTCGTTGTCCACATCCGCAATGTCCATGAAATAGGAGGTATTCCCGATTTCACTGGATTCGGTGAAATATCCTGAACCATTGTTCAGCTAAAGTATATTGGTGTGCAAATTCCGGGCAACCAGGCCATCCGGATTTCCATTTGAATTCACATCCGAAAAGATCACCTGAACGCTGAGATCCTGGTCATTTAATCGGTAAATAGGTCATTTCACAGAAAACATTTTAATGATGGGAGGAGGCAGTCTATTTTCGCTTTCGGCTGCAAAATAGCATGCTATCAAATAATTCCTCTCAGTTACCTTGTAAAAAACATGGGACTGAACCGGCGAAGCTATTTACCGGTTTTATATCTTTACCAGTGCTTTTAGCTGTTTTTCCCAGCCTTTGAAATTGCTGCAAAATATCCTCTCCCGAAAACCTGGTTACCGGACTTACCAGATCACCGGTTTTTTGCTTTTTGCCATCATCGATTTCTTCAATACAAGAGTCGATTCATGGATGCGCTTTAAAATATGGTTAATCGCCTTCGCGATCGCACTTTTGCTGACATTTCCCCTCAGGATCGTGAATAGGGTTGTTTACCGCAGGAAGCCTACTTTCTTCCTCCTGTTGTTCCTCCTGATAGCCATCTCCATCCTCTTTGGTATGCTGTGGTTTTTTCTCCGTAATTCGGTTTACTTCCTGGTATTTCCCGAAATAGCAGGTACCTGGAGGGACTATTTAAGCCACACCTCCGTGATGAACATCCTCACCACCATCTATTTCAATTCGGTATTGTTTTTAGGATGGAGCATCCTCTATTTCGGCATCAAATACCGGCAGGATCTGCTGACTGAAAAGGAACGGTCGGAAAAGGCGTTGCATTATGCCCACGAAGCGCAACTCAGGATGCTCAGGTACCAGATCAATCCTCATTTCTTATTCAACTCGCTGAATTCGATCCAGGCGCTCGTTTACGAGGATGCCCAGCAGGCCGACCTGATGATCACTGAATTATCGGAGTTTTTAAGGTACACCCTGAAATACAACGACAGGACTTACGTACCGCTGGCAATGGAGATGGATATCATCAGCAAGTACCTCGCGATCGAAAAGATCAGGTTCGAAGAACGGCTCGATTATGCGATCGATGCATCCGAAGAGTCACGTGGTACAGAGATCCTTTGTTTTCTGTTGCAACCCTTTGTCGAGAATGCCATCAAGCACGGACTGCACACCGGCACGCAGCCGAAGCTGACGATCCTGATCAGGGCATTTACCGAAAAGCCATGGTTGTGCATAGAAGTCGAAAACAGCGGGAGATGGATCGCGCCAACAGATCATCAGGGGACGGGGATCGACAATGTGAGGCAGCGGCTGGAAAATGGTTATCCGGGCAAATACCAGCTTGACATCCGTGAAAAAGAGAACCATGTTTGTGTTTCCATAAAACTCAGGACTGAACGATGAAAAAAATAACGGCGCTGATTGTTGATGATGAACGACTGGCCAGAAACAGCCTGAAAAAGAAGCTGGAAAAGTTTCCCGAAATTGAAGTGATCGGGGAGGCCGATGGTATTGCCCTGGCCGGTCGTGAAATACGAAGCCTGAATCCCGAAGTGCTGTTCCTCGATATTCAGTTGGCCGACGGGAATGGTTTTGATTTGCTGAACAAGATCGATTTCGCCGGAAAGATCATTTTCGTGACGGCATATGATGAATTTGCCATCAGGGCTTTTGAGATCAATGCGGTTGATTACCTTCTGAAGCCCATCTCAGTTCAGCGGTTGCAGACAGCGATAATCCGCTTAAAATCAAATGATCCGATCCAGCTACATGCCATCAAATCAGGATTAAGATACGATGACCGGCTCTTTGTCATGATCGGGCAATCGATCCATTTCATAAAAATCAATACGATCGTAACGATCACGGCTTGCCGCGATTATACCCTTGTAAAAACCACCGATGGCCAGGAGTATCTTGTGTCGAAAACCATGAAGGAATGGGAGGAAAGGCTTCCCGATCAGCATTTCTGCCGGATCAGCCGGACCCTCATCGTAAATTTCGATTGTATTGAAAAGAGCGAACGGTTGTTTTCCAATACGGCCATGGTTTACCTTGCCGGTCAAAAGGAGCCGCTGAAACTGAGCAAGTCCTATTTCAGGAAGATCAAAGACCGCTATATATGATAAATTCTTTATCAACGGACCGGCTTATTATCAGAAATCTAAAACCTACGGATCTTGAAGAATTTCATTTATATCGTTCTAATCCTGAGGTTGTTAAATACCAGGGATTTGATATAATGACCCTTGCAGAAGCCAGGGATTTTATTGATACCCAGAAAGACAAGCATTCCGGTTGTCCGGGCGAATGGGTGCAATATGGCATTGAACACAGATCCACCCGCATGCTGATCGGGGACTGCGCACTCAGGTTAAATCAGAATGACGCGAGGATTGCAGAAACAGGCATTACAATTTCTCATTTGCATCAAAAAAAGGGATATGGGAAGGAAGTTCTTCTTGGGATTTTGTCATTTTTATTCGATAAAGGGGCAATTCACAGGGTTGTAGAAACAGTCGATGTCGAAAATGTGGCTTCCATCAGATTATTACAAAGCGTTGGGTTCAGACTTGAAGGACATTTTGTT
This sequence comes from uncultured Prolixibacteraceae bacterium, assembly GCA_964473485.1. Taxonomy (GTDB): domain Bacteria; phylum Bacteroidota; class Bacteroidia; order Bacteroidales; family FEN-979; genus CAIVAT01. The sequence continues at coordinate 19,927 of CAYYPH010000014.1, read as the reverse complement.
GAAAACATTTTTTTCAAGGGTAAATGGGGAAGTGAATTCCAGTATGCGATGCTGAAAAGAGAGTGGGATCAGTTAAAATCAGGGAGAAGGAAATGAATATTCAAAGCATTCTGTGGAGGTCCGGGAGGGTTACATTGAAATGAAAAAGGTGAAGAAAAAATGGCTGAAAGCTTTGTTGATAACAGCCATCATTGCAGCAGCGCTGACCGCCGGAGGGTGGTTATTTTTGCAATATCTGAAATCGGAACTCAAAGCCAAACTGGCCGGTTGTACCCTGGAGAGTGCGAACTTCACCACCGTATTGGATTTTGAATATGTGAACCATTGGATCGTTGTAAAAGTGAAACTTGACGGAAGCGATAAGGAGTATCCCTTTCTTTTCGATACCGGGGCACAGACCGTCATTCTCGATTCACTCCTGAAAGAGATCCGGAAAGAGGGGATAACAGCAATAACCTCCGGGAGCAAAAAGGATACGATAAAACATGCCTTTAAAAGTGAGATTGTCACTTTGAAAGGACTGCATCTTGGTGATGTCAGGTTCAGGAATATCGGCGCCATTACTGCAAAGAACCCGGAGTGGGGCATGCTGAATTGCATCACGCCATATGGCATCATCGGATACAATGTCATTCAGACATGTTGCTTTCAGATCGACTACATAAAAAAACAAATCATCATCACCGACAGGGTGGATGACCTGGGCAATTTTCAACAGATCAGTTGGGTGCCGTACAAGTCGGTCGCGAATATGGAGACCCCTTTGATCCCGGCAATGATCAACGATAACATAAAGGTTGATCTCTTTTTCGACACGGGGAAAAGCGGTGGCATCACGCTGACTTCTTCAAAATTGTTCAGGACAATAGAAGAAAAATATCCCGACCGGTCTGCGAAATTCATCTATTCACCCTCCATCCTTGTCAGGGGAGAGGAACAAAAGCCAGTTACTTCGATGGTATTCAAAGCTTCGATTTTTAAACTGGGAAATTCCGTTTCAGAAAATATCAGAATAACGGTAGATGATGTTCCCGAAATTGAGTTCTCCGGTTCTGCCGGCAACCGCTATTTCGAAAAATTCATCATTACCCTCGATTATAAAAACAAAAGGATTGGTTTTATACCCAATGCCAGTGTTAAAGGAGATGATTTCACAACGTTCGGGTTGAGTTATATCCCTGACCGGAACAGCCTGTTGGTTTCATCTGTTTACGTAGACTCTGAAGCGGCAAGACAAGGCATTATCCCCGGCGATGAAATCGTATCGGTCAATGGTGTAAACATTTCGGAACTTCCTTCAGATGTGTTCTGCAAAATTTACAGAGATGAGTTCAAACTGATCAACAGCGAAGACAGTATCCTGGTACTGGAGATCAGGAAAAAGAGCGCGATTCTGAAATACCGGTTCAAAAAATTTCAGGCGCTATAAACTCCCTTTCGAAGCAAACCTTCAAAAATCAAATCATATGAAAAAGTTTATTCTCCTATCAGGAGTCATGCTGATGCTGTGCATCGGCGGAAGTGGTCAGGCATGGATGCGTGACGTCGACAGCACGAAGCAAGGGAATTTCCGCGAGGCGATGGCAGCCTGGGATCGGTATTCCGGTCAATTGGCCGGACAGAAAATCCCGGGCGAAAAGCAATACAAGCGGATAGAATGGTTCATGCAGCGGCGCATGGATTCCGCCGGTGCCTACCCGGCCCGTATATTCCGCCAGGAGGCAGACCGGATCATGCAGATGAGAAAGGAGGGAAATGACGGACGGGCGAGCTGGTCGTCGCTGGGTCCTTTTCTTACCCCGACCTCCCTTCAGACGGGAGCCCCCGGAGGTTCAGGCCGTATCGATTGCCTGGGCTTTCATCCGACCGACCCATCCGTTTTCTATATCGGGGCCCCGTCGGGCGGTTTGTGGAAGACCACCGACGCCGGCCAGACATGGACCCCGCTGACCGATCACCTTCCAACCCTGGGTGTTTCAGCCATCGCCATCCATCCGCAACATCCCGACACGCTGTTCATTGCCACCGGAACCCGCGATGTGTGGTGGGAAACCTTCAGCGTTGGCGTGTTGAAATCAACCAACGGCGGGCTGGACTGGGAAGAGACCGGTTTGAATTTCGACGTCACCGAAAACAGAGCCGTTACAGGCTTGATCATGAATCCAAACAATCCCGATATGATGGTGGCCACAACCTCCATCGGGATTTACCGAACCCTCAACGGCGGGGCCAATTGGACGCTGGTAAGAGGTGGCAACTTCAAAGATATCAAAAGCAAACCCGGCGATTTCAGTGTTATTTATGCAGCCTCCTTTGCTTTCACTATGGTTGGTCCCTGTTATCTGTTTAAATCAATCGATTCAGGGGCCAGCTTTTCGATGGTCACCACTACCGGGTTCAACGCCTCTGCCGTCAGCCGGATGGTGATCGGGGTAACGCCCGCCGATCCCGAAGTGGTCTACCTGGCCTGCAGCAACGCTACGGATAACGGTTTTCTGGGCGTTTACCGTTCGGCCAACTCCGGTTCCACCTGGGTGAATACCTCGGCCGGCTGCGGACTCAACCTGCTCGGATGGAATGCAAACGGGCTTGACCCGGGTGGACAGGCCTGGTACGACCTGTCGCTTTCGGTATCGCCGGTCAATCCCGATGAAATCCACGTCGGCGGCGTTAACATCTGGAAATCTGCAGACGGCGGCGTTAGCTGGCAATTGAACGCCCACTGGCTGGGTTACGGCGGGGCCGATTATGTTCATGCCGACATCCATGAACTGAGGTATAACCCGGTCGATTCAGTGCTTTATGCCGGGTGCGACGGGGGGATCTACCAGTTGCAGCCGGGCGGCACCGACTGGCTTGACCTGAGCAACGGCCTGACCATCTACCAGGCGTACCGGCTTGGGCTGTTCCAGTCGCAGGATGACCTGGCGCTGGTGAGCCCCCAGGATAACGGCACCACCCTTTTCGAAAACCAATCCTGCCTGGAAATCGTTCTGGCCGAGGCGTGCGACAATTTCTTCGACTTTACCAATCCCCAAACAATCTATTATGGGGGTTACGGAACCGGTTTGTCGAGGTCATACAATGGCGGAGTGAACCGGAGCTCCATTCACCCGCAAGGCGAATCAAGAAGTGTTTTTCTCCCGCCATTCCTGATGCATCCTTCAAATCCAACCATTCTCTATTCGGCCTTTCTGGATGCCTGGGTTTCACCGAACAAAGGGACAAGCTGGTCAAAGATCACCAATGGTTTGTCGGGAGGCAACTATTTCCAGGTGATGAAAGTGGCGCCCACTGACCCGCAGCGCATCCTGCTGTCGACACTTAACGACATCTGGTTAACCAGCGACGGGGGAATACACTGGACAAGCATCAGGACGGGCCTTCCCGGTGACCTTTCGATAACCGATATCGGGATCTCCGATTCCGATCCCGATCACCTCTGGGTGACCTTCGGCCAGTTTCTTGAAGGAAAGAAGGTATACCACAGTCATGATGCGGGAGAGACCTGGACCAACATATCCATGAACCTGCCCAACATGCCCGTAAACTGCATCACACCGGTCAGGAATTCAAACAATGCCATTTATGTCGGAACCGATTTTGGCGTTTACTATATGGACGATGGCACCGGTGGCTGGATCGATTACAGCGAGGGCCTGCCCAACGTGATCATCCTCGAAATGGAGATCAACCCGCTGACCAACAAGATCAAGGCGGCAACCTACGGGCGGGGCTTGTGGGAAGCCGAATTGTACAACTCCCCGACATCGGTCACTCCAAAGCAACCTCTCGCAGATATTCACCTCTATCCGAATCCCGTGGTGAACGAATTGAGTATATCTTTTACCGTAGTTCAATCGCAGGAGTATTCCATACAGATCATGACCCTGGCCGATCAGCCGGTATTCGGAAAAAAAATGGTGGTTTCGAAAGGACTGTTCAATGACCGGATCGACCTGGGTTTTCTGCCAAAAGGAGTGTACCTGCTTCAACTGAAGGATCAGACAGGCAATGCCTCCTTTCACAAAATTGTTAAACTGTAGCGCGTCCTGATGCCATTGCTCCTGAACCCGGCTGTATATTAATCATAAAAGGTATTCTTTGTTTCAATAAAAACTGATCATCAACAACCCGTAAAACATGAAAAAAACGATGCTCCTGTGGATTATTTTATGGTTTTGCCAGCCGGGGATTGCCCAAGTGATAACGGCCGAGTCGCTGCGCAGTGCGGCTGCAGCATTCATGCAAAACCGCGGACAAGTAAGCCAGCTAAGGTTGGTGGAGCCCCTGTTGAATGAAGAGCAGATACCCGTTGGTTTCCTGTTCAATTTTGCACCTGAAGGCTTCCTGGTTTTGTCGGCATCGGAGAAGATCAAACCCGTTTACGCCTATTCGGTTGAAGAGAGTTTTGAATCGCCTGGCGGAGAAACCGCATCGCTTAAACGAATGATTTCATATGACCTTCAGCTACGGATAAAGGGCTCAGAGCGATATTCAGTTTCGGAACAGGCCGCGGTCGGCCGCGCCTGGACAACCTTTCGGGAGCCAGTTACCAGGTCGCCTTTGTTCGAACAATGGCCGCCTGAAGGGACCACGTCGACCGGTGGCTGGCTCGAAACCAACTGGACCCAGTATTATCCATGCAATACCATGTGCCCGATGGACCTCAACACCCAAAGCCGGAGCCTGGCAGGCTGTCCGGCCGTTGCCATGAGCATGGTTTTGAACTATCACCGCGAGATCAACGGTACACGCTTCGATTCCAACGACGACTATTACCACAATTTCGGCAGCGGGAACCAGTACACTATCGACGACGACTATCTGCAACGGGGATTTCCTTGTTTCGACACCCTTAACCTGTGGCTGGACACCCTTGAGCAATATTTCAGTTCCAATACAGCCCTGACGGACAACCTCCAGGCTGCGCTCTGCTTTGCCTGCGGCGTATCCGCCCAGCAGGTCTACAGTTCGGCAAGCTCCGGTACCTTCGGCCTGGGCCAGGCCATCATGGCCTACCAGCGCTTCGGATTCATAGAATCGGAGCTGGTTTATTACGCGAATGATTCGACCCTGGCTTCGAAAATTGCCGAAAATATCAAGGTAAAACTACCTGTTCACCTGGGTTTGAAAATTGAAGGAGGACCGGGCGGTCACAATCTTGTGGTCGACGGCTACAACACCGATGAGTTCTTTCATTTCAACTTTGGATGGGGGGGGAGTGCCAACGGTTGGTATACCTTGCCTCCTCAACCGGGCATACCCTATAACCTGACCATCTTCAACGGGGCCGTCATCAATATTAAGTCAGACCTGTTCACGGATTTACCGAAGATCCCGTCACCCCGGAATGAAGTGAAGGTTTTTCCGAACCCAACCAGCGAGCAGGTGACGATCGCCGGATTCTCTGGTCCGGCCGACGTGACACTCTGCGATCTTACCGGGAGGGAGATCAGAACGTACCAGGTTTCGGGGAATGGCGCCTGTTTCCGGGTTTCGGACCTTCCTGCCGGATGCTATACCTATCAAATCAAAACCATTAACGAACTCCCGCGTTCAGGGAAGCTGATCGTCAGGTAGGAGGTGCAACCATGACGAGCCAATAATTAAATTTATTCCCCCCGGGGTCTGCGCCTCAGCGCAGATGCTTATGCAGTAATTCACGGCCTTTAAAAGCAAAAAGCCGCCCGGCAACGAGCGGCTTTTTTTACATCCAATCGAACGTTTCATCATTACACTGTCAAATATTCCACGAGTTTTTTAACCTTCTGAGAACTTAGTGGGAGCAATGTTCCGTCTTTCATGGTTATTTCATACAGACCGCCGCCTTTGTGCCGGTAGGAGGTGATGAAGCCGGCATCAACGATGTACGACCGGTGGACTCTTAAAAACCGTTCGGGAAGGATCTGCTCCAGCTTGTTCAGCGATTTCTCGATCAGGTCGATTTTCCCGTCATGGCGATGGATTTCGACCTTGATTATACAAGGGATCTAACAAGACGTGGGCCATGAGCATCAATCGTATTTAAACAGACTCGTAGAATTGGAAAAAAATATGCGAAATCATCCAGGTATAATATGGATAAAATGAAGGCATTTGAAAAAAAATTTCGTATTTTTACCGGGTAGAATAAAGGCGTAATACAAGTAACTATGTTCGAGAAAAAACTGGAATTCGATTTTAAAACCAACCAGGAGATCCTTAAACGGATCAGCAGTATTGACGGATTCAAGTCAACCTGGCATGGAAAAGAAAAAAAGGAAAGCAGGTACCTGAAGGCACTCCGGCAGGTTGCAACGATCCAGAGTATCGGGTCATCCACCCGGATTGAAGGTGCAACCCTGAATGATGAGGAAGTTCAGGCATTATTGAATACCATGAAGATAACCAAGCTCAAATCGAGGGATGAGCAGGAAGTAGTCGGGTATTATGAAGCGATTGATCTTGTGTATTCCAATTTCAAGGATATTTCATTAACAGAGAACTATATCAAACAGCTTCACGGAATACTCCTGAAGTACAGCGAAAAGGATGTCCGGCACCGGGGCAAATACAAAAGCTTTCCGAATAAAGTGGTGGCCAATTATCCCGATGGTAAGCAAAAGGTGATCTTTAACACAACAGAACCCCACCTGGTGGACAAAGAGATCCAGGAAATTCTTCAATGGAGCAATGAAAAAATGGACAAAGGGGATGTTCACCCATTAATGATCATTCCGGTATTTGTTTACGAATTCCTTTCAATCCATCCTTTTCAGGATGGGAATGGACGGTTATCACGGCTCCTGACCACCCTCCTGCTGTTAAAGCATGACTATTCCTTTGTCCCCTATATTTCATTTGAGAATATCATTGAACGCAGGAAAAAGGAATATTATGAAGCTCTGATGATGGGCCAGAAATACCGGTACACCAGGAAAGAGAAGATTGATCAGTGGATTCTGTTTTTTCTGGATTGCATGCAGGAGATGATCAATCTTCTGAACAAGAAGTACGATGTTTATAAAGACAAAGGTGGGTATTTGAATCCCAGGCAGAAAGAGGTACTGGAAGCGATCCGGATCAATCAACCGGTCAAGTTCGCTGATATTGTTGGTGCATTACCAGCCTATTCGCAGAATACGGTTAAGAAAGATCTGGTTTACCTGCTCAATGAGCATCAGATAGAATCCATTGGCAGGAAAAAAGGAACAGTTTACAACATAAGACAGGAAAAGACAGATAGAGGCTGACAGAAAATGAAAAAGATCATTATTGGCATCATCATTATTGGTGTCATCATTTCCGGCGCGAGTCTTATAATACTATGCCCGTCTCAGAACCTGGTGGCATGGCCCGAAAGCATCATTTATGATTCATTGCACCACAGGTATCTGATCTACAATTACCAAACCGGGGACATCATCCAGGTTGACAGCAACGGTACTCAACGCTATTTCGCCCGGGGGGTTCATGCAATCCAGGGTTTGGAAATTGTCGGAAACACGGTTTATGTGGGTTGCGACAGTCTGATCAGGGGTTTTGACCTTGAAACAGGGACGATGGTCATGGATGTTTATGTAACCGGTGTAGCCAATCTGAATGATGTGACAGCAGATACCTCAGGCAATCTCTATGCCGGTGATGTTTTCGGAACAAAAATTATCAAAGTGAACATCATTAGCCAGCAGTGGTGGGTTTTTGTGAATGGAAACGGCATCAATCGTCCGAACGGTCTGTCCTATGACAAAGCTCACAACCGAATCCTTGTATGTTCCTACCGGAACCACTCGCCGATCCAGTCCATCAGTCTGGCTGATTCTTCGGTCACCACCATCGTGAATACTACATTGACAGAATGTGACGGAATTACCATAGATAAGTATGACCGATGCTATGTGACCTCCTGGGAAACCAATTCGATTTACAGGTTCGACAGCAATTTCACATCACCGCCGGCCATGGACAGGGTGATCGTTTTAGAGCGAGCGCCAATAAAGAAACGTTAATGAAAAAAGCCGCCCGTCAACGAGCGGCTTTTTTTACATCCAATCGAACGTTTCATCATTACACTGTCAAATATTCCACGAGTTTTTTAACCTTCTGAGAACTTAGTGGGAGCAATGTTCCGTCTTTCATGGTTATTTCATACAGACCGCCGCCTTTGTGCCGGTAGGAGGTGATGAAGCCGGCATCAACGATGTACGACCGGTGGACTCTTAAAAACCGTTCGGGAAGGATCTGCTCCAGCTTGTTCAGCGATTTCTCGATCAGGTCGATTTTCCCATCCTGGCGATGGATTTCGACCAGGTAGCCGTCGGCCTTAAAATAGCGGACCTGGTCGACTGGCAGCAGGAAGTTCTCGTTCCGTTTGCGTACCACCAGGTAGGAGGCGCCTTTCCCTTCGATCCTGATCCGCCCGAAGAACCGGTCAAAAGCCAGTTGAAGCCGGTCAGCATCGATGGGCTTGGGAACGAAGTCGAGGATCCCGTAGCAGAAAGCCTCAATGGCCTTTTCGGTGTATGCCGAGATCACGATGGTGTGAAAATCGCGCGAGACGGTCTCTTTCAGGATGTCGAACCCGTTCTTCCCGCTCAGGTTGAGATCGAGCAGGCAGAGGTCGATGCCCTCCTTTTCGAGGAAAGCCCGTGCATCCTCAAAGGTGTACACCAGGGTGATCTTCTCCAGGTTATTACCGCAAAATCTCACGGCATACTCCTCTACATCAGCCGCAATCGGAGGCTCATCCTCCACTACCAGAATTTTCATAACACGCTCTCTAATCCCAATTCTCTATTCCCTAATCCCTAATCGCTATTCGCTAATCGCTAATCGCTATTTTCACCTCCCACAACCCTTCCTTCATTCCATATTTCAACTCCCATTTCCCCGGGAATGCCTCTTCGAGCCTTGACCTGACATATTTCAGTCCCGTGCCTTCGGCATGCCGTGGATGTTCGCCCTGAGAAGTTACCGGCAGTGAGGAGCCATTGTTTCTTAGGATATACCGTTTAAACCCGGGTTCCGTGTAACACGAGAACCAGAAGGTCCCGTTCTCCCTGGGCTTCATCGCGTGGGTCAGGCCATTCTCGATGAGGGTGTGGATCACCAGCGGGGGGATCATCTCCGCATCGCATGGATGATCGCATATGAGTTCGTAATGCGCGTCCCGCCTGAAGCCCATCAGTTCGAGGTGGTGCCGGCACAGTTGAAGTTCCTCGCCGATGGTGACCAGGCTTTTCGATACCACCTCGTTGATGATGCGGTATTCGCCGGCGATGGCCTGGGTCATCCGCGCCGCCTTTTCGGGATCGCGTTTCGACCAAGACTGGAGTGATGCCAGTGTGTTCATCAGGAAGTGAGGTTGAATGGCCTTTTTCAGTATCTCCGATTCGAGGCGCGCTGCCCGGGCTTCGAGGTGCCTTTGCTCTTTAGTCTGGAAACGTAGATGGACCGTAACCGTGAAGAATATGATGAAGATGAAGAGCATGAAGGCAATAGCGTAAATGAAGTAGTAGTTCAGATTGACAGCGTTGGAAAGTTCGAGCGGAAGGGTGGCGAAATAGATCAGGTAGGCACACAGGAATATCCAGCCCCCGGGTTTCCGCATTTTGATACCGTAAACCAGGATGCCGATGTTGACCAGGTTGATGAGACTTTCGATCAGATAATACTGCCAGGTTCCTGAACGAAGCACCCCGTACCAGTTGAACACAATCTCGGCTAAAAGTAGCGAAAGAATGGCAGCAATAACCAGACGCTTTTTAGGGACTGAAAAGTAGTTGAGGAAGAACAGCCCGATAAAGAAGTAGGTGGTACTGCCCAGCAGAATATAGAGGAGTTGTTTTACCCCTGAAAACCACGAAGGAAAGTTGATGGTATACATCAGGGCAAAAAATCCGTAGATCAGCCATGACGGCAAAACGACGAGTGAAAAATAGATGTAGGGTTTGAACCGCCCTCCCCCGGCAAACAGGGCAATTCCGATCAGGAAGGCCGACAAACAGATGCCGAAGTACAGGAGATGGCGGATCAGATAACGGTTCAGCGCCGAGCCGAGTGTTTTCCCGTCGGAAAGCGATGCATAAACATAATAATCATCGATGGAGAAATCGTGAAAATTGGAATACCTGATGGCGAGCAGGTGTGTTCCCTTTTTCGTCTCGCGTCCATCGATCAGAAAAGAGTAATAGATCTTCCCGGCAACCTCCTTTTCTTCATCCTGACCTACTAAGCCATTCCGGGCCAGTAATTGCCCGTCCCACCAGATTTCGTATGCCGATTGCAAATCGATGATGCTGAATTGCAGCGGACCTGCATCCTCCCTGAAGGGAAGCCATATCCTGAGCCATTTCACACCTTCCGGATTCCGGGGAATGGCCCGGTTTCTCACCTGTTGCCAGGCTGAATCGTCGCACGCGGGATCACGGTACTCCGGATTGTCCCCGGCCATGAATTTCCAGGGGCCCAGGATCCACTCGTGTTCCGGTGCGGAAAGTCCGGTTGCCGGAGCCATCATGGCAAGGAGAATGACGATGATAAGCGTTCGATGAATGATCGGCATCATAAAACAAATGTAATGAAATAAAATACCCGGATGTGGCAAGTTATCCCAGGTTCCCGCCGATCCTGGCATAGATCTTTCCGGGGCGCCATGCGATGGCAGGTCCGCGGACCATGCGCCTGGCCCTCGATGTTTCGTTGAACCCGAGTTCGTTAAGAAACCGGATGGCTTCGCTGTTCGCGGCCGGGAGTACAACTTTGGTGGAACGGGTGCACCGCACTTTCAGGAGCTCCAGCCCGGCCTGCCTGGTATCGGCAATCACCAATCCCTCGCCGAGATCAGGAAGGTAAAAACCGTCGAGCCGGCCATGGTCAACATATAGCCATGCGGTGCCGAGATATCCTTCGATTAGAATTTCACGGTCCTCGCCGCTGACGTATAAATCAAGGTTGATAACATCGTTATAGAATTCAGGATGATACGGACAAATACAATCCACGACGGGGAGCTCTGCCAAAGGTTCCTGCCTTTGCATGAAAACGTACTCACAAACCTCCATGAACCCTCTCTTCAGGTAAACCGGTTCACCGATACTGGTGGCAATCAGCAATACCGAATCGACCGACTGAGCATCCAGATCGTTCAGGAGATGGTCAACGATGGCGCCGCCGATGCCCTGGTTCCGGAAGTCGGGATCGACAATGATATGGGCCAGCCAGGCCGTATTCATGAAGGAGACCGAAACACCGATACCAACCACCTGGTTGTCGTTGGTGACCTTGACGGGGTTGCAAAAACTGTTAATGGTATAGAACCTGAAATGGGGAAGTATGTCGGTCCAGTCGGGTGGTTGAAGCCCGGCAATCGCAGGAATGTCGGTGGTTCTCAGAGGTTCAATGTGCAATGTAATCATAGCGATGTGAAACGTTCTGACTGGATTTCAAATTTAGCTATTTCGGATGATTGTTGACCGGCGTTACAACCTGATCTGTGTGCCGCCCAAATCGCTCAACATTATTACCGGAACAGGAATAAGCTACACCCGGAATGATGGAATAAACCCGTTCAGTCTTTTACGCACCTGATCGACAAACCGCTCTTTTTGTCGGTGCCAGAGCGATTGGAAACGGAGTTGTAGTAAAAAATATCGCGATTCCAGGCGAAAATGTCATCAAAAGGTGTGGTGGACCATAAGGATGCGCCATACCCCATCGCATCAAAATTTCCGTAACTGCGAAGCCCTCCGGCAATCAGGGTCATCCCGCTTGCATTGGTGGCCCCGGTATTGGGGGTAAACCAATGGACTATGCCGGTTTCTTTCATCTTGCCCCCTGCAATTGCATCTCCTCCTAAAAATGAGGTAAGTTCGATCCATTCAGCATCGGATGGAACATGCCAGTTTGCAGGACACGGACTGCGGAGGTCTGTTGCGGCATACCAATTATACAGGCATCCGTATACAGACGCGTTGTCAGGATCATTGTTGAAATAGCAATAAGCCCCGGTCGACAGCCCCATCCAGTTTGCCTGCCCGGTTACTTCCGGTATGTCATCACCGGTGATGTATTTCTTCGCTTTCAGGTTTTCGGCCATCCACCACTGGTCTCCGATCTGAACGATGGTATAGCTGTTATTGTCGAAATCAATGCAGGGGATAAAATTGAAGGTAATGGTCTTGCTTGCGGTCGGGACATCCATATAAACTGTTCCATGAATTCCTGATCGTCCCGTGAACTTCAGAAGGTCTCCTGTGTTGTACTGCATCACGACAACCGAACGGGTTTGTTTCAGGTTCCCGGGCGCAGGGGGTACTGTTGACTGGTCGTGCAACCTGATCTGCGTGCTGTTTCCTGAAGCTGAACGACAAATGATCTTGCCGTAATAATTATAGTGGTCTGACCTGACCAGCACCAGGCTCGTTCCCATATTCAATCCGGAAATGATGAAAGATTGGAAGCCTTTTGCAAAGAATGATGCTGATTTTGCCACCGGCCGGCCAGTAAGATCACAAAGTTCGACGGTTGCACTGCCAGCGACGTTTGCCTCAAACGTCACCATCACCTCTCCGTTGGATGGATTGGGAGAAACCAACAGCGAGCCTGAGTTTATTGTTGAACCAGGCTCCGCAACCGATACGGTTCCCAGCAAATGCAACTGGTTTCCGCTTCCCACTGTCAAACTGGTGCTCTGGGTGAGATTCTCAACCCTTACACTGTCAACAGCAGTGGCTGCTCCTATGCCTTCGAAACTGATTAAATAATCCTGGGCCTGTAATTTGGCTGCTGCAAAAATCAACAGGAATAAAAAGGTACAATTTTTCATGTTCTGCATTTTTGATGAGAACCTAAAAGTAATGTATGAATCCAGGGTAATGTTCGATTATTCGACGAACGGGCGGTCTGACTGGATTAACCCACTGTCTGGGTTAATATACTGAAAACTTCACAGGGTTTTTGAAACTGATGGGAACAGAAAATAAAGGGCTTCAAAAAGGCGACGACCTAATGTTTATTCAGAAGGACCGTCGTGATCTCTACGGTTGAATGATCAGCTTTTTCACTTCGGAAAGGCGACCCCGCTTATCGCTAAGGTAAACCAGGTAAACTCCCGGTAACAGGGCACGGCCATTTTCATCCGATCCGTTCCACCCCATCACGCTGCCGTCAACCCGGATGGTTTTCATTATGGCCCCCTGCAGTGTTGTGATGGTCAGCTTTTTTGCCCGGTCATCACCATTCAGGAAGGAAAACCGGATGATATTCTTCCCGGGATTAGGGAAAACGCTAAGCAAATCTTTCTCGGGGCCTCTTGGGACTGGTGAAGAGGTGATGACCCCTTCCGCATATTCAAACAACTTCAGCATGATGCTGTCGACCCCCGCCTCTGAGTCTCCGTTTGAGAGCACGATCACCCCGATGCCGGTTTCACGGTCGAAATACATGTCGTGGGTGTGTCCCCAGCCATGCCCCCAGTGGCCCCAGAGTGTTCTCCCTGCAATCTGGTACTCGTACCATCCCAACCCCCATCGGCGCCCGTACCAGGCGGGAATGGAGGGAAATTGAACCGTAAGCATCGATTCCACCGTCGCGCTGTCGAGGATGGTGGCGTTTCCCAACCTCCCGTAATTGATAAAGGTACGAAGAAACAAGGATAACTCGTTGATGTTCATGTTGAGCCATCCGGCTGGATAATCGGGCCGGCCGGTATGGTTGTACCGGGTGTACTGGCTCCCGGAGTAGCTGTATCCATAGGCCTTGTGCGAAGTATCTGTACCGGCCAGGGTCCAGGAGGCGACACTCATTCCCAGGGGTGTAAAGATGCTGTCGTGACACCAGGTTCTGAAATCGGTCCCCATGATGGCCTCCGCCAGGTACCCGGCCAGGCCAAGGCCTACATTGCTGTAATTGAAGGTCCAGCCCGCCGGGTACTGGTAAAAATGGTTGGGTGAATAATATTGTCCCGACGGATCGAAATACCCGGACATGAAATCAGCGAGCGGGATGGGTGAATCGTACCCGAAGGTGGTCAGTGACGAGAGCAGGGACCAGTCATCGGCAATGGAGGAAGAATGGGTGATGAGCCGTCGGGCCGTTACCGGCGGAGAGGGATAGTGGGGGTTTACCACCTGGAACGGCAGGTAATTGTTGATGTTCTCATCCAGGTACAGCAACCCGTTCTCCTGCAACTGCATCAGGGCGGTTGAGGTGATGGTCTTCGACACCGACGCCAGCCAGAAGATGGTGCTGTCGGTCATCGGGCGCTGCCGTTCAAGGTCGCGGTAACCATAGGCCTTCAGCCATAGCAGGTAATCCTGATGGACAATGGCCGTAACCACCCCCGGAAGGTGATGTTCCTCCATGCAGTATACGATATAGGCATTCAATGCAGCCGTGTCGCCGGAAGGCTTGTTCCGGGCAGTCGACAGGAATGAGAGGAGGATCATTCCTGACAATAGAAATGACTTGATGATTTTTATCAATTTTTACTTTCCTCCTTCAAGCCAGTCTGATATGGTATCTAGCACTTTTGGATTCATTGTCTCTTCGATTGCAGCGTATTCGGACACAGCCCCGGTTTTACAGGTTTGAAGCATATGGTTCACCCCGTCCATCTCTACTATTTTAAAATTTTTATTCTTTGCCGATTTTAGTGCTGCCTCAATAACAGGCAGGTTTTGCCCGGGAGGGGCCTGCAAATCCTTTTCTCCAGTAATGACTAATGTTTTTGTTTGTACTTTACCTAGTATTGCTGCCGGATTGCATTTGATTATATCACGGAAATAAGGTGTTAAAAGAGTTGAGATTTTTCCATCAATAGATTTCTTCTGTTCGGGTTTTAACATTTGGTAGTTATTTGACGAATAAATTCCCCTCAGTTTTTCAGTGGCAATAGAATCAACAGGTTCATCTTTGACAACCGAAAAAATCTTCTTCTGCATTATTCCCAATTGTGCAATAACCTCTTCACTTGCGCCATCAGCCTTTCTGATTAAGGCATTCTGCAGAAAAAGGTTTTCATCTATTGGTAACCCTGGAGCTCCAAGCAGCACTATCCCGGAAATATGAGGATTTTCACTTGCAGCCATGGAAGCGATTATTGTTCCTTCGCTATGCCCGATAAGTACAATTTGATCCTTTTTGATATCTTTTCTAGTACAAAGAAAATCAATGGCAGATTGAACATCTTCACTGTTAATCCTGGTGGTAGCCTGAAGATGATCTCCTCCACTACCGCCTACACCCCGGTCATCAAAGCGTAATACGGCAAATCCCTTGCGGGTAAAATAATCTGCCATTATTAAAAATGGTTTATGTTCAAATATCGTTTCGTCCCTGTCCTGTGCTCCTGAACCAGATATCAGAATGATTGCAGGACAGGTTCTTTTCCCTTCGGGGATGGTTAAGGTACCTGCCAATGTTACCTGATCAGTTTTGTTGGAAAAAGTTATCTTCTCCTCCTTGTAGGGGAATGGCGGCAGTGGTGTTTGTGGCCGTTTCAGAGCCATAACAGTATCAACTTTTGTTAAATTTAGCTTCAATGATGGCGCCCCTCCCCGGATGTAAACACCTTCGATTTTATTCCTTTCAGAATTTATTCTTCCGGCATACTTCCTGTTAATTTTTGTCAGGCTGAGAAACAGACTATCATTTCGTACAATAATTTCGTCAACCGGTAAACCCAGGGCATTCTGTTCAATAATATCCAATGTTCCTTCCAAAGAACCTGTTTCGGATTTCGTGAATTTCAATACCATGGTAAATTTCATGATGCCAGCATCAACCGTTCCCTGCCAGCTTCCAGGTAAAAAATCGGTATTTCCAGTTTGAAATTGCATGCAACCTGCTGAATATGCTGTAAATGAGAACAGCAGGCAAAGGAATCCTGCTGCAAGCGTCCTGGTAATGCGACTCTTTTCCATGAGAGATTCTATTGATTTTTGCAAATAATGACTTTCGTGATGGTTGTCGTTTGTCTCGTTACGATCTCCAGAAAATACAATCCGGGGGTCAGTCCTTCGGCCCGGATTTGGATCAGGTGACCTTCCGCGGTGAATTGAACCAAATGTTCTCTGGTTCCGGAGAAATTCAACAACCTGACAGATAAAACCGGTTCAGCGCCACCCGGGAGAGCTGCTGTGAAGTTCCCCGCCGATGGATTTGGCCGGATTTCAATGGTCTCTCCTTTGCTGATGTCACTTTCAAAGCCGACTTTGATCGTATTGTTCTCAAACCACCAGAGTTCCTGTAACACTCCCGCCCCGGCTACGATATCGTCATCACCGTCTTGGTCGATGTCGGAAACCGACAAGGCGCTTCCACCAAAAAAGGCGGGGTAGAGCGTCTCCTTTTCAAAATTGCCGTTCTCATTGATAAAAATCACCAGCTCGCCCGGTATCTTCGCAACAGCAATTATATCCATATCTCCATCCATATCGATATCGCTGGCAATGGCCCCGGAGACGGTATCAAGCTGATTGGTTACCATGTTTTTGGTCCAGCTGTTGGCGGTGATGTCATTGCAGATCCAGAATGAGACTTCATTTCCTTCCCATGCCGATCCCAGCACATCCGGTTGCCCGTCGTAATTCATATCGGCAATATCAAGTCCCCCGGCGCCGGTAAAGTTGGTGGTGATGAATTTTTTCTGCCAGATAATGGGATTTCCGCCATGGTTTTTCCACCAGGCGATGTCATCGCAAACATCGCCGGCCGCCACCAGGTCGGGCAGGCTGTCGCCATCCAGGTCTTCTGCAACAACCGACTTGCCACCGGCGAAACCGGAAGTTACCACCTCCTCCTGCCAGACCGGAACAGCTCCTCCATGATTCTTGAACACGGAAATTCTGTTGTTTCCGGCACCAGCGCCGATCACATCCATGTCGCCATCGCTATCGATATCATGACAAACGGCATCGTGTGGATTTATCCATCCAGTAACAATATCATAGGAGGTCCAACCAGTCTCCGGATTCCCGCTGTTCTTCCACCAGGAAATTTTCCCGTTTTCCCACGAAGAGGCCACGATATCGGGAAAGTTGTCGTTATCGAGGTAGTTTACATCAACCGACATCACATGCAGGAAACCCGGATCGATGACGAATTTTGTCCATTGCAAAGGATTTCCGCCATCATTTCGCCACCACATAAGGCCAACACTCGTTGACCAGGGTGTATGCTCCGACCCGCCTATGAGGTCAGGATCCCCGTCGAGATCCAAGTCGAAGACCTTCACACAGTGGATGCCGGGAATGCCGAGGTCGACTGGGTGGAAGGTGAAAGAGGTCCCTTGTCCGGAAAGACCAGCGCAAAACGCTCCCGATACAACGAAGAAAAGAAGGTAAATAGTCGGTGTTTTCATGTTAAACGTGTATTGGTGTAAGGTCCTGCGTTTCGCGTTTCGCGTTTCTCGTTTTGCGTTATGCATTTTGCACTTTGATTTTGCATTTTGCATTTTGCATTTCCATGATGGTCTGATATGGCTTCGCCCCCTCACTCACAGAACGGATGCGTGGCCCGGAGTAAGCATTTCTGATGTAAAAGTATCAGGTGGCTTTGCGTTTTGAAAGAAAAACCCTGCCGGCGCCTGTATAGACCTGTGAAAAGCAGATGAATTCCACCGATCTGACTTTCAACCTGGATTCGTACTATTTCATCCAGTAAAATGTTATTTTTATCGAACAAAAAGTTATATATTTCTAATATTATGTTATATTTGTCGCACAAATTTTAACATTTTCTTCTATGAAAAAAGTCATTCCTCTCGTGGTTATTTCGTTGCTGGTGCTCGGAACAACCCTGTTGTGGTTCATGAATTCGGGAAGCCAGGTAAGCCTTGTCGAATCATGGCAATTTGTCGTCATCCTCCTGATCGTGGCATTTGCCGCCTACATCCTATACAGCCGCCTGAAAAGCGTCAGACGTGGCGAACCGGCCGAAGATGAATTGTCGAAAAAGATCCTCCAGCGGGCCTCGGCCATCTCCTATTATGTTTCGCTCTATCTCTGGGTGGCGATGATCGTGGTGAACGACCGGGTGAAAATGGACACAGAGGTGTTGCTGGGCACCGGCATACTGGGTATGGCGGTGATCTGGGTTGCCCTGGTGATCTTCTTTAAAGTAAGGGGACCGCGCAATGAATAACCGGATCAGGGAACTTCGCGCCCGGTACGACCTTACGCAGGAAGACCTGGCGAAAAAAACCGGGGTTCGGCGCGAAACCATCGTATTCCTTGAAAAAGGGAAGTACAACCCGTCGCTCAAACTGGCCTATGATGTTTCGCGGGCGCTGAACAGCACCATCGAGGAGGTCTTTATCTTTGAACCGTGACCGTGCTTTACGAAAGATAACCAGTCATCTTCTGCAGCAGCAATTCCTTGACAATCGGCTTTGAGATGTAGTTGTCGCATCCCGATTGTTCGCTCATCTGCCTGTCGGAAGGCATGGCGTATGCGGTTTGGGCAATGACCGGCAATTCAGGCCTGATCTGTTTGATTTCCCGGGCCAGTTCCCAGCCGCTGGCATCGGGCAGTCGCACGTCGAGCAGCACCATGTCGAATTCCCTGATCCGGGGCAACAGGGCCCTCAGTTCGCGGCCATTGTAAACAACAGTAAGGTCGGCGCCGGTCTTCGACAGGATGACTTTCAGGTATTCCATGTTGCTCTCTTCATCTTCTACAATCATGATCTTCTTTCCTTTCCAGTTAAACGCATCTTTCTGCGATCCTGTTTTCAAATTCCCGGAAGTTTGCCGGCCTGAAAAATCCACCGATTCATAAGGTATCGTGAAAGAAAAGATGCTGCCTGCCCCTGGTGTTGATTCTACCCATATCCGCCCGCCAAGCAATTCAAGAGAACCTTTACAGATGGACAATCCCAGACCCGTTCCACCGTATTTATGATGATCCTGCGTGGCGGCCTGCCTGAAATGCTCGAAAATGAGCGACTGATCTTCAACGGCAATACCAATGCCTGTATCGGAGACAAAGAATGTGATGAGGTCTTTCTCAGGCCGCTGATACCCGACCCGGATCTTCCCTTTGTCGGTATATTTAACGGCATTGTCGATCAGGTTCGACAGTACCTGTTTCAGAATGTAACCATCGGTCATTATAACGGGTCCGGGTTCGGGTAATGGCATAATTCCCTCAATGACCAGGTCCTGTTTTTTTATTCTGCCAATACGTTCCATGAATACCGATTCCATTTCGGCAATCAGTCTGTTGACCGGCACCCGGGTTTTTTCAACCGTCATGTTTCCCGATTCGATCCGCGAGATTTGAAGGATGTCATTGATGAGGTGCATCAGGTCGTCGGACCTCGACTGAATAATATCCGTAAATCGTTTTTTTTCTTCTTCCGATATTTCCGGTTCTGATAGCATAGACGAGAAACCGACAATGGCGTTCATCGGGGTCCGGATTTCGTGTGACATATTGGCCAGAAAAGAGGTCTTAAGCCTGTCGCTCTCCTCTGCTTTCTGACGGGCTACCACAATCTCCTCCATCATCTTTTTTTGCCCGGTGATGTCGCTGTGTGCACCAAACATTCTGACAACCTTACCGTTTTCGTCAAGAATCGAGGAGGCACGGTTATGTATCCACCGGTAGCTTCCGTCTTTGTGCCTGAACCGGAATTCAAGAAAGAAATGGCGGATGGGGTTTTCAAGGTATTCCTTCACGCAACCCAGGCAATATTCCTGCTCCTCCGGGTGCAGATGTTCGATCCAGGTATCAAAAACATTGGGCAGTTCATGGTCTTCATAACCGATCTGGTTCTTCCATCCTGCCGAAAAAAAGACCTCGTTGGTCTGCACATTCCAGTCCCACAACCCTTGTTCAATGGCATCGAGCACCAGCGCGTAACGCTTCTCACTTTCGGCCAGCGCCATTTCAGTCTGTTTCCGCTCGGTAACATCCTGGACAGTGCCATACAACCTTACCA